>NZ_WQIE01000001.1:0-1130683 GCF_013035585.1 Ruegeria sp. HKCCA5839 | reverse complement strand
GCATTCGTTGCCGTTATAGGGACAGTACCATCAGGCGAATGCGCTCAGATCGGTGGTGCCAGAAAAATTCTGAATAGGTACTGATATGAACCGCTAAATGAAACGCCCCGGAAACGCGTGATTTGAAAGGACTAAACAGTATCGCAAAAATCAATTGGAACGAACAGGCCGATCCGATTGTTTTAGCGGCCTCACAGACACGCGCAGTTTTGCAAAGGCCATTCGGGTAGAGCCGGTCATTCTAACGTACCTTCCAACACAACAGAGCGTGCGTTCCTGCCCGAGCCATCAAACCACATGGTCGGGACAACATTGTCGATGTCCCGCCGCCCCCGGGCTTCATACTGAAATTGGGCGTATGTTTTGCTGCCTTTGCCGTGATTTCTGTTTGGCTTGGACGGCAACCAATTGGTGTAACGCACCGGTTCACCGCTAAACCAACGCCAACCGGAAATCGCGCTGTCTTCTTTAGGGTCTTTTCTGAACCCAAAATAAGGTCCTGCCTTGTAGCTGGTTCTTGTTTTGCTGTCGTACCCGACCTCGAAGAAGGCCGGGTCACTTGCGATCATTCGAACGACGAACGCGTTCTCTGCGGAAGATGTGATTGCGGCCAGATCCAAGCCGCATTGCTGCGCTTCTCTGCGCGCATTCTGGACCGTACCGGAATACATCAGCACAACGTAAAGGCTCCCACCAAAGGTTCCATAGACGCTTTTTCGAAGCCCAAGGCACTTGAGGATCTGAGTAATTTCTTCGGATTCACCCAGCTGTTCAAGCTCGGGTATGCTGTGCCGGACCGCAAAGGAGTTGCTTATGAAACTCTCATCTGTTTCGATCTGGGGCCTGAGCCCTAGGCCGAAAAGAACTGCGACATCCGCATATCCAGATTGTTCCAACCCATAGTTTGCCTGAAACGCCCTGATGCCAGCTCGAGTCCGCGGCCCGAATACACCATCAGGAACACCTACTTCAAAGCCATTGTCATTTAGGCTTTGTTGCAACTTCCTTTTCTGCGCGAGATCCGGCAAAAGCGCAGCCTCTATCGCACCCAAATGCCCGCTGTTTTTGATCCAGGCAGGTGTGATTTCAACCATTCTTTGAAGTGTTTCATAAGCCGTCGCGGCCGCGATGGGCTGGGATCTTGAAACCAAGTCCCAGCCCCTGATTGTGTTTACCTTCATTGCGGCAGCCAGCGCGCTTTCCTGTGTTACCGGCGGCTGTGAAGCCGGAGCAACAGACCCTTGTAAATCCGGCGCAGGCAACGCAACTTTTTCGATCTTTGGAACCAAAAAAATGTCTTTGCCTGGCAACGAACCGTAGACAAAGGGTTCCTGGTATCCGTCAGTGAGAGAAATTACGCGGTCGCGAACTTTGCGAAACAGTTTTCCAAGTTCCAGACCAGGTTGTTCAATGTATTCCAAAAGAGCCTGGGCATAGGGGCTATTTCGGCCGTCGCCATCCTGCGCCAGTGTTCCGCCACGGGCTGCATAACCGACTACGACACCGCCCGGCTCGACAGCAGCCAATCCGCTCCCGATCGACCGGGTAATCGAGCCCTGTTTCATATTTGCGAGAAAGGGGTTGTTGCGGCATGCGTCAACAATCACGATATTCAGAGCGGATGAACCAGCAATAGATTTTACAATAGCGTCCAGACGAATGGCTTCGAATTCCACGTCGCGGTCGCTACGCAATGCTGCATTCACTGGAATCAAATAGTTTGTGTTTTCGATTTCAATACCGTGGCCCGCGAAATACACCAATGCGACTTCTGCATCTGCTGCGGCTTTTGTGAAGTTGCGCAATGCAATTCTCATATCTGTGTAGTTCAAGTCTTTTTGCAGCGTGACCGTAAATCCAATTCGCTTCAATGCATTGGAGATATCTTGGGCATCGTTGGCTGGGTTACGCAGGTTTGGGACGTATTGATAGGCAGAATTGCCAACTACAAGCGCTACGCGCTTCCCGTTGGCTTCTGCCGCAAGTGGCGCGATCAAGATCAAACCAATCGCCAACAGGTACCAGATGTGACGGCGCCATTTGCACATAGAGATCATAATTATTGACTCAACTTTGAAACGATTAACGCCTCACCTTAGCACGAAATAAAGCCGCAACCGAAGTCAGGGTCACTTAATGCAAAGCTGATCAGAAGCTGCTATCTATTTAGATGCGCGACTTCGCTTAGGTTTACGGTTTCCGGGCAAACTGAGACTGGTTCGAATTCGTCTGACAGCAAGCTTTATTGCACAAACCCCGATCTGTTGGTCGGGCGCTGAGGTCAGACAGTTGGTTTGGTCCGAGCTCAGAGCCCTAGGGGTAGAAGGCACCCAAGGCGTTTCTCTGATGTCAAGCGGATCTGCCTTTCGCGAGGGAGCGGTAGAAATCTTCAAAAATCGCATCCCGCGCCACGTCATAGGCCTCGAGCATCAGGTGGCGCGACGGGTCATTCTGCCAATAGAGTTCGGCGTTCAGATGTGGCGAGTTTGTCAGATGGGTCGGCACATAAGCAGCATCGAGCATCCAGGCCACATTGATGATGTCCCAGATCACCCATGTTTTCGTGTCCGGCTCGGATATCGCGTATTTCACATGCAAGGGGTTGTTGGTGTAAAGATGCCATAAGTAATCGCCGATTGCTCCGCGACCTTTGACAAAAGCCTCCATTTCCGGCTTGGAAATCGTCAGCTGTGCGCCGACATGGTAGCCTGGTAAGTACACATGCGGCACGCCACACTCGAACAGCAATCGCGACGACAGCTGATCTTGCACGAGGTTCAATGACGGTTCATTGCAAAACGGCGCATAGCTGGGAAAGCCTGAGGTCCAGACCACAACGATATTGTCGATGATGTCCGGCGCCATTAGCAGGGCGGAGCCGATGTTTGGCAATGCTCCCATGGCGAGGACATAGACCGGCCCGTCTTCGCGGTTACGTGCCTGTTTGATGATGAATTGGGCCGCATCCGAATCCACCGGCGCGTCATAGGACGGCAAATGCTGTGTCGAGCCATGGAACACTCGGCCTTCGGAGGCGACACCACAGGCGTCAAAAACGCGTAGGATTTCATCATAAGAACGCGCTTCGCCTACATCCGGCGTTACAAATTCAATGTCATCCGCCGTGCGTCCATCAGCCAGCAATCGCTGCGCCCATCCTGCGAAGGGGCCTACAAATTTGCTGTCATGGTCTGTCCCACTTCCCTGTTGCAAGGCAGCGACAGCATCATAAAGACCATCGCGATGGTGCAGGAATGAATAGGGCGCGGCTGTGACACCTTCGAGGTTCAGGCGATCTTGCGACAACAGCGCCCAGGCCACGGCGTATTGATCATCGATCTCGTTGGCGGTGTCGGTGTCGATGATAACGCGTGGCATCGCACCCGGTCGATCCAGCCGGGTTTTCATCAACTCGGGGTCCAGAGGGGTGAACCGTTCTACGGCCTCATTCAAAGTCATCATGTCTTTGCCTTTCTAGTTGCCGAAGCCTTTGCCAAATGCCTCTTCTTTGATGAACCGCTCGGTCACGACCAAAAGAATGATGCCGGGGACGGTCACAACCAATGTGATGCCAGCTGCGGACGCATCCAACGTCCCGCCCGCGATCTTTGAGAAAAGCAATGTGGGCAAGGTAATGATTTTGCCCTGACCCATGAAAAAGGTCAGAAGGAAGATGTTTGTAGATACCAGAAACGTGAACAGCGCACCGGCAACAACGCCCGGCAACAGCATGGGCAGTGTCACCATGCGCAGGATCTGCCAGCGCGATGCGCCCAAGATCATTGCCTGTTCCTCGAAGTCACGGCCCAGCCCCTGATAAACAGCGGTGAGCATGCGGATCATATAAGGGATGGTCGGGATCAGGTGGACAATGATGATCCCCGTATAGGTCCCGGCCAGTCCGATCTGGATAAAGATCATCAGCAGCGCGATGCCAATGGCCGCCTCGGGCACGATGAGAGGCATGGAGAGGAAGAACTCAAAAGCTGGTTTGCCGCGGAAGCTTTCACGTGCCAAAACGCGCGCTGCGGGCAGGCAGATGATCAGACAGATTACCGTTACCGCGCATCCGATGAAGACGGTGTTCAGCGTAGCTTCCCACACCTGGCTATAGGGCGAGATCACGTAATCCCAGGCCAGGGGCAGCACGGATTTCTCACGTTGCTCCAGCCACCATGTGCTTGGCAGCAGATCAGGCCAGGCCCAGCGGAACGCAAAGCTTTGGATGATCAGCGGGATGAACGGGCCCAGTATGAACCCCGCTACCAACCATAAATAGACCTTCTGAAACGGTGAAAGCCGTTCGCTAAGCGCAGTGGCATTTGCGTTCCGACGCGCCATCTTCACTGCCTCCCGATGCGGCGTTCATAGCGCCGGTAGATCGCAAGATAGCTATAGAGGATGCCACCTGCGATCAGGGCGATGGACACAACTGTAGCCATCCCCTGCAACTGCAGTGTGTAATCCGCGTCGTTAAAGTATCGCCAGGCGACCACCGGCAACGTGTCAGGAAAGCCGCCGCCAAGAATGAACGGCGCTTCAAAGGCCCCGATGTTGAAGGCAAAGATGATGAGCGTTGATGAAATGATGCCTGGCAGGATTTGCGGCAGCGTCACCAAGAAGAAGATCTGCCGCTTGTTGGCACCCAGGATCGCTGCGGCCTCTTCCGTCTCGCGCCCGACGCCCAACAGAACGGCGTAGATGGTCAGGGCAACGAACGGTGTCTGTTTCCAGACATAGACGGCGATAATACCCCACCCCATATGCGTCTTCAGGATCTGCGGAAACTGCGCCGGGTCGTCGATCAGACCTGCAAAAGCCATCAACCGCGACAGCATCCCGCCGTTGCCCAACATGATCACAGCTAGAGCAATGCCGACAGTGTAGGGGATCATCAGCGGGAGTTTATAGAGGTATTTATACAGCGTTTTGGACGGAAAGGTTCGCACCAGCGCAAGCGCCAGCAGAATGCCCAGGATCAGCGAAAGAATGGTCGCCGCAACGGCATAGTAAAGCGTCAGCCAGAGAGATTGCCAAAACGAGGCCTGACTCCAAAGTGCGCCGAAATAGGAAAAATCCGGAAAGGTGTTCACACCAAACCAGGGCGCAAAGCCCAGCGATTGCATCACGCCAAGCACAAGGGCGCCGCAAAACAGCACCGTCAGGACAAGCACAACCGGCAGCAATTGCAACAGCATCAGCCGCCGTTCCCGACGCAGCCGTGCCAGCTCATTTGGTGCGGAATCACCCATTCTCAAATCCTTGTTCGAGCCCCCCGCTTGCGAAGGGGGCTCTGTTTGGGTGTTCTTAGTTCAGGTTTGCAACTGCGCGTTCCACGATCACGTCGATCGGGTCGGTGCTTTTGCGCTCGATGTATTCCAGCCAAGTGGCTTCGATAACATCAACCAGCGTTGCGTTGGTGTCGGGCGCGGTGTTTGCGTCCAACTCTTGCTGAGTGATGCCGACAAAACCCGGTGACGCCGCGGTCAGTTTGGCAACGTCCTCTTCGGACAGACGCCACGGATCGATACCAGGTGGCATACCGGCAACTTCAAGCTTGGAGGCCTGAGCTTCGACCGAGGCCATGTAGTTGGCCATGACCAGCGCGGCGGCGGGGTTCGGCGCGTTCGCGGGAATGACAAGATAGTTCTTGTTCTTGATCATATTGCCCTCGGGGAAGATGAACTGCTCCGCCCCTTCAGGGTAGGTTCCATCCCGCAAACCGATTGCGACACCGTAAAGGCCGAACTGGCACGAGAAATCAATCTCACCGTTCAGGAACAAGCCATTCAGGGCCGACGGGTCTTCGGGATATCTTGCACCGCTTCCTGACGCGCCCAGTAGCAATCCGTCCAGCTCTTTCAGGTACTCCATGCCCGGTGTGATCAACCGCGCCAATTCTGCAGCGCCGAGATCGTCAATCGAGTTCTGGAACGGAACCGCGCCATTGCCGTCCGGGTTATGGGCATAGATCGCGGCCTGAACGAAGGTGTTGCCGATGAAATGGGGCGGTTTGACATAGGCGAACTTGCCAGGATTGGCTTCAAGATAGCCTTTCAGATCCGCAAACGTGCTCGGTATGTCTTCTTTCGCGACCCGCGCAGTATTGACCGAGCACACATATTGCTGGCCTGACCAGGGCATCTCGGATGCGTTGGTTTCGACACCAAAGTCGCGCAGGTTCAGCAATGCACGTGGATCATCGGCATTCCATTCGATGTTCGCGCTGTTGGGAAGCTTGTCGGCAAAAGCGCCAAACAGAGCGTTCTGGCGTTTGAGCGTGGCAAAGTTTTCACCGTTCACCCAGATCGCGTCAACGCTGCCTTCGCCCAGACCTTTGCCAGAGCCGAGCTCGGCCAGAACCAAATCAACAGCGTCCTTGGTGCCGGTTATGCGAACAGGGTTGAGCTTGACACCCTCTGCCTCAAGCCCCGGCGCGGCAAAGCGATCCATCCAGATGTTGATCTGATCGCTGCCACCCCAATAGTAGAGGTTGATTTCGCCCTCTTCCTTGGCGCGGGCCTGAATTTCCTCCCAGGTCGCTGAGCCGGATGTCACGGCATCACGGAAAGCCTCGACATCCTGCGCATAAGACGCACTCGTCACCAACCCTCCAAGCAGGGATAACGTAAGAAGTGTTTTCTTCATGGTCTCCTCCTCTGATTTCTTTCCACTAGTCGTTTTTCTGAATGACCCAGATCCGCTCGGGCGGGATGGTCAGCCAGACGTCTTGCCCGACGTCGATAACGCGGCGGGATTGTTCTGTGACCTGAACCGTCTCGTGGCCGCAGGTGACCCCGTAGGTGATGTTGGCGCCAAAGAAATCTCGGGTCGCGATGGTGCCCCGAAAAACGTTTTGCACATCCGTTGGTTCGTCCAGATGCAGGTCGATCGCCTCGCTTCGTAGCATCACCGAGCGCGTGCCATTCTGCGACGGGGCGTCAAAGGTCAACGCGCCAAAATCCAGCGTTGCGGTCTTGTCGTTGATCTGCGCCGAAAAGACGTTTGTGGCCCCCATGAAATCGGCAACCTCAACGCTTTTGGGGTGTTTGTACAAGGTATCTGGCTCGTCAAACTGGGCGAGATTGCCGTTGAAGATCACGGCCACCCGGTCAGCAAGTTCCATAGCTTCTATCTGATCGTGGGTTACAAAGATCGTGGTGATTCCCAGCCTCTGCTGCAGGTTTCGAATAAAGCGTCGCATCTCGCCGCGCAGTTTGGTGTCGAGATTTGCCAGCGGTTCGTCCATCATCAGGACAGAGGGGTTGGTGATCAACGTACGCGCGATGGCCACGCGCTGCATCTGTCCGCCCGATAGCTGCGCGGGAAACCGATGGCGAAATTGTTGAAGTTGTACGACATCGAGAATTTGCTCCAGCCGGTCTTCGGCCTCGGCCTTGTCGGTACCGCGTACCTTGAGCCCGAAAAGAATGTTCTTTTCCACGGACATATGAGGGAACAGCGCATAGCGCTGGAAAACCATGCCGACATTGCGGTTTTGCACCGGCACTTCTGAAACGTCCTTGCCGTCAAAGCAAATCTGGCCGCTTGTCGGAATTTCCAGCCCGGCAATCATCCGCAGCGTTGTGGTCTTGCCGCAGCCTGACGGGCCTAACAGGGCCACAAGCTCTCCGGACGCGATGTCGAGATCGATATGGGAGATCGCGGTGAAATTGCCATAGTCCTTGCGGACTCCTTTGAGGTGAACAGCCGTCACAGGCCAGCTCCTTGTGGCAGCCCGTCATGGGACGGTATGATCGGCAACAAGGACATCCCGCACCATTGGGCAAACTCCTCGAAAACGGCGCGGTGGCGACCGGGAACAAGGATAAAGTGATGTTCCAGTCCGTGTTCCATAACCGTTGTCACGATGTCACGCGCTGACCAGGCGCCCTTTGCGTCAGAAAAATCTCCGATCCAACCGCGACACCCGGTAAAGCCCGGGGATGGGCCTTCGGCAACTGCACCTTCCAGCACAAAACGCGCCGTGCCGTGGCGCGAGACGCGCAGGATCGTACAATCGCCATGGGCAAACTCGTAATCCGCGATAGCACCGTGAATTGGCCCGGCCTCGGTGCCGCGTCCGATCATCGGATGGTTGATCCACGCAACCGCTTTGTCCGCCATATACAGCGGCCCACCGCCGCCATGCCACATCAAGATCTGATCGCGGTCGAAATCGGGTGAGGTCATGTCCAGCAAACAGCCCACGCGACCAGTCAGAGACTTGGCCACCAGCTGCGTGACAGCGCCCAGAACATCGCCCTCTGACGCGATTGGCAGCGCATCGTTTTCCTCAAGCCAACTGAATGCCGCACCGGGATGCATTCCGGGATGATCCTGCAAGGCGGGCCAGTCGGACACCGTCAACGCATCATAGCCACCCTCTACCGCGATCTGCCGCAAGGCCAGAACCGCGCGGGCAGTCAGGACCATCTGGTCATCAGAAACGCCGCGCACCTCTGCGGCTCTGGTCATGGCTGACAGCTCGGCGGCCACATCCACATCGGATTGAGTGGCCATCAGGTCGGTCATGCGGTGGATATCCACATGCTCGGTCCAGACGCCAAGCTGACGGAGCAATGTGTCGGATGACACCTCCATATTGTAGAAGGTCATGGCCAGTCCTCCGACGACCCCGATCCGCACACCGTCCAGCGCCTTGCGCGCGGTAAGCGCGCGGATGGTTTGGCTCATCCGCTGTCCCAGGTGTTCTTCGTCGGGCGCGCCCAGATACCACTGCACCGGGAATTGGCGGGTGTCCCGCACACCGCGCAGGATCGACATCGACATGTTCAGCGATACAAAATTGTTAAGCTGTATATCCTCGGTCAGCGTTGGTTCGGGCGTGGCCCAGACACCCATGGGCAGGTTTTCCCGCGCCACTTCTCGCACTACGTCACCCATGGTGAAACCACCGTGCAAAAGCAGCAGAAAATCCGCGCCTTTTGCACGCAACTCATCCACCGCACCGCGGGCTTCGACCCCATTCATCGGAACTGTTTCGGCAACCACGACTGAGGCGTCGTAGGAGGCGGCAAGTCTACTTAGCCAATCAGAGCAAGCCTCGAACACACCGTGCTTGACGGGGAAGTAGCTTGGTAGAGACGCGTTGATTAATCCAATCGTCAGCGACATGAGTATCGCCCTTCCTACGCGGTCTGGCGCGGGGCGGCCCCGGCCAGATCAAAACTGATGGGTCCCTGACGGAACACCTGATCAAAGAAAACCGGCGCCCCGTCGGCGTCAAAGGCAGTGCAGGCCTGCGACAGAATTGGGGTACCGGCGGGTATGTTCAGAAGTTCGGCAATTTCCGGTTCGGCAAGCAGGCTGTCCAACGTCTCGCACGCGCTGGTCCAGGCCAGTTCGAACACTTGCTGCAAAATTCTGAGAATGGATTGGCTCTGCCCGGTTTCCGGAAAATGATCGGCTGAGATATGCGGCACCAACCGGCTGGGGATCCATGTCTGGGTCAGCATACCGGGCACATCATCGATGGTGCGTAGCCGTTCAACCAGGACCAGCGGTTCATTGAAGAACTCGTTGACGGCGGCTGGCACTGTCTTAGCCTGGACCTCAAGGCGCAGCAGCCGTGCCCCAGGCACACGGCCTTCGCGCAGAACCTTGTCGGTAAAAGACACAAGGCAGGTCGAGGTCGGTGGCGACAAGGTCGCTACGTTGTATCCGCTGCCTTGGCGCGATGTGAGATAGCCGTCGCGCACCAGAATTTCCAAAGCCTTGCGGATAGTGACCCGGCTGACGCCAAAGGCAGTTGACAGCTCGCTTTCGGTGGGCAGACGCATTCCAATTGCATATTGCCCGGTCTGAAGCCGGTTCAGAATTTCATGATGAACCTGCTTGTATTTGGCCACCTCCATCATGTCAGCGCATCCTTCAAGGCATCCAACCGTTCGCGGCCGGTTGACTGCATCCATCGGGCCATCGCAGCAGGGCCTTCAGCGCCAAAAATGTCGATTGCATCGCTCCAGATAGCGCGCCCGCACATAAAGCCGTTTGCATTGACCCCCGCTTTGCGTGACAGGGCCAATGCATCGCGGAATTGTTCGAACGTGACCCCGGCGCTGAGGTAAAGGAGCGGGATGTCGCCCGCCGCCCCAGCGGCTTCGCGGAAGGCAGTCATGGCTTCGGCTTCGGACATGGTGGAGCCGACTTTGGCGATGTTGATGGGAATTTCGACCTTCAGGACATCAATATTGAATTCTGGAGCGGCAAAAGTGCGGGTGGCCGATCCGACTAGCGCCGGTTTGGCGATCGCATATTCGGCAGAGCTGCTGTCGGGAATGGCGCGATCATAGACGAGCGGTTCGAACAGAAATGTCACCCCGTGTTCGCGACATGCGGCCCCGATCTGCGCCACCAGCTCCTGCTTGCGCTGATTCAGCTCCGCCGGATCGTTCGGCCCGTAGTAGAGAAAAAACTTCAGTATCTCGGCACCCAGAACCGGATAGTCGGCAACGCTCAGATTGTCCGGCAGTTTGGTCATCCGGTCGTCGTCTGAGATGTGGTACACGTCCGCCTCATAGGCCAGCATTCTGATGCAGTTTGTGTCAAAGGACGGCAACAGCTCTCGGCCCAGCGAGGCATCAACCAGCATGGTGGTGGCAAACGGGCTGAGCGTTTCAACTGTGATACGTTTGAAATCCAGCAAATCATCCGGACGCGCTTGTGAACCGCGCGCCTTGCGCAGGGCGGCCTCGAGCCCGCTGCCCTGATCAACGGCAACACCATAAACAGGACCATCAAAGATGCTCATGTGGCCTCCATCCTGATCTGCGGGAAAAACGGCGTGTCGGAGGGTGCCAGCCAGTACCGCAACATATCCTCAGTGGGTTCCAAGAAGGAAATCGAGAACCCGCCCATTTCCTGGGTTGTGACATAGCTGCCGATCATCGGCGCAATCGCGCGGATGCCGTGTTCGGCCAGCGCGGTGCGGGTTTCCTCCCAAACGGTCAGCTGCTCCATCATTGTGGTGCCACCCATTCCGTTGACGATCACGCAAACCTTTGCGCCCCTTTGCATGGGGCGGTCGGCCAGCAGAGCGTCAACCATCTGCCGGACCAGATCGCGCACGGGGCCTGTTTTGACACGCCCAACCCCCGGTTCACCGTGAACACCCATACCGAGGAAAATTTCGTCGTCAGGCAGTTCGAACATGGGTTTCCCCGTCAGGGGTGACACCGGCGGTGTGATCGCCGCTGCAAGCGTCACAAGCCGCTCGCGCACGGCTTTGCCCAGGGTCATCAATGCCTCAAGCGACTGGCCTTCCTCGGCCGCTGCCCCAAGGATCTTGTAGATGAACATCGTCCCCGGCGCACCGCGCCGGTCCTGTTTGCGCTCTGGCGGTGCGGCGGAAATGTCGTCATACATTGGTAGGGGAAGGGTCTGGACGCCCAAATCCTGTGCCATCATCGTGGCTGCGCGCCCGTTGATCATGTCACCGGAATGCTGCGATATCAGGAGGATCGAGCCCGCCGCGCCGGTCACTTCGGAAATCCCGTCAAGGATCAGATCTGCCGAAGGCGCTGCAAAAACATCTCCAACGATATTGGCGTCCAGCAGCCCGGCGCCGACAAAGCCCATGGCAATCGGCTCATGTCCCGAGCCGTTGCCGATCAACAACGTGACTTTCTCATCGGCGTTCTTGCGGTTCGCAGATCCGCGAATGATCACGCGGGGATCGCTCTGGCCGCGTTGCACTTGGGGAAATGCGCTGACAAAGCCGTCCAGCATATCCTCGACCATCGTCTCTGGGGTGTTGAACAGCTTTTTCATGGCGACACCTCCGCAAGGGTCTCCAGAAAAATCACCACCGAGGCAGCGCCGGGATCCATATGCCCGCGCCCTGCATTCTCGACATATTGCGCGCGGCCCCTACGGGCGGACATGTCCACGGTTGCGTCGCGCCCCTTCGTCGCGGCAGAGATCATGGCTGCCACTCCGCTGTGCTGCGCGGCAAGCGCCGGGGACAGGGCGTCGACCATGCTTTTGTCGCCCGGTGCCACGTCCCCCAAATCGCAGATACGGTCGCATGCTCGTGTCAGGTTCAGGGGTGCACCTGTGTCCAGGTGCGTTTCTATTTCAAGCAAGATCAGACCGAACAAAGTGCCCGATGCCCCGCCCGAGGCGCGCATGAAGGCTTTTGCGCGTTTGCCATCTTCTGCCGTCGTTGCCTTTGTCAGGCCACGCAGCATGGTTGTCCCGTGATCGCCATCCCCTATGGCAGCGTCCAGCGTGTTGAGATGGTCGGCTTCACGGGTATAGCGGGCCTGCAGCAGTTGAACGAAACGGTCAGCTGACATCGCCAAAGACCTTCTTCAAATAGGCCAACGTTTCCACGGCAGCGCGTGTTGGGTCGGGCTCGATATCGCGCCAGATGTTGAGATCGCGGCTTGACGCATGTCCGGCCATCACGAACATCTCGGCCACGATACAGCCTTTGTAACCGATATCTTTCAATGCCTTGGCATCAGCGGGGAAATCATAGCGGCCCAAGCCCGGCTGCCCCCGGTCATTGTCCGACACATGATAGTGCACCAGCGTATCACCGGCCGCGCGGATTGCTGCAGGTGGGTCTTTCTCTTCGATATTCATGTGGAAACTGTCGAGCAGCACACCGATGTGATCCGATCCTGTCGCGCGAGCAATTGCGCAGGTCTCTGCCGCTGTCGAGGTCAGGTCGCTTTCGAACCGGTTGAGCGCTTCGATCCCAAGGTAAACGCCCTCGGCTTCCAGAACCGGAGCGACACGCGCCAAAGTCTCCGCTGACCGAGACGCGCGGGCGGGTTTGTTGGCGGGGTCGAAAACACCCCAAGGTGCGGCGACCACGCCGGCGAGGCTTTTGGATCCCAATCGCGCGGTTGTCCGGATCGCATCGCTCAGCACAGCTACTGCGTTTTCACGGATGGCCGGATCTTCTGAGGTCGGGTCCGTATCGGGCCCGAGGCCGGTTGAACATGTTACGGTCAACCCACACTCGATGGCCTTTGACCGGATCTTGTCAGCCCGATCAAGCCCGACGCCAAGCAGCGAGAGTTCGACAATGTCATAGCCGATTTGAGCAACAGTTTCGAAGATCGGGTCCGGATCGTCGGTCCAGGCCTTCATCCACAATCCCGAATGGATACCGAACTTCACGCCAACTCCCCCCAACCGTTGCAATCACATTAGTAGTAACAAATTGATTATGTCAACAGATCGCTAGCCTGGATCTGTTGCGGGCAGCCGTGTGATCAGCAGAAGGCTGAGAAACAAAAAACCGATGCAGGCCTGAAGGGTCAGCCGCATATCACCGCTCTGGTCGTACAGCCATCCCGCGCCCCATGGCCCCAGCAAGCCGGCAACGCCCCATCCGGTAAAAACCCAGCCAAACGCGCTCGAAAACGCCGGGGCTGGAACGCGTGCGGATACCAACAACGGTGTTTGTGCGGCGATCTGGCCATATGACAGCGCCACCAGAAAAATCAGCACCGTCATCATCATCTCTGACACGCCAGGCACCAGTAATGCGGACAATGCCGCCATCGAAAGCAGCACGGCACCGACAAAGCCGTGCAACGGTCCAAAACGGGTTGCCACACCGGCAGCCGAAAGACGCCCCAGAGTATTGCCTGCGGCAACACCGAAAACTGCCATTCCCGCAGTATGTGTGCCGGAAGGCAGCAGTTTCGGGGCAAGGCCCAGAACAATCAGGCCAGCGCAGGAACCGGTGGCGAAGATAGCCCAAAGCAAAAGGATCACGCGGTTTGGTTTGATGACCTCTGACCGCACGGTTGTGCGGATCGCGTTGGTGTCCAATGCGGGTTTCGTCACTGACGAAACCGCAGCGATTAGAACCATGCACCCCAATACAGGCAATAGCGCGCCGAGCGACCAGCCAAGCCCGATCAGCCAGACACTCATCGGGCCAAAGACAACTCCGCCCAATCCGAACGCGGCGACGCTGACGGGAACAAGGAGCGTTGGCAGGCGCGAAGCTGCAGCAACACCCAGTGCGTGATTGTAAAGCGCCCCCGCAGCAAACCCAAAGCCGATGCCATAACCCAGCACAAACACCTCAAAAGCCTGCGCCCGCGCAGACAGCAGCAGACTTGCAACTGCCAGGCCCGAAATAGCAGGCAGGCATGCACGTGCTGGCAGTTTGGCTAACAGGGCAGGGCCAATCAGAACACCAAACGTAAAGCTGACCAGCGCAAACGAGAACACCATGGATGCGGAGGCGTTGCCGACGTCAAACGCGTTTTGAACAGCGGGCAAAAGGCCGGACCAGCCGTAAAGACTGCCACCGCCAAAACATCCCAATACCGGCAGGGCCTGGCTAAGCCAATGGACATTCCGAGTCGTCAACGCTCGGCCCTTTCAACAATTTGCTATTACAGACTTGTATGAACAAATTTACTGAGTCAATCTCCCTCCGGGGAGGATCGCCTATTGGTACTGGTCATCGGTGCAGCATTGACGCCTTTCAACCGGCGGCGCGACGGGTCTGGCTTTCGGGATTGGGCTGCGCAGGCGTTCAGCGATGCACTTGTGATGGCCGGTTTGGAGCCCGGCGATATTGACGCGCTGATTGTTTCTTCGGAAAGCGATTTTTTTACGCTTCAACTTAACCCGGCTTCTGTGATTGCCCAGGATATTGGTCTTTGCGGTGCAGAGACGTTGCGGGTTGAAGGTGGGGGCGGTTCGGGTCAATACGCGGTTCATGTAGGTGTCGAACGCATCCTGTCTGGACGGGCGCAGAGGGTTGCTGTCATGGGCGTAGATCCGTCAGCCAGTGTGCTGGACGGTGACAGCATTCGCGAGCTCTATGGCTATTCTTTCGATTTCTGGACCGATGGCCTTTCGGGTATCACCGCAACTGGCCTTTATGCCCTGTCCTGGCAGGCCTTTGCGGCCGAATATGGTGCAGCAGGGACCGATCTGGACCGCGTCGCCACCAAAAACCGTTGCAACGCCTGTGAGAATCCCGGCGCGCATCTTCCTAGAAAGCATACGGCGGAGGAATTTGAAGCCTCTCGAGTGATTGCATCCCCGTACAAACGCCTGCATTGCTCGCCCCTTAGCGACGGGGCGGCTGCGCTGATCCTGTCCGCGCGCGAAGCAGCACCTGCCGTGCGACAAACCCGTGCGCCTGCGATCACCGGCATTGGTGCGGCATCCGATCTGCCCGGCTTGGGTCATCGCAAATCTCTGTGTCGTTTCGAAGCCAAATCACTCGCGGCGAAGCGCGCCTATGAAATGGCGGGTATCAGCGCCTCGGCGATTGACCTTGCAGAGGTTTATGACGCCTATGCAGGTGCTGAGTTACAAGCGATTGCGGCGCTCGGCCTGTCCGCTGATCCGGTTGCCGCTTTGCGGGAAGGTCGGTTTGATGCGGATGGCGCCTGTCCCATCAATCTGTCCGGTGGTCTGATCGGGCAAGGTGCGCCGGTTGGGGCAACGGGGGTCGGACAAGCCGCCACCTGTGCGTTGCTGCTGGAAGGCCGATACCACAAGGGTCTGCAGCCAGAACGTCCGCTCGGCCACGCGTTGGCCGATACACATGGCGGCGTCGGTACAAGCTGCGCCGTAACTGTGCTGCGGGCAGGGGGGCAGGCATGAAGCATCAGGTTTCACTTGATTATTCCCTGGCCGAAGGATGGCTTGCGCCGTGGATCGAAGGGTTGCGGCAGGGCAAAGCCATCGCATCGCATTGCAAAACATGCGGCGGCGCACAATTTCCGCCTCTTCGTGTTTGCCCCGATTGCCGAACACCTTCGGACGGCTGGGTCACACTGTCCGGCCGGGCTGCGATCCAATGGCGCACCACGGGCGCGGATGGCGACTTTGCCGTGGCCAAATTTGAGGGCGCACATGGTGCAACGGTGCTGCGCAGTGCGCACCTACCGCCCGATGCGACGCACGGGCGTCTGCGCGCGTGCCCAGAAGGCCCGCCCATCCTGCAGCTTGAACCGGAGCCGGACCTATGAGCGACTATCTTGAATCCCTTGATCCGGAGCAGTTGGCTGCCCTTCATCTGGCACCAACCAAAGATGGTGGATACAAGATCACCTGGCCGGCGGATTACAACATATATCGCGCGACAGTTGGCCGTTTTCTGGGGCCCAGAGACCGGGACCGGACTGCGATCATTTACGAAGCCCCCGATGGCACGACCTCAAGAATGAGCTTTGCCGAGGTCGACGCGGCCGCTACGGGCCTCGCTGCCGCGCTAAGCGACCTGGGGTATGGCAAGGACGACCCGGTAGCGTTGCACACGGGTCAGCACCCAGACACAGCGATTGGACATATGGCAATTGCCAAAATCGGCGCGATCGCGGTGACGTTATCTCAGCTTTACGGGCCGGATACATTGGCCCATGCGCTGAATGATTGCCGGGCCGGCGTGATCCTGACCAGCCGATCCGCGTGGGAGCCTTTGCGCGATGAATCCTTTCCGCATCTGACCCATGTGTTCATGCGAGATCCGGGCGCTAACGACATTGATCTGGATGAAGCAATGCACGATGTGCCCGATACGTTTGAACCGGATTTCGGCGGCGCGGATGATCCTGCGTTGCTGATGTACACCTCCGGTTCGACCGGCAAACCCAAGGGGATCATGCACGGTCACCGGGTTCTTGCTGCCTATACCCCGTCGATCAACCTCTTCTTCAACCTCTCTCTGGACGACCCTGATGCCGTTTTCTGGTCGCCCTCTGATTGGGCCTGGGTTGGCGGTCTTCTGGATATGCTGTTTCCTGCCTGGATGGCCGGGCGTCCTGTGGCCACGTCACTAGAACGGTTTACGGCCAAATACGCTTATGAATTCATGGCCCGCCATAAAGTCACGCATACATTTCTGGCCCCGACAGCAATCAAACGGCTGGCGCAGCATCCAACGCCCAGAGAAGAATATGAACTGGCCCTGCGCGTGATCTGCACCGGTGGCGAAGCGCTGGCGTCAGAGACCCTCGCCTGGGCGGAAACCCGGCTGGGAGTGGTCTGTAACGAGTTCTATGGCATGACCGAGGTCAATCATCTGATCGGAAATTGCGCTGCGCTTTTTGAGCGCAAGCCGGGGTCGATGGGCCGCGCCTATCCCGGCCATCATGTCCTGCTTGTGGACGGCGACGGACAGGCAGTGGCGGATGGCGAGCCCGGCGAAGTTGTAACCCCGCTTGGTTCACCGACCCAGTTTCTTGGCTATTTCAACAACATGGAAAAGACCCAGGAGATGAAGCTTGGGGCTTACTGGCGCGCACATGATCTCGCCGTGCGCGATGCCGAGGGCTATTTCTGGTACAAGGGGCGTTCAGACGATTTGATTAAGTCTTCGGGCTTTCGGATCGGACCCGCCGAAATCGAAGAATGCCTTCTTTCTCATCCCGGCGTGGCCGAGGTTGCTGTGATCGCCAAACCTGACCCCGACCGCGGGTCCATTGTCAAAGCAGTGGTAAAGCCCCGTGCGAATGTCACGGCCGATGAGGGGCTGGCAGAGGCGTTGAAAGAGCACGTGAAAACCCGCCTTGCGGGTTACAAAGCGCCTCGCGAGGTTGAGTTTGTCGACGAATTCAAGATGACATCTTCTGGTAAAATTAGCCGTCGCGCTTTGCGCGAGGCTGAACAGGCGTCAGCAAAAACCAACCGCCTTGATACGGAATAGCACCCAGCGGTGTTTCTCTATTGCGGGGCTTCCTGCGCGATCTCTAAGGCAAGCTGCAGCGCTACCTCAAAAGTAGCAGTGTTTGCGCGGGCAAGCTCTGCCTGACTGTGATCGGGCAGCGGATCCAGGAAGGTGCGCCCGTCTGCCAGCAAATCCCACGTGCAAAGCAAGGCAAGGCTGGCGCACCCATATCGCGTGGCAACGGCGGCCACGGCGCTGGCTTCCATATCCACCGTTTGCAAACCTTCTTTTGCCCAAGCGGAACAGATCTCGTCGCTTTGCGCAAACAGGCTGGGCCAGGTGACGTGTGAGGTGTTCAGCGCTGTGCAACCGGCCGCGCGCAGCAGCGTTTCCGCCCGCGCGCACCACTTGGCATCGAAATCGACTTCGTTCCCGGCGCCGTAGTACTGAGAGACACCATCGCGTGCCGCCGCGCTGCGAGGAACCGTCACAGCGCCCGCTGGAATTCCGGGGGTCATTACTCCGCAGGTTCCAATCTGAATGATCAGGGCTGTGCCAAGTTGCGCAAAAATCTGGCTGGGCTCGACGGCCCGAGCTGCACCATATGCACAGCAATACGCCACGCGCGCCTCTCCGAAACTACCAGTGAAAATATCAGGAAACGGTAGCTCCTGAACGTCGTTAAGCCGTGCTAGTCGAGTCTCGCATGCCTGAGCGCGCCACCAGGTCCCCTCAAGGATTAAAACATGTGGAACATCCTCGGCTGAGAGACCCAAAGCGTTTTCCCAAACTGACCTGTCAAAATCCAAAATCGCCAAATTTCGGAACCTCGCTGTCAAACTTGTTCGATTTTTTCAAAAGAGCTTTACCGCGAAATGGTAACGACACAACCAATATCCGATTTCGAAGTATTGCTGGTCAAATGCACAAGCAGGTTGTCCAAGCAAGAGCGGCCACACATTCGTGCCATGTGGTGTTGTCGGCGTAAAAACCGATCCAGATTGCTTCTGGGATCCCGTGGAGCCGATTTCAGAACCTTCGATCCTGCTCAGAATGGAAATGACACTTGGATGAGGTTTCCGTTGATGGATCAGACGATACCAACCTTGCTAACCCATGAATGGAAACTCAGGTCATCCAACTGACACCAAAGGGAAAAATCGCCACCGCTGATGAAAGGGCTTTTTAAAGCTTTTCTCGGTCAGCTCGTCAGCTTGAATGCAAAGTCTTCCGTCAGCGAAAAGACATTTTCGTCAACTCCATGCTCTTTTTAGTGCCTTTGACGAAAGTCCTTTGGGCTAACTCCGAAGCGTTGCTTGAAAGAGCGGCTGAAATGGGCAGCACTGGAAAATCCGTGAGCAAATGCGACCTGTGTGAGAGTTGTTTCGCTGGTAGGTGATTTAATAAGTACGTTTGAAACTGCATCAAGCCTTTTGGCCATCAGCCTTGTCCGAAAGGTGTCAGGTTCCTCGGCAAAAAGGTGGTGAAGATAGCGAACTGATATCCCAACGATGCCCGCAATGTCAGAGGGACCCAGATCTGGATTGTGCAGGTGCCGGTTCATCACGCTGTCGATCCTTGCCAGCAGCGCCTCACGTGGCGAAGGTGCACTGCGACCGTTTTGGGCGAGCAGACCTACTTCCTCGACAAGCGTTGTTCCGAGCCGGGAAAATGTCGCTTCGTCCAAGCCGTCGAGCAGCGAAGCCAGCGACAGGATCCTGTCGCGTAGCAGCGTCCCCATCCGCCAGACACATCCATAGCACCAATTTCCAGCGCGTCTGATCCTGTGACGTCGCGGAGCAGTTCCCTTTTGATGAACAGCGTGGTTTTGCTGATCGGGCCTTCTGCCGAAAACCGGCAGGGTAATGACGCGTCCCAAATCATCATATCCCCGGCCGCCAAAGTGACAGTCTTGTCAGCTTGCTCAACGTGTTCGCGGCCATGTCTTAGTGCCAGCAGACCGAAATAAGCGTCATCACCCTTTCCGATCTCGCGACGATTGCGGCTGCCGTGACATGGGTCACAGGCGCAATCTACAATCGAAAAACCCGTGCCCATAGTCGAACCACATTGGATCTCGGCATTGGGCAGTCCAGTGCCGAAGACCACAACAATGCGACTTCTGCTGAGCTTTGTGGGTCTACCAGCGTCCAGGTTCGATAAGCGAACGCTGAAAAGGCAAATCGGGAATCAAGGATAACCCATGTCCTCGACCATCTGCGAAATGCTCGACCAGGGCTCGGTCTCCGCGCCTTTTCCCAGGGACTGCCTTATCATTGATGCGCTGAACATCGGCAACGTCTCTTTTGCGCGCTCAATCAGCTTTTGCGCAGTGGCATGGTCTCCGCGCCGCGCCGCCGAAAGCGCAGCTACTGCGGGAGGATGCCATACCTTGTCGTTTGCGAGCATCGCTTCACGTGATCTCTCTTCTGCGGCCTCGAGGTCGCCTTCACCACCACGGCAAACCAGCCCGGCTGCTTCAGTTGTCAGAAAGGCCCAAATCACCGGATCGTGCGGGCTCAAGCGTCGGGCTTTTTCCTCATGTGCAATCGTTGCATCCCAATCTGCCAAACCCAGCGATGCGATGCCCCGGGCGTGATGCAACACCGCATGATTGTCGTTCAGCGCAAGGCCGTTATCCGCCGCGATCACGGCTTCTTTCATGCGCCCTGTCGCGCCATGTAAGAGAGCGATTGCGCAGTAAGCCTCTTCCTCGCGTCGATCAATGTCGAGCGCTGACTGGGCCAATTCCAGCCCCTCGGCCATCGTAGCGGCTGGGTCTTTTACGACACCAAGCCGAAGCAAGAAATACCTTTGTCGCGCCAAAAGTGCCTTTGGCAGGGCGAAGCCCGGATCTGCTTTGATGGCCGCTTCAAATATCGGGTCCGACTCCGTCATTGCCTCGGGTGTGGCACGCGCAAATATCGCGTAGGCGCGTTGACAGAGTTCCCACGCTGAAAGGCTGTGGGTCGGTGCGCGCCGGGCGAGCATACGCTCATGGGCACCGATCTCGGGTTCGACGCCTGTAACGATGGCACCGGTGAGTTGATCGAGAATGTCGAACAGATCGTCTGCGGGCCGGTCCCAGTGGTTGGCCCAAACCTGTTCTTCGTCGCTCGCGCCGATCAATCGCGCGGACACGCGCAAACGGTTCCCGCCGCGGCGAACCGACCCCTCGACAACGTATTTTGCACCAAGTTTTTTCCCGAGTTCCGAGCCGTTCTGGTCTTTAGAATACACAGCGCGAACCGAGCTTGGAGAAATAACGACCAGCCGTCGAAAACGCCCCAGCGCAGCAGTGACGTCCTCGACCAATGCTGATGCAAGAAATTGTTGATCCGGGTCGTCAGTGTTGATTTCGAAAGGCAGCACGGCAACGCTGGGGACGTCGCGGCTGGTCTGTGAGGCGGGCAGGGGGTCGGCACCATCTACATTTACGCACCAGACTTCTACGGGATTTGGAATATTCTTAACGGATTGCAGCCCCAGCGACGTGATGGCAGTATCTATGCGTCCTTCGACCTGATCCCGCACTTGGCGCGAGATACAAATGCCACCAACCGGTGACAAACTCTCAAGCCGGGCTGCTATGTTCACGGCGTCACCCAGCACGTCGTCGCCATCGATCACCACATCGCCAAGGTTTATGCCAACACGAAACCTCAGGCGGTGCTCTTCTGGTTCCACGGCTTGCCGTGTTCGCATACCATCCTGCACTTTGAGGGCAGCACGTAGTGCGGCCACTGGCGAGGCAAATTCGACCAGAAACCCGTCACCCATTGTCTTCACGACCCGCCCTTGGTGTTCAGAAATTGCGGGATCTATCACCTCGGCTCTGGCGTCCCTCAACCGTTGAATCACGCCCTCTTCGTCTTCCGCCATAAGGCGCGAATATCCAGCGATATCCGCGGCCAATATTGTCGTTAATCGTCGTTTCATCGGAATTCTGACGCGACCTCGGTTCCGTGATTGTCGAAGCGTAGCTTAGGATGCAGATCAAGAACAAGAGGCTGCGCCTGGCTCGATCCAAGAGGTCTTGTCGGAAGGTCTTCGCTCAAGCGGGGCAGGCGGTGACGTGGCGTTTGCCAATGGCAAGACCCACCTCATTTGAATGGATCAATACCAGCCCTGAGATCATCTGCCTGACGGCGATGCGCTATACCCGGTTTCCGCTTTCATTTCGGAACATGGCAGATCAGTTCCATGAATGCGGTTTCGATGCCAGCTACGAAGCAGTCTGGTATCGGTCGAACAGGTTCGGCTCGATGTGTATTTCGGAGTCAGAAGGCAGCGGTTGCAATAAGTAAGCACCTCTTCGAAATGGAAGCGGCATGTTGATAAGGACTTGGTGAAGGCGAATAGCTGGCGACACTTTCTTTGGCGCGGTCGATCACCAGAATATCGACCTGGCCAAGGCGGTTTCAATCTTCTCGAAAGCCACCGCAACGGAGCCGGGTTCGGAAACATCCAATTGCGCGGCTTGGACGCCATATCCTATCTCATCAGCCGCTTCCCGCCCCTTTGCCAGATCGCGCGCACATCAGTACCGTTGATCCGTGGTCTTGGGCCAATTGGTGTGAAACCTCTTTTCCAATTCCGCGGTTGGCTTCGGTCACGAGTGCGATGCGCTGACCGGTGATGCTCCTTCCTTTAATTCGCCTCGGTGGCGCGCTGGCCAGCAAGAGCGACCAGACTACGATCTCCAGTCTCCCAAAGTGTGGTCATGGTCATCGACGTGACGCGCCAGCGGTCATCTGATTTCACAAGCTCATAGTCATAACGACCACCCAGCACCCACAATCCATCGTCAAGACGATGGGTTGCCGTGAAATCAGCCTGCGCTCTGGCCGATGAATCGGACAATGATGTGACCGTATGATTGGTTACCATATGATGGTTCGAGTCGAACCCGGGCAGAAAAGCAGACCATCCCGCCACAAGCTCGTCAGCGGGCTGCTTGACCGGGTCACCGCCCCATAGGCTGGTGTAATCCGTCGTGACAGTATCGGCAAACGCACCGCGCACTCGGGTCCAGTCGTGGCGGTCTGCGCCTGCTGCGATATCGGTGATCGCAGTCGAAATACTTGCGGGTTGTTCAGCGAAGGCAGCGGTTCCGATCACGGATACAGCAGCAAGTGTGGAAGTAAGCTCTTTGCGCATGAGGTTGCTCCGAATATGTCAGGGGGGACGCCGAATGATCATTCGGCGTCCAAATGGGGCTTAGTTATTCAAGCCGACGCGGAAGTGGTCGGCGATGGTATCTGCTGCGCGAGCGACATCCTCGGGGTTGTCGTAGAAATCGAACTGCGTGACGTCTTCCAGCCATTGCGCTGTCGCCTCGCCTGCGAAGCCAGCAAGGAAGGTCTGAACGCCTTGCGGGATCGCCGCGCTTTCCGAGTGCACGATAGCAAGCGGTTTGTCCAAACGCTGCGGATTGTCGGCAGGGTGATAGGTCAGCCAACCCTCCCAGCCCGCATTGTTCCACTTGTCATCATATTCCGGGATCGCCCCACGGTCGGCCTCATAGTAATATCCACCGATCGGCATCAGCACACCTTCGGCACCTTCGGGACCTGCGGCAGGGATGATCTGACCCCCTGCGGCTTCGGCCGCGTGGGACACCTCGATCAACCCGGCGACACCTTCTGCGCCGCCATAGACGGCCTCGACGATCTCTTGATTCTGCAGCCAGGGCGCAATCAGACCCAACCGCTGGACTAACGGGTTGCCGGAAACTGCATCGACCATGTACCCGGCCGAGGCGCAAATCCCCAGACCGTTGATGTGATCAGCGTCCACTTCGGGCAGGGTCGCAATAAATGCGATTGCCGCTTTGATGTCAGATGTCTTTGCTTCGGGGCTTTCAACAAATCGCACTTTGTTTGGCAAATCGCCTGATTTGCCCCAGCCGCGGAAATCAAAGGTGAAGGCGGCAAAGCCGCGTTCGGCCATCTCGCGCGCGTAGTTGGCGGGCATCTGTTCCTGAACCGATGTCCAGGCGCCTGTCACAACAACCGTGGGCAGCGGTTCTGATCCGCGCTCTTCGGGCAAGTACAACGTGCCGGACAACGTGGCGCCTTTGTTTTCGAAGGTTACGGTGCGGGTTTCAACCTGCGCAACAGCAGCTGTGGAGGCCATCAACGCTGCGGCGGTGTTCAGGGCGAGGGTGTTCATAGCGGTATCTCCCAAAGTTCTGTCTGGATGGGCACGAGCCCGATGACATCTGAGATACGCTGTCGGCGGCAGGGATACTTGCACCGGACTGCTGCGTTTTTGAAAGATCCTGCTTTACCCAGCTTTTGCAGCGCGGAATGCGCGCGGGGTCTGGCCCACCACCTGTTTGAAACTGCGCGTGAAATGCGCCTGGTCCGAAAATCCGCATGCCAGGGCGATATCGCCCAGTGGGCGGGCGGGATCATCCATCATCTTCATCGCCTGTTCGACCCGGTAAGCCATAACATATTGCATGGGGGTCGAGCCCAGCGTCTCTTTGAAAACGCGCGCAAAATGCGAGGGGCTCATGCCCGCCTCAGAGGCCAGTTGATCGACAGTGACAGTTTGATCCAAATGGTTCTGAACATAGGCTAGCACCCGTTGATAGTGCTGAGCCGTAAAGCGCGCAGACAGCTCAACCTCTTCAGCTCGGCGTTTGCCGTATTTCTGCAGAAGTTTGACCAAAAACACCCGGCTCATGGCTTCGAACATCACCGCTGAGGACATATCGTCCGTTGCCAGCGCATCGCGAAGGATAACGCCTGCGGCACATAAGTCGGGATCGGAAAACTGCGGCTGATCGTGAAACTGCTCCGGAGCTAGGAGCATGCCAAGTTCAGACTGCGCGAAGTGTCGGACTTTGTCCGGATGCAATGTAATCACGATCACGTCGGATCGCCCGTACCAGCGCCAACCGGACCGCATGCCTGCCGGGGTCACGATGACCTCGTCCTTGCAAAAGGTGAAATCCCGCAGTGTCCCATCCCGCCAATTCTGAACGCGATGTCCCTTTTCCTGCAGGTTCAGAAGAACATGATGTTCCGTAAACACCTCTTCCGGCATCCGGTCAGGTTCGGCCCGAAAATACCGCACCGACATCAGGCCCGCCGCTGAAGGGCGCTGCATCGCATCACTGTTCAGCAACGGTTCCGAAGGATAGATATCAGCATATCTTAGGGGCAATGAGCGGCTCCGGCTGGCAACATAGACAGATTTGCAGGTCTTGGCTGTGCAGACAACATTGGATACTGGTGCCAACAGATACCGGGTCAAACACCTTGCTGGCGTTTTAGGTGGTCGATATCCAACGTGGCTGGTCGAACGCCAATGGCAGTTAAAGTATCGTCGCGGATCAAGAATGTGAGACTACAGTGACCGAGACTGATCACCTGAACCACTGGTTGATTTCCGATGGTCGCCTGCTGGGCGACGAGAGGCTGATTGTCAAAGGCTATTGCGAAGGATTGACCGCTCTGGGCGTGCCCTTGGCCCGCGCACGGATCGCTCAGAACTACTCCAACCCTTTGCTCAGCGCATGGGGGATCATATGGACCCCAGAAGAAACCCGCCGATACACGGTGCCGACCACGGTTTTGTCGACCGGTGCCTGGCACGGCAGCCCTTTCGAATATGTGGTCACGCAGCGGCGACCGTTGCGCAAACGTTTGATTGATCTGGACCTTCGGACAGAACATCCCATCTACACCGAGCTGGTCGAAACCGGTGCCACCGATTTTCTGGCCATCCCGCTGGAACACGGCAACGGGTCGGTTCAGGGCACCAGTTTCACCTCGAATGCGGATGCAGGGTTTTCGGATGAGCACATCGGATTCATTGAAAACACGCGATACGCACTTGCTGCTGCTTTGGAACCCATTGCGATGCGTCATTCGCAAAAGAGCCTTCTTCAAACCTATCTGGGCCACGGTCCTGCCGAAGAAGTCGGCCAGGGGCATATCAAGCGCGGAGAGCACAGAACAGTTTCCGCCGCTATCCTATTTGCAGATTTGCGTGGCTTTACTGAGAAAGCCTCTTCCTGGTCCGAAGACGACTTGCTTAGCATGATGGGAGAGTACTTTGAGATGGTGGTAACACCCATCCAGAATAACGGGGGTGACGTTCTCAAATTCATGGGAGACGGCATACTTGCTGTTTTCAATGTCGATGATAACGCGGAAGCCTCATGCAGATCTGCGGTGCAGGCGGCAGAACAAGCTCTGGCCAACCTAAGCGATTACAATGAAACCGCCGCAGACAAGGGAACCGAGGCAATAGAATTTGTAATCGGCATCGATTTCGGCCGAGTTACCTTTGGCAACATCGGCAGCCCTGATCGCTTGGACTTCACCGTCGTCGGTCAAGCTGTGAACGTGGCAAGTCGTATTCAGGACCTGTGTAAGAAACTCGACGAAAAGATACTGGTAACACAGAGCGTTGCAGAGCGGATGACACGAAAAATGCAGTCAGCCGGCTATCATTCCATTCGCGGATTGTCCCATGAGATCGAGGCTTTCAAGCTCCAAGACTGACTGTTCCGAAGTTAGTTGCTCGGCGAACCGGGTTGGTTTTGTTTTGCCAATCACAAGGCTTCATCCTTTGCTCTGTCAGGCAGCGATGTTTGCGCGTTCCTTGATTTGACCAGACATCAGGGCAGTGATACGCATCAACTTCGAAATGTAGAACTCTGATTTCGCAAGCGTTTTTTTGGTTTCAATGTCCTTCCGTGTCGGCGTCTATTTCGGACGCGACAAAGCCATTTTGCTGGCGTGGGTATGGACTGGAGAAAGGCATTCGCAACGCCGCTTGCGTTACAGCCAACGCGCCACGGAATCGAACAATAAGATGAGGCTAACTCTCTCGTGGTTTGTTTGGAAACTGATCATAAGCCTCAGAAGATGAACAGTTTTCAATGATGCTCAAGACTTGCCCAGTTTCTCGAGAAGCTTTTCCGAGAGTGCTTCTCCAACGAGCCGAGCGGCGCGGGACAAGGGGCGACGCGCATCAACCGAAACGCTGATGGATTGCGGACGAAGAGCGGTATCCCATATGATGCTGCCGCTATGGCTCAGGCGCTGCGCGATGCGGCCGAGCACTCGGACGGTGTTATTTTCGTCGGTGGGCAGGGCAATCGGGTCACACCAAACGTCGCGGATACCTTTCCCGAACGCGCCTTCGCGATCGTGCAGGGTAATGTCGCAGGGTTGAACATTGCCAGTTATGACGTGCTGCAAGAGCAATCCGCCTTCCTCGCCGGGGTATTCGCCGCAGGCATGACGCGGACAGGAACCGTTGGCCATTTGTCCGGGCACCGCGTCGTGCCTGGCCTGAAGGGGCGCGCTGCGTTTGCGGCAGGTGTTCGCTTTGCCGACAAAAACGTCCGGCTTGTAAGCGGTTTTTGTGGCACACAGGATGACAGCGCGGTGACTGAGGCGTGGACAGCTGCCATTGCAGGCGAGGGGGCCGACATAATCTTCACAATGCTCAACGCGGCGCGGGATGGTGCAACCCGAGCGTGCCGCATGACCGGGATGCATCAGATCGGAAACGCCGCAGATTGGTGCCGAGCCGACCCCGAAGTGTTCGTGGCCTCGGCCATGGCCAGGATTGACCTGGGTGTGATGCGCGCCATTTCCGATATGCAAAGCGGGTTCCGCCCGAACGAGATCGTGCACCTCGGGATCCGTGAAGAAGCGGTTTCCCTGCCGATGGGACAGGATGTACCGCAGCCCGTCCGGTGGGAAATCGCGGCGCTTGCAAGGAAAATCGCCGAAGGTACCGTTCCCGTCGCGACAAGCTATGACGGCCCTGAATTCGAGTTTGCCGCATGACCGAAAATGCTATCAAGCCCGGTGGGATATCAATCCATGCTGTAGATGTGGCGCACGGGGTGCCTGCGGCCAACCTTTCCGTTCTGCTTATCCGCTGCGATCCTGACAAGACAGAGATTGCGCGTGGACAATGTGCAGAAAGCGGCCATTTTTCGCATCCGGTTTCCGACGGGGTCGGAGTGACCCGAGGCCTATACGAGATCACATTCGGTGTCGGAGCGTATTATCGAACGAATGGTATCGTGTTGCCCGAGCCTGCCTTCGTCGAAGATGCGGTTTTTCGTTTCGGGATCGACAGAATCTCCGAGCATTTCCACATCCCGTTCAAGTTTACACCCTGGGGGTTTTCTCTTTTTCGCGGAGGGGCATGAAACCCGATCTGTTTTTCGGACAGGCGCGAAACGCAGCTAAGCGGCAGCGTGTACTCGCACACTCGAATTTTATCAGTTTTGATGATGGGACCCGAAACGTGCAACTGCCTCGAATATCGAAAATCCGGAATGCGGGATGCAAGGCGTGCATCCGTGCGCAAGGTCTGCCTTGAGCCCCTTCGAATGGTGCTACCACCCAGATGGCAATGTTTTTAGCGGATGCCAAAGCATACTCGAGTTCCGGCAAGGGTTTTGAAACCGGCGGTCCAGTTCCTGACTATTGCGCGTCGTGAAAGATAATCCCAAGAGTGTGGCGCGTTCCGCTTTTGATGCGGCTGACACCGTGGCGCATTTTTACACGATAATCTCTCTTGGCACCCGAAACCGGTCGATCTCGCACTGCAAAAACGACTGCATCCCCTTGTTGTAGGGGCACGACCTCGGCACGGCTTTGCATGCGAGGGCGCTGTTCGGTCAAGACAAACTCACCTCCATCGAAGTCCAAACCGGGCCGCGACAGCAACACGGCAACCTGAAGCGGAAATACCAACGCGCCATAGACATCCTGGTGCAGACAATTGAAGTCACCGGGGACGTATTGCAGCAACAATGGCGTCGGGCGGACTTGCCCGGCCTCGTGGCATTGTTCGAGATATTCATCATGGTTTTCGGGGAACCGGGCTTCGAACCCCATCCGCGCGTTCCACGCATTGGCCACGGGAACCAGTAGGGGATATAGCTGCGCGCGCAAATCCTGGACCATTTGCGGCAAAGGGTAGGTGAAATACTTGTACTCTCCTTTACCGAACCCGTGGCGTGCCATTTGGATATGGCTGCGAAACGGAGTTTCTGAGGCATAAAGCGCGGCCAGATCAGCGCATTCGCCCGGTGCGAGCAAACCCGGTAGCTTTGCACAGCCATATGCGTTCAGATCCGCCGCCACTTCATTGGCTGTAGAAGATATCTTCATGCCACTGCTTCCCGTTTCAACAGAGAACGTTTGCGCGCGATGCCCCAGCGGTATCCCGACAGGCCGCCATCTGTATGCACAACCCGGTGACAAGGCACAGCGACAGCGATGTTATTCGCCCCGCACGCTTGGGCCACTGCGCGAAAGGAATTGGGCGCCCCGATCTTTGCGGCAATGTCACGATAGCTTGCAGTGGTGCCAGCGGGAATGTCGCGCAGCGCCTCCCACACCCTTTGCTGAAATGCGGTTCCGCGAATATCGAGAGGCAGATCAAAGCCGCGCGACGGATCATCGACAAAGCGGATCACATGGCCGATGACCTGTTGATAGTTCTGATCATCCCCAATCAGATCGGCATTCGGGAAGCGCGACTGCAGGTCTTCCAGAACCTGCTCTGGCGTGTCGCCGAACAATAGTGCACAGACGCCTTTTTCCGTGCTGGCAACGAGAACCGAACCGAGAGAGCTTTCTCCTATGGCAAACAGGATCCGGACATCTTTGCCACCGTTTCGAAAGCGGGTTGGTGTCATACCCAGCGTTTTGGTTGCGGTCTCATAGACTCGGCTGCTGGAATTGTAGCCCGCGTCATAGATCGCACTTGTGATAGAGCCCTCGTTGCGCGCCAGGTTCGCGCGGAAGTTTTCGATGCGATGGGCCTTGGCGTAGGCTTTTGGCGTCACCCCCAAGGTCGCTTTGAACTTGCGCTGAAAGTGAAACGGGCTGACGTGAAAGCGATTGGCCAGCTCCGACAGGCTTGGCTCTTCTTCTGCCTCTTCGATCACGCGGCAGGCTTGTGCGATCAAACCGACCCATTTGTCTTCGAGGCTATGGTGATCGGGTTTGCATCGCTGGCAAGCACGAAACCCGTGTTCTTCTGCGTCTTGCCCTGTTTCGAAAAATTGAACGTTTTTGCGTTTGGGCCGCCGGGACGGGCAATCTGTACGGCAATAGATTCCAGTCGACGAAACCGCGTAGTAGAAATGAGGTATGGGATTGGACACCCGGTTCAGGACATCGTCCCACATTTGTTCTGTATTCTGCATGATATCCTCCTTGAAAAAGCGTCGTTGAATGGTCGCCGGAACACTCGGCTCAGAAACTCCGATTTTTGCGATCAATGTGAGCGGCGGAATGTAAGGTTGATGCGTTGTGCACCCAGATCGGGATGCACACCTGCGCGAAGTGTCCGCACCCCGTGGTAGAACAACCGTGATGGCCCGCCCCAAACCAGCACGTCGCCATGCTGGACCGAGATCAATCGCACGGGATCTCGACGTTTCTTCCCTCCAAATTCGAATGTTGCAGGAAGACCCAGCGACACCGATACGATGGGGTGTGAAAAGTCGTGCTCGTTCTTGTCCTGATGCAAGGAAAGCCGCGAGCCCGGCTCGTAGCGGTTGATCAGACAGGCGTCTGGTGCAAAGAACGGATAACCCGCTTTCGCCGCCGCATCGAGCGCCAGCGCCATGAAAACGTCCGGAATAGATGGCCAAGGATGTCCCGTTACCGGATCTTGGCCAAGGTATTCATAACCGTTCCGGCTGCTGATCCAGCCGAAGTCACCGCAGTTGGTCATCGCAACGGACATTTGATGGCCGCCCGGCGTGATCATTTTACGAAAGGGTGCCTGTTGGGTGATTTGTTCCAAGGCGCGGGCCAATTCCCCAACACAGGGGAGCGCAAAACCGGGCAAAAACGACGCCCCCGCTGGAAGCTGTTGTGCGTCACTCAATTCGGCAAACAAATCCGCGAGCATTGTCCATCTCCTTTTTGTTCTTTCAGAGATGCGGTGAAACGGACCGCCAAGCAGCCCGTTTCTTGCGCATTAAGCTCACTCAGACTTTGTTGATCGAATTGCCGCCATCCACGATCATCGCGCTGCCGGTAACAAAGCTCGAGTCGTCCGAAGCCAGGAATAACGCGGCTTTGGCAATCTCATCGGGTTCGGCCATGCGTTTGAGCGCGTGGATTGACTCGTAAAAGCCCTTAAGCTCTTCGTTCGTGTCCCAGTCACCCGCCATCGCGGTTTTGGTACCCCCGGGCAGGAGCGTATTGGCCCGAATGCCTTCGGATCCATGTTCCGTCGCCAAGACCTGTGCCAGACCGATCAGCCCGGATTTGCTGGCTGCATAGGCCCCCATACCGGGAAAGGCCGCTGTGTGACCTACAAAGCTTGAGGTAAAGATGATCGACCCACCTCCGCTGCGCTTCATGGCCGGGATCTGGTGTTTGGCGGCGTAGAAGGCGCTGGTGAGGTTGGTTTTCAAAACCGCATCCCAGTTGCCCGAACTCATGTCGGGGATGGGCACAGCGTCTCCCATAGCTCCAGCATTATTCAAAGCCGCGTGGAGATCGCCATAAGTGTTCTCGGCCATTTCGACCAGTATTTTTGCGTAGCTTTCGTCGCCGACATCACCGGCAAGGCAAATTGCGCGCCCTCCGCTTTGATTGATCTGACCCATTATCGACATCAGCTCTTTTTCGCGCCGCGCACCCAGCACGAGGTTTGCCCCTTCCTTGGCAAACAAAAGGGCGGCGGCCGCGCCGATACCGCTGCTGGCTCCGGCGATGATTACGGTCTTGTCTTTGAGTTGCATTTCTTTTTGCTCCACATTGTTCATGTGCGAGCAAAAAACACGGTCCTTCAGCTCGGAAATATCCGGTTCTTGTGGTCAAAGTGAATTGGGCGGAATCTTTGCCTCAAAGCATGATGGCTTCGTCCTTTACTGCTGCAATTCAGGTCCATACCGTCACCGACAACAGGATTTCAGCTGAGCATTGCCGCCACAACAGTCGTTCATCAGGAATGACAGCAGCGACCCGATGGCTTCGAAGTCAACAAAGTAACGGATGCTTCGGCTTTGCCTTTCGCTTTGCACAAATCCCGCTTCGGCCAGTGCCGATAGGTGAAAGGATGCACGCGACGGGCTTGCCCCGACATTTTCTGCGATTTCCCCGGCACTCATCCCGCCAGGACCCGCGATCACCAGAGCTTTGATAACCTTCAGCCGATCTGCGTTGGACAACGCCTGAAACATCGTTGCCGCCGTATTCTCATCCATATTTCAAAGCCTCTTGAAATGATAGCGCTCAAGGTGCAATATACTTCAAGAATCATTGAAATGAAAGGCTCTGAAATGAACTTCTCTACCTTGCTGTCTGCTCTGAAATCCTGCGACCCCGACGCCAAACTCGTTTTCATGTCCGACGGTCGCGAAATAGGGGCAGGCTATCACGTAACCGAGCTTCGCCATTCCTCGTCAAAAGGGATCGACTGTGGCGGCAACATTGAAACTTGGGACGAAGCTCGGCTTCAGCTTCTGGATGGGGCCGGTGACAGCCATATGAGTGTTGGGAAATTCAGCACCATCGTTTCGAAAAGCCTTAAGAGCATTCCTGAACTCTCTCATGCCTCTTTGCAGGTTGAGTTTTCCCCCGACAATATCGGTTTGAATCTCAAGACGATCGATGCCCCAGAACCTTATGGAAACGCCGTCGTAATCCAACTTCATGACGCACGAGCGCTATGTAAGCCAGCGCAACGTAGCGCTTTGGTGCCGTCGGCGACCTCGGGTTGTTGCGGTTCGACCAAGGCTGCTGCAACATGCTGTGCCTAAAGCCATAATCTGTTCTTCGGCAGCGCCGTTCGCACCGATTGGCGCGAACTTGGCGCTGCCTAACGGGCAACTATTCTGACTCGGTCGAGACCGGTTCGAATTCGTCTGACAGCTGCTGATGTGCTCTTGCTGTCGTCAAGCAAAAGCCGCCATCACACCGCGCAGCTCGGCCAGCCCGCGCATCCGGCCAATGAGCGGGTAACCCGGCGTGCTATGCCCCCCCAGATCTCCCAGCAGTTCTTGCCCATGATCCGGGCGCATAGGGATTTGCCAGTCGTCACGTCCCTGGGCCTTTCGGCGGTTCTGCTCGGCCATCAGCGCGCGGATGGTACCGACCATATCGGTATCGCCTTCAAGATGCGCGGCTTCGAAGAAATCGGGTTTCTGCCTGTCTGCCCCTTCAATGCGTTTGGTATTGCGCAGATGCACAAAGTGGATGCGGTTGCCATGCCTGCGCACAAATTCCGGGCCGTCGAAATCGGCTGCAACCCCAAGCGATCCGGTGCACAGCGTCGCGCCGTTCGCAGGCAGGTCAACCGCCTCAAGCACCGCGGCATAGTCGTCGCTGCTTGACATGACGCGCGGCAGACCGAGCAGGGAGAAGGGCGGGTCGTCAGGGTGACAGCACAGGCGGAGGCCAAGCTCTTGCGCAAGGGGTGCGACCTCAGACAGGAAATCGATCAGGTTGGCGCGCAACCGGTTGGCATCTATGTGGGAATAGGTGCTCAGCAATGCGCGGACGTCCTCGACGCTCCATTGATCATTGGCGCCGGGCAGCCCGGCGGTGATATTATGTTGGAGCTGCGCTTTCGACGTGTCCGACATGGCCGAAAATCGTGTTTTGGCAGTGGCTTGTACCGCATTCGAATAGTCTTCGGCCGCGCCCGCGCGCTGTAGAATATGGATGTCGAAAACCGCGAAATCGGTCAGGTCAAACAACATGGCCGCACCACCATGGGGCTGTGGTGCGCGCAGGGCCGTCCGTGTCCAATCCAAGATCGGCATGAAGTTGTAGCACACCACCTTGATCCCGCATGCGGCCAGAGCTCTGAGACTGGATCTGTAGGCGTCGATATGCGCAGCCATATCAGCGGATTGCGTCTTGATGGCCTCGGACACAGGCAAGCTTTCAACGACATCCCAACCATAGCCCTCGGCGGAGAGCAGCGATTGCCGTTCCGCGATTGAGCCTTCGTCCCAGGCCTGACCCGGTGGGATGTGATGAAGGGCCGTAACGATACCTTCAACCCCGACTTGACGCAGATCGGCCAGGGCTATGGGGTCCTGAGGCCCGAACCAGCGCCAGCATTGTTTCATGGCTGCCATCCTTCGTACAGTGGGTGGTCGGGTTTGATGGGCAGGTCCAAGCGCTGACCCGTTCGGGCGGCGTGATAGATTGCCGTGACCAGACCAACTGAGGCTGCCCCGTCGGCAAGGCTGACCGCCGCGTTTGGCTCGGATTGCAGGGCTTTGCCGAGCTCGGTGAAAAACCCTTCAAAGCCAACAGGTTCTGGCGGGGCGCTTGCTAAAGCTGCGTCTATCTTGCCCTGATCTTCGGGGTTCCGGGCGACAAAGCTCCAGGGCGGTTGCCCCGGCGCATAGGGTTCGGTGCCGGATGTGGCTGTCAGATGTTCGAAAACGATCCGCAAGCGGGTCTCGTCCTTGGCGGCCCCCAGGGTGATGTTGCTGGTGCACAATGCGCCAGAGGCCATCTGAAAGCAAATGGCGGCGCAGTCCTCGGTTTCGATCGGGTTCACGCGCGTGGTGGTCATCGCCGAAAGCGACGCAACTTCGCCTGCGATATGGGTCAGCAAATCATGGTTGTGGATCGCGTGCCCCAGCACCGCGCCGCCGCGTTCGCCTGCCCATGTTCCACGCCATGGTACGGCATAATAGTCGGCCCCCCGGGACCAGTGCGTTTCAAGCGCGGCGGTCTGAACGGCACCCGTAAGACCCGTGCTTTGCAGGTGTCTCAGCTGCGCGAAGGACGGCCCCCAACGGTATTGAAACACAGGGAAAACGTGCCTGCGCGCCTTTCCCGAGGCGTCGATGATCTGCTGCACCTCGCGCATCGAGGTGGCCAGAGGTTTCTCGCAGACGACGTGTTTGCCAGCAGCAAGCGCCGCCAGAGTGATCGGGACGTGCAGATGGGGTGGCAGGCAGATATCGATAAGGTCGATGGTCGGATCATCAAGGACATCCTGAATGTCGGACACGGCCCGAAAACCTGAAACTCCTCGGATCTCTTCAATGCGCGCTGTGTCTTTGTCGACCACCGCACTCACCCGAAACGTGTCGCTCAGCCGTTCCAGGGCGTCCAGATGCTGCGTCCCGATCCCGGCGCCGAGGATGGCGACGTTGATCATCGGGCTTCCGCCATTTCCTGCGCCCGCAAGGCCAGTTCCATGACGGTAAAGCAATGGGTTTGGCTCATCGCCGTTTCGGTGCGGTTGCGGATATCGTCGGCGAGACGCGCGAAATAGGGCAGGCCCGCATCCGAGGCGTCGATCTTTTGGCAGACGTCACCATTGACCAGGATCAGATGGTCGGTACCCTCAGCGCCGCCCACATCGACGTATTTCCGCAGCTCGACATAGCCTTCGGTGCCCAATATCGTCAGCCGCCCATCCCCCCAGTTGGGCAGAGCATCCGGCGTATACCAATCCACGCGGATGTATCCGGTGCCCTGATCACTGCGCAGACTGACCTCACCAAAATCCTGCAAGCCGGGATCGCCCGGATTGGCATAGTTCGCGACAAATGCATTCGTGATCTGGGCGCTGTCAGATCCGGTGTAATGCAGGAACTGGTCGATCTGATGCGAGGCGATATCCGCCAAAATGCCCCCATATCGTTCGCGCTGAAAAAACCACTCGGGCCGGGTCGCGCGGTTCAGGCGATGAGGGCCCATGCCGATGGTTTGAACGACCTTGCCAATGGCCCCGGCCGCCACCAATTCACTTGCACGCGTGCTGACAGGTGTTTCAAATCGTTCGGAAAAATTCACTGACCAGATCCGGCCCGTGTCGGCAACCGCTGTCTTGATCTGGTCGAGTTGGGCAAGCGTGGTGCAGCCCGGTTTGTCGCTCATGACATCCATGCCGTGTTGCATGGCCTGCACCGTCAATCCGGCCCGATCCGCCGGAATCGCAGAGATCAAGGCAAGGTCCGCACCGCTGTTCAGAGCGTCCTCCAAAGTGTCGAGGCGCGGGATATCGGGAAAGCGCTTCACATATCCCGGCAGCGTTTCCGGCGTGCCCTCTGTCCAATAGCCGACGCAATCGACGCCCACTTTGCGCATGTTTTCGGTCATGCCATAGATGTGGCGGTGGTCCAGTCCGATGGCGACGCAGGTCAAACTCATTGGGTAACTCGTGTTATCTGGCCGCTTTGATTGGCGGATTGCATTGCATCGATCACCTCATGGGTGCGCAGGGCACTGCGACCGGTGGCCATGGGCGGTGTGCCAGAGCGTATGGCTGCGGCAAAATCCTCGATGACCGACTGATGCCACGCATGTGTAAACGCCATAGGGTCGGCGCCCCCGCCGGTTGAGGCGGTTTCGCCGGTTTTGGTTTCGGTGCCATCCAGAGAGGTCACCGTGAGAACGCCCGATCCCAGATGGGCCTTGGCGCGTGTGCCCTGAATGGTGATGGTTTCGGCGGCACCGGGAAAGTCAGCAGTTGTGGCCATCAACGTCCCGACCGCTCCGTTTTCCATCTCAAACAGGGCACCGGCCCAGTCTTCGGCCTCAAGATCATGCAAGGGCGTTGTCCGCATTATTGCCTGGAGGTTTGTTATGGGCCCCAGCAGCCACATCGCAAGATCCAGCGTATGTATGGCTTGCGAGATCATGACCCCACCACCATCGCGAGCATAGGTGCCGCGCCCCGGTTCGTCATAGTAACTTTGATCCCGCCACCACGGGACACGGATATCGACCGTGGCAATCGTGCCCAAAGCGCCTGTCTCCAGCACCTGCTTCAACGCTTGCGAGGCAGCGCGGGCGCGATGTTGAAACACGATCCCCAGCAGAACGCCTGATACTTCGCAGGTTTCAACGATTTCTGTTGCTGCCTTCAGTGTCCGTTCAACGGGTTTTTCCATAAGAATTGGTTTTCCGGCAGCGGACAGAACCCGGACCAATCCTTTGCGCTGATCTGGGGGCGTTGCGACGATGGCGAAATCGATGTCAGGGTCGTTTGCGATATCCTCAACTGAGCCGAATGCCCGCGTGCCATTCCGGCGGGCGAACTCTGCGGTGCGCTCGGGATTGCGCCCCAAAACGCCCGCAAGAGAAAGGCCTTGATCGGACGCTTTTATCGCAGCGACATGCGTGCCTGCGACCATTCCCAAGCCGATCAATGCGATGTTCATAGAGCCCCCCAAAAACTTGGTTTCAATGTGGGGTTTTGTTGGTGAAAGATGCAACCAAAAAAACTATGCTGGCAGGTGAGAATTTCTGTTTAGGAGGCTGAATTGACAGGTAATTTGGGGGAGGTAGCGGAAAACCTGTACCTCGGCATCAAGGATATGCCGATTGTTTCGCCTCATGGCCATTGCGACCCGGCGTGGTTTGCCTCTGACGCACCGTTTCCAAACCCGGCCGAGCTGCTGGTTGTGCCCGATCACTACGTGTTTCGAATGCTGTATTCGCAAGGTGTCCCGCTGCACGAGCTTGGGGTGGGACCAAAGGGGCGTAACACCGATCCGCGCGATGTGTTTCGTACCTTTGCCCGGCATTGGAATCTGTTTCTGGGAACACCGTCGCGGGTCTGGATCAGCTATGTCCTGCGTGAAACGTTGGGGATCTCCGAGGCGTTGTCCGAGGCGTCTGCTGACGCAATCTATGACCAGATTTCCGACCAACTGGCCCGCCCTGCGTTTCGTCCAAGGGCATTGTTTGACCAGTTCGGGCTTGAGGTTCTGGCCACCACGGATTCCGCGTTGGATGACCTGTCTCACCACGCCGAAATCCGCCGCAGTGAATGGGGCGGGCGGGTGATCCCAACCTTTCGACCAGATGGAGTTCTGGACGGCGCCGACCCCGGTTTTGTGCAGAACCTTGCGGCGCTTGAAACGCTCACAGATTGTGATCTGGGGAGCTACGACGGATATCTGCAAGCCCTTCGCAAGCGGCGTGCGTTTTTCATCGAAATGGGGTGCACCGCAACGGATCATGGTATCGAGCGCGTGCATACCGAGTGGCTGGATGAACCCGATGAACTCTATCAGCGGCTCAAGACGCAAAAAGCCTCGACCCAGGACGCGCGCCGGTTTTACGGGCATATGCTGATTGAAATGGCGCAAATGTCGGTCGAGGATGGGCTGACCATGCAAATCCACGCGGGCAGCAAGCGCAACACGAACCATGATTTGATGCGCGATTTCGGGCGTGACATGGGCGCGGATATTCCGATCGCAATGAACTGGGTGAACGGGTTGGAGGCGCTGTTGAACCGGGTCGGGAACATCCCCGACTTGCGCATCATCCTGTTCACTTTGGATGAGGCCACCTATGCCCGCGAGCTGGCCCCCATGGCCGGGCACTGGCCTTGCCTGCGGATCGGTCCTCCGTGGTGGTTTCACGACAGCCCTGCAGGCATCGCGCGTTACTTCGATCAAGTGGTGGAGACAGCGGGATACTTTAATCTGGCAGGGTTCAACGATGACACGCGCGCCTTTCTGTCGATCCCCGCGCGACATGATCTGTGGCGGCGTGGGGTTGCGGATCATTTGGCCCGGCAGATTGCGCGCGGCCATTTCGGGCAAAGTGACGCCGAAAGACTGGCCGGGCTGCTGACCACGGATCTGGCGCGTCAGGTATATGGGTTGCAAAACTGATGGGCAGAATTCTTCACTTCGGGCTTGGAAATTTCGCCCGCGCACATCTGCTGGACTATACGGCGCAGGCCGGGGGATGGGATGTGATCGGCGTTAGTTTGCGGTCATCTACGATTCGCGACGGGCTGGCCAAGCAGGGCTTTGCCTATGACTTGTGTGTACAAGGGCAGGGTGTAAAGCGCATCGAGGTGATAAGCGATGTCTTGGTTGTGCCCGAAGATCGCGCGGCGGTTTTTGAGGTGATCCAGACCGCAGATATCATTTCGGCGACGGTGACCGAAAAGGGGTATCATCTGGATGCAAGTGGCAAGCTGAACCTGCAAGACCCGGCGATTCAGTCGGATCTGTCAGGGCAGGCGGTTTCGACTCTGATCGGGTTCCTGGGTCATGGTTTGGCGCAAAGACAATCGCCGGTAACTGTGCTGAGCTGCGACAACCGGTTCGAGAATGGGGCGGTCCTGAAATCAGCGGTGTACGATTTTGCACAGGCTGCCGGGTTGGATTTGAACTGGGACATCCTGAGTTTTCCCAATTCGATGGTCGACCGTATCACCCCGGCCACGACAGACGCGGTGCGCGCGATCAGTGGTGACCCGATGGCCGTTCCGACCGAGGCGTTCTCTGAATGGGTCATCGAAGACCGCTTTGCAGGTGCGCGCCCGGATTGGCCGGGTGTGCAACTGACCGATGATGTGGCACCACATGAAAAGCGCAAACTGCGCATGTTGAACGGTGCGCATTCGCTCTTGGCCTATGGTGGACTCGGGCGGGGCCTGACCTATGTGCATGAAGCGGTGGCCGATCCGGTCTTGCGCCCTCTGGTGACCCGGTTGATGGCGGATGCAGGCAGCACTCTGCCTGCTGAGCTTCAAGAACAGGTTCCGGCCTATGCGCAAGCTTTGATCCACCGGTTCGAAAATCCAGAGCTGGCACACCGCCTCGATCAGATCGCGATGGATGGCAGTCAGAAACTACCCTACCGGTTCTTGCCGACCCTGCGTGAGACGGGGTCAGAAGCCGTTCGGGACGGGCTGCGGTTTTGGATCGCGTTTTGTCTTTCGGAAACGGCGCAGGGCAGGGCATTGAACGACCCACTGGCAGATGAGATCGCGACGGCCGCAAGACTGACGGATCCAGTGCCTGCATTGTTGAAACTGATCGGTGCCGAGGATCTTGCGCCTGCCATTCGGCAGAAATGAGTTGGCCCCATGGTGTGGACGAACTGCTAGGCTTTTTCTCGTTTCCAGATGATCAGCCCTGCGCTCATGATCAGGGCAGCACCGGTCAGGGTGCGGGCGTCCGGAACAGTGCCAAAGACCAGATACCCCCAAATCGCCATATAGATCAGGTAGGAGTAGGTGAACGGCATCAACTGGTTGGCTGTGCCGAACCGATGCGCATTGGTCAGCAATTGGTGGCCAACCCACCCGAAGACGCCCAAAGCGATCAGAATAAGCACTCCGCCGATATTATCAGGTTGAACCCAGAACCAAAGGGCGAAGGGCAGCAGAACAACCGTGCCAGTCAAACCCAGATAAAACTGCATCGTGTCAACGGCGACGACACCTGACAACTTGCGCGTCATGATGGAATACAGTGCCAGCGCTGTGGCATTGTAGACGATCAACAGCATCGCCGGATGAAAGACAGTGCCGAACGGGCGCAGGATGATCAGAACACCCAGAAACCCCAGTATGATTGCGCCGATGCGCCAAGGCCCAACTTTCTCTTTCAGCACAAAAACGGTCAGAAAACACACGATCACCGGGCTTGAGAACATGATCGCTGAAACGACTGCCAGCGACAGAAACTGAAGCACGTAAAAATTGAAGACGGTGGCTGAGACCAACAGTAACGCGCGGCTGATCACCTGCCACGGGTGATCGGTCTGAAAGCGGCGCAGCCCCAATCCACCTTTTGCAACAACGCCCAGAGAGATCACGAAGTGGCCCGCATAGCGCATGAAGGCCAGTTGAAACGCAGGAATTCCGGCCACGGCCAGCCACTTGGCGCCCAGATCGACGATTGAAAAGGCCAACCATGCCAACAGCATCATCAGAATGCCGAGGCGCGGAAGATCCGCTGTTGAACTGGCCGTGACAGGCATCACTCAGCTTTTGAAGCGATTGACATAATAGTCCACCATCTGACTGACCATATCGTCTGCTTGTCCGCTGTCACGCGCATCATTGAGTGCAGACAACGTGCCCTGTGACATCACGCTTGTAACGCCGGCCTCTTTGGCCATGCGGTCGTAATAGCCGAGATCTTTCGCCGCGTTCTTGATTGCAAAGGCCAGTTGGTTCGGGTCGCCCTCGACTCCGTAGGCCGCGACAAAATCCATCATACCGGAATGCAGCGGGCCTGCAGCCATCACCTCATGAAGCTGTTTGCGGTCAACGCCCGCCACATCCGCCATCGCCAAAGCTTCGGCCATAGCGTTGGCCACTGTCATGCCAAAGAAGTTGTTGATCAGTTTGATTGTATGCCCCGAGCCGACCTCCCCGAGGTAAAAGACGTTTTCGCCCAGATCGTTTAATACCGGTTCGGCCTTGTCATAGGCCGCTTTGTTGCCCGAGGTCATGATGTTCAGCTTGCCTTCCAGCGCATGCGCCGGGGTGCGGCCAAGCGGAGCGTCAAGATAGCTGCCTCCGGCGGCTGCAACCTCAGCCGCAAGGGTGCGCGTGCTGCCTGGAAGCGAGGTGCCGAAATCGATGATAATTGCACCGTCTTTCAATCCGGCGATCACCCCATCCGCACCGCGCATACGGCCTTCAACTTGATCCGAGGTGCCCATGCACAGCATGACGATATCGCTGGCCTTGGCCAGTTCGCAGGCATTTGCGGCCTCAGCCGCGCCCCTGGCAATCGCAGCATCCAGATGGGTGCGGTCACGGTTTCCCAGAACGGTGACGGAATAGCCTTTGTCCAAAAGGCGGCTGACCATGGCGCCGCCCATCAGGCCCAGACCAATAAATCCAATTGATGGTTTGCTCATTGGGTGTCCTTTCCATCCAAGACCTTGCGGTCAGCTATATCCTGCCCCGGCGGGTTGCGCGCGGAGCGTTTCTTCTATCATCGTGGCAATTTCGAGCGTGCGCGCGGCATCGGCGACATCGATCAACGGTGCCGCTCCATCGATCACTTCCAAAAAGTGATCCAGTTGCGCCGCCAAAGGGGGCTGATCTTGGATCGGAGTTTCCAGCGGTTGTCGCGTCGCAGCCGTGCCCCAATCCTGCCCCTGCCACAGCGTCATCGAGGGGTAACTGATGGCACCTCGGGTGCCTGTGATCCACATCATGTCTTGCCCGGTTGTGCCGATATTTGGGTTCTCACCGGTTCCCGCCTCAAACCCCCATGGGCTTGGGGCGGCGTCTGTGAAGCTGATGGTTCCGGTGGCACCCGTGTCAAAGGCCAACGCGATGGCGCCGCTTTCAATGCGTTCAGACCCGCGCAAAGATGCGCCGCGCAGGGCCGCGATCTGGGTAATCTCGCCGATGACAAAGCGCAGTACATCTATGTCATGCACAAGGTTGATCATCACGGGGCTGCCATCCGATGTGCGCCAGTTCTGTTGGAAATAGCTATCGGGTTTACGCATGGCCCACAGCAATGAGACATTGATGACCCGGCCAATTGCCCCTTCGGCGATCTTACCCCTCAGTTGTTGCAAGCTGCGGTGATAGCGCCGGTGATGACCCACCAGGCTTTGAACGCCCGCGCCTTGCAGTGCCGCTTGCAGTCGGTGGGCGTCCCCGACTGAACCGGCCACCGGTTTTTCGATCAGCACATGCCATCCGCGCTGGGCCGCCTCGATCCCGTGATCTGCGTGCAGATGGGTGGGCGTGGCAATGATGGCGCCATCGACATCTGCTTCGACCGTGCCCATGCAGGAAAACCGCGGGGCGTCGATCTGGATGGTGGGGTCGGGATCGGCCAGCCCCACCAGCGCGCAGTCAGGATGGTGCATCACAGCCTGCGCGTGGCGCATACCGATCAACCCGCCTCCGACCACCAGGATCCGCTTCACGTTACCGCTCCGATCTGCTGTGGCAGGGCCTCATAGCAGCAGCGCGATGATACCGGGCCAAATCAGCAGCACCGAAAGCGCCAGCAGCTGAATTCCGATAAAGGGCAGGAAGCCACGGAAGATATCTGTAAGGCTGATATGGGGCGGGGCCACCGACTTCAGATAGAACGCTGCAGGGCCAAAGGGTGGAGACAGGAAGCTGACCTGCATGTTCATACAGAACACAACGCCAAACCAGATTGCCACATGGCTTGGGTCAAGTTGACCAATAAGCCCGATCTCTTCGATGGGCAGGCGCAGCACGATGGGAAGGAACACCGGAATGATCAGCAGCACAATACCGACCCAATCCATGAAAGCCCCCATGAAAAGAAGGATCAGCATCATCACCAGAATGACCAACATCGTGGGCAGGTCCTGTCCGACAATCAGATCGGCCACATATTGCGGCCCACCCGCGATGGTATAGGCACCCGCCAGCGCCGCAGCACCAATGGTGACCCAGATGATCGTACCAGTGGATTTGAGTGTACGCATAAGGCTGTCCCAAACCAGTTCAAATGATCCTTCGCCCCTGAGAATGGCGATGATCAGAACGGCAAACGCGCCCATGCCCGCCGCTTCGGTGATCCCGGTGATGCCACCATAGATCGAGCCAAGCACAACACCGATGACGACAAGCGGCGCGACCAGACCTTTGCCCATCTCCCATCCGATCTTCGCGCGTTCACGCCCGAAGACGAAAAAGATCAACAACAGAGAGACGATGGTGATGCCTGCGAACCAGGGCAGGTATTCTACCGTTCCCAGCCGCGCAGGTTCACCTTGGCTTGCCGCGTTCGAGCCCGAAAGCTCGAAAAAGGCGGCGCGGATGAACAGGACGGTCGAAAAGCCAGCGACGACAATGCTCATGAACGCGGCAAAGAGTTTGCGCTTTTCGCCAGGTTCGGGGTCGTTGGGATCCGGTTCCGGCAAAGGTGCATGGTCCGGGTTCAGCTGGGTGCGAATGATGATGTAGAGAATGATCATCGAGGCCAGCATGAAACCGGGGATGAACGACGCGGTGAACAGCGACTTGATCGAGGTTTCCGTGATCAGCCCGTAGATGATCAGTACAATCGAAGGCGGGATCATGGTGCCCAGCGACCCCGAGGCACAGATCACCCCAATCGCGAGGTTCTGGTTATATCCCAACCGCAGCATCTGGGGCAGGGCGATCAGGCCCAGCAGGACCACTTCACCCCCAATAATGCCGGACATGGCGGCCATGATGACGGCCATGATCGAGGTCACGATGGCAATCCCACCGCGAGTCCGCGACAACCAGACATTCAGCGAGGAATACATGTCCTTGGCGATCCCGGACCGTTCCAGCAGCGAGGCCATGAAGATGAACAAGGGTACGGATATGAGCACGTAGTCCGTTAAGAGCCCGTATATTTTCTGGGCCAGGATATATAAGGGCCCGGTGCCCGGGCGCCCGGTGAGAATGCCGTCTCCGAAAGAGAACGGGTTCAAAAGCAGGGTAGGCTCGAACTTCAACACCAGAACCAGAACGGCCAGCGAAGCCGATGCCAGACCCAGGGGCATACCGATGGCCAAAAGCGCGATCAGCGCGACCATCAGGATGAGAGAGATTGTTCCAATGTCCATCAGTCTTGCCCCACCGCTTTCTTGATCATTTCTATTTCGTCTTCGTCTGGTTCATCGGTGTGGATTTCTGGCTCTTTGTTCCAATCTGCGATCAGGTTCAAAATCGCCTGCATCGCCACAAGCGTGATCACGATCAGCACCATAGGCTGCAAGGTCGCTGGTATCGGCGGGTTGAAGGCCGAGCCGTAAAGCTCCCATTTGTATAGCTTATTGACGAAAACCTGTTTGAAGCTGCCGTAGACCAGAAAGAACGCAAACAGCACGATAAGCACTGTCGAGATCGTATCGAATACGCGTTGAAGCCAACGAGGCACGGCATCATAGAGCAGGAAAATCCGAATATGGCTGCGTTGCTGCATGGCATAATAGCCGGACATCAGGAACACGAAACTGGCGAACCAAAGGGTCATCTCGTTGGCCCATTCGGTCGGCTTTTCCAGAATGTACCGCATGAACACTTCGTACAGCATCACAACGGTCATGATCGCGATCATCATCATGGTGACACGCCCGATGAACAGCGCGAAATGATCCATTGCCGTGGGGCCGTCAAACTCCATGGCGGCCGGTCGAACGGTCTTGGTTCCGATCACAGCGAGGATCGGTAATAGGATCAGCGCAGCAAGGTCGATGATGTCGATAAACCCGCCGAAAACACCGGCCATTTCGGGCGTCACGTCACTGCGCAGATAGATTTCGGTGACCTGGCTTTTGAGTGATTCAGACTCGTAAGGCAGCCAGTCCAGCAAAAAGGCTGGCAGGTGCCAAACCAGCCAACTGGCCGTGGCGACGAAGGCCAGGGGGATGAGCCACTCTATGAGCCCGCCTGAGTTTTTATGCATCGTTTAACCCTCGTCCCTATCCGTCGATCGTGTAATGCGTGATGAAGTCCCGATTTGGCTCGACCCCCAGTCCGGGGCCGGTCGGGATCGTGACGCGGCCGTTATTGGCCTTGACCTGTTTTTGAATTTCCAGCGGGACGGTCAGCAGATCATCCCTGAATTTGTTGTCTGTCGTGTCGAACTCCAGCATCGGCTCCCACGGGTGCAACCCACCCGGTAGCGCGGGCATGGACGCCAGAAGATGCAGGTTGGTCGCAACAGCGATGGCGCTGCCCCAGACATGATTGACCACAGGTGTGAAATGCGCGTGGCAAAGCGCCAGCACCCGAAGGTATTCCGAGATACCGCCCAAAGCGCAAACCTCGGGCTGCGCGATGTCTAGGCCCCGGTTTTCAAGAAGATGTCGCCAGGCCCAGCGGTTGAACACCGCCTCACCACCCGAAATGTTGATCTTCAACCCGGCGCGAAGTTCGCGATAGCCGTCAATGTCTTCGGGCGCGACGGGTTCTTCGAACCAATAGGCGTCCAGTTCTTCAAGCGCGCGGCCAACGTAGAACGCGTCCGAGGTTGTGTAAGCGTGATTTGCGTCGACCATGAACCGAAAACCGTCACCCACGCCTCTCCGAACGGCTTCGCAGAGTTTGACATCCGGTTTTGGACCGAACCCGGTTTTCATCTTGGTGGCGGTAAAACCCATCGCTTTGATCTGCGCGGCTTCGTCCTCGAAACGCCGTGCAAGATCATCGACCGGTTCATCCCGCAGCATCATGCCATAGCCATAGCAGGGCACGGAGTTTCGATGCGCACCGCCCAACAATTTGTGCAGCGGCAAGCCAGAAACCTTACCCGCAATGTCCCAAAGCGCGATGTCCACGCCAGACAAGGCCTGGATCGGCATACCGCTTTGGCCATGGTCTCGCAGAAGGTTATACACCTTGTGCCAGATCACGTCCTTGTCCAACGGGTCCATGCCAAGGACCATTGGTTGAATAACTTTCTCGACGATGGATTTGTTGGCAGCGGCCACATTGCCGGGGCCAAAACACTCACCCCAGCCGGTCATCCCCTCGTCGGTCTGAACCTCGACCAGATGGGTTGTGCGCCTGTCGTAGTACTGCTGCGAATAGCCAAGAACTTCCGGCATATCGTATTGCAGGACGTGGCTTGTTATTCTGGTGATTTTCATGAAATCGGGGTCCCGGCGCAAGTTCGGACAGGCCGTTCGCGCGGCCTATCCGTTGTCAGCCAACAATCAGCTGAAGCTTGATTATTGCATCGCGCCCATATCGCGCAGGAAGTTGATATGGCTATCCAAAAGCGCCTGGGCTTCGGGGGTCGTGGCAAACTCGGTCCAACCAACTTGAACAGCTGCGCGGTAAGCGGCCAGATCTTCCGGTGTCCATTCGTACAGCTGTACGCCTTTCGCCTTCAGGTCTTTTGCGGTTTGCGCGTTCTGCACTTCGTTGATTGTAGCGTTGTGCAGTGCCAGGCTGTCCATGGCGACTTCCATGATCTTCTTGTGGTGCGCAGGCATCGCGTCCCACACGTCTTTGCGGCATGCCAGATGGTCTGCCGGCATCGAGTGGAAGCCAGGATAGTTGGTGTGCCCAGCGATCTCATAAAGACCCAAGCCCACGTTGTTGGTCAGGTTTGCAGCATCCGCACCGTCGATAATGCCAGTTTCCAGCGCGGTGAAGATCTCGTTAAAGTCCATCACGATGGGTGATGCGCCAAGCTCGGCAAAAACCTTGGTGGCCAGACCCGGAGGTGAGCGGAATTTCCAATCCTTGAAGTCTTCGACCTTGGCAATCGGTTTGGTGGAAGACAGCGATTCCGGCCCCGGAATCCACCACCCGATGAACTCCATGTCATAGCCATTGTAAAGGTCGTTTACCGCGTCTCTACCACCACCATGCAGCAGCCAGGCCATTTGTTGATAGGGGTTCTGGTAGCCGCCGAGCAGGTCGCCCGCGAACTGGAATGCAGGGTTTTTACCGGTTTGATAGCCACCACCGGTCATGTCGCAGTCCAGAATCCCGGTTGCTGCAGCGTCAAAGGTTTCCACCGATTTGACCACTGATGACGAATAGAACATTTCAACTTCGATTTCGCCATTCGACATCTCTTGGATGTCTTCCACGTATTTGGCAGCCATCTGTCCGGACAGCGTTTCCGGCGAGAAATGCGTTTGAATTCTAAGCTTGGTGGTCTCCGCCACCGCGAAACCGGCTGCCATTGTTGTAGCTAGGGCCGCCACGGCAGCTGTTTTGACTATTTTCATATTGTCCTCCCAGACGTTGAGCGTTCCTTGGGAAAGGAGATCTTGCTGCCTCCCTTGCCGTTACGCAGTTTGACGTTAAGCCGAAGAAGCGGATGCAACAAGAAGAATTTGAGATTTTTAATAATTTCGAGATTATTGCCAAAAATCAAAAATACGTTTAGGACGGGTTCAAGCCCAAACGCAGAGGTGCGTTCCTAAATGAGTGAAGACGTCGATATTTATCAAAGCCTTAGAAGGCGTCTGATCTCTCGGGGATTCGAGCATGGAGCCAAGGTTCGAGCTGAGGAATTGCGAAAGGAATACAATTGCTCGGCCAGTACCGTTCGCGAAGTTCTGTTTCGATTGTCGACGGTTGGCCTTGTCGACTTTCAAGAGCAACGGGGTTTCCGTGTTCCCAAACGCTCGCCCAAGAAGCTTATCGAGCTGACCCATATTCGGATTTTGCTGGAAGCCGAGGGCACAGCGATGTCAATTCGCAATGGCGGAGTGGATTGGGAGGCAAGGCTAACGGCTGCCCATCATAAGCTTAGCCATATCGAAAAGCGCATTCATGCTGCCGAAGATCCAAGTGATCTGGTCGAGATTTGGTTTACGTCGGAAAAGGAATTTCACGAGACGCTCATATCCGCCTGTGGATCGGACACTCTCAAGCAGATGCATGGCCGGATCTACGCGCAATTCAGGCAACAACTGATGGTGGCTGATCGAAATTTCGGACATATCTCTCAGAACATCAGGCATCATGCCGATATTCTGAAGGCTGCTTTGTCAGGGGATGAGCAGTTGACGCGGGACAAGATCCACGACCACCTGAAGCGCCATCTCACGGGAAAGACGATGGGAGACTAACGGCCAAAGTCATCCACGAGATAGGCTTGGATGATGTCGTCGAAACTGGTTTCTGCTTTGAAACCCAGCGTCAATGCGCGTTTTGTGTCGAAGTTTCTTGGCCAGCCTTGGACAATGCTGTCGATTGTGGGGTCCGGTCGGTACTTGATCAGATTGGCCGTGTTTGCACCGGCCGCTTTTCGCAGCGCTTCGATTTGTTCTGCAACTGTGCAGCTGACGCCGGGCATGTTTAATGCCCGCCGACCTTTCAAACGCGCTGTGTCCAACTGTGCAGCATGTGTCAGAAAACCGGCTGCAGCGCGGGGGCTTGCGTGCCAATGTCGTACGGTGTCGGCCACGGGTAGGACAGCCTCGACCCCATTCAAAGGTTCTCGGATGATCCCCGAGAAAAACGAGGACGCTGCAGCATTGGCCTTGCCCGGGCGGACACATATCGTTGGCAAGCGCAGCGACAGACCATCGATGTACCCCTTGCGGCTAAAGTCCGAAACCATCAGTTCCGACGCGGCCTTCTGCGCTCCGTAGCTGGTCAAAGGGGCCGACAGAAATTCGTCGTCGATCTTCTCGGGAAAGGGGGCTCCGAATACGGCAATCGAGGATGCGAACACAAACCGGGGGCGGTATTGCCCCTCTGAGGCGTCATGTTCATCTTTCAGCGCATTCAGCAGCGCCCAACTTGCCATCAGATTCACATCCCAGCCCAAGGCAAAGTCGGCCTCGGCCTGACCTGAAACGATCGCGGCCAAGTGGAAAATCACATCGGGCCGCCGAGCAGCCAGGGCCTTGGCCGCAGTCGGAGCAGCAATATCGCCGACGATCTGTTCACCAGCTGCGCTGGGCGACGGGAAACCAAGATCAAAAAGCGTAACCCGCGCGTCGGGTCCAAAGGGGTTTTCGGTCGAAAGACGCTGCGCCAATTTCTGGCCGAGCATTCCACCGCCGCCGATGACAAGGATCTGTGTCATGACATGCCGTTCCGTTTTTTAAGTTCCAGAAACAAAGCCGAATGATCCCAATCGGCCCCGCCCATGTCTTCGATCAGATAGGCGAACCGGTCGCGTACGCTTTGCGTGCTGGGCAGTTCCAACCCCAAACTGCGGGCTTCTTCCAACGTGTTGTCCAGGTCCTTAACCTGAAATTTCGACAAGCCACCCGGTTCGAAATTACCTTCGGACATGCGTTCGCCATGCTGTTGCAAAATGACGCTATCGGCAAATCCGCCAGTCAGAGCTTTGCGCAGGGCTGCCGGGTCCGCGCCGCCTTGCTGGGCCAGCAGCGTTGCTTCGGCTACGGCGGAAATGGTCACGGCGACGATGGTTTGATTGGCCAGTTTGCACAATTGTCCGGCACCGCTGGGGCCTACGTGAACCGGGCGTCCCATCGCGGACAGGACCGGTTTGACCTGATCCATCACCTCGGCTTCTCCACCGACCATGATTGCAAGTGTCGCTGCTTCAGCCCCTTTGGTGCCGCCGGAGACCGGTGCATCCAAATGCGACACCCCAAGCGCCGCCAACTGGGCCGATTGGGCGCGGGCATGTTCTGGCTTGGCGCTGGACATGTCGATCCAGATTGTTCCAGGCGTCAGCTGTTCACAGAAAGACGCATCGCCCAGCAACGCACCGGTGGCGTAGCCATCGGACAGCATGGTGATGATGATATCGGCATCCTTTACCGCAAGCGCCGCGCTGTCGGCCACCTTCGCTCCGTCCGAGGCCAAAGGTTGGGCTTTTTCAAGGCTGCGGTTCCAGACCGTCAACGGGAAGCCTGCCGCCAAGAGATTTCGTGCCATCGGGCCACCCATAAGACCGGTTCCCAACAACGCCACGTTCGGTTTTTCGCTCATGTTTTTCTGTTCTCCTCAAACTGCGCCGCGCAGGGTTATGGTCAAACCCGCATCTCTGACTTACGCTAACGGCCTGAGGCCTACATGCCAGAAATCGTTTTAAACCTGCATAGGTTTCTTTGTATTTCAGGTGGCCAGGGGAACAAGCATCACCGATTCGGTTGCTAGATATGAGGTCGAAAAGTTTTTATGTCAGAACGACTTAAGGGAAAGCGAGTGCTGGTTTCAGCTGCCGCTCAGGGGATCGGTCGGGCCAGTGTAATAGCCATGGCGCGCGAGGGCGCGATGGTCTTTGCGACGGATATAGACACGCAAAGCCTATCTTCGATTCGCGACGAGAATCTCGAAAATATCGAAATTTTCGAGATGAATGTCAGGGATGACGTCAGCGTCCAAGAGGCAGTTGCGCGGGCCAAGCCGGATGTCCTGTTCAACTGCGCGGGCTTTGTTCATCACGGCACCATTCTGGATGCGACGGATGACGAATGGGACTTTGCGATGGATCTGAACCTGCGCTCGATGGTGCGCACGATCAAGGCTGCGCTGCCTGGGATGCTCGAAAGAGGAAGCGGGTCGATCATCAATATGTCCTCGGCTTTGGGGTCTATCATCGGCGCGCCGAACCGTTTTGTTTACGGTACAACCAAGGCCGCTGTTGTCGGGCTGACAAAGTCGGTGGCCGTTGATTTCATAACACAGGGCATTCGGTGCAACTGCATTTGCCCGGGCACGGTCGACAGCCCAAGCTGGCGCGATCGGGTCGACGCCCTTGGCAAACAACTGGGCAGCCGGGAAGAGGCCCTGGCGCAGTTTGTGGCGCGCCAACCGATGGGGCGTGTTGCCAAGGCAGAAGAGATCGCAGCTCTGGTCGTTTATCTGGCAAGCGACGAGAGCGCATTCACCACAGGACACACACATATCATTGACGGGGGCTGGTCAGGCCAATGACAAAAATATCCAAAGACGATCTGCGGTCGCGCAAGTGGTTCATGAATTCCGACAACCTGGAAATGACCGCTTTGTATCTTGAAAGATACCTCAACTACGGGCTGACGCGGGAAGAGCTGCAGTCTGGCAAGCCGATCATCGGCATTGCTCAGACCGGCAGTGATCTGAGCCCCTGTAACCGGCATCATATCGAGCTGTCTAAACGGGTGCGCGACGGGATCATTGCTGCCGGAGGGACATGTATCGAAATCCCGGTGCATCCGATCCAGGAAACCGGCAAACGGCCTACCGCCTCGCTTGACCGCAATCTGGCGTATCTGTCTTTGGTCGAAAGCCTGTTTGGTTATCCGCTGGACGGGGTCGTGCTGAATATCGGATGTGACAAGACTACGCCCGCGCTGCTGATGGCTGCCGCGACGGTGAACATCCCGGCGATTGCCCTGTCTGTGGGGCCGATGCTGAATGGCTGGTGGAAAGGCGAGCGGGCCGGATCGGGCACGGTCATCTGGAAAGCGCGCGAAGATCTGGCCGCCGGAGAGATCGACTCCAATGAGTTCATGGAAATCGCTGCCGCCTCGGCACCTTCGGTGGGCTATTGCAACACGATGGGTACGGCCACCACGATGAATTCGCTGGCTGAGGCTCTGGGCATGCAGTTGCCGGGTTCTGCAGCGATTCCAGCGCCTTACCGTGAGCGCGGGCAGATCAGCTATGAGACCGGAAAACGCATTGTCGAGATGGTCTGGGACGATCTGCGCCCCAGCGACATCATGACCCGCGCGGCGTTTGAAAATGCAATCGTCATCAACTCGGCCATCGGCGGGTCGACGAATGCGCCGATCCACCTGAACGCGATTGCCCGGCATCTGGGTGTGCCGCTGGACAACGATGACTGGCAAAAATTCGGCCATGACGTGCCGCTTTTGGTCAACATGCAGCCCGCCGGGAAATACCTGGGCGAAGATTATCAGCAGGCGGGCGGTGTTCCGGCTGTTATCGGAGAGCTGATCGAAGGCGGGCTGCTGCCAAACCCGGATGCGATCACGGCAAACGGGCAATCGATGGGGCAAAACTGCACCAAGCGCCGGTCACTGAATGCGGATGTCATCAAGCCGGTCAGCGACCCGGTCAAGGAGCAGGCGGGCTTTATCAACCTGTCAGGAAACCTGTTCGAAAGCGCGATCATGAAAACTTCGGTGATCTCGCCCGCGTTTCGCAAAGCGTATCTGTCGAACCCGGATGACCCGGATGCGTTCGAGGGCAGGGCGGTTGTGTTCGACGGGCCCGAGGATTTTCATCACCGCATCGATGACCCGTCCGAGAATATCGACGCAAACTGTATTCTGATCATGCGTGGAGCTGGGCCCAAAGGCTATCCCGGTGCTGCCGAAGTGGTGAACATGCGTCCGCCTTCGTATCTGCTGAAACAAGGGGTCGAGGCATTGCCCTGCATTGGCGATGGGCGGCAATCGGGCACTTCGGGAAGCCCATCGATCCTGAATGCCTCACCCGAGGCCGCAGAAGGCGGTGGTCTGGCCCTGGTGCAAAACGGTGACCAGTTGCGGATCGATCTGGGCAAGGGCACTGCTGATATGCTGGTTCCGTTGGAGGAGCTGCACGAACGGGCCCGCGCGCTTGAGGCTGCTGGTGGCTATGCCATGCCACCCAACCAATCACCCTGGCAGGAGATTTTCCGAGAAAAAGTCGATCGGTTGGATCGCGGCATGACCCTGAAAGGGGCGGATAAATACAGCGATATCGCGCGCAAATTCATGCCGCGCGACAATCACTGAAGGGGGGGACAGACATGAAACTTGTACGTTACGGGGCTGAAGGATCAGAAAAGCCCGCTTTGGTGGATGCGGCTGGACAGCTGCGTGATTTGTCGGCGCATGTGTCCGATATCACTGGGGCCATGCTGGACGATCAGACACTGGGTCAATTGCGCGCGCTGGATCCCGTAAGCCTGCCTGTTGTCGAAGGTGACCCTCGGATCGGGGCATGTGTTGGCAATATCGGGAAATTCCTGTGCATTGGTCTGAACTATTCGGATCATGCGGCCGAGACCGGAGCTGACATTCCAAAACACCCGATCCTGTTCTTCAAGGCAAACTCGGCCATCGTGGGCCCCAATGATGATGTGGTGATGCCGCGCGGGTCGACCCATACGGATTGGGAAGTGGAACTGGGCGTGGTGATCGGAAAGACCGCCAAATATGTCGCGAAAGCGGACGCGTTGGACTATGTCGCAGGGTATTGCATCGTGAACGATGTGTCCGAGCGGCACTTTCAGACCCAACTGACCGGTCAGTGGACGAAGGGTAAATCCTGCGACACCTTTGGTCCCACCGGACCTTGGCTGGTGACCCGCGATGAGGTGCCGGACCCTCAGAACCTGGGCATGTCACTGGATGTGAACGGTCGGCGCATGCAGACCGGAAACACCGCCACGATGATCTTTACGGTGGCGGAAATCATCGAACATCTGAGCCAGCTTTTCACCCTGCACCCCGGTGATGTGATCTCGACAGGCACACCACCCGGTGTTGGCATGGGGATCAAGCCCGAACCGGTCTTTCTAAAAAAAGGCGACGTGATGGAGCTGAGGATCGACGGGCTGGGTACGCAAAAGCAGAAGGTAGGCCAAGATGACTGATCTGTTGCAGATCGGCGGCATCACCGAACGCATGCGCGCGCGTTTGATGGCGGAGTTTGATATCCACCAGACAACCGATTTCAACGCCGAAGATATCACGCATGTCATCACAAACGGCCATGACGGGGTGCCGCAGGATCTGATGGATTCACTGAGCAATCTCAAGATGATTAGCGTCTATGGGGTTGGCTATGATGCGGTTGACGCGCAGACCGCTGCTCGGCGTGGGATCATGGTCACGCACACGCCCAATGTCTTGAACCAAGAGGTGGCAACAACGGCGGTTCTGTTGCTCTTGTCCTGTTACCGAGAGCTGTTGCGCGACGATGCCTATGTACGGTCTGGTCGCTGGGAAACCGAGGGCAACGCGCCTTTGACCCGGTCGGCTGATGGACGAAAGATCGGCATTCTGGGTCTTGGCCGCATCGGTCAGGCCATCGTTGACAAGCTGGAGCCCTGGGCACCGGAAATCTCTTACCACACGCGCAGCAAAAAGGATGTGCCCTACCGGTATTTCGACTCTTTGCGCGACATGGCCGATCATGTGGATGTGCTGATCTGCATCACACCTGGCGGGCCTTCGACAAACAAGCTGGTCAATGCCGAGGTCCTGCGCGCACTGGGGCCTGACGGAACTCTGATCAATGTCAGCCGGGGCTCGGTCGTGGACGAGGCCGCCTTGATCAACGCGCTTCAAAACGGAGAGCTGGGTTGGGCCGGTCTGGATGTGTTCGCAGAGGAACCGCGCGTGCCCCAGGCCCTGCGGGACCTCCCCAACGTCGTTCTTCTGCCCCACGCCGGTAGCGCCACGGTTGAAACACGGGCGGCAATGGGTGATCTGACTGTCGATAACCTGTTGCAGCATCTCAAAGATGGTTCGGTCCTGACTGCCGTGCCGGAATGCCAAGATCTGTAAAGGGTCGGTCTGACAGGTGCTTGAGTTTGTTGTTGCGGTTTTCTTCCTGCTGATCACGCCGGGGCCGGGGGTTCTGACCACTGCCGGTATCGGTTCGGCCTTTGGCTTCCGGGCAGGCCTGGCCTTTATGGCCGGTCTGATGGTGGGCGGGTTCATCAACATGATGCTGGTGATTTCAGGCGTCGCCGCTGCCGCTCTGGCCGTGCCTTTGCTGAGAACGGTGCTGCTGTTTGCCTCGGTTGGATATCTGCTGTTTCTGGCCTGGCGCATCGCCAGCGCGGGATCAAAGGTTGGCTTTTCGCCCGCTGCGGCCCCGCTTGGGTTCAGGAATGGCCTGATGCTGCAATTCATCAATCCTAAGGCTTATGTGGTCAGCACTGCGCTGTTTTCCGGCTTTGCCTTCCTGCCCGAAGCACCGCTGTGGGAGGTCATCCTGAAACTCATTCTGTTCAACATGATCTGGGTGCCGGTGCATCTCATCTGGCTGGGGATGGGCGCAAAACTGGGCAGTCTTGATCTGAGTGACAAAACTCATCGCGCGATCAACTTTGCGATGGCGTTTTGTTTGGGCGTGGTTGCACTGGTGGCGCTGGTCTCGGTGCTTTGATTGGCCAGGTCTTCATATGATCTCCTTGACGGAACGGCACAGAACTTCAAACTGAGCGCAGGCGATTTACACCATACGGTTCGATTTTTCACGGAGGACGTTTGATGAAGGTTGATGGAGTTCACTACCGGTCGATCTGGCGCGATGCGGACAGCGGAGAGGTGCGGATCATCGATCAGCGCTGGTTGCCCCATGCGTTCAAGGTCGTCACCTTGTCCTCGCTGGAAGATTTCGAGGTTGCCATCCGCGACATGTGGGTACGCGGCGCGCCTTTGATTGGCGCGACAGCCGCCTATGGGATCGCCGAAGCCATGCAGCGCGACCCCTCGGATCAGAACTTTGAACACTCAAACGCTGTGCTGTATGCCACACGCCCGACGGCGGTGAACCTGCGCTGGGCGCTGGATCGGTGTCGAGAGGTATTGCTGCCATTACCGACAGAGCAGCGTGCGGATGCGGCCTGGGCTCTGGCGCTTGAGGTCTTTGAAGAAGATATCGAGATCAACCGCCGCATCGGTGAAAACGGTTTGGCGCTGATCAAGGACATTGCGGCGCGAAAGAAAGACGGCGAACCGGTTCGCCTTCTGACCCATTGCAACGCGGGTTGGTTGGCAACAGTGGATTGGGGCACGGCAACCAGCCCGATGTATCACGCGCAGGCCGCTGGCATTCCGATCCACGTTTGGGTCGATGAAACCCGCCCCCGCAATCAGGGGGCGCTGACCTCATGGGAATTGGGCGAGCAGGGGATCAGCCATACCTATATCGTCGACAATGCGGGTGGGCATCTGATGCAGCGCGGGATGGTTGATTTGGTCATTACCGGCACCGACCGCACCACCGCGCGTGGTGACGTCTGCAACAAGATCGGCACCTACCTCAAGGCGCTCGCCGCGCATGACAACGGAGTGCCCTTCTATGTGGCGCTGCCGTCACCCACCATCGACTGGACGCTCAGCGACGGGGTTGCAGACATCCCCATCGAAGAACGCGCCGAGTTGGAAGTAAGCCACGTTCTGGGCATGACCGAAGGGGACGAGATTGGCGATGTGCGCGTCACGCCCAAAGGAACACTGGGCGGTAACCCAGCCTTTGACGTAACACCCAACCGGCTTGTGACCGGTCTGATCACCGAGCGCGGTGTCTGTGATGCCAGCGCCGATGGCCTCGCGGGTCTATTCCCCGATAAGGCTGGGACCAAGTAAACCAGCGCGCTTGCGTTCGGCCTCAAGGCTCTTCGCATCTTAGATCTCAACGCGGCACAATCGCTTGCTCTGAAAAGAGTATCAATTCGAGATAAAAAGATGTTTTAAATTGTAAAATTCGTTATAGTGAATTTGTGAATCTGAGGTCGCAGCGAATGAGCCAACAGACCACAAGACGCGCATTGCTAAGTGCAAGAGCGCTGAGAAGGGACGAAGATGCGATTCGTCCACCGGGTTGGGTTGAGGCCCGATTTGACGATCTGTGCAGCCAATGCGGAGATTGTGTTTCAGTCTGCCCGGAAGGCATTTTGAAAGCTGGCGCTGATGGTTTTCCGAAAGTCGACTTTGATCTTGGCGCTTGCACCTTTTGTGGCCGCTGTGCCGAAAGCTGCCAAACCGGTGCCCTTTCAGCCGAGCATGTTTCGCTATGGCCCTGGCGTGCACTCATCCATGACCATTGCCTCTCAATGACGGGCATCAGCTGCAGGTCGTGTCAGGACAGCTGTGACCAAAGCGCCATTCGTTTCAAACTGCAACTGGGGGGTCGCGCACAGCCAGAGATTGATTTGGACCGCTGCACCGGTTGCGGCGCGTGCGCGTCCGTATGCCCAGTAGGTGCTGTATCTTTCGAACAACAATCTGCTGTCGCGCCAGAGGCTTTGTCATGAATATCTGTGGCTGCCTGGTCCATGTCGCACCTGAACGCAGCAGCGTTGCGCGCCAGGCCATGGACACCACACCGGGTGTAGAAGTGCATGCCGAGGCTGAGGATGGTCGTTTTGTCGTTGTCGTCGAAGACACCGAGGATCGGCTGGCCTCGGAAACCATCATGGATTTGCACCATATCCCGGGCGTCGTCGCGCTGGCCCTCACGTATCACCATTTCGAAGACCCCGAAGCATCGCCTCTGAATTCAACCGAATAGCCCACCCCAATCGCCGGAGACCCATGCCATGACCCTCTCTGACTCGCGCCGGACCTTTCTGAAAGCCACTGCAGCGGCGGCAACGGCGTCAACCGCAGGCCTATCTCTTGGTGCCGGGCCTGCTGACGCTCAGTTCGGCGTTCCTGATATCAAATGGGATAAGGCGCCCTGTCGGTTTTGCGGCACCGGCTGTACGGTTTTGGTTGGCACCAAAGAAGGGCGAGTGGTGGCCACGCAAGGGGACCCGCAGGCCGAGGTCAATCGCGGGCTTAACTGCGTCAAGGGCTATTTCCTGTCGAAGATCATGTATGGCAAAGACCGCCTGACTCAGCCTTTGCTGCGCATGAGAGACGGCGAATACGCCAAAGACGGTGATTTCCAACCGATCTCATGGGATCAGGCTTTCGACATCATGGCCGAAAAATGGAAAGAAACCCTCCGAACCAAAGGTCCCGAAGGTGTTGGCATGTTCGGGTCCGGGCAATGGACCGTATGGGAAGGCTATGCAGCGTCTAAGCTGATGAAAGCGGGGTTCAGGTCGAACAATATTGATCCAAACGCGCGACACTGCATGGCTTCGGCCGTAATGGGGTTCATGCGCTCCTTTGGCGTGGACGAGCCGATGGGCTGCTATGATGATCTTGAGGCTGCAGACACCTTTGTTCTGTGGGGCTCAAACATGGCCGAAATGCACCCCATCCTCTGGTCCCGCCTGACGGACACGCGACTGACCAAGGAAGGTTGCGAAGTTCATGTGCTGTCCACATTCGAGCACCGTTCGTTCGAATTGGCAGACAATGGCATGGTCTTCACCCCGCAGACTGATCTGGCCATCCTCAACTACATCGCCAATCACATTATCCAGACCGGGGCTGTGAACGAGGAGTTCCTCTCAAAACATGTCAACATAACCAAAACCGCCACGGATATCGGTTATGGGCTGCGGGATGAGGACCCCTTGCAATTGGCGGCTGCAAACCCGAATTCGGGCGAGCTGACGCCCATCAGCTTCACCGAGTACGCTGAATCTGTTAAGCCATACACGCTTGAATACACAGCGGAAATATCAGGTGTGCCTGCGGACAAGCTTGAGCGATTGGCCCAGCAATACGCTGATCCGGATCGCAAGGTCATGAGCCTGTGGACCATGGGCTTTAACCAGCACACGCGTGGTTCCTGGGTGAACTCGCTCATGTATAATGTGCATCTTCTGACCGGCAAGATCTCCGAGCCGGGCAACTCGCCATTTTCCCTGACCGGGCAGCCCTCGGCCTGCGGGACAGCACGCGAGGTCGGCACTTTCGCCCATCGTCTGCCAGCAGATTATGTCGTCACCAACCCCGAGCATCGCGCCAAAGCGGAAAAGATCTGGAAGCTGCCTGAAGGGACTATTCCGGACAAGGTTGGTTTTCATGCCGTGCTGCAGAACCGAATGCTGAAAGATGGCGTCTTGAACGCCTATTGGGTGCAGTGCAACAACAATATGCAAGCCGCCCCGAACATGAACGAAGAAGGCTGGCCAGGCTATCGAAACCCGGACAATTTCGTCACCGTTTCCGATCCGTACCCCACTGTCACAGCCATGTCGGCTGATCTGATCCTGCCCACGGCCATGTGGGTTGAGAAAGAGGGGTGCTATGGCAATGCCGAGCGCCGCACCCAGATGTGGCGCCAGCAAGTTCACGCGCCCGGCGACGCCAAATCAGACCTTTGGCAGTTGATGGAGTTTTCCAAACGCTTCACCGTGGAAGAAGCCTGGGGAGATGAGTTTGTCGCCACGGCGCCCGAGATGGCGGGCAAGACGCTGTACCAGGTTCTTTTCGAAAACGGCAATGTCGACAAGTTCCCCCTTAGCGAAATTCAGCATGGCCACCCGAATGATGATGCCAACCATTTCGGCTTCTACGTTCAAAAAGGCCTGTTCGAAGAATACGCCGCCTTCGGGCGCGGGCATGGCCACGATCTTGCGCCGTTTGAACGCTATCACGAAGAGCGTGGTCTGCGATGGCCGGTGGTCGATGGCAAGGAAACATTATGGCGCTATCGCGAAGGGCATGATCCTTACGTGGAAGAGGGCTCGGAACTGCAATTTTATGGGTTCCCGGACAAAAAGGCCAAAATCATCTTCGCCCCGTATGAAGCTCCGCCCGAAATGCCCGATGATGAGTACAATCTGTGGTTCTGCACCGGTCGTGTATTGGAACACTGGCACTCGGGTTCGATGACCCGCCGTGTACCCGAACTGCATCGGTCTTTTCCGCTGGCCGTGGTCTATATGCACCCGGACGATGCTGCAGATCGGGATTTGCGTCACGGGCAAGAGGTCAAGGTCACGACCCGGCGCGGCGAGGTCACCAGCCGGATTTCGACCAAAGGTCGAAACAAGATGCCGAAAGGCCTCGTATTTATGCCGTGGTTTGACGAAGGGCAACTAACCAACAAGCTGACGCTGGATGCGACCTGCCCGCTGTCCAAACAGACCGATTTCAAGAAATGCGCCTGCAAAGTCGAGCGTGCCTAAACGAGGTGACGGTCCAGCCGTTCCGCACACAAAAGGATCATGCAAGATGAACAAGATTGCCGTTTTTGCCTCCGCCCTTCTGATCGCGTTCGGCAGCATCGCGCTGGGCCAAGAAATCAAGGACTTGCGCGGGACGCCCCCGGACGCACCGAGCGTTGTCAACATGAGCCTGCAATGGGAAGGGCGCGAAGGGCGGATGGTCAGGAACTATCGTCAGCAGCCTCCGCTCATTCCGCATTCGATCACCCAGTATCAGATCGATCTGCGAACCAACCAGTGTCTGTCCTGCCATGACTGGACCAAGGCGGGTGAACGCAACGCACCAACGCTTTCGATGACCCACTACCTGGATCGCGACGGGACCGAGTTGGATCACATCGCAGGCACACGGTATTTCTGCAACCAATGCCACGTGCCCCAGGCCGATACAGACGTATTGGTCGAAAACACTTTTGTGCCGTCCCACGGCGAATAACCGACGCGGATCAAACAAGGAGCACGCAACATGGCAGACTCCCAAGACACACGAGGTCGCATACGCCGCCTGTGGGACTGGTTCTGGAGCCCGATCCCGGTTCTAAGCGTCGGTTTTACCCTGATTGCCGGGTTTCTGGCAGGCATCTTGTTCTGGGGTGGGTTTCACTGGACGCTTGAACTGACCAATACGGAAGAATTCTGCACGTCCTGCCATTCAATGGAGACCAATCTGGGCGAGTATCGGGAAACCATTCACTACAACAATCACTCAGGTGTGCGGGCCATTTGCTCGGACTGTCATGTTCCACATGAATGGAACCACAAGATCAAGGCCAAGGTTATGGCGGTCAAGGACGTCTATCACGAACTTGTCGGAACCATTTCGACAACCGAGAAATACGAAGCGCACCGTCTCAGCATGGCCGCAGCGGTCTGGAAAAAGATGAAAGCATCGGACAGCCGTGAATGCCGGAACTGTCACAACTTCGACTATATGGACTTCACCATTCAGGAAGCTCGCGCCGCCTCGGAACATCAGCGCGCGATTGACAACGGCATGACCTGTATCGACTGCCATCAGGGTATCGCACACAACCTTCCGCCAGGCTACCTGGAGGAATATCAGAAAGTGACCGAAGCCCTGAGCGCGCAATCTGTGATGCCACCAGAGAAACATGCAGCGGCAGGCGATGATATTCGGGCCTTTCTGGACAACACAAGCGACTGAAGCGGGGCGAGTATGCTGGATATTCTAGGAACAATTGGCGGAAACGTCCTCAGCCTGCCGGGCATTCTGGGGTTGGCGTTGGGTATGATGACGCGCAGGCTGTGGTTGGGGGCGTTGATGGGCGGTGTCATAGGCGTAATCGAGACATTGATTTTCGCGGGCTGGCGTTTCAGCAATGTTGAAGCGACGGAGCTTGTAATCGCCATCATCGTTGGAGTTTGTGCCGGATCACTGGGTACAGCGATCCGCCTGAAAGGTGCGACGGTGTGATTTGAGCCCTGACGTGCCGATCCGGACTTGCAAATCAACTTAATTTTTGTTGCGGATTGTCAGATACCTGTGCTGCAATTTTAAAGTAAGCACATAATTTTGATAGCCCAAGGAAGAACTATGCGGGATCCTGTCATTCCCCTCCCGAAACCGACGGTAATTCCTACTGCGGATGGCGACGTGTTTCCGGTTCGCCGTGTTTATTGCATCGGCCGAAACTACGCTGCGCACGCAATCGAAATGGGCCATGACCCAAACCGTGAGCCACCTTTTTTCTTTCAGAAGAACCCCGACAATCTGGACCCGTCGGGGCAGTTTCCCTATCCGGCCCGTTCCGCCGATGTACATCACGAGGTCGAACTGCTGGTGGCTCTTAAATCGGGGGGCACCAACGTCCCGCTGGATCAGGCCTTGGACCACGTGTGGGGGTATGGCGTAGCGCTGGATATGACGCGCCGCGACTTGCAGGGAGAAGCAAAGAAAGCCGGACGCCCGTGGGAGATCGGCAAAGCCTTTGAGCGCTCGGCCCCGGTGGGAGTATTGCGACCCGTTGCGGAAATCGGGCATCCCGATCAAGGGCGCATCGCCTTGTCTGTCAACGGCGAGCTGCGGCAAGAGGGCGATCTGAACCAAATGATCTGGAAAGTGCCCGAGATGATTTCGTACCTGTCAGACTATTTTGAGCTTGGCGCTGGTGACGTCATCCTGTCTGGCACGCCTGCCGGAGTCGGGCCAGTCGCAAAGGGCGACAAGATGGATGCGTTGGTCGAAGGTATCGGTAGTATGGCCGTACAGGTCATTTGATCAGACCTAATCGATCTGTCCGTAAAGCTTTGCCTTGGCGGTATGCAAATCTAGCTCAACGCAAAGCGTGTGATTGATACAGACCGGTTTTGATATCACCAAAGGTTTCGGGTGTCTTCCGGCAGAGCCGAGGGCAGACTATTGAAAACCAGCCCCTGCACCATAATTCCAAATGCGTGATGCTGCAGTTGGGATCAAAACAGGCGACGAACTGCAATGTGATGCGAACCGGCGCTTTTGCGTGATAGAAGGCAAAAAGACTATCATCATTGTGGCCCAAGCCATACATCCAAATACCTGACGCAGCAGTTCGGAGTTCGTCCATGTCCTTTCGCCATCTCATTTGTGCCGCACTTTTTGCTGGCGCTATGCCGTCCTTTGCGATGGCGCAATCCGCATCCGAGCCGGGCAAGGATTTGTCGATTGAATTGAATGCGATACAGGACGTTTCTGGTAGCTGTAGACTGATCTTTCTGGTCACAAACGAAACCGGTTCTGAAGTCGACAGCGCGGTTTTGGAGACTGTGATCTTCGACCCTGAAGGTGGCTTTGTTCGGCTGTCGCTTTTGAATTTCGGTGATTTGCCCTCGGGCCGCCCGCGTGTTCGGCAATTTGTCGTGCCGGACCGCACTTGCGCGATGGTTGGCCAGGTCTTGATCAACGGTGTCAGTTCTTGCGTCATCGATGGAGCTGAAAGCCAGCTCTGTGGCGATGCGCTGGCACTGAGCAGCCGCATAGATATGGAGCTTTTGGGATGAACCCTTTCATGGCACTTCGCGAAATCCTTGCGCTGGGCGGGCCAGTGGTGGCGATCCTGATCGTCATGTCCGTCCTGACCTTGGCGGTAACGCTCTATAAGCTTTGGCAATTCGCGGCGTGCGGGGTTGGACGGCACAAGGTATTGTCTCAGGCGCTGGCCGCGTGGGATGCCGGAGACACGCGGGCGGCACGCAGCCGGTTAGAAGCCAGCAGCAGCTACCTTGCCCCGATTGTCAGCGCAGCGATGGAGGCGCCGGAAACCCCCGGTCTGGATGCGCGTCTCGACGCTGAGGCCGGTTTGGCGCTGGCCGGGTTAGAACGCGGTTTCCGATTGCTGGATACGGTTGCGCAGATTGCGCCGTTGTTGGGTCTGTTTGGCACCGTTCTTGGCATGATCAGCGCGTTTCAGAACTTGCAAACTGCTGGCGCTTCGGTCGACCCCTCCTTGCTGGCGGGTGGGATCTGGGTGGCGCTGATCACCACGGCGGCGGGGTTGGCGGTGGCTATGCCAACCTCGATGATCCTGTCCTGGCTTGAAAGCCGCACTGCGCGCGAACGCGTGTTTGCCGACAAAGTCTTGCGCACGGTTTTAGTGCCCGGCAACACTGTTCTGCCCACGACCGAAACCGGCGCTGTCTCGGCGACGCCTGAACATGCGTAACCCGGCACCCTTTGTGAGGCGGCCGATGTCGATGACACCGCTCATCGACGTGATCTTTTTATTGTTGCTGTTCTTTATGCTCACCTCGACCTTTTCCAAATTCGGTGAGATCGAGCTGAGCAATGCGACAACAGGGGCAGGGGCTTCGGGCGAACAGGTTGAACGCGTGTTTCTTCAGCTTGGCGCGGAGCGGTTGGATCTGAACGGTCAGCCCGTGCTGCTTGACGTGCTGGCCGAGCAGCTTGAACCGGGTCAGGTTCTTGTCAGTCTGGATGACGATGTCACGGCTCAGCGGTTGGTCGACCTTCTCGTGCGCCTGCGTGGGCGCGAAGGTCTGACCGTCACGGTGTTGGAGTAGCGCGATGATCCGCCCCCCTCGCCAGACACGACGACGCGATTCAACCATTCCGCTGATCAACGTTGTCTTCCTCATGCTGATCTTCTTCCTGATCGCGGGCACGATCTCGGTGCCGTTGGATCCTGATCTGGATTTGGTGGACACGGCTGATCTGCAAGGGCGCGAACCGCCTGATGCGCTGGTTTTGCATGCCGATGGCACGCTCAGTTATCGCGGGCAGGGGCTTGCTCTGGAACAGTTCATGGCAGGGCAGGAACCCGGCGCTGTGCGGATCGTGCCGGATCGGAACGCACCGGGCCCGCGACTGATCGAAGTTACCGGGGAATTGCGTCGCCTTGGGGCGACCTCGGTCTTTGTGGTCACTGAAAAGGCGCTGGAATGATCCGTCGCTCGCTTTTTGTTGCGGCGCTTGCAGTTGCCCTGTCATTGCTGGCCCATCTGATTGGCCTCAGCATGACGGTGTCGACCGAGCCAAACGCACCGTCAGGGCAGAGCCGGACGGAAGCGGTTGAACTCAGCAACGCCTTCGAAGATCTTGCAGAACCTCTGTCCGAGCCGGAGGAGCCCGAGCCCGAGCAGCCAGAACAGCCCGAAGACGAGCCTGAACCACCTGTCGAGCCACCGCTCGAGCCCGAAGTCCCGATCTCCGAGGCCCTTGTAGCCTCGCAGGATCCGCAAGCGGATTCCTTTGCACCGGATACCGGCAGTGAAGATCTTGTGCAGCCCGAAGCACCCGAAGAGGTGGTCGAAGACCCGGTGGAAGAGGTGGGCGGCGATGACAGCGAAGAAACGGCGGTGACCGATGTTGAGCCGATTTTCGAATCTCCGGTCGGTGTTCCTGAAGGGGTTGAAATTCAGGCCGAAACGCCCGAAGCCGAAGCGTTGGAGGCCGATGCTCCGCAAGAACTTGCCGCTTTGCCGCCCGAGCTGATCGAAACCGCTCCTGCTGCCCCGCTGGAAGGTGAAGCAATTGACCCGGACATATCCGTTTCACCCTCTGAGGCGCCATCAGAACAGATTGAGCCGCAAGAGACCGAGGCTGAAGACAGCGTCCCGGATCAGGGTCTGGTAACGTCGTTGCGGCCACGCCTGCCGGATCGCAACGCCCGGCCCGCAGCGCGCGGAACCCTGCAGGGGGCACGGAACTTTGACAGCTTGCGGTTCCCGCAGCAAACCATCGACTCACCTCTGACCTCGTACCGGCGCGAGGGGCGGGATGTGTTCCGCCAAGGCCAGCAAGGCAATCGTTCAGGCGGGCGTGGGCCAGGCAACTCCGACACCACAAACTATGCCGGTCAGGTTTTGGTACATCTCAACCGATCACCCCTGGTTGCAGTGTCGACCAGAGGATTCGCGCAGGTGTTTTTCGAGATCAATCCTGACGGCAGTCTGGCGTGGGTTGACGTGATCGATAGTTCGGGCGCGCCGGATGTGATCCGGGCCGCCAAAGAACAAGTGCGCATCGCGGCACCCTTCCCGCCACCGCCCAGTGGGCGCAGCCGCAAGTTGTCGTTCTTCTATCAGATCAGATGAGCATTGGGAGCAGCGAAACGGGCCCAACTCACCCCATCATTGCTCGGTCGGGACAACTGGACTAACCTGACAGCACGGGTGCCCGTCGCGCCTTATGTTTGGCGGTCCGGGGTTCGGGAGGAATGGAGACAGGCAAACTTGCGTGATGCTTGAGATGGGTTTTGCGTATTTTGCCTGACCTTGGAGGCTGGTGCGCGGCAATGCAATCTACCAAGACCGTAGAAACGGATGATCAGTCATTGGACGCTGAACCGCGGCCATTGGAGTGGATCGAACACACAGACGACATACACAAAAAGGTCGTGCTGGTGGACTGGATGCTTGGCAATCGCTGCAACTATTCCTGCAGCTATTGCCCACCGGCGTTGCATGATGGCTCCAAGGGTTGGCAAAGCTATGACGATGTCCTTGGCATGATCGAGGCCCTTCAAGAGCATTATCACAACCGGTTGGGCCGTCGGGTTTGGCTGCAGTTGACGGGGGGCGAACCCACGCTGCATCCAAAAATCAAAGAGATCCTGAGCGCCGCGCGCGCCCATGACATGAAGGTCAGCATGATCTCGAACGGGTCGCGAACGGAACGGTTTTGGTTGGCCATTCGCGACAAGCTGGATTCGCTGATCTTGACGCTTCATCTGGAAGAGGCCGAGTTTGACCACGTGCATCGCGTTATCGCGATCCTGTCCGAGGTTATCCATGTGCAGGTCAATCTGACCATGCTGCCAGACCGGTTTGACGAAAGCTATGAGATGGCCCGCAGGCTGGGGGCTGATTTTCCCAACATTGCGATTGTTATGAAGCCTTTGCGTCTTGAGTTTGGCGATGCGCTTTATCCGTATAGTGATGAACAGATTGCTAAGATGAAGCAGCATGTTTGGAACCCAGCCGCACCCAGAGGCTGGCTACGCCACGCTCGTGGAACGATGACCCACCACAAAGCCGACGGAACACATGAGGAGATACGTGCAGACTTGTTTACTCTGAACCGAGAAAACCGCTGGCAGGGCTGGCTATGTGAAGCCGGTCTTGAGTCTTTGCGCATCACAGGGAACGGGCATGTCAAACGTGCGGTTTGCAACGTAGGTGGACATGTTGGTGAAATTGGACGTGACATCAAATTGCCGATGGATCCGATCGTCTGCGATCGAGAGAGTTGTTCTTGTGTCGCCGATATTCTGATCTCGCGCGCCCGTTGGCACGAGCTCCCAAAATCAGAGTAACCGGTAAAAATGGCGCGCGTTGCGCTGTCATGTTGCTCAATACAATTCGCACCAGTCGATAGCACTGTCGCCCTAAGAACTTAGATATTGCCGGATTCCGCCTAAGAAAACGGGTTAGCTTGTCTTCAATTCGTCAATTTTCTATAGTTTCAGGCGGGTTTGTTTCTAAATTTCAGCGATCAAATGTGTAACGGTTTCACCTGCTGAGATTATAAGAAACGTTATGTGTGCTTAGGGTGCCAGTTGGGGGATATGATGTCGAAGGATAGCGAGACAAGAGCGCTACCTGAAGTTGACGGCGACGACCTCCAAGGGGTGTCGGAAGTTCGCAACTTTCTGAAATCCTCGGACTGGCAGCAGATGCTTGAAAACGCTCGGATTGAGCGGGCAAAAAACTTGGCTGCGCGGGCGCAGGGTGAAGCGGTCCCAGCTTCATCACCGAACCGGCCTGTTACACAAGAGGTTTCAACCACAGCGGAGCATCGCCCAACACCCAAGACTTGGCTGGACCGGATCGAAGAAGCTCGACTCCAACGCGAGGCGGTTATGGCTCAGCGCGATGGTGAGTCGTCTGAATCTCTTCTGAAACCTCTTGATGCCATCCCGTCGGACGGTCTCAGCAACCGCGTGACTGGCAAAAGCCGCAAACATTCGGAGGCAGCGCAGACCGAGCCAAAGGCTGCTGAAATCTCGGAAGAGGACCCGTCGCATCAGCCTGCGTCCATCGAGGCAGAACAGGTCGAAGGCCTGCCAAAATTGCCAGGTGTCACGCGACCTTATGATGATGTCGATGACGGCCAATTGTTGCAGCCAAATCCCGAGCCGGTCGAAATGCGGCCAAGCGCGGGTCGCGACAAGACGCTTCTCCGAAAGCTTCAGCGCAGTTTGAGCAAAAAAGAGAGCAGCAGGAAATACCGATTTGGTGCCATAGCTTTGGGGTGCGTCATTGGAGTGGCAGCCAGTTCGGCTGTTTTCTTCGTGGTGTCTGACTCGTCACTGCCCAGCTTGTCCGAGCGCGATAGCGTCGCAAGTTCCAGCCCGGACCTGACTATCACGCCAACGCCACAAAGCACGGTAATCGAAGCGCCCGAGCCACTGCTTTCGGGGGCACCCAGCCTGACGGATCGCAGTCCGGGCCAGCCGACCGGTTTGCCTGAAGTTTCCGTTCAGTCTGATCTGCCGGCGACAACCGTGACCGAGACAGATCGTTTGGCGTCGCTTCAGCCGTCAGCGCCTGAGCTAAAGCAGCCATCGAACGTCGTTGAGGTGTTTGTTCTGCCGGGGGTGCCCAGGCTTCAAGCGTCGGTTTCTTCTCTCAAACCACCACCGGAGCCAACAATCACAGGTGATCTGAGCCCGGGGCAGGTCGCTGATGCGCGCTTCGCACAGTATGAGACCGGGCCACTGGTCAGGGGCAATGCGCCGGTGCATGCCTTTGTCTCTGCGCGTGAAATGCAAGGCAATTGGGATGGCTTGGCGGTTTCTCCACCTGCGGCACCCCTGGCAGTGACGCAGCTTGGCGGGTTCGCAGCTGACAACCCGTTCGTGTCAGGGGCCGAGCGGACCTCATTGCCGACAGAAGCTCTTTCTTATGGTGTCGAGGTAAGTGGCACAGGTGTGGCCACTGCGTTTTCTGATCTTTACACCGACACGACAGTGGCCGCGCTGGACTTTTATGAACTGCCGGATTTGAGTTATTCCACAAGCCCGGTGCAGCGCCCCAGCACAGCAAGTCTGGCCGAACCGGATGAGGCGGTTAAAGAACAGTTGGAAGACGCCATCGCAAGCGCATTGACACCCAGACCTTTGGTTCGGCCCGAGCCCGTTGAAAACAGCGATGTGCCTGATGAAGCCGCAACACCCGCTCTCGAGAATCGGGCTGATTTCAGACTGTTCGCGCCAAATCGTTTGTCGGAAGGAACCGTGCAGGCGGTGGTGTCAGAGTTGGAAGCCACGGGACATCAACTCAGCGGGACCGCGCGGGTCGGTTTTGGGATTACACAGACGAATGTAAGGTTCTATCATCCCGAAGACGCCGAAAAGGCAAAAGCACTGGCCGAAGATGCTGGCGCTTTGTTGCGGAATTTTACTGGGTCCAGAGCTAAGACACCCAACGGTGTGGTCGAGCTGTGGTTGGCAGGCGAAAGCTCGGGCCGCGCCCGGTCAAGCACAACACGCAGCAGTCGCAATACATCGCCGGCAGCTCAGACCCAACAATTGCGAAACCAGGTTCTGAACAAGCTTAGGTCTGCGACGAATTAATGAATTGCTTAAATGTAAAAAAAACCGTGTATACTGGACATTGTGACAACCCGGGCGTCGAAGAATGACAGATCGCAGACTCTCTGGAATAGTGACAGCGCTGCTTTTGCTCAGCGCTGCTAGTGGCGTGCGGGCTGAGATCACCATTGACCAGCTTTTGATTATAGATCAGTACCTGTCCAGCAACGATACCCAGTCGCTTTACGCTTATCTTCAGCGAAACCCGCAAATCATGGCTGGCAACGACGAATTGTCGATAGAGTTGCGCAATTTTTATCAGGCAGCCTCGGCGGGCAGCCTCGATTTTGACTATTCGGAAGATCAAGCAGCGGCTTCCGATACAACATCGACTGAAAGTGCGACGCAGTCTAGCGCTCTGCAGCATTAGGATCCGATGTCATTGTCACTCTCGGTTGCCGACTTGACCCTGCCGAAAATCGCTTATGTGGTCGAACCCCGGTTTTCGGGTGGGACATCGTCAGCCGTAGCGCAGGAATTGCGGGTTGCAGCACAGTTCGGGCAGCTTTCGGTCCATGCCGTAACCTCCAAGACGTTTGGTAAAAAGCAGCTTGTCGCACCATCGTTGCGGCGTGTTCTGGACGAATTGCACATACCGTTAATCTGGGATGCACCCCGTATCAGCGCCGACTTCGTAGTCTTGCACAATCCCTCGTTTCTGAAGTTCCAGGATGAGTTGCCTACTAAGATTTTTGCCCGTGAACTGATCGTTGTGACACACGAGAACTTTTTGCGTCCGGGCGGCGAAGAGGGGTTCGATGTCGCGAATTGTCTGAACCAGATCGAGGCCGCAAGTTTGGCTTTGAAAAAAACGCTGGCACCGATCTCAGGTCACAATAGAAAGACCGTTACGGATTGGTTGGACCGAAGCTGTGCCGCAAAGCATTGGCAAGTTCTAAAGGCGGATTGGTTCAATATTTGCGAGTTTGAACTTACCGTGCCTTCCAACCAACCCAGCGATCGGCGTGGTAGACACTCTCGTCCCGGGTTTGAGAAATTTCCAACCTTGATCGATCTGGATCATTGCTTTTCCCCTCAAGCGCAGGAAAACGTCATTCTTGGTGCGGATAGTTTGCTTGAGGCGGGATTTCAGCGCCCGCATTGGACCCTGCTTCCATTTGATGCGATTTCGGTGAGTGATTTCTTTGAAATGATTGACTTTTACGTCTATTTTACCGCGCCAACATGGCAGGAAAGTTTCGGGCGGGTCGTTGCCGAGGCAATTGCCGCTGGCAAGGTTGTTCTGACCGATGCCAATACCGCGCAGGCTTTCGGTGACGCGGTCGTGAAATGCAAACCCGGTGAAGTGGATGAAATCGTTGCGCGTTTTGTTGCTCAGCCTGACAGCTACCAAAACCAGGTTCGCAAAGCGCAGCAGATGATGGCGGAATATTCTTCACAGAAGTTCGAGGCCATGATTTCAGGCGTTCTGTCCAGTCGCAGCGAGGTACAGCCATGATCTTTGTCGAAGCGGGGCAACGATCATTGCGGTCTTTCGACTCGCAGTTGATCTTCGCAGAACAGCTGAATGCGCGCGGTTTCAACGCGTGTATAGGATCCGAGTACCTGCCGGAAAACGCCGGGCGTGGGCGTATCTATGAGGCCGCAAAGTTTTTGGTGGATCAAGAAGAGTATCAGGCTTCAACCGTTTTCATTCTTGGTGCCGAGGAGATCGACGATCTTTTGCTTTCCTCGCTCAGACAAAAGAAGCTTGCTCTGGAAACTCCGGTCATCGCGACTGGCCGTTTCAAATCGCAGCAAAGCTATGTCGGGGCAAAAGCGCGCCTGGCCTATGGGCTTGGTCGTGAGGCAAGTGTTATCGACCTGACAGAAATGCAGCCTCGCTCGATCCTGCCCACGGCGGCCAGTCCGCTTGTGGCCGAACTTGGCCAGGGTCCGCGCCCCATCCGCCAGAAGACTGCTGTCACGGTTGTGCTGGGGTCGATCGAGCTGGACACGACCGATACGTTGTCCTGTCTGGCCCGCATGAGCAACCAGAGCGCCTATACACTCAGGATCATCGTGAGCGGCGCGCAGAACGAAGCGATAAAAGCGTCTCCCTTCAGTGACTTGCCAACGCTTCTTTACACTGATCTGTCACCACACAGCTTGGCTGGCAGCACTGATATTTTGGCCATGTTCGGCACGGGCGTGGCCGGCGTTCGCATGGCGACTCTGGCGGTTGAGCTGATTGCCGCTGGTGGTGTCGCAATTGACTGCACCGAAGATGAAGCGCTTATGTCAGAGGGCGCACCTGCTTTGCTGGGGCCCAAGTCCCTGTTTGCCTTTGATGGTTATCTGACCGGAAAGGTTCTGGGCCACAGGGCGATGATCGCGCAACAGGCGTCGAAATCTCCTTGGTTGCAGACGGTCGATATTGCGCGGTTGGAGGCTGCGGCGGCGCTGTCCGCACCCGCCCACAAGACCGCGCCATCCGGGCGCCAAACCCTTTTTCTTCCGACAAATGGAGTTGGGCTGGGACACGCGCAGCGCTGTACGATTATCGCCAAGGCTTTGCCGCAACGCAGCAAGCCGATCTTTGCCGCCTTTCCCAGCTGCGTGCCCTTGGTGCGCCGTGAGGGCATCGATTGTATCCCTTTGGTGGCCAGGGCCAGCGCTGAGGATCACATCAACGCCAACGATATTCTGACCTATCGACGCCTGAGCGCCGCTTTGAACACCGCCGATACATTTGTGTTTGACGGGGGCTATGTCTTTGATTCTGTTTATCGGGTTATTCAGGAACGCAGGCTCTCCGCCGTGTGGCTCAGGCGTGGGCTCTGGCCAAAAGGGCGTTCAAGACCGGCGATGCTGCGCCGCGAGGGCATCTTTGACCGGGTCATCGTTCCCTCTGAGGCTTTCGACGAGTTGAACGACGCCTATAGCTATGGCGATCACGTCCATTATGTGGGCCCCATCGTGCGCCAGGTGGATCAATCCAAATCCGAGCGCGTGGCGCTCAGGGAAAGATTGGCGGACCGTTTTGGCCGCGACTTCAAGCATCTGGTGGTCAGCATGTTGGGCGGGGGTGTTGCCTCGGACAGGTCGGCGCAGTTGCAAGCCCTGTCGGGCATGTTCGAAAAGCGGACCGATTGTCTGCATCTGGTGGTCACATGGCCCGGAAGCGTTGTGCACCCGTCGGCCTTTGGCTGGACCAATACACGGGTGGTGCATACGCTTGAGGCCACGTCACTTGGCCTGGCAGCTGATCTGGTGGTGTCGGCGGCCGGGTATAACTCGGTGCTTGAAATCCTTTACCATCAGCTACCCGCGATCCTCATCCCGCAATCCGCGCCCTATCTGGACGACCAGGAACGGCGCGCGCGGGCGCTCGCGGATCGTGACCTATGCGCAATCGTGACCGAGCGCGAGTTGATGAAGCTTGAACGCACAGTTTCCGACTGCCTGGACCACGGCGAGACCGAAGTCTATCAAGCGGCTCTTCAAACGATCGAGCTCCCCAAAACCGGGGCAGAGCAGGCCGCGAGGCTGATTGCAGAGGTGGGAGGCAACCATGGCTGAGACTTCCTGGTTTGAAATACTCAGCCGTATCTCGCCGAAGAAACCGGTCAGGCTGGATGATCTGATCACAGACGGACCCAAAATGGCACCGCTTGGAAAGGTGCTGTTCCCTGAAACCGGCCTGGCGCCTGCGGTCGATCTGTGGGACCGTGATGGAGCCGGGTCCACCCATATCGGTATCCGTATCGTTGAAGCGCCCGAAGACGTCCATGATATTGCAAGACTGTTGGCCGCCGCAGCGTTGGAGCGGTCAGTAGAGCCCGTGATCCTCAGCCGTGTGGATTTCTGCGGGTTTGAGCAGTTTGGCTTTCGCATAGAACGTCTGCCGGACGATCCAAAGGCCGCATTGGCCGCCGAAGAAGAACTGCGCAAGTTCTGGGATCTTGCGATCATAATCGATGGCCAGGATATCGGGCTGTTGGGGTAGTCGGCGCGTCTGCGACCACCCCAGCTTGGCGTCAGATCGATTTGAACCCCGCATCCAAGGCCGAGACAATCGTGTCCACATCCGCGCTGCTTAGGATCAGGGGCGGGGACAGGATGATGTTGTTGCCTGATACGCGCACCATTGCACCGGCGGCATATGCCGTCTTTTGGACCTTGCCGATGGTGGCCTTGTCTATTGGCGTTTTGGCTGCGCGGTCAGAGACCAGCTCGAGCGCGCACATCAAGCCATAGCCACCGCGCACATCGCCGATGGTGTCATAGGTTTTGGCCAGGTCTTGCAGCCCTTCGAACAATTGCTGGCCGCGCGCGGCTGCGTTGTCCTTGACGTTCAGCCGTTCGGTTTCCTGCAAACAGGCAATCGCCGCCGCAGCCCCCACAGGATGGCCGGAATAGGTATAACCTGATCCAATCGCTGCTTTGCCGGATGTGTCCTTTTCGAACGTTTCCGAGATCTCATCGCTGATCATCACAGCGCCAAACGGAAAATAGCCGTTGGTGATCGCTTTGGCCGTCACGGCCATATCGGGCTTTACACCAAATCGCCGCGACCCGCTCCAGGCGCCGGTGCGGCCATAGGCTGTGATCACCTCATCCGCGACCAAAAGGATCCCGTGTTTCGAACAGATCTCGCGCACGCCGGGCATAAAGCTTTCATGCGGCGGGATCACGCCACCTGCACCCAGAACAGGCTCCATGATCATCGCGGCAATGGTCGAGGGGTCTTGGAACTTGATCTCGTCTTCAAGCGCGGCCAGACACAGCTGTGCCAGCTTTTCGGGATCACTTTCGTTGAACGGATTGCGATAGGGGTACGGTGCCGGAATGTGGTGGCAGCCGGGCATAAGCGGTTCATATTGTGTGCGGAAATTGGGATTTCCGTTCACTGATGCCCCCAGCGTGTGGGTCCCGTGATAGCCTTTCTTGAGGCTCAGGAACTTGACCCGTCCCGCGTCCCCTCGGATTTTGTGATATTGGCGTGCCAGACGCAGCGCGATTTCCACCCCATCGGATCCGCCCGAGGTGAAAAAGGCGCGAGACAAGCCATCGGGTGCGAAAAACTCTTGCAGCATCCAGCTGAGTTCGATGACCAGATCATTGGTGGTACCGCGAAAGATCGAGTAATAGGGCAGGCGGTCCAACTGCGCGGTGATGGCATCCTTCACCGGTTGGCAGGAATAGCCCAGGTTCACGTTCCAGAGCCCACCAACCCCGTCAACAACACTGTGCCCGTCCACATCCGTGATCGTCACCCCTTCGCCCCCGACGATGATGTCAGGCGGGTTATTCAGGCTGTCAGCCGGATGTGCCATCGGGTGCCACAGGTGGCGCGCGTTGTTTTCTTTCAGAAAGTTGCTGTCCTTCATCAGATCACCTGTTGTGCCAGAGTTTTGTCGCCCCAATCGGGCGGCAGAGTGTCGAAGCTGCGCGGAAAAACGCCGCCCAGCGCGGTTGAGGCATGCGAGGCCTCGACCAGAAGTCTTTGTGCGATGTCGCTCAGCTTTTCGGGATTGGCGCGCACGGTGGGTACCGCGACTGCCAAAGAGCCCAAAACCCGTTCGCCTTCGCCAAACACCGGCGCGCCAACCGAGGTGACGCCTTCGTCAAACGTGCCGCTCACGGACACAACGCCAAATCTCTGCACCTGCTCGATCTTGGCCTTCAGTGCAGCAGGATCCGAGATGGTCTGGTCTGTGAATTTCGACAAAGGTCGCGTCAGCACTTTCGCCCGCGTGTCTTCGGCGCAAAAGGCAAGTGCGGCGATGCCCGACGAGGTTGCGTGCAAGGGCAACATCTCGGCAATATCGAAATGGACCAGAACACCGTGCAGGCTGGGGTCGGCATGGATAACCGGTGACAGCACCTCGCCCTGCAAGAGGCTGGCATGGGCCAGCTCTCCCACCGCTTCCGACAGATCAAATACGATGGGTTGCAACAGCTTTCGCACCGGAAACAGTGTCTCGCGCAGCGCGGAAAGGCGCAGCAGGGCCGGACCCAGGCGATAGGCGCGGGTTTCGGGATGCTGTTCCAGAAACCCGTTCTCGGCCAGTTCGGTCAGATGACGATGCACCGTCGCCTTGTCCCGACCGGTCAGGCGCACAAATTCTCCCAGGCCGATCTCGGCCCGGTCGCGGGCAAAAAAGCCCAGCAAATCCAGCGCTTTGGTGATCGTGCCCATTCAGCGTCCCTCCATCTCGAAGAAAGCAGCGATTTCTTCCGCAAACAGCGCGCGGTCGGCAGGTCCGGCCTGCACCGAGGCGCGCGCGGTCTGTGTGACGGTTTCACCGACATAGTCGGCGTATTCGTCAACCAGATCGGAGATGAAGCCATGTGTCATTTCCGGGTGATGCTGCACCGTGAACACGGTGTGGCCTATGGCATACCCTGCGATCGGACAACCGGGGCTTTCAAACAGGCGCTGCGCGCCGTCGGGCAACGCGCCCACCTGTTCGATATGCGAGCCATAAAGCTGCAAGACATCGCCATTCCCCGACCACGGTGCCCGCGCCACGCGGCGGGTCTCGATCCGCCCATGCGCCCAGCCCTCGGGATTGCGCACAATCGGCGCACCCAAAGCCTTCGCAATACTCTGATGCCCAAAACAGGCGCCAAAAAGCGGTATGCCGCGTGTGATAATGTCCGTGATCAATTCCGAAAGCTTCTGCATCCAAGGCAGGTCTTCGGTGACGGAGGCCGGACTGCCTGTGATAACCACGCCATCGAACTGGTTTATGTCTTCCGGAAACTCATTCCGGCAGACCCAGAACGCGGTCACCTGCCAGTTGGGCCTAACCTCGTGGATCAGGTCCGCGAATTTCGCGTCATCCAAGGGGCGCGCTTTGGCAAAGGCGCTGTCATCGGTGTTGGTGACAAGGCAGGCTAATCGCATCTCAGACAAACCAAACATAGAAATCCAGCAGAGCGTCAGGCTCCAGCTCGCGCGTCTTACGGAATTCGCGCTCTTTCATGAAGGCATGATTTTCAACCAATGCGCGCCCGACCGCATCGACCAGAGCGGTGTCGGCTGTCAGGTCCTGTATGGCCTTGCGCAGGTTCGGCGCGGTGCCGGTGCGGGCATCCACCGTGTCGAACCCGTCGCCGGTCTCGATCGGGGGCAGGGTCATCTTAGCCTCAAACCCCAGCCGCGCGGCCTGAAGAACGGCAGCGGCGGCGGTATAGGGGTTGGCGCTGGCATCCGCCATGCGGTGTTCCAGGCGCGCCTTGGCCCCGCCTTCGCCCGAGACGCGCGTGGTCACGCCCCGATGATCGCCGCCCCAGTTCTTCCAGTAGCCCGACAGCGATGATGGCTGTAGGCGACGGTAGGATCCAGCCGTCGGGGCCAGAAGACCCGCCAGACCTTCGTGGTGATGCACAAGCCCGGCCAGACAGCCGCGCGACAGATCGCTAAGGTGATCGGGGCCGCCAAGCTCGCCAGTCGCCAATGCGTTCTGCCCGTCTGCATCCTTAAACGAGAAGTTGATATGCATGCCCGATCCGCCCATCTCGGACAGAGGTTTGGGCAGGAAGGTCAGAATGATCCCGTGGTCCAAAGCCACTTCGCGCGCCATCTGGCGGAACAAGACGATATCATCCACTGCTTTCAGAGCGTCGTCAAAGGTCAGTGTGTATTCGAACTGGGGACTGTCGTATTCTGCGGTGATCAGGTCCAGCTTGAACCCCATCTCAAGCGCCTTGTTCCAGATCACGTCGTTGATCCGCATCGGATCGGTAAAGGGGCCGGTGCCATAGACCACGCCCCCCGGTGTGTCATAGGGCCGTAACCGTCCATCTTCGCCCCCTTGCAGGGCATAGGCCTCCAACTCGATCCCCAGCATCGGTTTGAGCCCGTGCTTTTCCCAATCAGCGATCGCGCGTTTCAGCGCCCCGCGAGGACACAGCGGCAGGGGGCTGCCATCCGCATCATAGAGATCGCCCAAAACAATCGACGTATTGGGCTCCCACCCTTGGCGGACGTCCTCGCCACGCCAGCGCAGTTCCATATCCGGCGCGCCTTCGCGCACCATCGCGTGCGGCGCGTCCAGCAAGAGATCGCGGTCGTAATGCACGCCAAACGTTGCGCGGGCAAACCGGGTCGAGCCATCGCCGATCTTGCTGGCGGGCAGGTATTTGCCACGCGGGATAGATAGGTGGTCAATGAAAAGGGCGCGTAAACGGTTCGACATTGGCTTCCTATTGCAAAGTGACGCGAACGGGCATCCGCTTGATGCCGTTTACGAAGTTCGAGCGGACAAAGGCCTCGGGCCCCTCCGGCTCGATGGTTTTGATGCGCTTGACCAATTCCTGAAACAGCACCCGCACCTCAAGCCGCGCCAGATGCATGCCCAGGCAAACATGCGGGCCACCTTGACCCCACCCCAGCTGACGGTTGGGTTTGCGAGACAGGGTCAGGCGATAGGGGTCTTCAAACATTGTCTCATCCCGGTTGGCGGAAATGAACCAATAGAGAACCTTGTCACCTTCCTTGATCTGCTGGCCATGCACCTCGACATCCTTCATCGTGGTGCGGCGGAAATAGGTGGCGGGTGAAGCCCAGCGGACGATTTCATCCGCTGCGGTGCCCCAAACCTCGCCAGCTTGCAATTCCTCCAGCAAGCCGTCCTGCCGGGCCAGCGCCTGAATGCCTGCCGCGATGGAGTAGCGCGTTGTGTCGTTGCCCGCAGCCACCAGAAGGCAAAAGAAATTGCGGAACTCTGTGTCCGAGATCGTCTCACCATTTTCATCGGGTTGCAGGATCAGATGCAGGATGCCGCTGGTGTCCCCTGTGGCGTTCTTCTTGTCCATCAAGGCGCGCGAATAGTCGTAAAGCTCAGCCCCCGCTGGTGAGTTGAAGGGCATCAGCCGGAACGCATCCGTATCCATCTTGTCGACCACATGCTGGGTGAAATCGGGATCGGAATTGGCCATCAACGCGTCGCCCTTGTCGACCAGCCAGGGCAGGTCTTCATCCGGGACGCCCAAGATCTGCCCCAGCATCCGCATAGGCAATTCCCGTGCGATGTCGCGGGTGGCGTCAAAGCTGCCTTTTTCAAGCGCGGTGTCCAGAATGGGCCCGCACAGATCGCGGATCTGTTCCTCGAACCCAGCGACCACCTTGGGCGAGAACGCTTTGGCTACTTTCATACGCACTTTGCGATGCTCGGTCCCGTCGGTCTCCTGAAAGGTGCGGCGGGCCATGTATTCCTCGTGGGTCTGATCCTCCATCCGAATGCCGCGCGCCGAAGAAAATGTCTCGGTATCGCGGATCATCTTGTCGATATCCGCGTGGCGCGTGATCGACCAGTAGCCCTTGCCGCCGTCAAACTCAGACCAGTGACAGGGGGCCTCTTGCCGCAACCGCGCGAAGGTATTGTAGGGCGCACCGTCCGCAAAGCTGTCATGCGAGCCGAGATCGGCAAACCCGTCATCGTCAGGAACCCACATGGTCATAGAAACGTCTCCGTCTTTGTTGTTTTGTGCGGTTTTCGAAATGGCGGTGCGACCGGCCAGCGATGCGTTTCGCAAAGGCGTTCGAGGCCTTTTTCTGCGGCGTGCGACGGTCAACCGGTTTCCATTCGCGCCAAACGCGCCAGATGGTCGAGCCGATGATGATCAAGATCACGCAAAACAGCAGGAAGGCGATGGGGCGGTCGATGAAATCCATCGGCGTTTTGACCCGCGCCAAAGAGGCCCGCAGTTTGACCTCCATGATCCCGCCCAGCACCATGCCCAGAATGATCGGCACGATGGGCATGTTCAGGCGTTTCAGGACAAAGCCGATCAATCCGAAGACCGCCGCGATGACACAGTCCATGGTCGAGTTGCGAATGGAATAGACGCCAACAAAGCTGAGAAGCAGGATGCACATGCCTAAAAACCGGTTCGGGATACGCGTGAGGTGTACCAGCCAACCGGTTGAGACCAGCAGGAAACCCACAACAATGACATTCAGAACCAAAAGCGCGATGTAAAGCGCGACGACAAAGTCCATATCGTTCTGGAACAGCCCAGGTCCGGGCACCACGTTGTGGACATAGAACACCGAAAGCATCATCGCCGTCAGCGCCTCGCCCGGGATGCCAAGGGCCAGCAACGGGATCATCGCGGCTGCGGGTACCGCGTTGTTGGCGGTCTCGGATGAAATCAGGCCTTCGGAGGAGCCATGCCCAAAAGCTTTGGGGTTCTTCGACAGTTTGCGGGCCGAGGTGTAGGACATGAACTGCGCGGTGAATTCGCCGACACCGGGGATCATCCCCATCACCACGCCAAAACTGGCCGAGATGGCCGCAACGCGTGGATGTCGCGCCAATTCGCGAAAGCCCTGAAACAGCGAACCGCGTGAACGCGGCAGGCGGATCTTTTCGTCATCCATGGTCAGCAGCAAAAACGCCTGAGACAGCGCAAAAAGACCCAGCACCACCACGATCAGGTCAAATCCTCCGGCCAGCCAGCTTTGACCGAAAGTGAAACGGCGGGTATAGGCCGCAGGTTCCAGCCCGACTGTGCCAATCAGGATGCCAAAACCTGCAAGGGCTGCGGCGATAGCCATTTGTCCCTTGTGCGCGACGACGACCAGAACAAGGCCCAGAAGCGCAGCCAGAAAGATCTCGCGCGAGCCGAACATCGGGGCGATCTTGGCCAGAACAGGGGACAGAAAAATGAGACAGACAACCGAGAAGACACCGCCCAGAAAACTGGCTGAATAGGCCAGCGACAAGGCGCGTCGGCCTTCCCCTCGCAGTGTCATCGGGAACCCGTCATAGGTAGTCAGCGCGTTGACGGCCGTGCCCGGTGTATTGATCAAAATGGCAGGGATCGATCCGCCATACATCGATGACCCGTAGATCCCCAACAGCAGCGTCAACCCGACAATCGGGTCCATCGAGAAGGTTGCGGGCAAAAGAATGGCGATGGCCACTGCGGGCCCAACACCCGGAATGGCGCCAATGGCCACACCGCCCACCGCCCCGACCAGCAGCGCAAGCATCACGTCCCAGCGGGCCAGAACGTCAATGGCGGACAGGATCAGATCCATCAGAGATACACCAGAAAGAAGGTTCGCACCGAAACGGGAAGAAACTCATAGATCTGCGCGCCGGGTATGTTGACCCCAAGCAGACCCTTGAACAAAACCACCATCGCAACCGCAAAGAGCGCGGCGATCATCAACCCCATACGTGAGCGATATCCCAACCGGTAGGTCAGCGCGCAGGCGAAGAGGATGCTCATGGGTAGAAAGCCCAGCCTTGGGACAGCTGCAACATAGACGAGAAACCATAGGAGGTATTCCAAAGGCTCGGCCCAGCGCCGCGCCTCGACCCAATCCAACGCGTTGGGCTTGCGTCGCCGCATCAACCGGAAATGGATCGCAAAGCCACCCAGCATTGTGATCAGGGCAATCGCTGGCCACAGGCGGGGTTGGCTGCCGATATTGCGTGCTTTTTCCGTCCATTCGGTCTGTGTGGTGATCTGCGACAGCAAGATCAGCGTCAGAACCAGACCGGCGACAACAAAGACAACCTGCCCGGACGTCTTGGTCTTGACCTGCAAAAGCTCGGAATCGTCCATCAGGGAGGTCCTTGTCGAGTGAGAGAGGGCGGGTCGCCGCCCCCTCGGGCCGTTGGTCTTACTGACCCAGCGCTTCCGAGATTGTACCCAGTGTCGCTTTGTCCTCGGCGATCACTGCTGCGCTTTCGTCGGCGTTCAGCCAATAGACCAAGGCACCGGTTTCAGCGGCCAATTGCTGCGCGCGGTCGCTTTTGACGGTCTTCTCGGCAACCGCGGCAATTTTTTCCCGTACATCGGCTGGCGTATCTTTGGTGACAAAGAGACCGTTCCACAGCGAGATGTCGAGCGACGGTTCAACCTCGCCGATTGCAGGCGTGTCCGGCACCTTGCTGATCCGCTCGCCTGTGATCGACACCAGAACCTTCACGCTGTCCAGACAAGGCAGGATGAGTTGCAGCGTTGTGTTGATCACATCCGCATCGCCCGAAGCCAGCGTGTTGCAGTCCAGCGCGTCAAAGGCGGCGTCACCACCCCACTCGAACCCCATAGTTGCCGACAGGGCCTTGGTTACCTGTGTCGGCGTCAGGACATCGCCGAAATGGCCAAGGAATACATCGTTTTCTTTCGCGTAATCCGCCAGTTCCTGCATATTGGAATAGGGTGCATTGCCGGATGTGGCGACAACAAACGGATAGGTCAGGAAGATACCAACCGGATCAAACTTTTCGGGTGTCAGCTCGGGGATGTCGATCTCATGCCCGATTAGCGACACGGCGGGTACAAACGAGCCGATGGTGTAGCCATCTGCAGGCGCTGTGGCCACTTCGACCGCGCCCGGGAAGGGGCCGCCACCGCCGCCGGGCTTGTTCACCACGGCAGCGGGCACGCCATATTCCGCTTGAAAGTCTTCGGCGATCATCCGGGTCAGCACGTCTTCCAGATCGCCCGGAGGCCACGGGACGATAAAGCTGACGGGTTTTTCGGGATACTCAGCCAGCGCCGGTCCGGCCAGGCCAAGGGCAAGTGCGGCCAGAACCGCCTTCGTCATTTTGGTCATGTCATCTCCCTGCGAGATCAGATTTGGTTGGTTTATTATATGAACCTTAGGTATCAATAATCTTGTTTTTGGAATCCTTGCCTGTCAACAAAAAAATCCCTGTTGACAAAAGCGGCCCAAAACTAGGAAAGTTTTTTGACACCTAAGGTTCATTATTTAAACCTAACGAGACTGACTTGGACAAACCCAGAATCGACACCCTTCGCCATCAGCCGGTTCCTGACGCGAAACATGTGATCAACGGTGCGCGCGTTGACGCATCAGATGGCCGTACGATGCCGGTGATTTCTCCGATAGATGGCAGTACATTGACGACCTTGCCGAAAGGTACGCGCGAGGATGCAGACCGCGCGGTTGCGGCGGCCCGGTTGGCGTTTGACGACGGGCGCTGGTCCGGACTTGCCCCTGCTGCTCGTAAGAAAATCCTTTTGAAATGGGCCGATCTGATTGAGGCGCAGGCTGAAGAACTTGCCGTATTGGGGGTGCGCGACAACGGCACCGAGATCGGCATGGCCTATAAGGCCGAACCGCTCAGCGCAGCGGGAACGATCCGGTATTTCGCTGAGGCCACGGACAAGATCTTTGGTGAGATTGCGCCCACAGCCCCCGGGGCGCTGGGGCTGGTGCACAAGCACCCGGTTGGCGTTGTAGGGGCAATCGTGCCGTGGAATTTCCCGATGATGATCGGCAGTTGGAAGCTGGGCCCGGCCTTGGCCGCCGGATGCACGGTGGTTCTGAAACCCGCCGAGACGGCTTCGCTCACCTTGCTGCGTTTAGCCGAACTTGCGTTGGAGGCTGGCCTACCGCCGGGGGTTCTGAATGTGGTCACCGGCGAAGGCGCTGTGATCGGAGCGGCAATTGCAGAGTCCAACGAGGTTGATGTGCTTGTCTTTACCGGATCCGGGGCCACGGGGCGACGGTTGCTGGAGGCGTCGGCGCGTTCGAACCTCAAGCGGGTCTATCTTGAACTGGGCGGCAAGTCGCCGAACATTGTCTTCGCCGATGCGCCCGATCTGGATGAGGCCGCTAAGATCTCGGCGGCAGGTATCTTCCGCAACTCGGGGCAGGTCTGCATCGCTGGGTCGCGCCTGCTGGTGCAGCGTGAGATCCATGATGTCTTTGTCGATAAGCTTGTGGCGCAGGCCAATGCGATGCAGATCGGCGATCCGCTGGACCCTATGACGAATGCAGGTGCTGTGAATTCCGAGCGTCAATTGGCGCAGAACCTTGCTTTCATAGACGAGGCGCGCGCCGCGGGGCGCACCATCGCCACGGGCGGCAACCGTATCCTGCAAGAAACCGGCGGCACCTATATGGCACCGACCATCGTGACGGAGTTGCAACCTGATGACCGGATCGTGCGCGAAGAGGTCTTTGGCCCGGTTCTTACAGTGCAGGTCTTTGACACCGAGGAAGAAGCCATCGCGCTGGCCAACGACACAGAGACAGGGCTGGCCGCAGGGGTTTGGACCTCAAACCTGTCGCGGGCACATCGGATGATCGCGGTGATTGAGGCCGGGGTAGTGCATGTGAACACCTATGGCGGGGCGGATGTCACCGTGCCGCTGGGCGGCGTCAAACAATCGGGCAATGGGCATGACAAGTCTTTGCATGCGTTCGACAAATACCTGAACCTGAAAACCGCATGGATCAAGCTTTGAGGGTCTCTTGAGATGATGGACAAAACCATCCTTCTGGTTGGAACCTATGACACCAAAGATGATGAACTGAATTACCTTGCCGAGACCATTCGGGGGCAGGGCGGTCAGGTCATGACAATGGATGTGAGCGTTCTGGGCGATCCGTCAAAACCGACCGATATCTCAAAGCACGACGTGGCCAAAGCCGGGGGCCACAGCATCCAAGAGGCGATCGACAGCGGGGATGAGAACACGGCCATGCAGATCATGGCCAAGGGCGGGGCGATACTGGCGGCCCGGCTGCAGGCTGATGGAAAGGTCGACGGTGCGCTTGTTCTGGGCGGCACTATGGGCACCGATCTGGCGCTGGATATCTGTTCGGCCCTGCCGGTTGGTGTGCCGAAATATATCGTGTCGACGGTGTCCTTCTCACCGCTGATCCCGCCCGAGCGTTTGCCCGCGGATGTTCAGATGATCCTTTGGGCGGGCGGGCTTTATGGGCTGAATTCGGTCTGCAAAGCCTCTCTCAGTCAGGCCGCTGGCGCGGTGCTTGGCGCGGCGCGCGCGGTTGAGCGGCCCGACGCGGCCAAGCCGCTGATCGGCATGACGTCTTTTGGGAAAACAGTGCTGAAATACATGGTGGCGCTGAAACCCGCACTGGAACAGCGCGGGTTCGAGGTTGCGGTGTTTCATGCAACCGGCATGGGCGGGCGGGCGTTTGAAAGCCTGGCATCCGAGGGGCGCTTTGCCGCGGTGATGGATTTCGCGCCGCAAGAGGTGGGCAACCATTTGATGGGGTCTTCAATCTCGGCCGGGGCGGATCGGATGACGGCGGCAGGTCTGTCCGGCACACCTCAGATCGTGTCCATCGGTTGCTATGATCTGGTGGATTTCGTCGGCTGGCAAGACACGCCCGCGAAACTGCGCGGGCAAGAGACACATGCCCATAACCGCCTGCTGTCTTCGGTCATGATGACAGCAGATCAGCGCCGCGAGTTGGCGCGCGAAATCTGCGCGAAACTGTTGCAGGCCAAGGGTCCGACGACTCTAATCCTGCCAAACCAGGGCGGCAACGAATGGGACCGGCCCGGCGGACCCCTGAGTGACCCCGCAGGTTTAGCCGCGTTCATAGAGGAGGTTCGCGCAAACTGTCCGCCGAATGTGACCCCGATCGAGTTGGATGCACATATTAATGACCCGGAATTTGCCGAGGCCGCGTTGAAACAGTTCGACGCGTGGCTTGCGCAGGGAGCGGTCGCGCAGCCCTAAGCGTGGCTTAGATCAAAGCGCGGCGGGGTCAGACCGGCCTGAAACCAGTTGACCAATGTGACGATCGAATAGACCGGCAGCCCGGTGGCGCGTTGAATATCAGCGGCATAGGGGCACATATTTGTGCACTCCAGTACCAGCGCGCCAATCTCAGGGTGGTCCGCCGTCAGCGCCAGCGCCGCCTCGAGATTGTCTGCCCGCGCTTTTTCGACATCCAGTGTGAGTTCATTGTCCAGTATGGCCCGCGTAAACTCCATCCCATGTTCCGTTGACCCAATGGGCGTGCCTTCAGGGACCTGTGCGCCTGCCAGATGGGCGGGTGTCAGTGTCGAGGCCGAGATGGTCAGGATACCGGCCCGTTTGCCTGCGGGCAGGGTCCGGTTCACCATGTCCACCTGCATCAGCGATGAGGTCACAACCGGCACCGGCAGTGCCGCGGCGAGTTCCGCCTGAAACAGCGAAAGAAACCCGCAATTGGTGGTGATCCCGTACGCGCCGTCTTTTACCAGATCACGGGCCGCATCGATAAACGCGCCCAGCATGCCATCGGCATTCTTTCGCACGACGTGATTAGGGGTGGCATCCCGCACAACACGGTAGAGTACCGGAAACGGCCAGGTCAACGCGTTGCCCATATCACCTGGAATACGGGGGAATTGCGCGTCCAGCATCAAGATACCAACCGACGCGCCATAGATGGATTTGCCGCCTTTTGCGATCATGGTCTATGCGTCCTCGATGATCCGGGACGAGATCCCCTCGGGCCCATCCATATAAATGCTGGAAATACCGTGCCGCACAGCTTCTTGCACCTGATCCATACGTTTGGCGATATGCGCGCCCATCACCTGAGCAGCGCTGTCCGCGTCGCGCGCGATCAACGCTTGCATCACGCGTTTATGTTCGCTTTTTGAGCGTTGCAGACGATCCATACTCATCGATACCCAACGGATATAGCGGATGCGCTCGTTGATCCGGTCAAGCGTTTCGACCAATTCTGCATTGCCGGTCAGTTGGGCAATGCCAAGGTGAAACGCCTCATCGCGCGCGACCGCCTCGGCAATCGTCAGGCCGGTGATGTCGATGCCGGTTGCGTAAAGCTCGGTTTTCAACGCATCCAGATCTGAATCCAAGGCTCTTTCGCAGGCGCTGCGCACAGCGGCGGTTTCGATGATACGACGCAGTTCGAACAGGTCGTACACGGTTTGCGCATCCAGTGGGCGACAAAAGAAACCCTGGCCGGGGCGGAAATCGAACAAGCGTTCTGCCACAAGGCGGTTCAGCGCCTCTCGTAACGGAGTACGGCTGACGCCAAGCTCTTTGGACAGTGAAACCTCGTTCAGCCGGTCACCCGGGCGCAGGCGAAAGGAAACGGCCATCGCCTTGACCTGCTCATAAATGTCATCGACCCGTGGACCTGCCATCAAACCCGCCTGAAATCTGCTGTTCAACAGGTGGCATAGAGCGCAGTTGAAATCAATATACAAAACTGTATACAGATCTGTGTTCAGATTCTGATCAGGGAGAGCTTTGCTGTGACTGGAACCAACCATTTGACCGGTGCAGAAGCGATGGTGCGGATGCTGCAAGCCCATGATGTAAGCCATATGTTTGGCCTGTGCGGCGACACGACCTTGCCGTTCTATGACGCTTTGGCACGCATGGATCATGGCATTCAGCACATCCTGACTAGGGACGAGCGCCATGCGGCCTATATGGCGGATGGCTATGCGCGGGTCACTGGAAAGCCGGGGGTTTGCGAAGGCCCCTCGGGCGGAGGAGCGACCTATATTCTCCCCGGCGTGGTCGAGGCCAATGAAAGCTCGGTGCCGATACTGGCGATCACGTCAGATGTGGCCACGACAAGCCGGGGGAAATACCCGCTGACCGAGTTGGATCAGCCAGCGCTCTTCAAGCCGTTGACCAAGTGGAACGCATCGCTCGATGACCCATCGCGGCTGCCGGCTATGGTGCGGGCAGCGTTCCGGGCCATGACCACGGGCACGCCCGGTGCCACCCATCTGGCGCTGCCCTTTGACACGCAGAAAGGGCCGGTGGACGAAGCCGAGATTTGGGCGGATGACCGCCATCAGTCCTTCCCGGCGGAACGCGTAGGTCCCGACCCGGATGCCATCGAAGCAGCGGCAAAGGTTCTGGCGCAGGCGAACTCTGCCGTTTTTGTCTGCGGGGGCGGGCCGGTTTTGTCGGGTGCGACAGCGGCCCTGTCGCGGGTGGCCAAACTGTTGGATGCGCCTGTCGCAACAACGGTGTCCGGGCAGGGGGCAATCGCCGAAACCGATCCTTTGGCGCTGGGCGTTGTCGGCTCGAACGGCGGGGTTGCGGCGACCCGAGCGGTTGTCGATCAGGCCGATGTTGTTGTCTTTGTCGGATGTCGCGCCGGATCGGTGACCACCGAACGCTGGCGAAGCCCGGCGCGCGGTGCAACGATCCTTCACATCGACAGCGATCCCCTGGTGATCGGAGCCAATTACCAGACCGAAGTCGCCATTTGCGCAGATGCCAGATTGGCGCTTGAAGCGCTGGCCGAGGCGCTTGAGCAGCAACAAGACTTACCGTCCATGGGCGGCGCAGCCAAGGCAAGCGCTGCCTGGGCCGCAAAGCTTGCGGGCTTTAATCCGCTTGCGGCAAGCCAGGACACCCCGATCCGACCCGAGGCGGTGATGGCCGCGCTGATGGACCTTTTGGACGATGACGCGATTGTTGTGGCCGACCCCGGCACGCCTTGCCCCTATTTCAGTGCCCATTACCGCTGGCCCAGAGTGGGGCGGCATTTCATCACCAACCGGGCGCATGGGGCCTTGGGCTATTCGCTGGGCGCTGCGATGGGGGCACATGTCGGGCGACCCTCGGTCAAGACGCTGGCCGTGATGGGCGACGGCTCATTCGGCTTTGCCTGCGGCGAGTTTGAAACTATGGTCCGGCACAGGATGCCGATCACTTCTATCGTTTTCTCAAACGCGGTGTTTGGATGGATCAAGGCAGGGCAGAATGCGGGGTTTGGTCAGCGGTTCTATAACGTCGATTTCAACCGGACCGATCACGCAGCCGTCGCAACTGCCTTTGGCGTCAAATCCTGGACGGTTCGGGATCCGGCAGAGCTGAACGGCGTTTTGAAACAGGCGCTCGATCACGACGGGCCAACCTTGGTCGACATACACTCCCAACCGCTTCACGAGGCCGCCGCACCGGTTTCGGAATGGGTGGCATAAGACGCGATTGACGCGGTCAACTGCGCCAGAAACGCTTGTGCAATTGCGGACAAAGGGCGAGTTTTGGCGGTGATCACGGCCAGATCCAGCGTCACTGCCGGTTTGAACGGGCGGGTGAGATAGCCGCTCTCATGGTCAAACGCGACTGTGAAAGGGTCGATCATGGCGACGCCCATGCCTTGTTTGACAAAGCTCAGCAGGTTTTCGGACAAATGGGTATGGATCTGCGTGCGCCACGTGCATCCGGCGGCCTGAAAAATATCGCGGGTTCGCCGGTGTGTCTGATGCTCGGGGCCCATCACGATAAACGGTTCATTGTCTAGTATCTGTGGCGTTAAAACCTCATATGCTGCAAGCGGGCTGTCGGCGGGAAACGTCGCCAAGGTCTCAAAGTTGAACACTTGGTATTCCAGCGTGTCATGCAAGATCGGCAACTCGACCACGCCAATCTCGAACAGGCCAGAGATGACCCATTCCTGAATTTTCGAGGAATATTGCGACTGGAAGCTAACGGACAGGTTGGGGCGGGATTTGGCGAATCGCGCTATTTCCTGCGGCATGAAGCCGAAGGACAGCATGTGTGGGGCGGCGACCTGTAATTGACCAGGGTGCTTGTTTTGAAGGTCAGTTACCGCCTGGGCCACATGATCCAGACCGCGCACCACTGTGTCGACCTCTCGATACAAAAGCTCTGCCTCAGGCGTCGGCAACAAGCGGCCTTTGGTACGCTCGAACAAGGGCAGTCGGGCTTCGCGTTCAAGCTGAGCCAGCAGATTGCTGATCCCGGGCTGAGAAATCCCCAAGACGGACGCGGCCCCGGTGACCGTTCCGGTTTCCATGATGGCGTGAAAGGCCTGAAGTTGGCGAAAGCGCAGGGACATCGCTTACCTTATCATTTCTTCTGATGGAGTTGCCAAGAATTAGTATTTGAAATGATATGTAGGTCAAGGCAGGCTTTCAGGGTGGAACCGGGGGCTGCATGGGCGACTTAGATCAGAAAATCGTGGGGTACGACCTGTGGCACCTTGAACTGCCGGTTACATCGCGCCGCGATCACGGGATTGGCTCGGTCGAAGGCACTTGCGAGATCGTGGTGCTGCGGCTGACGTCAGAAGATGGCTCGCAGGGTTTTGGCGAGGCGTCGCCCTGGTCGGTCTTTACCGGCTCGCCCGAGGCCAGCTTTGCGGCGCTGAACCGGTATCTACGCCCACTCGTCGTGGGTCAGCCGGTTGCGGATCGGGCCAGGATTATGGCGCAGGCCGAAAAAGCGGTGGCCCATTGCACCGAGGCCAAGGCGGCGCTTGAGACAGCGCTTCTGGACCTTACGGGTCGCCTCAGCGGTGTCCCCGTCTGGGCGCTGCTGGGTGGACGATGCCGCAGCACGATCCCGCTCAGCTGTTCCATCGCCAACCCAGATTTTGCACAGGATATCGATCTGCTGGCCCGACTGAAGGATGATGGCGTGCGGATCGTCAAGTTAAAGACCGGGTTCAAAGATCATGCGTTCGATATCATGAGGTTGGAATACCTGGCGCAGAATGCCCCCGAATTCTCGGTGCGGGTGGACTATAATCAGGGCTTGTCGGTCGAGGATGCCCCGAGCCAAGTGCGCGATGTGGCGCAGTTTCGTCCCGATTTCATCGAGCAGCCTGTGCGGGCGCATCATTTTGGTATGATGGCGCAGTTGCGGAAGATGGTTGACGTGCCGCTATTGGCAGATGAAAGCGTGTTTGGGCCCGAAGATATGGAGCGCGCCGCCCGCGAAGGAATTTGCGACGGCGTATCGGTCAAGATCATGAAATCTGGTGGCCTTTCGCGTGGCCAAAGCGTTGCGCGCATTGCTGCGGCGCATGGGCTGAGCGCTTATGGTGGCGACATGTTCGAGACCGGATTGGCCCATCTGGCGGGTACACATATGATCGCCGCCACGCCCGAAATCACACTTGGATGCGAGTTCTATCAGGCCTCCTACTTTCTGGCTGACGATATCCTGCAAGAGCGCTTCGCGGTCAGCGACGGCAAGGTTGTCGTTCCCGATGGTCCGGGTTTGGGTGGCATGCCGGATATTGGCAAGTTGGAACATTACGCAACCGCTCGGGCGCAGGCAGCATGAGCGAACAAAAGACCATAGCCATCATCGGAGCCGGGATCGTTGGTGTCTCGACCGCGATCTGGCTGCAAAGAGATGGTCACAAGGTTATTCTGATCGACAAGGCTGGACCGGGTGAGGGCACGTCTTACGGGAATGGTGGTGTGCTGGCCTCATGCTCGGTGGTGCCGGTGACAGTGCCGGGATTGCTGAAGAAAGCGCCCGGAATGCTGTTTGATCCGATGCAGCCATTGTTCTTGAAATGGGGTTACCTGCCCAAGCTGTTGCCCTGGCTGACGCGGTATCTGAAGCACGCCAACGCAGAAGATGCAGATCGGATTGCGGCAGCCCTTACACCCATTGTCGGAGACAGTCTGAACGATCACACCGCACTGGCGCAGGGCACGGGTGCGGAAAAGTGGATCGCGCCATCGGACTATATGTATGTCTATGACGACCGAGAGCATTTTGAAAGCGATGCCTTCGGATGGCGCATCAGGCGCAAGAACGGGGTCAAATGGCAGGAGCTCGAAGGGCAAGAGTTTCATGACTTCGATCCGATATATGGCCCGCAGATCGGATTTGCGGCGAAGATGGCCGAACATGGTCACATCAAGGATCCCGGAAGATATATCAAAGACTTGGCCGGTCATGTTAAAGCGCAAGGCGGTCAAATCATCCGCGCCGAAGTGCAAGCCATCCTGCATGAAAGCGGTCGCGTTACAGCCGTAAAGGCCGGGGGGCAACAGATTGAGTGTGACGCGGCTGTGCTGACAGCTGGCGTTTGGTCTGGCCCTTTGGCAAAATCCCTGGGCATATCGGTGCCGCTGGAAACCGAGCGCGGGTATCATCTGGAATTGATCGAACCCTCGGCAATGCCGCGTTGCCCGGCCATGATCGCCTCGGGCAAGTTTGTGGCTACCCCGATGGAGGGGCGCATCCGTTTGGCTGGCATTGTTGAATTCGGAGGGCTCGAGGCTGAACCCTCGCCCGCTGCGTTCGATCTATTGCGCAAGAACGCCAAAGCGGCGTTTCCGGGTTTGACATGGCGCGAAGAAAGCGAATGGATGGGACATAGGCCAGCGCCTGCCGACTCGATCCCTGTCATTGGGGATGTGCCGGGGACTGACGGAGCTTTCATGGGCTTTGGTCACCATCACATCGGCCTGACGGGTGGCCCCAAGACGGGGCGGCTTTTGGCGCAGATGATCGCGGGCAGAAACCCGAACATGGATGTAAGTGCCTATGCACCTGCACGTTTCGCAACCTAGACAGATCGGTGGACAACACTGACACAACGAATTTCAACCGGGAGAACATGATGAAAAAACTGACACATCTTTTGGCAGCAACTGCTTTGACTGCCGCCGCAGCTGCACCCGCTTTTGCCGAGAAATGGGACATGCCGATGGCCTATTCGGCGTCAAACTTCCATTCGGCCACCGGGGCGGAGTTCGCTAAATGCGTGACCACTGGCACTGGGGGCGAGATTGAAATTGTCACGCACCCGTCGGGATCGCTGTTCAAGGGTGCTGACATCAAACGCGCAATCCAGACCGGGCAGGCCCCAATCGGTGAGCGTCTTCTGTCCGGCCACCAGAACGAAAACGCACTGTTTGGGTTCGACTCGATCCCTTTCCTGGCCACGTCCTTTGACGATAGCGCTAAGCTCTGGGAAGCGGCGAAGCCTACAATCGAAGAACTGCTGGCCGAGCAGAACCTGACGCTGCTTTATGCCGTGCCCTGGCCACCGCAGGGGCTGTACTTCAAGAACGAGGTGAACTCGGTTGCCGATATGGAGGGCATCAAGTTCCGCTCGTACAACAACGCCACATCGCGGCTGGCCGAGCTGACAGGAATGTTGCCCGTAACCATCGAAGCGGCCGAAATCAGTCAGGCTTTTGCCACAGGTGTTGCCGATGCGATGGTGTCATCGGGATCCACGGGGTATGACCGTAAGGTTTGGGAAAGCCTGAACTATTTCTACGAAGTGGATGCATGGCTGCCGCGCAATTACGTGATGGTGAACTCCGACGTTTGGTCGGGTGTTTCTGACACCAACAAAAACGTCATCAAGGCCTGTGCCGAACTGGCCGAATATGCGGGCAACTGGCGAGCCAAGGAATACACGGGCTTTACCCTGCAAGGCCTGCGCGATGGCGGCATGACCGTTGGTCCGGCTTCTGAGCAGATGGTCAATGAACTGAAAGAAATCGGCGTCACTATGACAAATGAGTGGTTGGAAGCCGCCGGAGATCAGGGCAAGGCGATTGTCGACGCTTTCAACGCGTCTCAATAACTGATTGTCGTCGGGCGGCGGAGCGTTTCGCCGCCCGAACACCAACCAAGAAAACAAACACGGGGACAGCATGGGTGCTTTGCGAGGGCTTCGGTCCGTACTGGATTTCATTTATCTGGCAGCAGGGGTTCTGGCAGCGCTGAGCCTGATCGCCATCCTGCTGTTGATCATGGTGCAAATGCTGGCCCGCTGGACCGGTGAGGTCTTTCCAGGCGCGCCCGATTATGCTGGGTACGCCATGGCCGCCGCCTCGTTCCTGGCCTTTGCAAATGCATTGAACCGAGGCAGCCACATCCGGGTCTCGATCCTGCTGAACGCCGTACCCGAAAGCGTGCGCCGTATTCTTGAGGTCTGGTGCTTTGCTATCGGCACTGCGGTGATGTGGTACTTCTGCTGGTACGCCTACCGGTTTGTCTATTGGAGCTGGAAGTTCAACGATATCAGCCAGGGGCAAGACAAAACCGCTTTGTGGATCCCGCAATCTGCGATGCTGATCGGCGCGGTGATCCTTGCGATTGCGCTGACCGACCATCTTATCCACGTGCTCATAAAGGGCGATCACCGGATCACCCGTGATCTGGCCGATCAAAGCCAGGGAGAATAAGCGCATGGAAAACCTCTCTGTCATCATCCTCTTTCTGTTTGTTTTGTTCACCTTGCTGGGTACGGGTGTCTGGGTGGGCCTGGCCCTGATGGGCGTCGCCTGGGTCGGGATGGAGCTGTTCACCACGCGGCCCGTGGGCGATGTGATGATCACAACCATCTGGTCGGCCTCTTCTTCCTGGACGCTGACCGCGCTACCGATGTTCATCTGGATGGGCGAGATCCTCTATCGCACGCGATTATCTGAAGACATGTTCAAGGGGCTGTCCCCCTGGATGGCGCCTTTGCCAGGTGGGCTCGTGCATACCAATATCGTCGGCTGCACCGTGTTTGCCGCCGTGTCAGGCTCGTCTGCGGCCACCCTGACCACGGTGGGCAAGATGTCGATCCCAGAATTGCGCAAACGGAATTATCCCGAGCGGATGATCATCGGCACACTGACCGGGGCTGCAACGCTAGGTCTGATGATCCCACCCTCGCTAACGCTGATTGTCTACGGGGTGACGATCAACGAATCTATCACCAAGCTGTTCTTTGCGGGTATCCTGCCCGGCCTGGTGCTGGCGGCGATGTTCATGGGCTATGTCGCGATCTATTCCAAGATCGGCAAAGACTGGAATCCCAATATCGAGGGCAAGTTGACCTTCCGCGAAAAGCTCAGAAACTCACGGTTTCTGCTGCCGGTGATCCTTCTGATCACGGTTGTGATCGGCTCGATGTATCTGGGCTATGCCACCGCAACCGAGGCCGCCGCCTTTGGCGTGATCGGGGGTCTGCTGTTGGCAGCGGGGCAGGGCTCGCTGACGTGGAAAACCTTTACCGAAAGCCTGATGGGGGCCACGCGCACCAGCGCCATGATCGCGCTGATCCTTGCAGGCGCGGCCTTTCTGTCGCTGTCGATGGGCTTCACCGGCCTGCCGCGCGGGCTGGCCGATCTGATCGCAGGTTGGGAGCTGACCCGGTTCGAGCTGCTGATGGTTCTGCTGGTGTTCTACATCATTCTGGGGTGTTTCCTTGACGGGATCTCATCGGTTGTTCTGACCATGGCCGTGGTCGAGCCGATGATCCGTGATGCTGGGATTGACTTGATCTGGTTTGGTATCTTCATCGTGGTCGTTGTCGAAATGGCGCAGATCACACCGCCTATCGGCTTTAACCTCTTTGTGATGCAAGGCATGACCAATCACGAGATGGGCTATATTGCGCGTGCAGCGATCCCGATGTTCCTGATCATGGTGCTGATGGTCTTTGTCCTGATCTGGTTCCCCGAGCTGGCCACATGGTTGCCTGAAAACCTGCGGCAATCGCCCGGAGGGTAACCTGATTTGAACCCGCTCCATCTGGCGGCCCGCCATGGTCCCTATGTGTTGATCGCAGGGCTGGTGGCGGGTCTTTTGCTGCCCGGGCTGGCACAACCGATGCGCCCCTTGTTGCCGCCGCTCGTCGTGATGTTGCTTTTCATCACTGTGCTGCGGATGGACCCAGCAACACTTGTGGGAAGCCTCAGGGATCTGGGGCAGGGGATCGGCGTTGTCATCCTGTTCCAGGTGCTGCTGCCCATGGTCGTACTAGCCGTCGGATTCGCCGCGGGCTGGATCGGTGCACCGTTGCTGTTGTCGGTATTGATCATGATGTCGGCACCATCCATTTCCGGCAGCCCCAACATGTGCCTGATGATGGGCTATCCGCCTGAATACGCGATGCGTTTGATGATTCTGGGTACCGCGCTTCTGCCGCTGACGGCGCTGCCGGTGTTTCTTTTGATGCCTGAGCTGGGCGATTTTTCCACCGTTCTGACCGCCACGACCCGACTCTTCCTGACCATCGCCGCCGCTGCAGGGGCGGCGCTTGTGTTGCGCATGACCCTGCTGCGGCGCTTGTCCAGCGAGATGTCTCTTTCAATTGAAGGGCTTGCCAATATTACCCTGGCCGTCTTTGTCATCGGCCTGATGCCGTCGGTGAGCGCCACAGCACTCACAAACCCGGAGACGGCGGCGTTCTGGATCGCGTTTGCCTGCCTGATCAACTTCGGCGCGCAGCTTTTGGCGTTCAAATTGACCCGCAAGACTCTGCCCGGTGAGAAATCCACAGCAATTTCTGTGATCGCAGGAAACCGCAATATCGCGATTTTCTTTGTCGCCCTGCCGCCCGAGGTCACGGCCCCAATCATGGCGTTCATCGGCGCCTACCAGATACCGATGTATCTGACGCCTTTGGTGATGGGGCGGCTTTATCGCAACGGGCAAGCTTAGGGGTAGACATCCCGGGTTTTCCAACTGTGGACCCAAGGAATGGATTGTCTTCACCTGCTCAGAGGGTTAGGGAGTCCGAACCGGCCCTTTTTCGGCGCTGTGCGGGCGTGATGGAATGGTAGACATATCAGACTTAAAATCTGAAGGGCGTATGCCCGTGTGGGTTCGAGTCCCACCGCCCGCACCACTTTTTTAAACTAACAGTTTGTTATTAAATAAATTAATCTAGTATTGTCCAATTTCATCCACCCAGATGTCCACCCATCGGCCGTTGTGATCTAAGAAATAGTTTTACTATTCGGTTTCGTCCCATGGGGTGTTAACGCGCTGCATATTTATCGGCCGGAGGCACTAGGCGTCTAAACCAACGCCAAATTGCTTCTCAGGTCATATAACGTTGGGATAGCCTGCCGTTGAGCTCTTCGTGTTTTTGTTCAGCCCTCAAGCTTGTTGGTATTCCAAGCTAATACTTTGCCGGCGCTAGTTTCCCACTTAGAGTTATTTGATTAGGCCATACACTCGAGCCTGAGAGGTCGTCAGCCAACGGATTTCCTCAGTCGGAGTATCGAGTGAATCGATAACAATCTTAGAGTCCACACCACTCGCTTCGAAGTGCTTTACACGCAATGACAACAAGTTCTGGGTCGTCGATAGACTCATTTCGTCTCCATCAACAGACATTGCATGAACGCCAAAACGTGCATTCTCAGAATAATAGCGTTTTACACCACCGGCATACAACTCGACGCAAGCAGATGCACATGCTCCATCAAGAGACGTCGCCACAAAATTTTGGCGCAGGTATGCGCCTGCCTCGATGGCTTCGCCTAACAAGCCTCCATTCGATTCTTCGATAACAAAGTAGTCAAAATCGCCATATGATTTAACATCTTCAGCAAAGCCTTCTGAGATAGTTCCAGTAAAGTACATTACCGTGCCAACTGAGGTTTCCTCCTTGCGTAGTTCATATTGCGTATTGGACAGTCCGGGAACCGGGTTGTCCATTCCGGGGACCGGAGCTTTCTTTGGTTCTGGTTCTGGTTCTGGTTCGGGTTCTGCAAGAGTGTACGGCCTCAGGTTGTCTAAGCAATTCTCAACAATTGCATTGGCCGCCGCTTTTGATCCGTGCAAGGAAAACCAGTAGAACTCTTCCTTTTCGCCGTACTCATAGATTGACAGCCTCAAACCCTGACGGATTTCATAAAGAAGCCTATCGACGTCGTCTTTGTCAGCTACGTAGTCGAGATCAACAAACAGTGAGTTGCCGTAACCATCGGCTTGCATGTCCCAACGCCCGTAGTTGTCGATTTCTAGCTGGAATTTGCTGCCATCGGTCCAACTGCTGTAGTCTGCCTTTTCGTCATAAAGATGTAGAGAAGCATTTTCGTTTCCGTCCACAATTAAACTGAGCGATAGCCCATCGCCTTTGACCTGCATCGCGCAATTATTCCAGCCATCATTTTCATCGAAATTATATACGACCGTCCAATGTTTGTATGAATGTAGAGTAATCGTCTGGATTTCTGCGTGTGCTGCGCCAGCCAAGGCCAAAAGTGCGGTTGTTGTGAGAAATTTTTTCATCACTATTGCTCCAAAAGCAAATTACCTGAATTGACCGAGATACTTTAGAATCTACGTCATTTGGTTGAAATCCCAAAATTCATATTCGCAAACACGCTCAAGTGGGATGTGCTCTGAGGGAAACTTAAGTCAATCCGGCAGAAAGAGGTTTGGGCGTTTTGCCAAAAACTTCTGAACGACAGCCAATCTTCGATCCTTCCGTTCCATTCAGATGCCTGCATGCAAAAACACAATGAGCGCAGTTATGGGCTATGCAGGCTTCAAAACCTCTGGGAGATAAAGTTAGCCCAGCCAATGTTGCTGCGGTATTCCGCATCGTCCATTTCTTCCACTAGCCGGTGATAAGTCCGCCAATGCATACCCTTGGGCTTGATGCCTTCCATCTGGTCCAGGTCATCCGCCCAGCCTAGGCGCTCTCGAATTTTGTCTGCCCGCCGTTGGACGCGCTGAAAATCGGCCTCACGCTGAGATGAATAGGCAAGCTGATGGCAATGCCTGCATGCGAATATCCGTCCACCATAGAGCTTTGCCACCCGTCGCCCACATCCGCGCGCCGGGCAGGCGAACCACTCTCGGTAGCCGCCGTAGTGACATCGCTGAGAAAGCAAGCGGACAGGATAGTCGTGGCTTTCCCATTCGTCGCCATAGTCTCGGCTACGATAGATGAGCCTGACTTGTCCGTGCGATGTCTGCACCTGGATACTGGCAACCTTTTCGCCGTCGATAGACCATTGCCACCCAAAGCGATTGCCGGGCGTTATTAGGCCCGCGCGCGCCCAACGCCGTACATCAATGCTGCGATAATCCTCAACGGTGCTCTTAACGCTCCATTGCCAGAGTCTTCCGCTTCCAATGCCGCCCATTTTCGCCCCCAGATTTTGTCGAAATCATAAGCGAATTTTGATTGATTGCGAAGCATGAGTTCACTCATTGTTCTCCTCATGGCTTGGCCCAACTCAGTACCTCCAGACCTTTCAAAGTCCACGATATTTTTGTGGTATTGATCTACTCCAACTACTAGCGCGGATTTTCTACCGCCTATGGCTAGATGTATATGTGTCATGGTTTTTGTGCATCGGAGACACTGGGAGATTTCGCCCTCACGTCCCAAAATTTAGGACAGTCACGCATGTGGCGTTGTCCCGTTGTGCATCGGTGTCACAGTCATTGGGATGGGCAAGCACGGTTTTTGTGCGGGGGTTTTCATTTTCCCTCCACTTTAGAAAGCCCCTTTGGGCTGGCTTGCCATCGGCAGTGGGCATCTCTTGCAACGCCCATAGACTCGCCTGTCCCACCCCTGCCGGGCCGAGAAAGGGGGCGCGGGTCATCGCTATCAGGCCACGCGCTTGAAGCTCGTCAAAGTATGCACCGACCGTGTTGCGGCTCACGTTGATGGCTTTTGCCGCGTCCCGATGGCTGAGAATGATATTGCCGTTGTTCGATCCGTTGAACCGCCGTTTCAGTTCGATATAGAGGGCGCGGGGGCCGGGTTTGAGGCTGGCCCAAGCTTGAGACGCTTGCAGGTACTCGGGAAGCTGGACGTGACGCCCAGCCCCCTTTTTTCCTTTCCTGTATCGGGCACCAGCCATCAGGACTTACCCGGATAGCGCAATTCGCTGATGCTGCGCAGAACCGCGCCGCTCAGGCCGAATTGGTGGTGGATTTTGCGCTCGAACAAGTCGCGCGGAGTTGAGGTTTTGTTTTCCCTTGCTTTCATGCCGCACGCCCCTCTGAACGCGTCACTGAGGCCCGCAGGACGTATCGGGCATGAGTGCCTGCGAACGGACCGTCATGTGGCTCTGTGAGGGTCTCTATGGGCACTCCCAGATTTCGTAGATTGTGGACGTATCCGCTCCAACGTGGGCCGGGAGTGTCGATAGGGGTGCATCCCTTGGGACCGGCCGCGATAAGCGCTTCAAGCGCCCATCGGTCGCGGCCTAACACTGCGATTTCTCGCGTCCCATCGATTTGATTGTGTATGGTGAATAGGGCAGTGCCCCAGTTTTCTTCTTTGTCAGCCATGATGGCCTCCGGAGTTGAACTGCGAAGGCGCTGGGCGTATGAGAGAGGTATACTTTCCACGGTATATTCCCGCTCAACTTGCCCTGCGTCCGCGCAGAGGGTTGAGCGGGTCTTATCCCACATGTGCCGCGATTGCGGCGTCGATATCAGCTTCTGCCCAATACAGGCGTCCGCCGATTTTCAAGGGCTTGGGCAAGCGGCCCGACTCCACGTCACGGTAAATTGTCGTGCGGCCTCTACCGCCAAGTTTTGCCTGTAGGTCGCTAAATGTAAGATAGCGCATTTGCTTCGCCTTATTGTGCAGCGGCGTATTTGCCGGTGCTCCATGAAGCAAACTTAAGGTAATGTACGCTTCCCATCGACACGCTATTGCGACGTGTAAAAAGTGGGTAACGCTATACCCAAGTGTTCTGCTGCTTTCTCAAATTGCTCGCCATAAACTTTGTATGGATCGGCGCGATACTCATCTGGCGGAGTTGGCGCAAGTGCGTTCAGTCTGATTGGCGATTCAATCAAGTCGTATGTTCGGAGTGCATAATTTTCTGAAATAGTTTCAACAGGTAAGGAAGCGTTTCTGCAAATCCTATCCGCATTCACATAGTTCACTATTAGCCCATGTCCGAACATTGCAGCAGCGGCTACAACAGCTCCGCATTCCGGAGGAGGTTCTTGCTGTAGTCGAGATTTCGTAGCGCCGAGGTGCATACCGAAAGCTGCGGATACCTTCTTTGCTACTCCAGAAAGTAGGGTATCGCGATGGGTCAGCGTTTTCTTTTTTCTTTCGCGTTTGGGGTCTTCGAGTCCGTTGGCAAGCTCGGCAGCAAATGACCGAGCGGCTTTGGGCATCGCGTAACCCAACTGCAAGTTTATTCCTAACATATAGCGGATTTGTTTGGCGGCCTGTGGGCTTGCCGAAAAAAGCCGTCGCCAATCCTCGACAGAAATATCTGCGGTGAAATAGCCAACTAGTTCTGCGTCCCTCTCAGCATATCCCACGTATTGATAGACGGGTTTGATGTGCTTGTATGTTTCCATCACAGGCGCATCTAGGAACGGGATGTAAACCTCCCCTTTGTGAACCCATCTACCGATAACGTTGACCGCGAAGGCCAGTGCCATCGGCAAGCGCGTTTCTTCTGAAAAGTACAATGACGGCTTCGTTTCCTGCCATTCGGCGGCGAAAGGCATCAACCACGTTTGCTTCATAAATTAATAACCTTAAACTGCCGGCCTGATTTACTGATAAAACTGGCCCACCGCTCCATCAACGCTCGACGTTTTTCCAGAAAATCCGTACGTCGATAGCTGCGCTCCACCTTGCCGCCAACCGTGTGTCCTAGCGCCGTTTCTGCTACGTCATGAGGCGTGTTTGTCGTCTCTGCCACCCAATCGCGGAAACTGGATCGAAAACCGTGTGGGCGCTCGACCATACCGCGCCGCTTCATGAAGTTGCTCATTGTCATGTCGGAAATCACGCCTTTGCGCATGCCGGGAAAAAGAAAGCCGTCACGGGCGAACGGTGTGGCCTCAGCAATAACCGCTTGAGCTTCTTTCGACAAAGGCACCCGGAACTCGCTGGTGGCCCCCACGCGACCTTTCATCGCCTCTGCCGGGATGGTCCAGATATCGTCGTCGATCTGGTCAAGGCGCAAGTTGCGCAGGGGATAGCTGCGAACCACCGTTAGGATAAGAAGCCGCAGCGCCAGTTCGGTTGTGCTGCCGCCCTCAAGCGATTGATAAAATGCTGGCACGTCGCGCCAATTGAGCGCCGGGATGTTTTTGACCGTATGCCGTTGCTTGCCCAATAGCGCTTTGGCTTTGTCAGTGGCCTGTAGATCCACATCCAATCCAAGTGCCGCTGCATGGCGCATGACAATGCGCAGTCGATCCATCGCTTTTTGTGCGGTTGAAGCTTTGCTGTGCCATAGAGGGGCGAGGGTGTCGCGAATATCGCGTTGGTCGATCTGAGAAACGGGCATCTTGCCCAATTTGGGCAGGACGTGCAGTTCCAATGGGCTGAACCATCGCCCGGCCTTGCCATATCCTTTCAGTTCCGCCTTGCGGCTTTCGAACGCGTCTAGCGCAACATCGCGCAAAACGTGCATGTTGCTTTCGGCTTCGCGGCGCTGGCGTTCACGTTCCTTAATGGCGTCTTTTCCGTCGCGCACGACAGCGCGCCATTTTTCGGCTTCGTTGCGCGCAGCTTTCAGCGTCACATCAGGGAAGCTGCCCAAACCCATTTCATGCCGACGACCGAATATCGTGTAGCGTAGGAACCATTGCGCACCGCCATCGTTGCGTTTGTGAAACCAAAGGCCTCCGCCATCGGAATACTTGCCGGGGGCCTTCGCTTTGAGTTCTGCGCTTGTCAGCTTGTGTTTGGGTTGTGCCAATATCTATCCACCTTATTGTCCACCCCTATATGTGGGGTATAGTGGGGCAGAATGGAATAGAATGGGGTACAAAAAGTAAAAAATTTAGGGAGTTTTAGGAAGTTTGGGCTATCCACGGTATACCTCGATATAGGAATTGTATGCGCACCGCCCGCACCAGAAACTTTCCTCTGCCAATTGGAAAACGGCAGGAAAGCTAGGAATTCGCACAACAAGCGGGTTATCATACATTCTGCATTCCCTATATAAGGTTCGGAACACTCAGGCCGGAGGATGAGATGCCGTTGACAGTCAAAGACATGATGGAAGCCGCAAACGCGGTTGTAGAGCGTATTGATACCGCGCGCGCGCAGGCGTTGATGGGGCAAGGGGCTCTGCTTTTGGATGTGCGCGACGGGACCGAACTGGAACGCACCGGCCGCGCTAAGGGGGCACATCATATTCCACGCGGGATGCTTGAGTTTCGCGCTGATGACGCGGTTCCATCGCATGACCCGGAGCTGCGCAAAGATCGCGCCATCGTGCTGCATTGCGCCTCGGGCGGTCGTGCAGCTTTGGCCGGGAAGCTGCTGAAAGATATGGGGTATCCCGAGGTCTATAATCTGGGCGGCCTGTCTGACTGGATCAATGCTGGTGGCGCTGTGGTGGGCCCGGAATAGGCCTGATCTTGACGCAGATCAGGGAAGTCTTTGCACAAGAGCGATATGGGAATTGGGACTCCAAGTGGAAGGTTCGCAGCCCATGTTTCGACTCGCCTCTGTGCTTTATTCTTTGATCGCAACCGCTTTCGCCGGAAGCGCCGTGATCGCTGTGCTGTCGGCGGGCTTTGTCACCACGGTCGCTATCATATCCGCTGCTCTGGTCGGGGGTCTGTTGGCGCTGCCCGCAGCTTGGTTCGTGGCCAGGCGGCTTTATACGTCGCAAGCCTGATCAGGCGTTCAGAAAAGCCCGGACTGCGGCCTCGAACTCTCGTGGTTTTTCGGCGTGCAACCAATGCCCGGCACCGGGGATCTTGGCAAATTTTGCACCGGGGAACAGAGTGCGGATCGTGTCACGATGTTGCGGCAGAACATAGTCCGATGCGCCACCCGACAAGAACAGGGCCGGACCCGGCCAGTTGGATGTGTAGGTTGGAAATCCCATGATGTCAGGCATCGCGTCGGCGAGCCCGTCGAGGTTCAGCAGCCACCGTTTCTCTTTCACATCCAGTGATTGCGTGAAAAAGCTCTGTAAAGCTTTCTCGACCCCCAGATCGGCCAGTTGCTGTTCCGCGTCCGAGCGCCGCTCGACCCGGGACAGGTCAACCGCACGCATGGCCTCGATAAACTGGATCTGGCTGTGCGTGTACCGCACCGGGGCGATATCCGCGACCACCAATTTGCGCAGTAGATTCCCGTATTCCAGCGCCACAGCCATCGCCGCTTTCCCGCCCATCGAATGCCCCAGCAGGTCAACTGGCGCGCCCAGGTCGTTGATGACCTCGGCCAGATCACGCGCCAGATCTGGATAGCCGTGATGGGGATCCCATTTGCTGTGTGCGTGGTTGCGCATATCAACAGCCACAACTTGGCGTTCATCCGACAACCGGCGGGCAATGACGCCCCAGTTCCGCGCCGACCCGTACAGGCCATGGGCAATCACAAGGGTGGGGCGGTCGGTGGGGGTACCGTGGACAATGGTGTTCAGCATATCCCGGGTGATACCTTTCGCCGCCGGAAACAGCCACCCCCATTGTCGCCAGCAAACGCACCGGTTAGGGTGCCGCCGCAGGAGGGGCCATGCAGCAGAATACCGATTTTCAGAGCCAGATCGCCGAGACAATTGAACTGTTGCGCGGCAAGTTGGGCGTGCGCGACAAAACCCTTGCCGCTTCGGTCAAACGCGCCAAACGTCGGCTGCCGCGCAGGGTCTATAAAGAGGCGATGGTACTGGCCCGGGCCGAACCTCTGGCGGATCACCCCAAGCTGCGACTGGTGCTGGATACAAAGCGGCTGGCACGCGCCGCGGATGAGGTACAATCCCATCTGCGCGCCATAGATTTGGCCGATCGCCGATGGGGGTGGTTTCTTGGGCTCTTGGGCTCGTTGTCCTTCAACCTGATCGCCCTGACTGTTCTGGCCCTGATCGTTCTGTACTGGCGCGGCTTGATCTGAATAGGTCTTTTGGCTTATCCGCAAGGGGATGAACACAGTTCACCTTTTTGGGGATACGATGACCACAAAAACTCAGATCCGGCGCCAACAATTGCGCGAAAAGCTGGTTGAAGCGGCCGAGATTCGGATCGCCCGGGATGGTTTGTCGGAACTGCGCGCGCGTGATCTAGCCAAGGATGCAGGCTGCGCTGTGGGCGCAATCTACAATGCTTATGAAGACCTGACGGCGATTGCCATGGCGGTCAATGGGCGCACATTCCTGCGTCTGGAACAGGCGGTAGGCGCATCCTTCGACGGCACGGAATCCCCGGTTGAGCGGTTGATCGTCATGAGCACGGCTTATCTGCATTTCGCCAATGCGCACACAAACCTGTGGCGGGCCTTGTTTGACCTGCAAATGGCCGATGATAGCAATGTTCCCGATTGGTATCGCGAAGCACTCAAAGGCCTCTTTGCCTATATCGCTGAACCGGCGCGTGAACTGTTTCCCGATCTCGACCGGGCCGAGATGGATCTGATGACCCGCGCGCTGTTCTCGTCGGTCCATGGCATCGTCACGCTGGGTCTCGAAAACCGCATATCCGGTGTGCCTCCGGAACAGATCGAGCGCATGATCGCTCAGGTTCTCTCACGAATTGGAAACAAATAGTTTTCCGAACGTCGTTCAAAAAATTATTGAACGACGTTCACGATCTTACTATATCCGTTTTGTGAACAACGTTCATGCGGAGGATCACATGTTTGGAACGTTAAAGAGCTTGATCGGTGGCGCCAATGCGCGGGCCGAAGAGCAATTGCGCGATGCCTACTCGATCGAGTTGATTGACCAGAAAATTCGCGAAGCAGAGCAAAATCTGAAAGCAGCCAAATTGACCTTGGCCAGCCTGATTCAGCGTCAGCGCGGCGAGACCCGCCAGATCGAAACGCTGCAAACCCGGATTGACGAGTTGATGGAACGGGCAGGGGCTGCCCTGGCCGATGGTCGTCAGGACATGGCGAAGACGGCGGCGCAAGCGGTGGCGGATCTTGAAAACGAATTGGTGCTGCGGCGTCAGACAGTTGATCGGCTGGACGGGCGCATTCTGCAATTGCGCCAATCTATACAAGCCGCAAACCGTCGGATTCTGGATCTGAAGCAAGGCGCTATTTCCGCCCGGGCGGTGCGTCGTGAACAGAGTTTGCAAAAGCGCCTGAATCGGCATCTGGGTGGCGACAGCCCGATTGACGAAGCCGAGGCGTTGATCACTCGCGTGATGAACAAGGATGACCCGTTCGAGCAGTCCGAAATCCTGCAAGACATCGACCGGGGGCTGGATCACCGTGACATCGGGCAACGGATGGAAGAGGCGGGCTATGGCCCCAAAACCCGCAGCACCGCCGCGGATGTGCTCAGCCGTCTCAAAGCATCGCCAAAACCCTGACCCAAAGACGATAGATATTGAACAAGGAGACTTGAAATGACCAATCGTAACGAAAACAACCTGATCCTGATGCTGAACGGTGCCGGCGTGGCCTTGGCCTATCTGTTGCTTGCAATCTCGCTGTATCTGTCAACCGACGTGCCGCTTTCGACCAAAGGCTATTGGGGCATGGGCGTCGTGCTGCTGACCCTCAGCCTGATCAACGTGGTGAAATACCGCTTCGACAGCCGCTCTGCCGAAGATCGCATCAACCGGATCGAAGAGGTGCGCAACGAAAAGTTGCTTGAGGATGCTCTGAAGGAAACAGACGCCGAGATCTGATCGCAGCCGCGCCACGCCGCAGGGCGTGGCGCTTGGCCCAACGCTTTCAGCGCATCTTTGATGCGCGCAAAAGGGGCGGGAGCCTTGTGGACAAGAACGGCGCCGAATTCGCGCCGTTCTTTACCGTTTACAGGTTTGGGTAGATCGGGAAGCGGGCGCAAAGCTCTGCAACTTTGGCCTTCACTTCCGCTTCGACCGCGCCGTTGCCTTCTTCACCGTTGGCAGCCAGCCCGTCGACCACTTCGATGATCCAGTCGGCGATCTGGCGGAACTCGATCTCGCCAAAGCCGCGGGTGGTGCCAGCGGGCGAGCCCAGACGAATGCCCGAAGTGACGGTTGGCTTTTCCGGGTCAAACGGCACACCGTTCTTGTTGCAGGTGATATGCGCCCGGCCCAGCGCCTTCTCGGTCGCGTTGCCCTTGACGCCTTTGGGGCGCAGATCAACCAGCACCACATGGGTATCGGTTCCGTGCGTCACGGTGTCCAGACCGCCTTTGATCAACTGATCCGACAGCGCTTGCGCGTTGGCGACAACCTGCTGGATATAGGTTTTGAACTCGGGCCGCAGCGCCTCACCAAAGGCAACGGCCTTGCCCGCAATCACATGCATCAGCGGCCCGCCCTGAATACCAGGGAAAATCGCCGAGTTCACTTTCTTGGCGATGTCGGCATCATTGGTCAGGATCATGCCGCCGCGCGGACCGCGCAGGGTTTTATGTGTGGTGGTGGTGGCCACATGGGCATGCGGGAAGGGGCTGGGATGCTCGCCCGCCGCGACTAGACCGGCGAAATGGGCCATGTCCACATGCAGATAGGCACCGACCATATCGGCGATCTCGCGCATACGGGCAAAGTCGATCTGACGCGGAATGGCCGAGCCGCCCGCGATGATCAGTTTGGGCTGATGCTCTTTCGCCAGCTCTTCGACCTGATCATAATCCAGCATGTTGTCCTGCTGGCGCACACCATATTGCACCGCGTTGAACCACTTGCCCGACTGGTTCGGGCGTGCGCCGTGGGTCAGGTGACCACCGGCGTCCAGGCTCATACCCAGAATGGTATCACCGGGCTGGATCAGTGCCTGAAACACACCCTGGTTGGCCTGTGAGCCCGAATTCGGCTGCACATTCGCAAATTCGCAGCCAAACAGCTGCTTGGCGCGATCAATGGCCAGGTTCTCGGCGACATCCACAAACTGGCACCCGCCATAATAGCGACGACCGGGATAGCCTTCGGCATATTTGTTAGTCATCACCGAGCCCTGTGCCTCCATCACGGCGGCAGAGACGATGTTTTCGGACGCAATCAGCTCGATCTCGTCGCGCTGGCGGCCAAGTTCGGATGTGATCGAGCCAAAGATCTCGGGGTCACGGTCGGCAAGAGACTGGGTAAAGAAACCGGTGTCACGAAGGTTGGCGTTCATAAGGGCTCCACATGGCTGAGGTGAGTCTTTGGCGGATTTCCTATAGGAAACAGTCCGGGGGAAAAAGCCTGTAAAGCGACTTATTGGCCTGTGAGGGCGTCAATGCTGGCCTAATGCGGAAAGGTGTGTTTGTTTCGGAACCAAATGTGCAGCACTGGAAACCACCCAAGATGACCAAACGAATCGCTTTTCTGGCCAGTGACATCGATGTCGCCCAATCCGCGCGCGAAGTGCTGGTCAAACGCCACGGGAACGCAGCGCCCCGCGATGCGGATGTGGTGGTCGCACTGGGTGGCGACGGTTTCATGCTCAGGACGCTGCACAGCACCCAGCATCTGGATGTACCTGTTTATGGGATGAACCGCGGCACAATCGGATTTCTGATGAACGAGTATGCGGAAACTGACCTGATGGCCCGGCTTGCCGAGGCCGAGGAAGAGGTCATCAACCCGTTGCATATGAAAGCGATGGACCAATCCGGCCAACTGCATGAGGCTTTGGCGATCAACGAGGTCTCGTTGCTGCGGGCAGGGCCGCAGGCCGCGCGGTTGAAGATCACGGTGGACGGGCGCGAGCGTCTGCCCGAGTTGGTTTGTGATGGTGCGCTGTTGTCAACGCCCGCAGGCTCGACCGCCTATAACTATTCCGCCCACGGGCCAATTCTGCCGATTGGCTCTGACGTATTGGCGCTGACAGCTATCGCGGCCTTCCGCCCGCGTCGGTGGCGCGGTGCTTTGCTGCCAAACACCGCCAAAGTACGGTTCGACGTCTTGGATGCCGCCAAGCGCCCGGTGATGGCAGATGCCGATTCGAACTCATGCCCCGATATCGATTGGGTCGAGATCCGGTCTGAGCCTTCGATCCGGCATCGAATCCTGTTTGATCCCGGCCATGGGCTCGAAGAGCGTCTAATCTCGGAACAATTCACCTGATTTTTCAGGAAGGCGGTGGCGCCAGGCGAGAAATCTGCGTGTAAGTCATTTTTTTAGATGAAAAGCCAAATAGACACCGTTTGTGCGCTTGGTATCGGGTTCTTCTTGAACAGTTTGGTGCTGCGCGTTTGAATAGCCCGTTTTGGAACCATGCGCTAAGGGTAAGCGATCTCAATGGCTGCTGTTTGCGCTTTTCAGCTTTCGCACAAAGTATTCTGCGATAATCAGGTTGGGCAGCCAGCAGAACCAGGCCACAACCTGATATGCCACGTCAAAAGGGACGCCAAATACCAGTTGTGCGGGAAGCCAAACCCGCAACGTCACAGCGGCGAAGGTCAGCGCGATTGATCGGATCATGTAGCGGCGGTGCCGGTCGATTTCCCTTTGCATTGCAAATCTGACTGCTTTGACTGTCACTAAGATCCAGACAATAGCCAGGGCGATAAAGCCGCTTTGGGCAATGATCCCATACGCAGCATTCAAGCCGATAACGATACCGCTTAATCCGGCTAGCAAGACAGCACCAACGTATATGCGGCCCAAAAGGCGATGGCGGCGCAGGGATTTGGTGCGGAAGGATTCTGAGAGTTGAAACGGTGCGAGCGCCAGCGCGAGAGGGGCGAAGATAACATGCAGGTAGAACGCGTAGTTGGGTGACACCAATTGGTGGTCCATATTCGGAAATCCGGCTTTCATACCAAGCAGGATAAATCGGTAGGACACGACAGCGACTGCGAGGGATAAGACCCAAAATAAACCCCTTTGAATACCTGTGCTCAGCGACATTTCAGCAATCTCCTTGACAGTGTCAAGTCGACGTTTAGCTGCATAAACTTGACAGTGTCAAGTGGCGAGCGTAACCTCTTTGAATGGGTAAGGATACAAACGGTCAACGTGAGGCAGGCCTGCGCGAAAGGCTGATCGATGCGGGAATAGAATTGCTACACAGCGGTGGCGCGAGCGCATTGACGCTCCGAAAATGTGCAGCGCGCGCCGGGGTTTCTCATGCGGCGCCTGCTCATCATTTCAACGGTGTTGAAGGACTGCTCACCGCCATTGCCGCACGCGGATATCAACGTTTCGCATCGACAATGCTTGAACACTTGAACTCTGCACCCGCTGCACATCGAGACCGCCTTTATTCGATCTGCGAAGGATACCAGTCGTTTTCTAAAGAGAACGAAGCGCTTTATGAGCTGATGTTCAATTCCGGCCAGATCGATTTCTGTGATCTAGATCTTGCGGATAAATCGCGGGCCGCGTTTGAAATTCTGGAACAATGCTGCGCGCCACTGCACGAGATCGACACCAGTCCCTTTACACTTGAAATCACCATTTGGTCGCTGCTGCACGGCTATTGCAGCTTAACCAGAAATGCCCGTGAAGGAGGAGGTGAACATCCTGCAACCAAGGTGTCTTTTCAGCAGCTCTTTGACCGGGTTGTTCGCGCTGACTAGGCAAATTTTGGGGGCGTTTTCCCCGATACCGATCTTCATGCTCGGCAGGGTGGTCAGATCGACGGGCTTGTTCACTCATATTGGCGTGACGGAGAAACCTTCGGTCCTTTGCAATGACCGCTGGCAACCAAGGAAGAACGTTCTCGCGCGGAACTGTCGGTGATTTATTTTGACTTATGTGAACCAGTTCACATTCAGCGATTTCACCTTTTGGTAGTGTGAACTTGCCCGGAGAAAACGCCAAGGTGGAAGTGAGTGGCCATCTAACGGTGTAAAGATCCTTAGCGCAGTTTTAGCGCGGGCTTGTGTGGGTGGTGCCACGCTTGTCTTTTGATCTCTGGGTTTATTTTAGAAAGCGGACCCCGGGCACAATAACCCGGGGTCAATTTCGTTTGGGGCGAACTCAGCTTGTCTCGAGCTTTTCCCAGAGTATCGGAGCCATTTGCCCAACACGGTCTTCGATGGCTTGTGCTGCATCCACCGCAAGGTCTTCGCGCCACCGCTGGGCGGCGATCTGAACATTGATCGGCTGTGGCCCCTTGGGCAGCATCGCGAGCCGCGACGGAACGCTGGCGGCGGGCAATCCCAGAAAGTTCATCGAGTAGGAATAGACCGCGCAGCCCAGAACCTCATGCACGCCTTCGGCACCTTCTGTGTCTCGGTCGGGGCCAAAGAAGGGTTGCGGCAGGAACGGGGACAGGACCAGCGGGTAGTCTTGAAGAAACAGGGACCATTCCCGCGCGTAGTGGGATCTTTTCGCCATCATCTGCAACAGCTCGGTCTCTACAATCGGCGAAAACTCCTGAAAATAGACGTCAAAGATATCGCGAATGGTTTGCGACCCAGCCGCCTGAATGTCGGATTTCAGCAGGGTCAGGACTTCACCCATCAAGGCGCGATACCCAGCACGCCCACATTCGAACACATCTGGCGGCTCAACCTCGTGAACGTCATATCCCGCGTCCACCAAGGCGTCGCGCGCAGTATCCAGCGCCTTGTCGACCTCATCATGCAGAGCATAGCCAAAGGTGTTCTTGGTGAACGCAACCTTGGTGGGGCCATCCATCGCCTCACCGCGCCAGGGCAGGGGTACGTGAAACGGGTCACGCGGGTCGGCTGCGATCAGGCTAGGCATGGACAGGTGCAAATCGGCGGCAGAGCGTGTCAGCAGGCCCTGGACGGACATGGACTGCGCCAGCATCCCGCGTTCTACCGTTTGACTGGGGTTCCAGGCGGGCACACGACCCAGGCCGGGCTTGACCGTCACCGCGCCGTTGGCCGCCGCCGGAAACCGCAGGCTGCCGCCTATGTCATTGCCGTGGGCCAGGGCACCGACCCCGGCCATGATCGCAGCTCCGGCACCACCCGAGGACCCGCCTGCTGAAATATGTTTGCCCCAGGGGTTATGCGTGCGCCCGTGCAGCGGGTTGTCGGTGTCGGCACGGAAAGAAAATTCAGGCGTATTGGTCCGCCCGATTACAATCGCGCCTGCCTTTTGCAAATTGCTGACGACCGGAGCGTCATCGGGTGCGATCACATCCTTCAGAGCAACAACCCCGTTCGAGGTGGCATGCCCTTTTTGGTCGACATTGATCTTTATGGTCACCGGCACACCATGCAGCGGACCAACCGGCGCGCCCGCGTCGCGGGCTCGGTCAAGGTCGCGGGCGCGTTGAAGGGCTTCGACGCCCAGGTCCTCGACCACGGCATTTAGCGTGGGATTGACCTGCTGCATCCGGTCCAGCGCGCTTTGAACGGCGTCCTCGGCGCGGATATCACCGCGCGTCGTTTGCGCTGCCAATTCGGTGGCGCTCAAACGCCAGAGTTCGGTTTTTGTCATGGGCCCTCGCTGTCTGTGCTCGACAGTAAGGGCCGCTTAAACACTTGCAAGCAAAACAGCGCGCGCCGTCGCCGACGCGGCGGTTATTTGGCGTAGCCGATGGTTTTCAATGCGTCCGTGATCTCGTCCAGGATGGCCGGATCGTCGATGGTCGCGGGCATCTTATAGTCCTGCCCATCCGCAATCGACACCATCGTTCCACGCAGGATCTTGCCTGAACGTGTCTTGGGCAATCGCGCCACAACCAGGGCCTTCTTAAAGGCCGCCACGGGCCCGATCTTGTCGCGCACCATGGTGACCACCTCTTGCACCACATCATCGTGACCGCGATCCGACCCGGCATTCAAACACAGGAAGCCAACCGGCATCTGGCCCTTCAACTGGTCCGACACCCCGATCACGGCGCATTCGGCCACGTCCGGGTGGGCGGCCAGAACTTCTTCCATGCCGCCCGTGGACAGGCGATGGCCTGCCACGTTGATCACGTCATCAGTACGCGCCATGATATAGAGGTACCCGTCCTCGTCGATCATGCCCGCGTCACCGGTTTCGTAATAGCCGGGGAAATGATCCAGGTATGAGGTCTTGAACCGCGCCTCGGCATTCCAAAGCGTCGGCAATGTACCGGGGGGCAGGGGCAGCTTGACAGCAATTGCGCCCAACTCTCCGGCTTTCATCGGGTGTCCGCCTTCGTCGAGGATTTGCACATCATAGCCCGGCATCGGTTTGGCGGGCGAGCCCAGTTTGATCGGCAATTCCTCGATCCCCAGCGGGTTGCCTGCAATGGCCCAGCCGGTTTCGGTTTGCCACCAATGGTCGATCACCGGCACCTTCAGCGCATCCTGCGCCCAGGTGATCGTGTCGGGATCTGCGCGTTCTCCGGCAAGAAACAGGGCGCGCAGGTTCGACAGGTCGTAATTGGCCATCAGCTCACCCTTGGGGTCTTCGCGTTTGACGGCGCGGATTGCGGTGGGTGCGGTGAAGAAGCTTTTGACCTTATGCTCTGAGATCACGCGCCAGAACGTGCCCGCATCCGGTGTGCCAACCGGTTTGCCTTCGAACACGATGGTGGTGTTGCCGTGGATAAGCGGTGCGTAGCAGATATAGGAATGTCCGACGACCCAGCCCACATCTGAGGCCGCCCAGAACACATCGCCTGGATCGACATCATACAGGTTTTTCATCGTCCAGTTCAGCGCCACCAGATGGCCTGCGGTTGGGCGTACAACGCCTTTCGGCGCGCCCGTCGTTCCAGAAGTATAGAGGATATAGGCCGGGTCATTGCCGTCGACCGGCACGCATTCGGCGGGTTCAACACCATATTGAAACCCGTGCCAATTGACATCGCGCCCCTCGATCAGTTCGGCCACTTCCTGTTCGCGTTGAAAGATGACGCAGAAATCGGGTTTGTGGTCGGCCAGCTCAATCGCGCCGTCCAGCAGGGGTTTGTAATGCACCACACGACCGGGTTCCAACCCGCAAGAGGCTGCGATGATTGCTTTGGGTTTGGCATCATCGATGCGCACTGCCAATTCGTTGCTGGCAAAGCCGCCGAACACCACCGAGTGCACAGCACCCAGGCGGGCACAGGCCAGCATCGCCTCAAGTGCTTCGGGGATCATCGGCATGTAGATGATGACCCGGTCCCCTTTCTCAACCCCTTTGGCCCGGAGCGCGCCAGCAAGGGTGGCAACGCGGTTGCGCAGCTCGACATAGGAGATTTCGCGCTTGGTCTGGGTGATTGGGCTGTCGTAGATGATGGCGGTTTGTTCACCCCGACCATTTTCGACATGACGGTCCACCGCGTTCCAGCAGGTGTTCACCCGCGCGTCGCTGAACCATTCGTAGAGGGGGGCGTTCTCCGCAAACAAGGCCTTGCTCGGAGGGCGGACCCAATCGATCCCCTTGGCGGCATCCATCCAGAACCCCTCGGGGTCGCTTTTCCAGCTGTCATATACCTCCTGATAGGCCACGGCGTCCTCCTCTCCATAAACCTGTGATACCGTGTTACGGATCAGCATTGCATCGAACAAGCGGCTCGAATAACGGCGCGGCAGTTTATCGCAAAAAATTTGCAGATGCCGCTAAAATCACCTGCAAATTTTTGCAAACCCAAGAATATGCAAGCCGAATTTCACATGATCTCCCCAGTATTGCAAAACTGCAAATTTCGATCTGCAAACGGTTTGCGCTATCAGAATCAGACTCGGATAAATGCCTACCCGTAGTGGTCCACTGGCGTTCCCGCGATGGCCGCCATGTTCAACAATCCGCGTGCGGTGATCGAAGGTGTTACGATATGGGCCTTGTTCCCCATGCCCATCAGGATCGGTCCAACCTCAAGCCCGTTGGCCTTCATCTTCAGGATATTGCGCACACCGCTGGCGGCGTCCGCATGGGCGAAGATCAACACATTGGCGGGCCCTTCAAGACGCGAATTTGGGAAAATCCGTGCACGCAGTTCCGGGTCAAGGGCCACATCCAGGTTCATTTCGCCCTCGTACGTGAAGTCCCTTGGTTCCGAATCCAGGATCTTAAGCGCGGCCCGCAACCGCTTGCCCGAGCCTTCGGCCTGATTGCCGAATTGCGATTGCGAGCAAAAAGCGATCTTGGGTTCCAGCCCGAACCGTCGCACGTGGCGGGCTGCGCCGATTGTGGTCTCGGCCAGTTCCTCGGGCGAGGGCAACTGCCGCACGTGCGTATCCGCGATGAAGAGAGGGCCATCTTCGAGGATCATCAACGACAGCGCGCCGTGGGGCCGCAGATCACCTTCGTCCAGAACCTGTTCAACATAGTCCAAGTGCCAGCGGTATTCGCCAAAGGTGCCACAGATCAGGCTGTCAGCCTCGCCGCGATGCACCATGATGGCGCCGATGGCGGTTGTATTCGTACGCATGATGGCCTTGGCCAAATCCGGAGTGACACCCCGGCGCTGCATGATCTGGTGGTAGGAGTTCCAGTAATCATAATAACGCGGGTCATTTTCCGGGTTAACGATCTGAAAGTCCTGACCGGGCCTGACCGTCAGGCCCAACCGTTCACACCGCGCGTCGATGACATCAGGGCGGCCGATCAGAATGGGCGTTTCGGTCGTTTCTTCCAAAATCGCCTGAGCGGCGCGCAGAACGCGTTCGTCTTCGCCCTCGGCAAAGACAATCCGGCGCGAGGCATTGGCGGCAGCCTCAAACACAGGGCGCATCAGCAGGGCGGATTTGAAAACGGTCTGGTTCAGCTTTTCTTTGTAAGCCTCCAGGTCGTCAATCGGGCGCTTGGCCACCCCGCTTTCCATCGCGGCCTTGGCCACCGAGGATGACACAACACCAACAAGGCGCGGATCAAAGGGCTTGGGGATCAGGTATTCAGGCCCAAAGGTCAGCTGCTCACCCTTATAGGCTGCGGCAGCTTCGGCGCTGGTTGTTGCGCGCGCCATTTCGGCGATGCCGTCAACACAAGCGATCTCCATCGCGTCATTGATTTCGGTCGCGCCTACATCCAGCGCCCCGCGAAAGATAAAAGGAAAGCACAATACGTTGTTGACTTGATTGGGAAAATCGCTGCGCCCGGTGGCGATGATCGCGTCAGGCGCAACCGCGCGGGCGTCTTCCGGCAGGATCTCGGGCGTCGGGTTGGCCAGCGCGAAAATGATCGGTCGCGCCGCCATTTTCTGCACCATCTCGGGCTTCAGGACATTTGGCCCGCTCAGCCCCAGAAACAGGTCTGCACCCGCGATCACATCATCCAGCGTGCGCAAATCGGATGTCTGCGCGAACTGGTCCTTATGCGGGTTCATGTCTTCGGCACGGCCTTCGTAAACCAGTCCGTGGATGTCACAGAGCCAGATATTCTCGCGCTTTACCCCCAGCTTGACCAGCATGTTCAAGCACGCGATCCCCGCCGCGCCACCACCGGTCGAGACAACTTTGATGTCCTCAAACGCTTTGCCGGCCACATGCAGCGCGTTCTTGGCCGCAGCCCCCACGACAATGGCCGTGCCGTGTTGATCGTCGTGGAACACCGGAATGTTCATCCGCTCGCGACAGAGTTTTTCCACTATAAAACAATCGGGTGCCTTGATGTCTTCAAGGTTGACCGCACCGAAAGTCGGCTCCAGCGCGCAGACGATATCAGCCAGTTTTTCCGGGTCGGGCTGATCGACTTCGATGTCAAAACAGTCAATGCCTGCGAATTTCTTGAACAGGACGGCCTTGCCTTCCATCACCGGCTTTGAGGCCAGCGCACCGATATTGCCCAAGCCCAGAACCGCGGTCCCGTTCGAAACCACGGCCACAAGGTTGCCGCGCGCGGTGTAAAGCTCGGCGTTCGAGGCGTCGGCTTTAATCTCAAGGCTGGCTTCGGCCACACCCGGAGAATAAGCGCGCGCAAGGTCGCGCCCATTGGCCATTGGTTTCGTGGCGCGGATTTCAAGCTTACCGGGTTTTGGATGAGCGTGATAATCAAGTGCGGCCTGCCGCAGGTTTGACGTGTCCGACATAGGCGATTCAACTCCCTCTCCAAAACTGGTTTAGGGGTAATCCTTTTTTCCGGCTTTGGCCATGACGTTACGTTCCGCATGAATAGCGGCCCGTCGGTTTGGAATCTTGCATTGAATATTTTCACAAAACTTTTACATTCTCGCGATCTTCGACCCTGAAAATCGAGCAGCAAGTTTACAAAAGATGAGTCAGCAAGAAGAAAACCCGGACAAGACAGTCGCTTGGCGCGATGCCGTCGTAAGACCAGAAAACCACTTGTGGTATTGGGTTGCGCTGCTTGTTGCTGTTGCTTTGTTGGCCATCGAAGTTCTTTGGCCGATGCAGATCGTTCCGCTCAGCCAGGAAGGCGGATTGCTCGAAACAATTTCGGCTGCTGCGTTGTTTACAGCCGGTATCGTCGCGTTGGTGCGGTATCCGGGCCTCAAGCGTCTCTATCTGGGTGTGGTCTGTTTCTTATTGGCCGAGCGCGAGCTAGAAGCCGATGTCTACGCGCCCGACAGTCTGCCGTTTGCGATTTTGAACGGGTTGGACTGGGCGCTTGACCTGACCGCCGTGCGCGTCGTTTTGCTGCTCGTTGTGCTCTATGGTCTGGTTTTGCACGGTGTTCCGACCGCTTGGAAAGCGATCAAAGCAAGGGCGCCTTTTCTGATCGTGTTTGTCTTGGCAGGGCTGATGGCCGTGATCGCGCAGGTTCTGGAAGAAATCAGTGGCGCATATGGCGCGTCTCTGTCTGTAACAGCGATGACCCGTCTGTTTGTTCTGGAAGAAACGCTTGAGATGTTCTTTTCGATTGGCCTTTTGGCTTCGGTTCTGATCGGATGGCCGAAACGTCAAACCGAAGAGTCCTTGAATGACACGCCCCTCCCAACAGGCCGAAACACGCGCTGAAATTCGTTTGCCCACGCAAGAACTGCGGGACGACATTCCATTCTATACCAAGGTTCTGGGTCTGCGCATGGATATGATCTATCCGGCGGACGATCCTCGGGTCGCGGTCTTTTCGGGCCACGGGTTGCGCATTCGGATCGAAAAGGATGCGCCCGAAAGCCCCGGCACGTTGCGCATCCTGACCAATGATCCTCAAGGCTTTGCGGATGGTCAGCGCGTTTTAGTGGCCCCAAACGGCACGCGGATCGAGATCGATGAGCTGAACCCGCCCATGGTCATGCCTGAAACGGTGCATTCCTTTGTGGTGCGCAGGCTGAAAGACCAGGCGCCCTGGATTATCGGGCGGGCGGGGATGCATTACCGCGATCTTGTGCCCGACCGGTTGGGCGGCTCGATCATTGCCAGCCATATCCGCATCCCGGATGGTGGCCCGGTGCCGGATATGGTGCATTTCCACAAGGTGGGCTTTCAGCTCATCTTTTGCATCCATGGCTGGGTCGACGTGGTCTATGAGGATCAGGGCGACAAGATGCGTCTGACCGCAGGGGATTGCTTTATCCAGCCGCCCGAGATCCGGCACCGCGTGCTGGAAGCTTCGGACAATGTGCAAGTGATCGAAATCGGGGTTCCTGCCGAACATGTCACTGAGATCGATCACGACATGACCTTGCCAACGCCGCATCTGCGGCCCGACCGGGAATGGCAGGGGCAGAAATTTGTGTTCAATCAGGCCGAAGGTGCCGAGTGGGTTCCGTTTCGTCTGCCAGGTTACATTTGCCGCGACACCACGATTGCGGAGAACACCAAAGGCGTGGCCGGGGTTCAGGTGGTACGCAAAGGGCAGGGGCAGCCGCAATGGGCGACCCATGACACCGATATCCACTTTTCCTTTGTGATGAGCGGTCAGGTCACATTGGAAGGTGAGGGACGGGAGCCGTTCCGGCTGGAACAAGGCGATGCCTTTGTCATCCCACCGGCCATGCGCACCCGTCTTACGGATGCCACAGATGATCTTGAACTGCTTGAGGTTACTTTGCCGGGCACTTTCAATACGGTGTTGGACGTGGGCTGATTTTGGACCAAAAAAGCCGCAAACGGGGCTTCAATTCCCCGCGCGCTTTCCAGTAGGGTGGGTCATTCTGACCAGATGATCAAAATTTAGGGAATCGCTATGTCGCTGAAAGACGCTGCCTTGGCCGTGCGGGAAAACGCCTATGCCCCTTATTCGAACTTCAAGGTGGGCGCGGCGGTGCGGTCAGACACGGGTGAGATCTATGCCGGATGCAACGTGGAAAACGTGGCCTATCCCGAAGGCACCTGCGCCGAGGCCGGGGCCATCGCGGCCATGGTTGCTGCGGGTGAGCAGACCTTGACCGAAGTCTATGTGGTGGCCTCAAGCCCTGAACCCGTGCCGCCCTGCGGTGGGTGCCGTCAGAAACTGGCGGAGTTTGGTGCGCGTGACGTCAAGGTCACGCTGGCCACGGCCACTGGGGTTGAGATGGAAACCACAATTGGTCAATTGCTGCCGGGGGCCTTTGATGCCTCGCATATGGCGGACGTGTGATCCGATGGATGCCCGTTCGATCATTGCAAAGCTGCGCCGGGGAGAGGTGCCCACAGGCGATGAGCTGAAATGGTTTGCCCAAGGGCTGGCGGATGGCAGTGTCAGCGACGCGCAGGCCGGAGCTTTTGCCATGGCCGTGTGCATGGGTGGGCTGGGCCCGCAGGGCCGCGCGGATCTGACCATCGCCATGCGCGACAGCGGCGAGGTGTTGCAGTGGGATTTTGACGGTCCGGTCATCGACAAACACTCGACCGGTGGCGTTGGCGACAGTGTAAGCCTTGTGCTTGCGCCGGCTCTGGCCGAGATGGGGGCCTATGTCCCCATGATCTCGGGCCGGGGGCTTGGGCATACCGGGGGGACGCTCGATAAGCTTGAGGCGATCCCGGGCGTCGCCACGCAGATCGGCCAGACGCGGCTGAGGCAGGTGCTGACCGAAACCGGCGCTGCGATCGTTGGTGCCACGGGTCAAATCGCCCCGGCGGACAAGCGCCTCTATGCCATCCGCGACGTGACAGCGACTGTGGAAAGCCTGGATCTGATCACCGCCTCGATCCTGTCGAAAAAGCTGGCTGCCAGCCCGGATGCCCTGGTGCTGGATGTCAAAGTTGGCAGCGGTGCTTTCATGAAAACCCTTGATGATGCGCGCAAGCTGGCAAAAGCGCTGACCGAAACCGCCAATGCGGCGGGTTGCAAGACCTCTGCGATCATCAGCGATATGAACCAACCTCTGATCCCGGCGCTGGGCAATGCGCTTGAAGTGGCGGAGGTGATGAAGGTTCTCACCAGCGGTCAGCCTTCACCTCTGGCCGAGATATCGGCCGAGTTGGGCGGTGTTCTGCTGGCCGATGCCGGGATGTGCGACAGCGCTCGGGCTGGACGAGACAAACTGACCGAGGTGATCCGCGACGGGCGCGCTGCCGAGCGCTTTGGCCGGATGATGGCAGCCGTTGGTGGCCCTGTGCATTTTGTAGACAATTGGGCGCGGTTCCTGCCCGAGGCGAATGTGATCCAGGAGGTGAAGGCCCCCCGAGCAGGTTACATCACGGCCAAAGATGGTGAGGCGCTGGGGCTTGCGGTTGTCGCGCTGGGCGGTGGGCGACAGGTGGAAAGCGATGAGATTGATCCGGCGGTCGGTCTGTCAGGGCTGCTGCGCCTGGGCGACCGGGTGACCAAAGGCGCTCCGCTGGCTGTTATCCACGCGGCCCGCGAGGATGCGGCACAGGCCGCGTCTCAGGCAGTGTTGAACGCAATCACCCTCAGCGACGCGCCGGTAGAGGTGCCACCTCTGGTCCACGAAAGGCTCACCGCATGAGCCGGGCCTTTCTGGTGGTCATGGACTCGGTCGGAATCGGTGGCGCGCCTGACGCGGATCGGTTCTTTAATGGCACGATCCCCGATAGTGGCGCCAATACGCTGGCTCATATTGCACAGGCTTGTGCTGAGGGACGGGCCGAAGAGGGGCGGTCAGGGCCCTTGCACCTGCCGCATTTGGATGCGCTGGGATTGGGCGCGGCGACCCGGCTTGCGTCCGGTGATCCGACCCCAGGGCTGACGGCCCCGCCAACAGGGCTGTGGGGCTGCGCGCGTGAGCATTCGCCGGGCAAAGACACCCCCTCAGGCCATTGGGAACTGGCGGGCATGCCGGTGCCATGGGACTGGCACTATTTTCCGAATACAACACCCAGCTTTCCCAAGGATCTGACCCGCGCAGCGGCCGCGGCAGCGGGAACCGATGGGATCCTGGGAAACTGCCATGCGTCGGGCACGGCCATCATTGCCGAACTGGGGGCCGAGCATATGCAAACGGGCTGGCCGATTTGCTATACTTCAGCCGACAGCGTCTTCCAGATCGCTGCACATGAAGAGAGCTTTGGCCTCGACCGGTTGCTTGAGATGTGCCGCACGCTCGCCCCGCGTTTGCATCATATGAAAGTGGGTCGTGTCATAGCTCGGCCCTTTGTCGGTACGCCTGAGGATGGGTTCACGCGCACCACCAACCGCAAGGATTTCGCCATTCTACCGCCCGCGCCGGTGCTTACCAACTGGGTACAAGACGCAGGTCGCAGGGTTCATGCGGTGGGCAAGATCGGCGACATCTTTTCGATGCAAGGCATCGACACGCTGCGCAAAGGCTCGGATGTGGATTTGATGAACCATCTGTCGGACCTTGTGGACAGTGCCGAAGAGGGCAGCCTGAGTTTTGCCAATTTTGTTGAGTTCGACAGCCTCTATGGCCACCGGCGCGACATCAGCGGCTATGCGCGTGCGCTGGAGTGGTTTGACGCGGGGATCGGCGCATTGCTGGCACGATTGAAGCCCGGCGACCTTTTGGTGCTGACGGCCGATCATGGCAATGATCCCAGTTGGGTGGGCACTGACCACACGCGCGAACAAGTGCCTGTGCTGGTGGCCGGAAAGGGCTCAGGCCAAATCGGTCAGGTCAATTTTGCCGATGTCGCTGCCAGTATCGCCCATCATCTGAATATCCCGGCGCGAGGGCCCGGGCGGAGTTTTCTATGAGCGTCGCAGACCTTCCCAAAATCGAACTTCATCTGCATCACGAAGGCGCGGCCCCGCCCGCCTTTATCCGCCAATTGGCACATGAAAAGCGCATCGACCTCAGCGGGATTTTCAAACCCGATGGCAGCTATGACTTTCGTGATTTCGCCCATTTTCTCAGCGTCTACGAGGCCGCCTGTGAGGTTTTGAAATCGCCCGAAGATTTCCGTCGCTTGACGCTGGCTATTCTGGAGGAAAGCGCGGCCAACGGGGTGGTTTACTCTGAAACCTTCCTCAGTCCCGATTTTTGCGGCGGTGGCGATCTGCAGGCCTGGTGCGACTATCTGGCCGCCATTCAGGACGCGGCGGATGAGGCAGAACGCAAATTCGACATCACCCTGCGCGGTGTCATTACCTGTGTGCGTCATTTCGGGCCCGAGAAAGCCAAGGCCAGCGCTCGTTGCGCGGCTGAGACCGCAGGCGGCTGGATCACCGGCTTTGGCATGGGCGGAAACGAAAGCGTCGGCGCGCAGGGGGATTTCAAATGGGCCTTTGACTGCGCCCGCGAGGCAGGGCTGCGCCTGACCACCCATGCCGGAGAGTTCGGCGGGCCCGAAAGCGTGCGCGATGCGATCCGCGATCTGGGTGTTGAGCGGGTGGGGCACGGTGTACGTGCCATCGAAGACCCCGATCTGATCCGCGAGATCGGGGATCGGGATGTGACGCTTGAGGTCTGCCCGGGCTCAAACGTCGTTCTGGGGCTTTATCCTGACTTTGCCGCCCATCCCATCGCGCGGTTGCGCGAGGCGGGCGTCAAGGTCACGGTTTCGACCGATGATCCTCCCTTTTTCCATACCACAATGCGGCGCGAATATGAGATGCTGGCCCAGGCCTTTGGCTGGGGTGCCGAGGATTTCGCGGCCCTCAATGATACCGCATTGAACGCGGCCTTTTGCGATGAAGAGACCCGCGCGCGGGTCAAGACAAGACTGGAGACACCATGAGCGAACACCTGACCGTCGTAGATCACCCGCTGGTGCAGCACAAACTGACGCTCATGCGGGACAAGGGCACCTCGACCGCCGTGTTCCGGCAGTTGCTGCGCGAGATCACATTGTTGCTGGCCTATGAGGTCACGCGCGAGATGCCGATCACCACGCGCCACATCGAAACCCCGATGGAAGAGATGGACGCGCCTATTCTGGCGGGGAAAAAGCTGGCGCTGGTCTCGATCCTGCGCGCGGGCAACGGCATGTTGGACGGTGTGCTGGAACTGGTCCCCTCGGCGCGGGTCGGCTTTGTCGGGCTTTACCGCGATGAGGAAACACTCAAGCCGGTCCAGTACTATTTCAAGGCCCCCGAAGGGCTGAAAGACCGGTTGGTGATCGCGGTGGATCCTATGTTGGCCACTGGCAACAGCTCGGCTGCCGCCATTGATCTGCTGAAAGAGGCCGGTGCCACGGATATCCGGTTCCTGTGCCTGCTGGCCGCTCCGGAAGGTGTGGAGCGTATGAAAGAGGCGCATCCTGACGTGAAGATCGTCACGGCGTCGCTGGATCGCGAGCTGAACTCGAAAGGCTATATCATGCCTGGGCTTGGCGACGCTGGTGACCGGATGTTCGGCACCAAGTAAGCGCGCTCAACCGCCGCAGATATTCTGAAGCTGGACCCAATCGCGGTCCGGCAGCACCTGTTCCTGAGCGCGACCTGCCATCGGGTCGGCCTCAATCAATCCCAGAACCGTCTCGCCCGTGATATCCTTGGCATAGGCATAAGGGGTCGAGGGCAGGGCGGATCGTGCAAAGACGTCAAGCAGATCGTCATCGTCAAGACGGGGCTTGGGCTCGGTCAGCAATTGTTCGGTATAGTCGTCAATGATCTCGGGCGTCAGCTCTCCGGTGGTCAGCAACCGGAACGCCGCGGTTGTGCCGGTGCGGTCCAGCAGATCGTCCAGCGGATCTTTCAACTCGGCCCGTGCGCGGGCGGCGATCACATAACCTGCGGCGACCGCCGGGTCTTCGTGGTCTTCGACCAGCGCACGGTTCAACAACACGGTGCCTCCGGGCAGGCTCTGGCTGTCAGGCACACCCGCAGGAAGGACCACGATCTGACGCACGCCGGTCCGCCGGGCCAGAGTGTCCAACGAGGTCTGCACATCCGCCGAGCCGCAAGCCTGACCTGACACCCGCTCGATCCGGTTCAGGATTGCGGTTCCGATCTCTTCACGCTTGATCTCGGGCAGGACTTGCACAACATGGCGTTGCAAGGCACCGGGCAACCACAAAAGCAAAACACCCACGACAGCCAGCACAACCCCGACCACGCTGATCCAGCGCAACCGTCCGGGGTGGGGCCGTGTCCGTTCGATCGCGCGCTGCAACCGATCAATGGCATCCAGCATGGTGGTTTCGGTTTCTGCAAGCTCGAGCGTTTCGCCAGGATCGCCATCGGGGTTGAAGATGGCGGGAAACTCGCCTGGGTTTTGGCGTTCAAGTGCCGCAAGCGACCAATGGGTCAGCGCACTATCGTTGAAATCCGAAACAGTAAGCGTGGCTTCGCCAATTGAAATGACCACCTCGCGCCGCTGAGCGTCGGGCGACGGGCGCCACAGACCGGTGGCCTCGATCCGCTGGTACTGTTTTAGGGCTGTCATTTGGACATGCTGCTCGGATTATTATTCTAAATTCATAACATGGTGTAATCAAAAGGCGCAAACCTGTTGCGACCGGAACTGCCGCTGAAAACGCACAAATCAAACATCTAAGTGATTGCCGATACCGGCACCACCTGAGTTTGGGGCAAGGATGCGATCGATCCCGCTTTCCTGGCGGCGCCTACCCCCGGCCTGTGCGAAAACCGCCAGGAGATTCGGGTATTGTTTTGATCGCAAAGGCGAACTTTCGTTTCCGATCAAAATCGCAATTCGCCAGGATCAGCCTTTTTGTTTCGGATTTAGCGTGCAAATAGGCCCGATTAACCCTGATTAAGGCGCAAATGTGTCCCAAATCTGACCCCTGCTAAAAATTAGTGCTACCTAAAAACTGTGTTTGTTTAAGGGTGCCGAGTGGGGGTTGGCACAGGTGTAGGGTAATGAGTGTAGTAGAGTATTCGAACAAACAGGGGCATGTTGCCCCAACGTCGTCGGGTGCCTTGGTTTCTGCGCGCAGAGGGGGTTTTGTGCATGGAACCAAGGTGGCCACGACAAGCGGTTGGAAACCGGTAGAGCGTCTTGTTCCGGGGGACAGGGTTCGGACGTTGGATAATGGTTTCAAGGAAGTGCGACGCATTTCCACTGATACCGTTGCGATCCCTGAGCATGAGCAAAACCCTGACAACCTGCCCATACTGGTGCCGTCGCGTGCTGCGTATAACGGGCGGCCGGTCTGGCTCATGCCGGAACAGGGTATGGCGCTGGACCACAGCAAAATCGATCCGACGACGGCTGGTTCAACCGTTGTGGCCGCGCGATTGTTGAAGGATATCGGTCCCTTGCGCGCTGGAGTTCCAGCGGCAACTTTCGATGTCTGTACGCTGTTTTTCGACGAAGATCAGGTCATTTTTATCGAAGGCGGGCTGCAAGCCTACTGCGCCGCCAGTCGATTTGGGCAACGGTCGATGAACGCGTCCACGTCGTATCACGTCACAGATGAACACGGCGCTGCGGATCTGCTGCGCTACGTGGCAGCACGCGGAAGTCTAACCGTGTTGTCCAATCCGCTAGGCGCATTGCCCGCACCCATTCCCAACGAACCGATTTTTCCTGTGCGTCCGGCGAAGTCCCGTCGGCGACCGGGAAGACCCGGTAGACCGGGATTGCCTACACTGTTCCTGCGCTCCGAATGGATGATGATCGCTCATCACCCGTAAGGAAGATACGCTGAACGGTGGGAAAGCTGGCGCATGAGGGGTATGCGCCAGCTTTTTTTGTCAGGCAGCTTTCGCGTCGGGGGCGAAGCGGCCATAGAAGCTTTGACCTTTCTGCGCCATTTCGCGCAGCAGAGGCGGGCAGACGAAGCGATCACCATAGGCCTTTGCCAGCTGGTCGCAGCGTTCAGCGGCGTAAGGCGTGCCGATGATGTCCAGCCAGCTGAGCGGGCCACCCGACCATGGAGCAAAGCCCCAACCCAGAATGGCACCCACATCGCCTTCGCGGATGTCTTCCAACACGCCTTCTTCCAATGCGCGGACCGCTTCCAGAACCTGAGCGAACATCAGGCGTTCCTGAACTTCGATCAGATCAGGCTGATCTTCGGTGTGCGGATACTTGTCTTGAAGTCCTTTCCAGTACTCGGTGCGTTTGCCCTTATCGTCATAGTCGAAGAAGCCCGCGTTTGCCTTGCGGCCCAATCGGCCCTCGGCCTCCATCCAGAAGATCAGATCATCTGCCGGGCTGTCTGGATAAGCATCGCCCATCGCGGCCTTTGTGGCGCGGGCAATCTTTGCGCCCAGATCAATCGAGGTCTCGTCGTTCAACTGGATCGGTCCCACGGGGAAGCCCAGTTGACGCGCGGCGTTGTCGATCAGCACAGGGCTCACGCCTTCTGTGATCATCCGCAGACCTTCGTTGATATAGGGTATGATGCAGCGGTTGGCATAGAAGAACCGCGCATCATTCACCACGATCGGCGTTTTGCGGATCTGGCGCACATAGTCCAGCGCCTTGGCAACCGCACGATCACCGGTGTCTTTGCCTTTGATGATCTCGACCAGGAACATCTTTTCAACCGGAGAGAAGAAGTGGATGCCGATGAACTGCTCAGGCCGTACGCTGGCCTTGGCCAGATCAGTGATCGGCAGGGTCGAGGTGTTTGACGCAAAGATGCAATCCTCGGGAATGATTGCCTCGACCTTCTGGGTCATCTCGGCCTTGACGCCAGGGTCTTCGAATACGGCCTCAATGATCAGATCACAGCCTTTGAGGTGATCCAAATCAGGGGTCGCGGTGATACGGCCCAGCATTGCCTCTTTCTTTTCTGCCGTGACTTTGCCGCGCTTGATCCCTTTGTCCAGATAGGTCTCGGTATAAGCCTTGCCTTTGTCAGCGGCTTCCTGATTGCGGTCGATCAGCACAACCTCCATACCCGCTTGGGCCGAGACCAAAGCGATACCAGCACCCATCATGCCCGCACCCAGAACCCCGATCTTCTTCACGCGCTGATCAGGTACGTCCTTGGGCCTTACCGCGCCTTTTTCCAGCGCTTCCTTATTCAGGAACAGCGACCGGATCATTGCGCCCGAAGACGGGTTCATCAAGACGGATGTGAACCACCGCGCCTCGATCTTCAGCGCGGTGTCGAAATCGACCAGCGCGCCCTCATAGACGGCACTCAACAAGGCCTTGGCTGCCGGGAAAGCGCCCTGGGTCTTGCCGTTGACCATCGCCGAGGCTCCGACGAAATTCATGAAACCCGCCGGATGATAGGGCGCACCGCCTGGCATCTTATAGCCCTTGGCGTCCCATGGTTTGACAAGATCCGCATCCTTGGCGTTCAGCACCCATTCCTTGGCTGCGGCCATCGGATCTTCGGCGATTTCGTCGACATAGCCTGCGCCCTTGGCCTTCTTGACGTCCAGCATCTTGCCTTCCAGCAACAGAGGAGCCGCCGCGATCGCGCCAACCTTGCGGACCATCCGGGTTGTGCCACCCGCGCCAGGGAAGATACCGACCATGATCTCGGGCAGGCCGAATTTCGCCTTGGGATTGTCCGCCGCAAAAATCCGGTGCGTGGACAGGGGCAGTTCCATCCCGATCCCAGCTGCGGTGCCGGGCAGCACCGTTGCAATCGGCTTGCCACCCTTCTTGGATTTGGGGTCCATACCTGCCAACTCGATCTTGCGCAGCAGGGCGTGCATTTTCATCGTGCCTTCAAACAGGCCCTTGGCCGGGTTGTCACCTGCCTGTTCCTTCATCACGGCCAGCAGGTTCAGATCCATGCCGCCTGCAAAAGAACCGTCCTTGCCCGAGGTGATGATGATGCCTTTGACGTCGTCATCTGCCAGTGCGTCGTCGATGCAGTCGCTCAGCTGCGCGAGCCCGTCAAAGGACATGACATTCATGCTTTTCCCGGGCACGTCCCAGGTGATCGTGGCGACGCCGTCCGCGTCTTTGGTCAGAGTGAATTCAGTCATTGTCATCTCCAATCTGGTCAGGTGTCAGCGGGCTGCCATCTTTACGTGTGAAAGAGAAACCGTTCTCATCATCCTTCACCATCATGTCCAGGTCGCTGTAATAGGCGGTTTCTGTCGGGGTCCGAGTGCCTACCACCAGAAAACTCGCAGGCGCGTCGGTTTTGTTCACAAGGTGATGGCCATTGGCCTCACCGGCAGGCCAGGTCGCGCAATCGCCGGGCAACATCTCATGCTCGCCGTCATCGTCGATCAAAACGCACCTGCCGCTGAGCATGATGGCGAACTCATCCTGCTCCATGTGGTAGTGGCGCAGCGAGGACAAACCGCCCGGTTCAAGCCGCACGATGTTGACCCCGAATTGAGTCAGCCCGCCTGCATCCCCCAGCGCCTGGCCAGAGCGGCCCGAGACCGCATCAGCCAATTTCCCGGGATAGGAGGTGCGGCTTTGGAACGGGATTTTCGAAAGATCCAGTTTGGGCATCAGACACGCTCGATAATGGTTGCGGCGCCCATGCCGGACGCGATGCAGAGCGTGGCCAGGCCGGTTTCCTTGTCCTGACGTTCCAACTCATCCAGCAGTGTGCCGATGATCATCGCGCCAGTTGCACCCAGCGGATGCCCCATCGCAATCGAACCGCCGTTCACGTTCACCAATGCCGGATCGACGTCAAATGCCTGCTGGAACCGCAACACGACCGAGGCGAAGGCTTCATTCACTTCAAACAGATCCAGATCGCTGATCTTCATGCCATTATCGGCCAGAATCTTCTCGGTCACTGGAACCGGGCCGGTCAGCATGATGGTGGGATCAGTGCCGATCTTGGCGGTTGCCTTAATGCGTGCACGCGGCTTGAGGCCGTATTTCTCACCAAATTCCTTGTTGCCGATCAGAACCGCCGCAGCGCCGTCAACAATGCCCGAGCTATTGCCCGCGTGGTGGATGTGGTTGATCCGCTCAAGATGCGGATATTTCAGCATGGCCACCTTGTCGAAACCGGGCATCTGCTCACCCATCATCTGAAAAGACGGGTTCAGAGCGCCAAGTATCTGCATATCGGTGCCTGGGCGCATATATTCATCGCGGTCCAAAATGGTCAGGCCGTTCTGGTCGGTGACGGAAATGACCGACTTTTCAAAGCGATTGTCTTCCCAAGCGGCTGCCGCGCGCTTTTGTGACTCGACCGCCAGGGCATCAGCGTCATCGCGGCTGAACCCGTATTCGGTGGCGATGATATCGGCCGAAATGCCCTGCGGGACAAAATAGGTCTCCATCGCCAAAGAGGGATCAACGGCGATTGCGGCACCATCGCTACCCATTTTGACGCGACCCATCATCTCGACACCACCGGCGATGTAAGCGTCGCCCGCGCCACCTTTGACCTGGTTTGCAGCCAGGTTCACGGCTTCCATTCCGCTGGCGCAAAAGCGGTTGATCGCCAGACCGGGGATCGATTGGTCCAGATCAGAGGCCAACACGGCGGATCGCGCCAAACAGCCGCCTTGCTCCATCACCTGCGTGACATTGCCCCAGATCACGTCTTCAACGGCATGACCTTCAAGATTGTTGCGCTCTTTCATCGCGTTCAGCGTCAGGGCGGACAGACGCACCGAGGTCACCTCGTGCAGGCTGCCATCTTTGCGGCCCTTTCCGCGCGGGGTACGCAGGGCGTCATAGATATAAGCTTCGGTCATAGGTCTTCTCCTTAAGCGCGATCCGACGGGTTGCCGGGCATCAGGTCATAGGGGTGTTTCCAGCCGGGCTGAGCAGACAGGCGCGTCAGCCAGGCATCGATATGGGGCCAATCGGTGCGGTCAAAGCCAAATGGCTCGGGGTAATAAAGATAGCCGCAACAGCTGAGATCGGCATTTGTGATGCCATCGCCGACAATCCAGTCGCGCCCATCCAGATGGGTGTTGAGCGTGTCGTAAGCCGCTTTCAGACGCCCTTGGTTAAAGGCGATGACATCTGGGTTGCGATGTTGTTCGGGCAAGAAATTGATCAGGAACCGGGTCAACCCCGCCATCGAGCTGAGCTTGTGATTGTCCCACAGGACCCAGCGCAGCACGTCATACCGCTCTTGCCGGTCTTTTCCGCCGAACTTGCCGGACTTTTCGCTAACATAAGCCTGGATCGCACCAGACTGAGAGAGGCTGAACTCCCCATCAACCAAAACTGGTGCCTCACCCAACGCGTTGACTTCGCTGCGATATTCCGGTGTGCGCGTCTCGCCGTTGAAAAAGTCGACAAAGACAGGCTCCCATTCTAGCCCCGACATCTCAAGCGCAAGGGCCGCTTTGTAGGAATTGCCGCTTTCTCCGAAACAGTGAAGTTTGATTGTCATTTCAACGCCCCTCCCGTGGCGCGTTTGGATAGGTCGGATTTTCCGTATTTGTAACGAGAAGAAGCCAAGGGGCTTTTCACACGTCGTAAGGCTTCATTAAGGTTAATGTGGTCTTGTCCTGTGTGCGGTACAGGCTGCCGAGCCGATGACCGCACGAGGTGAAGCCCCGCCGTCCCGGTTGCGTTTTGCCAGTTAAGTTTGCGACCCGGATCACGGGGTGGACGAGAATGTGCCTTCTTCTCGTTCCAAATACGGCCGCCGGAGGCGGATTCAGACTTTGCCGTAGGTGAAGTGGTTAATATTGAGCCCTGCATCATCTTTTGCGCGCTTCCAGTTCCGAGTTGAAGATGCGCAGGCGGTGGGTCAGGTTCTCCTCATTTATGACGCTGTTGAAATTCTCGAACAGAAACGACAGCGCCTCACCTTCATCCAGACCTGCCTCGCGGGCAAAGCCGCGAAGCTTGCGAAAACCGTCCTCGGTCATGGCAACCGGAAAGCGACGGGTCAGGCGAAAGCGTTTGGGCATTGGGTCTCCTTTGTGCGGGCGGGCCTGGGCAAATCCGTCCAGGCCCAGACTGCGATCAGAATTGCGCTGCGTCCAATGACATCACGGTGTCTGCCCCGGTCTGAATGCGGGCGAGGTGCATTGCGGTGGCGGGCAGGCGGCGCGCCATATAGAAACGGCCGGTGGTGATCTTGGTCTCGTAGAACGCAGTATCCGATGCACCGCCGTCCAGAGCAACTTGCGCAGCCTTCGCCATCTGCGCCCACATCAGCCCCAGGCACACATGGCCGAACATGTGCATAAAGTCGTAAGATCCAGACAGCGCATTGTTCGGATTTTTCATGCCTTCTTGCATGAAGTACATGCCCGCAGCCTGCAGATCCTTTGACGCGGCCTTCAGAGGTTCGATAAAGGCTTTGTCATAGGCCTCGTCTTTGCCGCCGTTCTCTTTGCAGAAGCTTTTGACCATCTCGAAGAACGCCATGACATGCTTGCCGCCATCCTGCGCCAGTTTCCGGCCCACAAGGTCCAGAGCCTGAACGCCGTTGGCCCCCTCATAGATCATCGCGATCCGGGCATCGCGGGTGTATTGCGACATGCCCCATTCTTCGATGTAGCCATGGCCGCCATAGACCTGCTGGGCCTGTACTGTCATGTCATAGCCTTCGTCGGTCAAAAAGCCTTTGATCACCGGCGTCAGCAGCGAGATCAGGCCATCCGCATCCTTGTCACCGGACCGGTGTGCTTTGTCGATCATCGTGGCGCCCCACAGGATGAACGCGCGTGCGCCTTCGGTAAAGCTTTTCTGATCCATCAGGTTGCGGCGGATATCGGGGTGTACGATCAGTGGGTCAGCCGGGCCATCGGGGTTTTTCACACCGGTTACGTCGCGGCCCTGCAGCCGGTCCTTGGCGTATTCCACCGCGTTCTGATAGGCGGCCTCGGCTTGTGCCAGCCCCTGCATGCCAACGCCCAGACGGGCCTCGTTCATCATGGTGAACATGGCGCGCATGCCCTTGTGTTCTTCGCCCAGAAGATAGCCGGTCGCTTCGTCATAGTTCATCACACAGGTCGAATTGCCATGGATGCCCATTTTCTCTTCGATATTGCCGCAGGCCACACCGTTGCGCGCGCCCAGGCTGCCATCTTCGTTCACGTGGAATTTGGGCACGATAAACAGCGACACGCCCTTGATTCCCTCAGGGCCGCCAACGATCTTGGCCAGCACCAAGTGAATGATGTTATCGGCCATGTCATGCTCTCCGGCCGAGATGAAGATCTTTTGACCCGAGATTTTATAGCTGCCATCTGCTTGCGGTTCCGCCTTGGTGCGCATCAGGCCCAGATCGGTTCCGCAATGGGGCTCGGTCAGGTTCATGGTGCCGGTCCACTCGCAGCTGACCATGTTGGGCAGATAGGTGTTCTTTTGCTCGTCCGTGCCGTGGGCCAGAATCGCCGAAGCCGCGCCATGCGTCAGGCCCTGATACATGGTAAAGGCCTGGTTTGCGGCCGAGAACATCTCACCCACTGCAGTGCCCATCACATAGGGCATGTTCTGCCCGCCATATTCCTCGGGCATGTCCAGTCCGGTCCAGCCGCCTTCCTTGACTTGCTCAAACGCGTCTTTGAAACCAGTGGGCGTGTAAACGACGCCGTTTTCCAACCGACACCCTTCGGTGTCACCTACCACATTCAACGGGTGCAGGACGTTGCTGGCGACTTTGCCGGCTTCTTCCAGCACCGCACCGGTGAAATCGGCTTCCAGCTCATCATAGCCGGGGATGTCCGACTGCGAGACGTTCAGAACGTCATGCAGGATGAATTGGGTATCTTTGGTGGGCGCGGTGTAGATGGGCATGTGAACCTCCCTGGTTTCGTCTGTCCAGAGGGCGGGCTTATTCAGCCGCCTTCTTTTCCTGTTTCATCGAGGCAATGACTTTTTCGCCCCAGCGTAGCTGTTCTTTCAGATCATCGATGGCCTGTGTCAGCTCGTCCCGGCGCGATTCCATATCGGCCAGACGTTCGGTCGCGATCTCATATGTCCGGCACATCTGGGTGAGCTGCTGGTCGCCCACGTGATAGAGATCCAGAAGTTGACGGATCTCTTCGAGGCTGAAGCCAAACCGTTTTCCGCGCAGAATCAGCTTCAGGCGCGCCCGGTCGCGTTTGGTGAACAAACGCTTTTGGCCTTCGCGGATCGGAAACAAAAGCTCTTTCGCCTCATAAAACCGCAGGGTGCGCGGCGTGACATCATAGGCCTCGCACATCTCGCGGATCGTCATCAGGTCTTCGGTCATGTCTCAAACTCTCATCACTGGCGTCATGCCAACCGACTTGCGCAGTCGTCGCGTGTTTTACAACATGCCGATGACGTTTACGTAATGTGGACGCTGCGTCACAAATAAGTTGACGTAACTTCCATTCGCGTAAATGGGCCGCGTTGTAATTTTCTTGCCCTTAGGGCAGCCCAAATTTCAGGTGAAGGGAGAATTGCAACGACCTTCGTGCCTGGAGCGCGCAGATGCACAGGTCAGGCCGCCACGGCGTGTGATCTATTTCAGCAGCTTTGCAGTTTGGTCGCGCAGTTCCTGCAAGGCCGTCATGGCTTCGTCCAACTGTTCGCGTTGCTTTTGCAACTCGGGCATCTGACGATCCGCCATTTCGATGAATGCCGCCATTTGCGCCTGGTTGCCCTGATCCTCGTAGATCAGCAGCCATTGACGGATTTCTTCCAGCGAAAAGCCGAATGTCCGACCGCGCATGATCAGCTTCATACGGGCGCGTTCGCGCGGGCCGTAGTAGCGCGTTCGCCCCTCACGTTCTGGCTGAAGGAGTTCGATATATTCGTAATAGCGCAATGTACGTTTGGTCACGTCAAACGCGTCGCACATTTCGTTCAGTGTCAAACGGCTTTCCGACATACCTTTCCTCCTCGGCTGCACGTTAGGCGGTCACTGTGGGCAGCGCAACAGCCGGGGTTGCTCTTTCTGGTGGTGCGGGCTCATAAAGGGGCACGACCAGAACAGGACGCAAGCCCATGGTAGACAAGACAGTTTTAGCCCGTCAGTTCATTGAGGCGATCCCGCACGCCAAGGCGCTGGGGCTGAACCTGACCAGCATTGGCGAAGGAGAGGCTGAGATCACGATGCCATACAATGCGCAGCTGATCGGTGATCCGCGCACCGGTGTTATCCATGGGGGCGCGGTGTCGACGATGCTGGATACCTGTTGCGGAGCGGCGGTCATGAGCCATCCTTCAGCGCCTGGCGGAACAGCAACAATAGATCTGCGTATCGATTACATGCGAGCCGCCACACCGGGGCAAAGCATACGGACCCGTGCCACCTGCTATCACATCACGCGCAACGTGGCTTTTGTGCGGGCCACCGCAACGGATGATGACCAGGAAACACCGGTCGCAACCGCGTCCGGTGCCTTTACCGTTGAGGGTGGTTAAGATGGCGCGCTCCCGTCCAGAACCCATGCAGGTGGTCAAGCAACGCCGTGACGCGGCGCTTAAAGCGCTGGTCGAAGGCGTGCCCTATATCCGCTTTCTCGACATCACCTTTGATCGGCGCGGCGACGAGCTGACGGGTGTGTTGAACTTTGACGAAAAGCTGATTGGCAATCCTTTTCTACCCGCGATTCATGGCGGTGTCACCGCGGCTTTTCTGGAAGTGACCGCCGTGATCACGCTGAGTTGGGAAACCATGTTTCCCAGAATTGAAAGCGGCGAGATTGAAGCACAGGACATCCTGACCGACGAAAGCATCCGCTTTCCCAAAACGATCGATTTCACGGTCGATTATCTGCGCTCGGGCCTACCACGCGACGCCTATGCGCGCGCATTTGTGAACAGGTCGGGGCGGCGCTATGCTTCGGTCCGGGTCGAAGCCTGGCAAGATAATCACGCGAAACTGTTTGCACAGGGAACCGGGCATTTCCTGATGCCGCAACCCCCCAAACCAAAGGGCTGAGTGTGGAGGACGCCAACGCGCCCATCACCCATCGGCGCGTTCTGAAGATCGCGCTGCCGATTGTGCTGTCAAATGCGACCGTGCCCATTTTGGGTGCGGTCGATACCGGTGTGGTCGGGCAGATGGGTCAGGCGGCCCCGATCGGGGCGGTTGGCATGGGCGCAGTGATCCTGTCGGCGATCTATTGGATCTTCGGATTTCTGCGCATGGGCACAACCGGTTTGGCCGCACAGGCGCGCGGGGCCGGGGACACAGCCGAGACAGGTGCGCTCCTGATGCGCGGTTTGCTGCTTGGGGGCACCGCCGGTTTGGTCATGATCGTGGCGCAGCTGGGTTTGTTCTGTGGCGCCTTTGCCCTGTCACCCGCCAGCCCCGAGGTCGAGGCCCTGACGCGGGATTACCTGGAAATCCGCATCTGGGGGGCGCCCGCGACGATTGCGCTGTATGCGATCACAGGCTGGTTGATTGCCATCGAACGCACGCGCGGCGTGTTTCTTTTGCAGATCTGGATGAACGGGCTGAATATTGTGCTCGATCTGTGGTTCGTTCTGGGGCTGGGCTGGGGCGTGGAGGGCGTGGCCATCGCTACGCTGATTGCCGAATGGTCGGGGCTGGCGCTGGGCGTATGGTTGTGCCGCGAAGGCTTTGCTGGCCAAAGATGGAAAGATTGGCCGCGCATCTTTGATGCCCAACGGCTTAAGCGGATGTTGCAGGTGAATACGGATATCATGATCCGGTCTGTCCTGCTGACCGGGTCTTTCACCACGTTTCTGTTTGTCGGGTCTGATCTTGGGGACGTAACTCTGGCAGCCAATCAGGTGCTGTTGCAGTTTCTTGAGATCACCGCCTTTGCGCTGGACGGGTTCGCCTTTTCCGCCGAGGCGCTGGTGGGTGGCGCGGTGGGTGCACGTAACCGGGGCGCGGTCAGGCAGGCCTCGATCATGGCGTCCCAATGGGGCGTGGCGGGGGCCATCATGCTGGGGCTGATCTTTTTCCTTGCAGGGCCCGCGCTGATCGACCTGATGTCAACATCACCTGAGGTTCGGGTGGCAGCACGAGACTATTTGATCTGGGCGGCTCTTGCCCCTGTGATCGGGGTGGCAAGCTGGATGTTTGATGGCATCTATATCGGCGCCACCTGGACCCGGGCCATGCGAAACGCGATGATCCAGTCTGTTGCGATCTACGTGGTGGCTCTGTTCGTTCTGGTGCCGATGATGGGCAATCACGGGCTGTGGGCCGCGCTTATGGTTTTGAACATCGCGCGCGGTCTCACGCTGGGATGGCGATATCCCAAGCTTGAGGCGGGGGTGGCCTAAAGCAGATCCAACAGGGTCTCGGGCGGGCGTCCAATCGCCGCTTTGTCACCAGCGATGGCCAAAGAGCGCTCGATCAGGATCGGGTTGTCCGCCATGGCCTGGATTAACACGTCCTCTGAGTCTGTCTTCGAAAGCCCCAGTGCCTTGAAGGTCTTTTCGCCCTTGCGCATCATATCGAAGGCCGGGAGACCCAGCTTCTTTAGCGCGGCCCGGATCTCAGCGGTGGTGGGCGCATCCTCAAGATATTTCCGAACCTCAATCTGCGCGCCTTGATCTTGCAGCAACGCGAGGCCCGCACGTGACTTTGAACAACGCGGATTGTGCCAATATTCGATCACAGCCATTCCTCTCGCTTGCTGCCAACAGCCTGCGCGACAATAGTGTATCCATCTCGCGCCAAAAGCTGATCCAGCCCGTGGGCGATCTCAGCCGCCAAAGAAATGCCGCCATAAACCATCGCGGTATAGAATTGCACCGCCGAGGCCCCGGCGCAAATCTTGGCATAGGCCTGCTCTGCCGTGCTGATACCGCCAACTCCGATCAAAGGGATTTCGCCACCTGTCAGCTGGCTCAGCTGCGCCAATACGCGGGTAGACTTGTCGAACAAGGGTGCGCCCGACAATCCTCCGGCCTGATCCTTATCGGCGCTGCGCAAGCCATCGCGCGACAGGGTTGTGTTGGTGGCGATCACCGCGTCCACCCCGGTCTCGCGCGCGACATCGGCGATGTCTTGCAACTCGTCTGCCGTCAGATCAGGTGCGATTTTCAGAAAGATCGGAATGGGGCGGGGCAGAGCGTCGCGGGTTTCGATCACACCACCCAACAGCGCGCCAAGCGCGGCCTTGCCCTGCAAATCCCGCAGCTTTTCGGTATTGGGCGATGAGACGTTGACCGTCGCGAAATCCAGATGCGTTGCGCAATGGGCCAGCACTTTGGCAAAATCGCCGGGACGGTCGTCGCTGTCTTTGTTCGCGCCAAGGTTCAGACCGATCACCGCATCTTTGGGACGCGCAGCCAGTCGCCCGGCCATGACTTCCATGCCTTCATTGTTGAACCCAAAGCGATTGATCGCGGCGCGGTCTTCGGTCAGGCGAAACAGGCGTGGTTTGGGGTTCCCGGGCTGCGGGCGTGGCGTGACCGCTCCGACCTCGATGAATCCAAACCCGGCGCGCGACAGAGGGGCCAGCGCCTCACCGTTTTTGTCGAACCCGGCGGCAAGCCCAACGGGGTTGGGCAAGGTCAGCCCGGCCACATTTGTTCTCAGTCGTTCGGATGTTACCGGCCCCGGTGTCGGCGCAAGACCGGCGGTTAGAGCCTTAATCGACAGCCCATGCGCGGTTTCAGGGTCAAGCCGGTGCAGGGCTGCCAGCCCCAGTCGCTCAGTCAATTTCATCCGAAAGACGCTCCACCTTCTGTGGGCGCACACCGGATCAGGCGAGAGGTTTCGACCGCCGCTTGCCGGTGCACCACCGCGGCGCGATAGGCCGGGTCTGTTACCATCTCCAGAAACGCGTGTGCGGTGGGGTATTGTGCTATGAACACCGCGTCCCAGGCTTCGTCCTGCGGACCGATGAGCATCGTCTGAAATGCCCCGCGCCACAGGATCGACGCGCCAAGCCGGTCGATGATCGGAGCCGTTTCCGCTCCGTAGTTGCGATAGGCCTGCGCTCCGCTTAGCCCGGCGCCCGCCAGCGCATGATCGGTGGGGTAGTCTGCGATCTTGCGGAATTTGACCAGGTTGAGCATCTCGATCGGGTGGTCACGGTCGAGGGATTTGAATGCTTCGAATTGTTCGCGCTCGGGATCGATGAAACCGGTCATTCCATCTCCTCGGGGAATTGGTGCGCCTGACCATCAAACGGCAGGTCGCGGGCCCAGATCACATCTGACATGCGGATTTGACGGTAGAGATGTGGGAACAGCGCGCCTCCGCGCGAGACCTCCCATTTCAGGTCGTCTCCCATAGCTTCACCATCGCAGGCCAGAAGGGTGAGATCGTGTTCACCCGCAAAATGCTTGGCCGCAGTTTCCTGCGCCTGCGCGGCGGTCGAGAAGTGCACAAAGCCATCGCTTACGTCAATTGGGGCCCCATCCGTGGCGCCCGTCGCCTGCAACGCGGCCCATTCGTCGGCGCGGAAAATCTTGTAGATCAGCATGCGTGTGTGATGCCCCGCGCGGCGGGTAGAATCAAGCCGGATTTCCCCCTTTGACTCTTGGCCATCCACGTCGCACGATCATGCGCATAACGACAGGGAGTCCAACTATGTTCAACCGTTTGCTGACATCTGCCGCAGCACTTGGCCTGACGGCCGGTATGGCGTTTGCAGATTACAAACTGACCATTCTACATACCAACGACATCCACAGCCGCATCGAATCCATTAACAAATACGATTCGACCTGCGGCGCCGAGGACGAAGCCGAAGGCAAGTGTTTTGGTGGTGTGGCCCGGCTGAAAACACTGGTCGATGCCCGCCGCGATGCGCTGGCAGATGACAATGTATTGTTGCTGGATGCTGGTGACCCGTTCCAGGGGTCGCTGTTCTATACAACCTACAAAGGCGCTGCCGAGGCCGAATTCATGGAAGCCATCGGCTATGATGTGATGGCCGTGGGCAATCACGAGTTTGATGATGGCCCCGAAGGTCTGGCAGCATTTATCGAAGCGGTCAGTTTTCCGGTGATTTCAGGCAACCTAGACCTGAGCTCGTCGAAAGAGCTGAAGGGCAAGGTAGACAACCATGTGGTACTGGAGGTCGGCGGCCAGAAAATCGGCATCATCTCGGCCTTGGCGACAGATACGGTCGATACATCAAGCCCGGGCAAGGACGTGGTGTTTCAGGATGAGATTGAAAGCCTGAAAGCGGATGTTGCCAAACTGCAGGAAGAGGGCGTCAACATCATCATCGCCCTGAACCATGTGGGTCTGGCCAAGGATATTGAAATCGCCGAGCAGGTGCCCGGCCTTGATCTTGTGGTTGGTGGCCACTCGCACACACTCTTGTCCAATACGCAAGAAGGTGCGGCGGGCAGCTATCCCATGATGGTGGGCGATGTGCCGGTCGTTCAGGCTTATGCGTATTCGAAGTATCTGGGCGAAGTCACACTGACATTCGACGATGATGGCAACCTGATTTCGGCAGAGGGCGAGCCGATCCTGCTGGACGCTTCCGTCACCCCGGATGAGGCTATTGCTGCACGCGTGTCCGAGATGGGCGCTCCTATCGAAGAGATGAAGCAGCTGGTGGTGGCTGAAAGCGCCTCGGCCATCGAGGGGGACCGCTCGGTTTGCCGTGTGCAGGAATGTGAGATGGGCAACCTTGTGGCCGATGCGATGCTGTCTCATGTGGCAGGTCAGGGTGTTCAATTGGCCATCGCCAATTCGGGCGGTCTGCGAGCGTCGATTGACGAAGGCGAGGTCACCATGGGTGAAGTGCTGACAGTGCTGCCGTTCCAGAACACTCTGTCGACCTTCGAGATCAGCGGGCAGGGCGTCATCGATGCCTTGGAAAACGGTGTCAGCCAGGTTGAAGAGGTCAAAGGTCGTTTCCCGCAGGTGGCTGGCATGACCTTTACCTGGGATCCATCTGTCGCACCGAACGAAGGCCGGATTACCGAAGTTCTGGTGGCCAAAGGGGATGGGTTTGAACCTATCGATCCTGCGGCGACCTATCTGGTGGTGACGAACAACTATGTCCGCAATGGCGGCGACGGTTACTCGATGTTCGAAGGCGACGACAAAAACGCCTACGACTTTGGCCCGGACCTGGCAGATGTCACGGCGGCATACCTAGCCGAAAACGCACCCTACAAGCCCTATGTGGATGGGCGCATCAAGCAGAAGTAATCTCGGTAGAACTCGGAAAGGCAGCACGATACGTGCTGCCTTTTTTCGTGTCCGGGGTCAGGACAAATCGTATTCCGGCCAAAGCGCTGGATCAAAACCTTCAAGCATTGGCCGGATGTGGTCTTCGACCGCGCGCCATCCACCAATTGACTTGGTCGAAATCTTGTTGCGCACCTGGTCTATGCTGGCTGTCTTTACCAGTTTTGTATTCTTTTCAGGCTGCACCATTTTTTCGTGCCACGGAATGCCGCAAAAATCTGTCACTTTGCGGCTCAACGTCTCGGGGTCCGAGACCAGATCCTCGTAAGGTACGGTCAGGATGCGATCCCCAAACCCTTTTTGCCAATGGGCCATGTATTTGCGGTAGAGGTTCGCAGAATGTGCGATGGCTTCCAGATTTGACGCATAGCGCATCCCTGGGGCCGGGAAACGACGTATCCATTTCGAAAGGCCCACGTCGCGCGGATCACGTAACATGTTGATCACGCGGGCATTGGGAAACGCCGCCAGCAAGAACCCAACTTGTTGATAGTTATGGGGCATCTTGTCCACGAAAGCGATGGTGTCTTCCGGGATCGGGGGCAGCAATTTGCGGTATTCACCAGCGAAAACGGTGGCATCTTCCGAGGTGAAGGGCACACCCTTCTGATAAGGCTCAGCGCTGAGATCTCCTGAGATCATCAACTCACCGCATCCTGCTATGCCCGGAGCAGAGCTGAGCATCATCTCCATAAGTGTGGTGCCAGATCGCGGTTGGCCAATGACGAAGATCGGTTGAGGGGATTGGATCACATCAGAAGACGGCGCCGGAGCATCTACAGGGAACAGGCGACAAAGCGTTTCGAAGGTCTGTTCTTCCAGATTGGGATCATAGGGATTGGATTCGTGCTGCGCAGTATTTGCCTTTGCGAACTGAGGCATGGATGCGTCCAGACCTTCAGAGCGCCGCAGCAAAATCGCTTTGGCAAATTCAAGCACCGAGTCCTGTTGCTCGCTTTGCGCGATGGCGTTCTCGATCGCCGTTCGCAAAACGGGGAATTCATCTTCGGGCGCGCTCTCAGCCAATGGGTACAATACCGCAGCATTTTTGGGATTTCGCGCAAAGATACGGTCAAGTATCTCCTTCGCACCTTCCTTGTCCCCCGACTGATGCAGATTCGTGGCCCGTCTGATCGCGATGTCTTCGACGTCCGGGGCAAGTTCGTAGGCACGAGCGATGTCAGATGTGGCATGTTCGTTAAATGCTATTTGCCCATAGGCGCGTCCACGGTTGGACAGCATTTCCGCGTTGTCGGGTTCCGCCTGAAGGCGTTTGGTTGCGTGGTCAATAATAAGCCGCCAGTTCTTGCCCTTTAACTGAATCTCGTCTGTGACACGGACCAGTTCCTTGTTGTCGGGAAAAACCTTCAGCTTCTGCTCGGCATAGCTCAAGGCGCGCGGGATCTGACCTGTTTGCATAAGCGCGTTCGCGAGGTTTTCGGCAAATTGCGGATCTTCGGGCTTTCGTTTTGCAGCCTCAGCAAAATAAGGGATCGACTTGCGATATTGTTGCATCTCGGTCAGCACAAACCCTGCGATGGCAAGATAGTCTGTGTCTTTGGGGAATTTCTTGACCCCCAATTGTGCCTTTTTCAATGCCTGCGCCAGCTTTCCAGCCTCAAGATCGTTTATTGCTTTGGTCTTGAGCGATTTCGCTGTTTGTTGTGCCATGTCGGTGATTTTAGACCTTGTGTCTGAACGAATACGCCTTGAAAGTTGTTTATCCATGTGTGGCCGGATTGCAAACACTCTCCCCAATGACGCCATGGCGCAGCTGTTTTCGGCGCGCCCATCCAACACTCTGCCCGAGGTGCCGAATTACAATATCTGCCCAGCCAATGGGGTGCATGTGGTCCGGTCGGGCGCGGGCGGGCGCAAGCTGGATTCTTTGCGATGGGGGTTCTTGCCACATTGGTACAAATCACCGACCGATGGGCCGCTGCTGATCAACGCGCGGGCAGAGACGTTGGCGGAAAAACCTGCCTTTCGCGCGGCCTGCCGCGAACGCCGCTGTCTGATCCTTGCGACCGGCTTTTATGAATGGACCAAGACCAAGGACGGAAAACGCCTGCCGTGGTACATCCAGCGACGGGATCAAGAACCGATTGCTTTTGCGGGCGTCTGGCAGGATTGGGGGCCGGAAGACGCGAGACAATCCACATGCGCCATCGTGACCACCGCCGCCAATACGCATCTCGGTGCGATCCATCACCGAATGCCCCTAATTCTTGAGCCGGAGAACTGGTCGCTATGGTTGGGAGAGGAAGGAAAAGGCGCGGCGCGGCTGATGCAGCCAGGGGCCGAGGAGGTATTGGACTATTACCGCGTGAGGGTCGCGGTGAACTCGAACCGGGCCAGCGGCCCCGAACTGATCGAACCGTTTGACGCAGAATGACCACCGAACTTCCCTTTCACCGCGTCGCAGATTAGATCGTTGATATGGCTATGACATTCTCCAGCTTGCCGCAGCTTTACGCGCACGGGTTTGACACGGTGATCGATGTGCGCAGCCCTGCGGAATATGCCGAGGATCATTTGCCGGGGGCGATCAACCTGCCGGTTCTGGACGATGAGGAACGCGCGCGGGTGGGGACGATCTATGTGCAGCAAAGCCCGTTTCTGGCGCGCAAGCTGGGTGCAGCTTTGGTGTTTCGCAACACCGCCGACCACATCGAACAACGCCTGAGCCATCATGAGGGCGGCTGGCGACCGTTGGTTTATTGCTGGCGCGGCGGGCAGAGGTCGGGTTCATTCGCGTGGACGTTGCAACAGATCGGTTGGCGTGCGGATGTCGTCGACGGCGGATATCGGACCTATCGGCGGCTGGTGAACGCTTACCTGTATGAGGACCCGCTTGCGCATCGGCTGGTGGCGTTGGACGGCTATACGGGCACGGCAAAAACCGAAATTCTGGCGCGATTGCGGGCGCGGGATGTTCAGGTTCTGGACCTTGAAGACCTCGCCAATCATCGCGGGTCTTTGCTGGGTGAACAGCCCGGAGGGCAACCCAGCCAAAAGGCCTTTGAATCGCAACTGGCGGCTGCGCTTTGTGCATTGGATCCGGCACGGCCCGTGGTGGTTGAGGCGGAATCGTCCAAGCTTGGCAAGCTGATCTTGCCGCCCAGTGTCTGGCAGGACTTATGCGCGGTGCCGCGCATTCGAATCGAGGCCTCGGTCGCGGCCCGAACGGCCTATCTGGTGCAGGCCTATGACGATATTCTGTCCGATACCGAGCGCCTGCGCGACAGGCTCTCACCGCTTCGGGCGCATCGGGGACACGCGGTTGTCGACGGATGGATGGCGTTGATCGCCGTTGGTGACAAACCCGCGCTCACGCAGGCGCTGATGGAGCAGCACTATGATCCGGCCTATGAGAAATCTCGGCGCGGTCGTACCGTAGAGGAGGTCGCGCGCATTCAGGTGGCGCTGGATGGGCAGGGTCTTTCCGTCGCGGCGTCGCGGATCGAAGAGATTTTGGCTCAGCTTTGAAGCGCCAGACCTGGTGTTTCGGTCAGATGCCCAATGATTGCAGCGGGATAGCCTGCGGCCTTCAACTGATCACAAAGCACGGTTGCGGTATCCGGCGCGATGGCGGCCAGTAGACCCCCGGCGGTTTGGGGATCAAACAGCAAAGCGGCTTTTCCGTCTTCGGGCAGGTTCGGCACAAGCGCGCGGTTTTCCGGGTAGAGCGTCGAAGCCACACCGCGCGTGGACAGCTCGACCGCTCCAGGCAGCGTGGGAATAGCATCAAGATCCAGCACCGCGCCGCAGCCAGAGGCTACGCAGAGCCCTTGCAAATGCCCGGCCAGACCAAACCCTGTCACGTCGGTCATCGCATGGGCCGCGTGCAGCAGTCTGGAGGCCTCGCTCTGAGGCTGGCTCATGTGCGTGTAGGCCTGGGCAACCCATTGCCCTTCCGCATCCCCAGCCATTTCGGCAGCCATCAGGACGCCGCTGCCCAAAGGTTTGGTCAGGATCAACGCGTTCCCCGGCTTGCCGCCAGACAGGGTGATCGGCTCGTTTTCACACAGGCCGGTCAGGGTGAAGCCGATGGTCATCTCATCGCCCATCGAACTGTGCCCGCCGACAATTTCCGCTCCGGCTGCGCGGATGACCGCGTCGGCTGTGGCCATGATCTCGGTCAGCGTGCGGCTTTGCAACGTGGCGGACATGCGCGACAGGATGATAGTGGCTGTGGCCGCCTGTGGCTGGGCCCCCATTGCCCAGATATCGCCAAGCGCGTGAACCGCGGCGATGCGGGTCATCAGCACCGGATCGTGTACAAAGCTGCGTAGGTGATCGGTGGTCATGACCTGCTGCGCGTCGCCGGTTTTCAGCAGGGCGGCATCATCGCCGGGCAAGGGCACCACATCGTCGCGCGACGGGGGGGGGCGCTGGTTCAAAACGTCCGTTAACGCGGCACGTCCCAACTTGGCCCCGCATCCGCCGCACATGGGCTTGTCCCCCAGCGCCTCTTGCACCCCCGCCGCGCGTGCGTGGGGCAGGGCCGGAGGTTCCATCTTGGGCAGATCGCGAAACTTGTTCATGAAGTTTTGATCGATGTGGTCTTTCCAGCGCCACATCAAAGACCCGCTTAAGGACTTGCCCAGCCGTTCACCCAGCGCGGATTTCCCGCCCAGCGAGATGAGCTTGAGGTAATCATTCTGCGGTATATAGCGTTTCAGCCGTCCGGACCCCAGCGCTGCACGGAGGTTGTTGTACAGGATAGGCGCTTCCCGCACCGCATAGACGCCTGCTTTGGGGCGTGGGTTTTCCGTCAGATGCGCGCAGTCGCCTGCGGCAAAAATCAGCGGGTCACTGGATTGCAAATAGCTGTTCACCTTGATGAAGCCGTCCTGCATCTCAAGTCCGGTTTCGGCCATCCAATCATAGGGTTTCGCCCCGGCCGCCCCAGTCACGAAATGCGCCGCGATCTGTTGCCCGTCCGTCAGTTCCACATATTCTGCGGTGATCCGCGCTATGCTGGCGCTTTCGATCAGAGTCACACCCAATTCGGCCATCGCCTTGCGAATGGTATCGGCTGATTTGGGCTTGGTTGCGGTCAGCGCGGTGGCATTGTCGATCACGGTCACCGTGCCTTGCCTGCGCCGGCTAAGCAAAGCGTGAGCCATCGCCATGGCAAGCTCGGCCCCGGCCACGCCGCCACCGATCACGACAATGGAGGCAGGACCGTCGCCTGACAGGTATTCGGCCCAACGCGCTGCAAAACGTCCCAGCGGCTTGGCGGGGACGGCGTGTTCCGCAAATCCGGGCAGGGCAGGCATGTCCGAGGTGATGCCCACATTGATCGAGGCCACGTCAAAGGCAATCGACGGTCGGTCGGGCAGATGAACCCTGTGGTTTTCCGCGTCGATCCCCTCTACGGCGCCCAGAACCACCCGGGCCCCGGCAAAACGCGCCAGTTTGATCAGATCGATATCCAGCGCGTCTCGGTCATAATGCCCCGCCACAAACCCCGGCAGCATACCCGAGTAGGGCGCGGTCGGGCCGGGGTTTATCACGGTCACGCGCGCACCCGGCAGCGGGTTCATGCCCCATTTGCGCAAAAGCAGCGCGTGGGTATGGCCCCCGCCAATCAGCACCAGATCGCGGGTCAAAGGCAGGGGCGGTCTGTTCATGGGTCTTAATTCGCGCTGTGATCCGGGACGTCTTCGACCTGCTCAATCGCGTGGGTGGCCCAAAGCTCATCCTCGCCCGCGTCCGGCAAATCCTGTGGCTGTTCATGGCGGTGAATATGCCATTTGGCAATGAACAGGGCCGTGATCGGTGCTGTGAGGAAAAGAAACAGCGTGATCAACAGCTCGTGCAGAGACAGTTTGCCTTCCAGCAATACAGAATGCGCGATGGACGCCAAGAGCACCCCGCCAACGCCCAGCGTTGTCGCCTTGGTGGGTGCGTGCAGTCGCGACATCGGGTCTTTCAACTTGATCATCCCGAACGATCCGACAAAGCCGAAAATGCCAGAGACGATCAGAAAAAAGGCGATCAGAATTTCGAAAATACCTGTCATGCCAGCCTCATTCGATAATGTTGCCGCGCAGCATGAAACGCGCATAGGCCACGGTTGAGACAAAGCCGAGCATGGCGATGATCATAGCTGATTCAAAGAAGATCTCGGTGCCTTCCTTCAAACCGTAGAGGATCATCAGAGCAATGGTATTGATCACCATCGTATCCAAGGCCAGCACGCGGGTGCCCACACCATCTGCGGTGATGATCCGCCACAGGCACATCATGATCGCCGCGCCGAAACAGGCAAAGGTGAAATAGAGCGCATAGGTGATCATTCGAAAATCTCCTTCAGGCGGCGTTCGTAACGTTGTTTGATCTCATCCCGAACGGCGGCGGGGTCGGGGGCGTCCAGGCAATGGACCAGCAGATTGTGCCCCTGCGCCGACAGATCACAGCTGACTGTACCGGGTGTCATCGTGATGGTGCCAGCCAATACCGTGATCGCCTCGGGCGTGCGCAGATCAAGCGGGACGCACACCCAGTTCGGCTCGCGGTCAGAGTCGCGTTTGAACAGGATGATCCGAGCCACGGTGATATTTGCGATCACGATATCCCACAGCACAACCAGGATGTATTCGACCACCATGGACCAGTTGCGCAGCTTGGGGCGGTCTGGCCAATAGGGCTGCGTAATGAACGGGATGATGATCCCCAATAGCAGGCCAAACACGACCGAGTTCAGCGAGCCATTATTGGCCAGCAGGACCCACACAACCGTCAGCAGGAAAGTCAGGTGCGGGTGCGGGAAAATTCGCCTGAGCAGCTTCATCATTCTTCCCCTCCCAACACAGCCGAGATGTAATCATCCGGCGTGAACAATTGCGCCGCTGTCCCGCTGGCATAAGTCAGCGCCGGGCCGGCAAATATGGTCAACAAGGCAAGCCCCGCGACGACCCCAAACACGGATGCAAAGGCCAATCCAGGCGACGGCTCTGGCGTGCTCGATACCTGCATGTCGTCGTCTGTTTCCCCGGCGGGTGGCGGGGTGATCGCGGCGTCATAGCTCTTCCAGAAGATCGACGTGCCCGCGCGGGCCAAGCCGACAATGGTCACGAAAGACCCGATCAGGATAACGGCCCAAACCGCCGTGGCATCCGGTGCGTCGCGGGAGGCATCAAGCACCAACAGCTTGCCGATGAAGCCCGACAGCGGCGGCATGCCCGCCAGCGCGATGGCACCCACAAAGAACAGGGCGGCGATCAGCCCGTTCTGTGCCATCGGGGCCTTGGGCTCAATCGCGCCTCCGCGGCGTTCCATGACCATATCCGCCACCAGAAACAGCAAAGCAGTCGCCAGCGTGGAATGGAAGATATAATACAGCGCCGCAGCAGTGGCGGTCTCGCTGAACAAAGAGATCGCGATCAGCAGGGTCCCCATCGAGGCGATGGCGCAAAAGGCAAAAATTCGCGCGATATGGTTCGAGCCCAATATGCCGATTGTACCAACAGCCAGCGTCAGCAAAGCGGCGGGTTGCAGCCAATCGCCGATCAAACCATCGGTCACCGCCACGTCGGGGCCAAAGGCCAGAGTATAGACCCGCAGGATCGAATAGGCTCCTACCTTTGTCATGATCGCGAACAGCGCGGCTACCGGCAAAGGCGCGTTGGCATAGCTGGCGGGCAGCCAGAAATGCAGTGGCAATACAGCGGCCTTGATGCAGAAGACGAGCAACAGCAAAACCGCGCCAACCCGCAACAGGGCGGTATCTTCGGGTGGAATCTCGGCCACGCGCACGGCCAAGTCGGCCATGTTGAGCGTGCCGGTCACGCCATAGATCGTTCCCAATGCGAACAGAAATAGGGTCGAGCCGATCAGGTTATAGGCCACATATTGCACGCCGGCCTTTAATCGCACTGCGCCACCGCCATGGGTCATCAGGCCGTATGAGGCGATCAGCAGCACCTCGAAGAAAACAAACAGGTTAAAGGCGTCGCCGGTCAGAAAGGCGCCACACACGCCCATCAGCTGGAAATGGAACAACGCATGGAAATGCTTGCCCCTTTCGTCCCAGCCCGAACCGATGGCGTAAAGAACAATGGGCAGGGCCAGCAACGCGGTCAGCAGCACCATCATCGCTGAAAGCTTGTCCAGCACCAGAACGATCCCGAACGGCGCGGGCCAGTCGCCCAGCTCATAGACCTGAATATCACCGCCCGAGGCCTGCGCGGTGATGGTCAGGGCAATGCCCAGCAACCCGACAACACCGGCGATTGAGAAGATGCGCTGCAAGTCCAGGTGATAGCGCAGCACCATGATGATGAAAGGGGCCAGGATCGCAGGAAGAACGATCGGCGCAACGATCCAATGGTTCATGCGTCTTCTCCCGGCGCGTCCACGCTGTCATCGGGTTTCATGTCGATATGATCGTCCTTTGACGACAGATAGGCGCTGAGCGCGATCATCACGATCACCGCCGTCATCCCGAATGAGATCACGATGGCTGTCAGCACCAACGCCTGAGGCAGCGGGTCGGTATAGGCGACGTCTTCGTATTTGTTCAAAACCGCAGGCGCGTTCAGCGCCAGACGCCCAGTGGCGAACAGGAACACGTTGACCGCATAGGTGATCAGCGAAAGGCCCAGAATGACGGGAAAGGTCCGGCGACGCAGGATAAGGAAAATTCCGGCCGCCGTCATGACGCCCACGGCAGAGGCTACAAGCGCTTCCATCAGCCCTGCTCCTTCTCTTTATCGTCTTCCGGCGGACTGTCCCGCAGCGGGTTGATGTCCATCGGGAACTCTTGTGCCATACCCGGCTGCCAGGCGAAGCGGGACAAGCTGTCCAGCGCCAGCATCACGGCCCCAAGCACGGCCAGGAAAACGCCCGTGTCAAACAGGATTGCGGTGGCCCACTCGAACTCTTCCAACGGCGGCCAGTTGATATAGCCGAAATCACTGGTCAGGAACGGCCGCTCGTTGAACCAGGCGCCGATGCCGGTGGCGGCGGCGATCAAAACGCCCCAGCCGATGGTGCCATGGTAGTAGAACCGTTGCCGCTCAATCGCCCAGGTATAGCCGCTGGCCATGTATTGCATCAGGAAGGCAATGGCGACAATCAGACCGGCGATGAAACCGCCTCCGGGTTGGTTGTGACCCCTGAAGAAGATGTAAGCGCCCACCATCAGGGCTATGGGCATCATCACACGGGTGGCCACAACCATCATCAGCGGGTGGGAATCGCCTGATTGCGGCCAATGCGGTTTGCGGTTCAGCAGATAGGCGCGGACATTGCTGCCCAGAACGGCCTCGGTCAGGGCAAAGATGATTAGCGCGGCGATCCCCAGCACAATAATCTCTCCGAACGTATCAAAGCCCCGGAAGTCTACCAGGATCACGTTCACCACATTGGTGCCTCCGCCGCCTTTGTACGAGTTGGCGAGGTGAAAGTCTGAGATCGTCGGGAAGGCAAAGTCCCTCAGCATGATGGCATAGATCAGTGCGCCAGAGCCAATGCCCGCCACAACGGAAATCGCGGCGTCGCGCCAACGTCGCCCGGCGGTGCTGTCCCAGGGTGTGTCGGTGGGCAGAAAGTTCAGCGACAGCAACAACAGGATCATCGTCACCACCTCGACCGAGATCTGGGTCAGTGCCAGATCCGGGGCCGAGAGATAGTTGAACGCCATCGAAACGATCAAGCCGACCACGCCAATCAGCACCAGCGACAGCAGGCGGTTTCGGTGGAACCACATGATCGCCAGCGTCGCGCCCACCAGACAGATCCAGCCAATGATGGGAATGATCTGCGCAGGCAAGGGTACGCGCGTTGGCAAACCCATACCGCCCGTGGAAAAGGCGTAGTAGCCCAAGGCAACGGTGAAGGCGATCAGGATGATGGCATAACGGCTGATCACACCGTTATGCAGTTCATCGGTGATCCAGTTGCTCAGGCGGGTCAGCGCATTGATAATGGCCTCGAAAATCACCTTGGCCTCGGGGCGGGGCAGGGCGTTCCAAAGGCGCTCGGCATGGCTGTGCAAAGACAGCAGGAACAGACCGCCCAAAGTGGCAATCACCGACATGTAAAGCGCAGGTGTGAAGCCGTGCCAGAGTTTCAGAGAATAATAGGGCAGCTTTTCACCCCCGATCACCGCGCTTGAGACGACGGCGACCAACGGTCCCACGATTGCTGCAGAGTACAGACCAATTAAAACAACCAGCACGACCAGGAGCGAGGGCGCAATCCAAAGACCCACAGGCGGGTCATGTGGCTTGGACGGATAGGAGTCGCGCTGCGGCCCAAGGAACACATGGCTGACGAAGCGGAACGAGTAAGCGGCTGAGAACAGCGCCGCGACCACGGCCAGAACAGGCACCAGGTAATCCGAGTTCAGCCAGGTCGTGTGAACCGTCTCCTCCAGCATCATTTCCTTCGACAAAAACCCGTTCAATGGCGGAAGACCCGCCATGGACAGGGCGGCGATTGTGCCAATTGTGAAGGTGATTGGCATCAGGTGCCGCAGCCCGCCCAGCTTTTTGATGTCGCGGGTGCCTGTCTCGTGATCGACAATGCCTGCGGTCATGAACAAGGCGGCCTTGAAGGTGGCGTGGTTGATGATGTGAAACACCGCTGCGACGGTGGCGAATTTGGTGCCAAAGCCCAGCAGCATGGTGATCAGGCCCAGATGCGACACGGTCGAAAACGCCAGCAAGGCCTTGAGGTCATCCTTGAACAGCGCAATCACGGCGCCGATCAGCATGGTGATTAGGCCTGTGGTTGCCACGATATAGAACCACGCATCCGTACCCGCCAGAACCGGCCACATCCGGGCCATCAGGAACAGGCCTGCCTTCACCATGGTGGCCGAGTGCAGATAGGCCGAAACCGGAGTGGGCGCCGCCATCGCGTGAGGCAGCCAGAAGTGAAACGGGAACTGCGCGGATTTGGTGAAGCAACCCAGCAGGATCAGGATCAGCGCGGGCAGGTAATAGGGCGAGGCCTGGATCAGCTCTTTGTTTTGAAGAATGACGCTGAGGTCATAAGACCCCACGATATTGCCCAGGATTAGCATCCCCGCGATCATTGCCAACCCGCCTGAGCCAGTGACAGCCAGCGCCATGCGTGCGCCCTGCCGCCCTTCAGGCAGGTGTTTCCAATAGCCAATCAGCAAGAATGAGCTCAGCGATGTAAGTTCCCAGAAAATAAGCAGAAGAAGGATATTGTCAGACAGGACGATCCCCACCATAGCGCCCTGAAACAGCAGCAGATAGGTATAGAACTGACCCATCGGGTCTTCGCGCGACAGATAGAACCGCGCGTAGAGGATGATCAGCAGGCCGATGCCCAGGATCAGCAGCGCAAAAAGAAAACCCAGCCCGTCCAGCATGAAGTTTGCGTTCAGCCCCAGGATCGGGATCCAGTCAAACCGGGCGGTGATCACCTCGCCGCGCATCACCGATGGGATATGGATCAGCAGGCCCATCAGGGCCAGAAACGTGGTCAACCCTGCGGCAGATGCGGCCGCATTCCGGCCTGCACGGATCAGCAGGGCAGGAAAGACAGCGCCAAGGAAGGGAAGGGCCGCGATAAGGAATAGGGACAATTGCGATACTCCGGGGTGGGCGGTCAGGGTGAAACCAATTTTGTAAGGATATTTTTTCCACTGTCCAGAACTTGCAAGTTTTTCACGGTGTTCTACGGACCCCCTACGGTGCGGGACTGAATGCGATATAATGACGCGAACTTGATCAAAGCCCGGATTTTCGGCGCGGCAAGCCAAACCCATCTGTGGTAGAAGGCACCAACGCACAGGAGGCGACAGTGGCACAGAAGACGAACCGGACTCGGCGATGGGTACTGGTCGGCGGCGGCGCAGCCGTTGCCGCTGGGTTTGCCATACGCGAATACCGTCTGATCCCCGAGGCGCATGCGGGTGGGCGCATTACGGTCACCGAGGCGCATGATCAGGCCACGCAAGGCAATATCCTTCTGGTCGATATCAGAACACCGCGCGAATGGCGGGCCTCAGGCGTTGGCGCGGGTGCGGTGCCTTTGGACATGCGGCGCGAGGATTTCGTTCAGGCGTTGACGGATCTGGTCGACGGCAACGCAGCAGCGCCGGTCGCTCTGATCTGCGCGCGCGGTGTGCGGTCGGCACGGCTCAGCAATCAGCTGATCGCAGCAGGGTTTACCAATATCATTGACGTGCCCGAGGGCATGTTGGGCTCGGCCGCCGGGCCGGGATGGGTTCGGGCCGGCTTGCCGGTACAACAATATCAAGAGGATGCAGGATGATCCGAGAGTTTAGCCTGGCCGCCGGATTCGCCGTAATCGGCCAAACAGCGATTGCCGCCTGTGCCGATCAGGACGGGGTTTGTGAAACGCCGATGGGGGCCTATCACATCGAGTTGCCAGACAATGACAACGCACCAATGGTCGTGTTCCTGCATGGCTATGGTGGCAGTGGACAGGGCACCATGCGCAATCGCGGTATGGTTCAGCCGCTGCTGGATCGCGGTTATGCCGTAATGGCACCCGAAGGGCTGGAACGCCCTGATCGCGGGGGCACCCAAAGCTGGAACTTCTACCCCGGTTTTGGCGAGCGCGACGAAACGGCCTTTTTGAGCGAAGCGGTGCAGGACGCCGCAGACCGGTTCGGCATCAATGCGGAACACGTTATGCTGGGCGGGTTCTCTGCGGGGGGTTTTATGGTGAACTACCTGGCCTGCGAAGCACCGGAAGCTTTCTCGGCCTATGTTCCTGTCTCGGGTGGCTTTTGGCGCCCGCACCCGGAAACCTGTGAGGGGCCCATCCGTATGCTCCACACCCACGGCTGGACCGACAATGTGGTGCCGCTGGAAGGGCGGCTGCTGGGCGGCGGGCGCTTTCAGCAGGGTGATATCTATGCCGGGTTCGAGATTTGGCGCGAGGCCAATGGCTGCGTGGATCACAAACCCACAGGCTTCAGCACCACCGGCAATTTCATGCGCCGCCACTGGAGCAACACCTGCGACGAAGGCAGCGCGCTGGAATTTGCCTTGTTCCCGGGCGGGCACACAGTGCCAACCGGATGGGCTGACATGATCGTGGACTGGTATGAAGGGCTTCCCGACAGCGAGGCCGGGGGCTAATTCATTCGGCCGGGGTCAGATTGGTTTTACCCTCGACCAGATCTTTCAATTCATTGCGATAGCGGCGGGCCGAGCGGGTGATCGCAGGCTCGCTGAAATCCTCGCGCATACCAACCATTCGACGCGCAGCCCCGGCAGATACTCCACTAAGTGCTGACAGCGGGATTGCCAGTGCAAGGCTGATCGCAATCGGTGCCAGCCAGATCGAGACAAGGCCCGACAGGATACCGACACTCAGCGCAACGCCGCTGACCGTCTCAAGCGCGTGACAAATAAGCAGTGTTCGCAGCCCATAGCTGCCGCCATCGCGCGCTTGCGGTGACCATCCGCGCTGAACGCCAAAGGCGGTGCGGAACACAGCGATCATCTGCTGAACCATCAGGATCGGCGCATAGAGGATGGACAGAACCACCTCGGCCAGAAACGAGGTCACAAATCGCCGCTCGCCACCGAAATCGGCATAACGCACACCGCTGAGCGGCAAAGCCAGAACGCCCAGCACCTTAGGGGCCAGCAGCATGGCATACATCACCAGAATGATCAGCACATGGCGGGTTTCGCTCATCTCGGGCCATTGCGGGAACAGCGGGTTGTCAGGGCTGAAATAATGCAGAACCGACGCGTCCTCACCCTGACCAATCACAGCCCACATCACCAGCAAGGCAAACCACAAGGGCGACATCAAATAGCCCACGGCACCATGGAACATGTGAAAGCGCGACACGGCCCGGAATCCGCTGGAGCCCAACAGTTTCAGATGTTGCAGGTTGCCCTGGCACCACCGCCGATCCCGCATCGCGTGGTCGATCAGAGTGGGGGGTGTTTCCTCGTAAGAACCACGGATGCGCGGCAGGAACCGAACGGCCCAACCGGCGCGGCGCAGCAGACCGGCCTCGACAAAATCGTGGCTCATGATCAGCTTGTCCTGACCGCTGAATGACCGCAGCTTGGGCAAACCCGCACAAGTGGCAAAGGCCTTGGTGCGGATAATGGCGTTATGGCCCCAATAGTTGCCCTCTTGCCCGCACCAACGGGCCAGACCTTCGGCAAAAGCGATGCCATAGACGCCATTGGCGAATTGCTGCATCCGGGCAAAGACCGATTGTGCGCCGATCAGCTGCGGATAGCTTTGGATCAACCCCGCACCCGGATCACGCGCCAGCGCATCGGTCAGGCGATAGATCGCGCGCCCGGTCATCAGGCTGTCTGCATCCAGCACCAGCATCGCGTCCCACTCTGCGCCCCAGCGGCTGACCCAGTCCGAGATATTGCCAACCTTGCGGTCGGTATTCTGTTCGCGGCGGCGGTAATAGAGCTCTAGCCCCGGGGCCAGCGTGGTGCGCAATGCCTCGACGCTGGCCTGTTCCTGCGCTGCGATTTCGGGGTCGCGCGTGTCCGAGAGGATGAACATGGCATAGTGATGCTGCCCACCCCGCGTCTGAAGATCCTCAAGCATTGTGCGGGCATTGCCGAGCACGTTCCAAGGCACTTCGTTATAGATCGGTGTCAGCAGCGCCACGCGCAGCGGCTGCGCCTTTTGGTTCCGGTTGGGCGCGTCCTGACGCGCCAGCGACACCATGCCCAGCAGCACGGTGCAGACCGTGAAGGAAATCCAGAAGAAGTTGAACGAGATCAGCGTCAGCAGGATCGCTTCGACCAGATTGATCCCTTCCGCACCAAACCAATCGCTCATGACCCACAGCAGGCCAAGCGTTGCGGCCATGGCAGGCGAAAACGCCAGCGCGCGCCAGAACCCGGCCGAGGGGCCGCGGGCGTTGGACGGCGCATCCGCGTCGCGAAACCGCGCCTGAAAACTCTGCGCTGGCATCGCCAGAGGTGCCTCGGGCGGCATGATATGCAGATCGCGGTTCATATGGTCCAACGGTAGAGCCAGACCTCAGAGGCTGGCTGTTTGTCTTTCAGAAGCTGCGCGCGCAGCTCAACATGGTTGCGCTCGCCAGGCTGGAAGGAAAACGCCAGCCGCAAACCGCCCGTATCGGGGTTGCGTTGCAAAACGCCATCCGAGGTTTCGGCATGAGGCGAATCCACAAAAATCGTCATCGCGTCAATGTCGTCAAACAGATCGCTGGCCTCGAAATCGATTACCGCCAGACGACCTTCTCCAAAGGTGTTTTCCCCCATGGCCGAGTTGATCACGCGTGGCATCGGCGTGCGCTGAGGCTCTTCACCCCAGATCAGGCGATAGGACAGGTCAACCTGGCTGCCTGCGGCATAAGGCTCGGCTGGGCGCCAATAGGCAACGATATTGTCATAGATCTCCTGATCTGCCGGTATCTCGACCAGTGTGACCGTGCCTTTGCCCCAATCTTCATTTGGTTCTACCCAAAGACCGGGTCGTTTGTGGTAGTTGGCCTCAAGATCGGCGTAGTCCGAGAAGTCGCGCTTGCGCTGCATCAAGCCGAAGCCGCGCGGGTTCATATCCACGAAAGACGAGATTTGCAGGCGCGTAGGGTTGGCCAGTGGACGCCACAGAACCTCACCCGCGCCATTGCGGATCATCAGACCGTCGCTGTCATGTACGGCAGGGCGAAAGTCATCGAACCGGCTGTGATTTGTGTCGTCAAACAGGAACATCGAGGTGCCCGGTGCGATACCCACATGCGGCAGATCTTCGCGGGGGAAGAGGGTGGCTTCGACATCCATCACGCAATCCGCGCCCGCCGTGACGTTGAAACGATAGGCGCCGGACACAGATGGGCTGTCCATCAACGCGTGCACAACCATGTTGCGCTGGCCCGGTTTGGGACGCTCCAGCCAGAAGCGAATGAATTCGGGGAATTCCTCGCCATCCGGATCACCGGTTTTGAGTGCCAGGCCACGGGCCGAGAGGCCATAAACCTCGTGCAGGCCAATAGCGCGGAAATAGCTGGCCCCCTGCCAGACGCAGAATTCGTCAGTCTTGCCGGGGCGATGCATCTCGGTACGCAGGCGCAGACCCGAGAAGCCCAGAGTGTCATCGATCGGCAGCTTTGGCACGTCTTCGGATTTGTCGAACATCGCCAGATCGAAGACGACCGGCTTGATCATGCCGTCCTCGACCGTCGAAACCTTTACGGTGCGTGGGAAATACAGCCCAGGAGTAAAGAAATCGACGTTGAACGGCGTCTCGGTCTCATACCACAGCGCGCGGTCCAGACGGAACCGGATCGAGCGATATTGCTGATAGGTCAGGTCCTGCCATTCCTGTGGCACCATTTCGCGCTCAGCATAGGGTCGGCTGGCCAGATCCCTGGCCATTTCAATCACATCATTGCGATCAAACGGAACCTCGCCCCCCGTTGCATATGCTGAAGGGGCCAGCGCCAGCGCTGTTGAAGAGGCCAGAAACGCGCGACGGGTAAAATTCATTTCTTCGACCTCCAGGGTTGTGACTTGAACCAAGCTGCCAGATAGGCCACGCCGATGATCATCGCAAAGCCAATCATGTTGGCCGCAAAGACAGTGGCAACATCCCGCCCAGCCTGATCCAGAACGACGCCGATCAGGCGGGCAGCGGCCATGGAAAACACAAACACAGCAAGGGATTGCTGACCGACCTTGGTGATGACGGCCAACAGGGCCTGCCAGATCCGGGCACCAACGCTATGGCCTGTGGCGATCAGACGGTGACCCTTTTCGCCCGCTGCGACCCAGCCCAGATAGGCCAGCGCCAAGAAGTGCACATAGCGCAACAACCCAAATTCGGTCTTGCCGCGCAGCTCTTCGGTCAGCGGCCAGCCCTTGCGCAGCACCGCCCCCAAATCCGGGGCCGCATTGTTGATCCAGCTAAAGACTTTCCACGAGCCGAAAGGCGCAGACAGAATCAGGAATGCCACCGCGACCCAGATCAGGGTTTTTGATACAGGAGGGGCAGGGATCCAGCCGCGCATGAAGGCAAAGCCCGTGAAAAACAGCAACTGCCAGCCGAACGGGTTGAAAAACCACTGCCGCTCTGACCACGGCTCGGCCGGCAAGGCCAGCACACCGGTCTGCGCCACCAGCCATATCGCCACACACACGCCCGCCATCAGCCAGAAGCTGACACGATAGAGCGCCATGTAAAGCGGCATCAGCGCCAGCACCACAAGATACATTGGTAGGATGTCAAAGTAGTTGGGCACATAGGTCAGCGTGAAAATCCCGACCATCTGGGAGGCAGGGTCCTTGAAGAAATGCTGCAGATTCAGCGACGAGATATAGGTCTTTTCAAACGCACCGGTCTGATCGAGCGCGGCCATCGTCATGGCAACAAAGAAAAACAGGCAGATATGGGCCCAATAAACCTGCCAGATGCGGAATGCCACGCGTGCGGTCCCCATCCACCAGCCTTTTTTCAGAAAGGCTCCGCCAAAGGCGATTGCCGATGCCATGCCCGAGCAGAACACAAAGATCTCTGTCGCGTCGGAATAGCCAAACCGGGCCGGGATCCAGCGCGCCCAGGGGTCGTTCGGGATATGCGCAATCAGGATGATGAACATCGCGATGCCGCGATAGAAATCCAGCCGCGGATCACGCGTACGAGCAGGGGCCGCGGCCTGGGCTGCAGCGGGTGCAAAGTCAGAAGAGGGCGAAATTGTCGCCATTCGGTCTTGGTCCTTATTGGTCTTGTCGTTACTCAGCCGGAACGCTTTGTGCGTCGCGATTGTCGCGGGCCGCTTCGATCAATGCGCGACGGGCCAGCGCATAGTTATCCTCTCCGCCACAGCGTTTGGCGCGGCGGTCATCCAAAATTCGCTCTACATCATCCAGGCGCCCCGCACGCAAGCCGGAATCGATTGTAATCCGTTCGAAAACGTCCCGTTGCGCGTGACTGCCGCCTGCCAGCTGCATACCCGCGCGCGCGGCCGATAGGAAGTTGAACGCTTCGCCGTACAGCCCGTCACCAAAGGCTTCGAGCCCTTTTGCTGCGGCAACGCCCGGGTCTGACATGCGGATTGCCGTATCACCGTGATTGCGCTGCGCGTCCTTCTGGATTCGGTTCAGCATCTTTCCAGTGGCATCGCCACGGTTGTCACCGGTCAGGGCCAACAGATAATGCAAATCGGCAAAGATCAGGCAGCCGTCCTCGGTGCGCGCTGCACTCAGGTCTGCCAGCTCTTCCCACCGGTTACCGACATTCACGCCCTCAAGTTCCAGCCGCGACAGCAGCGAGGTGGCGTTCGAGATATCCCGGTAGTCGTCGGTCTTGTCTTTGCGGATATGTTCATCGTAGAGCGCCATCACCTGATCGACTTGACCCAGATCCAGATGCATCAGCGCCTTATGCCACCAGACGTGATAGCGGAAGTTGTTGCAATGCGCCCAAGCCTCTTCGCGCCCGGCCAGCCAGTCGAGACCAAGCTGCGCGTTGCCCGTCATTTCATGCACATGCGCCACCGCGTGTAGGCCCCAGGCATCGTCCGAGACCATCCACAAAGCCTGACGGCCCGCGATTTCGGCCTTGTCATAGGCTCCGGTTTCTTCAAGCGCGAAGGAGTGACAGCCCAAAAGGTAGCCACGCCCGGCATGGCTGGGCTCATAGGCTGGCATCACCCGTTCAATCGAGCGGCGCATGCCCTCTGCGTCGCCCAACACGAAACGGGTCGCATGGCTGAGTTTCATGGCAAGCGTGTCTTCGGGATGCGCGCGCAGAATCTCTTCAAATTTCTGCACTGCCTGCGACGGTAAATCGGCCAGATAGAGCGTCAAAGCGTCAACATAAAGCTGTTCGCGTGCCGAAACGGGCTGCCTCTCAATTGCGGCCTTGGCGGACGTCAGCGCTTCGGCTGCGACCGGATACATCTCGCGCCGGCCCAGCAGGATCATGAAAAGGCCCTTCACCGCATGGCCGAGCGCGAAATCTGGCTCAAGCTCCAGCACCTTGCCCAGGTGCTGAGGGGTGACGGCGGCATGTGCCATGAACCCAAGCAGAACACCATCCCAGGCTTCGACGGCCGCCGGCTGGGTCAGGGTGTTCAGTTGTCCAAAAACGTCGTGTTTCATGCTTGGGTCCAATCTGGTTGCGGTATTTACACTGTTCGATGTAGCAGAGTGTGCATTGCCCACGTACCAGTATCGACCGTGCTCTCGAATTGGTGAAATGCCGTGTGCGCAAAACCCGAATTAAACCGCCGATTCAACGGCATGTTTCAGCAACTTGCCGCCGAATTGGGCAAGTGTTTCAGTCTTCGAAGGGGTTTTCGGCGTTCAGAACAGACGATGTGTCCGCGCCGCAGACCGGAGGGGCGCTGCGATATGTTACAGGTGTGCGTGACAATTTGAGCGGATTCCCGATCAGGTTGACTGTTCCGGGCTGCGCTTGCATGGCGATCTGCATCTGCCTGGCAGCAACCTGATCCGTTGAAAAAACCTGATCCAAGGTCTGCACCGGGCCCACCGGAACCTTGACCGCCTCAAGTCCCGAGATGACCGCCTGCGTCGTCAGGCTTTGAACCGCCGGGCGCAGGATCGCATTCAATGCATCCCGATGTTCAAGTCTGGACGGGTTGGTTGCAAATCTGGGATCCTCGGCCAGTTCGGGTTGGTCGAGAAAACCACAGAGCTTGCGAAACTGACTGTCATTGCCCACTGCCAGGATCACGTGCCCATCGGCTGTTTCATAGACGTCATAGGGAACGATGTTGGGGTGCCCATTGCCACGGCGCTGCGGAACGTTGCCGGATGTCAGATAGTTCACGCCTTCGTTGATCAACCACGACACCTGTGTATCTACCAAAGCCAGATCGATTTGCTGTCCTTCGCCGGTTTGGTCGCGATGCCGCAGCGCGGCCAGAATTCCAACCGTCGCATACATCCCGCACATGACATCAGCGATGCCCACGCCCACTTTCATCGGCGCACCGTCGGGATCCCCGGTCAGCGACATGATCCCGCCATAGCCTTGGGCCATCAGATCATAGCCAGGTTTGCTGGCGTTCGGTCCGGTCTGTCCATAGCCCGAGATTGAACAATAGACGAGGCCGGGAAACTCAGCTGACAAAGTAGCATAGTCCAGCCCGAACTTGGCCAGTCCACCGGGTTTGAAATTCTCGATCATAATATCTGCATGAGACGCCAGCCGCCGGATCTCGGCCTGACCTTCGGGCGATGAGATATCCAGCGCCACGGATTTCTTGTTGCGATTGGCCGACATGAAATAGGCGCTGAGATCTGAGGCATTACCCTCTGCATCCTTCACATAGGGCGGGCCCCATTGCCGTGTGTCGTCGCCACCCGTGGCCGGGTTTTCGATCTTGATCACAGTGGCGCCCAAGTCACCCAGCAATTGCGTGCAGGTCGGACCGGCCAGAATGCGGCTCAGGTCCAGAACTTTCACGCCTTTCAGCGGTCCTTCAGATGCGGCCATCATATGCTCCACGGTCAATTTCAGCCGCTATAACGGTGAACTTGTCCGCTTGCACGGCTTCATTCAAAGCTGCGCGCAATTCCGCACGGTTGCGCACTGTGTGACCATATCCGCCAAAAGCGCGTCCCATCGCCGCAAAATCGTGGCGGTCGAAATCGACGCCGCGATTGCCCATCTGACGCTGACGTTGTTTCAGCTCGATCAGCGCAAGGCTCGCATCCACAAAAACCAGAAAGATCGGGTTATGCCCCGGGTTTCGTGCCATTTCGGCGGCTGTCGACAGCTCTCCGGCTACCATCAGGAACCCCGCATCCCCGGAAAAGCTGATAACCGGACGGTCTGGCGCGGCCAATTTCAGCCCCATCGCCATCGGCACCGCACATCCCATCGTGCACAGAGCCGAGGATTGGATCAGCCCGCGTTCTTCATGGCAGTTCCACATCTGGCTTAACAGGATGCGGTGGGCGCCACTGTCTGCGGTGGCCAGCGTTTCAACGGGCAGGGTGGCGCGCGTCTCGGCGATTACTGCCGCAGGCCCCCAGTCTTCATCTGTCGGAAACGCCTGCGCCAGCGCGGCCTTGACCTGTTCAGGCTCACAAGCAGGCCACGTTTTCCGCGCGGGGTTGCCCTTGGCGATGGCTTCCAAAGTCTCACCCGTGTCTGCCACAAGGTTCAAACCGGCCTGATGCATATAGTGATCGTTGACCACCGCAGAAATATCGATGACGCGCTTTTCCGCCGGATCCCAGATTTCACGCCAACCGGGGCGCATTTCGATGGGGTCATAGCCCAGACACAGGACCAGATCGGATTGCTCGACCAGCGGCACCAGATGCTTGTCGGCCAGTGGCGACAGGCCAGCACCACCCAGACATAGGGGATGATCTTCTGGCACCACACCCTTGGCCTTGTAGGTGGTTACAAAGGGAATGCCGAAATGTTCCACAAAAGCCTGAACCACGCTGCGCGAGTCATCATAGAGCACATCCAGACCGATGATGGCGATGGGCCTCTCGGCCTCGGCCATCCAGCGGCGCGCCTTTTCCAGACACTCGCCACCGGGGCTGACCGGGGCCACCTTGGCCAACCGGCGGCGTTTGACACCGGTGACGGGTGTATCTGCGACCGAGATGGGTACATCGATATGCACGGGGCCCGGGCGCGGCTGATTGGCCAGCGAGACGGCTTTGTCGGCAATGATATCGGCGCCCTTGGCGGTCAGTGTAAAGCTGCCTTTGGTGATCGAATGATAGACCTGACCGTGATCCATGACCTGATGGGTATAGGTCAGCGCCTCATCCGCATCGACACAGCCGGTCAACACGATCATCGGCACTCGGTCTTGCAACGCATTGGCGACAACGTTGATCCCGTTCATGGCACCGGGCCCTAGGGTGGCGACCAGAATGGCAGGCGCGCCGTCGCGGTGATGTACCGCTTCGGCCATGAACCCGGCCGAGTTCTCGTGTTTGGTCAGATGAAAGGTGATCCCCGCCTTTTCCAACGCGTCCACAAGGGTCAAAACCTCACCGCCAGGCATCCCAAAGGCATGGCGGCAGCCCGCCTCATAAAGTCGTTGGGCCAAAAGATCCGCAGCGCGGGGCGAGGGGTCTTGCATCAAACATACTCCGAAATCACTTCTGACCTGCAAATTGCGGAGGTATGGCGCGGAAGCAAGTCGGTTCACGCCAGTGTGACTATTTGACTGCGTCTTCGGCGATGTTTTGAAACGTTTTGTCCAATTCGCGCGCGATTTCCTGCAATGGTGCGCCGCCTTCAAAGACATAAGGCGCAAAGACAAAGCTTGGGGTTTTGTAGGACAAGTTGGCCGAGCCGTCCGGGTTTTCAGTCACATAAAACCGGATCGGTGCTTCGATCATGGCGCTGGTTGAGGTTTCCAGAACGCGCACCGCATAATCGTTGTTAAAGACGCCAATCACCCGATTGCCGGGTATCGTAATGCCTCGTGCCGCCGCCGCTTTGGTCGGCCCGGCCTGCGTCACCACGATCAGCCCGTTTTCCTTCACCGCCGCTTTGGTTGCATCGACCAATTCGTCATAGCTCTTGTCTGTCGGGTAAACCGCCCAACCGTCTGGCGTGTCCTGCGCCATGGCGGGCAGGGTCCAAAGAAAGAGCAATGGGATAAGGCGTTTCATGGCATGTCTCCAGTCTCTCAACGCAGCCTATGTGCCAGAAATGCAGGTTTCATGCACACACAAAGCCGTGTGGTCCGTTTAGCCGTCGCGCTGTTTCAGCAGATAGATATCCATGATCCAGCCATGATCTGCGCGCGCCTTAGCGCGGGTGGTCAGGATCTCTTCGGCAACCCGGTCCAGAGGGCCCTTGATCAGCAACTCTTCTTTCATGCCAACATAGGCGCCCCACCAGATCTCGTATCGCTCCATATCAAGGTTTTGAAAAGAACACTCCCCGTCCAGCATGACGGCAACTTTCGAGGCCGATTTGGGCCAGCCTTCGTCGCGAAGCCGGCGCCCGGTGGTCACCACATAAGGCGCGCCCAGATCGTTGATTGGAATTGCATGGGCTGCTGTCAAAGCCTGCAACGCGGTGATGCCGGGAATAACCTTGATCTTCGGGTTGTGCTTCAGACGCGCGGCAATCCGCAATGAACTGTCATAGAGCGACGGATCGCCCCAGATCAGCAGGGCGATGCGCTCAGCACCGGGATGCGCGTCCATCGCCTCTTGCCAGCGCAGGGCGATGGCATCATGCCACTCATCAACGCCGCGCAGGTATCCGTCATCGCTCCGGCGTTTCGGGATATCGAAATAGGCCAGTTCCGGTGAGGTGTCAGTCACTTGAGCGATGATGTCTTCGCGCAGCCCCGCCAGATCAGCTTTGTCCACACCCTTGCGCGGGATCAGGATCACCTCGGCTGCGCGGATCGCCTGAACGCCCTGCAGCGTGACGTGATCGGGATTGCCAGTTCCGATACCGATCAGGCTCAGCTCAATCATCGTCAAACGCAGCCAAAGGCCCATAGAGGATCAATGCCGGTGCTTTGCCAACCTCGGATTTCAACTGCTCGGCCAGTTCCCCAATCGTTGCCCGCTGCAAGGTCTGATCGGCTGTCGAGACCGATTCAGCCAAAAGCGCGGGTGTGTCCAATGGCAGGCCGTTGCGATGCAGCGCTTCAACCAGCAGGGGGAATGTGCGTTTGCCCATGAACACGACGCTTGTCGCCAAAGGGTCGGCCAGCGCGGCCAGGTTCAGGTCATCGGGCAATGCGCCGCTCACGTCATGACCGGTCACAAATTGCACGCGCCGTGCGGTCAGGCGGCGGGTCAGGGGAATGCCGGCTGCGGCAGCCGCAGCCACGGCGGACGGGACACCTGGGATGATCTCATAGTCGATCCCGGCGGCCCGCAGCGCCACCAGCTCTTCTTCCAACCGGCCAAACATGCCGCCATCGCCCGATTTCAGGCGAACAACTTGCTGCCCGGTCTTGGCGTAGTCCACCAGCAACCGGCTCACATGGTCCTGCTTGGGCGAGGGGCGCCCGGCGCGCTTGCCCACACCCACCAGATCGGCATCGGCACGCGCATGGCTCAGGATCGGTCCGCTGCTCAGATCATCGAACAGAACCGCATCTGCCTTTTGCAGCCGGTCCACGGCTTTCAATGTCAACAGCTCGGGGTCTCCGGGGCCCGATCCGACGAAGGAAACAAACCCGCTCATGCCGAGGCCTCGGCGATCAGGTGAAAGAACGTGCCGGTGACAGGGCCACGCACCGACCCGGTTTGTGGCCCTTCCGCACCCTCGGCGTCAAAAACCCGGGCCAGTGGCGCATCGGGTTGCTCGACGATTGAGGAATAGTGAAACTCATGCCCGCGCAGCGCCGAGCCGACGGCGAGGCCGGGCATCGGGGCCAGCAATTCGGCGCGGCGATAGCCAAGGTTGAACTTGCGTTTTTGGTACGAGGTCACCAATCCCAACAGGCCCGCCATCTGATGCTGCACGCCCTCCTTGTCGATCAGCGCCTGACCCAGAGCCATATAGCCTCCGCATTCCCCATGCACAGGTTTGGTTTCTGCATGTTTGCACAGCCCGTTTTGAAAGTTTTGCGCAGCGGCCAAAGTGCCTGCGTGCAGTTCCGGGTAGCCACCCGGCAACCAGACCAGATCAGCGTCATCTGCCGGCGCTTCGTCCGCCAGCGGTGAAAAAGGCAAAATCTCGGCCCCTGCCGCGCGCCATCCTTCCAGCAAATGCGGATAGGTAAACGAAAACGCCGCATCCCGAGCCAAAGCGATGCGCTGTGCCGGAGGCCGCGGCAGCGCGGCTGACGATGGCCCAACAGGGCCTGAGGAAGCCGCCCGTTTGATCGCCTCCAGGTCCACATGCTCACGCAGGAACGCCGCATAGCCCACAATTGCGCTTTCCAGATCGGGGTGCTCAACCGCTTGAATCAGACCCAGATGCCGTTCGGGCAGCGTCAAATCTCCGCGCCGTGGCAGGACGCCCAGCACCGGCAGGCCCGCGCGCTCCATGCCCAGCCGCGTCAGCCGTTCATGGCGCGGGCTGGCGCAGCGGTTCAGGATCACGCCCGCAAAAGGCAGATCGGGGTTGTACATCTTAAACCCCAAACCCGTTGCAGCCGCCGATTGCGCTTGACCGCCCACATCCAGCACCAGCACCACCGGCCAGCCCATGCGCAGCGCCGTCTCAGCGCTTGAACCGTGCCCCAGCTCACCGGGTTTGGCCACACCGTCAAACAATCCCATCGAGCCTTCGGCGACCACAATATCCGCGCCCTCAGACTGGGCCGAGATTGCACTCAGTAGCCCGTCACTCATAGCCCAGCTGTCCAGATTGAACGAGGCCCGCCCCGCCGCCGCGCGGTGAAAAGCCGGATCGATGTAATCCGGTCCGCTTTTGAAGGGCTGCACGGTCAGCCCATCCTGGGCCAACGCGCGCAGCAGGCCCAGCATCACGGTGGTTTTGCCGGTGCCCGAGGACGGGGCCGAGATCAAAAGGCCAGGGGGGTTCGTTATTGGCTCACTCATTCTCGGGGCTCCAGCTCGACCACGGGCTGTCCGCACTTTGCGGGCGATATCTTCGGTCATAATCCTTTGAATACAAGCAGCTTTCGTCGAACCCTTCCCCCGCCAAAGCCGGGCCCACCAGAATCAGTGCCGTGCGCGAGATTCTGTCATCCAAAGCGTCTTTCAAAGTGGCCAGCGTCGCCCGGATAATCCGCTCATCGGGCCAACTGGCGCGGTAAACCACGGCCACCGGACAATCCTCGCCATAGGTCGGGCTCAGATCGGCCATCACCGCGTCCAGATTTCCGATTGACAGGTGAATGGCCAGAGTTGCCCCGGTGCGGGCAAAATTCGCAAGCGTTTCGCCCTCGGGCATTGATGACGCGCGCCCCGGTGTGCGCGTTAGCACCACCGATTGTGCCAGCCCCGGCAGTGTCAGTTCCGTACCCAACGCCGCAGCCGCAGCGGCAAAGGACGGCACGCCGGGGGTCACGCTCACCGGGATGCCCATGTCCTTGAGGCGCCGGATCTGTTCTCCCATCGCCGACCAGACCGACAGATCGCCCGAATGCAGGCGCGCCACGTCCTGACCGGCCTGATGCGCGGTTTCGATCTCGGCCATGATCTGGTCCAGATCCATCGGCGCAGTGTTTACGATCCGGGCACCGTCCGGGCAGTGGCTGAGGATTTCTTCCGGCACCAGCGACCCGGCATAAAGGCAGACCGGACAAGACGCGATGATATCGCGCCCGCGCAAGGTCAGCAGGTCGGCGGCACCTGGTCCGGCACCGATGAAATGAACGGTCATGTCTGTCCTCCGATGGCAATGGCGCAAGTGGCCAGCCGGTCGTCTGAAATTTCTCTGGGGCCAAGCAGCCGCGCACCCGCTCCTGCAGCGGCAAGTGCGGATGCCTCTGCCACGCTGCCGGTTCCGTATGCGGCCCGACTATGGTTCGAGCTTGTAAGCGTCCGCTGCTGCGCCAGATCATGCTTTTCGATCAGGTGCAGCGGCAATGCAAGGCTGTCTGCAAAAGCGGCAAGCGCCGGATGGCCGTCCTTGTCCCTGACCGTCGCAAGCGCCGTCACGAGATGCCCATCCGTCGCTGCGCCATAGGCCGCGCGCAGGCTGTCGATGGTGGCACCCGATGAAAACCCAAGGCCAGCCACGATCATAGCGTGACGCTCCATTGCACGACCGGATAGGCCGATTTCCAGCCTCGACGTGGTCCCAGTGGGGCAGAGTGCGCAAGCTCGATGCGCAACAGCTCTCCGCCTATATCCGCCTGCCACTGCGCCAGCAGCGCTTCGCTTTCCAACGTCACGGCATTGGCCACCAGTCGCGTGCCTTTTGGCAAGGTATCGCGTAACCAGCCCAGCAACTCGGCGCTAAGGCCGCCACCGATAAAGACCACATCCGGCAAGGGTAAACCCGACAAGGCTTCGGGCGCCGTGCCATGCACCACGCTCAGCCGATCCTGCCCCAACGTGTCAGCGTTGCGACGGATTCGCTCGGCGCGATCTTCTCGCGGCTCGATAGTGGTGGCGGTCAAAGACGGATCACACATCAGCCATTCAATGCTGATCGAACCGGTACCACCGCCGATATCCCATAGATGCTCACCGCGCTGCGGGGCCAGAGCCGACAGAGTCAAAGCCCGGATCGGGCGTTTGGTGATCTGGCCGTCGTTTTCGAAGATCTCATCCGGTCTGCCGGTGGCTTTGGGCAAGGCGCGGCCTTGTCCGGCGACCTCAAGCCCGACGCAGACCGGGTGGTCGAAGGTGCCCAGCAGCGCCTCGGTCAGCGAAACGGAATGCGCCCGTTCACGCGGGCCGCCCAAGGCTTCCATCACGTGCAACTGTGTGTCGGCAAATCCTGTTTCGGTCAGATACCGCGCCAGTTCAGCGACCGCCGCGCCGTTGCGCAGCAAGATGATGGCGCGCAGCCCCGGGGAAAGGTGCGGGCGCAACCGTGTCAAAGGCGCCGCGTGCAGGCCGAAGGTTTGCGTGGCTTCCAAGGGCCATCCCAAACGTGCAGCAGCCAGCGAAAAGGTTGATTGGCCGGGCAGGGCGGTCCATTCTCCGGCCGCAAAACTGCGCGCGATAACCGACCCTGCGCCAAACCAGAACGGATCGCCCGAGGCCAGAACCACGGTGGACCGCCCGCGATATTGCTGCAACAACGGCACCCCCTCGGCAAAAGGTACGGGCCAGGAGATCCGCTCGGCGCTGCTTTCGGGCAGCAATGACAGGTGGCGGGGCGGGCCCATGATGATCTCGGCCCGGTCCAGCACTTGACTGCTTGCGGGCGACAGGCCATCAATCCCGTCTTCGCCCAACCCCAAAACGGTCAGCCACGGAGCGTCAGTCATGTCTACCCCCCTGATCCCAAATCTGTTGATCCTGGGTGGTACGACCGAGGCCAACACTCTGGCCAAAACCTTGTCCGAACAGGGTGCTGCAGCGACTTATTCCTACGCCGGACGCGTGGATACGCCCCGCCCGCAGCCGCTGCCGACCCGTGTCGGAGGGTTTGGCGGCGTCGAAGGGTTGATCCATCATCTGCGCGAGAACACTATCACTCATGTGGTGGATGCCACCCATCCCTTTGCCGCCCAGATGAGCCGGAACGCCATCGAGGCTTGCACTGCAACCCAAATCCCCCTGGCGGCGCTGACCCGCCCGCCATGGGTCGCCGGGCCCGGTGATACGTGGCAGCATGTTGCGGATGTCCCGGCTGCTGTTGCCGCCTTGGCAGGCGCGCCGCGCCGGGTGTTTCTGGCCACGGGTCGCTTGCATCTTGAGGCGTTCGCCGCGCAGTCCCAGCACCATTATCTGCTGCGGCTGGTCGATGAGCCTGACGGCGTGCCATTGCCTCAGGCCGACGTGGTTGTGGCGCGAGGTCCCTTTACCGAGGAAGGCGATCGCGCGCTGATGCAGCACCATGGGACGCAGCTTGTTGTTTCGAAAAACGCCGGGGGCACGGGGGCGCAGGCCAAGCTGGATGCTGCGCGGTCCTTGGGCCTGCCTGTACTGATGATCGACCGCCCAAGCCTGCCGCAGCGGGTCGAGCTGTCGCATGTCTCGCAGGTTCTGGACTGGCTGGCTCATTCCTGACCCTTATCAGGGGTAAAGCGCGGAGTGTAGACAATCGGGGATCCCGCACGCTCAATCAAGCGTGTTCGGGACGAGCCGACAATCACCACCGTCTGCATATCCGCCATGTCCGCCGTGGCTTCGGCCAGGGTCGACACCCGGATCGCTTCATCCGCGCGCGACACCGCACGCGCAAACAGGATCAACCGGTCCGGCTCGCAGATATTGCGCAGGATTTCCAGTGTTTTCTCAAAGCCTTCTGGGCGAGACTTCGAGCGGGGATTGTAGAAGGCCATCGCGAAATCAGCCTCGACCGCAAGGCGCAGGCGTTTTTCGATCAGTGCCCAGGGCTTGAGGTTGTCGCTGAGGTTGATGACGCAGAAATCATGCCCCAACGGCGCGCCCGCACGTGCCGCAGCCGCCAGCATCGCAGTAATTCCCGGCAGCACGTCAATCTGTAGGCCGCGCCAGGCTTTCGGGCCATTCTCAACCGCTTCGAACACAGCTGCAGCCATCGCGAAGACACCGGGATCACCGGAGGAGACGACGACAACCCGTTTGCCCTTTGCTGCCATCTGCAACGCGCGCTGCGAGCGGTCGATCTCAACCCTGTTATCGCTGGCGTGCAGGGTCAGCCCCGGGCGTTCAGCTATGCGGGCGACATAAGGGATATATCCAACAATGTCCGTAGCCTCAGCCAGTGCGGCAGTTACCTCGGGCGTAACAAGTGCTTCACTGCCCGGCCCGAGACCTGCGATCTTGACCCATCCGCTCATGGGCGTCGACCCTGACCATGGACCAGAATGATCGAGAAATAGGGAGTGAAATCCGGGCAATTCTCGGATAGTTTGCAAACCCTCTGGTTCGGCATTTGCGCGTATTCGACGATCCAGGCGCGCTCATACATCCCGGCGGTTTTCAGCGCGCGGACCACCTTGTCAATGTTGCGCCCGATCTTCATCACCACCAACGCGTCGGTCTGCGCCATCTGTTGGGCCAGGACCTCTTCGGGCAGGGTGGCGGCCAGCACTGTCAGGATATCATCCCCCCAGGTGATTGGATCCCCTGTGGCCGTCCAGGCGCCGGACATGCCGGTAATGGCAGGGACGACCTCGACCTGAACAGTATCGCGTAAGCGATTGTAAAGATGCATGAAGGATCCATAGAAGAACGGATCCCCTTCACACAGAACCACCACATCCTCGCCGCGATCGGCCAAGCCCTTGAGGTGCTGCGCGCAATCTTCATAGAACTCGGAGAGCAACGCATTGTATCTCGGATCACTCAGAGGGATTTCCGTGGTGACCGGGTATTCCATCGGAAATTCAACCGCGTCAGTCGAGATCACGCCTTCGACGATCTTGCGGGCCTGACCGCTGCGCCCGGGTTTGCGGAAGAAAGCCACATGGCGCGCGGTGCGCAACAACCGGTCTGCTCGAACGCTCATCAGGTCGGGATCACCCGGGCCAAGTCCCACACCGTATATGGTGCCGCTGCTCATTCCGCGCGGCTCGCGATGGCGTTGATGGCCGCCACTGTGATCGCGCTGCCGCCCAAGCGCCCTTTGACGATGCACGAGGGTACGGGTTGAGCGGCCCAGAGCGCATCTTTGGATTCGACCGCGCCCACGAACCCCACGGGGCAGCCGATAATGGCCGCCGGGCGTGGGCAGTCCGGGTCTTCCAACATGTTCAACAGATGAAACAGCGCGGTGGGCGCGTTGCCTATGGCCACCAACGCGCCCTCCAGATGCGGTCGCCACAGTTCCAGCGCTGCGGCAGAGCGGGTGTTTTGCATCTCAGCGGCCAACGGGCGTACCCGCTCGTCATGCAGCGTGCAGATCACCGGGTTGTCGGCGGGCAGGCGAAAGCGGGTCACGCCTTCGCTGACCATGCGCGCGTCACACAATATAGGCGCGCCGTTTTCCAAGGCTGTGCGGGCGGCCGGCACAAAAGCGGGCGAGAAATGCACGAACTCCTCCAGCCCGACCATTCCGGCGGCATGGATCATACGGACAGCAACCTGCTCTTCATCCGCGTCAAACCGCGCCAGATCGGCCTCGGACCGGATGGTGGCAAAGCTCTGTTTATAGATCGCCGCGCCGTCGGTTTCGTATTCATAGGGCATCAAGTGAAGTCCATGGTCATCAGAGTTTTTTCGGTCAGGCCGCGTTGCAGGGGCTCATCCCCTGCGCGGCCCTGTTTGACAAGATCAAAACGCCCGTTCTGTCCCACCAAAGTGATATCGGCGGGGGCTTTGCGGGCGCAGCCCTTGGCGCAGCCCGATACATGCAGGCTGCCGGAAACGCGCGTTGCCAGAGCGCGGGCGATCTTGCGTGTTGCCACTTGCGCTTGCGGGCAGAGCGGTGCACCGGGGCAGGCGTCGGTGCTCAGGATCGGATCAGTGCCATCTGTGACAAAGCCCGGAGCGGGTATCGCCGCCCCGCCTTCCAACAGAAACAACCGCCACGGGGTGACCCGCAGGGCAGAGGCATTGCTCGCCTCCATCAATTCCCTCAACGCACGGGCGGGCAATTGACCAAAGGCGGCTCCATGGAGCGGTCCCAGAGCGCTTTCGCCCGGTTGTAGTGGCCTCCCAATGGGCGCGGGGTGCACGCCTTGCCAGATATCTGGCAGGTCATGGCGTGCAACGACCTGCGCCATGCGGCGCACTTCATCGCTACTGTGTTCTGAGAACCACCGCGCCAGCGCGATAAGATCATCAATGGCATTGCTCTCATCAACCGGCTTCCCGGTTTCGGCACCGTCCGCGCGGAGGATCAAACCGTCAGTGCCGGTTTCTAGTCGGATATCTGCCGAATCCGATGCCAGCAAGCGCTGCGGGCCTGCGTCGATAGCAAAACCGAACTTGGCGGGCAGGGCAGGCAACTCGCCCAACCGGTCAATCAACTCTTGCGCCAGCCGCGCCGTGCGGTCATGCGCTTTACAAAGCGGTGTCACCAGCATGTTGCGGCGCATCTCGATGCCGGGTTCTGCGTCCAGCAAGCCAAGCTCAGCCAATTCAACCAATAGCGACCGGTGATCCTTCTCCTGAACTCCGCGCAGTTGAAGGTTTGCGCGGTTGGTCAGGTCAATGGTGCCATTGCCAAACCGCTCGGCCAACGCACACAGCCCCAAAACTTGCTGCGCCTCCAGCCGTGCCAACCGAGGTCGCACTCGGACGACCAAACCATCGCCAGACATCATCGGGCGATGCGCGCCGGGGCACCAGCCCTGGACAATCGGCGCGCTCACCCCAAACCCTCCAGATCGGCCCGGATCGCATTGCGGCGGGTGTTCCAAAGACCGGCGTCCAGAAGGGCGCGAAACCGATCCTGCATGGCCTGATGCGCCCGTGGGTTTGCGTCTTGCAGAAAGGCATCCACCTCGGTATTGCCCAACGTGGCATCGTGGTAGAGATCGAAGAGATGCGGCGCTACCGTTCCAGACAGATGCGCGAACGAGGCCATGTGATCCAAGGTCGCCGCAATCTCGGCCGCGCCACGGAACCCGTGCCGCTGCATTCCGGCGATCCATCCGGGATTTGCGGCGCGTGCGTGGACAACGCGGCAGATCTCTTCAGGCAAGGTCCGCGCGCGCGGGGTCTCGGGCCTGGTGTTGTCCAGATGGTAAAGCTGCGCCGTTCCACCGGTCAGCGTTTTGGCAGCTGCAAATCCGGCCTCGTGCGTTGCATAGTCGTTGGCCAGCAAGAGATCGGTCTCGGTCAGGTCTTGCAGGTGCACAAAGCTGTCGGCCTGCGCCACGCGCTGTGCGATCCCGTCTTTGTCTTGCGCGATATGATCGCCTTCCAGCGCGAATGAACTGGCCTCCAGCCATGCTTCCCCGGCCTGAACGCGGGCCTCGTCCGTGTAGGTTTCAGACAGTTGGGTCATGTTGACACCATAGCTGCCAGGGGCCGGGCCATAGACCCGGGCCGAGGGCGCATGACCGGCATAGGGGTTCCAATCCGGTGCTTCATCGCGTGCAGCCAGCGCTTTGATGGCTTGCCCGAACAGGGCCGACAGCGTCGGGAACACGTCGCGAAACAGGCCCGAGACGCGCAAGGTCACGTCCAGACGCGGGCGGTTAAGGTCGGTAATTGGCAGAACTTCAATTCCCGAAACCCGTTCCGAGCCCGCATCCCAGACAGGTTTGACCCCAAGCAGGTGCAGCGCCATGGCGAATTCTTCGCCCGCCGTGCGCATCGTAGCCGAGCCCCACAGATCGACGATCAGCCCTTTGGGATAATCCCCTTCCTCTTGCAGATGCCGCCGGACCAGTTCTTCAGCCAGTTTGACGCCCTGAGCATAGGCCGCGCGTGTGGGCACCGAGCGCGGATCGGTGGTGTAAAGGTTGCGCCCGGTGGGCAAAACATCGGTACGTCCGCGATAGGGCGAGCCCGAGGGACCAGCCTCGATCCGTCGCCCGGCCAGCGCGTCGATCAACGCGTTGCGTTCAGCATGGGCAGATGGGGCAGGGTCGAAATCTCCGGTGATCTCTGGGATACGACCATAGATATGCAGCCCGTCCCCGAACTGGCTTTCCTTGATGTCGCAGACAAAGCGGTCGATGCGGGTGATCGCCTCGGCGGTGCTGGTGGCCTGATCCAGGCCCAGATCCTGTTCCACCCCGATGGCTTGCGCCTCATCCCGGATGTCCTCTTGCAGCCGGTCACGGCGCTTGGGATCGAGCCCGTCCGCATTCGAGAACTCATCCAGCAGCGATTCCAGCCGCACCATGCGATCCGGCGTGCCGCTGTCTTTCAGCGCGGGTGGGATATGGCCCAGGGTCACGGCCCCGATCCGGCGTTTGGCTTGCGCGGCCTCGCCCGGGTCGTTGACGATGAACGGGTAGATCACCGGCAGGTCGCCGACAAGCGCTTCGGGCCAGCATTCAGTGCACAGGGCAACAGACTTGCCGGGCAGCCATTCCAGCGTGCCGTGGGCCCCGATATGGATCAGCGCATCCGCGCCCAAGCCTTTGCGCAGCCACAGATAAAAGGCGACATAGCCATGTCGCGGTGTGCGCGAGAGGTCGTGATATTCGTCATCGCGCAGCGCGGGCGTGCCCCGTTCGGGTTGCAGCGCGACAAGCGCCTTGCCCCGGCGCAGCGCAGTGAACTGGAACGCGCCATTGGCAAAGGCCGGATCGTCCTCGGGCGCGCCCCAAACGGTTTGCAGTTCTGCGCGCAGTTGTTCCGGCAAAGCGGCGAGAGCGGTCGCATAATCTGCAAGAGGCCAGGATATGCGTGCGTCGAGCAAGCATTCTGCAATGGGGGCAGCCGGGGCTGTATCGTATCCTGCCGTTTGCAGGTCGCTCAGCATCGCTTCGGCCGAGGCGAGCGCGTCCAGACCGACAGCATGGGCCATCTGCCAGTCTTTACCCGGATACGTCGAAAGCACCAATGCCGGGACCTGATCGGAAATTGGCTTGTCTTGCAGGTTCAGCCAACCGCACAGACGGTCAATTACAGCCTCGATCCGCTCAAGATCAGGTCGGTGCGCAAAGCGTGAGTATTCCAACTGCGGGTCACGCTTGCCGGGTTCTTTGAACGACACGAGCCCTGCATTGATCCGGCCATCGACCTCGGGCAACACAACATGCATCGCCAGATCTGCCGGTGACAACCCGCGTTCCGCCTCGGCCCAGGCTTTGCGGCGCGACGTGGCGAGGGCCACTTGAAACACCGGCACATTGGCCGCGTCCAGAGGCGACGTGCCCGATGTACCTTTGCCCGAGAATGAGGTGGCGTTGATGATCGCCGACGGGCCTAGGGCCACAACTGTCTCGCGCAGCCAATCCGCCGCGTTTGGTGCCTTGAGCGACGGGGCGAAAAGCCCGACTGCCTCAATCCCGCGTGCGCGCAGGGCGCGGATCAACGCCGCAATTGGGGCAGTGTCGGCAGAGGTCAGGTAAGCACGATAAAACGTAACCAGCACGCGCCGCGCATCACCGGTAAATGCCGTGTCCGCCGAGATCACGCCCCGATCCGGGCACCAGACACCGCAGTCGGGGATGGTTTTGGCCCCCATCACCGGACCCGCATAAAGCCCAGCGGCAAGTGCCATCTGCGCCAGCGCTGCCTGCGCCGCAACTTCGCCACCTGTGTCACACAGATGCGCCAAGCGCCGCAGGGTCGAGACGGGCAGGGTGGAATAGTCATCCAGCCGCGTATCCTCGCGCCCATCCGCCGGTAAGACCGCCAGTGCAATGCCTTTCGCCTGTGCCAGCGCCAGTACTTGCTGTAGCCCGTAAGACCAATAGGGAACCCCGCCGATCAGGCGGATCAGGATGCCCTTGGCACCTTCCAGCGTCTGTTCCACATAGGTGTCGACCGATAGCGGATGTTTCAGAGCCGTCAGATTGGCCAGCCTCAGGGTTGGCATATCCCCGTCGGGCCCGCCGCCGCGATGCCAGCCAGCCGCGAAAGCGCCCAGGTCACTGTCCGAAAAGGACAGCACCACCAGATCCGCCGGGCTCTGGCCCAGATCGGTCGGGGTCTCTGTCTCTTCGAGCCCGTGGCTTTCGCGAAAGACGACATGCATGGCTTATTCGGCAGCCTCGCTTACGGGCGCAAGGATAGCGCGTATCTCTGCTTCTTTGATGTCGTCATGCTCGGCGATCACCACAAGGCGCGACCGTCGGTCTTCGCCCGGTTGCCACGGACGGTCATATTGATGACGCACGCGCGCACCCACGGCTTGCACCAGAAGACGCATCGGCTTGCCCTGCACAGCGGCATAGCCTTTGACGCGCAGAATGTTCAGCTCGGTGGCTAGACGTTCGATTTTCGCCACCAGATCAAGCGGGTCGCTTTGTTCTGGCAACTCGATGATGATGCTGTCGAAATCGTCATGCTCATGATCGTGGTGGCCGTCATGATGCGATGGGCGCGCGTCCATGTCATCTTCGGCCGCGGCCTCAAGCCCCAGAACAACGCGCACATTCACAACGCCTTCGGCAACTTCGACCACCGGCAGCGGGCGCGGAGCCTCGGCGGCGATCACCGCTTTGGCCTTGGCCACGCCTTCGGGACCGGCCAGATCGGGCTTGGTCAGCAGGATGATATCGGCACAGGAAATCTGATCTTCAAAGACCTCGGACAGGGGTGTTTCATGATCAATCGAGTCATCCGCCAGCCGCTGCGCATCGACGGCCGCCACATCTGTTGCAAAGCGACCCGCAGCGACCGCCTCGGCGTCGGCCAGGGCAATGACACCGTCCACAGTGATTTTCGAGCGGATATCGGGCCAGTCAAACGCCTTGAGCAGCGGTTTCGGCAGCGCCAGACCCGAGGTTTCGATCAGGATGTGATCGGGGCGCGGCTCTAGCGCCATCAACGCTTCGATCGTGGGGATGAAATCATCGGCCACGGTGCAACAGATGCAGCCATTGGCCAGTTCCATGATGTTCTCGGCAGGGCAATCAGGGATCGCGCAGGATTTCAGGATATCGCCATCAACACCGACATCGCCGAACTCATTGACGACGACGGCCAGGCGCTTGCCCTGAGGATTCAGCATCAGATGCTTGACCAATGTGGTTTTGCCAGACCCCAGAAAGCCGGTGATCACAGTGACGGGAAGCTTTTCAAGCGTGCTCATTTCAGGGCTCCAATCGGGGGAATACGTGCCGCACAGTTCTTGCGGAAATGCTCAGGACGCTCACGCCATTTGACCAAACCGTCTTCGGTCTCCAGGTATTTCGTGGCGCCGTCGACGATGGTCTCGACATGGTCGGTCTCGTTCAGGTGTTCATAGACGAATGTCCAGCGATTGGGCCCGCCGCGCAAAACGATGGAACAGCCTTCGTCGCAGTTCGACAGGCATTCAACGGCTTTCAGCGTGATCCCTTCGGGCAGATCAGCTTGCGCCAGCGCCTTGTGCAGCAATGCGCCGGGCCGTTCCGCGTCGTCCTCTATGGGCAGGCCGCGCCGACAGGTGGTGCAGACCAACAACTCGACCGGTACTGCCTCGGTCATATCTCTCATCCCCCCAGATCCTTTTCGTGGGGGACGGGGTTTCATGCGGGTCACGTCAGACCCCACTCCGGAACACCCCGTCCGGTTTCAGTCTTTTGTGCTGGCAGGTCTCCCGGCTTGCGGATGTCAGAGGCTTGCCTCTGTCGGATGTCCCACCTTCCCGGCCTAGGCCAGTGGCTTTGGGCACCCTCTCCGGTCACGGTCGCGGGGGCGGCTGCGTTTGACGGACGATCCGCTGACGCATTCCCTTTTCATCTGCTGTCGCAGACACCAACATATGGCTCATGAGGCACAGTTGACCCCGTTGTCAAGCGCGTTGCGCTAACAACAAGGCCAAGGGCTGAAAAGCGACTTGTGCGGGTCGCTGAGCGGCATGACGGGCTTTGCGCGCTGTGTTCGCCTGACCAAAACTGCAAACAGGGGAGCAGAGCTGAATGAAAGTAGGTTTTATCGGGCTGGGAAATGTGGGCGGCAAGCTGTCAGGATCGCTGCTGCGCAATGGCATTGATCTGACCGTGCATGATCTGAACGAAGTTCTGGTGGCCGAGTTTGTTGCCAAAGGTGCAAAAGCCGCGGAAAGCCCGGCGCAACTCATGCGCGATTGCGACGCGGTGATCACCTGCCTGCCATCGCCTGCGGCCTCGGACGCTGTGATGCAAGAGATGCTGCCCGAAGTGGGGCCCGGCAAAATCTGGATGGAAATGTCGACCACCGACGAAGCCGAAGCCAAACGCCTGGGCGCACTGGTGATCGAACGGGGCGGCGCGGCTGTCGATTGCCCGGTTTCGGGCGGCTGTCACCGCGCGGCAACCGGCAATATCTCGATTTTTGCTGGCTGTGACCGTGAGACATTCGAGCGGATCCTGCCGTTTCTGACCACAATGGGACGCCGGGTGCTGCACACGGGCGATCTGGGCTCGGCCTCGGTGCTGAAAGTGCTGACCAATTATCTGGCAACCGCCAACCTCATCACATGTGCCGAGGCATTGGTAACAGCCAAGGCTGCTGGAATGGATCTGGGCACGACCTATGAGGCCATCAAAATCTCATCGGGCACGTCCTTTGTGCACGAAACCGAAAGCCAGGTGATCCTAAATGGTTCGCGCGATATCTCCTTCACCATGGACCTGGTGAAAAAGGACATCGGCCTGTTTCAGGACGTGGCGGATCGCGCAGGCGTGCCGCTTGAGATCAACCCTGTCATGATCAAAATCTTCGACGATGGCATCGCGCGATTTGGCGAACGCGAACTCTCACCCAATATCATCAAACGCCTCGAGGAAGCCACCGGACTGGATATCCGCGCGGCAGGTTTTCCAGCAGAGATGGAAGACGATGAGCCAGAAGAGCCCGGTTACGAAGTGATTCCGCAAAACCGAACGTTTAGCCAGTAAGCACTTGGGCACCAAACCCAACCGATCTGCGTGAAGCTGCGTTGGCGTATTTGAAAGGCTAGAACCGACCACGCTTGTAAGGATCAGCAAGGTCGCCAAGGTCACAAAGGAATGCTGCCTGAAACAAAGGCTGCATAAACGTGGAGTGCACCCGTTCGAAACCTGATCACGCCAACAGAACAGGGGCTAAAATACCATATTAGCCAAATTGTTATCCTGAGCCGTTTCTTAAAGGCTGATTAGCTTGCATACAGGCAATGAAAGCACTTTTGAGGTTCGCGTGATTTCCAAGCGTAACGACTATTTCAGTTTGGCGCTCTGCGCATTCGGGCTTGTTGGGCTGTGCGTTGGTGTTCTTTTGCCATTCACACAGGCGTCGATTCCACCGTTGATCGACTACCCCAACCATTTGGCCCGAATACATGTACTAAAGTCGCTTGCCGATTCTTCAGAGTTCGAAGGCATATACGAGGCCGCTTGGGGACCCATCCCGAACTTGGCCATGGATGCGATCACTGTCTTTGGACTTCCATTTCTGAACAGCGAAACTGCTGGGTTTGTGTTTCTGCTTCTTGCGGTAGCGGTCTTTATCGGAGGGTCTTTGACGTTAAACGCGACCCTTTTCGGACGCCTGCACATTGGGCTTGCTCTTCCGTTTTTGACGGCCCTGAACATCGTCTTTGCGTGGGGGTTTCTGAACTTCTACTTTTCCGTAGGGCTCATGCTGTTTTCCGTCAGCGTGCTGATCCAGGCACAAAGACGCGAAGCTCCGTTGTTGTATCTTGCACTCTCGGTTTTGCTGGTCGCGCTCTATTTTTCACATATTTTCGGATACCTGTTTTGCCTCGCAATTTCATTTGCGTATCTGGTTAACCTAAACGCGTCACGCTTGCGTTCGCCTCTGGCGATCAAGAGTTTTGTGCGTTTTGCGTTCTGCGTGATTCCGTCGCTCGCGATCTTTGCCTTCAATCACTTTCTCTCGGACGCGGGTCTTGAGCCGATGCCTATGGGATCATGGTGGGGTGATCTGCACAACAAGGCGATGGCGTTCCTTGGGATCGGTCTGTTTCAAGGGGACGCGCCCGATTGGGCAGTCTGCATATTCGTGCTTGTGCTGTATCTGTGGCTCGGGCTGACAGGGCGCGTCAGGATCGCGCCAAGTATGCGTTTGGCCCTGGGTGGGCTTTTTGTGGGGACAATCGGATTGCCTGCAGTTCTTTTTGGTGTGTTCCTTGATGCGCGGGTCGGTTTGATATTCATGGCACTGCTTGTTGCCTCAAGCTGCTTTGAGGTGAAAAATACACGGATCAACACCGCCTTGGTCGCCCTGGCCGTGTGCCTTTCACTTTTCAAAGGAAGCTCAATCGCAGCCAACTGGAACGCGTTTTCGGAAAACGTAGACGAGCTGAAATCGGCAGTCGCGCAAATCACACCAAGGTCGAAGGTTATTGGTGCCTTTGACTTGCCAGGAAGCCGCCCCGAGCTGACCTATTCGACCCAATGGCGTATGGCCACCGGAGCGCGCAACATGCACCAGCCATCCGGTTTCCTTTCGTTTCGCAACATTGACAGTCTCGCGGTGATATTTGGCAATGCATTTGTACCGACGCTGTTCACCTATCCTTCGACGCAACCAATAAGAACCGAACAGGATTTACTGCACCTGGACCCGATACGCCCCTCACGGGCTTTGACAACAGCGCTCCTGTTCGGTGTCCTGGATGAAGAGCACAGGCAAAATATTTTGGGGGTCGCTGAGGGCCGGAACGAGAGGATCTACTATGCAGAATGGCCGCAAGACTTTGACTATCTCATTGTCTTCGGAGCGCCTAAAACCGAACAGGCAGAGAACCTGCAGGTTATTGAAAACGGATCGTTCTTCAAAATTTACCGCATCAAAGCGCCTTCATAAGCGAATTGACCTCTCACAGAACGTGCCAACACCGCACGCAAGCCATCAGCCCACAGCCCGGGTCATGACGCACCGCAGCGTTTTGGCCTTTGGGCGAAGGGCAGAATGAGAACGAACCGGTCAAATCAACAGCTTTGGAAATCAAAGCAAGGCGGAAGCTGTGGATGAAACGGCAGTATGTGGAGGCGAGTACCGGAATCGAACCGGTGTACACGGATTTGCAATCCGCTGCGTCACCACTCCGCCAACTCGCCTTTGTAAATGAAATCAATCACTTGCTGTGGTGTGGTGGGCGTTCTAGCAGCTTTCCGTGGGAACGTCCAGAGCTTTGAGGGCAAAACCATTCGGTTGCAGTGAAATCGGGGTTCATGGCTCTGGATTTTGCTTGACCAACGCTTTGGTGGTCGTGGCCCGTTGCCGCAGCGCTGTGGATATGGCAAAAGCGCGAAAACAAGGGAAACAGAAAGACCGATCCCATGACAGATTTCGCAGCCCGACGCCTGACAATGGTCGACACCCAGATTCGTCCGTCCGATGTCACGAAATTCCCCATCATCGATGCCATGCTGAGCGTCGAGCGTGAGAAATTCGTGCCCGATGCGCTGCGTGAGGCAGCTTATGTCGGAGACCTGACCGATCTGGGGCAGGGGCGATGCCTGCTGGAACCGCGAACACTGGCAAAGATGCTGGATGCATTGAATATTTCCAATGACGAAGCGGTGTTGGATGTTGGCTCGTGCTATGGGTATTCTACGGCGGTGGCCGCACGCATGGCGCAGCTTGTTGTTGGCGTCGAAGCAGATGAAGCCATGGCTTCTGAGGCGCAGACCGTGTTGATGGAAACGGGTGAAGATAACGCGATTGTCCATATCGGACCTTTGGAACAAGGTGCGGCAGAGCATGGACCGTATGACGTGATCCTTGTTCAAGGCGGGGTCGAGCGAGTGCCCGAGGCGCTGTTGGATCAGCTAAAGGACCAAGGCCGGATTGCTTGCGTTTTCATGGAAGGCGACCTTGGTACTGTGCGCGTTGGTCACAAGATCGACGGGCAAGTCGATTGGCGATTTGCGTTTAACGCCAGCGCGCCGGTTTTGCCCGGGTTCACACAAGAGTGTGCATTTTCGCTATAGTCCAGATTCAAAGTTATTGACTGCCTTGATTAGTTCAATTCAAAGGCGCAAATTGCGGTCGAGGCAGTGTTTTTTTGAATTCGAGAGGAATCGGAGATGGGTGGGACCCTAACAAGGAAGCTGGCGCACGCGCTGGCTTTGACCGCGGGTATCGCAGTTTCTAGCCTTCCGGTGCGTATGGCTTGGGCGGATAACCTGACCGATGCATTTATCGGTGCTTACAACACCAGTGGTCTATTAGAACAAAACAGAGCGCTTTTGCGGGTTGAAGATGAAGACGTCGCAATTGCTCTATCTGCATTGCGTCCGATTGTGAACTGGACGGTCGAAATCTCGCAGGATTTCAATCGCGCAAGGACCAACAATTTCGTAACCTCCAGTCAACCAACGGATTTTTTCACCGGGCTGACTTTTAGCCAATTGCTTTACGACGGTGGCGCAACCTTGTTTGGCAAGCAATCGGCCCAGGAAACTGTGTTGGCGACGCGGCAAACATTGTTGGATGTCGAGCAGCAAATTCTATTCCGGGCGGCGACTGCGTATCTGAGCGTGTTGCTGCAGGAAGAGACAGTCGGCATCCGTCAGAACAACGTCGATCTGTCCAGCGAAGAGCTTCGTGCGTCTCAGGACCGGTTTGAGGTTGGCGAAGTGACACGAACGGACGTTGCGCTGTCTGAGGCGCAATTGGCCAGTTCGCGAGCCGATCTTGCCGATGCGCGCGGTGATCTGGAAACAGCACAGGCAGAGTATGTTAATGCCGTCGGCAAACAACCGGGCAAGACAAGCGGGCAGCCAAGGCTTCCAAACCTGCCCAGCAGTCTGTCTGAGGCTCAGGGCTTGGCACGTCGCAACCACCCTGCGATCCAGTCGGCGCAGCACCAGGTGCGTGCGTTTGATCTGTTGGTTGAACAACAGCGTGCAAACCTCGGACCTAATGTCAGCCTGAATGCCAGCGCGGGTGTGACCGAAAGCTTCGACGACGACGATTATAGCAACGCAGGTTCGGTCTCGCTGAACCTGACCCAACCGATCTATCAGGGTGGCGGGCTGGCTGCGGCTGTTCGTCGGGCCATGGCCACGCGCGATGCGTCTCGGGCGAACTTGCTGAACGTGGAAAAAGATATCACTCAGGGCGTCACAGACGCATATGTGCGCTTCGAGACCGCCACAGCCAGCCTGCGCGCGTCGACCGAACGGGTGCGTGCGTCTCAGGTGGCATTCGATGGGATTCGCGAAGAAGCGACGCTGGGTGCGCGTACAACGCTTGACGTTTTGGCCGCTCAGCAAGACCTCCTTGACGCTCAATTGGCGGAAATCGCCTCTCGTACCGAGCGGTCTTTGGCGGCCTATCAATTGCTGCAGGCGCAGGGGCTTTTGACCGCAGAACGTCTTGGTTTGGCAGTGCAGATTTACGATCCGACCCTGTACTACAATCTGGTTAAAAAAGCGCCATCAGCGGTGAGCAAACAGAGCCGAGACCTCGATCGTGTGCTGAAAGCCTTGCGGCGCGACTAGTGCCGCAATACTACCTGTTGTGGGGCGAGGGCGGATTGGCTACACTCGCTCGCACAGGTAGAGCGGTAGAGAAGAATGTCGGATAGTGTCGTCAAAGCAGGCGGTGAGGATGTGCTTTCTTCGATCAAACGATTGGTGAGCGAAGAAGTGCGGGACGAGCCAGAGTTTCTTTTTATCCCAACGGCGCAGCCAGCCAAGCCAGGGCGGCTGGTTCTGACCGAAGCGCTGCGCGTCGGAGAAGATGCCGGTGCGGACGTCGAGCGCGACTCGCCTCTTCAGTTGGTGCGACAGTTGGACGAAAGCCGGGAAATCGCCGCTCGCAAACCCGGTTCTGAAGATACTGGTCCGATTCGATTGCGCGCGCGAGATGCGGTTGGCCCTGCACCGCTTGAGCGCAGGAATTGTGCGGTTGACGGGTCTGCCGACCCGGTTCAGAGCGAAACCGCAAATGGTTCTGGTCGCGACTTGGCTGGCAGCCTGAGTGCCAAGATTGAAGCGCTGGAAGCTGCAATTGCGCGTACCGAAGATCAATGGGAACCTGACGGGGAAAGCAACGACGCCTATTCCGGGACACGCACGCGCGCGGTGGACTGGCCTGCCGAAGCGGATGAGACAGTCGACGACGATGGTGCTGCGATTTTCATCCGCGCCCGAAAAAACACCACTGATGTAGCCGCGCCGAGCGACAGGAAAGCACTTCTGCCCGAAGGTCTGGACGAAACGGCATTGCAAGAGCTGATCGCTCAGATCGTGCGTGAAGAATTGCAGGGCGAGTTGGGTGAACGCGTGTCGCGCAATCTGCGCAAAATGGTCCGGCGCGAGATTGCGCGTGCCTTGATCGCCGAAAAGGTTGATTGACGATCACCCTTTGCTGGGGTGTTGCGCCAGCGCCAGAAGTTGATCCAGATCCATGTGCTGTTCCAGATGGTCGGCCAAGGCATCGAGCGTATCCTCGACGCCGTCTTCGTAAGCGATATCCGAGGTGACACCCAGCCGCGCCAGATAGCTGGCGCGAAATGGATCCGATGAAAAGATCCCGTGCAGATAACTGCCGCGCACGCGGCCATTGGCGCTGCTGGCGCCTTCGGGGCGGCCATCAATGTCCAGCCAGGCGCGCGCGCAATCCGGGCCAACTGTGCGCCCCATATGGATCTCGTACCCGCTGACGGGCTCATGGCCGGGCAGGGCTGTCGCCTGTGTCAGCTTTACCTGCTTGCTGCCCGTCATGACTGTTTCCACGTCGAGAAGACCAAGCCCCTCAACTTTGCCAGGGCGGCCATCCACGCCGTCTGGATCATCGATCGAGCGGCCCAACATCTGATAGCCACCGCAAAGGCCCAAAACGTGGCCACCGCGCCGTACATGGGCCAACAGATCGATATCCCAGCCTTGCGCACGGAAATAGGTCAGATCGCCGATCGTCGACTTGCTGCCGGGCAACAGCACCAGATCGGCATCTCCGGGCAGGGCGCGACCGGCGGGTACAATCTCGACCGTGACACCGGGTTCAGCCGAGAGCGGATCGAGGTCATCGAAATTCGCCATCCGCTCTAGCTGAGGCACAACGACCTTGCAGGCGCCACCCTTGGTGGATCGGATATCCATCATGTCTTCGGCGGGCAGCTTCCATGCATCGTGGAACCAGGGTACGACGCCAATGCATGGCCAGCCGGTGCGCGCGGCGATATCGTCGCGGCCATCGTCGAACAAAGACACATCACCCTTGAAGCGATTGACAGCAAAGCCCCGGATCATCGCCAGATCAGCTGGGTCGAGCACCGCCTGAGTGCCAACGATCTGCGCAATTACTCCACCGCGATGAATGTCACCCACCAGAACAACCGGAACGTTGGCCGCGCAGGCAAAGCCCATATTGGCGATGTCTCCTTGACGCAGATTGGTCTCTGCCGGGCTGCCAGCGCCTTCGACCAGAACCAGATCGGTATCCGCGCAAAGCCGGTGAAAGCTTTCGAGCGCCGCGCCCAGTAGCTTGGATTTGTCTTTGCGGTAGTCCCCAGCCTTCATCGTGCCAGCCCGTTGTCCCTGCACGATGATCTGCGCACCTGTATCGGTCTCGGGCTTTAGCAAAATAGGGTTCATGTCCGTGTGGCTCGCCCGTCGCGCGGCACGGGCCTGTAGCGCCTGTGCGCGCCCAATCTCGCCACCGCTGTCGGCCACGGCAGCGTTGTTCGACATGTTCTGTGGCTTGAACGGTGCGACCCGCAGGCCACGCCGGGTAAAGGCGCGGGCCAGACCGGCCACAAGAACCGATTTACCGACATTGCTGCCGGTGCCCTGAATCATGATGGACCGCGCCATGGCTTGTCTCCTATGCTGGCGGTCAGATGACCTGATTTGCAGGCAAAGGAAAAGCACAAGTTGAACACGCCTGCGCATCTTTTGATTGGGGCCGCTGTCTTTGCCCGCCCAGCGAAAGGGCGCGTGCTGGCCGCTGTACTGATCGGATCGTTGCTGCCTGATCTTTCGCTTTATCTAATGGCGGGGATTTCGCTGCATGTTCTGGCGATCCCGCCGCAGGTTGTGTTCCGAGAGCTCTATTTCTCAACCGCCTGGCAAACTGTGTTTGCCATCGACAATTCGTTTCTGCTGTGGGGGCTGGCCCTGCTGATCGGAATCTGGCGCGGTTGGCGTCTGGTGGTGCTGGGGGCAGGCGCTGGGCTATTGCACTTGCTCACTGACTTTGTGCTGCATGCCGGCGACGGTCGCCCGCAGTTCTGGCCATTCAGCGGTTGGGTGTTTCACAGCCCTGTCAGTTATTGGGACAACAGTCATCACGCGTTCTGGGTGGCGCCGGTTTTGGCGCTCGCCTGCATGGCGGCTTATGGGGCGTTGTGGCTGCGCGGCCTGACACCTGGCGCCAAACTGTTTTTTGGCGCGCTTCTATTGGCCGAGTTGTGGGTTGCACGGCAATGGCTTTTGTTTTTCTGAGCCCAAAGAAAAACGCACCCCGATGACAGGGGCGCGTTTTTTCGTCCGTTTGAGACGGTGATCAGGCGGCTTCGGCCTGCTGCGCGGCGTTCCGACGCTCGCTTTCTTCACGCGACAGCGCAACGGATGTGCGCACACCACGGCCAACGAACTCCATCAGTCCGCTGACAACCCGCTCATTGGGGTCGATACCTGCGCAAGACAGCACTTCGCGCCCATCGCGCGAGCGTGCCCAGCGGGCGATTTGTTCCGGGCCATTGCCATATTTTTTGTCATCCGCAATGGCGTCGTCCAGTGCGGCCAACACAACAGCCGCGAAAAGTTTGCGTGCACGATTGCCTTGCTCGTTGTTAAAGGCAGTGCCGTCAACGAAATCTCTCATCTCGTCTTCCTTGTTTTTCTTGCTCTTGCAATTTTCGGCGTGACGGTTCTTATGACCGATTAGTTGCGATTCGGATACACCTAATTTGCATAACTACGTTGCGTCATTTGCATGGCTTGCTGCACCTGCAGCACTAGGTTTCGTTGTCTTGCCAGGTGTAGCCACGCCAGATATAGGGACGACAACTGACGCATCAACCGTTTGTGAAGGATTTATGTCATGCCCAAGATAAATGGGAACGAAATTCGCCCCGGCAATGTGCTTGAGCATAATGACGGGCTGTGGGCTGCTGTAAAAGTTGATCACGTAAAGCCCGGAAAAGGTGGCGCTTTTGCACAGGTCGAACTGCGCAACCTGCGCAATGGATCGAAGCTGAACGAACGGTTCCGGTCTGCGGACAAGGTTGAGCGTGTGCGTCTGGAGCAGAAAGATCAGCAGTTCCTCTACGAATCCGACGGCATGTTGGTGTTCATGGACTCCGAAACCTATGAGCAGATCGAACTGCCCGCCGATCTGTTGGGGGAACGCCGCCCGTTTTTGCAGGATGGCATGACCATTGTGGTGGAGTTCTATGAAAGCGAAGCATTGAACGCGACGCTGCCTCAGAAAGTAACCTGCAAGATTGTCGAGACCGAGCCGGTGGTGAAAGGGCAGACCGCTGCGAACTCGTTCAAACCAGCTGTGCTGGACAATGGCGTTAAGGTTATGGTGCCACCCTTTATCGGTCAGGATGAGATGATCGTGGTGAATACCGAGACCATGGAATACTCGGAACGCGCCTGATCCGGATATCTTACCGACAAGACCGCATGGCTTTGGCCGGGGCGGTCTTTTCTACGAATGGTGCCCGATCCGGCGATAGCGTTCCGGGTTCGGGCCAAACAGTTCCAGCATCAGCTCGTATTTGATGCGGTTTGCGCTGACTTGCCTGTAAAACGCGATCAGAAACGCCGTCGGTCCCTGAATACGCGTAAGCCCGCTGGTGGCGGCAACCACCGTTCCGACATCGGTCTTTCCGTCCATCACCAGATACCCGCCCAGCATCAGAATCCCTACGGTTCCCGCTCCGTTGATGACGCTTAGCAGGAATTTGGCGGAAAGCTTCCACAGAAACATCTTGCGTCGTGTTTCGAAGATTTCGTCGAATTGAGCGTCAATCTCTGTCGCAATCTGGTCAATTTGCTCTGTCGTCAGTTTGTCTGTCGCCCCACGCAAAATACGGACACGCTCTGCCACGAAGACATTCACTTTCCGTTGCGATATCAATACGATGACGATCTGCGGCACGATCATCGAAAACGCGATCAGGCCCAGGCCGGGTTGGGTCGACGAGATATATCCTATGACACTGATCAGGGTGCCGATCTGAACCACGGGATCAGAAAACGCACCACCGGCAAATTTACCCAGCTCCTCCGCCTCGGCTGAAATGGCGGTGGTCATGGTCCCCTTGCGAAAGGACTCACCAGATTCGGTGAGATCCGTCGCCCGCACAAGCAAACGCTGTCGGATCATGCGGATCAAATCCTCACCCAGCGTTCCGGCGCGGTAGCCCAACAGCCATTTCAGGGCAAGGCTGAGCAGGATTACGGCCATCATGCCGCTTCCCAGAAGCAACAGACGGTCACCGCTGACATCATCAGATGTCAGATGGTTCACAATATCGCGCTGGAATTCCAAGGGAACGGCGGCGAGGGCTGCGATTGCGATCGACAGCACGATCAGGATGATCTGCCGTCCTGCGCTGGCCCGCCAGATCGCGCGATAGAGTTTGAACATGTCTGCGCTCGCGTTACTGAACTTTGCCCAGTCTGACAGCACATAGGGTCATATTCAAATCTTATCCGGGGCTTAGTTGGCCGCGTTCACTCAACCAGGCGCAGCGTTGCGTCTGCGGCCTGCATCTCTCCACCGGCGCGGTCGAAACGCAGATAGGCAATCGCTTTGCCGCCAGATTGGGTAAACAGCGTGCCAACAGGTTTGCCGTCGGTCGTGATCTGAGTGCCCGCTGGGGCAGCCCCTGAGATTTCTACGACGCGCAGCCCTTTGCGCAGCTCGGTCTTGTGCTTCATGCGGGCCGTGACTTCCTGCCCGACATAGCAGCCCTTTTTGAAGTCGACGCCGTTGAAGTCTTCGAAGCCGGATTCAAGGATATAGCTGTCTGGCGTCAATTCGATGTTGGTTTCGGGGATGCCATGGCGTACCCGGATCGCATCCCAGTCGGTGCCGTCATGGGCTTCGGCGGCCTCGGTATAGGCCCGCCAGCCCATGTCTTTATGCCTTGGATCGGGCAGGGCACCTGCTGGTGCAGGACCGGTGCCGCGTTGCAGGTTCAAGCCCGAGGGTTCGATCGTTACATCCGCGCGCAGCTTGTACATGGCCAGCCGCTTTTGCAGCCCGTCTGCCAATGTCTCAGCCACGTCCAGCAGAACCGCGTCTCCGTCCCGTTTCAGAAAGAAATCGGCCAGATACTTGCCCTGAGGCGTCAACAGCGCGGCATAGACCAGCCCATCCGCCAGGCCCTCAATGTCATTGGTGATCAGACCTTGCAGGAAACTGTCAGTGTCCGCGCCGGACAGACGAAAGATGCGGCGATTGGGCATGGTTGATCCTCGTCATTTGCCTTGGCCCCGTGATATAGGAGTTCGCGCCGCCAAGACCAGAGGTAACAGACGTGCCCGCACCGATCAGTGTTGTCATTCCCACCCTGAACGCCGCAGACAGCCTGCCGCGGGTGTTCATGGCCCTTTACGAAGGGGTGCAGGAAGGTCTGATCCGGCAGGTGATCGTCAGTGACGGCGGGTCCAGCGATCTGACACTGGACATTGCCGACGATGCAGGGGCGCTGATCTTGCAAGGTGCTCCGTCGCGCGGGGGGCAGTTGCGCCGGGGATGCGCCGCAGCAACCTCGGAGTGGTTGTTGGTGCTGCATGCGGATACCGAGTTGCAGCAGGGCTGGACCGCGTTTGTGTCGCAACACTTGTCCACGGGCCAACCGGCCTGTTTTCGGTTGCGTTTTCGCGCGCAGGGCATGGCGCCGCGTATTGTTGCCGGATGGGCGAACCTGCGAAGCCGGGTATTGGGCCTGCCTTACGGCGATCAGGCGCTACTGGTTCGAAAGACGGATTACGACGGGGCAGGCGGGTATCCCGATCAGCCTTTGATGGAGGATGTGGCCCTGGTGCGGGCCTTGCCAGCTGTCACGTCGCTGCGCTGTGACGCGGTCACGAGTGCGGAACGCTATACCCGTCAGGGCTGGCTGCGTCGCGGCGCTCGGAATCTGTGGACTCTGGCGCTGTATTTTCTGGGGGCTGATCCTCAGAAACTGGCACGGGCATATCGTCGTTGAAGGCAGTGCGAAGCTCGACAATCGACTTGCCCAGACGGAAGGGCGCGGCGAAGCTGACCAGGCACAAAGCGACGATCTGCAGCACCAGAATATGTGCGTTGGCCTGAAGGTATTCCCATTCATCCTTGAGCTTGCCAACCTGTTCGATCAGGTCGTCATAACTTTGGGCGAGGATCAGGTAATCTCCTGCAATTGCGGGCACTTTGCGCCGCATATTGTCGATTGCCACCTGTGTTTCCTCGTCAAGCGAGGTGAAGACCAGAAACTGGTCGATGCTGAACGCGTCGACTTTGGCGGCCATGTCACGCGCCTCTTCCATGTCATCTTTTGAGCTTCCGCCGAACAAGAAGTGCAGCCCCTGCAACGGGGCGACTTCATTTGTGACCTCGATGAACAAGGGCAGTTCCGAGTTGCTGGCGGTCGATGCCGACAAAAACTCGACCTTTTCGCATAAAACTCCGGTGTCCGGGTCATAGGCAGGGTCGCAAAATCGCAAGCGGAACCGCGCTGCATCGCGGTCAAAGGCCAGCGTGGCCGCATAAGCGACGTCAATCTGGCGATCCAGCCTGGAACTGTCCGAGGTGTAAAGCCCCGCCAGAACGGCAACCAATGCACCGATTCCGCCCAGCACGACCCAGACCAGGTCAGCCAGCTTCCAGGCTCGATGCCCTGCTGGTTTGCGAAACAGAAAGCCAGTACCCACCAGTCCGATCAGGAAAAACAGGATCAGCAGGGGCAATTGGTTGTCAGTAATAAAGCTCATGGGCCGGAGTTTACGATCTATCCCGGCGCTGGCAACCGTGCTCACGCAGTGTTGTAAGTTGTGAAGGATTTAAGACCCTGAACTTTGGCCGAATTTTCGGAACAATCGCGTGCGATCAAAGGCCTGTTCCAGCGCGTCAGTCCGGTCTTTCACACTGTCCCAAAGCCTTTCCTGCATCTCGGCAATCACGCATTCCAACAGGACGATAAGCGCCGACATCGAATCCCACGCCGAAGGCACCGCGATGCGGGCCGCAAAGGTATGTTTCGCCAACCGATGAATGGGCGAGCGCCATTGGTCCGTCAGCAGAACAACCTCGGCGCCGCGTTCGTGGCACAGTTGGCCGATCAGCAAGGTCGTATTCTCGTAACGCCTCACATCCAAGGCCACCAAAACATCCCCATCACGCACTTCCAGCAGATCATGCGTCCAGGACACCGCGTCCGACAGCATCTTCACGTCCGGGCGGATCATTTGTAAGTGCAGGTAGAGGTAGCGCGCCAGCGCCCCGGTGATACGTCCACCGGTGATGAAGATGCGGCGATCAGGATCGCACAGCATGCGACAGAGGTTGTCGAACTCGTCAGGATCGATCTCGTCAATGGTCCGTTTCTGGTTTTCCAGGGCCTGCTGCGAATACCGGTTCAGAATATGCTCTTCCGGCAGATCGTTTTGCCAGACGTCACGCTTGTCCTCCGGGCCTGAGATCATCTCTTTCACCTCGGCGCGCACAGCGGCCTGAAACTGCGGATAGCCGCCAAAACCGGTCTTTTGTAGCATGCGCGCCACTGTCGTTGTCGAGACAGAGGCGACACTGGCCAGCTCGGTGATGCTGCCCAGCCCTGCCATAGGATAGTCATCCAGCAAAACACTGACCAATTGACGTTCAGACGGCGTCATCTCTTCGCGGTGGGCCATCAGTGTTTCTGTTACCCGCACGAGTGTCTCTCCTTCAGCGAACGTCGTGTTCTGTACAATTTTTAACATCATGACTTGGGTTGCAAGTTTTTGTACAGGAAAATTATTGACAGGTGAACTGCGGATGTGGAGATTTTTCCCATGGCGCAGTTGGAATCACATCACACCAAACCCGGATTTGGCCCGGTCGTCTTTGCCGAGCAGAGCGGCGATGCGCCCTCGGTAATCGTTGTGTGTGAACACGCCTCGAACCGGGTGCCTGAGTTTTTGGGCGACATGGGCGTGGGGGCAGAAGCATTGCGCAGCCATATTGCCTGGGACCCGGGCGCTTTGCCGGTGGCCCGGAATATGGCGCGTCAGTTGTCGGCAAGCCTGATCTTTGGTGGCGTGTCTCGGCTGGTCTATGATTGCAATCGCCCGCCCGAGGCCGTTGACGCAATGCCCGCGCGCAGCGAAGATGTTGACGTGCCGGTGAACGCAGCGATGTCATCCGTCGACAGGGTCGAGCGCGTTGAACAGGTTTACCTGCCTTTTTCCAAGACGTTATCCGATGAAGTTAAGCGGAACCGAACGTCGTTGCAGTTGATGGTGACCGTCCACAGTTTCACACCTGTTTTCAAAGGCCAGAAGCGACAGGTTGAACTGGGCTTGTTGCATGGTGCCGATAGCCGGTTCGCGGCGGCGATGATCGCACACGCGCCTGCGAAGCTTCCCTATGTCACGCGGCTGAATGAGCCTTATTCAGCGGCAGATGGTGTCGCGCACACGCTGGATGTGCAGGGCCTGCGCAACGGGCTGTTGAATGTGATGATCGAGATCCGCAACGACCTGATCCAAACACCAACGCAACAACAAGCCGCAGCTGATTGCCTGGTTCCATGGATCAAGACCACGCTGACTGCCCTGAACGCGGAGGACGCTTCGTGATCAAGGCGATGGCGGCATATGTGCGCGTCGTTGATGCGGTGAACTACCGGATCGGACGTGTGATGATGTGGGGCCTCTTTGTGATGATGGGCATCCTGCTGTGGTCGTCGATCTCGAAAACCTTCTTTCTGCCCTCGCTCTGGACGCTGGAAATGGCTCAGTTCGCGATGGTGACCTATTACATCATGGGCGGGCCCTATTCGATCCAGCTGGGGTCGAACGTGCGGATGGATCTGTTTTATCACAACTGGAGCCCGCGCCGGAAAGCCTGGTTCGACGCCTTCACCGTGCTGCTGCTGATCCTTTATCTGGGCGTGCTGTTTTACGGCGGGCTGGGCTCGACCGCCTATAGCCTTGGCTATTGGGGCACCGAACCGGTTGCCTATTTCACCGGCTTGCTGACCGGCAGTGAAGAGATCGGGCGGCTGGAACGGTCTTCGACCGCGTGGCGCCCCTATATCTGGCCGATCAAGGCGATCATGGTGCTGGGCTTTTTCCTGATGCTGCTGCAAGCGGTGTCGGAATTCTTCAAAGACATAGCCCGGATCAACGGGCAGGAGATCGGGGTGCGGCGGGCATGAGCCAGGACTATATCGCCATTTTCATGTTCGCCTCGATGATGCTGATGCTGTTCACCGGACAGCGCGTATTCGGGGCCATCGGCGCGGTGGCAACCATTGCTGCGCTGGCCCTGTGGGGCACGGGCGGGCAGGACATTACCTTTTCTGCGGCGATGAAGCTGATGAAATGGTACCCGCTGCTGACTCTGCCGATGTTCATCTTCATGGGCTATGTGCTGTCCGAAAGCCGATTGGCGGACGATCTCTATCGCATGTTCCATGTGTGGATGGGGCCAGTGAATGGCGGGCTGGCGATTGGGACGATCGGGTTGATGGTGCTGGTCTCGGCCATGAATGGCCTCAGCGTTGCGGGTATGGCCATCGGGGCCACCATCGCGCTGCCCGAACTGCTGCGGCGCGGCTATGACAAGACGATGGTGACAGGCGTGATTCAGGCCGGATCGAGCCTGGGTATTCTGGTGCCACCTTCGGTGGTGCTGGTACTGTACGCGATGATCGCGCGACAGCCGGTGGGGCAGCTTTGGTTGGCTGGAATTGTACCGGGTCTGATGATGGCAGGGATGTTCATCCTCTATATCTGGATCCGTTGCCGCCTTCAGCCGCATCTGGGCCCCGCAATGGAAGATGCGCATGAGGTGCCGCGGGCCGAAAAGATCCGGCTGCTCGGGGCAGGGGCGCTGCCGCTGATCATCTTCGCCGCGATGATGGTGCCCTTTGTAAACGGTTGGACTTCGCTGGTGGAAAGCTCGGCCATCGGGGCGCTGACGGCGCTCATTGTCTCGGTCGTCAAGCGTCGGATGACGTGGAAGATATTCGAGACTTGCACCAAACAGACGCTGGCGATTTCCTGTATGTTCATGTGGATCATCCTGGCGGCGCTGGGTTTTGGCGCGGTGTTCGACGGGCTGGGTGCAGTCAGGGCCATCGACAACCTCTTCACCGAGCGTTTGGGCCTGTCGCCCTGGTTGATCCTGATCCTGATGCAGCTCAGCTTTATCGTCATGGGCACGTTTCTGGACGACACCGCGATGCTGGTGATTGTGGCCCCGCTTTATGTGCCGCTTGTGGGCATTCTGGGCTTTGATCTGATCTGGTACGGGGTGCTCTATACGATCACCACCCAGATCGCCTATATGACACCGCCCTTCGGCTATAACCTGTTCCTGATGCGCGCGATGGCCCCGCCCGAGATCGGGTTGAAGGACATCTATCGCTCGATCATCCCCTTCGTCGGTGTGATGATCCTGGCTCTGATCATCATCATGGTGTTCCCGGACCTGGCCCTGTGGCTGCCCGGATATGTCTATGGAAATTAAAGAAGAAGGCCCCGCGAACGGGCACGTGAAACTTCAACAGAGAGGAAATTGACATGACAACAAGACGTAAGTTTCTGAAAACCGCCGGGGTGGGCGTTGCCGCAGCACCACTGGCCGCGCCGGCTCTGGCGCAAAGCACGATCACCTGGCGCATGCAGACCTATGCGGGCCCCGCACTGGCCGCGCATGTGATCGACCCGGCGATTGAGATGTTCAACAAGATCGCTGGTGACCGGATGCAGATCGAGCTGTTCTATGCCGATCAGCTGGTCCCAACGGGCGAGCTGTTCCGCGCCATGCAGCGCGGCACAATCGATGCGGTGCAATCGGATGATGACTCGATGGCGTCACCCACCGAGGTCACCGTGTTCGGCGGCTATTTCCCCTTTGCCTCGCGCTATTCGCTGGACGTGCCGGTGCTGTTCAACCAGTGGGGCCTGAACGAGATCTGGGATGAGGAATACTCGAAGGTCGGCGTCAAACATATCAGCGCCGGGGCCTGGGATCCGTGCCATTTTGCCACTAAAGACCCGATCAACTCGCTGGAGGATATGAAAGGCAAGCGTGTCTTTACCTTCCCGACGGCGGGCCGGTTCCTGTCGCAGTTCGGCGTTGTACCGGTCACCCTGCCTTGGGAAGACATCGAGGTCGCGGTGCAGACCGGTGAGCTGGACGGCATCGCCTGGTCAGGTATTACCGAGGATTACACTGTCGGTTGGGCCGATGTGACCAACTATTTCCTGACCAACAACATCTCGGGCGCCTGGGCAGGGCACTTCTTTGCCAATATGGACCGTTGGAATGAGTTGCCTGAAGATTTGCAGACCCTGTTCAAGGTGTGCTGTGATCAGTCGCACTATTACCGCCAGTGGTGGTATTGGGGCGGTGAGGCCAACCTGCGGGTCAACGGCACCAAGATGCAGCTGACCACCATTCCGGATGAAGAATGGGCAACCGTCGAAGAGGCGGCTGTGAAGTTCTGGGACGAAATTGCCGCTGAATCCGAGACCAAGGCCAAGGTCGTTGACATCTTCAAGCGTTATAATGCCGAAATGCTCAAGGCCGGGCGGCCTTACCGTTACGGCTAGGACAAGCGGGGCAGGCGGCTGCGCCTGCCCTGACCACAAGGGAATGAGGGTGATATGACACTGGACGATCTCAAGGCGCTGGTTTCTGCCGGGGACATCGACACTGTGCTGGTCTGCATGGTCGACATGCAGGGCCGGTTGATGGGCAAACGCTTTCATGCAGGTCATTTCGTGGCCGGTGCGTGGCAGGAAACCCATTGCTGCAACTACCTGCTTGCCACCGATCTTGAGATGGGCACGCCCGATGGCTATGCCGCAACCAGTTGGGAACGGGGCTATGGCGATTATGTCATGAAGCCCGACCTCAGCACCCTGCGCCCGGTGCCGTGGCTGGAAGGGACCGCGATGGTGATGTGCGATGTGCTGGATCACCATACACATCAGGATGTGCCCCACGCCCCACGCTCGATCCTGAAGAAACAGGTCAAGCGGTTGAAGGCGATGGGCTATGACGCAATGTGCGCCACCGAGCTGGAGTTTTTCCTGTTCGAGAAGAGCTTTGACGAGAACCGCAAGGACGGCTTCCGCGATCTGGCACCGATCTCGGGCTATAACGAGGATTATCACATCCTGCAGACCACCAAGGAAGAACATGTGATGCGCCCGATCCGCAATCATCTGTGGGATGCGGGCATACCGGTTGAGAACTCCAAGGGTGAGGCCGAGACCGGGCAGGAAGAGCTCAACATCAAATACGCGCCTGCGATGGAGACGGCCGAATATCACTCGATTGCCAAGAACGCAGTGAAAGAGATCGCCTGGCAGCACGGCCATGCGGCGACTTTCCTGCCGAAATGGCATCACGACAAAGTGGGCAGTTCCTCCCATGTGCATCAGTCGCTCTGGGCTGACGGGCAGCCCTCATTTTACGATAAATCCGACGCGCTGGGCATGTCGGCAGTGATGAAAAGCTATATGGCAGGGCTGCTGAAATATGCGCCGGATTATACGTATTTCATGGCGCCCTACATCAACAGCTACAAACGCTTCATGAAGGGAACCTTTGCGCCGACGCGGATCATCTGGTCGGTGGACAATCGCACCGCAGGGTTCCGTCTGTGCGGCGATGGCACCAAGGCGGTGCGGGTGGAGTGCCGGATCCCGGGCTCGGACATGAACCCCTATCTGGCTATGGCGGGCATGCTGGCTGCCGGAATTGCCGGGATTGAGGAGGGTCTGGAGCTGCAACCTGCCGCGACTGGCGATGTTTATCAGGGCGACACCGGCATGATCCCGGGCAATCTGGGTGCTGCACGGGATGCGTTGCACGGGTCTGCGATGCTGCGGGCAGCGATGGGAGATGATGTGGTCGACCACTATGCGCGTGCGGCTGAGGTCGAGATCGAAGAGTTTGCGCGCGTTGTGACCGATTGGGAAATTGCTCGCGGGTTTGAGCGTGCGTAACCTCGCTGGTCCGGTCGCTGCGCGCCCGGTGCCTTCGGCGAGAGTATCTTAGGGAAGATTAGGCGGGGTAGTCCCCGCACGTATTCAAGAGGTTGAGATGGCTCAAATACTGAGGTGTATCTCACCGATCGATGGATCGGTTTTTGCCGAGCGCGAAGTTCTGACGCGTGATGCGGCGTTTGCAGCGGCGGGGCGCGCACGAGCGGCGCAGGCGGATTGGGCAGCGCGGCCTTTGCAGGAACGTGTCGATCTTGTCATGGCAGGCGTCGCCGCAGTGGGCGCGATGAATGATGAAATCGTACCGGAACTGGCCCAGATGATGGGGCGGCCCGTGCGCTATGGTGGTGAGTTTGGCGGGTTCAATGAGCGGGCCAGCTATATGGCCGAAATCGCCGAGCGGGCGTTGGCGGATATTGCGGTGGGTGAGGATGAGACGTTCCGGCGCTACATCAAACGCATACCGCATGGCGTGGTGTTTGTAGTGGCGCCCTGGAACTATCCTTACATGACCGCGATCAACACGGTGGCCCCGGCCCTGATTGCGGGCAATGCTGTGGTGCTGAAACACGCGACGCAGACCCTGTTGGTGGGCGAACGGATGGCGCAGGCACTCCATGCCGCCGGGGTGCCCGAGGATGTGTTCCAGCACGTATTTCTGAGCCATGACGTGACCAGCGATCTGATCGCTGGACGGGCGTTTGATTTCGTAAACTTCACCGGCTCTGTCGGTGGCGGGCAGGCGATGGAGCGCGCCGCTGCCGGGACCTTTACCGGTGTTGGGACCGAGCTGGGCGGCAAGGATCCGGGCTATGTCATGGAGGACGCTGATCTGGAAGCAGCCGTTGAGACGCTGATAGACGGCGCAATGTTCAATTCAGGTCAGTGCTGTTGCGGCATCGAACGGATCTACGTGCACGAAAGCCTATTCGACGCGTTCCTCGCTCGCGCTGTCGAGATCGTGCAGGGATACAAGCTGGGCAACCCTTTGGACCCCGAGACGACGATAGGGCCGGTGGTCAATGTGCGTTTTGCCGATGAGGTGCGCGCACAGATTGCCGAAGCTGTCGCCGATGGGGCCGTGGCGCATATCGAGACCTTCCCGGAGGATGATGGCGGGGCTTATCTGACGCCCCAAATCCTGACCAACGTGACCCATGACATGCGGGTGATGCGGGATGAGAGTTTTGGCCCGGTCGTCGGGATCATGAAAGTCTCATCCGACGCTGAAGCCATTGAATTGATGAATGACAGCGAGTTTGGCCTGACGGCCAGCCTCTGGACACGAGATGTGGACCGCGCGGCGCGGGTGGGTGATCAGATCGAGACCGGAACCGTGTTCATGAACCGCGCCGACTATCTGGATCCGGGCCTGTGCTGGACCGGCTGCAAGAATACCGGGCGGGGCGGTGGCCTGTCAGTGATCGGCTATCACAACCTGACCCGCCCCAAATCCTACCATCTGAAGAAAGTCACATCATGAGCCTTGTTGGAAACTGGTCCTATCCGACCGCGATCAAATTCGGTGCGGGACGTATCAAGGAATTGCCCGAGGCCTGCGCCGCAGCCGGGATCAAGCGCCCGCTGCTGGTCACGGACAAAGGGCTGGCCGATCTGCCGATCACTGCGGCGACGCTGGACATTCTGGAGGCCGCCGGTCTGGGGCGCGGCCTGTTCAGCGATGTGGACCCGAACCCCAATGAGCAGAACCTGGATGCCGGGGTGACTGCATATAAGGCCGGAGGCCACGATGGGGTGATCGCCTTTGGTGGTGGCTCGGGCCTGGATCTGGGCAAGATGGTGGCCTTCATGTCCGGTCAGACACGCCCGGTCTGGGATTTCGAGGACATTGGCGATTGGTGGACCCGTGCCGATGCCGACGCCATTGCGCCGATCATTGCGGTGCCGACCACCGCCGGGACCGGCTCGGAAGTCGGTCGCGCAAGCGTCATCACCAATTCCCAGACCCATGCCAAAAAGATCATCTTTCACCCCAAGGTGCTGCCCTCGGTCGTGATCTGCGACCCGGAGCTGACTGTGGGGATGCCCAAATTCATCACCGCAGGCACCGGGCTCGATGCCTTCGCCCATTGTGTCGAGGCGTTCAGCAGCCCGCATTACCACCCCATGTCTCAGGGCATCGCGCTGGAAGGAATGCGGTTGGTCAAGGACTACCTGCCGCGCGCCTATGCCGATGGCACCGATATCGAGGCCCGCGCCCAGATGATGAGCGCGGCGGCCATGGGGGCAACCGCCTTCCAGAAGGGTCTGGGCGCGATCCATGCGATGAGCCACCCCATCGGCGCAGTGTTCAACACCCATCACGGCACGACCAATGCGGTCTGCATGCCTGCGGTGCTGGACTTCAACGCGCCGGCCATTGCCGACCGGTTCCAGCAGGCGGCCGCCTATCTGGGGATCGAGGGCGGCTTTGACGGGTTCCGCGCCTTTGTGCAGGAGTTCAATGACGCGTTGGGCATTCCCCGCACGCTGTCCGATCTGGGCGTGACTGAGGGTGCGATCCCCGAGCTGGTCAAAGGCGCGATCACCGATCCCTCTTGCGGCGGCAACCCGATTGAGCTGACCGAGGATAATCTGACCGCGCTCTTCAAGACTGCGCTCTGACCCTCTTGCGCGCACCCTCCCTCATCCTGCACTCTGCACGCAGGTGAGGGAGATTTGCATGACCAAAGAGATTGTTCTGATCCACGGCGCCTTTGCGGGCCCGTGGTGCATGGAGGATTACGCAGGCTTTTTCCGGGCGCGCGGTTGGACGGTCCATACGCCCGCGCTGCGCTTTCATGGCGGTGATCCCAAGGCCGAGCCTGATCCGGGCCTGACCGACACCAGCGTGATGGACTATGCCAATGACATCGCTGAATTCGTACAGGGGATGGACAGCAAGCCGGTGCTGCTGGGCCATGCCATTGCGGGCGTTGTGGCGCAGCAGGTGGCGTCTCGGGGGTTGGCCAGCGCGATTGTGTTGATCAACCCGAATGCCGCTTGGGGGACCTTGCCGGAAACCGACGACGAACGCGCCGTGCCACGCGCGTTGATGGAGGGCGGGGCGTTCTGGAAACAGCCCATGCGCGTCGAGTTCGACCTGATGGCCCCCTTTGCGCTGAACAAACTGCCCGAGGCGCAGCAGCACGCGGTGTTCGACCAGCTTGGCCCGGAAAGCGGGCGGGTGATGTTCGAGATGTTCTTTTGGATGTTTGACGACCACCACGCGATGAAGGTGGAGATCGACAAGGTCGACTGCCCGGTTCTGATCGTGTCGGGCACCGAGGACCGGGCGGTGAACCCCAACACCTGCCGCGCGCTGGCGAAGCTCTACGGAGACCGCGCGACGTTCCTGCCCGCCTCAGGCCACGCGCATTTTCTGTTCATGGAGCCGGGATGGGAAGGGCCTGCCGGGCAGATTGCGGAGTGGTTGGGGGAGAAAATCCCCTGAACAGGGTTTCAACCGCGCTTGTGGAGATGTCCCGCATTATCCACACAATGCTTGATGCAAAGCATCAAGCACGCGCCCGACCCGCCCCCAGGGCGGGCGCGTTCCGCACCCTCCCTCGGGCCGGGCGCGAGGGTTGTGTATCGCGTCGCAAGATTACGTGCCGAAACTCCACCTGAATGGGCGCGGCGTCTCGTCTCTTTCAGATGATCTAACCGCGAGCCACCCCTCGGCTCCGCCAAAGGACTCCAGTTCCGTCACACGAGCGCCCAGACGAGACGTCTCAGAACTTATCTGCGGGAAGGCGAACCCTACCTCCACATCAGGTTGCCGGGTTTGAGCCGGTCCATCAGGGCGGTTATCGCCTAATTTGCAGACCTCGGTTTCGCCGCACCAAGGCGTCAATTTATTCCTTACCCGTTGTCCCGTTTGGGCACTCCGGCAAGTCGGCGAACCTACCGCTTCAAGTCAGGGAGAAACAAAAAAGCGTCCAAACAAAGGGCGCTCCTTTCTCCCACACTTGTGTGGGTGCGTGTTATCTAGGTACTAAATATGGTGGTTCAAGGGGCAAACCCTTCAAACATCCAACTCCTCCACAAACCGCGCGTTCTCCTGAATATACTGGAACCGCAGTTCGGGTTTCTTGCCCATCAGGCGCTCGACCAGATCGCCGGTTTCGCCGGGTTCATCCTCATCAATCGTGACGCGGATCAGTTTGCGGGATGCCGGATCCATCGTGGTTTCTTTCAGGTCTTTGGCGTCCATTTCGCCCAGACCCTTGAAGCGGGACACGTCGATCTTGCCTTTGCCGCCCAGACCTTTCTCAAGCCATTCGTCCCGCTCAGCCTCGTCCAGACAATAGACGCGTTTGGCGCCTTGGGTGAGGCGATAGAGGGGCGGGCAGGCCAGATAGAGGTGGCCTGCGTCAATCATCGGACGCATCTGGGTGAAGAAGAATGTCATCAGCAGCGAGGCGATATGCGCCCCGTCCACATCCGCGTCGGTCATGATGATGATCTTGTCATAGCGCAGGTCGTCGACGTTGAACTTGGTGCCAAGCCCCACGCCTAAGGCCTGCGTCAGGTCGTTGATCTCGGCATTGGTGCCCAGTTTTGAACTGGCCGCGCCCAGCACGTTCAGGATTTTACCGCGCAGGGGCAGCAGGGCCTGCGTTTTGCGGTCGCGCCCCATCTTGGCCGACCCGCCCGCCGAGTCGCCCTCGACAATGAATAATTCGGTGCCGTCGCGTGTTGAACTGGAACAGTCCACCAACTTGCCGGGAAGACGAAGTTTCTTAGTGGCGGACTTGCGTTGTGTTTCCTTCTCGGCCCGCCTGCGCAGGCGTTCTTCGGCCCTCAGGATGAGGAAGTCGAGGATGGCGCCTGCGGATTTCGTGTCAGCGGCCAGCCAGTTGTCGAAATGGTCGCGCACGGCGTTTTCGACCAGCCGCTGCGCCTCGACCGTGGCCAGCCGGTCTTTGGTCTGGCCGACAAATTCGGGCTCGCGGATGAAACAGCTGACCAGAGCGCAGCCGCCGGTGATCAGGTCATCGCGGGTGATCTGGCCCGCTTTCTTGTTGTTGATCAGCTCACCATAGGCCTTGATCCCCTTGAGGATCGCGGCCCAGAATCCCGCCACATGGGTGCCGCCTTCGGGGGTGGGGACGGTGTTACAATAGGATTGGATGAACCCGTCGCGCGAGGGCGTCCAGTTGATCGCCCATTCGACCTTGCCGGGGGTGTTGAATTTCTCCTGAAAGTCTACGGTACCGGCAAAGGGCTGCTCGGCATAGGTGGACGAGCCGTTCATCGTTTCTTTGAGATAATCCGACAACCCGCCGGGGAAGTGGAATGTGGCTTCGGTCGGGGTTTCTCCGTCGTCGATGGCGGATTTCCAACGGATTTCAACGCCCGAGAACAGATAGGCCTTGGAGCGGATGGACTTGAACAGCCGCGCCGGTTTGAACCGGTGATGGCCGAAGATATCCGGGTCGGCGTGGAAGGTCACAGTGGTGCCGCGCCGGTTGGGGGCGGCGCCAACTTTTTCAACGGGACCCAGCGGGATGCCGCGCGAAAACCGTTGTTCGAACAGCTGCTTGTCCCGCGCCACCTGCACGACCATCGAATCCGACAGAGCGTTAACGACCGAGGCCCCAACACCATGCAGACCGCCCGAGGTCTGATAGGCCTTGCCAGAGAACTTGCCGCCTGCGTGCAGGGTGCAGAGGATCACCTCCAACGCGGATTTATCTGGGAATTTCGGATGCGGATCAATCGGGATGCCGCGCCCGTTGTCACGCACGGTGAGGGCGTAGTCGTCGTGCAGTTCGACCTCAATCCGGTTGGCATGGCCCGCGACCGCTTCGTCCATCGAGTTGTCGAGGATTTCGGCCACCATGTGATGCAGCGCGCGCTCATCCGTGCCACCGATATACATGCCGGGGCGTTTGCGGACCGGTTCCAGCCCTTCCAGCACCTCGATGGACGAGGCGTCATAGGTGGCGGTGGTACTGGGCGTCAACAGATCGTCTGGCATCGGGGCTGCTCTTGCTTTTTGCGTTTTGCCCATTATGGCAGGTGATGTGGTTCGGGGGAAGAGGGCCGCGAGGTGTTGTGGCGGATTACCCGGACGAAAACCTGCGCGATCCTTTCTGCCTTGTGGCGGATTACCGTTTTCCCACTGCTGCCGTTCTGTCTAACGACAGCCAAAGTTTGCCGTTTTTGTATCCGCCGCGCACCGGGTCTTTGGCGTTCATGACATCGGCATAGTCCTCGGCCCAATCGCGGAAGCGGTCGTTTGTCACGATTGTCGCGTCATAGTCCTTGGCGACTTGAAGCACATAAGGATCCGCAGGCACGCCTTTGGGCGCGACCATCACGCGGTTTTTGGGCAAACCCAAGTGCGGGGCCAGCGCAGTGTCACGCATGTATCTATCTGACACTTTGTATCCGACATTTGCGTCAAACACGACGCCCGGCGTCAGACCGGCCTGTTTTAAGGCGTCCACCACATCGCGAACTGTGTCGAGGCTCGGCTCTCCGTCCTTCCAATGCATCACGTTCGAGCCGTCGATGACCGCCCAATTCTTGGGGCGTCGCAGCCATTTGCGTGCAAGCAATAACGCGCTGGATATGGCGCATGGTACTGACAGCAAGAGCCAAACAGAAAACGAAGGGATCACGATGGCGATGGCAGTCGCGCTGATGGACAGCAGGAAAATCAGAAGGAAAAAGGGCATGGTCGAAATCTAAAGGTCACTTGGAAATAGGAGTTACGCCTTTATCGACCAAAGCGATCTCATAGCCCAGCGGTTTTCAGATCATGGTTGCGAAGCGGTTCATTTTTGCACGCCAAGCCTGTCACCGGCCTCGCTTTCCTCAGATTTCGCTTTTAGGTTGGCACCAACGACGAGCATGAAGAGGAATACCGCGTATGAGCTGGATCAAAACGGTGCCGTTTGAGAGCGCCACTGGCAAACTGAAAAAGCTCTATGACCGGGTGACCGGGCCCGGCGGTAATGTGGACAACATCATGATGGCACATTCGTTGCGGCCGCATTCGATGGAAGGCCATATGGCCATGTATAAGGCGGTGCTGCATCACTCGGGCAATACGATTCCAAAGTGGTTTCTGGAAACACTGGGGGTCTGGGTCAGTTCGTTGAACAGCTGCGGCTATTGTGTCGAGCATCATTTTGCAGGGTTGCAGCGTTTGCTTGGGGATGCGGCGCGCGGCGATGCGATCCGGGTGGCGATTGAGGCGCGGGATCTGGCGAGCGCACCTTTGGATGCGGCGCAAGTTGCGGCGATGATCTATGCGCGCAAGCTGACCGAGGCACCCGGGGAGATGGTCGAAGCCGATGTCGAGGCTCTGCGCGCGGCAGGGTGGGATGACGGTGAAATCCTCGAGATCAATCAGGTCTGCGCGTATTTCTGCTATGCCAACCGGACGGTACTTGGGCTGGGATGCTCGACCAAAGGGGATGTGCTGGGTCTGTCGCCCAACAACTCGGACAATCCTGACGATTGGGGACATCGCTAAATGCCGGTCAAGGTTCAGGCGTCTTGTACCCAGTTCAGAATGGCTTGCGCCACGGTCTCGGGCTGTTGATGGTGCAGCCAGTGATCGGCATCCGGGATGGAAATGCGGGTCAATCGCGGCGCGAAATCTTCAAGGTTTTCGGTTGCTTCTGGCAAAAGGGCAACGTCGTCTGCGCCCCAGATCAACAGATGAGGGCAGGTGACGCGCAAACGGTCCAAGGGCAGTTCCGGCACATCTGAGCGCGGCTGTCCGGGCTCTGCAATCACAAGGGGCGAGGCACGATACCAGTTCAGCATGGCCTGCAATCGCCCCGGACGGGCCCATTCGGTACGGTAGACTGTCATCGCTTGGTCCGACAACCAATCTCGCCCCATACCGTGACGAAAAAATTTTTCGAGCTTGGCAAAATTGTTGGCTGACAGATGGCTGACGGCTGCGTCAGACCGCAATAGATGGATATATTGAGAGGCTTCAGATTGTGCACCTCCGGCCGCCAAAGCGCGTTGAAACGGAACAGGATGGACGCCGTTGGCGATGATCAGACGGTCGACCAACTGGGGCTGGAACATGGCCAGCCCATAGGCAACGGCTGCGCCCCAGTCGTGGCCCAGCACCGTAACCGGTCCGCCGATTTGTTCGATTAAAGAAACCATATCAGAAACAAGCGCTTGCAGGGCGTAGTTCTGAGATCCCTCTGGCGCCCAGCTTTGGCCAAAGCCACGCTGATCGGGGGCAATGCAGTGAAACTGATCGGACAGAAACGGAGCGAGATCGCCCCAGGCTGCGCCGAATTCAGGAAACCCGTGCAACATCAACAAGGGTGGCAGGCTAGGGTCGCCCCAGCTTCTGATACAGAAGGGTTGGCCGTTCAGGTCACGAAACTCGGTCTTCATGAAGCGCCTTTGATGCGGCTTGGATGTAGGGGGCAGAATTTTCCACCGACTTGGCCAAGTCAACTTGATTCCAATCAACGCGGGGTATTGGAAAATCTGCTAGCTGGCCAGCAGAACAATGAAAACAGGAGAGTGTGAATGGCCGCGACAGTACAGTTTACCCCAGACCTTGAACGCGTGAATTCCGCGCCAAACCCCGCAAACGCCACCGCGCCGAGCGTCGAGAACATCCGGCATGCCTTCGAAAGCGGTGAATACCCCTATGGCCGCAAAATGGCCCGATCGGCCTATGAAAAGCAAAAAGCGAAACTGCAGGCGGAATTGTTGAAGGTGCAATTGTGGGCGCAGGATACAGGTCAGCGGTTTGTGTTGCTGTTCGAAGGCCGGGACGCCGCGGGCAAGGGCGGTACGATCAAACGTTTCATGGAACATCTGAACCCGCGTCAGGCCCGCGTTGTGGCCCTGAACAAACCCACTTGGGAAGAGAAGGGCCAATGGTATTACCAACGCTACGTGCAAGAGCTGCCAACGGTTGGTGAAATGGTCTTTTATGACCGGTCCTGGTACAACCGCGCGGGTGTTGAACGGGTAATGGGCTTCTGTTCGGCCAACGAATACCTTGAGTTCATGCGCCAAACGCCGGATCTGGAGCGGATGCTGGTGCGCTCGGGCATTCAGCTTTACAAATACTGGTTTTCGGTCACGCAGGACGAACAGCAGCGCCGGTTCAAAAGCCGTGAGACGGACCCGCTGAAACAGTGGAAGCTGTCGCCCATCGACAAGGCAAGCCTGGATAAGTGGGAAGACTATACCGAGGCGAAAGAGGCGATGTTTTTCTATACGGATACCGCCGATGCGCCTTGGACCATCGTGAAATCCAATGACAAAAAGCGCGCCCGGCTTAACTGTATGCGCCATTTCCTGTCGACGCTGGAATACCCGGATAAAGATCATGATCTGGTGGGTGAGCCAGACCCTTTGATCGTGGGGCAGGCGCATCATGTGATCCGGCAGTCAGACCATATTCTTGGGGCGTCGCTGCACCCCGAGTCGGATAGCTCTGCCGCTTCCGAACCCAAATAGGGCGCTGTTTCACCTGGTCTCGTTTTGAAATTTCACGCGCCGGCTCTTGCCCGATCCATCGGTCAGGACTAAGGCTGGCGGAATGCAAAACGGGATGACATATCGCGGCCATGTACGGGCCATTACTGTGCTGGGGCTGCCGCTGATCGGCGGCCATCTGGCGCAGTTTGCCATTGGTCTGACCGATACCGTCATGCTGGGATGGTACGGGGTCGAAGCGCTGGCGGCGGTGACATTGGCCAGCAGCTATTTCTTTGTTCTGTTCCTGTTTGGTGCCGGGTTTGGCTGGGCGGTCATGCCGATGGTTGCCACCGCTGCCGCCGAAGAAGATCAGACGCGCATTCGTCGGTCTACCCGCATGGGGTTGTGGCTGTCGCTGATCTATTCCGTGATCATGATGCCTTTGCTGTGGTGGTCCTACCCGGTTCTGATCGCCATCAAGCAAGAGCCGCAAGTGGCTGAAACTGCGTCAGAATACCTGCGCATTGCTGGCTGGGGCTTGTTTCCTGCGCTGTTGGTCATGGTCATGAAATCCTATCTGGCGGCGTTGGAGCGGACCCAGATCGTGTTGTGGATCACCGTTGTGGCGGCGGTGGTCAACGGGTTGACCAACTATGCGCTTATCTTCGGCAACTGGGGCGCGCCCGAGCTTGGGGTGCAGGGGGCCGCGATTGCGTCGGTTGTCACTCAGATCGTGTCTTTGCTTTGCGTGGTGATCTATGCGGTGCGGGTACTGCCGGAGCACAGCCTGTTCCAAAGGTTTTGGCGACCGGATTGGGACATGTTCATGAGCGTGCTGCGTTTGGGCGTGCCCATCGGTCTGACCACTTTGGCCGAGGTTTCGCTTTTTGCAGCTTCAGCCGTGATGATGGGCTGGCTTGGGCCGGTGCCGCTGGCGGCCCATGGCATCGCGCTCAATCTCGCGTCGGCCACCTTCATGGTGCATCTGGGCTTGTCGAACGTGGCCACGATCCGCGCAGGCAACGCTTTGGGGCGTCAGGACCGGGCACATCTTGAGAAAGGCGCGGTCACCGTCACGGTCATGTCTCTGATCATGTCGCTGGCAACGATCATCTTGTTCCTGACCTGTGCCGAGCCGCTGATTTCACTGTTCATGAAATCCGGTGATCCGCAGCGGCCCGAGATTCTGATGATCGGGACGGGCCTTTTGGCGATGGCTGCGTTGTTTCAACTGGTGGATGGCGCTCAGGTCATCGCGCTTGGATTGCTACGTGGCTTGCAGGATGCCAAAGCACCGATGGTGATGGCGGCGCTCAGCTATTGGGTCATTGGGCTGCCCGCGTCCTACTATTTTGGCTTTGTTCAAGGCATGAATGGTATCGGCGTCTGGCTGGGGCTGGTGCTGGGATTGGCCTGTGCTGCCGTCTTGTTGATGGCGCGGTTCTGGTTGCATGCCGTGCGTGCAATCGCACTTCCGGCGACCTAGCCACTATTTTCCGGACAGCCGATCCGCCTTTTTGCGCACCAAAACCGTGCGCAGATCGTGCATCGCCATGAGCAACCGGTCGGTGACGTCTTCCAACTGAGCCTCCGTGGCCTTGGATTGTGCCCATTGAGTGGTCAGGTTCAGATGGTCGACGGCCCGGTGGATATCATCCATATCGCGCTGCGCCAGCACGGCTTTGCGCGCGTCCATCCAGCGATCAATCTCTGCTTTGTCGACCTCGGTCAAAACCTGCTGACCATGTGGTTTGACTTCGCCGTTGCGAATGTTCAGCACAGCGATCTGCGTCATCTCGATCCGCTGATGCCGGTTTGCCGTGTCCACCTTGAACACGGCGGCACCGTTCTCGCGGACACGGAAGTAATACTCGGGCAATTCAGTGGACATGCCGTCCTCCGATCAGGTGAGGCCCGCGCAGAACCGCTCAATACGGTCGCAAGCCTCGGTCAATGCAGCATCCGAAGTCGCATAGCTGACGCGAAAGTTGGGAGACAAGCCAAAGGCCGCGCCAAAGACGACAGCCACATCAGACTCTTCGAGCAACGCGGTGGCAAAGGCCTCGTCCGAGTCGATCAACGTTCCCGCAGCCGAGGTTTTTCCGATCAGCCCGACGATGGACGGATAGACATAAAACGCGCCCTCGGGCGTGGGACACGTTATGCCGTCGATCTGATTGAGACGCTCAACAACAAGATCCCGGCGGCGTTTGAACAACGCACTATTGGGTGCCAGGAAGTCCTGCGTTCCGTTCAATGCCTCAACGGCGGCCCATTGGCTGATCGAAGACGGGTTCGATGTGGATTGTGACTGGATCTTGCGCATGGCCGCAATCAACTCGACCGGACCGGCCGCATAGCCAATCCGCCAACCGGTCATGGCATAGGCTTTGGACACCCCGTTGCAGGTCAGCGTTCGATCATAAAGCTGCGGTTCAACTTCGGCAGGGGTGCAGAAGTCGAAATCGCCATAGGCAAGGTGTTCATACATATCATCGGTCATCACCCAAACATGAGGATGACGCAGCAGAACATCTGTCAGGGCCTTCAATTCGGCGCGATTGTACCCGGCACCGGTGGGGTTCGACGGCGAGTTGAAGATGAACCACTTGGTTTTTGGTGTGATCGCGGCCTCTAGCTGGTCTGGCGTTAATTTGAAGCGGTTTTCCAGAGAGGTTTCGACAACAACCGGCGTGCCCCCGGCCAGAAGAACCATGTCGGGATAGCTGACCCAATAGGGGGCCGGGATGATAACTTCATCCCCGTCGTTCAGCGTTGCCATGAACGCGTTATAGAGCGTCTGCTTGCCACCCGTGCCCACCGAAATCTGCGCCGGAGCATAGTCCAGCCCGTGATCGCGCTTCATTTTGGCGCAAACCGCCTGTTTCAGCTCGGGGATACCATCGGGGGCTGTGTATTTGGTCTTGCCCGCCGCAATCGCCGCCACTGCCGCGTCCTTGATGTTCTGCGGCGTGTCGAAATCGGGTTCGCCCGCGCTCAGCCCGATGATGTCACGGCCAGCGGCTTTCAATTCGGCGGCCTTCGCCGTCATTGCGATGGTCGGCGAAGGTTTGACGCGTGACAGTGTCGCAGACAGAAAACTCATGTCGGGCCTCGGTTTGTATGTTGATCGGGACTGTCATAGGGTGCCGCCCAAAGACGATCAAGCCGATAGAGCACAGGAGCCCTGAGCGCGTATGAATGAAGAAACGGATTGGTTCGGACCCGAGGCCGCAACCTTTGGGGATCGGGTCGCAGGTGCGCGCGAAGCTGCCGGAATGACGCAGGTTCAGTTGGCGCGTCGTCTGGGGGTGAAAAAGGCCACAATCGTCAACTGGGAAGACGATTTGTCTGAACCGCGTGCCAACAAATTGTCGATGATGGCGGGCATGTTGAATGTCTCGATCCGCTGGCTGCTGACTGGCGAGGGCGAGGGGACTGAGTCTCCGCTGGACGAGGAGCCGCTGGATACCGAACTGGCTCCGCTTTTGGCCGAAATCCGCGCGATCCGCGGCGAGATGCGGGCCAGTTCGGAAAAACTGGCTCGGGTCGAAAAGGCGCTGCGTCGAACGCTGGAACGCAGCGCATGAGTGAGACCCGAGAGAACCGGATCAAGCGTATGCAAATGCGCTCGATGCGGCGCGGTATCAAAGAGATGGATTTGATCCTGGCCGCGTATGCGGATCGCAATTTGGCGGCCATGGATGACGCTGCGTTGGATTTATATGATCAGTTGCTGCTTGAGAATGATCAGGATCTGTACCAATGGGTGACAGGGCAGGCCGCACCGCCGCAGGCTTTGGCCGATCTGATTTCTGACATCGCGCAAACGTTTCAAAAATAACACAAAATACGGCTTAACCGATTTTTCGGGAATTCGCGTCATCCTGTCTTAAACGGCGCGAGTGAATCGGAGGATCGTATGAGTATGGAAATGCAGGTTTCCACACCGGGCAGTAAGGGCTTTATGAACAGCTATCTGGAAGCGCTGGCCCTGGTTGAGCGTTTGCACCGGCTGCTGCTGGACGTCATTAAGGATGAGTTCGAGCGGGTCGGCGTGCTTGAGATCAACGCGGTTCAGGCCTTGTTGCTGTTCAACATTGGCGACCATGAAGTCACCGCCGGTGAATTGAAGAGCCGTGGTTACTATCAGGGCAGCAACGTGAGCTACAATCTCAAGAAACTGGTCGAAATGGGCTATATGCACCACCAGCGCTGCGAAATTGACCGCAGATCCGTCCGAGTCCGGCTTACCCCGCGCGGGCGAGAGATCCGTGATATCGTTTCAGAGTTGTTCGCCCGTCACGCCGAAGGCCTGCAGGGACGGGGTGTGCTGGGCGCTGAAGGGATCGAGGATATCACCAGTTCGTTGCGCCGGGTGGAGAGATATTGGACGGACCAGATTCGCTATATCTACTGACCTCGCAAGCGCGCCAATGAAAAAGCTGGCCAACGCGGCCAGCCCTTCTGATCAAATGGGATTACCAGTGGCCGGTGCTTTCCATGCTGGCCCAGGGTTCCGCCGGTTCCAGCGCATCACCGTTTTGCAGCAGCTCGACCGAGATATTGTCAGGTGAGCGGACAAAAGCCATACGGCCATCGCGCGGTGGGCGGTTGATGGTGACACCATTATCCTGCAGGTGCTGGCACATCTCGTAGATGTTGTCGACGCCATAGGCGAGGTGGCCGAAATGGCGGCTGTCGCTGGGCAATTCATCATCGCCATCCCAATTATGGGTCAATTCAATCGGTGCGTCTTCCTGACCCGGAGGTGCCATGAAGATCAGCGAAAAGCGTCCCGCTTCGCTGTCATGCCGACGAATTTCCTTGAGACCCAGCAATTCATAGAAGGCCATTGATTTCTCCAGATCCTTCACGCGGACCATGGTGTGCAGATATGTCAGCGCCATCGTGGCTTCCTTTCGATACATTAGATGACCTGCACCTTAGCGCGCAGCCCATGACTGTCGAGGGGGCAGGGTGCGAAGAAGTGCGAAAACCTGACGCCGACCCACATCTCGCGGTTCCTGTGGTCACGATGTCGAGATATAGTGGCCAGCGACTCATTGTTGAAAAGGAGAGTTTCATGCCTTTGTCCGCCGACCAGCAGGCCGAAATTGAGGCACAACGGGCGCAGTCACAACCGACGCGCCGTGTCGTGGCCGAGGGCATGGAGGATCATCTCTACACGGCGCATCAAGTGCTGGACCATGGCTTTGTTCGCGTGATCGACTATATGGGGGATGACGCTGCCATTTGTCAGGCCGCTCGGGTGTCCTATGGCAAGGGCACCAAATCGGTACAGAATGATGAAGGGCTAATTCGCTATCTGATGCGCCATTGGCACTCGACCCCGTTCGAGATGTGCGAGATCAAATTGCACGTCAAACTGCCCGTCTTTGTTGCCCGCCAGTGGATCCGCCATCGGACCGCGAATGTGAACGAATACTCGGCCCGCTATTCGATCCTGGACCGCGAATTCTATATCCCGGCCCCCGAACATGTGGCGGCACAATCCGAGATCAACAACCAGGGCCGGGGCGAAGCGCTGCAAGGGGAAGAGGCCGCGCGCGTGCTGGAAATCCTCAAGGCCGACAGCGCGCGCTGCTACGACAATTACGAGGCGATGATTGATCAGGACGGCCAGCAGGGTCTGGCCCGTGAACTCGCGCGGATGAACCTGCCCGCCAATATCTATACCCAATGGTATTGGAAGGTTGATTTGCACAACCTGTTCCACTTCCTGCGCCTGCGCGCCGATCCACATGCGCAATACGAGATCCGGGTCTATGCGGATGCCATGTGCAAAATCGTGTCGGACTGGGTGCCCTTTGCCTATCGCGCGTTCGAAGATTACCGATTGGGTGCGGTGAGTCTGTCGGCCCAGATGGTCACTTGTCTGCGCCGTATGCTGGTCGGCGAGGATGTGACGCAAGAGACATCAGGCCTGACGGCGCGGGAATGGCGTGAGTTTCAGGATGTGATACGCGAAGGCTGAATTCGCATATCAGTTGTCTATACAAGACGTCATGAAACCGTTACATTGGTTTCATGATGCTGAGACAATCGATGAACGGAATTGGCCTTGCTTTGCTACTGGCAGGTACGGCGCAGGCGAAATCACCGATCGCTGAGGTGATCTGCGAACCGACCGAGCGCATGCATGACAAGCTGGAACGTCAATTCCGGGCACAGCAGACCGCCTCTGGTATGCGTGGCCCGGAGCAAATGATGGAGGTCTGGACCAGCGAAACTGGCGATTGGACCATGGTTGTGACCTACGCCACCGGCACGTCCTGCATCGTGGCCATGGGCGAACACTGGTTTGCCCACGAACAGGACAATCCTGCGCGGGGATAGGTCTTGTTGTGTGGTTAACGGCCGCTAATTGGCCGTCAACCTGAATAAATCTCACCCGGTTTACGGGCGGAACCGATTACAATGGCTTCAAATCAGCCGCCATCTGACGACCGTCGCGTCCGTCCTGCAACTCGTACGAGACCTTTTGATTATCAGCGAGCCCGGTCAGACCGGAACGTTCAACGGCTGAGATATGCACAAACACGTCTTTGCCGCCTTCATCGGGGGCGATAAACCCGTAGCCTTTAGTGGTATTAAACCATTTCACGGTGCCGGTTGGCATTTCCCGTGTCTCCTTCTACTTTCACGTCATCCCCTAAATTGGCGGGGCAGTGGTTGGCGCGATCGCAATACAACACTGTTTCGCCCAAACGATACGGCCCGGATTGCGTGTTTCACCTTTTTCAACATTGCACGGTAAAGCAAAAAATCAAGAATAACCGGGATCAGTCGGCGTTTTTGCCCATTTTTGCATCAAAAACAGGAACTCTCGAAATATGCGCCTTTATGGACTAAAGACTTGCGATACTTGTCGTAAGGCACTGAAATCTCTTCCAAATGCCGAGTTTGTTGACGTCAGGGCAGAGGGTGTACCGAAATCGGTCCTTTCGCAAGCGTTTGAAACTTTCGGCAAGGCTTTGCTCAATACCCGATCGACCACATGGCGCGATTTGGACGAAACACAACGCGCAAGACCACCGCTGGAGCTTTTGGTTGATCATCCCACTTTGATGAAACGGCCTTTGATCGAGAACGAGGGCGCACTTTTCTTGGGGTGGACTGAAGAAACCCGTAAAGGTCTTGGCATCGCTTGATCGGCTTCTTATCTGAACCCGACCAGTTTGGAGAATGATAAATGCGCAACGCCGCCATGATCTTGGGTATCGTCGCTGGCCTGATCGGAATGATAGTCGGTTTCTTTGGATATGGTTTTGTCGCGCTGATCAATCAGTTCGGAGAAATCGAAGGCCTTGCAGAGCAGGTCGACAACCCGGGATTGGTGCAGACCGTGTCAATCTTGGCGCCGCTTTTGGCCATCGCGGGTGGTGCAATGGCGCATGCGAGGGCTTTGGTTGCGGGTGTGTTTTTGCTGATTTCAGCTGCGGGCATGTACTACGCCTTTGGTTTTGGCGCTTTCACCATGTTCCCGATTGTGTTTGCCGGAGTGGCAGGCGTCCTTGGGCTGGCCGCGGGAAAACCGGATCAGCCCAAGGCACATTTCTAGATCACTTCAGACGCAACAGACGGTCCAGCGACAGCGGACCTGCGCCATTGATAAAGATCACAAGGAACAGGAACGTCCACATCACACGCTGATCCATCAGGTCAGGCGCGGAATTGAACAAGCTGCCCAGTGTAACGCCGTGGCCGGTGACATCGACCAGGGTTTGAACCCAGACAAAGCCGATCATCGCCAAGGCGGCAAAGCGGGTGAGCAAGCCGACCAACAGCAAAGCAGGCAGAACGAACTCTGCAACCGTGCCAAAGAAAATCACGACGCGCTGGAAAAAGGTCATTTGCGTGACGTCATACAAAACCGCTTCGGCTGCCTTCGGGAAGATCTGGCCAAAGGCACCGGCGGAGGCCGAGAAGATCGAGCCGTCAATCTTCAGCGAAGCCGAGTTCCAGTAATACACAAGAAGGACGGCGATAAAGACCAGCCGTGCCAGGGTTGGGGTCAGCCAACCGGATTTGGCATCCACCGTTTCGACAGCGTTGTTGTAGGATGAGATCAGGGCAATCATGTCTCCAGCCTTTCGAGAGTCACAGAAGTTATAGCTTCGCCCTGAAGCAGTAGGGCGAGTGTGGTTCCAAGGTCGAACTCGGAGGTTTCGGCGGCGGTCGCCTCATAGGCTTGGCCGATGGTTTGCCCGTCTTGCAGGCGGTTGATCCAGTCTGCTCCACCAGGGGGCAAGACGTGGGGTTGAGGGTCGTAATCGGGCCGGGTGATCAGGATATCTTGACCTCCGGCCTGGGGTTTCGGGGCGTCGGGCTGTGTGTTGAACGCCCAGATCGCATGAATAGGCCAATCCGATTTCAGCACCTCTAGTGACGGTGCGAGGCCCAATTTGGCACGCATCAGATCTTCGGGATCTAAGGCAAGCGCCTCAGCCGGGATCGGCTGCGCATCTGCTGCGTGATAGGACCGCCTGAGGGCCAGTTCCAGACGCGCGACGTCCGGCAGGTATCCCAGATGCGATAGCTGCTGCATGCCAGCTAGAAAACTTGGAAACTCTTCGCCATAGAACATCATCAAAGGCGAGGTCGGTGGGTGTTGGCGCAAGAAAATCCCGGCCAGCCCATCCATGTTCTGCGCGCCAAGCAACTTGGTGATCACAGGAAACGCCTGATGCATGGCCTCGGTCAGAGAGACCGCGACATTGTTGCGATAGACGCTAAAGCGTCGTCCTGCCGGCTGCGCTTGAGCGTCCAGCAATCCCTGCGGCACCGGTTGAGTGGCATCCAACAGGGCAGAGCGAAAACTGGATTGGCTCACACTCATGCCGGGATCCGATCCAATGCGGTCTGCGCACGTTCGGCCTCGGCCCGCAGCACAGGCCAATCCGGAACATCGGTGTCCCATTCGACCAGCAGGGGTTTGGGGCCGGAACGTTCCAACACGTAGTCCAGCAAGGCCCAAACGGGGTCGACCACTTCGCGGCCGTGACTGTCGATCAACAGAGGGCGACCGTGATCATCCTCGTCCTCGTCATGGCCCCCTAAGTGAATTTCACCCACTTTTTCAAGCGGATATGCGTCGATATACCCTTGTGGTGAATAGTCGAGATTGGTGGCGGACACGAAGACGTTGTTGACGTCCAAAAGCAGACCGCAACCGGTTCGGTTCGAAACTTCGCGCAGAAAATCGGTCTCGGACCAGGTGCTTTCCTCGAAGGCAAGATAGCTGGAGGGGTTTTCCAGCAGCATCTGCCGCCCAACTACGTCCTGCACTTGATCGACATGCTCGCAGACGCGGGCCAAAGTGCTGTCGGTATAAGGAAGGGGCAGCAGGTCATTCAGGAAATGGCTGTCATGTGTCGACCAGGCCAGATGCTCGGAAAAGCTGGCTGGATTCAACCATCCAACCAAGTGTTTCAACCGCGCTAGGTGGTCTGGATCAAGTGGACCTTCGCCACCGATCGACAGGCCAACGCCGTGCACGGAAATGGGAAACTGTTCGGAGAGGTGACGCAACTGCGCCAGAGGACGCCCGCCGTCGCCCATGTAATTCTCGGCATGTATTTCCAGCCATGCCACTGGGTCTGCATGTTCGAGTATCTGGGAAAAATGCTGAGGTTTATATCCCACACCCGGTGCCGCCGGTAGGCGATTTGACCGATAAGTATTGTCCAACATTTTTCACTTCCTCAATCACGACGAAAGGGCGGGCGATGGTGCCCGCCCTTTTGCTGTTCTTAGGCTGCGCTTATGCGGGCAGGTCGCGCTCGAGCGGCTCCAGCGAACCTTCGCGCGGTGTGCCGTTGGCTTCGGCGGGCAGTTCGATCGAGGCGCAGGTACCTGCGTCAACCAAAGTCCATGCGTTGCCCTGATAATCAACGGTCGAGGTGCCCGCGCAGGTTGTGCCTGGGCCTGCGGCACAGTCATTCTGACCGGCCAGCGAAATGCCATAGCACTTTTCTTTCGCTTGTGCGGAGGCGGTTGTTGCAACACCAGATACTGCGGCTGCTACTGCGGTTGCGATAACCAGGGACTTTGCTGTGTTCGACATCTCGGAAATCCTTCTAGTGACTGCGTATGTCTGCTTGTGACAATGACAAAGTAGTGGTTTGGACGCCCGAGGTGAATTCACGAGCCCGTGTCTCACAACCCCGTCAAAGACTGTCATGGCCTATTGAAGGTTAACACATTGTTTTCGAATTGAAAATTGTAAATTGTTTCAATCCGGCCCGGTGTTCAGGGCCGGATTCAGGGCAAATTCACGCCGAATGTTACAGCAAGTCCGGTGGCGTTGCGGCTGTAGAAAGCTCATTTGTTACAACGTCAAGCGGCTGAACCTGCGTCTGTTTTTCGCCCAGGCGACGCACGCTGACGGTACGTTCTTCAACCTCGCGGTGTCCGATGGCCAGAATCACAGGGACTTTACCCACCGAGTGCTCGCGAACCTTGTAGTTGATCTTTTCGTTGCGAATGTCCGCTTCGGCGCGTATGCCAGCGGCACGCAGGGTTTCCACAACTTCGGCAACATAGGCGTCAGCATCCGAGGTGATCGATGCGACGACAACCTGACGCGGGGCCAGCCAGAAGGGCAGTTTGCCCGCGTGTTCTTCGATCAGGATGCCAATGAAGCGCTCGAACGAGCCCAGGCAAGCGCGGTGCAGCATGACGGGTCGGTGTTTGGCCCCATCCGCGCCGACATAGCTGGCGTCCAGCCGTTCCGGCAGCACGAAATCCACCTGGAACGTGCCGCATTGCCAATCGCGCCCGATGGCGTCGGTCAAAACGAATTCCAACTTGGGGCCGTAGAATGCACCTTCGCCGGGGTTCAGCTCGGGTTCCACTCCTGCGGCGCGGGTGGCGGTCAACAGCGCCTCTTCGGCCTTGTCCCAGGTTTCGTCCGAGCCGGCCCGCTGCTCGGGACGGTCCGAGAATTTGACCTTGAAGCTTTCAAAGCCGAGGTCTTTGTAGACATCCGTTAGGAAGGCGATGAACCGCGCGCATTCATCGCCGATTTGATCCTCGGTCGAAAAGATATGCGCGTCATCCTGTGCAAAGCCGCGCACCCGCATGATCCCGTGCAGCGCGCCCGAGGGTTCATAGCGCGCGCAAGAGCCGAACTCGGCCATGCGCAGCGGCAGGTCGCGATAGGATTTCAGGCCCTGTTTGAAGATCTCGACATGGCAAGGGCAGTTCATCGGCTTCAGAGCGTTCACAGCCTTTTCGCGGGCATGCTCCTCGTCAACTTCGACGATGAACATATGCTCTTGATACTTGTCCCAATGGCCCGAGCGTTCCCACAGTTTGCGATCGACGACCTGCGGGGTGTTGACCTCGACATAACCGCCCGCATGTTGCTTGCGGCGCATATAGTCCTGCAACTGGGTGTAGATGGTCCAGCCGTTGGGGTGCCAGAAGATCTGACCGGGGGCCTCTTCTTGCATGTGGAACAGGTCCATTTCGCGGCCCAGCTTGCGGTGGTCGCGCTTGGCGGCCTCTTCCAGCATATGCAGGTGAGCTTTGAGCTTCTCCTTACCGGTGAATGCCACGCCATAAATGCGTTGCAACATCTGACGGTTGCTGTCGCCGCGCCAATAGGCTCCGGCGATGGACATCAGTTTGAACGCATCACCGGGCACCTGTCCGGTGTGCTGAAGATGCGGGCCGCGGCACAGGTCCTGCCAGTCGCCGTGCCAATACATGCGCAGCGGTTCGTCGCCGGGGATGGCGTCGATCAACTCGACCTTATAGGGCTCGTTGTTCTCGGTGTAGAAATCAATCGCGCGCTGGCGGTCCCAGACCTCGGTGGTCACCGCGTCGCGTTTGTTGATGATCTCCTTCATCTTTTTCTCGATGGCGCCGAGATCTTCGGGGGTGAAAGGCTCTGACCGGTCAAAGTCGTAATACCAGCCATTGTCGATGACAGGACCGATGGTGACCTTGGTGTCGGGCCAGATCTCCTGCACCGCTCGGGCCATGATATGCGCCAGATCGTGACGGATCAGCTCGTTGGCCTGCGCCTCATCCTTCATGGTGTGAATGGCGATTTGCGCATCAGCGTCAATGGGCCATTGCAGATCCCAGTGCTGGCCGTTCACCGTGGCCGAGATGGCCTTTTTTGCCAGCGAAGTCGAGATATCGGCGGCGACCTGCGCGGGGGTTACGCCTGCGTCATATGATCGTGCATTGCCATCAGGAAAGGTGAGTGAGACGGATTTTGAATCCAGGGCCATTTCGGCTCTCCTCGTCGGTTTGGCGCCCACTGAACGCCCGGTTGCGGGTTATATGTGTCGCGCTGCTTTGGCAGGTGCAGGGACAGGTGTCAAGGGTTGGGGTGAGGGGCGCTGCCCCTCGCGCTCCCCGCCGTATTTGGAACAAGAAGAAGCAGGGGCGATTGCGCTTGCGACGGGCGCGTGCATGATGCTTGGAAAAGTGAAGAGGGTTTCATGGCAGCGACGGAATTTCTGCAGACGGCGCAAGGGCGGCGGTTGGCTTATCACAAGAGTGCCGGCGTCGGCCCGACGATAGTGTTCTTGGGAGGGCTGAAATCGGATATGGAGGGCACCAAAGCGGTGCACTTGGAGGCTTGGGCACAGGCGCGCGGGCAGGCATTTTTGCGCTTTGACTATTCGGGCCACGGCGAAAGCTCGGGTGCGTTTACGGACGGGTGTATCGGGGATTGGCACGAAGATACTCTGGCGGCAATGGACGCATTGACGGAAGGGCCCTTGGTGGTTGTTGGATCGTCCATGGGCGGGTGGCAGGCGTTGCTTTTGGCGCGGGCCAGGCCCGAGCGGATTGCCGGGCTGGTCACGGTCGCGGCGGCGCCTGATTTCACCGAAGATGGCTATTGGGCGTCCTTCTCAGACGCTCAGAAGGCGGCGCTAGAAGCGGTGGGCCATGTGGAATTGCCGTCGGATTACATGGAGCCTTACATCATCACAAAGCGGATGATCGAAGATGGGCGCAGGCGGCTGGTGCTGCGGACGCCCTTGGACCTGCCGTTTCCGGTGCGGTTTCTGCAGGGCACAGCGGATACGGCAGTGTCGACAGAGACAGCTGTGCGGTTGATCGAGCATGTCACGGGCCCGGATATGCGGTTGTTGCTGGTCAAGGATGCGGATCACAGGTTCTCGGACGGGCCGTGCCTGCAGATGATCGAGCAGGCGGTTCTGGATGTGATGGGTGATCATTGATGCGCAGGGCTGGCTGGGTGATTGGCCGGATCCTGCTGATCCTTTTGCTGGTTGGTGTCGGAGTTTACCTGTTTGCCCCGCGCGAGCCTGTAGATTTGAACCCGCGCTTTGATGCCCGCAAGTTTGGCGAGGGGGTGCAGGTCTATTTTGAAAGCGTTGAAAGCGGGTTTGACGATATCGTGCCGGGCGTGGAAAAGCGGGTGATCTGGCAGGAGGGGTTCCGGGAACAACGCACCCGGTACGCCGTGCTCTATATCCATGGGTTTTCTGCCAGCTCTGAGGAAATCCGCCCGGTGCCGGATCTTCTGGCCGACGCACTTGGCGCCAATCTGGTTTATACCCGCCTGCAGGGGCATGGCCGTGAGGGTGCGGCGATGGGGGAAGCCACCGCAGTTGGGTGGATGGAGGACACGGCAGAGGCTTTGGCCGCCGCGCGGGCTGTCGGGGATGAGGTCATTGTTTTGTCGACATCAACCGGCGGTACGCTGGCTGCGGCTGCTGCCTTGGATCGTGAGCTGAGTCAGAACGTGGCGGCGATGATCTTTGTCTCGCCCAATTTTGGCGTCAACACGCCGGGTGCCTGGGTGCCCACCTTGCCACTGGCCCGCACTTGGTTGCCTCTTGTGATGGGGGATGTCCGCAATCCGCCGGGGCCAGACCCCGAGAGGAACTTGTATTGGTCGACGAATTATCCGTGGACGGCTGTTGTGCCGATGTCTGTTCTGGTGGACGCGGTTTATGCGTTGGATTTTGCGGGTGCACAAATCCCGGCTTTGTTCTGGTTCTCAGAAGATGATCAGGTCGTACGCCCGGACCGGACGCATGATGTGGCGCGCGCTTGGGGAGGGTTTGCTACGGTCAACCTCGTGACGATGGGCCCGGATGATGATCCGCAGTCACATGTCATTGCGGGCCGATTGATGTCTCCCGGACAGACCCAAGGTGCGGTGGCCGGTATGCTCGCCTGGCTGGCCGAGCAAGGGATCGAATGATGCGCAAACCGAAAAGCATGTGGAGCCTTGAAACTTTGGGCCGCGTGCGGTTGTCGCGTCACTTTTTCATGCGCGAGTTTCTGTATTCCGAAATCGGAAACATTCACCAGATCCAGAATATCCCCGACGACCCCGACCTTGCCATCGAAACGGGGCGGGCTCTGTGTGAAACCTTGCTGGATCCTCTGCAGGAAACCTTTGGTCGGATCGCCATCCGGTCGGCCTATCGTGCGCCGGATTTGAACCGGTTCGGCAATGAAAACAAACTAAACTGCGCGCGCAATGACAATCCGATGGAATGTCATATCTGGGATCGCGGCAGCGGAGAGGATCGCATCGCCGGGGCCTCAGTCGTGATCCCCTGGTTTGCGGATCGCTATGCAAAGGGGCGCGATTGGCGTGATCTGGCCTGGTGGATGCATGACCATATCGACTATTCCGAGATTTGGTTTTTCCCCAAGCTTTGCGCATTCAATCTGGTGTGGCGGCCAACGCCTGTGAAGCGGATCGACAGCTATATTGCGCCCCGAGGCTGCCTGCTGCGCCCAGGTGGGACGCCAGATGAAAGGCTTGAGGAGCGCCAAACACGTTATGGTGATTTCCCAAGTTTTCGCGGGATCCGGTATCCGGTGTGACGAGATGAACAAGAGGTGTCTTTTGAAAAGACGGGTCATATTGGCCGGAATGATGTCGGCTTCGTTGGTGCCCGATCAGATTTGGGCCGCGCCCGAAGGGAAACGACGCGCAGAGGGACGGTTTACCACTGGAATTACCGCGGGCGGTGTGTCGCTTTTTCAGGATGCGGATCAACGGGCTGTCTATCTTGAGGCGGATTTTGTCCATGACGGCTCGCCGGATCCGTGGGTTGCGCTGGGTCAGGATGGGTTTCGCCGCGACACCATCATCGGAGAGCTGAAGCAGTTTCGGGGCGCACAGAGATTTCCGATTGGGCCCAAGCTTACGCCGATCGAATTTAACGAGGTCTATATCTGGTGCGTCCAACACAACACGTCGCTTGGTCGGGCCAGGCTGACTTGGCTTTAGGGATACAGTGCCGCGCGTTCAGATTTTGACAGCGTTGTCGGAGTGACGCAGGGCGTTCCTGTTGCGACATCAAAAAAGGGTGTGTTTTTCCAGCGCCCCATTAGACGGGACGGCACAACCCGTTTGACTAGCCCCCACGCTGCGTATTGCAGCATTTCATGTGATTGTTTGCCATTCCCGCGCGGGACGAAGCCGCGTGTGGTCACAGGGCCAATAGACTCTGGGGCGCGTAACCGGTTCACGTCAAAACCCGCAAACGGGATTTTTGGGGTGGGGCTTGTGGTTGCCAGCGGCGCGTTACAGCACTTGGCGTACCAGCGCAGCATGCCTTTGGGGCTAAGGCGCATGCAGGAGAGGTTATCTTTGCCGGACAGAAATGTGATCTCTTCCGGTGACATTTGAAAGACATTCACCGGCCCCGGAGCAGGGTCGGGTTGTCCAAAATAAAGCTGGGCCGCGCGGCAGTCGTGACAAAAGCACACAACATGAGTCCCGGTTCGCGCACCACGCTCGGAAATGCGTCCTGTCAGCGCCCCGCATGAGCAGGAAAAGATCAACCCCTGGTCAGGGCCGGGGGTCATGCCACCTTGTTGCTGTTCGCGGCGCGGCGGCGGGGTTTCTTGCGGCTATTTTCATTCATGAAATCAATTACAAGCGGGCGGATGTTATCGCGCCAGCTGCGCCCTGCGAAGATGCCATAGTGACCCGCGCCGGGCTCTACATGGCTGGCCTTTTTGCTGTCCGGCAGACCGGTGCACAGGTCAAGCGCAGCGATACACTGGCCCGGGGCCGAGATGTCGTCATTGGCGCCTTCGACAGATTTGACCGCGACATCCGTGATCTTGCCGATATCAACCTTGTGCCCGGCCACGACGAATTCATTGCGGGCGATCTCGCGGTTCTTGAAGACACGTTCGACTGTGGACAGATAGAATTCTGCGGTCATGTCCATCACGGCCAGATACTCATCGTAGAACCGGTTATGGGCATCGTGGTCTGACGCTTCATCCCGCATCACACGCTGAATCTGATCGGTGAAAGCCTTGCTGTGGCGTTCGGCGTTCATCGACATGAACGACGCCAGTTGCAGCAGGCCAGGATAGACCATGCGACCAACGCCCTTGTACTTGAAACCGACACGCTGGATCATGGTTTCTTCCAGTTGCCCCATCGTGACGCGCCGTCCGAAATCGGTCACTTCTGTGGGGGTGGCGTCCGGGTCAACCGGACCACCAATCAGCGTCAGGGTGCTGGGCTGTGCTTTGGGCTCGACCTCGGCCAGATAAGCGGTGGCGGCCAGAGTGAGCGGCGCTGGCTGGCATACCGCGACCACGTGGGATTCGGGGCCCAATTCCTTCATGAAATCGACCAGGTAAAGCGTGTAGTCTTCGACGTCGAACTTGCCTTCGGACACCGGGATATCGCGGGCATTGTGCCAATCGGTGATATAGACTTCGCAATTCACCAGCAGACTTTTGACGGTTGACCGCAGCAAGGTGGCGTAGTGGCCCGACATAGGCGCAACCAGCAAGACTTTGCGAGGCTGTTCCTCGCGGCCGTTGACGCGGAAGTGGATAAGGTCGCCGAAGGGGCGTTCCAAAACAGTCACGACATCGACCAGATGATCTTTGCCGTCCTCGCAGGTGAAGGCGTGAATACCCCAGTCGGGCTTGACGACCATGCGTTGAAATGTACGCTCGGTTACCTCGCCCCAGGCGGCCATCCAGTTGAAGGCGGGATTGGGGATCATCGAGAATTGCGGGTAGGAGGCCATGGCACTTGCGGTAGCACCAAGCCACTGGTTGGTGTTACGCATGGTTTCCATCAGGTCATAAGTCATCATATAACGCATGGTACGGGCCTCCTGTTTGATTGCCCGAGTGTTCGGACCACACGTCGCTTTGCCCGAAGGTTAAAGCCACGTTATTCTGCACAGCAGCAAGGGTAAGTGGGAATAGTTAAAATGACAACCAGTGATGGCCAAACTCCTGAATTGACCGAAGAACATATTGAACGTCTTAAGGAAAATATGGAGAAAGTCGAAGCATTGTCCAAGCGGCTGGTCGAAGTCATGGCCGGAAAACAAACCCATTCCCCCGCGCTGGACGGCCCGAATCAAGAGCTTTTTGCAAAAGCAGCAACGGCTTACTGGACCGAGACTCTGCAGAATCCGGCCAAGATCCTGGAACAGCAAATCGAGTATTGGGGTAAGTCGGTGCTGAACTTTGCCGAAGCGCAGCAGGCGATGGCAAAAGGCGAGGTGGGTGAACCCGGACCGGTTTCCAAAGATCGTCGTTTTTCCAATCCCATGTGGGACACAAACCCCTATTTCCGCTTCATCCGCCAGCAATATCAGACAAATGCTGAAGCCATTGAACAGGCGGTTGCGTCAGTTGAAGACATGGATTCGAAAGACAAGCAGCGCCTGCGCTATTTTTCGCAGCAGATTATCGACATGATGGCGCCGACGAATTTTCTGGCCACCAATCCGGACGCATTGGAAAAAGCCGTCGAAACCGAAGGTCAGTCGCTGATCAAGGGGCTCGAGAATCTGGTCTCTGATCTAGAAGCGAACAACGGAGAACTGGTGGTCAAACTGGCCGATGACAGCGCGTTCGAAGTTGGTGGCAACATCGCGACGACGCCGGGCGACGTGATTTATCGCAACCGCATGATCGAGCTGATCCAGTATAAAGCTGTGACAGACACTGTGCATGAGACACCCATTGTCTTGTTTCCCCCCTGGATCAACAAATTCTATATCCTCGACCTGAAAGCCCAAAACAGCCTGATCAAATGGGTTACCGAACAAGGGTACACCCTGTTTGTGGTGAGCTGGGTCAATCCAGATGAGTCCTTTGCCGATGTTGGGATGGAAGACTATATTCAAGACGGCTTTTTGACCGCGATCGAAGAGGTCAAGAAAATCTGCAAGGTGAAACAGGTGAATGCCGTTGGCTATTGCATTGCCGGGACGACCTTAAGCCTGACGCTGTCTTTGCTGAAACAGCGTGGTGACAAATCGGTCAAGTCTGCCACGTTCTTTACCACGTTGACAGATTTCGGAGAGCAGGGTGAGTTCACCCCGTTTTTGCAAAACGACTTTGTCGACGGGATTGAGGACCAGATCACCAAGGATGGTATTTTGCGCGCCTGGATACTGGGCCGAACCATGTCGTTCCTGCGCTCGCGTGATCTGATCTATACGCCCGCAATCCGCAGCTACATGATGGGGGAAACACCACCCGCGTTTGATCTTTTGTTCTGGAACGGTGACGGCGCGAACCTACCCGGAAAGATGGCCATTCAATACCTGCGCGGACTTTGCCAGAGAAACGATTTCGTCGGCAGTGGGTTTGACCTGATGGGGCACAAGCTGCAGATCAGTGATGTGGATGTTCCCGTGATGGCGATCACCTGTGAAACGGATCATATTGCCGCCTGGAAAGACTGTTACCGCGGCGTGCAGCAGATGGGGTCGCGCTCGAAAACCTTTGTGGTGTCTGAATCCGGCCACATCGCAGGTATTGTGAACCCGCCGAGCAAAAAGAAATACGGTCACTACACCAACTCTGATCTCAAAGCCGATGCTGACGACTGGATGAAGGGTGCCACGTTCAACGACGGGTCGTGGTGGCCTCTGTGGGAGGCATGGCTGAAGAAACGTTCTGGCAAGCAAGTTCCTGCACGTCAGACCGGTGATTCGGATCATCCGAGCCTTGCACCGGCCCCTGGTGAGTATGTGAAGGTCAAGGCAAGCGCCTGATTTCATTTTGAGATTAAAAATTTTCTGCACTGCAGCAAGAAAAAACTTGAAATGCTGCGACGCAGCAATCATATTGCCTTCAAGCTGATGAAAACCGGGGTGGTCCCGGAGCGGCTAGAAGGATTTAGGACAATGGCAAAGACCCAAGACTTTACCGCAGTCATGAAAGACATGATGGGCGCGTTCCCGATCGACACATCGGCACTGGAAGACGCATTCAAGTCGACTGCATCGCTGAACGAAAAACTGTCTGGCGTAGCGCTGGACGCGGCTGAGAAATCGGCAGAGATCTCGAACAAATGGACCAAAGAAACTCTGGCCAAACTGACCGAGATGTCGAAAGCCAAAGCAGAGCCTGCTGACTACGCAAAAGCTGCAACCGACTTCGCAAGCGCGTCGGCTGAAGTTGCTGCCGAAAACATGGCTGCTTTCGCTGAGATCGCCAAAAAAGTTCAGTCGGAAACTGTTGAGCTGCTGATGGCTGCCGGCAAAGAAGCTGCAGAAGATGCAACTGCTGCCGTCAAGAAAGCAACCAACGAAGTAACCGCTGCTGCCAAGAAAGCAACAGCGGCCAAATAAGCCGAACCTGCGGTCGGCACCTTTCCCTCCCAACTGGTGCTATCGCGTCGGGCAGGTCATTTGACCTGCCCTTTCTTTTTGTTCTGCACTCGCATAACCTATGCTGCAATGCATCATCATTGGGGAGGGTCAACGGTGGCAGAACAAGAAAAGCCTTTGCTGATCAAACGCTACGCAAGTCGGCGGTTGTACAACACCGAAACCAGCGACTACGTGACGCTTGAAGACATTGCGGGGTTCATCCGTGATGGTCGTGAGGTGCAGATCATCGATCTGAAAACCGGCGATGACCTGACGCGCCAATACCTTCTCCAAATCATCGCAGAACATGAAAGCCGGGGCGAGAACGTGCTGCCGGTGAACGTGCTCAACGACCTTGTGCGCAGTTATATGGTGCCGGGCGGGGGGATGATGCCGCAATTCCTGCAAAGCTCGTTCGAGATGCTGCGCGAAAGCCAGACCAAGATGATGGAGAACATGAACGCGATGAACCCGATGTCGCAGATGCCCGGGTTCGAAGCGATGCAGGCGCAGCAGCAGGCCTTTCTCAAGGCAATGACCGGTGGCCTGTCTGGGAACTGGTCCGGGCCGGACAGCGAAGCCGAAGGCGATGACGAGCCCAAGGAAGATCTGGACGACATCAAAAAGCAACTCGCCGAGTTGCAGCAAAAGCTGTCGAAACTCAGTTAATCCGCATCACTCGGGAAGGCCGGCGCGCCGCAAGCCTTCCAGCCATTTCTCCCAGTCGTCGTCATAGCGCACGGGTACCATCTTGCGGACCATGGCGATGGTCAGGCTGGGCATGGTGTGCAGCAACCTGTCAACGGATGCCTGTGCCTCATCCGATTTGCCAAGCATTGCAAGAGAGGCCGCCTCTTGCCGCATCAAAGAGGCATAACCGGGGCTCTCCTTCAGGCCCGCGCGGGCGTTTTCAAGACAGATATCGAAACGGTCCGTCACATAGGCGGCAATTCCAAAGCCACCCCGCCAGAAGGCCCGCAAGGGATCCCGAGGGCTGAGGATGGTCGACTTTTCATAGGCTGCCTTGGCCTCGTCAAACCGACCTGCAATTCCATAGTAGGCTGCGAAGTTGCCAAACCCTGTCGCGAGGTTTGGATTAAGCGTCACCGCGCGTGACAAGTGAGTTTCAGCCTCGTCATATTCGCGCGCGAACATACTGGCCATGCCAAGCATCGCGTGGGCATGCGCATTGTTGTCGTCCAACCCGGTGGCGATACTTGCCGCATCTTTCGCCGACAAGATTGCGTCGCGCGTATCCGGCCGCCAGACATGCAGCATGGCCATCAAATCGCAAAGCGCAATGCCGGCATGCCCGTCACACAGGTTCGGGTCAGCCTCCACTGCGTTTGAGAGCAAAGCCCGCGCCGCGTCGTTGTCGGCTTTGGCGAACTTGCCCAAATGCCATCGGGCCTGCAGCACCTTGTCCCACGAGGATAGGCTGTCAGGCCGTTTGGCCCGCGCACGGCGCGTTTCGGCCCCCAGCGTTTCCGGCGCAACGGCTTGGACAATGGCCTGGGTGATCTCGTCTTGCACCGCAAAAATGTCGTCGATGGCGCGGTCGTACCGCTCGGCCCAGATATGCGCCCCTGTCGACCCGTCAATCAGCTGTGCCGTCACTCGGACCCTTTGACCGGCCTTGCGCACACTGCCTTCCAGCAAATAGCGCACCCCAAGATCGCGACAGACCTCGTCCACACGAATGGCTTGGCCCTTATAGGTAAACGACGTGTTCCGCGCGATGACAAAGAACTCTCGGAAATGGGACAGGGCGGTGATGATGTCTTCGGCAATACCGTCCGAGAAATATTCCTGCTCGGGGTCGGCGGACATGTTGTCAAAGGCCAGAACTGCGATGCCCGGATTGTCGCTGATTGGCTGGGTCTCGGTGACGTTCTGCGGTACCGGCGCGTCATCTGGGGACCATTGATAGATGCGCACGGGGTCTTCGATGTTCTTCAGACAATGCTCACCGCCATCCGAAAACATCGCACGTAATCTTTGGCCGATCCCCTGTCGCACCATGTCCGAGATACAAATACCGCCGGGTTGCGCCTTCGCCTCAAGGCGGGCGGCAACATTGACGCCCTGGCCATAGATGTCGCCGCCTTCGATGATCACATCGCCCAGGTTGATCCCGATCCGCAGACGTAACTCGGGATCCGCCTCAGCCTCGATCTGCGTCTGCACCGCAATCGCGCAGGTGACCGCATCCGTGACGCTTGGGAATTCGACCAACGCACCATCGCCCATCAGCTTGACCAAACGCCCCGAATGCGCGGCGATTTGAGGATCGAACACGGTTTTGCGCAGGGTGAGCAGCTTGTCGAGGGTGCCTTGCTCGTCCCGCGCCATCAGGCTGGAATATCCAACGACATCAGCGGCAAGAATAGCGATCAGACGGCGGGGCATGGCGATCTCCGGACATCAGGTCCAATCGCCTGACGTCCGGTATTTGTACAAAATTTTCGACACTTGCCTACTTAAAAAGGTCGGGCTGTCAGGTGCCAAAGGCCTGTGCAGGCGTTGTCACATCAGCCACGGCAGCCAGCAGGATGTCGGCGATTACGTCCAGCTCTTCCCGTGTCAGACGGACCGGTAGGCGCACATCGCACGCTTTCATCAGCATGGCGCGGGTCTGGGGCAGGTCGAACTGCTCGGGCAGGAATTGCCAGTTCCAGAACGCCCGCGCGTTATCTTCGCTCAGGCCAAACACCTGAACCTTGACGCCGCGCGCCTCGGCGGCGGCGGCAAATTCGCGTGTTTCGGCTTCGCTCAGCCCAACCAGGTTGAACTGAATGGAATCAGGTGCGCGCCGTTCTGGGGCCAGCGGGGCAGGCACGTTGATATAGGGCGAGCTGTTCAGGCGTCCGGCCACATAGTCGTGGTTCACCAACCCGTCTTTCACACGCCGCGCAAGCTCCGGGATCTGTGGGCGGATAACTGCCGCGCTCAGATTGCTCATCCGCAGGTTATAAAGCGGCAACTGGTTCTGCCATCGGGCAAAGGCTTCTGCCAGATCCGACGTATTGTCGCCCTGCGGGCCTTTGTGCTTTTTCCAGTTATGCTCGTAAGCGCCCGACATGATCACCGCGCGAGCAACAAGATCCGCGTCATCCGTGATCAGGATGCCACCTTCGCCCGCATTGATCATCTTGTAGGACTGGAATGAGAAACACCCGACCTTGCCAATCGTGCCGATATTGCGCCCGTGCCAGGTTGTGCCCAGCGAATGGGCCGCATCTTCGACCACCGGAATACCGCGCGCATCGCACAGTTCCATGATCGCGTCCATATCCGAGGTATGGCCTCGCATGTGGCTGATGATCACCGCTTGAACATCGTCCAGCTTGGCCGCGAAATCCGTCATATCGATGCGATAGTTTTCACCGACCTCGCACAAGACCGGAATGCATTCCGCATGTACGACCGAGGACGGGACAGCGGCAAAGGTAAATCCGGGGATCAGCACCCGCGCGTCCCGCGGCAGACCCAACGCCTTGAGCGACAGGAACAGCGCAGCCGAGCAGGAAGAGACCGCCAGCGCGTATTTGGTTCCCAAAAGGGCCGCAAATTCCGCCTCAAGCAGGGCAACCGGCGCATCTTGCGGCGCGGTATAGCGAAACAGGTCGCCTGATTGCATCAGGGCGTCAATGGCATCTCGGGCTGCGGGAGGGATCGGTTCGGCGTCGTGGACGTTAGGAGGAAGCGTCATATTTGATTTTCCCAAATTCTATTATTTGGAAATATAAAGTAACGCGACAGTCAAACCAAGTGTTCATTCTGCCACTCGGCAAAATTTCACCAAACTGTCGTAGTTTTAGGGGATCAGACGCCCAAACGGTCGCGCAGCGCGTACCAGGTCATCGCCAGTGCCAAAAGCGGGCTGCGCAGCGCCCCGCCGCCGGGAAAGGGCAGGGCGGGCACGCGGGCCATAGTATCAAACCCCTCGGCCTGACCCTGAATGGCCAGCGCCATCAATTGACCTGCATGGGTTGCCGTGCCGACACCGTGGCCCGAATAGCCCGAGGCCGACAGGATGTTCCTGCCAACCCGGGCCATATAGGGCATACGTCGCATGGTAATGGCCAACGTCCCGCCCCAGGCATAGTCGATCTTTACGTCGCTCAAATTCGGAAAGATCTCGCTCATGGGTTTGCGCACTTTCGCCGCGATGTCAGCGGGAAAACGATAGCCATAGCTTTCACCACCCCCAAACAAAAGACGGTTATCGGCGCTGAGGCGGAAATAGTTCACAACAAACTTGGTGTCGGCAACCGCCACGTCCTGGGTCAGAACCCGCGCGGCCTCGGCGCCCAAAGGCTCGGTTGCCGCGATGAAATTGTTGATCGGCATGACCCGCGCCGCCACCTGGCCCTGCAACGCGCCCAGATAGCCATTGCAGGCCAGGATCACATGAGCCGCTTTCACCTGGGCCTTCGCTGTTCGCACGATGGCCGGATCGGTTTCCTCCAGACCGGTGACCTCGGTGCTTTCAAAGATCCGCACGCCCGCCGCAACCGCAGCTTTTGCCAGACCCAGCGCGTAGTTCAGCGGATGCAGATGCGCAGCACCCCGATCCAGATACCCGCCACAATAGGCGGGCGAGGGGCAGAGGTCATGGCCACCCGCCGCGTCCAGCAGTTCCATCTGGTCATAGCCATAGCGGTCCGACAAATGCGCCGCGTGATCGTGCAACTCTTGCTGTTCGCTACGGTTGAGCCCCAAAACCGCCACGCCCGGTTTCAGGTCACATGCGATCTGGTGCTTCGCGATCAGCGATTTGACCAACTCTTTCGCATCTTCGGCCAAATCCCACAGCTTTGCGGCGTCATCGTCGCCGACCAGCTTTTCCAGATCTTCCTGATCCATCCGCTGCGCGCTGCCCAACTGGCCGCCATTGCGACCCGAGGCACCAAACCCGACCCGGTGCGCCTCAAGCAGCACAACATCCATCCCGGCCTCTGCCAGATGCAGCGCCGCCGACAGGCCAGTATAGCCGCCACCCACGATGCACACATCCGCTTTCAGATCTTCCCCAAGCGCCGGAAACCGCTCCATTGGGTTTGCCGTGGCCGCGTACCAGCTGCCCGGATATTCGCCCCTACGGTCGTTGGAATAGAGCAGATTCATCTTCTTCTCGTTCCAAATTCGGAAATCCCGAACAGCCCCAGAAGCTCAGACATTCAGCAACAGGTGCTCGCGCTCCCAAGGTGAAATCACCTGAAGGAACTCCTCATACTCGGCACGTTTGACGATGCCATAAACACGCGCGAATTCAGGGCCCAGAACCTGATGGAGCGCTTCGGCCTCATCAAACAGATCCAAAGCGCTGCCCATTACCTGGGGGATGTCCCCGTCGCCATCATAGGCATCGCCATAGAACTGCCGGCGCGGGCGTTCTTGATTGACCATGCCCAAATACCCGCAAGCCAGCGAGACAGCGATGCCCAGATAGGGGTTACAGTCCATCCCGGCGATGCGGTTTTCAACCCTGCGGCTGTCCGGCCCCGACAGGGGCACCCGGATCCCGGTTGTGCGGTTGTCGCGCGCCCATTCCAGATTGATCGGTGCCGCATGGTCTTTCACATAGCGGCGATAGGAATTCACATAGGGCGCCATCACGGCCAGCCCAGCGGGCAGATGGTTTTGCAGCCCGGCGATGAAGTTATAGAACGCATCCGTCTCGCCACCTTGCGGGCCCGAGAAGATGTTCTGCCCGGTCTCCAGATCGGTGATCGAGTGGTGAATGTGCATCGCCGATCCCGGCTCATCCGCAATGGGTTTGGCCATAAAGGTGGCAAAGCAGTTGTGCCGTAAGGCGGCCTCGCGGATCAGGCGTTTGAAATAGAACACTTCATCCGCCAGTTTCACCGGATTGCCGTGACGCAGATTTATCTCAAGCTGACCTGCACCACCTTCCTGGGTGATTCCGTCGATCTCGAACCCCTGGTGCTCGGCGAAATCATAGATATCGTCGATCACCGGGCCAAACTCGTCCACCGCCGTCATCGAATAGGCCTGCCGTGCGGCTGCCGGTCGGCCTGAGCGCCCCATCATCGGCTTGATGCCCTGCGCGGGGTCGACATTGGGGGCGACCAGAAAGAACTCCATCTCGGGCGCGACAACCGGCTTCCAGCCTTTGTCATGATAGAGCTGCACGACGCGTTTCAGCACGTTACGTGGGCTGAAAGGGATCGGTTTTTCATCCCGGTCATAGGCGTCATGGATCACCTGCAAGGTCCAGTCCCCGGTCCAGGGCGCGGCGGATGCGGTTGAGAAATCGGGCTTGAGGATCATGTCGCGTTCGATGAAACCATCCTCGCCCGCAGCCTCTCCCCAATCGCCGGTGATGGTTTGGTAAAAGATGCTGTCCGGCAGGTGGAAATAGGCCTGTTTGGCGAATTTCGAAGCGGGTACGGCCTTGCCGCGCGCGATGCCTGGCAGGTCCGAGATGATGCACTCGACCTCATCCAGACGCTGACCTTCGATATAGGTTTGTGCCGCTTGCGGCAGCTCGTCTTTCCAGTCGGCCATCAGGCCCTCTCTTTCTTCAAGAAGTCAGCCATGAATTGGGCGATGCGCTTGTTGTCATCGTGGCTGCCCATGCGCGTGGTTGCCGAGTCCAAAAGCGGGTCCGGTATCGCGCCTTTGCCGCGTGTTTCGATCAATCCGCGCTGAAACCCATCAGTATGTTCCGGGTGCGGTTGCACCGTCCAGATCGTGTCCCCGTAAGCCACCACCGCATTGCGGCAAAATGCATTCGAACCCAAAACCTTGGCGCCCTCGGGCAGCTTGGTGACCTGATCCTGATGCCATGCGTTCAACGCCACGGTTTCGCCGTTCAGCTGATATTCCGTGCGACCAACGGCCCAACCTTCGCGGAATTTCTCGACCGTGCCGCCAAGCGCCTGCGCAATGATCTGGTGCCCAAAGCACACACCGATCAGCGGTCGCCCGCTGCGTTGAATGGCCCGGATCAGATCCTCTAGCGGCGGGATCCAGGTCAGATCTTCATAAGCTCCGTGGCGCGACCCGGTGATGATCCAGCCATCGGCAGCCTCGGGGCTTGCAGGGAACTCTCCGTCGACCACCGCAAACGAGACATAGTCGAACCCATTGCCTTCCAGCAATGTGCTGAACATGGTGTCGTATTCACCGAACTCGTTGAGCAGTTCGTCAGGCGGATGGCCGGTCAGAAGGATGCCAATTTTCATAGGTCACCAAATTTGATCAAATTTATCCTAAGGCCGGAACTCGGGGCGGACAAGGGGGTCATACAGAATCGAGATAGCTGAGCCAATGTTCGTCTTTTGAGCGATCCGCGAAGCGGGCGATTTCCTGACGCTTGGTCAGGCAGAAATTGCGGATCAGATCAGTTGGCAAAACCCGAGCCATCAAAGGGTCCGATTCGAAGGCAGCAATGGCCTGCGGCCAATCGGCGGCCAGCTGCGGCAAGCCCTTGACCTCGTAGGCATTGCCGGAAACCGGGGGCGGCGGTTGCATATTGTCTTCGATCCCCACCAAAGCGGCGCCCAAGACGGCAGCCAGCATCAGATAGGGATTGGTGTCCCCACCCGCAACGCGGTTTTCGATGCGACGTGCGACAGGCGCGCCACCGGGGATCCGCAGCGCGGCGGTTCTGTTATCATAGGCCCAGCTTGCCCCGGTGGGTGCATGCGCGCCTGGCACAAGCCGGTCATAAGAATTGCCGAAGGGTGCAAAGATCAATGTACTGGCGGGCATTGCCGCCAGACATCCCGCCACAGCAGCGCGAAGTAGGTCTGAACCTTGCGGGCTTCCGTCATCAAAGATGTTTTTGCCCGTCTTGTCTTTGACCGAAAAGTGCACATGCATCCCATTGCCCGCGTCGTCGCGATATGGCTTGGCCATGAAGCTTGCGGCAAACCCGTGTTTGCGCGCCAGTCCTCGGGTCAACATCTTGAAAAGCCATGTATCGTCAGCACAGCGCATCGCGTCCTGATGGTTCAGGTTGATCTCGAACTGGCCGACGCCACTTTCCGAGATTGCAGTTTGCGCCGGAATGCCCATGGCCGCGCAGCCGTCATAGAGCGCGTTGAAAAACGCATCAAACGCGTCCAGCTCTGACATCGATAAAACCGCTTCGCCGGCAAGTCGCCGACCCGTTACCGGGTTGATGGGTGGGCGAGGTCGGTCACCTGACGCGTCAAGCAGTGTGAACTCAAGCTCGGTTGCCGCGACAACTGACCACCCACGCTGTGCATAGCGGTCCAGAACCGATTGCAGCGCATGGCGGGGATCTCCGGAAAACGGAGTGCCATCATCGTCAAAAAGGCTCATCGGAACCAATGCGGTCGGAGTGTCCAGCCACGGGACCGGCACCGGCCCGCGTGCGGTCGGGCGCAGCACACCATCCGCGTCACCGGTTTCAAACACCAGCGGGCTATCTGCGATATCCGCCCCCCAAAGATCGACATTCAGGGCCGAGAACGGCAGGCGCACCGCGCCTTTGTCCAGTTTCTCACCATAGCTGGACGGGACGCGTTTACCACGGGGCACGCCGTTCAGATCACAGGCGGCGACGCGAAATGTGTGCAGGGCACTCAGGTCCATGGGGGCTCCGTTCCTAGTCTGGGGTAGGTGTAATTCAGCTTGCGGCCCTTGTCACGGAATTTGATCAAATTCTTAATACTGCAGCAAACGGTGCGAAACGTTAAAGCAATTGTGCCGCGAAGCTTGCACCATATATTGGTTGGCGATGGTTATATTCTTCTCAGTCCTTCTCTTGGTTGCCGGTATTCTGGCCTATCGGTACTGGTCGAAACAATCCAAACGCGCGGCGCTGTTGGCCACAGCCTTGTCCGAGGACGAGCGTGACACGATCGAGCGGATGGTGCCGATCATCCGAAGGTTGCCCGCAGGTTTACGCAATAAGCTGGACGGCAAGGTGAACCTGTTTCGCAATCAGGTCAGCTTTTACGGATGCGACGGGTTGGAGGTGACGGAAGAGATGGAGCTGTCTATCGCTGCCCAAGCCTGTCTGCTCGTGATCAACAGCGATCTTTGGTATGACAATCTGACAACGATCCTGATCTATCCCAACGCCTTCAAATCCAAGCAGCAGCGGCATTCGGGTTATGTGGTGACCGAAAAGGAAATCATCCGCACCGGTGAAAGCTGGGATCGGGGTCCGGTTATCCTGTCCTGGGCGCATAGCAAACAGGGCGCTTTGGATGACCATGACGGGCATAATGTGGTGCTGCACGAGTTCGCGCATCAGATTGATGATCTGTCAGGCGGCACCAACGGTGTCCCGATCCTGAGCGAAGGGCAAAGCTTTGCCGAATGGGAAAAGGTCTTTCTGACCGCCTATGACGCGCATGTTCAGGCGGTGGAACATGGCCATCCCACGGTGATCGATCCATATGGCGCCACCGGGCATGAAGAGTTTTTCGCCGTATCCGTCGAGGTGTTCTTTGAACGCCCGCGCGCGCTGAAACAGGCAGTGCCGGATGTGTACGCTCAGTTATCCAAGCTCTTCCGGCTGAACCCCGTGGACTGGGCTTAGCGCGCCAGGTTCGGGCGAAAGCGCATTTTGCTGCGATGGGCTGCAGGCAGGTGACGGTTCAGACGTTTGTTGACCCGGCCAAAACCCCAGACGATCACAAGTGTGAGCAGGATGAAATAGAAGGCCAGGATCGGGTAGGGGATGAACGGATTGAACGTCTTATCCGCGAAATAGCTTGCATAATACAGCGCATCACCGCGTTGCTGCCAGGCCGGGAAGGCCGAGAAAAAGACCAGCGTGGTCGACTGGAACACAAAGATCGCCTCATTTGTATACGCAGGCCAGGCCAGACGCAGCATGGTAGGCCAGACGATCCTGCGAAACCGCGCCCAACCGGTCATGCCATAGGCGTCGGCGGCCTCGATATCGCCTTTGGGGATCGAGCGCAGCGCACCATAGAAGATCTCACCCGAATAGGCGGATGTGTTCAGAAACAAGACGATCAGCGCCCCAAACCAGGCCGAGGTAAAGGCGTCGAACATCGGATAGGCCTTCTTCAACGACAGGAAGAAGAAATAGGCAAAGAAGAACTGGATAAAAAGCGGCGATCCACGGAACAGGAAGATGAACCACTCGGCCGGTTTGCGCAGCCATTTGTTTGGCGAGGCTTTTCCAACCGCCAATGCGGTGGCCAGAAAGAATCCGGTTACCATGGCCATAATCCCGAAATAGATATTCCAGATCATGCCCGAGCCGATCAGCGTAAAATGCTCGCACAGGGTGAAGTCTGTTTTGGGAAGCAGCCGTTCGCCGAAGCCGATGGACCGGAGCGCGTAGTCCTGAATGGTCTGGATGCAGCTCATGCGCGGGCTCCTTGGAAAAGAGCGCGGGTGCGCGGCAGTGGTTGTGCAGCAACTGCGCGCGGCATGCAGAAGAGGTCGTGCAACAGGCGGATCATGCTGTGGTCTCCTTGCGCAGAAGCTCTCCGCCCGATGTGGCCTGACCGTGGGACAAGCGCCGCATCAACCTCTCGAGCCCGATTTCCGAGACGCGGGTCATGCCCAGATAGAAGATCAGCAGGAACAGGAAATACCACATGCGCCAATCGCCATGTGGATAGTCGGTAAAGCGCGAGGTTTTGGTGCCACCCAATTCGCGCGCCCAATAGACGATGTCTTCGATCCCCAGCAAGAACAGAAGCGGTGTGGCCTTGATCAGCACCATCCAAAGGTTGCTGAGGCCGGGCAGGGCATAGACCCACATCTGCGGTACGAGGATGCGCCAGAAAGTCTGGCGGCGGGTCATGCCGTAAGCCTCGGCCGTCTCTAGCTGCGCATGAGGCACCGCGCGCATGCCACCAAACAGGACGTTGGCGGCAAATGCGCCGAAGACGATGGAAAAGGTGATTACCGCAAGCGCAAAGCCATAGGTTTCATGCACCCATTCGGGCGCGGTGCCCAATGGCAGTTTGGCCGATTGGCAGACCAGAAAATCATTGCCCTGACGGATCGGATCGGTCCACTCGGGGCACAGCACCTTGTGCCGGATCCACTCGAATCCCTGATCCAGTGCGATGACAAAAAATAGAAAGAAGGCGATGTCGGGCACACCGCGCACGACGGCGATATAGGCCTTGCCCAGCCAGCTGAGGGGCAGGAATTGCGACCGGGCTGCCATGGCGCCTGCAAAACCAAAGCTGAGTGCGACAGGGGCGGTGACCGCCAGCAGGCCCAACACTTTCAGGAAAGACAGATAAAACGACCAGTGGACGCCATTGGTCAGATAGCACGAGAACCAAAAGAACGTGCTTAGCGTTTCGGGATCAGCGCAATAGGAAAACATATGGCGTCTTTCGAGCGTCAGGTCCGGTCCGGGGCCGGGGTCGGCCCGGCACCCAGATCAGGTGCCGAGCCGTAGAGATATGGCTTAGTTGGTTACAACCGAGCCGTCGGTGCCATAGGTCGCGGTGCCTTCACCGAACCACTTGATCAACATCTCGTTCAGAGAGCCGTCAGCCTTCATCGAGGTGATGGCTTCGTCGAATTTGCCGCGCAGTTCGCCGTCACTTTCGCGCAGGCCCATGCCGACACCGCCACCCAGTGGGACCGGATCGCCAACAAAGACCAGTTCGCCGCCCGATTCCTCGACCAGCGGCGCCAGATAGTCACGGTCGGCCAGAACCGCATCTGCTTCACCATTGCGCACTGCGGCAATGGTTTCTTCAGGTGTTGCGAATTCGACCAGCGTCGCGCCGGATTCGGCCACGTAACCCGCCTGGATGGTTGCGGTTTGGGCCGCAACGATACCACCGGTCACATCAACGCCTTCCGATGCGGCGACATAGGCCGAGGCTGTGGGCGGATAGTAGTTCTGGGTAAAGTCGATAACCTCGTCACGCTCGTCCGTGATCGACATGCCCGCGATAATGGTGTCGTAGTTGCCCGATACCAGGTTCGGAATGATCGAATCCCAATCATTCTTGACCCATTCGCATTCCAATCCGGCGCGTTTGCACAACTCATCACCCACTTCACGCTCGAACCCGTCGATCTCGCCAGCGTCGTTGATGAAGTTATACGGAGGGTAGGCACCCTCGGTGCCCATGCGCACAGTGTCGGCCATGGCGATGCCAGCGGTCAGCGCGAGTGCCGCGGTGGTCAGAATCAGGTTTTTCATGAGTTACTCCCCTTTTTTGGTTCTGATTTTGATTAAGCCGCCTGAGTGGCGGAAAGAAAACCCTGAAGCCTTTCGGATTCAGGGGCAGTGAAAATGTCTTCGGGCAGGCCTTCTTCCTCGATCAGACCCTGGTGCAGGAACACCACGTGGCTTGAAATATCGGCTGCCATCTTCATGTCATGGGTCACGATGATCATGGTGCGCCCCTCGGCAGCCAGATCCTTGATCACGCGGATCACTTCCTGTTCCAGTTCGGGGTCCAGGGCCGAGGTTGGTTCATCGAACAACAAGGCCTCGGGCTCCATGCACAGGCCGCGCGCGATGGCGGCGCGCTGTTGCTGACCACCGGACAATTGTGCTGGATAGACATCGCACTTGTCGCCGATACCGACCTTTTCCAGATACTTCCGCGCGCTGTCCTCAACCTCGGCCTTGTCACGGCCCAGAACAGTGATCGGCGCCTCCATCACGTTTTGCAGGATGGTCATATGGGCCCACAGGTTGAATTGCTGAAACACCATCGACAGGTTGGTTCGAATGCGCATCACCTGCTTGGCATCTGCCGGACGGCGACTATGCCCGCTGCCAGCCCATTGAACCGGTTCACCTTTGAACAGAATTTCGCCCTGCTGGCTGTCTTCCAGCAAGTTGCAGCACCGTAGCAGCGTGGACTTGCCCGATCCTGAAGATCCAATCAGCGAAACGACGTCGCCGCGATGGGCCGTAATATCTACTCCCTTGAGCACTTCGAGATTGCCGAAGCTTTTGTGCAGGTTCTTGATCTCGATGACGGGCGTGGAGTCTGTCACGGGCGGTCCTGTTGTTGTGAACGGTTTTGATGCGCTACTTGGACTGAAAAAAGCCGCCAATGCAATGAGCAAAACACAGAATCCGGGGCGGATACTGCCAAATTGACCAAAGGGAATTGCCGAAATGGTCAGCTCTTGTGCAAAAGCGCCTGCGGTGATGGCGGTGTCGGAACGCGCAAATAGTGCTCGGCCGGAATGTCCACCAGTCCCCTGAGGTGCAGCGCCGAGCGGTCCTGCGGTGCAAGGTCTGAAATCGCTTTGCCAAGGGCAGAGTTGAGCTGCGCAGCATCCCGTGTATTCGAAGTAATGTAGGGCAGTGCAGGGGTTGGTGTGGTAAGCTCTACCTCGCGCAGAGCTTCCCCCAAATCCGTGTGTTCGCGCAGCAGCAACCAGGTCAGAAGGTCAAGCGACGCCAGATCCGCCTGACCGCTGGCAACAGACTGCGCCGAAGCCGCATGTGCGCCTGTTTGCAATAGCGTTTCGGGGCTCAGCCCCAGTTCAGATAAATGCGTGATTGGTGCGGACCAGCCAGATTGTGACAACGGCTCGTTATAGGCAAAACACCCGCGAACCAGTTCGGACAGAGGCCTGTTGTCCTTCGCACGCGCCACAAAAATCGAACGGTAATAGCCGGGCGGGCATCCGGGCAGGCCATAGTCCGGCGTACCCACGAGCTGAACTGTATCATGCAGCTTCGTGCGATAGGGCATTCCACAAGTTTGTGCAAAGACCAGATCCGGGTCCTGCCAGATCTCCCAAAAATCGCGATCCCGGGTCAGCCTTGGCGGGCCAAACCCAAGATGATCACGAATCAAGGTCCAAAACCGATCATTGGCGGGCTGGAGGGCGGACATGTCATACATGCCCAGCATTGCCGTCACGCTTGGGAAGCCTTCTGTCGGGCCCGCGCGGAATCCACGTCGCTGACGCCCAGCAGGCTGACCACAAGCCGCAGCAGCGAGTCCTCTTCACCACTGCGCTGCCCATCAGCCAACGCTACCGACCACATGGCTTGCACTACGGATAGGCGGTCATCGTAGGCAACCGCCTCTTTGATAGCGCGTGTAAAGCGGACCGTGTCGGGGGCTTCGGCCTCCAGGTCTTCGGCGCGGGCGCGCAAGGCGGCAGCCTCGAACGGGGACAGCCCGTAACGTTCTGCCGAAATCCGATCGATCCGAGCCATTTCGGTGTCGGCATAATCATTGTCTGACCGGGCAATGCGTACCAGCAACGCCGTGAGTGCAAGGCGGGCATCGTCATTAGCCAGCGGATCGGGTTCGGGCTGTGTCAGCCGGGACAGAAGATCTTTGAACATGGGTTTGATATAGTCCCGACCTATAAGGCTTCCAAGCGGCTTTGTACCCGCGCGCGCGCTGCCTGACTGTCGTTAAAGCTCAGACCCATGGCCGCGCGGGCCTCTTCCACGATCTTGATCTCACCTTCGTCTGATACGCCGTCGGCCAGCACCACTTCCCACAGGGCTTCCATAGCGGCCAGACGTTCGGCCTCGCCCGTTGTTTCGCGGATCAATTTGCCGAACGTATCGGTTTCGGGTGCTGCGGCATGAAGCTTTTCGCAGGTGGCGCGCACTTTTGCGGCCTCTATCGCGTTATGCTGGTAAAGACGCGCCAGTATGCGGTCGATCAGGCTGATCTCTTCAAGTTTATAATCCCGGTCCGCCTGTGCCACACGCACCATCAACGCCCCAAGCGCCAGTTCGGCGTCGGGATCAGGCAGCATGTCATGCTGTGGCGGTCGAAACGCCTGAAAGAGCTTTTTCAACATGGGCATAGTTTATTCGATATTTTGATAAGCGCCAAGTTCCAGCTATCCGTCATAGCCTTGGATGATCACAAGATCGCCGGTCGAGATCGGGTCGCGCAGGGCCTTGGCCTTTTGATATCCCTCGCTTTGGTAGCAGGCCAGCGCCTGTTCATAGCTGTCGAACTCTATGACAACTGTCCGCGCGCGGGCGGTGCCTTCTGCAATTGTTCTATCACCGGCGCGGACCAGAAATTTCCCACCATATTCTGCAAATGGCGCAGCATTGGCAGCGATGTAGTTTTTATAGACGTCCATGTCGTCGATATCGACATGCGCAACCCAATACCCTTTGGCCAAGGTGCAATCCTCCTGAGGTTGATGCCGCAGGGTGCGAGGATCAGATCGAAATTGCAATGGCGTATTGATCAACCGGCGGATTGTAGCGCTGTTTCGGCCTTGGCTTTCAGCCATCCCAACATCTCGCGATAGGGCACAGGGCCATAGCTGATCCGGGCGACGCCCAGTTTTGCCAGTGTCACATTATCCGGTGTACCGGGCAGAGCAATGATATTGACCGGCAGTTCTGTGGCGTCACACAGCTTGCCAATCATTACCTCATCCCGCAGACCGGGTGCGAAAAAGCCGCTAGCGCCTGCATCCGCATAGGCCTGGGCCCGTAGGATGGCATCAGTCAGCATCGCCTCATCATGGGTATCGGGGTGCGCTTTGAGGAAAATATCTGTCCGCGCGTTGATAAAGGCCGAAACGCCTGTAGCGTCACAGGTTTCGCGCAGAGCAGCGACACGGGCGGCCTGAATCTCTGTCTCGTAAAGCTCTTTCGTTCCAACGATCTGATCTTCAAAGTTAAAGCCCACTACACCCGTGGCCAGTGCCTTTTTTGCGTTCAGTGCGATGTCTGAGGGAACTTCGGCATAGCCGCCCTCGAAATCCAGTGTCACGGGCAGATCGACCGCCTCGACAATCCGGCGCACATTGTCCAGTGCAAAGTCCAAGGGCAGGTTCTGACCGTCCGAGAATCCTTGGGCCATCGCAACTGGTGCGCTGCCTGTCGCGATGGCCTTGGCACCTGCGTCGCGCACGGCTCCGGCGCTGCCTGCATCCCAGATGTTGTACAGGATTACAGGATCACCTTTCTGATGGAGCGCGGCGAATGCCTCGGCGCGTTGAACTTGGTCAGTCATGAGATCGTTCCTTCAAAAATCGCCGTTGGATCACTGTAAGGCGCAGCATATGCGTTGGCCTGCCTATTCGCTGCCCGCGCTGCCCGAAACATAACGCGCGCTGAATGTCGCCTCTCCCAGCCGTTTCAGCAATGAAAGCTCGGTCTCTAGCCAGGATTTATGGCCTTCCTCTTCCAGCAAGATACGCTCGAACAGGGTGCGCGATCCCACATCGCCCACTTCAGCAGCCTGTGCCGCCGCTTGGGTATAGAAATCAACGGCTTCCGTCTCGTCCTTGAGGTCCGAAGAGAACATCTGCTCAAGGCTTTCAGCCGCTGCGGGGCTTTTCTGAAGTTCAAGCTGCGGGGTGCCGCCCAGAAACAGGATGCGCTCGATAAAGACGTCCGAATGCCTCATCTCTTCTTGCATTTCACCGCGCATCTTCTCGGCCAGAATATCAAGGCCCCAATCATCCAGCACATGCGCATGCAACTGATACTGATGGGCCGCCGTCATCTCCATCCGAAGCGCTTGTTGAAGATTGGTGATCGTTGTCGCGTTGCTCATCTGAACACTCCCAAGTCTCTGATCCAAGCCTGACCAGCCCAAAGGAGCAGGTCTGCTTGTTCAAAGACTTAGGGGGTCGCATCGGTCAAAGCAATGCGCTTGCGCAAACAGAGTACGATCAGACCAGGCGCGAGCTGTCTTTCGCTGCCCGCACAAAGTCGCGAAACAGCGGATGGGGATCAAACGGCTTGGATTTCAGTTCAGGGTGATATTGCACCCCGATGAACCAAGGGTGATCCGACCACTCGACGATTTCTGGCAGGCGACCATCGGGCGACATGCCCGAGAAGTTCAAACCAGCTTTTTCCAACTTGTCGCGGTATTTGATGTCCACCTCATACCGGTGGCGGTGCCGTTCCTCGATCTGGGTGTTGCCATAGACATCCGCCACTTTGGAGCCCTCGGCCAGAACCGCGTTATAGGCGCCCAGCCGCATGGTGCCGCCCTTGTCGTCACCCACTTTGCGCTCGACCTTGTGGTTGCCCTGAACCCATTCTTTCAGGTGATAAACTACTGGTTCGAAACGCTTTTTCCCGGCCTCATGGTCGAATTCCTCTGATCCGGCCTCGGTAATGCCCGCCGCATTGCGCGCCGCTTCGATCACCGCCATCTGCATGCCCAGACAGATGCCCAGATAGGGCACCTTGTGCTCGCGCGCATATTGCGCGGCCTTGATCTTGCCTTCCGTGCCCCGCTCGCCAAAACCGCCGGGGACGAGGATGGCGTGATAGCCTTCCAAATGAGGTGCTGCGTCTTCGGTGTCAAAGATCTCGGCATCGACCCATTCGACCTTGACCTTGACCCGATTGGCCATGCCGCCATGGGTCAGCGCTTCGGCAATCGACTTATAGGCGTCTTCCAACTGCGTGTATTTGCCGACAATCGCGACTTTCACCTCGCCTTCGGCATTGTGGATGCGGTCGCTCACGTCTTCCCACTTGGCCAGATCGGGCTTGGGGGCGGGGCTGATCTGGAAAGCGTCCAGAACTGCCTGATCCAGACCTTCGCGGTGATAGGCCAGCGGAGCGTCATAGATGGTTGAAAGGTCCTGCGCCGCGATCACGCTGTCGGGGCGCACGTTACAGAAGAGGGCCAGCTTTTCGCGTTCCTTGGTTGGGATCGGCCCCTCGGACCGGCAAACCAGAATATCGGGTGCCAAACCGATTGAGCGTAGCTCTTTCACCGAGTGCTGGGTCGGCTTGGTTTTCAACTCGCCCGAAGCCTTGATGTAAGGCAGCAGGGTCAGATGCATAAAGATGCACTGCCCGCGCGGCTTGTCCTGGCTGAACTGGCGGATGGCTTCGAAAAAGGGAAGGCCCTCGATATCGCCCACGGTGCCACCGATTTCACACAGCATAAAATCAACCTCATCCTCGCCGATGGCGATGAAATCTTTGATCTCATTGGTGACGTGCGGGATCACCTGAATGGTCTTGCCCAGATAGTCGCCGCGGCGCTCTTTCTCGAGCACATTCGAATAGATCCGCCCGGAACTGACCGAGTCGGTCTTGCGCGCGGCCACGCCGGTGAAACGTTCGTAGTGACCCAGATCCAGATCCGTCTCGGCCCCGTCATCGGTGACGAACACTTCGCCATGCTCAAAGGGCGACATGGTGCCGGGATCGACGTTCAGGTAAGGATCCAGCTTGCGCAGGCGTACGGAATATCCCCGGGCCTGCAACAAAGCGCCCAAAGCCGCCGAAGCCAGCCCTTTTCCCAAGGATGAAACCACACCACCGGTGATGAAAATAAAACGCGCCATGTTGTTCGGCTAGCTCCCGTGAGACGTCAAAATCAGCTGCCCGGCGGTTCAAGAAAAACCGCTGCATCACGGGACTTCACGTATAAAGGATTCGCGCCCATAGCGCAAGAGAACCGCAAGATGCTGTTGCAGTTCTCTGTCGAGTTTCTAGGTTTAGTGGCTTAGTCGGCCTGAGGGATCAGTGGCGCATTGTCGCCCGACGCCGGTGGCAGCAGGTCATCCGCCGACGGAACCGCAGGTGTGCTGTCTTCGGCCGAAGCCGGTGCCGGAACGCCCAAACGGTCAATAACCGAGCCGCTGGAAGATTTTTGCGCTGCCAGAATGGTCAGCGTGATCGACGTGACGATAAAGCAGGCCGCCAGGATCCAGGTCACCTTACCCAATGCCGTTGCCGCAGCGCGACCTGTCATGGCACCGCCACCGCCGCCTCCGCCCATGCCAAGACCACCGCCCTCGGACCGCTGCATCAGCACGACGGCGATCAGGCCCAAAGCCAAGAGAAGGTGGATGATAAGAACGACGTTTTCCATAGTGGTCCTGTACAGCGTGGCGTGTATCGCGTGGTACTTATGCAAGTTTGCCAGCGGGGGCAAGTCACGAGTTTGCATCATTTGTGCTGATGGACCCTATCACAGCAAAGGGACTGGACAGAGCAATTCATCCGGCGCAGGTTGCGGCCATGCCACATGACAGTCACGACCACCCGCACGCCCTGTTGCCGCCTGAGCCCGCTTTGCGCGTCAAAGCGCTTGAGACGATCTTGACCCGCAAAGGGTTGATCGATCCGGCTGCACTGGATGAAATCATCGATACCTATCAGAACAAGATTGGGCCCCAGAACGGTGCCCGTGTTGTTGCCAAAGCTTGGACCGACCCAGACTTCAAGGCCGCGCTGCTGGAAGATGCCACACCAGTGGTGGCCGATCTGGGCTATTACGGACGTCAGGGTGAACATATGGTGGTGGTCGAGAACACGCCGGACCAGCATAACATGGTCGTCTGTACCCTGTGCAGCTGTTACCCATGGCCGCTGCTTGGCATCCCGCCGGGGTGGTACAAGTCCGACGCTTACCGTGCCCGCGCGGTGCGCGAGCCGCGCAAGGTTCTGGCCGAGTTTGGCGTCAGCCTGCCCGACACCTCCTCGGTGCGGGTTTGGGATTCAACCGCTGAAGTGCGTTATCTCGTCTTGCCCATGCGTCCAGAAGGCACAGAAGCGCTGGACGAAGAGGCGCTTGCCGCACTGGTCACACGCGACAGCATGATCGGCACCGGCTTGCCCAAGGTGCCGGCATGACGCGGGTGCATGACATGGGCGGGCGCTTTGGCGACGGCGCGATCAATCCCGAACCCGAAGACGCGCCGGTTTTTGCCGAAGACTGGCATGGTCGGGCGCTGGCTGTCACTCTGGCGGCTGGGTTCCTGGGGCAATGGAATATTGATGTCTCACGCCATGCGCGGGAATGCCTTTCCCCCAAGGATTACACGCGGTTTTCTTATTATGAGAAATGGCTGGCTGGTCTGGCCGGCCTGTTGGTCGATCGCGGTGTTCTGACCTTGGACGATTTGCGGGGCGCAAGCGAGGAAGGCGCGCATCCGTTGGTGGGCAAAATGTTGCGAGCCGAGGCTGTGGCCGCTGCGCTGGCCAAAGGCGGGCCCGCAGATCGCCCTTCGAATATCGCGCAGCGTTTTTCGATTGGGCAAGAGGTTGTCACCGCGCGCCCTGCTGGCAATCGGCTGGTTGACGGTGGCCATACACGGTTGCCGATCTATGCAGCAGGTGCCAAGGGACGCATTCTGCGCGTGCACGGATCCCATGTTCTGCCGGATTCCAGCGCTCATGATCTGGGCGAAGCGCCCGAACCGCTCTACGCGGTGGCCTTCGCAGCCTCGGAGCTTTGGGTAAACCCCGAACACCCCAGGGACGAGGTCGTCTTGGATCTGTGGCAAAGCTATCTGGAGCCTGCATGAGCGATTGCGCCGAAATCGCCGCGCCGGAACCGGTATTTGCCGAACCTTGGCACGCTCAGGTCTTTGCGGTGACTGTGGCGTTGAACGAAGCAGGGCGGTTCGCCTGGCCCGAATGGGCCGCGCGGTTTTCCGAGACGCTCAAGCGAAATGGGCTGAGCCGCGACTTGGACGGCGGTGACGACTATTTTCACGCCTGGCTCGAAACGCTTGAAACGTTTCTGGCGGAACAGGGCGCGGCGCTGCCCGATGACGTTGCCGATATACAGTCGGCCTGGGAAGATGCCTACCTGACCACACCACATGGACAACCGGTGCGATTGCCTCAGGGCAGGTAAGGGCAATTTGCCTCTGCTCCATTTCAGGGCTGCGGCGAAATATCGGTTTCCCTGTTCACAGAGCCTCGTTATACGAGCCGAGTTTGAGTCCTCAGAGTGAAAAGGATCGGGTATGGCCAACGTGGTTGTTGTCGGCGCCCAATGGGGTGACGAAGGAAAAGGCAAGATCGTCGACTGGCTCAGCGAGCGGGCGGATGTGATTGCGCGTTTTCAGGGCGGTCACAATGCCGGGCACACTCTGGTCATCGATAAAGAGGTCTACAAGCTGCACGCGCTGCCCTCGGGCGTGGTGCGCGGTGGCAAGCTGAGCGTGATCGGCAATGGCGTTGTTCTGGACCCGTGGCATCTGATCAAAGAGATTGGAACGATCCGCGCGCAGGGCGTCGAGATCACGCCCGAGACGCTGATGATCGCGGAAAACACACCGTTGATCCTGCCAATTCACGGCGAGTTGGACCGGGCGCGCGAAGAGGCGGCCAGCAAGGGCACCAAGATCGGGACCACCGGTCGCGGGATTGGTCCGGCTTATGAAGACAAGGTGGGGCGCCGCTCGGTTCGGGTGGCCGATCTTGCGGATGAAGCCACGCTGGAGGCGCGGGTGGACCGCGCTTTGCAACACCACGATCCTTTGCGCAAAGGTTTGGGGATTGATCCGGTGGATCGCGACGCACTGATCGCCCAGCTCAAAGAGATTGCGGCCGAGATTTTGCCCTTTGCGGCACCAGTGTGGAAAGTGCTGAACGAAAAGCGCAAGGCCGGAAAACGTATTCTGTTCGAAGGGGCGCAGGGCGCGCTTTTGGACATCGACTTTGGCACTTATCCCTTTGTCACCTCGTCCAATGTGATTGCGGGTCAGGCGGCCACCGGCGTGGGGATCGGCCCGGGCTCGATTGATTTCGTTCTTGGCATTGTGAAAGCCTATACCACGCGCGTGGGCGAGGGGCCGTTTCCGACCGAGCTGGAGGATGCAGACGGCCAGCGCCTGGGCGAACGGGGCCACGAGTTTGGCACCACCACCGGGCGCAAGCGCCGCTGCGGCTGGTTTGACGCCTGCCTTGTGCGCCAGACCTGCGCCACCAGCGGGGTTAACGGGATATCTCTGACCAAGCTGGACGTGCTTGACGGGTTTGATACGCTGAAGATCTGTACCGGGTACATGCTGGACGGTGCGCGGCTGGATTACCTTCCGACCGCGGCAGATCAGCAGGCGCGCTGCACGCCGATCTATGAAGAAATGCCGGGGTGGAGCGAATCCACCGAGGGGGCGCGCAGCTGGGCCGATTTGCCAGCGAACGCGATCAAATATGTGCGCAGGGTCGAAGAGCTGATCGAATGCCCGGTGGCGCTGTTGTCCACCAGCCCGGAGCGGGATGACACCATTCTGGTGACCGACCCGTTTGCAGATTGATGGCGGATCAGCAGAAACCCGGCCTCAGCTACAAAGCAAGGCGGCGCTGGTCGCTGGTTTTGCTGCTCGTCGGCTTGCCGCTTTACATTGTCGCGGTGGTTACCGTGGTGAACTGGCTTGATCGTCCACCGATCTGGTTGGAGTTTGTCGTCTATGTGGTTTTAGGTGTGCTCTGGGCTTTGCCGTTCAAATTCGTCTTTCGCGGTGTCGGCAAGGAAGACCCTGATCACGACCAATAGTTCGGTTGTCTCTCGAAGGACGATCACCGAAGGACCAGATGGTCCGTGCTCTGCCGCTTTCTCTAACAGAGCACCTACAAGCGGTAGGTTCAGGTTTGGTTAGACGTCAACGCAACCCCGGTGGAGGGAAAAAAGGCCAGAGCATAACTCTGGCCTAGTTTACGAGGGGTAATTTCTAACGCAGGCCGGTGTGCTTACCCGGCCGCGCGTTCGTCGTCCGGGCGAAAGCCGATATCCGTTGACGCGGCAAAGCGACCGCCACCGGCTTTTTCGATCTTTCCGTCCCGCAGCAATTGACCGAATGAACGCAAGCTTTCTTCTCGGTCAAAGCTGTCTTGTTTCAGCGAACGCACCTTGTTCATCAGTTGCGGGCGCGAAAACTGTTCCTGACCTTCGATGAACGACAGATAGGCGGCGGCTGCCTCAAGAAGATCGGGCAGGGATTGCGCGCCTTGTTCTTGCGCGAAGGTTGCGAATCCACCTTCTTCTTCGCCAGCAAGTGGCTGAGATACGCTGCTGTGCTGCGCCAATGTCTCGTCTTCGTTCCTCTCTGGCGCGGCGTCCACACGCTGTTCAGCTACCAGTTTCAGCGGAGACGCGGCATCCGCATTTGGGCGTTTGCTGGTGACCTTGACTTCGGGGCGACGCGGGCTCACCACCGAGGCCAGATCGCCTCTGTACTCTTCGTCTGGTGAGCCTTGGTTCGCGTTCGGATCAGCCTGTCTTTCTGCTTCGGTTGCAGCCACGGCTGTACGCAGATGCGAATACGCTTCACGCTGTCCGCTGGTTTCCGGGTCTTCCATCCGTTCATCCGCCGTATCCATCAGACGCGAGACGTCTTCGGTGCGGGTGTCTTCTTCTGGGGCGTCCTCTGGCGGGGTTGGGCGTGCCGCCATTTCAGCTTCGATCAGTGAAATCTCTTCCAACAGGTCGGCTTCGTCATCCGCGTCCAGGACGTTGCGCTGATCCTCTTCTTCATCCGACTGCTCTGGCGTGTGCGATGTCGCCGAGGTTTGACGTTCGCTGGAATCTTCCGGCATGTGCAGTGGCTCGCTGCTTTCAACGACGTGATCGGCACTGACAGCAGCTTGATCCGTGGCGTCGTCTTGACCCGCATCGGTATCACGCGCCAGCATTGCAGCGGCTTCTTCGATAACCGAACTGTCGAAAACTGGCTCCATATCGGCGGGTTCTTCTTCGGTGTCAAAGTCCGCGTCGAGATTGCCCGGCTTCGTCGGTGTTGTGGGCAATTCCTCAGCGAATTCTTGAGGCTGGGGTTCGGCCTTAACCTCAGGTGCAACTGTTTTCGGACGATGGGCTTCATACTCTGCGACTACAGCGTCCAGTTCACGCTGTTGACGGTCGGCTTCCGGCCAATCGTCGTCCTCTGCAGGTTCATTTTCGGCGCTGTCGGAAGTCTCAGCTTCCAAATCCGAAGGATCGAGAGCACCCGACGCGAACGCAGCAGAAATTGCGTCATATTGTGGCTTTTTGGGTTCGATATAACCGGTATCCACATCTTCACCGCCCGCGTCGGCGGCAGGGGTCTGATCCGAATGTGAAACGACGGCGCGGATACGCTGCAGTTTTGCAGCAATGCTGTCTGCCGGAGGCTCGTCTTGAAAGTCGACTGCCGGGGCAGGCGTGGGAACAGGGCTAGATTCAGGTAGGGTTGGAGCCGCAGCGGCAGGGGCGATGTCAGCACCCTCAGCATTACCCGTTTCACTTTCGGTCGCGCGCAAGAGCAGTCCACTCTCGCTTTGGCGGGCTTCGACGTGGCGCGATGCTTCGCGCTGGGCAATACGGGTCAGCATCGCGGCGTCAGGTTGTGGAGGTTCGGACCCAAAATAGCGGTCGTCAGCCGCCAGGTCACGGAAGTACTCGGCAATCGCCTTCATTGTTTCAAATGAGTCGTCAAAGCCTTCCAATGTGCATGAGAAGGTGCCGTAAGAAACGGTCAATACCTTGTTGTTCTGTACCATCAGACGCACGTCCTTTACAAACTAACGGGCCGTTGTACCGCGCGTGTGGCACGGCCTCGACACTAAACTATGACCATGAGCCTATCATTTTGTGGTCTCAATATGTCCAAAACCGGGAAAAATGGTCAATCTTACGAAAATTGAGGTTATTGTACGCTCAAACGGGCCAATAGCGTTGTTTGGTGGGGGTGAAATCGCCCCGCAAGACGTCGAATTGGCGTTAAGCCGCGCCGAATCCGTTGTCGCGGCGGATGGCGGTGCCGCGCGGGCAATCGATTCGGGGCGTATTCCTGACGCGGTAATCGGTGATTTCGACTCGTTGGACACGCGATACCGCGAACAAGTCTCGCCCGAGCGTTTGTTTCCAATTCGTGAACAGGACAGCACGGATTTTGAGAAGGCACTGACTCGCATTTCTGCGCCCGTCGTCCTGGGTATCGGGTTTCTGGGCGCGCGTGTAGATCATCAATTGGCGGTCTTCAATACGCTGGTGCGTTATCCCGACAGTGGCTGCATTTTGCTGGGCGCGCATGAGATTGTTTTTCATGCGCCACCGCGTCTTTCAGTGCCGCTGAACGGCGGAGAAACCGTGTCTTTGTTTCCGATGCGACCGGTGTCCGGGCGCAGTCAGGGTCTGGAATGGCCGATAGACGGGCTGGCACTTGCGCCGGACGGGCGCATCGGCACGTCGAACCGGGCCACCGGTGATCTTGATGTACAGACGGACGCCCCGGGCCTGTTGGTGATGCTTCCGCGTGCGGCTTTGGATGATGTTATGCAGCTGTTTCTGTCAGGGCGCTGCGGGCGATGGAGCGTTCCCTCCATATGACATAGAACCCTGCGGCCATAGTGATGAGGATGCCAATTGCGGCCAGCCCGTTTGGAAGATCGTGGAATATGATCCAGCCGAACAAGGTGGCCACCGGAATCTCCAGGTATTGCATTGGGGCCAGTGTCGCCGAGGGTGCATACCGCAGCGACCAGGTCATGCAAAGATGTGCCAATGTGCCCATCACGCCAATGCCTGCCAAGAGCCAGAGGGGCGTGTTGGGAGCGATGGTCAGCGAAATATCCCAGGTCTCTGTGAGTGTGCCAATCAGCAAAACCGGCAAAAGCACAACCGAAGCCATAGCGCCAGACACCGCCTGTTGTGAAACCGGATCGGTTTCCTTGGCGATTTGGCGTGTAACCAGCATGAACAGCGCAAAGATTACAGCGACGACAAGCGGCAGCAGGGCAGGTGCACCCACCTCGGCAAAGCTGGGTTGAATGACCATCAAGGTGCCGATGAAACCCACAACGCAAGCCATCAGACGCCGTGCGCCGACCTCTTCATTCAGAAAGTAATTGCCCAAGAGCAGCAGGATGAAGGGCATAACAAATGCGATGGCCACGGCATCGGCCAATGGTAGAAACTTGAGCGACGTGAACATGGCGGTAAGACCTGCGATCTGCAGCGCTGTCCTGAGTGCGGTCAGCGAAAAGATCCGCCCGCGCATCCGCCATGGTCGCTTAGTCAGATAGACAATCGGAACAAGAATCAATGCTTGCACCGCAAAACGGGCAAAAACCAAAAGGCCGATGGGCGTTGTTTCCCCTAATAACTTGGCCAAGGCATCACCCATCGGGGCGAGCAGGCAAAAGCCAAGCATAAACATGATGCCGATCAGCGGCCGATCCTGAGTCATTGCGCGACGCTAAACGGTTGTTTGGTTGGGGGAAAGGCGGATGAGCTCTAATTTTCAGGCAAGGGCTGAAATTTTGTGTAGTCAGGACCGATGCAATGCGGCAGACCGTCATTCAACTCCAGCCAGTTCAGTTTCTCTTCGAACGCGACATGCAGGGTCGGGCGCAAGGCCTCAGGGTCTAACAGCGTTGCAACATAGAGGTGCAGCACATCCGACATGGCGGTCGAGCGGAATGAGATCGGTGTGCCGCAAGTCGGGCAGAAACTGCGTTCAACACCAGGAGACGAGCGGAACAGCTTTGGCGCTTCGCCGGTCCAGCGCCACTTGCCATCCCGCACGCCAAAATAGGTGGTCATGGGGGCCGCGCATTGGCGTCTGCAACTGTCACAATGGCAGGTCACGCAGGACAGAACCGGTGGTTCAACCGCATAGCGGACCGCTCCGCATAGACATCGACCTTCCATTCGGCGGCTCCTTTTTTCGTTATCCCTTGCGCTCAGCAGTTGGGCACGTTCACGGCCAACCCGCCCAGCGATGTTTCCTTGTATTTCTCATGCATGTCATGCCCGGTCTGGCGCATGGTTTCGATCACTGAATCTAGTGGCACAAAATGCTGCCCGTCTCCGCGCAGCGCCAATGACGCGGCAGACACAGCCTTGATCGCGCCCAGCCCGTTGCGCTCGATACAGGGCACCTGCACCAAACCCGCTACCGGATCGCAGGTCATGCCAAGATGATGTTCCAGCGCGATTTCCGCTGCGTTTTCAACTTGTTCTGGCGTTCCGCCCATCACGGCACACAGCCCAGCCGCAGCCATGGCCGCGGCGCTGCCAACTTCGGCCTGACACCCGGCCTCAGCCCCCGAGATCGAGGCGTTGAACTTGACCAAGCCGCCAATGGCCGCAGCCGTCAGCAAGAAATCTTCGATCCGGCTTTCCGAGGCGCCGGGCACGTGATCAAGGTAATAGCGCAGGACCGCAGGCAAAACGCCCGCCGCACCATTGGTGGGCGCGGTCACCACCTGGCCACCGGCGGCGTTTTCCTCGTTCACCGCCATGGCATAGACGCTCATCCAGTCGTTGATCGTGTGCGGTGCGTTCAGGTTCATGCCCCGCTCGGCTTGCAGCGCATCGTGAATGCCCTTGGCGCGGCGGCGCACGTTCAACCCACCGGGCAGGATGCCATCAGTGGTCAAGCCCCGCTCGATACAGTCATTCATCACTTGCCACAGCCGGGCTGACCCTTTGGCAAGGCTTTCGGAACACCCACGTGAGATCTCATTCTCACGCTTCATCTGCGCAATCGACTTACCGCTGGACCTGGCCATATCCAGCATCTCGACCGCCGACTTGAACGGGAAGGGAATGGGCGCGCCTTCTTCGGTTGCCTTACCTTCGGCAAGTTCCTCTTCGGTCAGGACAAAGCCACCACCGATGGAATAATAGACCTGCCGCAAGATCACATCGCCTTGCGCATCGGTGGCCATCAGGATCATGCCATTGGCGTGGCCGGGTAGGGTGGTGTCGAAGTCGAAGATCAAATCGGCTTTGGGGTCAAATGCCAGATCAGGCAGGCCTTCAGGTGAAACCCTCTGTGTCTTTGCAATCTCGGCCAGAGTGGCTTCGGCCTTTTCGTGGTCGTAGGTGTCGGGCACAAACCCTGCCAGCCCCAGAATGGTGGCACGGTCGGTGGCGTGGCCCACACCGGTAAAGGCCAGGGACCCATGCAGCGACCCGCGCAGGCCCGAGAATTCAAACGGTGACGCGCGCATCAGATCAAGAAAACGCGCAGCGGCCACCATCGGGCCCATCGTGTGCGAAGAAGACGGGCCGATGCCCACTTTGAACATGTCGAAGACAGAGAGGAACATATCAGAGAGCAGAGCCTTCAGGCGGGTTGGGGAGGATCGGTGAAGTAAACGGGTTTGGCCCCAGACCTTCTGCAACAATCGCAGTCTGCGTCGCGGGGCGGGTTTCAAGCCGTGTCAGGATGTGATGCAGATGGGGCGTGTCGGCCAACTGAAACCAACTTTTGTCAGCTTGCGTCGGATAAAGTTGCATCCACCGCATCATCGCGGCCAGATAGTAGGTCAAGACCGAGGGGTGATCGGGCTGCAACCAGCGCGGGGATCTCGCGGCTTCTGCCTCCAGGTTCTGCAGATGGGTTCTCAACCGTGGACGAATTCCGGTGCGCAGGGTCTCGGCCTGTCCGGAGGCTATGTACTTTTCAGCATAGAACAGGATCCGCAGATCCGCGTGCAGCGTGTTCGATGCAAAAAACAGCCATTTCAGAAAACTCGCGCGCTCGGCGCTGTCAGGGGCAGGGGCAAGTTGTTGGTGCGTGTCTGCAAGCCATAGTAAAATGGCGGCGGTTTCAAAGATCGGCCCCTGGGGCGTTTCCAGAACCGGGATCAACCCGTTGGGGTTCAACGCGCGATAGGCCGAACTGTCCTGCGCCTTTTCACGCCGGTCCACCAGCATTGTCTGATAGCGTTGGCCCATCTCGTCCAGCGCCAGGCGGACGACCAGCGAAGCGTTGTCAGGAGCATAGTGAAGCACGTAAGGCGTTTGCATAAGTCCTGTCTACGGCGATGGGCTCGAGTCGGAAGGTTCGAATGCGACGTTTCCTATCGGAAACGCGCAGCAAATTCCACCTTCTATCCTTTGTTTTCGTGAATTGCCCCTCGCAGTTGTCGGGGTCATTCCGTATAAGCCTCACACGAGGGTGTAGGAAAGCTTTCATGGTAGGAGAAATGACACCGATCGAACGGGCCAAACGGGTTGCAGCTTACCGTGCTGCAGAACTTGTCGAAGACGGAATGCGCGTGGGTTTGGGAACGGGCTCGACCGCCGAATGGCTGGTGCGGCGCCTGGGCGAACGGGTTCGGCAGGGTGGCTTGAAGATCAAGGCGGTCCCGACCTCAAGTGCCACAGCTCAGTTGGCGCGCGAAGTGGGGATCGAGGTGGTCTCACTGGATCAGGCGCGCTGGCTGGATTTGACAATCGACGGCGCTGACGAATTCGATGACGAACTGAACCTGATCAAAGGCGGCGGCGCGGCTTTGTTACATGAAAAGATCGTTGCAACGGCAAGCGACCAGATGGTTGTGATTGCTGATGCCGGAAAAGAGGTTGAGAATCTGGGTGCCTTTCCCTTGCCTGTCGAGGTTATCCCTTTTGGCTGGCAAACTACGCGGACGCTGATCGAAGAAGCGCTGGATGCAATGGATGTGCTGGGCACTTCTGTCACCCTGCGCATGGCAGGTGAAGTTCCGCGCGTCACCGACGAAGGTAACCATATTCTGGATCTGCACCTCAAGCGGATCGGCAATGTCCGGCAAATGGCATTGGTCCTGAACCAGATCCCGGGCGTGGTCGAGAACGGGTTGTTCATCGATATCTGTGACAAGGTCATGATCGGCTTTGGCGATGGCCGGGTCGAGCTGCGCGATATCAATGCGGGCACGGTCCAGACCGATCAGCCGCAAGACAATACAGAAAACGTCTTCTCGGACGAGATGGACTGAGTCCCACGGGCCGAGATGGTACAGTTCGAACGCAAAATCGCTTTTCTTGCGCCAAGGGGTTGGCAGGCCGGAAATAACGCCCAGATATCCTGCGGTATTTGGCAAGCTGATAGAAGGAACCCAGCATGAGCTTTGACTATGATCTTTTTGTCATCGGTGGAGGCTCGGGTGGGGTCCGTGCGGCACGTGTCGCGGCAGGAGAGACCGGTGCAAAGGTGGCTTTGGCCGAGGAAGATCGCTATGGCGGTACCTGCGTAATCCGGGGTTGCGTGCCGAAAAAGCTGATGGTGTTTGCCAGCGAGTTTTCCGGCATGGTCGGTGACGCGCAGGCGTTTGGCTGGGATATTCAGCCCGGTGCGTTCAACTGGGATACGTTTCACGGCAAATTGGTGGCCGAGCTGGACCGGCTGGAAGGCGTTTACCGCAATATCCTGAAAAACAACGGTGTCGAGAGCTTTGACCAGCGCGCGCATCTGGTGGATGCGCATACAGTTGAACTGGCCGATGGCACCCGCAAGACCGCCAAGCATATTTTGATTGCCACGGGTGGGCGTCCTGTTGTGCCAGACTTTCCGGGCTCGGATCTGGCGATTACGTCAAATGAGGTCTTTCATCTGGACAAGCTGCCAGACAGCATCCTGATTGTCGGTGGTGGCTATATCGCCAGTGAATTTGCCGGGATCATGAATGGGTTGGGCGTCAAAACCACCCAGTTTTACCGCGGTGCGCAGATTTTGCGCGGATTTGACGATGAGGCGCGTGGGTTGGTTTGTGAGGAAATGCGCCAGAACGGGATCGATGTGCGTCTGGGTACGAATGTACTTGAGATGACCAAAGACGGTGATCAGATCCGCGTCAAGGCCACTGACGGGACCGAAGACCGGTTTGACGTCGTCATGTACGCCACCGGCCGCGCACCCAATGCTGACAACCTTGGGCTGGAAGCTTTGGGCGTCGAACGCGGCCGTAAGGGTGAGATCGTCGTGGACGCATACAGCCAGACCGCCGTGCCGTCGATCTATGCAATTGGTGACGTGACGGATCGGGTCAACCTGACCCCCGTTGCCATCCGCGAAGGGATGGCCTTTGTCGAAACCGTCTTCAAAGGCAACCCGACGCCTGTGGATCACGAGCTGATCCCAACCGCGATCTTCACCCAGCCTGAAATGGGCACTGTGGGGCTCAGCGAGGAAGAGGCGGCCGCGCAGGAACCGATCGAGGTCTATGCGACCTCGTTCAAGCCGATGCAAAAATCGTTTGCGGGCGGTACCCAGCGTGTTTTGATGAAATTGCTGGTCAGCAAGGCAACCCGCAAGGTTCTGGGCTGCCATATTGTGGCTCCGGGCGCAGGGGAGATGATCCAGCTGGCCGGCATTGCCATCAAGATGGGCGCCACCAAAGAGGATTTTGACCGCACGGTTGCAGTTCATCCGGTCATGGCCGAAGAACTGGTCACTATGCGGCAACCTGTGCGCACGGCTTGATTTGCAACCGGACGCACACAAGTTACAAGTAATTCCGTGATCACACGGGCCTAGACAAAGGAAATGATACATATGGCGGGCAACAGCGGCGGCCCCTGGGGGGGCGGAGGCTCCTCGGGCGGCGGAGGAAATCGGGGTAACAACGGGAACGGGCAACGCCCACCCGAAGGCGATGGCCCGCAGATCCCCGAGATCGATGAGCTGATGAAAAAAGGTCAGGAACAGCTGCGTGTGCTGATGGGCGGACGCGGGGGTTCGGGCCGTGGCGGCGGCGGCAAAGGGTCTGGCGGCGGTGGTCCGGCCTTTACCAAAAGCACGATTGCCATTGGCGCTGTCGCAGCCGCTGTGCTGTGGGGGCTGGCCAGTTTTTACACGGTCAAGCCAGAAGAACAGTCGGTCGAGCTGTTTCTGGGCGAGTTCTATGCGGTTGGAAACCCAGGCCTGAACTTTGCCCCATGGCCCTTTATCACCGCCGAGGTGATCCCGGTCACGCGCGAACAGAACGAAGATATGGGCGGGTCAACCGGACGTGACGACGGCTTGATGTTGACCGGCGACGAGAATGTGGTCGATATCGACTATCAAGTGGTGTGGAACATCAACGATCCCGCCAAGTTCTTGTTCAACTTGCGTGATCCGCGCCAGACAATCCGCGCGGTGTCTGAATCGGCCATGCGCGAGATTATCGCGCAAAGCGAACTGGCCCCGATCCTGAACCGGGATCGTGGTGTGATCGCCGAGCGTTTGCAGGAACTGATTCAAGCCACCATGGACAGCTATGATTCCGGTGTGAATATCGTCCGTGTGAACTTTGACAAAGCAGACCCGCCGCAGGACGTGATCGCCGCCTTCCGCGACGTTCAGGCTGCCGCTCAGGAACGCGACAGGTTGCAGAACGTGGCCGATGCCTATGCCAACCGCGTTTTGGCCGAAGCCCGTGGTGAAGCCGCGCAGGTGTTGGAAGAGGCCGAAGCCTATCGCGCGCAGCAGATCAACAGCGCGCAGGGTGAAGCCAGCCGTTTCAGCGCGGTTTTGGAAGAGTATACCAAAGCGCCCGATGTGACGCGCAAGCGCTTGTATCTGGAACGGATGGAACAGGTGTTGGGTGACGTCGACAAAATCATTCTTGACGAAAACTCGGGCGGCCAAAGCCAGGGTGTTGTACCCTATCTGCCGCTAAACGAACTGCGCCGCAATTCCGGTCAGGAGAATAACTGATGCGTAAGTCTACTCTCATTCTTCCCGTCATTGTTGTTCTGATCGTCGGTCTTCTGTCTTCGATCTTTATCGTGGACGAACGCGAGCGTGCGCTGGTCCTTCAATTCGGTCGTGTTGTCGCGGTTAAAGAAGAGCCGGGTCTTGCGTTCAAGATCCCGCTTATTCAGGAAGTAGTCCGCTATGACGACCGCATTTTGTCGATTGACGTGCAACCATTGGAGGTGACACCTCTGGATGACCGCCGTCTCGTGGTGGATGCCTTCGCACGCTATCGGATTTCGGATCTGGAACAGTTCCGGCAAGCGGTTGGTGTTGGTGGCATACCCGTTGCCGAAGACCGGCTTGACCGCATTCTGCGCGCCGAAACCCGCGAAGTTCTGGGTTCGGTCTCGTCCCGCGATATCCTCAGCTCGGATCGTGCGGCCCTGATGCTGCGGATCCGGAACAGTGCGATTGCCGAAGCGCGGGCGCTGGGCGTGAACGTGATCGACGTGCGTTTGAAAGCAACCGACCTGCCACAAGCCAACCTTGAAGCCACATTCGACCGGATGAAGGCGGAACGTGAGCGTGAGGCAACGGACGAGCGCGCCCGTGGTAACGAAGCCGCGCAACGTGTGCGCGCACAGGCCGACCGTACCGTGGTGGAACTGGTGTCCGACGCGAACCGTGAGGCCGAGATCATTCGCGGTGAGGCGGATGCCGAACGCAACGCGATCTTTGCCGAAGCTTTCGGTCAGGACCCAGAATTCTTCGAGTTCTATCGGTCCCTGTCTGCCTATGAGCGCGCCCTTCAAGGGGGCAACAGCTCGATGGTCCTGAGCCCAGATTCCGAGTTCTTCAATTATCTGAAGTCTCCGACCGGGCAGGCCTCGCAGTAATGGGTATGATCCTGCTGGCTTTCGGGCTGGTGCTGATTGTCGAGGGGCTGGCCTATGCGCTGGCCCCTTCGCTTATCGAACGCATGTTGGAAGCGCTGCGTTCGGTTCCAGAACAAGCGCGCCGCCTTATGGGACTTTTATGTGTTGTTTCAGGCCTGATCCTGCTTTGGGGCGCCTATCAGTTCGGGTTTTGACCTGTCGGAATTTCACGGCTGAGTGAATTCCCTGCGATCCCGAGTTGCGGGCGTGATCAAACTGACTACATTGTTTCCCAACACATGCCGCGAAACGCGGACATTTAGGGTTGGTATAAGGAGATCCCAGGTGCAGGCACATGCGCGCAGTCTTGCGGTACGATCTGACGAAATGGTCACGAAAATGCGGTTGGTATGGTTGGGATTTGCTACGATCCTGCTGGTGATGGCGCAAGCTCTGGCCGCGCATGCGCGGGGGGAAAGCCTGGCGCCATTGGCAGAACAGATCAGCCCGGCGGTGGTCAACATCACCACAAGCACCTTGATCGAAGGGCAGGCTGGCCCGCAAGGTATCGTTCCCGAAGGCTCTCCGTTCGAAGATTTCTTCCGTGAATTTCAAGACCGCAACGGAGGTGGCGACAGCGACCGCCCACGGCGCAGCAATGCGCTGGGGTCAGGATTCGTGATCTCGGAAGATGGTTATATCGTAACCAATAATCACGTTATTGCCGAAGCCGATGAGATCCTGATCGAGTTTTTCCCGGGCGATGGCCAACCGGTCAAGGAGTTGGTGGCCAAAGTTGTGGGCACCGATGAAAAAACGGATATCGCGCTGTTGAAGGTAGAGGCCTCGGGCCCGCTGCAATATGTGCAGTTCGGTGACAGTGACACCGCGCGCGTAGGCGATTGGGTCATCGCGATGGGCAACCCGTTGGGGCAAGGCTTTTCGGTCTCGGCTGGCATCGTTTCGGCACGCAACCGGGCGCTCAGCGGATCTTATGACGACTACATCCAGACCGATGCTGCAATTAACCGAGGCAACTCGGGTGGGCCGTTGTTTAACATGAGCGGCGAGGTGATCGGTGTGAACACCGCGATTCTGTCGCCCAATGGCGGATCGATCGGGATCGGCTTTTCGATGGCGTCGAACGTTGTGACCAAGGTCGTTGACCAACTGCGTGAGTTCGGTGAAACCCGTCGTGGTTGGCTGGGCGTGCGCATTCAGGACGTCACCGAAGACATGGCCGAGGCGATGGGCCTGGAAAAACCCGGCGGTGCGCTGATCAGTGATGTCCCGGATGGCCCTGCCAAGGAAGCGGGCCTGTTGGCTGGTGATGTGATTGTCAGCTTTGACGGTGTCGAAGTGGAAGACACCCGTGGGTTGGTCCGTCAGGTCGGTGAGACCACAGTCGGGAAGTCGGTTCGTGTTGTGGTCCATCGTGATGGTGGCACGCAAACCGTACTGGTGGTGCTGGGACGCCGGGAAGACGCAGAACGTGCCGAAACCGCAGAGGCGCCCGCAGTAGAGGAAGAGGAAGGCGCAAACAGCGAATTCCTGGGCCTGACGATTTCTCCGTTGACGGACACTCTGCGGGAAGAGCTTGGTCTGGCCGCTGATGCCGATGGCTTGGTTGTCACGGATGTAGACGAAGCGTCCGAGGCGTACTCCAAGGGCTTGCGGGCAGGGGATTTGATCACAGAAGCAGGCCAGCAAAAGGTCACTTCGGTTTCCGACCTCGAAACACGCATGGAAGAAGCCACCGAGGCGGGGCGCAAGTCGCTGCTCTTGCTCGTACGGCGGGGCGGTGAGCCGCGCTTTGTCGCGCTGAGCCTTTCAAGCTGACGCTCTCTAAACTGAAAATGTATCAAGGCCGGGGGCTATGGTCCTCGGCCTTTTCTTTTTCTCAACGCGCACGCAAAAAAGAAGCCATATGCCGGGGAAGGCATATGGCTCTGGTACAGGGAGAGGCCGATGGACAGATATCGGGGATGATAAATCAGCCTCCTACGGTAACAAAACAACGGCTAAACCCAGAACTGTGTCGAGTCTGTGAACAAGTTCACATAAGCCGAAAAGCTACATCAGATCCGACTCGGCCAATTCGCGCAGAGCTTCGAAATCATGGATCTGAACGCCGCCGCGAGTCGCCTCGACCATATCCTTGCGTTTCCAGGTCGAGATCGTTTTTGAAACGGCTTCTCGTGTGGCCCCGACAAATTCGGCCAATTCGCTTTGCGACATGGTGATGCGGTCGTTTGGATCGTCCTGCTGGTTGGCCAGATACAACAGTTTCCGCGCCAACCGGATGGGCATGGGCAAGAATACCTGTTCGTTCAACTGCAACCCCATATGGCGCATCCGCGCTCCGGCCAGCCGGATCATATCGACGGCAAGGTCAGGTTCTTGCCGGATCTGAGCCATGACATCGCGATGAAACACGCGCAACACGCGCGATGGTTCGGCAGCAGCGACGGTCGCAGTGCGCGGGCCTTGGTCAAACAGGGCAATCTCGCCGAAAACTTCGCCCGGACGCATCAGGCTGAGAGACAGTTTTCGCCCACTCATGGAAAGGAACGAAACCTCTAACGTGCCGTCCAGTATAGCATAAAGTGCATCCCCTTCATCGCCCTGTTCAAACAGGATATCCCCGCGATCCAAGGACACTTCTTTTGCCTGCGCGGTCAGCATCTCGCGCAGTTCCTCTGACGCTTCGGAAAGGAAGCCGCTGTTGGGAAAGGCCATCATTGGCGCTCTATTCTCCGATTGAGTGGTGGCAGTGGTGCTTCAACCTTCCACAGCTTTGACGCCAAGCCAAGGAATTTGTCGCGGCTATTCGCTGCGCGGTGGGGCTTTCTCACCTTCCGGGTCATCCATGAACCGTTGCAGTATACTGAACTGCAGCATCAGGAAAGCCATCAACGCGATCGGGAAGCCGAAGGTTTCGATTTTGACCCAAAGGTCGGTGGACATCGTCCGCCAGACGAACTCATTGGCGACTGCCAAGACGGCAAAACAGGCGCAGAGGCGGCGGGTCAGGATCATCCAGCCTTCGTGTTTCATCGGCAGCATGTCTTCCAGCACATAGGCTAGGTAGGATTTCTTCTGCAGCAGGCCAATGCCGAGGATCAGTGCGAAAAAGCCGTAGACGAGCGTTGTTTTCATCTTGAAGAAGCGTTCGTCATTGAACCATGCGGTCAGTCCGCCAAAGAACAGCACCATGAACGCAGTGAAGATCTGCATGCGGCTGAGCTTGCCCGTCAGGAACCACAATACACCCATCGCCGCCAGCATGAGGGGGACAAAGAGGATCGTGGCGACGATAAAGCCGGAATACTCGGTGCCGCCGATCATGAAACTATCGTCGCGCAGGCGCAGGTAGATGAAGAAAAAGGCCAGTGGCGGCCCAAGTTCCAGCACCTGTTTCAGAAACGGGTTGATGTCTTTCTTGTCGGTCATCTGAGCCTTCCTGCTGCTTACCCGCCCATTTCAACTATTACGGCGCCAAGTGCAATCAATGCCATCAAGGCGATCCGTCGTGGTCCAACGGTTTCTTTCAGAACCAGCCATCCGATCAAGGCGGCAAAGACGGTTGAGGTTTCGCGCAGGATGGCGGCTTCACCCACTTTGTCGAGACGTGTGGCCAGCATGATCGAGCCGAAAGAGAGCGGTGCGATGATCCCTCCGACCAACCCGCGCAGCATAAGAGGACCCAGGGCCGGGCGGTTGACCATGGCGCGCCACCGGAGCGCAGCGTAGACCGGCATCGCCGCGCCGTCGATCATGAAAAACCAGGCCAGAAATGTGAAGGGATCGGCGGTCGCGCGAATGCCATAGGCGTCATAGGTGGTGTAAAGCGCCACAAACAGCCCGGTGATCACCGCAAGAACCAGAGCGATGCCAAGTGTATCCCTGTCCGTTTCGAGATAACGCAGGTTATACGCGGCCAGGCCGAAGATGCCCGCCATCAATGTGGCGACACCCAGCCATTGGGTAACGTTGAAGGTCTCGCCAAACAGAAGATAGGCACCAAAGACGGTGAACAGCGGCCCGGTGCCGCGCACCACCGGGTAGACAACCGTATAGGAGCCCTTGGTATAGGCCAGTGCCTGTAGAGTTTTGTAGGCGATATGGATCAGCCAGACCAAAGCGAAGATCGGCCACATATAGGGCTCGGGCCAAGGGACCACGAAAAAAGCAAACGGTGCTGCCATGAGCCCATAACAGGCGTCAATCGCGCCACGCGATAACCACGGGTCATGGCGGCCTTTTTGCAGCGCGCCAAAAGCGGCATGCAGGAAGGCGGCGCTGAGTGCCAGTGCAAGGGCCAGATGATGGCCCGCTTCAGTACCTTCGAGGGAGATTAGCCAATCGCTCAAATCAGGGCTTTCGCTGGGAGAGAGGCCGGGGGTTTTCCATCCCCAGACCCCCGGAGGAATTTGGGGCCAGATGAAGGGGCGGATCAGCCTTGGGCGAGGCCGGTGAGGGCGGCGGCGAATTCTTCGGGGTCGAAGGGGGCCAGATCATCGATCTGTTCGCCGACACCGATGGCGTGGATCGGCAGGCCGAACTTGTCAGCCAGCGCCACCAGAACGCCGCCTTTGGCGGTGCCGTCAAGCTTGGTCATCACAAGGCCCGAGACATCAGCCAGCTTCTGAAAGGTCTCGACCTGGCTAAGCGCGTTCTGGCCTGTGGTTGCATCCAGCACCAGCAGCGTATTGTGCGGGGCTGTTTCATCGACCTTGCGGATGACGCGGACGATTTTGGCCAGCTCTTCCATCAGGTCGGCGCGGTTTTGCAGGCGGCCGGCGGTATCGATCATCAAGAGATCCGCGCCTTCGTTCTGCGCCCGCGTGAGCGCGTCAAACGCAAGGCTGGCCGGGTCCGAGCCCTCGGGTGCGGTCAGGACTGGCACACCAGCCCGATCGCCCCAAACCTGAAGCTGTTCGACAGCGGCGGCACGGAACGTGTCACCGGCGGCAATTACGACCTTTTTGCCAGCTGCTTTAAATTGGCTCGCCAGCTTGCCGATGGTGGTGGTTTTGCCGGATCCATTGACGCCGACAACCAGAACCACTTGGGGCCGCTTGGGGTAAAGCGGCATCGGTTTGGCCACAGGCTCCATCACCCGAGCCACTTCCTGCGCCAGCAATTGTTTGATTTCCTGTGTTGAGAGTTTGCGGCCAAAGCGGCCTTCGGCCATGTTGGCGGTGACGCGCAGAGCGGTGTCGACGCCCATATCCGAGGCAATCAGAAGCTCTTCGAGCTGTTCCAGCATATCGTCATCCAATGTGCGCCGGACAACGGCGCGGTCATCGGATTTGGAGAACAGACGGCTGAGCAACCCCTTTGGTTCCTCGGCTGGTTCCTTGGCGGCAGCTTGGGGTTCCGGATCGGGCGCTGCGGCTGGTGTGGGCTGCGTTTGTGGCGCGACCGGGGCGACGTCGACGGTTTCTGCAGGCGCGGGGGCTGTTTCCTCACCGCCATCTTCGACGATTGCATCCAGACCCTCTTCCAGGCGGGATGAGGATTTGAACAGCTTGTCCTTCAGCTTTGAGAAAAATGCCATTTATCAAGTCTCCGCAGGTGTTCCCCTCACCTAATGCGGATTTGCAGCAGTTGCAAAGGGTCCGGTGCATGCAATTGGATGCCCGATAACTGTGGGGCAGGTGGTCGCACTAAACGGGTTCTGTTTTGCCTCAAGCGTGAATGGCGCGGCGGCGCTAGCTCTGCCAAGATGGAGGCATGTTGAAACGTATAGTGATTCCCGCGCTGATTTGCGCCCAGGCCGCTGCGGCCCAATCACCGCTGAGCGCGGATGAGTTTGACGCCTATACTCAGGGCAAGACACTTTTCTATGGGTTTGAAGGTCAGATCTATGGGGTCGAACGCTATTTGCCGAACCGCCGTGTGATCTGGTCGTTTCTGGACGGACAGTGCAAAGAAGGCATCTGGTATGAGCAACAAGGTCAAATCTGCTTTGTCTATGAAGACCGATCGGACCCGCAATGCTGGGTGTTCACCGAAACCGGGCGCGGGTTGCTGGCGCAGTTTGAAGGCGATCCGCAGGCTACCGAGCTTTATGAGGCCGAAGATATCGGGGAAGAGATGGTCTGCCTTGGTCCCGACGTGGGCGTTTGATCAGTGCGCGCGCAGTTCGTCATAGTCAAGCATGACATGGGTTTGATAGGCGCGCCTTTTGGTGAGGCGGCGATAGTAGGCTTGCAGATTGGTGAGTGGCAGGCGCGGGATGTCGATATCGTAATACCGGTAAAGAACGTGACCTAACTGTATGTCGGCAAGCGAAAATTCCTCACCCGCCAACCATTTGTTTTGTGCAAGCTGTGCATCGGCAATAGCCAGTTTGTCGTGCAGGTTGCGAAGAGCTTGGGCAAGGGCCAGAGCGTCTTGCTGATCAGGCGGTGTGCGCACAACGTGCCAAAAGACAGGGACAGTGAACGCCATTGCCACATTCAGCTTGGCCCATTCGGCCCATTTGTCGATCTGGGCGCGGCGCGCGTTATCCGTCGGCCAAAAGCTGTCCTGAGCATGGACGCTGGCGAGATATCGCAAGATTGCACCGGTTTCCCAAAGAACGGGCCCGTCATCGTCCTGCAGAACCGGGATGGTTCCATTGGGATTGAGCGCCAGAAACTCGGGCGTATCCAACCCGCCAAAATGATGCCCCAGATCATGCCTGTGATAGGGCAGTCCCAACTCGCCCACGCACCACATCAGGGCCTGCACGTTTGACGATGTTTTGCGCCCCCAGATCGTAAGCATCGCTTAGAACAGGCTGCCCTGATCAGGCGCGTCAGGTTTGGGTTTCTTGGGCGCGGGTTTTGCAGCAGTGCCTGTGCTGAGAATGCCGTCAGCGAACTCGATCTCAAGCGTGCTTTGTTTCGACGCTTGGGCCTTGGTCGTCACCACACCGCCCTCAGCGCGAACCACCGCATACCCACGTTCGAGCGTCGCCTTGTAGCTGAGCGTTTCGCGCAGACGGTCAGTGGCCTGAAGCTGTTGGTGCAAACGGTCCAGACGGTTGGATTGTGCCGTGTTCAACCGGTCAGTCAGGCGGGTCAGGCTGTCTTTTTGCTGGGCGATGTCGCGCTGGATCGGGCGCAGCGACAGGCGCGACGAGACATTGCGCAGCGCATCTTGGCGCGTCGTTACCAGATTGCGCAGGGTTGCGGGCCGCAGATGGGCCGAGAGCTTAACCATTTGCAAACGCCTGTTCTGCACGCCGCGATCCAGGGCTGGGGTCAGGCGATCTGCAATCAGATCAAGCCTTTGGCGCGGGGTGTTCAACAAGCTGTCTGGGCGCGGCAAGGCGCGGGAGAGGTCGCGCAATCGCTGAGCCCGGCGTTGCACCGCATCGGTTGCTGCCCGCGACAGGCGCGCACCTTGTTCACCGGTCCAGGCCAGTAGTTCCATGCGCACCGGCACGGCCAGCTCGGCGGCTGCCGTGGGCGTGGGCGCGCGCTGGTCTGAGACATAGTCGATCAGCGTTGTATCCGTCTCGTGCCCAACGGCTGAAATCAACGGGATATCCGACGCTGCGGCGGCGCGGGCGACGACCTCTTCGTTGAAACCCCAAAGGTCCTCGATGGAACCGCCCCCGCGTGCGACGATGATCAGATCAGGGCGCGGCAATGCGCCTCCCGGCGTCAGTTTGTTGAAACCGTCAATGGCGCGGGCAACTTCAGGGGCGCAGTTCGCGCCTTGAACAGCCACGGGCCAGATCAGCACCTTGCGCGGGAAGCGGTCGCGCAAGCGGTGCAAAATATCACGGATCACAGCGCCCGAAGGCGAGGTCACCACACCAATGATCTGCGGCAGATAAGGCAGGGTTTTCTTGCGCTCGGCTGCGAACAGACCTTCTGACTCTAGCTGCTTCTTGCGCTTTTCCAGCAAGGCCATCAGCGCGCCTTGGCCGGCGACGGCAACCTCATCAACGTTCATGTTGTATTTTGACTGGGCCCCAAAGGCGGTCAGGCGGCCTGTTACGACAACCTCCAGCCCTTCTTCCGGCACCACAGACAAGCCCGAGATCTGACCCTTCCACGTAGTGCAGGCCAGCACGTTCCGATCATCCTTGATGTCGTAATACAAATGCCCTGAGCGCGCCTTGAACACGCGCCCGACCTCACCACGCACGCGGATTCGTCCGAAAGTGCCCTCGAGTGTGCGTTTTACCTCACCCGAGATGTCAGAGACGCTGTATTCGGGTGTATTTTGGCCGGGAAGCGGGTCATCAAGCAGGTCGGACATTTCAGCGCCTTGTGTCAAATGCTGACCCAGCTTAGAACGCCGCGCAGGCAAGGCCAAGCAGATCGGAGCGCATTCATGAATATCCTAATCCTCGGCAGCGGCGGGCGCGAACACAGCCTGGCCTGGGCGGTGATGCAAAACCCCAAATGCGACCGTCTGATCGTGGCTCCGGGCAATGCCGGGATCGCGCAGATCTCGGATTGTGCTGCGCTGGACATCGAAGACGGTGGCGCCGTGGTCAGCTTTGCCGAAGAGAATGCAATTGATTTCGTGATCGTCGGGCCTGAGGCGCCTTTGGCCGCAGGGGTCGCAGATCGTTTGCGCGACGCAGGTGTGCTGGTGTTTGGCCCTTCGGCAGAGGCCGCGCGGTTGGAGGCCTCAAAGAGCTTCACCAAAGAGGTCTGTGATGCATCCGGCGCACCCACCGCAGGGTATGCGCGGTTTACCGAGGCTGAGCCTGCGAAAACCTATATCCGCCAGCAGGGTGCTCCGATTGTGGTCAAGGCCGATGGGCTGGCTGCAGGCAAGGGCGTGATCGTTGCCATGGATGAGCAGACTGCTTTGGACGCCATTGATGATATGTTTGGCGGGGCCTTTGGCGGTGCAGGCGCCGAGGTGGTCATTGAGGAGTTCATGGAGGGTGAAGAAGCGTCTTTGTTCGTGCTCTGTGATGGCGAGGATATCCTGTCCATCGGCACTGCGCAGGATCACAAGCGCGTGGGCGAGGGCGATACCGGTCTGAACACCGGTGGCATGGGCGCCTATTCACCCGCACCGGTTTTGAGCCCCGAGGTCGAGGCCCGCGCCATGGACGAGATCGTGCGCCCGACCATGGCCGAAATGGCGCGCCGAGGTACACCGTTTCAGGGGGTTCTCTATGCCGGTCTCATGATCAAGGACGGTCAGCCGCGTCTGGTGGAATACAATGTACGCTTTGGCGACCCGGAATGTCAGGTGCTAATGATGCGCTTGGGCGCTCAGGTGTTGGATCTGATGCATGCCGCTGCTGAAGGGCGCTTGTCCGAGGCGCGGTTAAACTGGGCAGACGATCACGCCATGACCGTGGTTATGGCCGCCAAGGGTTATCCCGGGTCCTATGAAAAGGGCACAGTGATCAACGGGTTGGAGGGTCTGGGTGAAGACAGCATGAACATGGTGTTTCACGCCGGTACAAAAGACGCTGACGGCAAGATCGTGGCCGCAGGAGGACGGGTTTTGAACGTCACGGCGCGCGGCGACACGCTGCAAGAGGCGCGGGATCGGGCCTATGCGATGGTGGACGATATCGACTGGCCAGACGGGTTTTTCCGCCGCGATATCGGCTGGCGTGCGCTGTGATCCAATAGCCGGGCTGCGCCCGACTTGATTCTATAGGAAGGGGGCCTTGCCCCCTCGACCTGTGGCCTCACCCCCAGGATTTTTTTGGCTAGATGAAGGGGCGGATCAGCAGTTCAGGGCCTGGTCGAAGCTTGCGGGGCCATTGAAGGGCCCGATATCGGATTGTGTCCAGCCGTTTTGATAGGACACGCTGATCAGCCGCGACCAGTTTGCATTTGCGACAATGAGCTCTGGGCTTGCCCCGCAATCCCTGACACCTCCACTGATGAAATCTTCACCGATGCGATGGTTGGTGAGATTGGGCAGGGTTGCAATCTCGGTCAGGCCGCCGTCTATGAAGCGCCATATTCGCAGTGTTTTGGCCAGGTGAGGACGGTCGATATAGGCGATTTCCACATGGCCGTTACTGTCCAGGTCCAAAATTGCGACCGGTGCGAGCCAGCGAAACCGGGTGCCGATATGCGGCGTGGCGGCGAATTTTTCACCGGCTGCATTGTAAATTGCCAGCTGCGCTCCGGTGTCTTGATGCGACTCAACGACAACGACCTCGTTGGTGCCATCCAGATCGACATCCGCGAGGCGTGGGGCGAGATCCTCAAACACCCTATTCTTTGGCAATCTGATGGTCAGAACGGTTTGCGTCCCACCGGATTGTCGCGCATCACTTTGGACAGTGATTTCAAGCGCACCAAATTCGATGTTGTCGCCCAAAACGCCATGCGCATAGCGCGTTGTGGGCTCTGTGTAGCGGGCTGCAACGATCGTTTCGGCTGCAGCAATGGTTCCTGCTGCCGTTAGCCACAGACACAACGCCAACAACGCGCCGCGGGCTCCGTCGTGCCAGAGGCGGACGGGCAGGCGCGGCGCTTTAAGGCGCATCAGATTTGCTTTTCGGGCATCTGAACAACCAGACCGTCCAGCGCGTCGGTCACCTTGATCTGGCATGTCAGGCGCGAACGGGCAGGATCGGGTTCAAAGGCAAAGTCCAGCATGTCTTCTTCCATGTCGTCCTTTGCTGGAAGCTTTTCGACCCAATCGGGATGAATGTAGACATGGCAGGTCGAACAGGCACATGCGCCGCCGCAATCGGCTTCGATGCCGGGAATGTTGTTGTCACGGGCCCCTTCCATGACGGTCAGTCCGTTGGCGACCTCGACAGTGTGTTCGGTCCCGCCATGCTCGACATAGGTGATCTTTGCCATTGCGTGCGTCTTCCTTTTACGATGTTCGAAAAGCTGTTTAATCAAGGCGTTCCGCTCTGACCAGTCCGATTTGCCACTCGTTGCAGCATGGCCCGGATTTCTTTCCCAATGTTCCGCTTGTGTTCCAAAGATGCTGCATGAGTGCGCGCACTGTCGCAGGTCAGTGGGTTTGTGCGTCAGGGCTTGCGTGTCCGATAGTGTTCGATTGCGGTTTCAGCCGATGAAAAAGCTCTGAATTGCAGTGTTGATTTTCGATGTAGAATCGGTGCCTGTATTTTGCTCAGCATCCGGTAACGGGCGTTGACCTTGCTATCGGAGCCCAAATGGCCGCGTCTTCCCAAGATCACTCGCTTGCTGCAGCAGGCCTCATGATTGCCGCCATGGCAGTGATTGGGGTGATCGACAATTACATTGCACCTTTGGCGCGCCATGTCGGGCTTTGGCAGTTTCACCTCACGCGTGCCTTGTTTGCTCTACCCCTGGTCTTGTCGCTGTCGCTGATCGGGTTGGGCCGGTTGCAACCAATGCGTCTTTGGGCGGTGGCCTTGCGCAGCGCGCTCGTCGCGACTTCGATGCTGTTTTACTTCACCGCGCTGGCCATGATGCCAATTGCCGAAGCGCTGGCCGGGCTGTTTACGTCGCCGATCTTCATATTGTTGATTTCGGTCGGAGCCCTGAGGCAGCGGATCGGGATCTGGCGCATTTTTGCGGTCCTTCTTGGGTTTCTAGGCATTGTTCTGGTGCTGCAGCCAGATCCCCGAGATTTTGACGTCACCGTCTTGATCCCCATTTGCGCTGGGTTTTTCTATGCTTTGGGTGCAATTACAACGCGTAGCCTGTGCCGCGGTGAAAGCACTGTGGCCTTGCTGGCGGGTATGTGGATCACGCTTGGAACGATCGGGGCCTTGGGCTCGGTCGCCTTGTCGATCTGGCCTCAGGTTTCGAGCGGAGATGAGGTGCAGTTTTTCAATCGACCTTGGGTTTGGCCGATCTGGCCGGCCCTCCCTTTGATCGTACTGCAAGCCGTGGGGTCGGTTGTCGCCGTGTTCATGATTATCAAGGCGTATCAGTTGAGCGAGCCAAGCTATGTCTCGGTTTTTGAATACTCTGTCATGATATTTGGGCCGCTTTTTGCATGGATTGCATTTGGTCAGCCTGTTGGTGGGTGGCAGGTGCTGGGGATCGTGTGCATCGGCTTGGCCGGGACCATTATCGCTCTGCGATCACGTTAAGTTTAGCGGCCCGAACGCAAAACACGCGAGTCACGCGACTCAATGCCCTGATTTTGCCCGATTCATCGTTCAGCTATAGGTTAAGTTTGGGTATATTTTGATGAATAACAAGTATTTGTATCGATTGTTTCGACTAAGGCGATTAATTACTGTCAGTTTGGTCTTGCTCTTCACCCAATGGGCCTTGGGGTGGTGGATTTTCGGATCTTCGACGCTGCTGAGCCATCCTTTTTTGATCTACTCAGCCGCTCTATTTTGTACCGTAGTAATCTTTGCGATGGTTCTTATCTATCCTCGAGTCTGGGTCGAAACGATATCGACGGCGATGGTTCTGGGGTTGGTTCTCATGCTCTTGCCCGTGATCGAGCATTTGCCCGAGATCGCGTCTGAACGCAGCCGCGGTTTTGCGATGATTTGGACCACGCTTGGCACATTGCTAGGGGCTCTGTTCCTTTGGTTGGGGTTGAATTGGCTTCCTACGCTTTTGATCGAGCTGCCATTTGGCGTGCGGCAATGGCGTTCAAGCATATGGTTTGAAATCTCCGCAAAGGACGCGATGAAAGCGTTGAAGGCCAGCCCCAACACCGATAACGGGCGTACCCACTATGGACCGCTGGAAAGCGACGGGATGTTCTGGGCATGCACCCGCATCAATTCAGTCGACCCGGTAAGCCATAACTCCGATGTTCAGGAATTGTCTTACAAGTGCAAGATCGAACAGGAGAGTGAAAGTCATCAAGTGATAACGGTGGTTTACAAAATCGACGGTGAACCCATGGTGGATGTCGAACACACGCGCGTGCGCCAAATCGGTCGTCAATGCTTGTGCGAAACGCGTACGATCAAGAGCCGACGGAACCTGTTCGAAGATATCGGATTCTGGCTTCAGGACTATGGTGGCGACCATATCTACGGACGCCTTGCCCGCGCTTCAGGGCAGGATTCCATCGCCTTGGTTGACGTGCCGTATCAAAGCCCGCTTGTTGGCTTGGCCCGGTTTTTCGAGCGGTTCGACAACTCGCATCCCGACAACCGAAGTGGACCTATCTAGCGGGCTCAACCGGTCAGCAAGGCCAGAGTCGCTTCCTAACGTTTGAACAATACGCTTTGGGATTGTTTGTCCCTGTGATCTCCACGCAATTCCGCGTGCAATGCGCGACCGGCCTGAACGGCGGGGCGAGCACTGACCGTCTCGAGCCAGCGCGCGAAATGCGGCTTGTCGTGCAAGACCTGCTGTTGACCTTCCCACAAGCTGGCCCAGCCCCAGATCGAAATATCCGCTATGGAATAGAAATCGCCCGCCACATATTCATTGTCTGCCAGTCGCCGGTCGAGTACGCCATAAAGGCGCGACACTTCCGAGCGGTAGCGATCCTTGGCATAGGGCAGGTCCTGCGGCGGATCCAGCTGCGGGGCGTATTTCAGAAAGTGATGCGCTTGCCCGGCCATTGGACCGACACCGCCCATCTGCCACATCAGCCATTCTTCGACAGCGATCCGGTCACGCTCGGTCGTTCCATAAAACCGCCCGTTCTTGCGGGCGAGATACATCAGGATCGCACCGCTTTCAAAGACCGATACCGGCGCCCCATCTGGGCCGTCATGGTCCACGATTGCTGGCATCCGGTTGTTGGGGGCGATTTTCAGAAACTCGGGATCGAACTGATCCCCTTTACCGATGTTGATCAGATGCGTGGTGTAGGGCAGGTCCATCTCTTCCAAAGCGATGGATGCTTTCCAACCATTTGGCGTGGGCCAGAAATAAAGGTCGATCATGAGCGCTCCTTGGGTTGAGGGGATCATGAGGCTTTCTGCGCAAACGGCAAGAGGGCGCGTGGCTTTGGAGTGGCAAAAAGACGTGACCAACGATGCGCGTGCGCTTTGGGTAGGCCATGGCGCAGCGCGGCCAGTGACAGCCGCTGTGGTTCGCGCAACAGGGCATTATAGACCCGCAATGCACCTGGCCGCGTATAGCTGGACCAATGGCAAACGCGGCGCTGAGAGTGACCGATGGGGCGATCATATGCGAAAGATGCGCCAGTGTCGTATTGCAGTCGATCTGAAGTGTCACTGCATTTTCAGCGTCGATCCCCGCGCCAACGCTGCGGTCACCAGGTTGGGGAGGTTGCACCAGTTGCTCATACAGAAAGTCAAACAGATCGTTCTCGCGGCTGGTGATATTGATCAGTTCTGATCGACGCCCCGCTTCCAAGGCCAGGGCTGCCAAAACCCGAGCGCGATAAGTGGCACCGGTCATTGAGATGATGCGCTTCAATGCGCCCGGAGAAATGTGGTGCAGTGCTTCGATAGCCAGTTCTACACCCATCGAATGGCCGATGAAGTGAATAGGGCGGTCCGGGTTGAGCCGGTGCAGCTTATTGATCACATCAGCAAGCACCCGCCCGGCCGATTGCGCCCTGCGCTGCGCGGTCCAAAGCGGGCCGCGTGCATTCCAGCCGAAGGCAACGGCCAGACCTTCATCGGTAAAGCCCGAGCCGAAACCCAGATGTTGAGGCCAGCTTGGGCTGTAATCCGGCAAGGCGCGGGGACGTAGGGCCAGGATATGACGGTGCGGGCAGGTTGCGGAATTGCCGGGCCTGTATTTGTACCCATGGGTCATGATGATGACCGGGCCCCTGATATCCTGCGTTTGCTGCAAGACGCTTTCGACAAGGCGCGAGCTGCGATGCAAAACCGCACGAGGTCCCTCAGCATTGATCCTGATCATTGGCATGGCGCTGCCTCACACAAGATGTTGTGGTGCCGATTTCTCATAACGCTATGACGTTTCGGTGAACGATGGATTACAGAACCGTGACGATGGGTCTGTCGGGGTTGACGAAGCCCGGACCGAGGCGTAATGGCAAAGCACCACGTGGCGATTTGTTACCGGATTGCGGGCCACGCTAAACAACACCGCTAAAAGGTCAGGATGAAAGACCCCTTTCGCTTGGCCGCGTCTGGGGTTTTTTGTTTGCCTCCCACAGCGAGGCTGAAAGGAAAGACATGAGCGAGAGCTGGAACAAACGCACGCAAGCCGTCCATGGTGGCATTCGTCGCAGTCAGTATAACGAGGTCTCTGAGGCGATCTTTCTGACGCAGGGTTTTGTCTATGACAATGCCGAGCAGGCCGAGGCCCGGTTCATCGAAACCGGCCCGGATGAGTTCATCTATGCCCGCTATGGCAACCCCACCGTGTCAATGTTCGAACAGCGCATCGCCGCGCTTGAGGGCGGCGAGGATGCCTTTGCTACCGCCTCGGGCATGGCGGCGGTGAACGGGGCGCTGACCTCGATGCTGAAGGCGGGTGACCATGTGGTGTCGGCCAAGGCGCTGTTCGGGTCCTGCCTCTATATTCTGGAAAGCATCCTGACGCGTTTCGGCGTTGAGGTGAGCTTTGTCGAAGGCACAGATCTGGCCGCTTGGGAGGCCGCCATCCGGCCTGACACCAAGGCCGTGTTCTTCGAATCCATGTCGAACCCCACGCTTGAGGTGATCGACATCGCATCCGTGTCCAAACTGGCCCATGCGGTGGGCGCCACGGTGATCGTGGATAATGTGTTTTCAACCCCGGTCTTCTCGCGCGCCATCGAACAGGGCGCTGATGTGGTCGTCTATTCGGCCACAAAACATATCGACGGGCAGGGGCGTGCGCTGGGTGGTGTCATCATTGGCACCAAAGAGTTTATTCGCGGCACGGTTGAGCCCTATATGAAACACACCGGCGGTGCGCTCAGCCCGTTCAGTGCTTGGATCATGGTCAAGGGGATCGAAACCATGGCGTTGCGTGTGAATGCACAAGCGGACAGCGCCCAGAAGATCGCCGAAGCATTGGACGGCCACGATGCATTGGAGCGGACGCTTTACCCGGGCCTGAAGACGCATCCTCAGAATGCACTGGTGCAGGATCAACTGGGGGGCAAGGGCGGCACGGTTCTGTCTCTGGACATCAAGGGTGGCAAGGACGCGGCGTTTGCGTTCCTGAACGCTTTGACCATTCCGGTGATCTCGAACAATCTGGGTGACGCGAAATCCATCGCAACCCACCCGGCGACGACCACCCATCAGCGTCTCAGCGAAGAACAGCGCGATGAGCTGGGCATCACCCCGGGCCTGATCCGACTGTCTATTGGTCTGGAAGACGCAGATGATCTTCTGGCAGACTTGCGTCAGGCCCTGGCGGCATCTCAGCGCTAGGCACTTGCTCGGGCGGGGACACTGCCCGAGCCGTTCCAAGCTCTGGATAAATGACGTTTTCGCCCGCTAAGTGGCGGATTTCTGCAGTTGATTTCGATCCAGGCTGCTATTTCACACGTATGAGAGTATACTGGTATGTCTTCCAATACCGTCTATATTCGGACGGTGAGCAAAGGAACTCTTGCGTATGAACCTGCACCCGCTTGACCTGGGCAACGCGCCCGATAACGATGAAGCTGCTGCTGCGCTTGATGTCTTGCGCAAATGGGCGGCCTCGGCAACCGAGGCTGAGATCACGCAATTGGACCCTGCAGTAGCGCGCTTGGTCTCGGGAACGGTACCAGACAACTATCCAACTCTCTCGCGTGATTACCCCGAGGGTTTTGTTGTGGATGCGGCATACAAATCATCACTGCCGGACCTGCAAAACGGGCCGTCCAGCCTGATCCGAGGCGCCAAACAGCAAATCCAGCATGTGGGTATATCGAACTTCCGCCTGCCAATCCGGTTTCAGCGCAAGGAAGGTGGTGATCTGACGCTTGAGACGTCGGTGACGGGTTCTGTCAGCCTTGAGGCTGAGAAAAAGGGCATCAACATGTCCCGGATCATGCGCTCTTTCTACAAGCATTCCGAGCGGACGTTCAGCTTTGAAGTCATGGAAGCGGCGCTGGACGATTATATGACCGATCTCGACAGTCTGGATGCACGGATTCAGATGCGGTTTTCTTACCCCGAGCGTATCGAAAGCCTGCGGTCGGGTCTGTCTGGCTATCAGTATTACGACATCGCGCTGGAACTGGTTGAACGCGGTGGCGAGCGGCTGAAAATCATGCATCTGGACTATGTCTACTCCTCGACCTGCCCATGTTCGCTGGAACTGAGCGAACATGCACGCGCGACACGCGGACAATTGGCCACACCACATTCGCAGCGCTCTGTGGCGCGTATTTCCGTTGTGGTCGACTGCAACGCGGATTGTCTGTGGTTCGAGGACCTGATTGCCTTGTGCCGCCGCGCTGTTCCGACAGAGACGCAAGTCATGGTCAAGCGTGAGGACGAACAGGCCTTTGCCGAGTTGAACGCGGCCAATCCGATATTTGTCGAGGATGCAGCCCGCCTGTTCTGTGCCGAACTTCTGGCTGATCATCATGTCGGCGATTTCCGCATTGTGGCCAGCCATCAGGAAAGCCTGCACAGCCATGATGCCGTATCGATTCTGACCGAAGGCCCCACCTTCGACACTGCAAGTCTGGACCCACGTTTATTCTCGACCCTGTTCCACGTCGGATGAGTTGATCCGCGAACCGATTGGAAACCGGTGAAAAAAAGGGCGATGGGCGCCTTTTTGCCGCAGTGCAGCGGGAAATGCTGCGCTGCGGCTGAAAGTTCGGTATGCTGCGACAGAGAGCAGGTGCCGCAACCAATCAGATCTTGCCGCACCGCAGCCTGAAAGGACGTCGGGACGTGCAAGGCCAAGGACCGCGACTGAGCGAAACCGCCCCGATAAATGGGGTGTCCGTATCCCATTCTTCACTACTCGGCTGCCTCAGTTTCACAGGAGAGACATGTGATGAACCCGATTTCCCAACCCCTTGAGTTCCAGGCCGCAGCCATTCGTGTGGCCGGGTATGCTGTCGTCAGCCAGATGAAGATCATGCAAGTCATGGCGCGCTCGGCGATCGAGCTGCCTATGGCTCCGGTTCATGCCTTGCATGCGGCAGCCTCGGCCCCCGCAAAGACAGCCCCGAAACCCGTCGCAAAAAAAGCGGCACCAAAACCTGTGGCCAAGAAAGCTGCGCCGACCAAGCCAAAGCCGGTGGCGAAAAAGGCCGCGCCGGCCAAACCCAAAGTGGTGGCAAAGCCCGCAGCCGTGGCTAAGCCTAAGCAAGCTGCACCCAAAGTTAGAACCCCGCTGACAAGCAGGGCCAAGCCCGTTGTTGCGAAACCGGCCGAACCAAAGCCGACACCTGCTGCCAAAGCGTCCAGCACCACAGAACCGTCAAAGCCAACAACCAAAGCTGCACCAGTGAAAGCCCAGCCAAAGGCAGAGGCACCAAAGCCGACAGCCAAAGCTACACCAGCGAAAGCTCAGCCGAAGGTAGAGGCGCCTAAGCCGACAGCCAAAGCTGCACCAGTGAAAGCTCAGCCGAAGGTAGAGGCACCAAAGCCGACAGCAAAAGCAACTGCGGCAAAAACGGCCCCGGCAAAGACCAGCCAAGCTCCAGCAAAAGCAGCGACCCCGGCAAAAGCGGCATCGGCGCCTACAGCGCCGGCCAAAGCACCTGCAAAGCGGACGCAAGCCAAAACCACAACGGCCAAGCCCGCAGCCGCGCCCAAGGCTCCCGCGAAGGCAGAGACTGCGTCAACTGCGGCTGTTAAGCCGTTAGATCAGAAGGAAAACCCTCCGGTTCGCCGCACACGCGCCCCGTCCAAGCCCCCGGCGATGCCAGCAACATCTGCAAAAACCCAGGACTGACTTGGGATCAAGCGCTTGACACGGTCGGGCAGGCACGCCAACGCTGCCCGACATGATGGATCTTCGCCCGGTCGGATATGTGATTGGCTTGCTGGTCGCCATTCTTGGGGTGACCATGCTGCTGCCCATGGTGGCAGACCTGATCGAAGGTCGGAGCGAATGGCATGTGTTTCTGGAAAGCGCAATCATCACGACCCTGACCGGGGTTGTGATGGCTATGAGTTGCGCAAACGGAGTGGGCGAGGGGCTGACAATCCGCCAGACCTTTTTGCTGACGACCGGCGTCTGGGTGGCGCTGCCGGTGTTTGGTGCTATCCCGTTTTTATACGGTGCCACTGAACTGCGGTTTGTCGACGCCTATTTCGAAGCGATGTCCGGCCTGACTACGACAGGCTCGACGGTGATTTCCGGCTTGGACGATCTCCCGCAGGGATTGCTCTTGTGGCGTGGACTTCTGCAGTGGCTGGGCGGCATCGGTATCATTGTTGTTGCCATGGTTTTTCTGCCTGAACTGCGCGTCGGTGGCATGCAGATCTTCCGCTCGGAAGGGTTCGAGACCATGGGGAAAATCCTGCCGCGTGCGCAGGAAATCGCCGGGCAAATCTCGTTGATCTACGTGTTCCTCACGGTTGTATGCGCGTTTGTCTATGCCGGTTTTGGCATGGGCTTTTTCGATGCGGTTGTGCATGCGATGACCACAATCGCCACGGGCGGGTTTTCGAACTATGACAGTTCCTTTGCAACTTTCTCGGGACCCATGGAATACGCGGCGTCGGTCTTCATGATCCTGGCGGCGCTGCCCTTTGTCCGGTACGTGCAACTGGCCAATGGCAGCACCAGTTCCTTGTGGAAAGACAGCCAGATACGAGCCTTTCTTGCCACGATTCTTGTGCTGGTCATTGTGATGTCGGTGTTCCTGACCTCGGTCTTTCCGCATCATTGGGAACAAGCGGTGCGCGAATCGCTGTTCAACATCACCTCGATCATCTCTGGCACGGGCTATGCCAGCGTCGACTATATGCTCTGGGGCAGTTTCCCGGTGATGCTGTTCTTTCTGATCGGGTTGATCGGAGGTTGCGCGGGATCAACCGCCTGTTCGATCAAAGTCTTCCGCTATCAGCTGCTGTTTGCCTCGATCAAAACCCAGATCAACCGCATCCGGTCGCCTCATGGCGTGTTTGTCCCCACCTATGACGGGCGCAAGATCAGCCGGGATGTTCTGACCTCGGTCATGAGCTTTTTCATGTTCTTCGTGCTGTCCATGGGTGCGCTGTCTTGGGCTCTTGCTCTGACGGGGCTCGACTTTATCACCTCGGTCTCGGGTGCCGCGACCGCTTTGGCCAATGTGGGGCCGGGGCTGGGCAGCCAGATCGGCCCAGCAGGCAATTTCGCGGGGCTCAACGATACGGCCAAGTGGCTGCTGACCATCGGTATGCTGGTCGGGCGGCTGGAACTGCTGGCCGTCTATGCAATCTTTACTGTTCAATTCTGGAGAGCTTGATGAAGAAACCCTTGGGGGCGCAAATCTCGCATATGCTGCGGGATCGTGGGGTCGAGGTGATATTTGGTATTCCCGGTGTACATAATCAGGAGATGTATCGCGGTATCGAAGAGGCCGGGATCACTCATGTACTTGCGCGGCACGAGCAGGGCGCGGGCTTCATGGCCGATGGCTATGCACGGGCCACAGGTAAGCCGGGTGTCGCCTATGTGATCACCGGGCCTGGCCTTTGCAATATCATGACGCCGATGGGGCAGGCCTATTCGGATTCGGTACCGATGTTGGTTTTGTCCTCTTGTCTGGATGAAACACAGGCCACGCGCGGGCAGTTGCATCAGATGAAGGATCAACGTGCCGCTGCCGGAACGGTGGCCGATTGGTCCTCTCAGGCGGAAAGTGCGGCAGCGGCCTATGGGTTGGTTGAACGGGCATTCGAGGAATTTGCCCTGTCGCGCCCACGTCCCAAGCATATCCAGGTGCCGATCGCTCAGCTTGAGGCCGACGCAGAAGCCGCTCCGTTTCCCAACCAGGATGCGCTGAGGGTGCAGGTCTTACCGCCGGATCTCGCTCCGGTTCTTTCGATGCTGAACATTGCGCAGAGGCCCTTGTTCATTTTGGGGGGCGGTGCAAAGTCGAACCTGTGGCGTCAGATCCTGACCCAGCTGGGCGCAGCCTGTTTCACCACATACGCGGGTCGAGGGCTGGTTGGGTCAAATTACCCGCTGGATTTTGGTGCGATGCTGCCGCGACCGGGCAGTGCCGAGGTGATTGCATCTGCGGATCTGGTGGTCGCCGTCGGCACAGAACTGGCCGAAGTTGACTTGTGGCGCGACGCGTTGGGCCATACCGCGCAATTGGTGCGCGTTGATCTGGATCCCGAAGTGCTGTCTGACCGCCATCGCGCAACGATCAAGCTGCAAGCGGATGCGGAAAGCTTTGCCCATGCGTTGTGGGCCGTGGCGGATCAGGCAAAACCCTCCACTGGCTGGAGTACGGATGAGGTCGCCGACGCCCGCGCGCGCTGGCGCGCTGAGGTCGATGCAGAGCGTCCGGGGATCGTGCCAGTTATCGATGCCCTGCGCGAAGCAATGCCCGCCGACACAATGATCTATTCCGACATGACGCAGTTCGCTTATGTCGCCAAAGAGGTCTGGGACATGGCTGTCCCGTATCACTGGCACCATCCGACCGGTTTCGGAACACTGGGCTATGCGCTGCCCGCTGGCATCGGTGGCGCAGTTGCGCGGCGGGGAAAGCCAACGGCGGTTATCGCCGGGGACTATGGCTTTCAATACACGCTGCAAGAGCTTGGCACGGCGGTGGAACTTGGACTCTCGTTGCCAATCATCCTGTGGGACAACGGCAAGCTGAAAGAGATCGAAGACAGCATGGTGCGCAGCCAGATTGCTCCCAACGCGGTCATCGCGCGCAACCCGGATTTCGGAAAGCTTGCCGAAGCCTATGGTGCGCTGTCGGCACGACCGACGGACCTCGCCGCACTTCAAACACAGGTCCGTTCTGCGTTCGACGCGCCCGTGCCCACATTGATCCATGTGACGCCGGACATTCTGGGATAAAAAAGGGCGCCGCAATCTTTTGCAGCGCCCCAAATTACTCAGAGCAGTCAGATCAGTCCCAGCAATGCACCAGAACCGTCATGCCATTGGCGCGGCGGCTCAGTTCATTCGGGGTTATGCGCGTTTCGCTCTGTCCGGCCTGTCCTGCAACACCGGCTTTTTCCAGCACCGCATTCAGGCTGTCCACCGATGCTGCGAGGCTGACGCTGGCGGGCAAGGCGCGGCCTTCGGTGGGGGTGGGCAGTAACATCCCGACCACGTGGCCGTTATCGTCAAAGACAGGGCCACCCGCGTCGCCGGGCTGTGTGCTCATGGCCAAGCGTTTCACACCGCTTTCGCCGTTCAATCCGCGAATATCGGCGACTTGTCCGAAGGTCAGCGTGGGTGCACCCAAAGCGCCTTCATACGAGAACCCGGATGCCGCAATTTCGGACTGGATGCGGGGCGTCACGGGGCTGAACTCGGCCACGTTGATCGGTGCCAGGGTCTGACTGGGTCGCAAGACAGCAATACCCAGTTCCGCGTCGCTCCAGGCCACCTGCAATTGCTGATCCCCGTCGAGCGTGATGCGCGCGCAACTGTCTGCGGCCTCGGCCACGGTCAGGACGATACCCGAAGTATCGGCAAAAAAGCCCGAGCGCGAAACGCGCGGTTTGCGGATTTGCAGGCCCGAGACCAGGTCGATCCGCTGATCAGCGTCAGCACCTGCTGCAGCGTCCAGTACTGCATCTGTTGTGGCATAGCTGTTTGTCATGGCGGCCAGAACACGCGTGCGTCTTGCGTCATCCCCTTCGGGCCAGACCAGGGTAAAGCCCTTGATCTTGCCGTCTTCCAGCTGTGCCTGCGTATAGGACACAATACCGTTGCCGCGCCCTTCAATGATAAAACGGTTGTTGCGCAACTCTCTGGGGCCGTTCAGCGGGATGATCTCAAGCGATTGCATCACCTCGTAAAGCGCCTGCAGCGTGGCTCGGTTGCCTTCCTGGCTGATCAAAAGCGCCTGCGCGTCCAGATCTGAGCTGGCTTTGAAATGCGCAAAGGGGGCTTCGTACCGGTCAAAGGCCAAAACGCCCAGCGGCAGGTCCAAAGAAATCCCGGCCTGCGCATCGCTGTGGCGCGCCATGCCAACACTAATCAGCGGGGCATTGAACTCGTCCATCAATGTCTTGCGTTGCAGCGTCGTAAGGACACCCGTGGCCTCAAACCCATTGAATCGCTGCCATTCCGCCATCGAACGCCGTGTGCCAGCACCAAAAGCGCCGTCGATTGTCGATGCGTAGTAACCGCCAGCTTTCAATGCCGTCTGCAGATCGCGACGCTCTTGCGCGCTGAGCAACCGCTCACCTTGCAAAGCTTCTGCGCGTGTTTCGTCCGAGGATTGAACGCTCAATCCAAGCTGCTGGTTTGGTTCTGCTGCGGGTTCAACCGGGGTCGAGATGACACCACGGTCCAATACATTTGCGCCAACCGGCCAGAATTGCTGACCCAACTGGTTCGACAGGGCGATGAAACTGTCGCCGGGTATTTGCCCTTCGGCTCGGTAGACGCGCAAGACCTGTTCCGCATCCGCGCGCAGGTAGGGGCCGATCACAATAGCGTACCACCCGGAATTCAGGCGAAACCCGTTCACATCCGGTAGCAGGTCACCATAGGCCTGCGCCCGCTCTTGGGCTTCAAAAAGCGTTGGGCGCGCTTCGACTTGCACCCATACGCCCTGATCCTCCTGGGCTTGCGCAGCGCCCAGACCAATGGTGAAAATAAAGAATATTGCAGCAAATACGCGTGTCATTGTCTGCCCGTTTTATGCAGTGTTTTGTCTGAGGCGGAGACTACGCGAAATAAGCCCCCGAACGCCATGCCTGTGTTACGGGGAATTTGCACTGTGGCCGCGCAGTGACAACCTGTGTGCAAAGGCCCGTTGACGCCCATGGACCCCTTGCATAGGAAGGGCAAAACCGACCGGAACCGGGTGCCCGATGCGCCTAAAGGGAATGTCATGACCGAACCGTCCAGTGCGCCACGCTCTTTTCAGGAAATCATCCTGCGGCTTCAGACCTATTGGGCCTCGAAGGGCTGTGCGATCCTGCAGCCCTATGACATGGAGGTCGGGGCAGGGACGTTCCACCCGGCCACAACACTGCGTGCTTTGGGCTCCAAGGCCTGGGCTGCGGCCTATGTGCAGCCGTCACGCCGTCCGACCGACGGACGCTATGGTGAGAACCCCAACCGGTTGCAGCACTATTACCAGTACCAGGTGCTGATCAAACCCAGTCCGCCGGATCTGCAGGAGCTGTATCTGGGCAGCCTCGAGGCCATCGGCATCGATATGGAGCTGCATGACATCCGCTTTGTCGAAGATGACTGGGAAAGCCCCACGCTGGGCGCCTGGGGCCTGGGGTGGGAGGTCTGGTGCGACGGGATGGAGGTCAGCCAGTTCACCTATTTTCAGCAGGTCGGTGGCCATGACTGCGCGCCTGTCTCGGGTGAGTTGACCTATGGGCTGGAACGTCTGGCGATGTATGTGCTGGGCATCGATCATGTCATGGATATGCCCTTCAATGATCCGCAGTCGCCCAGCCCGCTGACCTATGGCGATGTCTTCAAACAGACCGAGGAAGAATACGCCCGCTGGAATTTTGACGTCGCCAATACCGAGGTTCTGCTGCGCCATTTCGAAGAGGCCGAGGCCGAATGCACGGCCATTCTGGCGCAAGAGGATATCGACCCGAAGACCGGGAAACGGATCATCATGGCTCACCCAGCCTATGACCAGTGCATCAAGGCCAGCCATATGTTCAACCTACTGGACGCGCGGGGCGTGATCTCGGTAACCGAGCGTCAGGCCTATATCGGGCGCGTGCGGGCTTTGGCCAAACAATGCGCAGATGCATTTGTTCAGACCAAAGCGGCCGGGTTCGAGGCCTGATGGCCGCCTCAGGCCAAGCCGGGCAGCAACACTTTCAAACCGTCTGCGATCATGCTGATGGCAATGGCCGACAAGATCATGCCCATAAAGCGGCTCATGATCACGCGGGCCGTGTCCGACAGATGGCGCGCAATGGCCGCCGCGTTCCAGAAGGTCACGAACAGCAACAGGACAACTGCTCCGAAAACGCCGGCATAACCAAGCGCTTTGACGGGTTTGTCAATCTGGTGCGCATAAAGGATCAGTGTCGTGATCGTGCCGGGCCCGACCAGAATGGGAAAGGCCAGAGGGTAAAAGGCGACCGTTGCGGGCTCGGGATAGGCATCCTTTTCCCCCGTTGTTCCATGATGCGAGCTGCTTTCATGTCCGTTCAGCATGTTCAACCCGATCATCAGAACAACCAGCCCGCCTGCCACCCGCAGATGGTTGACGCTAATGCCGAACAGACCCAGCGCCTGGTTGCCCACGGCTGCAAAGGCGCTGCCCAGGATCAGACAATAGACGGCCGTTTTGACCGCAACCTTGCGCTGATCTGCAGGGGGCAGGCCATCTGTAACGCTCAGGAACACCGGCAGGTTGGTGATCGGGTTCATGATCGCAAAAAGGGCCCCGAAAAACCCGACGATAAATGTGGTGTCCATCTTCAAAGCCCTATATCTGAACGGGTTAACTGGGAAACTGTCCGATTTTTCTCGAAGATGAAAGAGGTTGCGTAGGTCATGACCGGCAAACTGCTTGCGATTATCCTTTTGGCCTCAGCCGCTTTGGCCGGTGGTGCGATGTATTACCTGCAGGTCTATGGGTTCTATTACGAGGTCGAGGCGCAACCCGGGCAGGATGTGACCCTGCTGCCGGATGATACAGATACGCCGGTCGCCATTTCTTACGAGCAGTTTCAGGCTATTGACGCGGACAGTTCTCCAATCCGGTATCGGGCCTGTTTTCAAACCGAATTGGGGTTTGATCAGTTACAAGCCTATCAACGTGTCGAAAACCCTGAACCGCTTACAGCGCCGGGATGGTTTGACTGCTATGATGCGGTCGAACTGGCGGATGATCTGAAATCCGGGCGGGCGCAGGCGTTCCTGGGGGCCAAAAACATCCGCTATGGGGTCGACCGGATCGTAGCCATCACCGAAGATGGGGCAGGATATGTCTGGCATGCGCTCAACAATTGTGGGGAAAAGGCCTATGACGGGACAGTGGTTGGCGAAGAATGCCCGCCGCGTCCGGAAAGCTGAAGGACAGCCATGAGCTATGCGGTTGAAATCCCGCAGTTTCTAACCGCAACGCTTGGTTTTGCGGTCTATCTGCTCGGCGCCGAGCTTAACGCGCGGGTGGCTGTTCTGCGACAGTTCAACATCCCCGAGCCGGTAACCGGTGGGTTGCTGGCCTCGTTGGTGGTGTTGGCGCTGTATCTGGTCTTTGGGCTTGAGCTGTCGTTCGAGCTTCAGACCCGGGATTTCCTGCTAGTCCTGTTCTTTGCGGGTATCGGGCTGAATGCGCGGATCGCTGATTTGATTTCGGGTGGCAAGCCCTTGTTTTTGCTTCTGATCCTCACTCTGACGACGATCGTCGCCCAGAACGTCATCGGTGCGGTGGGCGCGACGATCTTTGGCTATCCGGCGCAGGCGGGTGTTCTGTTTGGCTCGGCGGCGCTGATCGGGGGGCACGGGACAGCCATCGCCTGGGCCCCGGCGGTAGGGGACGCTACCGGGCTCGACGGCGCGACCGAGCTGGGCGTGGCCGTCGCAACGCTGGGCCTGGTTCTGGCGGCCCTCGTGGGTGGCCCAATTGCGCGGCTGTTGATCGAGGGCCGCAATTTGTCGCCGGACCGACCGGATGAAGAACTCACCGTCGGATTGCCGGACGAGGCCGGGAAGAGCAAATCGCAGATTGATCACCTCACGATCATGCGGGTGCTTCTCTACCTCAATATCGCGATTATTTTCGGCTATATGCTGAACGAGGTTATCCTGGCGGCTGGCCTCAAACTGCCACTTTTCGTGCCCTGCCTGATCATGGGGATCGTGATCGCCAATCTGCGCACAGCGCTGTTTCCTTCGGCACCGCCGGTCTCTCAGACGCCCTCGCTGGCGCTGATATCCGAATTTGCGCTGGGGGCCTTTCTGGCCATGTCACTCATGAGCCTGCAACTTTGGACCATTGCCGAACTTGGTCTGGCCATTGCCGTGATCATGACCGCGCAAACCCTGTTCACTGTGGTCTTTGTGATCTGGGCGCTGTTTCCGATTATGGGGTCGAACTACCGCGCCGCCGTTCTGGCCGCAGGCTTTGGCGGCTTTGCTTTGGGCGCCACACCCACAGCGATTGCAAATATGACAGCCGTAACCAAGCGATATGGCCCGTCGCCTATTGCCTTTATCGTGCTCCCCCTTGTATCCGCATTCTTTGTGGATATTGCCAATGCCATCGTCATCCAGACGATTGTAAATTTCTAAGGACCGAAAATGCCCGACCTGCTGATCGAACTGTTTTCCGAGGAAATCCCCGCGCGCATGCAGACCCGCGCCGGTGAAGACCTGAAAAAGCGGATCACTGATGGTTTGGTCGAGGCTGGCCTGACCTATTCCGGGGCCGCCGCCCTGACAACGCCGCGTCGTTTGACCCTGGCGGTCGAAGGGCTGCTGTCTGAAAGCCCCACGGTGCGTGATGAACGCAAGGGCCCCAAAGTGGGCGCGCCGGACAAGGCCATCGAAGGCTTCCTGCGCGGCGCAGGGCTGACCCGCGATCAGTTGGAAAAGCGTGAGACCCCCAAAGGCGCGGTCTATTTCGCCATGATCGAAAAACTGGGCCGGCCGGCGGCTGAGATCGTGGCCGAGGTTCTTGAGGCCACCATCCGCAACTTTCCTTGGCCGAAATCCATGCGCTGGGGCAGTGGCCCCATGCGCTGGGTTCGTCCGCTGCACTCGATCCTGTGCATCCTGAGCGATGAGGCAGGAGCGCAAATCGTGCCGCTTACGGTCGAGGGGATCACGGCCGGAGACAGCACGCAGGGTCACCGATTTATGGCGCCAAACCGGTTTTCGGTAACCTCCTTCGAGGATTACGCCGCCAAACTCAAGCGCGCCTTTGTGGTTTTGTCGCCCGAAGAACGAGCCGAGCATATCTGGAACGACGCCCAGAACATGGCTTTTGCCGCCGGTCTTGAGGTGGTCGAAGACAAGGGCCTGCTGGCCGAGGTTGCCGGGCTGGTTGAATGGCCCGTGGTGCTGATGGGGCAGATCGACGACGAGTTCCTCGACCTGCCGCCCGAGGTGCTGCAAACCTCGATGAAAGAGCATCAGAAGTTCTTTTCGGTGAAGAACCCCAAAACGGGTCGGATCGAACGGTTCATCACCGTGGCCAACCGCGAAACTGCCGATAATGGCGCGACCATTCTGGCGGGGAACCAAAAGGTACTGTCGGCGCGTCTGGCGGATGCGAAATTCTTCTGGGAGAACGACCTGCGCGTCGCCAAATCGGACATCACCCAATGGACCCGCGCATTGGAGAATGTGACCTTCCACAACAAGCTGGGCACGCAGGCCGAACGCATCAACCGCATCGCCGCTCTGGCCCGCGAGCTGGCCCCGGTGACAGGCGCGGATGCGGATCAGGCCGAGAAAGCCGCGCGTCTGGCCAAGGCCGACCTGAGCTCTGAGATGGTTTATGAATTCCCTGAACTTCAAGGGCTTATGGGGCGGTATTACATCGAGGCCGCAGGCGAAGACGCCGCCGTAGCCGCGGTGGCGCAGGAACATTACTCGCCGCTGGGACCGTCCGATGACGTGCCCACCGCGCCTTTGTCGGTGACCGTAGCGCTGGCCGACAAGCTGGACACGCTGACCGGGTTCTGGGCGATTGATGAGAAGCCCACCGGATCGAAAGACCCGTTTGCGCTGCGCCGTGCGGCGCTGGGGGTTATTCGGTTGATTTTTGGTAACGATCTACATCTTCGGTTGGATCGCTTTTTTGACAGTCAGTTGGTTCGGGCGGAAAGCGCCATCAACGACGCACTACCGGATGCAAATGTCCGCGATCTTCTTGAAGAAATCGCGCGTCATGGCGTTTTTGGTGGAGCTTTTCAGACCGTCAAAGAAAAAATTGGCGGATTACCTGCGGCGGCATTTCTTGAGTTGGAGAAAAAGGTTCCCGACGCATCCGACGACCTCCTCTCTTTTATCCACGACCGCCTCAAAGTCTTCCTGCGCGACGAGGGCATTCGCCACGACATTATCGACGCCTGTATCGCAATGGAGGGCAATGACGACCTCAACCTGCTGGTCAAGCGCGCCCGCGCTCTGAATGCGGTGATTGCGACTGAGGATGGGGAAAACCTCGTGCAGGGCTTCAAACGCGCCAACAACATCCTGACGCAGGCCGAAGAGAAGGATGGGGTCGAATACTCCTATGGCGCGGATGTGAAATTTGCCGAGACGGACAGCGAAAAGGCGCTTTTCTCCGCTTTGGAACAGGCCGAAGGTCAGATCAATGCGGCGCTGAAGGGCGAAGATTTTCCGACGGCCATGGCAGCTATGGCGGCGTTGCGCGGGCCGGTGGATGCGTTTTTTGAGGATGTGCAGGTCAATACCGACAATGACATCCTGCGGCGCAACCGTCTGAACCTGCTCAGCCAGATACGGCAGATCTGTTCGTCGGTTGCGGATTTGTCGAAGATCGACGGCTAAACCCTTGGGCGCGTAGGGCACGCGCCTAGATCACCCTTGCGTGACCGGCCCATCTGCCTATGCTGCGGTGAAACCAAAAGGTGCCGCAGTGCAGAATAATCCTCATACCACTCTGATCACCTCTGACGCGCCGGTCGCAGCCAATACCCATGGCGGGCGGGCGAAATGCTTGCAACGCTTGGTGCGGCTGGACATGCCGGTGCCCCGGACTGTGGCGCTGTCGTTTGAGTCGGTGCATCAGATTGCGAATGGGAATGTGCCTGATATCTCGGCGGTGTTGGAGCAGTTCGAACCCACCGCGCTATTGTGCGTGCGGCCCAGTTCCGAAGATCCCGATTGGGGCGGCCCCGGCGCGGTTCTGAATATCGGCATGAATGACGCGCGCTATCTGGATCTGTCGGCGGATATGGGCCGCGATGCGGCGGCGGCGCTCTATCTGCGATTTGCGCAAAGTTACGCGACCCATGTGGCGCGTCTTGACCCGGATGTCTTCGACGATATCGACGCTGATGGCCGCGAAGGTCTGAGCCTGACGCTGCGCGCTTATGAGGATGAGACCGAAGAAGCCTTTCCTCAGGAGCGTGGGGAACAGCTGGTCGGAGTTCTGCGCTCCATGGCCCGCGCGTGGGAGGGCACGTCAGCCCGGCTGCTGCGTCAAGCCAAGGGCGCGCCTGCGGATGCCGGGCTGGGGCTGGTCATTCAGGAAATGATCCCCGGTGTCGGGCAGGGCGAGTGTGGCTCAGGCGTGTTGCAACTGGTTGATCCGGCCACGGGAAAGCCGCAGATCACCGGGCGATACCTGAGCCAAAGCCAGGGGCGCGATGCGTTGGGGGAAGGCGTCTCAGCCCTGTTTTTGCAAAAGGATGAGCGCGGCCCCTCGCTGGAAGATGTCGCGCCCGAGGCGTTTTCCGACCTCAAGGCCCATGCGGCGCTGATGCGTGAGAAACTGCGCGAAGAGATGCAGGTCGAGTTCGTTGTCCAGAACGGCAATGTGCATATTCTCGACGGTGTCCGGGTTCAGCGCGGATCGCGCGCAGCGGTGCGGATTGCCGTGCGGCTGGCCGAAGACGGAATCATCCCCCCACAAGAGGCGGTGATGCGGATCGATCCGCATTCGCTGAACGAGCTGCTGCACCGGCAGGTTCATCCCAGCGCCAAGCGCGATGTGTTGACCACCGGCATTGGCGCCAGCCCGGGCGCTGCGACTGGCCGGTTGGTCTTTACTGCTGCCGAAGCACAGGCCGGTGCCGCGCGGGGAGAGCCCTGTATTCTGGTGCGTCGTGAAACCTCACCCGAGGATGTGCGGGGGATGCATGCGGCGGTGGCGGTTCTGACGGAAAAGGGCGGCATGACCAGCCACGCGGCGGTGATCGGGCGCGGGCTGGGTCTGCCGTGTATTGTCGGGGCCTCAGAGATGCGGTTCCAGACCAAGTTGAAACAGCTAGCCGCCCCCGATGGCCGGGTGTTCAAGACCGGAGATGTCCTGACGATCGATGGTTCGTCTGGGCAGGTTCTGGTCGGTGAGCCAGCCATGCTGGAAGCCGCATTGGATGATAGTTTTCAAACACTTATGGGTTGGGCTGATGCCGAGCGAGACATTGCCATCCGCGCCAATGCCGATACGCCCGCCGACGCGCAGACCGCTCGAAACTTTCAGGCCGAAGGGATTGGTCTGTGCCGGACGGAACACATGTTCTTTGATCCCGGCCGCCTGACCGTAATGCGCGAGATGATCTTTGCGCAGACGCCCTCGGGCCGGGCGGCCGTGTTGGAGCGCTTGCTGCCGATGCAACGGCAGGATTTTGTCCAACTGTTCCGCATCATGGAGGGTCAACCGGTCTGTATCCGCCTGTTTGACCCACCGCTGCACGAGTTTCTGCCCACCACCCGTAGCGGACAGCGGGAAGTGGCTGAAGCATTGGATCTGCCTGTGTCGGATGTCGAACGGCGGGTGGATTCGATGAGCGAATACAACCCGATGCTGGGTCTGCGCGGTGTTCGTCTGGGTGTGACTGTCCCCGAGATCTACGACATGCAGGCCCGCGCGATCTTTGAGGCGACGCTGGAGGCGTCAAAAGACGGCGCACCGGTTGTGCCCGAGGTGATGATTCCTCTGGTCTCGGCCAAGCGTGAGGTTGAACTGGTCAGGGCACGTATCGACAAGGTCGCCACCGAAGTTGCGTCGGAACAGGGGCAGGAGTTCGACTATCGTCTGGGCGTGATGGTCGAAACACCGCGCGCGTGTTTGCGGGCGAACGAAATCGCGCCGCACACTGCCTTTATGAGTTTCGGGACCAACGACCTGACGCAGATGACATATGGCCTGTCGCGCGATGACGCGGGCCGGTTCATGTCGGCCTATGTGCGGTTGGGCGTGTTCAACGAAGATCCGTTTCACGTGCTGGATGCAGATGGCGTGGGCGAGTTGCTTCGGTTGGGAGCCGAGCGAGGGCGGGAGGCGCAACCGGGTGTAACCTTGTCGGTTTGCGGTGAACATGGCGGCAACCCCGAATCAATTGCAATCTGTCGCGCGCTTGGATTCGACTATGTCTCTTGTTCGCCCTTCCGGGTTCCGGTGGCTCGGCTGACTGCCGCTCAACTGGCGATTTCTTCTAAACTTGGGGGTTGACGCGGCTCAGGCCCCATAGAAATAGTAGCATCGCACACGCACCATTGTTGAAAGTTTTTAACCGCGTGAGCAATTTTTTACTTGCATTTGCCGAAAAACTGGACGTTCGGCGAATTGTCGGCTATCAGCCTCGTCGCGCCCGCCGGGGGAGGGTTTGGCGCGTATGTGCCTGTGCGAGGTTATCTGATGAAGAGCTACATATTGGCTGTTGCCGTTTCGGCAGCAACCGTGCTGCCCGGTTTGTCATACGCAGACCGGCAGACCGTTGAATCGACAAAGGAAGAACTGGTCGCCCGCAATGAGCTGCCAGCACAAAGCTTCAAAGACTATCTGACTCTGTTCAAGCCGCGCAAAGCGCCGGAACAGATTGAAATGAGCTATACCAAAGACTGGTTGGACCAGCAGCCCGATGCCACCGGAGATGAGCATTTCCGTTGCTTGGCCGAAGCGCTGTATTTCGAGGCACGCGGTGAAAGCGTGAAAGGCCAGTTCGCGGTGGCAGAGGTTATTCTGAACCGTGTCGACAGCACGCGGTTCCCCGACTCGTTGTGCGGTGTGATCCAGCAGGGTACTGGCAAGAAATACCAGTGTCAGTTCACCTATACTTGTGATGGCCAGAAAGAGGTCATTCATGAGAAACGCGCCTATGAGCGCGTCGCCAAGGTTGCACGTGCCGCGATTGATGGGCTGACCGAGGATCTGACCGAGGGGGCTACGCATTACCACACCAAGGCAGTGCGTCCGTCTTGGTCACGCGTTTATAAGGAAACCGCGCGGATCGGTGTGCATATCTTCTATCGCCACAACTACCGGACAGCCAGCAACTGACCAAAGCGCCATCGCGGATTCTGCGGTGGCGTAGCGCGATGTCGTTGACAGATGATGGGGCGTGCGTTGTCGATGGACGACGCATTCAGTGGCTGGAATGGCGTTTACAAGGGTGTTATAGGCCTGCAGACCGCCTAGAAGGGGCGAACTGATCACCCGAGGCCAAAGAGGCGAGACCCATGAGTTCCGAAATCCGCCTTGCGTTTGCGCACCCGTCCGAGCGATCCGAAGCTACCGCGCCGCGTGGGCCGCTGGACCGGATTTCTCTGCGCGATCATATTGTCGACGTCGAGATCGGAGCGTTTCAGGCCGAGCGTGGCACCACTCAGCGTATCTGCTTCAACATCGTTGTCGAAGTGCGACCTTTGACCGGCCCTATTGATGACGATGTCGATCGTATCCTGTCTTATGACAAGGTGACCGAGGCCATTTCTTTTGAGCTGGCGGCAGAGCGGCTGAACCTGCTCGAAACACTGGCAGATCGTGTGGCCGAGCGAATTTTACTTGAGCCACAGGCTGTAAGAGCCTTTGTTCGAATAGAAAAACTTGATCGCGGTCCGGGCGCGCTTGGGGTTGAAATCGTACGTGGCAAAGACGCAGTTGACCCCGACTTGGTCGAGGAAGAACGCCCGCATCCCCGTTTGGTTTTTTTGTCCAATGAAGCGATCGCGTCGGACAAACTGACAAGTTGGATCGATCAGTTGGAAAGCCGTCAGCGTCCGTTGATCCTTTGTGTTGGTGCCGCTGATCTGCCTGTATCGCAAACCGGTCACGCGATGACCCAACGCCGCATCGACCTGCTGGCAATCGAACAGAACGCCTGGGTTCTGGCCGCGCGTGATCATCGCTGTGTTGTGGTCTCGACCCGGACCGAGTTGGATTGGGCGATGCGCAACGGTCAAATCTGTGTCTGGGCACCGTCCAAGATCGTGTTGGATGCGGTGGACGGGCCGTCAGCGGCCCCGTCAGATGCTGTGGCCTTGGCCGCGTGGTTTGCGTCGACGTTTGAAGCCAGCGAAATGATGGTGATCGGAGGCGAATTGCCGGATGCGCCAAAAACGCCTTTGCGCGCGGTATCCGTCGATCAGAAAACCCTGTGACAATGTATTTCCGCCCGCTGGTCCAACATGGTCCTGCACGTCCAAACGGGTCTGTGCCTTTGGCGGGGCGGCAGGATCTGTGGTTTACCCATGCCGAGCAATTGCAGCGGGGTAAGCGTGCGCAGGTCGTGCCTGTGCCGGACATGCCCAGTGACTGGCAAGATCGCCTGACGCGTCCGCGCGCCTCAGTTGCGGCACTGGATATGTCGCGGCCTCAGATTATGGGGATCTTGAACGCGACCCCCGACAGTTTCTCGGATGGCGGGTTGCACAATTCGGTTGAAGCTGCACGGGATGCGGCCCGAGATATGGTGCAAAACGGCGCCAGAATTCTAGATGTCGGCGGAGAATCCACGCGGCCCGGCGCCGATTTTGTTCCCGAGGACGAAGAGATACGGCGGATCCGCCCAGTGATCGAAGCGATCAGTGCCGAGACAGAGGCTGTGATCTCGATCGACACACGTAAAGCTTCGGTCGCGGGGGCCGCGTTCGAGGCAGGGGCAGGGCTGATCAACGATGTCTCGGGCTTTACCTTTGATACCCAGCTTGCACCTTTTTGTGCAGAACACGACGCCCCGGTTTGTGTGATGCATATGCAGGGCGATCCGGCAACGATGCAGGATGACCCGCGTTATGAGGATGTCTTGCTGGACGTGTATGATTTTCTGGCGCAGCAGATTGAGCGGCTAATCGCATTGGGTCTGAAACATGAGCGGATTATTGTTGATCCCGGTATCGGATTTGGGAAGACCCAAGAGCATAATCTGGAGCTTTTGAGAAATATCAGCCTTTTCCATGGGTTAGGTTGCCCAATCCTGCTTGGAGTGTCGCGTAAGGGGCTGATCGGTCAGATCGGGAAAGAACCACGCAAGGATGCGCGCGCGCCGGGATCAATCGCTGTGGCTTTGGCTGGATTGTCTCAGGGTGTGCAGATCATTCGTGCGCATGATGTCGCTGAGACCGCTCAGGCCTTGCGTCTGTGGGCTGCCGTCCGGTAATTCGGACGCAGGCAGGTGTTTCAGGAGAGTATTGATGCGTAAATTGTTCGGAACCGACGGGGTGCGTGGCACCGCGAACACGCATCCCATGACGGCCGAGATGGCCCTGCGCATCGGCGCGGCTGTGGGGCGATATTTCCGCCGCGATGCCTCGGGTGTGCATCGGGTGGTCATCGGTAAGGACACGCGGCTTTCGGGCTATATGCTGGAGAACGCTCTGACCGCCGGGCTAACCTCGACCGGGATGAATGTGTTGCTGTTGGGGCCGGTGCCGACACCAGCGGTCGGGCTGATGACCCGGTCCATGCGGGCCGACCTTGGGGTGATGATTTCGGCCAGCCACAACCCGGCAGAGGACAACGGCATCAAGTTTTTTGGCCCCGACGGGTATAAGCTGTCCGATCAGGCCGAACTAGAGATCGAGCGGCTGATCGAAGAGGGTGTCAAACCTGCCCAGGCGCAGAATATCGGGCGCGCGCGTCGGGTGGATGATGCGCGGTTTCGCTATGGCGAGCGGGTGAAATCATCCCTGCCGCGTGATGTGCGCCTGGACGGGCTGAAAGTGGTGATCGACTGCGCCAATGGTGCTGCGCACCGTACCGCGCCTGAAGTCCTGTGGGAACTGGGTGCCGAGGTTATCCCGGTTGGAATTGCGCCGAACGGAAAGAATATCAACCTCGATTGTGGCTCGACCCATCCCGAATTTGCGGCTGAAACGGTTGTGGCCCATGGCGCGGATGTTGGGATCTGCCTGGATGGCGATGCAGACCGGGTGGTGATCGTCGACGAAACCGGCACCGTGGCAGATGGTGACCAGCTTATGGCCCTGCTGGCCTCGGCCTGGAGTAAGGCAGATCAGCTAAAAGGCGGGGCTTTGGTGGCCACCGTGATGTCCAATCTGGGGCTGGAGCGGCATCTAAGCGCGCAAGGTTTGCGTTTGGAGCGCACTGCCGTTGGTGACCGCTATGTGGTTGAGCGGATGCGTGAGGGCGGGTTCAACCTGGGCGGTGAGCAATCCGGCCATATCGTGATGAGCGATTATGCCACCACTGGCGACGGGCTGATGGCCGGGCTGCATTTCCTGGCGGAAATGGTTTTGTCCGAGAAAAAGGCCTCCGAGCTGTCGCGCCAGTTCGAAACGGTCCCGCAGCTGCTCAAGAACGTGCGCTATGGCGAAGGGCAGGTGCCGCTGGAGGCTGACAGCGTCAAATCTGCGATTGCGGAAGCCGAGGCGCAGCTGAACGGCAAAGGGCGTTTGCTGATCCGCAAGTCCGGGACCGAACCTTTGATCCGGGTGATGGCAGAATGCGAAGATGACGGTCTGTTGACACAGGTGGTGAACGGGATCGTGGCCGAGGTTGAGGCAGCAGCAGGCTAAGCGCGGGTCAGCATTCGTTTCAGGCTGAACCACTGGCTGATGGCCATACCGGTCAGGATCAGCGCAAGCGCGCCGAAAAAGCGCAGGGGCAGGGCCTCGGACAGGATCCAGGCCCCGAACACCATCGACCAGACCGGAACCTGATAGTTCACAAGCGTCAGGAAAACCGACCCGGCGCTGCGCGTTATGGATACCCGCAGCGAGGTGGCAAAGGCGGTTGGTACAAGGCCCAAAACGAGCAAAGCAAGCGTTGGACGGGGCCCTTGCCAGGTTGGTAGCCCCTCGGTCATCAGCAGGATCGGTATCAACACCACGGCACCGACAAGCAGCATCAGCGCAGCCAGGACCAGCGGGTCAATCGGTGGACACCGACGTGTCATGATCGACGAGCTGGCATAGCACAGGGCGGCGCAGATGCAGGCCAGTTGCGCAAGCGGCTCTGCACCTTGTCCCAATTGCGCCAAACCCGGCCCAATCAGCACCAGCGCGCCGGTAAAGCCAAGGCAGACACCAATCAGGCGGCGCAGGTTCATCGGCTCATCCGAAAAGAAGTGCGCAAGCGGCAGCACCATCAGCGGGATCGCGGCCATCGATAGCCCGGCAAAGGCCGAAGGCACAATTTGTTGCCCCCAGCTGAGCAGCATGAACGGCACTGCGGTCGACAACAAGCCGATCAACACAATGGATGTCGCCAGAGCAGGTGTCAGCGTTGGAATGCGGCGACCGGACAGTCGCATCAAAAGCAGCAATGTCACCGCTCCCAGGGTGGTACGTGCCGTGGCAACGGTGATCGGGCCATACCCCTCAAGCGCCATGGCCACGACCATGAAAGTCGCACCCCAAATGAGGCCCAAAGTGAAGACGCCGCTCCAGTCACGCTTTGAAGGTTGTTCAACCATTCCATCCCCTTATCTCGCAGGCTGACCCGTGTCACGAAGGGAATTTGACAAAGAGTAAGTTTATACTTACCGTAAGCTATGACTTACGATAAAGCTCTGTCAGCCCTTGGGGATACCACACGCAGACACGTGTTCGAGGCGGTGGCGCGCAAGCCGCAATCAGTGGGGCAGATCGCGGCGGACATGCCTGTTAGCCGTCCTGCTGTGTCGCAGCACCTTCGCGTGTTGTCCGATGCGGGGCTGGTGATGTGTCAGGCTCAGGGCACGCGGCGCATCTACACGGCCTGTCCCGACGGGCTGGATGCGCTGCGGTCATGGCTTGATCGCTACTGGTCGGAGGTGATGAGCCGATTTGCGGATGAGGTAAATTCAGGGAAGGAAGACGCGTGACCGATCCTATTGTGAAGACTGTTGTTGTCAAAGCCGAGCCCGCGCGCGCCTTTGATATCTTTGTAAACCGTATCGCGAAATGGTGGCCTCTGGAGGGGCACGCGGTATCGGCGGCCCATAACCAGCCCGCGCTTGGCGTGACAATCGAACCTCGGGTCGGTGGGGCGGTTTATGAGACCATGTATGATGGCAACCGCGCAGAATGGGGTGAGGTTTTGGTCTATGAAGAAGGCCAGCGCATCGCGTTCACATGGCACCCGGGGACAAATACGGATTACCCCACCCGTGTTGAGGTGAGTTTTGAAGCGCAAAACGACGCTGAGACCAAGGTGACGCTGACCCATTCAGGGTGGGAGGTCTGGGCAGCCGAGGCTGCGGACAAACGCAAAAACTATGACAGCGGCTGGGATTTTGTGCTGGGCGAGCGTTATGCGAACGCTGTTGCCAATTGAAAAGGGCGGCCCTGTTGGCCGCCCTTTCACCGACAGAAGTCAGGCTTAGTTCTTTTCTTTGTCGACCATTTTACCAGCCGAGATCCAGGGCATCATGGCGCGCAGCTTGGCGCCTGTTTCCTCGATCATGTGCTCGTCATTGGCACGGCGCGACGCTTTGATGGTCGGCTGACCAACGGCGTTTTCCAGCATGAAGTCGCGGACGAACTTGCCTTGCTGGATGTCGTTCAGAACCTCTTTCATACGCGCTTTGGTCTCGTCGTATTTCAGGATACGCGGGCCGGTGACGTATTGGCCGTATTCGGCTGTGTTCGAGATCGAGTAATCCATGTTGGCGATGCCGCCTTCATAGATCAGGTCAACGATCAGCTTCACTTCGTGTAGACACTCGAAATAGGCCATTTCAGGCGCGTAGCCTGCCTCGACCAGAGTTTCAAAGCCGCAGCGGATCAGCTCTACCAGACCACCGCATAGAACAGCTTGCTCACCGAACAGGTCGGTTTCGCATTCTTCGCGGAAGTTGGTTTCGATGATGCCCGAACGGCCGCCACCGATGGCCGAGCAATAGGACAGGCCGATTTCCAGCGCTTTGCCGGTTGCATCATTGTCAACGGCCACCAGGCAAGGCACGCCGCCACCTTTGGTGTATTCGCCGCGTACAGTGTGGCCGGGGCCTTTGGGTGCCATCATGATGACGTCAACGCCTTCTTTCGGCTCGATCAGGCCGAAATGCACGTTCAGGCCGTGGGCGAATGCAATCGCGGCGCCCGGCTTGATGTTGCCATGGACATATTTCTTGTAGGTCTCTGCCTGCAATTCGTCGGGCATGGTGAACATGATCACGTCGCACCACGCAGCCGCTTCGGCGATGCCCATCACCTCCAGACCCTCTGCTGCGGCTTTCTTGGCCGAAGGTGAGCCGTCGCGCAGGGCGATAACCAGGTTCTTCGCACCTGAGTCACGCAGGTTCAGCGCGTGGGCATGGCCTTGGCTGCCATAGCCCAGGATGGCCACTTTTTTGTCTTTGATCAGGTTGATGTCGCAATCGCGATCGTAATAGACGCGCATTTCGCCGGTCCTTTCTGTTTCGATTGCTGTGCTTCTATCCTGCGGGATGAGTATTGGCGATAGGGTCTGGATTGAGTATTGAAGAAAAAGGTGAAGAATAATTCGCGAAATAAGAAGAACCTGAAGAAATCATGCTTGACGATATCGACAGGCGCATCCTGCGCATCTTTCAGGCCGAACCCAGCCTGACCACAGCCGAACTGGCCGAACGATGCCGGATCAGCGCGGGCGTGTGCTGGCGACGGATCGAGAAGATGCAGGCGGCGGGCATCATCGAGGGGCAAGAGGCCGTGATCGACTGGGCCGCATTGGGCTATGCGGTTGAGGTTTCCTTGCGGATTACGCTGGACAAGACGCAACCGCGCGCCTTTGACGAGTTTACCGAAGCCGCGCGGGACGTGTCGGAGGTGATCGAGATCCAGACCTTCCTGGGGCGTGTTGACGTGCGCCTGTCTGTGCTGGCGCGTGACATGACACATTATCAACAGGTGTATCGTGACCGCATTCTGACCCTGCCACACATCGCGGATATCGAGGCGCTGATGCATATCGCGCGTGTCAAACGCGATGAGGTGTTGCCGGTATGATCGAATTGGATGAGGTCGACCGCAAAATCCTGCGCGCGCTTGCACAGGATGTGACACAAAGCGCTGGTGCGTTGGGGCGCCGCTTTGGGCTGTCGCAGCCCGCAACCTGGCGGCGTATTCGCAGGTTGGAACAGGCCGGGGTGATCAAAGGGCGCAGGCTGCGTCTGAATGCCGAAGCGCTGGGGTTTGGGGTAACCGTGTTTCTGGGCGTCAAGCTTGGCCGCAAAGGGCAGATCAGCCTGGAAGATTTCGAACGCGCCGTCAGCGCCATCCCCGAGGTTCAGACCGTTGAGCACGTGTTGGGGCTCTATGATTACCGATTGCGGGTTGTGGCGCGGGATCTGGCCGATTTCGAGCGCGTCCTGCGCCGCCGGATCATGACACTGCCTGGTGCCGGCGACGTTGAGGCAAATGTTCTGCTCAGCGAAGAGCGCTTGCCGGGCCCGATCGGTGATCAGTACTTCGACCGGATACAATACCCAGGATGATGGGTCAGGCGGGCGAACGTCATAGGCTGGCCGTCTTTCCACGTCGTGCGTTCCAATTGGATCATCGACGTTCCGGTCGTGGTGCCCATGAACTCGGCCAGGCGGCCATCGGCGGAAATGGCGGAAAAGGCGATTTCGGCTTCGGTAAAGGGGGCTGCGTTCAACAGCCATTCATGGGGGCCGGAATGGTTCAGATCCGCCGTTTCGATTTCAGGAACCGTTTCAATTACCACCCAGCGTTCTTCCAGCTGGAAGGGGCGGTTGTCCGCGTAATGCATGCAAACGATATGTAGAACGCGTGCGTCCGGATCGACATTCAACTGCGACGTCAGCCAGCGTGGGCTTGAAACCACATTCCGCTCGACCAGCGCATAGCGATAGTCCGAGTTCTGTTGTTCGACGGCCTGGCGCGCCAGGGAAATCTCAAGCTTGGCTTGTTTTCTGGGTTCTTTTTTGACCCGTGTGCCGCTTTTGCGTTTGCGTTCGACAAATCCCTGATCGGACAGTTCGCGCAAAGCCCGGTTGACAGTGGCGCGAGCGCAGCTGAACTCTTCGGCCAGCTGAGTTTCGGTCGGTAGTAAAGAACCTTGTGGCCAAACTCGGGTTTCGATCCGTCGTTTGACCTCGTCCCGGACAACTTGAAAACTGATCCGTCTTTGTTCAGTCACGAATTCAAGACCTCTTCTATTAAAAAGTGAGTGCATATGCTCAGAAACACGCAATGGTGTAAAGGGAGGGTGACTCTGTTTAGCGTCACTTCTTCTCGACTGTTCTGATTTGCTAGCACAAGAAACCGTAAATTTAGCGGTGACTTTACGGAGAAACGCAGCAGATTTGGAACGCTTTACCTTGCGTTCAACAGCGTGCAGAAAGGGGCAAGCCAAGGAAAGGACAAAGCATGCCCGCGCTATTGGATAATGTCGATCCCACCGGTCTGGAAGAGTTTTCGGTTGTCTTCACGGATCGCTCTCTCAACCACATGTCGCAAAATTTTCAAGAGGTTATGCGCGATATCTCGTCCATGCTGCGCGAGGTGTACAAAGCGGATGCAGTCGCCATCGTACCCGGAGGCGGCACCTACGGGATGGAAGCTGTCGCCCGCCAATTTGCCAAAGGAGCCAACGTCTTGGTGGTTCGCAATGGTTGGTTTTCCTACCGGTGGAGCCAAATTATCGAATCCGGCGGGTTAACGGCGTCGGCGACGGTGATGAAGGCGCGGGAAACCGGGAATTCAAGCCCGTCGCCATTTGCGCCCGCGCCAATCGAAGAGGTGGTTGCAACAATTCGCGAGCAACGCCCGGATATCGTTTTTGCGCCGCATGTCGAAACCTCGGCGGGATTGATCCTGCCTGACGACTACGTGGCTCAAATGGCGGCTGCTGCACATGAGGTCGGCGCGTTGATGGTGCTGGATTGCATCGCCTCAGGCTGTGCCTGGGTGGACATGAAGGCAACCGGCGTAGACGTCCTGATCTCGGCCCCGCAAAAGGGGTGGAGCGCGTCTCCTTGTGCCGGTTTGGTCATGCTGTCCAAGCGAGCCGAGGCGCGGTTGGCCGAGACAACCTCGGACAGTTTTGCGGTGGATCTGAAAAAGTGGCGTCAGATCATGCAGGCCTATGAAGAAGGCGGCCATGCCTATCACGCCACGATGCCAACCGATGCGCTGCGCGCCTTTCGCGACACGATGCAGGAAACCCGCGCTTACGGGTTCGAAAAGCTGCGTCAGGCCCAGTGGGCCTTGGGCGATGGCGTACGGGCGATGCTGCGCGACAAAGGGATCGTTTCGGTCGCGGCAGATGGATTTGGCGCGCCGGGCGTCGTGGTCAGCTATACAGCGGATCCCGAGGTGCAGAACGGTAAGAAATTCGCAGCTTTGGGCATGCAGATCGCAGCAGGCGTGCCGTTGCAATGTGATGAGCCCGCAGGGTTCAGCACGTTCCGCCTTGGCCTGTTTGGTCTGGATAAGCTGTATGATGTCGATGGCACCATTGCCCGGCTAAAGCGGGTGCTGGATCAGGTTCTGTAAGGGCAGCGCCTCAGCGCATTCCAAGACCCATCTGCATCAGCGTTTTGCGCACCGGTGGCAGGGAATAAAGTACATTCAGACCCATCGCCCGCGCATCACGCAGCGGACGCGCCTCGATCATCGAGGCGCGGTTCAACAGATCGATACCTTTGACGCGCAGCTCGATCTCGGAATGGCGGGCTTTGTGATAGGCGTCCAGCATGGCTGCATCGCCCAGCCCCTCGGGGTGGGCCTGCGCCAATTCCAGCAGACAGCGCAGATCGCCCAGGGACATATTTAGCCCCTGTGCACCGATAGGCGGGACCACATGCGCCGCTTCGGCCATCAGGGCCAGACGTTCACCGGACAAGCGCTCAGCCGATTGGCTGATGATCGGCCAGATTGTGCGCCGCGAGGCCAGTTTCAGTGGTCCGAACAATCCGCAGGATCGTTCGGTCATCGCCGCCTCGAAGGCCTCTGGTTCCAGGTTCAACAGTTCCACTGCACGGGGGCCACGTTCCATCCAGACAATTGCGGAGGACGGCTGCCCTTGCCAGTCTGGCAGGGGCACAAGGGTAAACGGCCCGCCTGAGCGGTGGATCTCGGTCGAGACATTGTCATGCGGGATCGGGTGGGTGACCGCAAAGGCCAGCGCTTTCTGGCCATAGCGCGTGGTGCGGGTGGCGATCCCAGCGGCTTCGCGCATCGGCGAGTTTCGCCCGTCAGCAGCAATGACCAGTTTGCAGTGGATGCGGCTTCCGTCGCTTAGGCCGACGCGCGCCTCATTGGTGCGGGTGAACAGGTTGACTGTGCCCGTGCCGGGGCGAAAATCCACGTTGGGCAGATCGGCCAGCCGGGCCACCATCTCGCGCCGCAAAAGCCAGTTGGGCAGGTTCCATCCAAAGGGCTTGTCCGAGACATCCGAAGCATTGAAATCGCGTACCACGCGGGGTTCTGGCACATCACCGCCCGCATCCACGATTCGCATGATCTGCAAGGGCGCGGCATCGGCGGCCAGCCGGTCCCAAAGCCCGCAGTGTTCAAGCAGGGTTTGGGCAGGTTGCAGAAAGGCGGTGCTGCGCAGGTCTGACCCGTCCACATCGCGTTCGGTGATCGGAGGGGTCGGATCGACGCATATAACGTCAAAGCCAGCCGTGCCAAAGGCTGCCGCGGCTGTCAGGCCTGCGATTCCGCCGCCAGAAATAAGGATGTCACAGCTGTCACTCATGGGCATGTCTCCGTTCCCGCAGACCTTAGTGCCGCCGGGTAGGGCGTGCCAAGCGACATCCTGTCTCGTGCGTCATCCGCGTGAGATGAGGACCAGGATCAGGAACATGACCGGCACCATCAGAAGCGCGGGAATATAGAGCCCGGGCAGACCGAACAACAGGATCGAACAGCCCCACATGCTAAAGATCGCTGCGGCGGTGTAATAAAGATCCTCGGGCTGTGCATTGGCGGCATCCCGGGCCATCCAGCCAAACAGGGGCACTGCAAACAAAACGCGCTGCCACAAGGGCAAGCGCTGCGGCATCTCTAGCGCAGTCATTGGGGTCTCCGATTCTGTTCGTCGCTAGGCTGGATATGGGGCGAATGCTGAGACTGCGAAACGCACAGATCGTCGCAGTGTGACAGCCTATCGCAGGCGGCCCAGAAAAGCGGTCAGGTCATCGGTGTGGTGATGAATATGGTCGGCCTCATGCGGGTCAGGCGCGACGTGCACGGTGCGCATTCCCATCTGATGCGGCGCAGCCAGATTGCGGGGGTCATCCTCGAACATCGCGGCCTTTTGCGCCTCGATTCCGTCCTGCGCAAAGATCGCCTCGAACGCGGCCTTTTCAGGCTTGGGGCGATAGCCCGCATGTTCGACACCATAGATCGCGTCAAACAGCCCATCCAGCCCGCGCGCCGCCAAAACACGCTCGGCATAGGGCGCTGATCCGTTAGTGTAGACAATGCGACGCCCGGGCAGGGCGCGGATATGGCCGGCCAAGGTGGTGTCGGGCTCCATATGGCTCATGTCTACCTGATGCACCGCATGCAGATAGGGATCAGGATCCAGATCATGTTCTGCCATCAGCCCTGCCAGCGTGGTGCCGTATTCACGCCAGTAATGCGACCGCAGCCTATCGGCCTCAGGGCGGTCGACGCCGATCGCCTGCACCACATAATCCGTCATCAGCACCTCGATCTGATCGAACAGACGCATATGCGGTGGGTAGAGCGTATTGTCGAGGTCGAACACCCATTGGGTGACATGAGAAAAAGCCGGTTTCACCATGGTTCGGGTTTAGGCCGACCGCCCGGTGTTTTCAATGCCACCCTTGATTGCCTCCCCCTGGGACGGATAGACAGGTTCGAACGAATGAATGGAAGTTGTGATGCCCCAGTCGAGACAGTCCAACAAGGACGCCTATGCTTTGATCCTCGAAGCCATTGATGTCGGCGTCTATAAACCGGGCGACCGTCTGGTCGAAAGCGAGCTGGCAGAACGGTTTGGCGTGTCGCGCACCCCGATCCGAGAGGCGTTGCAGCGGCTTGAGACGCAATCGCTGCTGGAACGCGATGGCCGGTCGCTGATCGTTGCCTCGCTGGATCACAACCAGATGGCCGAGCTTTACGTGGTGCGAAGCGAGTTGGAAGGGCTGGCCGCCGGGCTGGCCGCGCGTCATGCGACCGCCGAAGAGATCAAAGTGTTGCAGGATATGGTTGCCGAGGACGCCGCGCTGGTAGGGGATCCACCTGCGTTGTCACGGGCGAACCGTCGGTTTCATGAACAGATCCATCTGGCCTCGCACAACCGGTATCTGGTGCAACAACTGGATCTGGTGCATCGCAGTATGGCGCTGATGGCCACCACATCGCTGGCGGTGCAGGGGCGCGGCGAGATCGCATTGCGAGAGCACAAGGCCATTGTGGATGCCATCGCTGCCCGCGACGAAGAGGGTGCGGCGCGCGCGCTGAAAGACCACATTTCGGATGCCTTCATGACGCGGCTAAAACAAGATGCGGTTGATCGCGAAAAATAGCATCAGCTGACCGGAGATTCTTCTGACGCATGTCCATGTTGCGTCTTGTCCCAGAAGAACGGTTTTACCATCAATTCCCAAAGGCCTTTATAGGCGGCCAGTACACCCAACGGGTAATAAAGGATCATGGTGGGCACCCAAGGGATCAAGAAACGCCGTTGACCTGCGACAACGCCCAACGCTCCGGCTGCGATGTTTGTCAATTCGGCCAAAAGAAACAGCCCGAAAAACACCGGCAACACAGCGGGGCTTGCAACTGTTTCAAACGGGTGCGCCATCCCCAAAGCCGAAAGCCAAAACACCCAAAGCACTGGGGCCAAAAGAAACTGTCCAACCGTTCCCAAAAAGAAGGCCTGAACCCCCAGAAATTTGCGCCAACCAAGCTCTTGCAGTAGTTTTTTGGGTGACCGCATATGCACCAGATAGGTGACCATGAAGCCCTTGAGCCAGCGTGAACGCTGTTTGACCCAGGGCCAGGCGCGGAAATTGGCCTCTTCATAGGTGGTGGTTTCCACAATCTCGGTCCGGTATCCGGCGCGGCAGAGCCTGACGCCCAGATCAGCATCCTCGGTCACGTTGTGAGCATCCCACCCGCGCAGCTTCAGCAGCTTGTCGCGCTTGAAAAAGAATGTGGTGCCCCCCAACGGTACTACCAGCCCAAGCTTGGCGATCCCCGGCAGGATCACCCGAAACCAACTGCTGTATTCAATGGTAAAACAGCGCGACCGCCAATTGGTGCGGGGGTTGTAGTAATCGAGCATGCCTTGCAGGCAGACCACATCCTCGGACGCCTGGGCAAAGCGGCGCACAACGGTTTCGATCTGGTTGGGGACAGGCGCGTCCTCGGCGTCCCAAACGCCCAGGATCTCACCCCGGCAGAAATCAAGCGCATAGTTCATCGCGCGCGGTTTGGTCGTTAGCTTACCCAGCTCGGGCACCTCGACCGTTCGGATCCAATTTGGGAGCCGAACGTTGCCGAGAGTGGCGCGGGTAACCTCGTCGCGCTCTTCCAGCACCAGAACCACATCCAGCAGTGCTTTGGGATAGGTTACCCGCGACAGGCGTTGGACTAAGGCCGTCGCAATCTCACGCTCTTTATAAAGCGGGACCATGATCGATACGGTGGGCAGGCGAATGAAAGGTCGTTTTTCCGGCTCAGGTTCAGGCTCATATCGCAGCAGGTAGGTCATAAGCCCCACCAGTCTAAACATCATGAAAAGACATAGAGTCAGAATGGCCGCACCCAACAGCAGAGCCAGCCCCAGTTGAGGCAGGGAAAAACAACCTGCGCCCAGGGCGGCCAGTGCAATCACGGGCCAGATGCGGGACCGCGCGGTCCAGTTGCGACAACTGTGGGCGGGCCTGACTCGCGCCGCTGCCTTGCGGGCGAGATCTCTTTCATAAAGCCTGCGAATATTCGTCTCGATCTGGTTTGGGTCCGCCAAGACCGGGGCAACGCTATGTCCCTTTTTGCGCAACGCTTTGGACGCCTTTTTGAACAGGTCTGGGCGAGCGGTTGCGATCAGCAGAACGGGGCCCATACGCATCCAGGGTATGAGGTTATGTTCCAGCCAGAACCCGACCGGCATGACGTCGCACAGGTTCGCATCGGCCGGGGTCTGTTCCAGATCAGCAATCTGCAACCCGCTTTGATGGGACAAGGCGGCCATAACTTCTTCGCGCGCGGCCCAGCCTTCGCCAACAAGGATTTCACCCAAGGGTGCTTTCAGACGCGTTTGCAAATGTAGCGCCTTGGCAAGTTGGCCGGGTGTGATGACACCCAGTTCGACCAGAAAGGCACCGATCGGCTTGCGTTTGTCCAGGGCCGGGACCGGGGTCGCGCGTGCGAGATGCTGGAGATTTAACTCAACCATAAAAAAAGACCCTGCCGGTTTAACCTTCGGCAGGGTGCTTACTTAGGGTTAACAGCGGGTTAACAGAAACGAATCAGCTGTTAGACTGTCTCTTTCCGGGCTGCCATTGCAGCGGCAAACCGTTCGAACAGGTAGAAACTGTCCTGCGGTCCGGGCGAAGCCTCGGGGTGGTATTGCACGGAATAGACCGGGCGGTCCGACATGCGGATGCCACAGTTCGAACCGTCAAACAGCGACCTGTGGGTTTCCACTACCCCATCGGGCAGAGATTGTGCGTCCACTGCAAAGCCATGGTTCATCGAGGTGATCTCGACCTTGCCGGTTTCCAGATCCTTGACGGGGTGGTTTGCGCCATGGTGGCCGTGGTTCATCTTGACGGTCTGTCCACCCAGAGCCAGGGCCAGCATTTGATGCCCCAGACAGATGCCAAAGACGGGCAGATCGGTTGTGTCCAAGATCTCTTTGATCATGGGTACCGCGTATTCACCGGTTGCCGCCGGATCGCCCGGGCCGTTGGACAGGAACACACCGTCGGGCTCATAAGCCAATACATCGGCCGCCGTAGCTGTCGCCGGAAGAACGGTTACGTCGCACCCGGCAGAGGCCAGGCAGCGCAAAATGTTGCGCTTGGCGCCGAAATCCAAAGCGACGACCTTGTGCACAGGCGCTTCCTGCCGCTGATAGCCCTCGGGCCAGGCCCACCGCATTTCGTCCCAGCGATAGCTTTGGGCGCAGGTTACGTCTTTGGCCAGATCCATGCCTTCGAGCCCGGCAAAGCCCCGTGCCGCAGCGACCAGCGCCTCGATGTCGAAGTTGCCCTCGGGATCGTGGGCCAAGGCCACATGCGGTGCGCCTTGCTGCCGGATTGCCCGCGTCAGACGACGGGTGTCGACGCCGCCAATGGCAATCCGCCCGCGCCTTGCCAACCAAGCCTTCAATTCTTCAGCAGCACGCCAGTTTGACGGCTCGGTCGGATCCCATTTGACCACCATACCGTCCGCGACCGGATCACCGGTCTCGTCATCTTCAGGGTTTACGCCGACATTGCCGATATGCGGGAAGGTAAAGGTCACAATCTGGCCCGCATAAGACGGATCGGTCATAATCTCTTGGTACCCGGTCATCGCGGTGTTGAAGCAGAGTTCGGCCTCGGTCTGGCCTGTGGCACCAAATCCAATTCCGTAAAAGAGCGTTCCATCTGCCAAAGCCAGACATGCTGTGGGCTTGGACGGGGCGTTCTGGGCCATGGCGCGACTCTCCTATATGGTAAACCGGCGCATACCTAAGGGGGATAAGCCTTTGGGTCAAGCCTGTTCAAATTTTGGGCTATTGTTGAAAAACAATGACTTAGATATATCCGTCTCCCATTGTGCCCGCCTTTTTGTTTCGATATGGTCGGGGTTCATTTTGCCATGGGGATGGACAAACCAAATGGACATGCGATCAAGGGTAACTGCAGCCCTAAAGCAAGCTATGAAAGACAAAGAAGCCGAGCGTCTGTCGACGCTTCGCCTGATCAATGCCGCGATCAAGGATCGCGATATTGCTGCGCGGGCATCCGACAATGAAGAGGTCAAAGGGTGTGGCGATGCGGAGGTTCTTGAAATCCTTGGTAAAATGACCAAGCAGCGCAAGGAAAGTGCGCGTGCCTATGAAGAGGGCGGACGCCTGGATCTGGCCGAGCGTGAATTGCGCGAGGTCGAAGTGATTGAAGAGTTCCTGCCCAAGCAACTGGATGAAGACGAGGTTTCAAGCGCGATTCAAACTGCGATCACGGCCACGGGCGCGGGCTCAATCCGCGATATGGGCAAGGTCATGGGCGAGTTGAAAACGCGCTACACCGGTCAGATGGACTTTGGCAAAGTCGGCCCGATGGTCAAAGACCACTTGTGCGCCGCGTCCAGCAACGGGTGCTGACCTACTGCGCGGCCCCGTCGCGCAGTTTCACCGTCAATTCGTCATAAAGAGCGATCCGTTCTTCTTCGGATAAAAACGCTCCGATCTCGACCTCGCGTCCCTCTCCGATGAGGGTGACGTAATGCGGGACCGGTCCGCCTTTGGCATGCATCTCGGGCCGTGCCCAATAGCGGTTGCAAGTCCAGATCTGATCACCTTTGCGCGGATTATGATGGACCAGACGCGCCTGCGTCCCGCTGAGCGTCAGGACTTCGGAAATGCTGCGCGCGCGATAGTTCATCTCGATCGCCAACCACAGACCCAGCACGGTGATCAGCAGGAACGGTAATAACCCCCACAATATGGCAGAGCCCAGCATCGCCAGCACCGGGATCAGGCCAAACAGAAACACACCCATGACAACGCCCATCGCCCCGCGTGGCGGCAGAGAGTTATGCGGCCAAAGGCGCAGCTCTTGCTCGGTTTCAGACATGGTGTTCCAATGGTACGGCATGGGTGCAGAGATAAACCAGATCAGGCCAAAGTCGAAGGGCTTATCGTCACATCACATGGCCGACACGGGCCCAGGACAGGGCGTCATCCAGCCGATCATCACCCCAGAACACTTCGCCTTGCACAACAAAGCTGGGCGCCCCGAAAACGCCAAGCTTCACGGCTGTTTCGGTCTGCTCGACCAGGGCTTGCTCCATGTCTGCAGCGCGTGCCCTGGCCAAGACAAGCCGAGGGTCCTGTTGCGTGCGGTGCAGAGCCTCGGTCAGAGCGGCCTCGGATCCAGCCTCGACCCCATCTTCGAACCACAGCCGATATAGCGTCTGGGTAAAGCTCTTACCCCAGCCTTCGCTCATCCCCAGCAAGGCGACTTGGTTGGCCAGTTGTAGATCAGAGATCGGGTAAGGTGCGGGCAGGCTGGCATGAATGTGGTACTTTGCCGCCCGCCGTTCGATATCGCGCCACATATAGGCAGACTTCACTGGTTTACCCGCGAAGGGAACGTTCTGCTGCGCGGTCATTACGGTGCGCACGTTGAACGGTCGCCAATTCACAGATGCGTTGTTCTCTGCGCACCACTCATCCAGCCGAGAAATCGTCAGAAAGCTGTAGGTGCTGCCGATCGAGTACCAGAAGTCGAACTCAGCCATTCCAGAGCCTCCGTTCTGTTGGGGGCTCCATCATAGCCCAGAAACGCGCAATTGGCGAATGCGTGATTGCGGGCAAAGAAAAAACCCCGCCACTTGGGCGGGGTTTCCATTGGGTCAGATCGGGATCAGTGCGCGTGGCCTTTGTCCCAGTCTTCCTGCTTGGGCAGCTGCTCGAACGTGTGTTCGGGCGGCGGCGAGGGCAGGGTCCATTCCAGCGTATCCGCGTATTCATTCCAATAGTTGTTCTGGGTCACACGTGCGCCACGGAACAGAGCGTAGAACACGATGCCGAAGAACAGCAGGAACGAGGCGAAGGACACAAATGCGCCGATTGAGGATACAAAGTTCCACTGCGCAAAGGCCTCGGGGTAGTCGATATACCGACGCGGCATGCCCTGACGGCCCAGGAAATGCTGAGGGAAGAATGTCAGGTTGGCGCCGATAAAGAACATCCAGAAGTGGATCTTGCCCCAGAACTCGGAGTATTGACGCCCTGTCATCTTGCCGAAGTAGAAGTAGACCCCGGCAAAGATCGCAAACACGGCCCCCAAGCTCATCACATAGTGGAAGTGCGCGACCACATAGTAGGTGTCGTGATAGGCGCGGTCGATACCGGCCTGCGACAGAACCACACCGGTCACACCACCAACGGTGAACAGGAACAGGAAGCCAAAGGCAAACAGCATCGGAGTTTTGAACTCGATGGACCCGCCCCACATGGTGGCAATCCACGAGAAGACCTTAACGCCGGTGGGTACCGCGATGACCATCGTGGCCAGCATGAAGTAGGCCTGCTGACGCAGCGACATACCAACTGTGTACATGTGGTGCGCCCACACGACAAAGCCCAGCACGCCGATGGCGATGATCGCCCAGACCATCGGCAGATAGCCAAAGATCGGCTTGCGCGAGAAGGTCGCGATCACGTGGCTGATGATGCCAAAGCCGGGCAGGATCACGATATACACTTCCGGGTGGCCGAAGAACCACAGGATGTGCTGATACAGGATCGGGTCACCACCACCGGCCGGATCAAAGAAGGTGAAACCAAAGTTGCGGTCCATCAGCAGCATGGTGATCGCGCCCGCCAGAACCGGCAGAGACAACAGAATCAGCCACGATGTGACAAAGATCGACCAGCTGAACAGCGGCACTTTGAACAAGGTCATGCCCGGGGCACGCATGTTCAGGAAAGTGGTGATCATGTTGATCGCGCCGAGGATCGAGGAGGCGCCCGATACGTGCACGGCGAAAATCGCAAGGTCCATGGACATGCCGCCTTCGGTTGTCGAAAGCGGTGGGTAAAGAACCCAACCCACGCCTGACCCAAGCTGGTCATTGCCACCGGGGCTGAGCAGCGAGGCTACGCCGAGCGAAGTACCGGCAACATAAAGCCAGAAGGACAGGTTGTTCATCCGCGGGAACGCCATATCCGGCGCGCCGATCTGCAACGGCATGAAATAGTTGCCAAATCCGCCGAACAGAGCCGGAATGACAACAAAGAACATCATCAGAACACCGTGATAAGTGATCATCACGTTCCACAGATGTCCGTTGGGGGTACAAGGATCGGCCATGAAGCCTTCGAGGCACATATACTGTACACCGGGGTGCATCAGCTCAAGCCGCATGTAAACGGTCATCGCCACCGAGATGAACCCGGCAATCGCCGAGAAGATCAGGTAGAGAATCCCGATGTCCTTGTGGTTGGTCGACATGAACCAGCGCTGAAAGAACGAGCGCTCGTCTTCATGATCATGACCGTGAATGGCTGCGTCTGCCATTATGGGTGCCTCCTGTTGCAACGACACCGCGCAGCCAGACCTCTCCGGCGCGCGGGTTTCCCGGTGGTTTTAGATTGCGAAGGGGCGACCTTCAATGGTCGAGTTTGATCTGAATCAAGAATAATTGTCGCGGGGCAGGGCCGCAGGCTTGCGATCCCTTCCAATCTGGGGAGGAGAAGTGGGATTTCAAGCACGGCACGACATCTCTGTATTTGTTCCTTGACCGTGGGTTTCATGGACCTCAGAAAAAGAAGCAACAGAACGACCGGAGATCGTCGATGACCGCATATGACCCCGAAAACATCTTTGCCAAGATTCTACGAGGCGAAATCCCCTCAACCCGCGTTTACGAAGATGATGACACGCTTGCCTTCATGGACATCATGCCGCGCACCGACGGGCATCTGCTGGTCATTCCCAAGACACCGTGTCGCAACCTTCTGGACGCAAGCCCCGAACAGTTGGCAGCGGTCATGGCAACAACACAGAAAATGGCTTTGGCGGCAAAAGCAGCCTTTGGCGCCGATGGGGTCACCATTCAACAGTTCAACGAAGCCGCAGGCGGGCAGGAGGTCTTTCACCTGCATTTCCATGTCTTGCCTCGTCACGAGGGCCTGCCGATGCGCCCACCTGGAAATATGGGAGACATGGACGCCATCGCGAGTCATGCCGAGAAAATCCGTGCGGCGCTGAACTAACGCTTCGCTCCGTCCCAAAATTCGTTGCCAAGTTGGCGCGCAGGTCAGGTTTCTCAATGCAACGGGACCGTGGCAGAAAAACTGTCCTGTAAAAGAAAAGTGCCGTTCCGATATGGGGTCGGAACGGCACACTCGTACTCACAACACATCTCGGATCTCGTTGGGTTTTGCCCTCGATCACCGGTAACACACCACTCACTCATGAACGGTAAGTACACATTACGTGGAGTGAGGCTATTTGTGAGGAGCAAAGTGAAAAATCCCTAAATTTTACGGAAATCTGGGGTATTTCACGCTCAAACGGGAAACAGAAGTTTCAGGGGCAATCTATTGTCACCAAACTGTCGTCAGATGACGATTCGACAAACGCATATCAGAGGCTCAGTCGTCGCCAAAAACCGTCTCGAATGTCCTCTGCAGCGCGACATCAACATCTGCCATCGTCACCGGTAAGCCCAGATCGACCAGCGAGGTTACACCATGGTCTTGGATGCCGCAGGGAACGATTCCGCTGAAATGTTCCAGATCAGGTTCCACGTTGATCGAGATACCATGGAAGCTGACCCATTTACGCAATCGAATGCCAATGGCTGCGATCTTGTCTTCGGCGGGCTGGCCGTTGGCAGTCAGAGGCTTGTCTTTGCGTTGAACCCAGACGCCCACGCGTCCCTCGCGAATCTCGCCGGTCACGTTGAATTCTGCCAACGCAGAGATCACCCAATTCTCCAGCTGTTTGACAAAGCGCCGGACATCGTGGCCGCGTTTGCCCACATCCAGCATCACGTAGACAACCCGTTGTCCGGGTCCGTGATAGGTGTACTGGCCACCGCGTTTGCTTTCATAGACAGGAAAACGATCCGGGTCGGTCAGGTCTTCGCGCCGGGCCGAGGTCCCTGCGGTATAAAGCGGGGGATGTTCCAGCAACCAGATACACTCATCCGCCTCGCCAGCCGCAATTGCTGCAACGCGTGCCTCCATAAAAGCGACAGCGTCGTCATAATCGGTCAGACCATCCGAGGTTTTCCATTCCATGGGGTGTCCATAGACCGTCTTTAAGGTCGGGAAAAGGGCTCAGGCCGCTTCGGCCAGGCAACGTTGCAGAACTTGTGCATAGGTGTCCGTACCCTGTGCTCCGGTCAGCAAGTAGTTGCCGCCAAACACCATCGACGGCACACCGGAAATACCACGGCTGGTCCAGAACTGTTGTTTTTCGCGCACCGGTGCGACATGCGCGCCCGAGGTCAGGGCTTCGCGCGCTGCTTCGGGGACGAGCCCGGCAGCCTCGACCGCCTCCAGCAATACATCCGTGTCCGAAACATCGCGTTGTCGGGTGAAATAGGCGTCAAACAGAGCAAGCTTGAGCGGGTGTTGCCGCCCTTGGGTTTCCGCCCAGTCCAACAATTGATGCGCTGCAAAAGTGTTATAGATCCGGCTGCCCTCGTCGAAATTGAAGGCAAAGCCCAGCTCTTGCCCCAAAGCGGTCAACCGATCGCGCGCCTGTTGGCTCTGTTCCGGGGTCGAGCCATATTTCTCGGTGATATGTTCGCGCAGGTTCTGACCATCAGGCCCCAAATTCGGGTTCAACTCAAACGGATGCCAGCGCAACTGCGCCAACACACCTTCCTGCTGCAACGCCATATCAAGCTGACGAAACCCCACGATGCACCAGGGGCAAACAACGTCCGAGACGATATCGACCTGCAAGGTCGGGCGGGGATCTGGTGAAGACATGAGACAGTCCTGAACGTGGTGTTGTTTTGGGTGTGAGCCTTAAAGATATGAAGCCCGGACAGGAATTCAAACCACCTCGGCATTTGCCTCTTCACAATGCCCAAAACACGGTCTATACGCCCCTCTACCAAGTCAATGACAGTGCGGTCGTGGCGGAATTGGTAGACGCGCAGCGTTGAGGTCGCTGTGGGGTAACACCCGTGGAAGTTCGAGTCTTCTCGACCGCACCATTTCACATTTTGATGTGAAGTCCGCTAACAAATCAAAGATTACAGATGCTTGCTGAGTTCTGTGCGCGCTTGGGCCGTTGCGAGCGATCAGGGTTTTGGACTACGACGTGCCCAGGCAAGACGTCATCGCAGAACAGCGCGGTGGGCTTGAAGAAATCCTACGATCTGAAGGAGTTGTTCGCCTCAGTCGGCGGGCGCTTGAGTTCAAGGTCTGCACCCGCGCGCTTTAGAGAGGCAATGTGACATATCAGGGCGCATGAGCCACGTCTATTCAGTTTCGCTCGGTTTACACACACCTCAGTGCAACATCTTCCAAACAATGCGCAGTTCGGTGTCGCGGGTTGGCTTGGGCTTGTGTAAGAAAGGGCTCAAGAGCAAACCAGACCAAAGCACATGTCCCAGACCATTACCGTATTCACCACGATGAAGAACGAAGGCCCCTATATGCTGGAATGGGTCGCGTATCATCGGTCTTTGGGCGTCGACCACTTCGTGATTTTCACCAATGACTGCGAGGACGGCACCGATGAGATCGCGCGGCGCCTGCAGGCGTTGGGTGTGGCCACTCATGTGGACAACGCCGTGGGTGAGGGGGGCAACCCGCAGCACCAGATGTTGCGGCGGGCGCGGCGGCAGAAATGGGTGAAACGGGCCGATTGGCTGCTGTGTCTGGATGTGGATGAGTTCTGGAATATCCGCTGCGCTGACAACAGCTTTGGCGGGTTGATCGAGGCTGTGGAACAGAAAGCAGGGCAGCAGGTCGATGCGATCTCGTTTGCCTGGCGGCTGTTTGGCAGCTCGGGCAATGTGAGTTTCGAAGACAGACCGGTCACGCAGGCGTTTTCGCTGGGGGATAAAGAGTTTCCCTATCACTCGGGCCGGGCTTACGGGCTCAAGACCTTGTTCCGCAACAACGGCAAATTCACCCGTTTTGGGCCACATCGTCCAAAAGGGTTTGATGAAGAGGGCGCGCAGCAGATTGCCTGGTCTGATGCCGGTGGCAATCTTTATCCTGCAAGCGATGTGGGCTGGCGGGCCTGGCGGAATTTTGACCATAGTTTTGGGCGTATCCATCACTACTCGGTGCGGTCGCTGGAAGGGTTTCTTATCAAGCGAGATCGCGGGCGCACCAATCATATCAAGGTCGACCAAGGGCAATCCTATTGGCAGGATATGAATGCCAACAAGATCAGCGACAGCTCGATTATGCCCTTGGCGGAACGGGCCGCGCCCATGCTGGCCGAGTTCAAGGCGGATGTGGAGTTGAGGCGATTGCACGCGCAGGCCTGTGACTGGCATCGCGCCAAGATCTCCGAGATCAAGACACGCCCGGATTGGGTCGAATTCCGGTCCTGGCTGGCCGACAATCTGGTGTGACCGCAATGGATGAAGACCTGCCCAAGGACCTGCGCCAACCCGAGCACCCCGAACGCAAGACTGGGTATGAGCGGATCCTGACCGACCCGCCGCCACCCTGGTTTGTCGAGCTTTACCCCGGAGGATCGGGGCGCGGCGCTTTCGAGAAGCTCGACCGGCATTCGATCTTGTTTCATCACCGCGACAAACGGCGGTTGGTGGTCAGCTTTGACAATATTGCCAATGTCAACGACCTGTCCTTTGCGCGCGAGCCCTGGGGGTGGAAGTTCTTCCGCGATATCGGCTGGTCTCATCTGGGGGTCTTTGCTCGCACCAAAGCCTGGTTCCGGGATCCCGAGATCCTGTCATTCATGCAAGCCAAGGCAGATGCGGGGTTTTTCGCGCAGTTTGATCAGGTGGTTTTTGCAGGCGCATCGATGGGCGGGTTTGGTGCGCTGACCTTTTCCGCACTCGTGCCGGGATCGACTGTGATTGCGTTCAATCCGCAAACCACTCTGGACGAACGTTTGGTGCCTTGGGAAACGCGGTATCGTTTCGGGCGGGTGCAGAATTGGGATTTACCGCTTGGTGATGGGGCCAAGACATTGGAGCAGGCGGGCCGGGCTTATGTCTTTTATGATCCGTTTTTCGAGTTGGACCGGATGCATGCGGCGCGGCTGCAGGGCGCCAATACGGTGCTTTTGAAGACCTGGTTTTCCAACCATTTTGCGGCACCGATGCTGCGAAAGCTGGATATGTTGAAGCCGGTCATGCTGGGTGCGATGGACGCGACATTGGAAGAGGCAGAGTATTACCGCCTGATCCGCGCGCGCAGGACCTTGCCCTGGTACATGCGGGGGATCGAGGCGGCAGGGCAAGAGCGGCACCCGCAGCTTGTTCGCATCGCGCGCCAAAGGTTTCGGCAATTGCGTCGTGCAGCGACGGCGGCAGGCCCGGATGGGGATGACGCATGAGCCGCAACCGGGGCGTCTTTATCGGACAACGCAAAGACCGGTTGGGCGCTCGGCTGCTGATGATGCTGACATGCATCCGCCTGGCCGAAGATTTCGACACAGATTATCGCGTCAACTGGTTTCCAAAGGGCAGCGATGCGCCCGAGCTCGAAAAACCGTCGGAATTGTTCAGCGAAGACTGGATGAAAGCGCAGTTTCTGGACAGTGCCACTTTTGATGCGCTGACTCAGACGGCGCTGCCGATCTGGTCCTTCCTCAACGACGAAAATCCCGATCGTTTGCTGGCCCATCTTGCCGAGGGGCGTTCTGTTTTGGTTGAGGAAGGCTTCGAGGTTCTGTCGTTTCCCTGGGAAGACATCGAGGCCATCCGCCCGCGCTACCGCGCGTTTATCCATCAAATCGGTTTCACCCCCGAGTTGCGCGCCATCATGGACCAGGCGGACGCGGCATTGTCTGGAAAAGGGGTCTCGGCCTATCACATCCGGCGTGGGGATATCCTGAACGGCTTGCCCTGGAAGCACACCACGTGGCCCGCCAAGATCGAGCCCGAGGAGCTATATGAAGCGCATCTGGACAAGCATCCGGGCCGTCCAGCCATCATGTTTTCCGATCAACCCGAACTGATTGCCCGGTTCAGAGAGCGGTACCCGGATCTGATGCAGATGTCCGACATTGCCGATCTGTCCCAACTGTCGCGGGCCAAACGCGACTTTATCGAGCTTTACACCATGTCCCGCGCGGATGAGGTGATCGCACCCTATATCTCGGCCTTTTCCATGGCGGCTGCGCGCATCTCGGGTAATCAGCGGAAAGTGTTTCGGGATGTTCTGACAGAGGATGAAATAGATCAGGCGACCGACCGCGCGATTGCCCGCGTTACTTACGGCCCTGACGGTTTTCTGAACAGATCAGAGGCAGCGCATATCTATGCCAAGATTCTGTTCAATCTGTATAAAATTGGCGAAAAAGACCGGGCCGCCGAAGCGTTTGAAATAGCGGACAGGTTGCTTGCCGTAGGTTCCGACAATGCGTTCCTGCCCTTGTTGCAATCGCTCAACTGTTTCTATCTCGAACGATGGGATGAGGCCGACGAACATGTGACGCAGGCTTTGTCCGGCTCTCAGCTCTGGCCCGAAGATTACGCGGTTGCCTTGGCGCTAAGAGCTGCATTGTTTGGTGAGCAGAAGAAGAGGTGGAGGGCGGGCCAAGACTTTACCCGTGCGTTCTGGGCGAAACCAATCAGACCTGATGTATTGGTTTTTGGGTCCCGTCTGCTCTATCGCGATCAGCTGTCTTTGCGTCTTTTGCCACCAGCAGATTGGTCATTGCAGAAAGTGATCCGCCGTCCCTGGTTCAACTACAACGCCCATGTCGCTCAGCGAGAGGTGCTTAAACGCCTGCCGTGCAATTTCGATCTTTTGCTTTTGGATTGGGCCGATTTGTCCCTGGATCAAAAGGCGAGGCGACTGACAGGGGATCGACCACGGCTTGAGATGTTGCAGGCCGGGTTGCAACGCATGACCGACATTCCAGATGACGATCCGCGTGTGCGCAGTTTTGCTAGTCTTCTTGATGTGCATTTGGGGCAGGTCTCGCGCGGCGACGCGATTGACGAAACCAAAGCAATTGTTGCGGGCCAAAGTGAAAACCCTTTGTACCACAAACGACTGTCTGATCTTTATGAAGCGGACGGTGACTATGCTCAGGCCCGGCTGTCGATGGCCGATGCCTTGGCTTGTGATCCTGAAAACCCGTTCTTGGTCTTTGCCATGGGCCGTTTGCTCGAGCGTGCTGGGGCAACTGAACTGGGTGAAAACCAGATCATCAACGCTGCAGATCTGGATGAATCGACGGCGGCAATTCAAGGGATGGCGGGACAGATTTTGCTGAAACGGGGCAAGAAAAACAAAGCGCGCCGCTACTTGCGCCGCGCGCATGAGCTGTTTCCACCGTATAAACGGTTTGCAAATCAGCTGAAACGTGCAGAACGATAAGCAACAAGAGCAGACCCCACCACAGGCCAAGACAATTGGCCGATACTGGGAACAGGAAGTCGAGGTGAATAACATGAGCGACAATGAACCGCGTTTTGTCAGTGTGACACCGATGAAGAACGAGGGCCCGTTTGTGCTGGAATGGGTGGCCCATAATCAGGCTGTGGGCATTGATAAGATGGTTGTTATGACCAATGACTGCACCGATGGCACCGACGCGCTGTTAAAACGTTTGGACGAGCGGGGGGTCTTGATCCATGTGGACAACAACTCTAGCCGCCCAACCAGCCCGCAGAAGCGCGCTTATAGAACCTTTCTCAAACGCGAATACGCCCGCCCGCAGGATTGGGTGGTCGTGATCGACGCGGATGAGCTGATCAACGTCAAGACCGGCGACAATACGCTGCGGGCGCTGACCCAAGCCATTCCAAAGGCCAAGACAATCTCGATGACCTGGCGCTTGTTCGGCAATGCGGGCGTCGTGGAATATCAGGACGGGTTTCTGTCGGATCAGTTCCGCATGGCGGCGAAAGAGTTCAGCCCAAGGCCGTCTCAAGCCTGGGGGTTCAAGACCCTGTTCAAGCGCGAGCTTTGGGATGCCATCGGTGTGCACCGCCCCAAGCGCCCAACCGTTGAAACGATGGAAGACTGCCATTGGTATAACGGATCGGGTCAGCTGATGCCCGACCGCTATTACGAGGCCAGTTGGCGGTCGGCGCGCGACTCCGTGGGGTATGAGCTTGTGCAGCTGAACCATTATGCGCTGAAATCCTGTGAAAGTTATCTGGTGAAAAAGATGCGCGGGCGGGCGCATCATCTGGGGGAAAGCCTGGGTCTGGAATACTGGAACATCATGAACCGCAATTTTGTCGAGGACCGATCAATCGACGCCATTGCGCCGCGCAAGCAGGCCCGGTTCGACGCGTTGATGTCCGATCCCGAAACGGCGCGACTGCACAAGGCCTGTTGCGCGCTGCATCGCGAGAAAATCGCCGAGCTGCGGCAGGTGCCCGACATGCAGGATCTGATGCGGCAGATGCTGGGGGATCCGGCGGCGGCCCCTTAAGGGGCCACGCCGCTGATGTGACTGAGGAAAAGCGATGTTATGGCTTCACATAGGCATGCCCAAAACCGGCACCACGGCGTTGCAGGGGTTCATCCGAGGCAACGAAAAGGCGCTAAGCCAGGGCGGGCTGCGATACATGCATGCAGGTCGCAAGCGCGAGAGCGATCGCCGTCCGAAAATTAGTCACAACATGATTGCCTTTGACCTCAACGGCAGCGGTGAAGCGGTGGCGGAAATAAAAGAAGCGATGGCGGGGGAATACACCCAGTATCGCGAAGGCACCTGTCTGGTTTCGTCCGAGATGTTCTATTCGGTCGACATGACCGAGTTGGCGCGCATCTTTGCGGACATTCCCAAAGATGAAATGCGGGTGACGTTTTACTGTCGCAGATACTCGGATTTCTTCGAGGCCGATTACAAGCAGCGCGCCAAAAACGGGCGTTTGGCGCCGGGTGGGACAGCCTATATCCGGCAGCGTTTGAAAGCCATCGAGGACGCGCCTCAGACCTATACGTTCACCGGCGCAGCGCGCCGCGTTCGGGCTGCGTTTCCTGATGTTGAGGTTGTGCCCATGCTCTATGATCGGGCCGAGATGGTGAACGGCAATGTCATTGACGACTTTCTGACCCGAATATCGGTTCCGATCCCCGACACGCTGTCCACCGACAGCCCTTCAAATCCGTCTTTGTCACGCCCCGCCAGCGAAGCGTTCGGGATCGTCAGCCGGGCTATGGGACGGCAGAAAAGCCGTCAGTTGCGGCGCAGTGTGTTGGAAGATCCGACGCTTTATCGTCGCCATGATGTGCTTGAGCCCTCGGAACGCGAATGGCTGGACGGGTATCTGGCCGAACATGATGCAGAGTTTCAAACCGAGTTCTTTCCTGAGCGTGCGACGTTGTTCGCCCCGACCGAACTGGATGAAGCCGCCACTCAGTTCCGGCGCGATACGCCGGAAGAAACAGAGGCACTGCGCCGCGCCTCTGAGATCGTGTTTCGGCTGGCGCTGGAAAGCGGGACGCAGGGTTAGTCTACCGGGATCTCCTGCCGCAGCCGTCCGGTTGTCTTGTCAAAGATCAGGATGCGGCTGTCATCGGTCACGACCGCATACCAATTGTTGCCGATGGTGACAGCCTGGGCCTTGGCGCCATCGGGCAATTCGATCTGATCGGGCAGGGTGGGGGTGCGATCCGATAAGCGGATGACAATCAACGCAAAGGTCACTAGAACCCCGCCAATCATCACCGCGGTCAACAGCATGACCATTCGCCGCAGCAATCGCAGCTGAGGCGTTTCCTGCGGTTCCTGAGGGTCGGAAGGGACAGTCATGGGCACCCGCCTGATAGAGTTTCACATCGCGGCTGCGCCGCCGCCTCGCCTTGATAAGGCGCTTTCGCGGGATGTTCCAGACAGCGCCGCCTTGTCGCGCACGCGGCTAGCGCGCCTGATCGAAGAGGGGGCGGTACAGGTGGAAGGGTCCGTGGTCAAAGACCCAAAGGCCAAACCCATCGAGGGCGCGCATGTGGCAATCACATTGGCCGAGGCCGAAGACAGCCATATCGGCCCCGAAGATATCCCGCTTGATGTCATCTATGAAGACGCGGATGTGATTGTGCTCAACAAACCCGCTGGCATGGTGGTGCATCCTGCGCCGGGCTCACCCAGCGGGACATTGGTGAACGCGCTGCTGCACCATTGCGGATCAGAGCTGTCGGGTGTGGGCGGCGTAAAGCGCCCCGGAATTGTGCATCGCATCGACAAGGAAACCAGCGGTCTGCTGGTGGTTGCCAAATCGGATGCCGCGCATCACGGGCTTGCTGCACAGTTCGAAGCTCACAGTGTTGAGCGGTATTACCGAGCGCTGTGCTATGGTGTGCCCGACGCGGGTGACCCGCGCCTGCGCGGGGTTAAAGGGGTCAGTTTCGAGCCCGGCAACATCCTGCGCCTGACCACGCAACTGGCGCGGCACAAGACCGACCGCCAAAAACAGGCGGTGCTGTTTCACGGTGGTCGTCACGCGGTCACCCGCGCTCGGGTGGTTGAGAGCTTTGGCGATCCGGCCTCAGTCGCGTTGATCGAATGCTGGCTGGAAACCGGCAGGACCCATCAGATTCGGGTTCACATGGCCCATGCGGGCCACGGTCTGGTGGGGGATCCGGTTTACGGCGGCAAGCGAAAACTGCCCGCACGGGCCTTTGATGCGGCAACAGCCGAGGAGGTGCGTGGCTTTCCGCGCCAGGCTTTGCATGCGGCAGTTTTGGGGTTCGAACACCCGATTTCGGGTGAAAAGCTTCGGTTTGAAGCCAAATTGCCCTCTGACATGGATAAATTATTACAACACTTGCGCGGGGAATGACACAAACCGCAAAACACGGTGATTTCGAATTTCTTAGCTTTCCTTTATCAACCGTTAATTTCAAACTGCTAGCAGATCCTCTTGAATGATCCGGTATCGGTTCCCATATGCCATGTTAAGGGCTTAAACATATGTCCAGGGGGCAGTAACACATGTCAAATTACAAAAATCTTCCCGCACCAACGCCTGAAGGCGGTCTGAACCGTTATATGCAGGAAATCCGCAAATTCCCGCTGCTTGAGCCGGAAGAGGAATACATGCTGGCCAAGCGTTGGGTTGAGGAACAAGACACGGCGGCCGCCCATAAGATGGTCACGTCGCATCTGCGCTTGGCGGCCAAGATTGCCATGGGCTATCGCGGTTATGGCTTGCCACAGGCCGAAGTAATCTCGGAGGCGAATGTGGGCCTGATGCAGGCCGTGAAACGCTTTGACCCCGAAAAAGGCTTCCGTCTGGCGACCTATGCCATGTGGTGGATCCGCGCCTCGATCCAGGAATATATCCTGCGGTCATGGTCTTTGGTGAAACTTGGCACCACCTCGGCGCAGAAAAAGCTGTTCTTCAATCTGCGCAAGGCCAAAGCCCGGATTGGCGCGTTGGAAGAAGGCGATTTGCACCCCGACAACGTAGCCAAGATCGCCACCGATTTGGGGGTCACCGAAGAAGAGGTGATCAGCATGAACCGTCGGATGTCTGGTGGCGATGCCTCGTTGAACGCCACGGTTGGCTCTGAAGGCGAAGGCACGATGCAATGGCAGGATTGGCTGGAAGACGAAGATGCCGACCAGGCCGGGGATTATGAGGCCCGCGACGAGCTGGAAGCGCGGCGCGAGCTGTTGACCGCAGCGCTTGACGTCCTGAATGACCGGGAAAAAGACATTCTGACCCAGCGCCGTCTGATGGATCAGGCCGTCACTCTGGAAGAGCTGAGCACGCAATACAATGTCAGCCGCGAACGCATTCGACAGATCGAAGTGCGCGCGTTTGAAAAACTGCAGAAAAAGATGCGCGAATTGGCTCGCGAAAAGGGAATGCTGGGCCAGCACTGACCAACCCAAAGCTTGTAAAAGACCGGTCCATGCGGCCGGTCTTTTTTGTTTGGTATTTGCGATCAGTGACATGACAGGCCGGTTGCGCGGTGATAGGGGTGACCAAGTTGGTGGCGCTAACAGGTCGTGGGAGGAGAAAGATGCAGAAACCGGTTCAGTGGGGCATTCTGGGGGCCGCAAAATTCGCGCGTCAGTACATGGGACCTGCCATCCACGCAGCAAACGGTGCCCGCCTTGCGGCACTTGCCACATCCGATCAGGCCAAGGCGGCTCCGTTTCAAGAGTTCTGCCCGGATCTGAACGTTCATGACAGCTATGACGCGCTGCTTGCCGACCCGCAGATTGATGCGGTTTATGTCCCGTTGCCCAACCATTTGCACGTGGAATGGAGCTTGAAGGCGCTGCAAGCGGGCAAGCATGTGCTGTGCGAAAAGCCGATGACGATGCGGGCCGAAGAGTTCGACCAGTTGATCGCGATGCGTGATGAGACCGGCCTGTTGGCGGCCGAAGCCTATATGATCGTACATCACCCGCAATGGCAACTGGCCCGCAAACTGGTGCAGGATGGTGCGATTGGTAAACTCGTGCACGTCAACGGCGCGTTTTCGTTCGACAATCGTGAAGACACGACAAATATCCGCAACCGCGCCGAAACCGGCGGCGGCGGGCTGCGTGATATCGGGGTCTATGTGATCGGGTCCACGCGCTTTGTCACCGGGCAAGAGCCCGAGACCGTGCGCTCTCAGATCCGGTGGGAAAACGGCGTCGACGTCTTTACCGAGATCAACGCACGCTTCCCCGGGTTTACGTATTCCAGCTATGTCTCCACCCGGCTGCATCCCAATCAATGGATGGAGTTCCATGGAGAGGGCGGGGTGATCCGCCTGACCGCCCCGTTCAATGCCCGCGTCTTTGGTGAGGCTCGGGTTGAGCTGCATCGTCCAGGCCTGGAAGTGCAAATCACCCGGTTCCCCGGCGATGATCACTACAAGCTGCAGGTCGAGGCCTTTTGCCGGTCCGTGCGCGACGGCGTTGACTATCCGTGCCCGTTGGAGTTTTCGCGCGGGACCCAAGCCATGATCGATCAGGTGTTTGCCAACTCCGAAACGCTCTGACCCGATATTGCCAAAAGGGCGGGCGCAGGGCTAACCTGTTGCCCACCCAATCAGGAGAGGGATCATGGCTGGTGGCTGGGCACGTGATGGTGCGGTAAGCGAACAGATCGAGGCCTCAATCAGCGATGAGCTTGCGCGCATGCAGGCGCAAAAGCGACCTGTGGGCGAAAGCCTGACCCATTGCGCCGAATGCGAAGAACCGATCCCAGAAAAACGCAGGCAAGCGCTGCCTGGTGTAAAGCTGTGCCTCGATTGTCAGGAGGATCGAGACAGCAGTTTCAAAACGCGCGGGGGCATCAATCGGCGCGGGTCGAAAGACAGTCAGTTGAAATAGGCCAGTTGTAGATGCGCGAGACCAAGCACAAGCCCATGCATTGGATGCAGAGCGGATTGGTGTTTGGCTTCCTGGCGGCCTTTCTGTGGGGCACACACAGCGTCATCGTACGGTTTCTGACAAGTGATCTCGGCGGCTTGCAGATTGCTGTTATGCGTTTGTTCATTGCAGCGCTTGCGATCTATGGAATGCTGCGTCTGATGCGCGCGCGTCCGTCGGTTAAGCTTCGGGATTGGAACTTTCGATTGGCTGTTCTGGCAACCGTTGTGAACTACATCCTGTTTCACATCGGGCTGGAATATACGGGTGCGGCGAACGCGATGGTGCTGGAAAACACCGCGCCTTTCTTTGTGCTGGTCTTTCTGTATTTCTTCGCCAATGCCTCTGTCGGTAGAACCGAGGTTCTGGCGACGGCTTTGGCCATTTTCGGTGTCTTCCTCACAGTCTTTCGGGATATCGAAGGCGGAGGAGATCCTTTGTTCGGGGACCTTCTGGAAATTGGAGCAGGTCTGAGTTGGGCGGTCTTTCTGATCACCAGCAGTCGGGCGATGCAATCCTCTCAGACCACGACCGAGCGGCTCAATTTTCTGTTTGGGATATTCCTGTGTTCGGGCATCTTGCTGATGCCCCTCGCGGCATTCTCGCTGAAAGCGCCGTCTGCTGAGGATTGGGTCTTCCTGTTTCTGCTGGGCATTCTGCCCACTGCGATGGCCTATTATTTCTGGTACGAGGCCGCAGCGCGGGTCTCAACCCTGACCGCAACACTTCTTTTTGCGGCCTCTGTTGTTTTTACGTTTGTCAATTCCGCAATCTTTCTTGGGGCAACAATCACATTGCTTGAAATCATTGGCGCTGCTTTAATTGTCGGCGCGATCTTTTTGACTTCCCTAAAGAAAACCAACGGTTGAGTTCAGCATCGTGCCTGCGCCCACAACGCAAGCGACAGAATATGCTGCGGGCCCGCATCGCCGTGCGGCCAAATTTCGCCAGTGTCGACAAACCCTGCTTTGCGATAGACCGCAATGGCCGCGGGGTTTGCAAGGTTGACCGTCAGAAATATGGTTTCGGCCTGCGGGTAGAGCCTCGGCAAATAGGCCCTGAGCGCCTGCATCGCGGCGGTCCCATAGCCTTTGCCTTGAACCCGATGGTCCAGGATAACGGCGCGCAAGCCCAAATCCTTTTCCGCTGCGAACGGGTAGTCGGTGCCATAGGCGCGGTCGATCTTGAAGATCCCAACGGCACGCCCTTTGGCGTTAATCTGATGCAGATCGAACCGATCCGCTGGTTCGGCCAGAGCTTCGGCCACTGTGCCAGCGAATTTCAACTGATCAGGGCGCAGTCGGATGTCCGCGACCTGATCCGCGTTGTTACGGTCCAGCGGGTGGAGGGTGATCACCCCTCCAACGCTTCCAACTCGTCAATAAAGCCCGAGATCATCGACAGGCCTTTGTCCCAGAATTTGGGGTCGCTGGCATCCAGGCCGAAGGGGGCCAGCAGTTCGGAGTGGTGCATGGACCCGCCCGCGCGCAACATGTCGAAATATTTGTCTTCGAACCCTTCCGCTCCGGCCACGTAGACCGAATAGAGCGCGTTCACCAACCCGTCGCCGAAGGCATAGGCATAGACATAGAAGGGCGAGTGGACGAAGTGGGGTATATAGGCCCAGAAGGTCTCGTACCCTTCCATGAATTCAAATGCCGGGCCAAGGCTTTCGGCCTGAACGCTCATCCACAGCGCGTTGATGTCATCGGGGGTCAACTCGCCCTCACGCCGGGCGGCGTGCAGTTTGCATTCGAAATCGTAAAACGCGATTTGGCGCACGACGGTGTTGATCATATCCTCGACCTTGCCCGCCAGCAGCACCTTGCGCTGCTCCGGTGTCTCAGCCTGATCCAGCATCTTGCGGAAGGTCAGCATCTCGCCAAAGACCGAGGCGGTTTCGGCCAGGGTCAGAGGGGTCGAGGACAGCATCTCACCTTGGCCGGCGGCCAGCACCTGATGCACGCCGTGGCCCAGCTCATGCGCCAGGGTCATCACGTCACGCGGCTTGCCCAGATAGTTGAGCATCACATAGGGGTGCACATCGGTGACGGTGGGATGGGCAAAGGCACCCGGCGCCTTGCCGGGCTTGACGGCGGCGTCGATCCAACCTTTCGAGAAGAACGGCGCTGCAAGCTCGCCCATGCGCGGGTCAAACGCGGTATAGGCGTCCATGACCGTTTTCTCGGCCTCGTCCCAGCCCACAATGCGGGTGTCTTCCATCGGCAAGGGCGCGTTGCGGTCCCAGACCTGCATCACATCCAGACCCAGCCATTTGCGCTTCAACTCGTAATACCGATGGCTCAGCTTGGGATAGGCTGCGACAACGGCCTCGCGCAGTGCTTCGACCACTTCGGGTTCGACATCGTTTGACAAATGACGACCGGTCTGCGCGGTCGGCATGTTGCGCCAGCGATCAACGATTTCCTTTTCCTTGGCCTGGGTGTTGTGCACCCGGGCGAAGGTCTTGATGTTGTCCTGAAAGACGCTGGCCAACTCGCGCGCGGCGGCCTCGCGCTTGGCGCGATCCTGTTCGGTCAGCAGGTTCAGCGTGCCTTCGATATTCAGCTCTTGGCCGTCCACCGTGAAACTCAGACCCGCGATCGTTTCGTCGAACAAACGCTCCCACGCGTCACCGACAACACCCAGATCGTGCAGAAATTTCTCAAGCTCATCCGACAGCTGATAGGGTTTCATCGCACGGATGCGGCGGAATACGGGCTCATACCGGGCCAGATCAGCATTGGCGTCGAAATGCGCCTTGAGTGCGTCATCGTCGATGCGGTTGATCTCCAGTGTGTAGAAAACCAGCGGCGTGGTGAAAACGGTGATCTTTTCCTGCATGTCCGACAGGAATTTGGCGCGGTCAGCATCGGTGGTCAGCTGATAGTATCGCAGCCCCGCAAAGGACATGATGCGCCCGGCGATGCCATTGATCTTTTCATTGCGCGTCACGCAGGTCAGCAAACCTGCGGCGTCCAGTTCCGCCAGCTTGCCTTCGTAATCCGCGGCAAAAGCGGCGCATTCCTGTTCCAGCCAATCCAGATCGCGCGACAGTTCGGGCGCGTCTTCCGACGTATAGAGATCGGTCAGATCCCATTCCGGCAGATTGCCCAGATTGTCAGAGCCGCCACCGGCATTTGCGTCACGGACAGGAAAGGGAAGGTCGCGCATGGATCACCTCGGATTAGCATCTTTTGCCAACATCTAGGCGCGCGAGCTGCAGATCACAAGCGGTGTGACAAAGCTGTGTGGTTCAGGGCTTTTTTCGGCTGCAGGGGCTTCCCGCTTTCATTGACAGCGCAGTTTGGAAATGCGTGGCCAATGCGTCAAAGACAGGGCCCCGAACGTCAGGAGCCTCCATCAGGACTTCGTGTTCACCTTCGGGGATTTCCACCAGCTTGCCCTTGGGCCAGTTGGCCATGCGGGTTCTGATCGCGTAACGGTCCACGATCTGCTCGTGTGACCCCAGATAGGTCAGGCAGGGAGTGTCAGGCGCATTCTGCTCCATCAACCAGCTGCATTCATCAAGTGCCTCGCGCAGCCAAATGGTCGATGGCGCACCCAGTGCCAGATCCGGATATGCGGTCAACTGGTCTTTCATCATCTGAAACATATCTGGATCACGGGTCAGAACATTGCCTTCAAACGGCGCGGTCATGACATAGCTTTCCAAAGACGTGGTCGGCGGTGTTTTCTCGCCCAGGCCAAAACGTGGGCCCCAATAGGCTGTCATCCAGCTGAGTGGCTTCATGATGGGCGAAAAGTAGATGCCCCACATTGGCCCGGTAAAGGCGCAAGAGGCAAAACTGTCATTCTCAAGCACGGCCCGCAGTCCGATAGCCCCCCCCATGGAATGCCCCAGGACATGCCAGGGTTTTGGCAGATCCAGTTGCTCTGCCAATTCCAAAGCCGCACGCACGTCGTGCTGGTAATCGGTGAAATCCGCAACATGGCCTTTGCGAGGGTCATCGAGCAAGCGGTCCGCCATTCCCTGACCGCGCCAATCGATCGCCAGAACGGCAAAGCCCCGATCAATGAATTCCCCGGCGGCGTCGCCATATTTCTCGATATATTCAGTGCGTCCGGGGAATAGAAGAACCGTCCCGATCGCGTCTTGTTCGGGCAGCCAATGCCCGACGCGAATGCGGGTCTCGTCCGCGGTTGTCAGCCAATGGGCCTTTCCACCGGCCGGACCGCCGGCCACGTCTTCATAAAGAGGGGCCGGCGACGAAATCATCAGGCCAGCACCGAAGCCAGCTTCATCGCGATACCCATATCGCCATCCACGCTAAGCTTGCCGGACATGAATGCGCCGGTCGGGTTCAACCCGCCAGACAGGATTTCTTGGAAGGTTTCCGCGTCCGCGCTGAGGGTCACATCGGCCTCGTCATCGCTCACGCGGGCGCCGCTGGCATCCAGAACGATTGCGCCTTCGCCTTCGATGGCGAACTTGGCAGAGGCGTCGAAATCGCCGCCCGACAGTTTTTCGTTCAGCGCGGCTGCGGCTTTTTCAAGAATGTCGCTCATGGTCTTCCTCATTTTGTTTGTGCGCCGTGAATGGACATCCGCGGTCGCAACGCTACACTGACCATTGTTATGGGTATTGCAACACACAAACTCAAAGGTACCGTTGCGGCATTCGTTGTCCTAGTCATGTATTCCTCTACTTGCATTGCGCAAGAAGCGGATTTGCGCGATGAGGCGGCATTATTGGAACAATTGTCGCAATCAACGCCCGAACAGGCGGTCAATATTGATCGGCAATTGCAGTCGCTTTGGTCACAATCGGGATCTGCGTCCGCCGATCTGCTGCTGGAACGCGGCCGCGAGGCGCTGGACGAGGGAGATGCAGAAGCTGCGATCGATCATCTCACCGCTCTGACAGATCACGCGCCCGAGTTCGCCGAAGGATGGCACGCACGCGCTTCGGCGTTTTTTGGAATCGACAGATTCGGTATGGCCGTTGCAGATCTTGAGTATGCGTTGACGTTGAACCCCAACAACTACGAGGCGCTCTATGGTCTTGGGCTGATCTTCGAGATTGTCGAAAAGCCGCAACAGGCTCTGGATGTCTATAACCGCGCCTTGGCTATACATCCCCATCACGAAGAAGTAACCAATGCCGTGAATCGTCTGAAGCCTCAGGTTGAAGGCCAGTCGCTGTAAAGAACAAAGCGCAGGGGGCAAAGGTGAGCGGGTCTTCCCGGGTAGTGGCCGTACTTGGCCCGACCAATACAGGCAAAACACATTACGCGATTGAACGCATGCTGGGGCATCGCACCGGTGTGATCGGTCTGCCGCTGCGGCTGCTCGCGCGCGAGGTGTATGACAAGATCGTCGCCATTCGCGGCCCTTCGGTGGTGGCGCTGGTCACGGGTGAAGAACGCATCGTGCCGGCACGGACCCAGTATTGGGTCTGTACGGTCGAGGCGATGCCCGAAGGCATGGGCGCAGATTTTGTGGCTATCGACGAAATCCAGCTTTGTGCGGATCCCGAACGCGGCCATGTTTTTACCGACCGCTTGCTGCGGTCCCGTGGCACCAATGAGACCCTTTTTCTGGGTTCGGACACGATGCGCGGGGCGATCGCCGCCCTTGTGCCCGAGGCACAATTCGTGCGGCGCGAGCGGATGTCGCAACTGGTTTATGCGGGCTCGAAGAAAATCAGCCGGATGCCGCCGCGCAGCGCGATTGTTGGGTTTTCGGTGGAAAACGTCTATGCCATCGCCGAGCTATTGCGCCGCCAAAAGGGTGGGGCGGCGGTTGTGATGGGAGCGCTCAGCCCACGCACGCGGAATGCGCAGGTCGATCTCTACCAGAATGGCGAGGTTGATTACCTGGTGGCCACGGATGCCATTGGCATGGGGCTAAACCTGGACGTCAATCACGTTGCCTTTTCGTCTCTGACCAAATTCGACGGTCGTCGCATGCGTCCTCTGGCTGCAAATGAGCTTGCCCAGATTGCCGGACGCGCGGGGCGGGGCATGTCCGATGGCACCTTTGGCGTCACCGGTGAAGCGCCGCCGTTGGAGGAAGGGCTGGCGCAGGCAATCATGGACAGCCGCTTTACGCCGATGAAAAAGCTGAACTGGCGGAATGCCGCCTTGCGGTTCGGATCGATTGAGGCGCTGATCGACTCGCTCGAACTTGGCCCTAACAACGAACACCTGATCAAGGCGCGCCCCGCTGATGACCTGAATGCGCTGAAATCCCTGTCGCAAGTGACCGAGGTTATGGCCCGTGCCAGCGACGGCCCTTCTGTCCGTCTGCTGTGGGATGTGTGCCGAATCCCTGATTTTCGCGGTATCAGCCACGCCGAACATGCCAATCTGCTCGAAGTGATCTATGGTCACCTGCACGAAGGCGGATGCATCCCGGATGACTTCATGGCGCGGCAGATTCATCGGATCGACCGCACCGATGGCGATATAGATGCACTGTCCAAAAGGTTGGCTTATATTCGCACCTGGACATATGTTGCACAACGAAACGGCTGGGTTCGTGACGAATCCCATTGGCGTGAGGAAACGCGCATTGTAGAAGACAGGCTGTCGGACGCTCTTCACGAACGTTTGACTCAGCGATTTGTGGACCGGCGCACATCCGTGTTGCTGCGCCGGCTCAAACAGAAGGAGGCCCTTTTGGCCGAAGTAAATGACAAGGGTGAAGTGACCGTCGAAGGCGAATTCGTCGGTCGTCTGGAAGGGTTCCGGTTTATTCCGGACAAGGCTGCGCAGGGAACCGAGGCGAAAGCGCTCAAATCGGCATCTTTGCAAGCCCTCGCGCCGCAATTCCATCTGCGCGCTGACCGCTTCTACAATGCACCCGATACCGAAATTGATTTCACCGATCAGGGCGGCCTGATGTGGGGCGAATATGCCGTCGGCAAACTGGTTGCCGGGGCGGAACCGCTCAAGCCCATGGTCGAAGTGTTTGTCGACGAGGCCGCAGGGCCTGACGTCGAACAGAAAGTGCAGCGCCGGTTGCAGCATTTCATCGACCGCAAGGTGGCCGCACTGTTTGAGCCGCTGCTGAACCTGTCGCGCGATGAGGAACTGAGCGGTCTGGCCAAGGGCTTTGCCTTCCGCATGGTCGAGGCGCTCGGTGTGCTGCCCCGCGCCGGTGTTGCGCAAGAGGTCAAGGATCTTGATCAGGATGCCCGTGGCGCGCTGCGCAAGCATGGCATTCGGTTTGGTCAGTTCACCATCTTCATGCCGCTGCTGTTGAAACCCGCGCCCACGCGGTTGCGTCTGGTTCTGTGGGCTCTCTCCAGCGGTCTGCAGGAATTCCCCGAAGCACCGCCGCCGGGTTTGGTCACCGTACCCGTCGCCAAGGATGCGCCTCAGGGCTATGACACCATGTGTGGCTATCGCGATGCGGGCGACCGTTCGATCCGCATCGACATGCTGGAACGACTGGCCGATATGCTGCGCGCCGAAGACAGCCGGGGCGGTTTTGAAGCCAAACCCGACATGTTGTCGATAACGGGCATGACACTGGAACAATTTGCCGACCTGATGCAGGGGCTGGGCTACAAGGCAGAGCGCGGTGAGCGCGAAAAACTCAAGCCAGCACCGGTTGAACAGCCTGCGACTGAAGCGGCTGAGCAGTCCGTGGCCGAAGAAACCCCAGCGCCCGAGGCCGCTCCGGCAGAGGTCGCCGCACCCGCCGAGGCGCCAGCCGAGGCCACCGACAGCACCGAGGCGGCAGCTGAGGCTACCCCAAGCTCTGAGACGGCCGCCGAGCCGGCATCGGAGGAGCCCGAGGTCGAGGTATACTACACCTTCACCTGGGGACGTCAGCGGCAGCAAAACCGCGGCCCGCGCCGCGAACAGGGGCAGGGCAAGGGTAAGCCGCGCGGTAAACCGCAGGGCAACAAGCTGCAGGGCAAAAAGGGTGGCAAACCTCAGGGTGCCAAGTCCTTCTCATCGCGGCCTCCGAAGAAGGAAAAAGCCATTGATCCGGATAACCCGTTTGCCGCAGCGCTTATGGGTCTGAAGGACGGCAACTGATCGCCGATGGCTCAGGCCAAGCTGCGGATCGATAAATGGCTGTGGCAGGCGCGGTTCTTCAAGACCCGCAGCCTGGCCGCCAAACAAGTCAGTGGTGGCCATGTCAGGCTCAACGGAAACCGGGTGCTGAAAACGGCGCAAACCGTGGCCCCGGGCGATGTTTTGACCTTTCCGCAAGGGCGCATCATTCGCGTTGTCCGTGTCGAGAACCTCGGGGAACGGCGGGGCCCAGCCTCTGAGGCGCAGACGTTATACTTTGATATGACGGAAAAACAGGAAAGCGCTCCCAGAAATCCGGGATATGAAGGAAAAGGTCGTCCGACCAAGAAAGAACGACGTGCTATCGATCTTTCTCGCATGTCTGATGACTGATCTGATCTTGCGAAGACCGTCAGACTGAACTAGCTAGTCGCCAAGCCCTAAACAGGAATTGACCCATGACCTATGTCGTTACAGACAACTGCATCGCCTGCAAATACACAGATTGTGTTGAAGTTTGCCCTGTAGACTGTTTCTACGAAGGCGAGAATGCTCTGGTCATCCATCCTGACGAATGCATCGATTGCGGCGTGTGCGAACCGGAATGCCCGGCAGACGCTATCCGCCCCGATACCGAGCCGGGTATGGAAGGCTGGGTCGAATTCAACCGGAAGTATTCCGAGCTTTGGCCGGTGATCGTGACCAAGAAAGACCCGTTGCCCGAGGCTGAAGAGCGCGACGGCGAAGAGGGCAAGCTTGAAAAGTATTTCTCGGAAGCACCCGGTGAAGGCGGCTGAGCGATTCGCGGCAAAGCCCGTGGTGTGTGGTTTAGATTTTTCCGCTAAGTCCCTGCCTTGAAACGTAAATCAATGTATGCGCACCCGCATCACTTCCGGATGTCGCATTTTTGTGATATAATAGGTGACTGAACGATTACTGAGATGGGGATGTACTCCTTAAGTATGACTGCTTTGGAGTTCTGATTTTGCGACAAACCTGCTGCCTGACGGGGCCAAGTAAGGCACCGCACAGGTTGTTTTGTCGTCTCACGTCCCGATCCGCAACCAAGGATGAACCTGTATGTCAAAGTCGAAAAAGCTCGAGTTCCGCCCGAATGATTACGTCGTCTATCCCGCCCATGGCGTGGGTCAGATTGTCTCGATCGAAGAGCAGGAAGTCGCGGGCTATGCACTAGAGCTGTTTGTGATTTCTTTCGAAAAGGACAAGATGACGCTGCGCGTGCCGACGAACAAAGTGACCGAATCCGGTCTGCGCTCGCTCAGTTCACCGGATGTGATCAGCCAGGCGATGAAAACGCTGAAAGGCAAGGCCAAGGTCAAGCGCGCGATGTGGTCGCGCCGCGCGCAGGAATATGAACAAAAGATCAATTCGGGCGATCTGATCTCGATTGCCGAAGTGGTCCGTGACCTGCACCGCACCGATGATCAGCGTGAGCAAAGCTATTCTGAGCGTCAGCTTTACGAGGCCGCGCTTGAACGCCTGACCCGCGAAGTTGCAGCGGTATCCGGCGCGGATGAGTTGGCTGCAGCCAAGCAGGTTGACGAAGTGCTGACATCGCGCGCTGCCTGATTGCCCAATCGGGTACCGAACAAGGCCGCTCCGTTCGGGGCGGCTTTTTTCGTTCTGGGTGCTTGGCCTTTAAGTTCAAAGACTGTAGTTTTTGAATGTCTGCAAAGGGATGCACGCTCAGAATGAAGCAGACTGTCAAGTATCTGTATATCAGTCACGATCCGGTTTCGGTCTGGTTCCGTTATGCCCTGATCGTGTTTGATATCGCGACCATCGTGTTTTTCGTGGCGACCGCACATGTCTCGCATGGTCCGGGCATCACGACCGCAAGTTTTGTCGTTGGGTTTCTGATCCTGTTGGATTTTTCCGCCCGGCTGTGGATTTCAAAAGACCGCTGGAAGTTGCTGCGCCAGATCTACACGCTGGCCGATATTGTGGTGATCCTGTCCCTCTTTCTCGATCCGTTTCTGACGGGCAATCTGGCCTTCTTGCGGATCCTGCGCGCATTGCGCCTGATCCATTCCTACCATCTGCTCAGGGATCTGCGACGCGACAGCACATTCTTCCGCACGCATGAGGATGCCGTCATCGCAGCCATAAACTTGCTGGTGTTTGTCTTTGCAACCTCTACTGCTGTCTTGGTGTTCTTCATCCCGGACGACACCCAGACCCCGTATATCGATGCGCTGTATTTCACCATGGCCACGCTCACGACCACCGGGTTTGGGGATATCACGTTGCAAACGCCGGGTGGCAAGCTGTTTTCAGTGTTTATCATGGTGGTGGGTGTGGCGCTGTTCGTGCGGTTGGCGCAGGCGATCTTCATGCCGCAGAAAGTGCGATACAAATGCCCGGGCTGCGGGTTGTTTCGCCATGATCCAGACGCTGTGCACTGCAAGCATTGCGGCGCGACCCTCAGGATTGAAACGGGAGGTGCGTCTTAGAGCAATGCAACCAGGGTCAACAGAACCGTCACTTCGGTCAGCTGTTGAGTTGCGCCGAGTATGTCACCCGTCTGACCTCCAATCTTTGCCTTGGCTATCTTTGCGACGGCGAAAGCTGTTCCGCATGACAGCAGAACGGGCAGGATAGCTCCGGCACCCAATACCAATCCGGCCAGTGATACAGCAAGAAACAGACCCAACCCGACGCTCGACGCCGGTGGCCGTCCTACCGATTGGCTGAGCCCGGACTTACGGGCATTGGGCAAGAAATGCATCAGCACGGGCATCAAGCTTCGAGAGACCATACAGGCAGCAAGGATACCGGTGAACATGTCGGCATGGATCAATGCAGCGATACCGGTGATACGCAATGTTTGAACCAGCCCAAGCGCCAAAACGCCATAGGTGCCGATCTGGCTGTCCTTCATGATCTCCAGACGACGTTCGGTCGTATAACCGCCCCAAAGCCCGTCGAATAGGTCAGCCAGGCCGTCTTCATGCATCGCGCCGGTCACGACGATTAAAACGCTTACAACCAGCGCGGCACTCACAAAGGCGGGCAGGCTAACCCAGATGGCCAACCAACCTGTCAGCGTCGCCAACGCGCCGACGACAAGCCCCACGATTGGAAAGGCCCAGACCGCCGTGGCTTGCCGCGCAAAGGCCGTTTCGGGCAAGCGGGGCGTGGGCAAGCGTGTCAGCAATACGAAAGCCAGCGGAATATCCCAGCGGGAAATCGGCTGTGTGTCGTTTTTGTGCACGTGCAGGCCTCTCTCGGTCTTGTCGCATTGGCCACAATGGTTAAACACACAGGACCACTGTGATGCAACGAGGCTTTGAATGCTGCCTGACTTGAATGACTTGAACGATTTCCGTGCTGCTCTGGCTGAGGCTCCGTCTACGGATGCACAGGCAAGGCAAGATGCCAGTGATCGGAATGCGCAGCTGACCAAGCCTCCTGGCGCTTTGGGACGGCTTGAAGACCTTGCGATCTGGTATGCGGGTTGGCGCGGCGATGCACGGCCAAAGATTTTGACACCGCAAGTGATCGTGTTTGCCGGAAATCACGGGGTGACGGCGCAAGGGGTTTCGGCCTTTCCACCCGAAGTGACCGTGCAGATGGTGATGAATTTCGAACATGGTGGCGCGGCCATCAACCAGCTGGCCAAGGCCGCCGGGGCGCAGATGGATGTGTATGCGTTGGATCTGGACCGCCCGACGCAGGATTTCACCGTTGGACCCGCGATGAGCGAGGACGAATTGTTGACGGCACTGCGTATCGGCTGGAACGCGGTTGATCCGCAATCGGACCTGCTGGTTGTCGGAGAAATGGGGATTGGCAACACCACACCCGCTGCCGCCCTTGCATGTGCTTTGTTCGGCGGTGACGCAGGCGATTGGACCGGGCGGGGGACGGGTGTTGACGATGCGGGCCTGGCCATCAAAACCCGTGTCGTGGCCGAAGGCGTCGCCCTGCATGCTGGCACGGGTGACGGGCTTCACATCCTGCGTTGCCTGGGTGGCCGCGAGATCGCCGCGATGGCGGGCGCGATTGCTGCAGCACGCGTGTTGCGTATTCCGGTCGTTCTGGACGGGTTCATTTGTTCAGCCGCCGCGGCCTGTCTGGCGCAGCTGTCCGAAACAGCTTTGGATCATACAATCGCGGGGCACCAGAGTGCCGAAAGCGCCCATGCCGCCCTGTTGGACAAACTGGGCAAAGAGCCACTGCTCAGCCTGGGATTGCGGCTTGGTGAAGGGTCGGGTGGGGCGTTGGCGATCAACATCCTAAAAAGCGCCGTGGCGTGCCATTCGGGCATGGCGACCTTCGCCGAAGCAGGCGTTTCGGACGGCTGAAACGAACCGGCTGGCCCTGTCCAACGACAGGGTCAGGCGGATTTCTTGTCTGTCTCTTCCGCCATTTCCAGCAGCGCAGTCTCAAGGTCTTTTTCCAGCTGTCGCGACCGCTCAATATACTTTTTGTTGTCTGCGGTCGGAACACCGGGCACCCAAAGCTCGGCCAGTTCTCGGACAGAGGCGCGATCATGTTGGTAAAAGGTCTGCTCGGCCTGCGCGGCCTCGTATTCGCTGAGGCCGATATTTTCCAAAACATAGCGACCAGCGCGTAAGGATCCGTCAAACAGCTCGCGCACGATGTCATTAGCGCCTGCTTGATAGAGTTCGTACACATGGGTCCGGTCGCGAGCACGGGCGATGATATGCAGGTCAGGGCGTTGGCGGCGGGCATAGCTCACCAATCGTGTTGCCTGTTTGCGGTCATCCATCGCCACCACCAAGACAGCCGCTTTTTCGATCCCAGCGGCGCGCAGCAATTCTGGGCGCGTCGGGTCGCCCAAAAAGCCTTTCACCCCAAAGCGGCGCATCAGCTGAATGGTTTCGATGTCATGGTCCAGAACGACGGTCTTGAAGCCACTGGCCTGAACAAGCCGGTTCACGATCTGACCGAACCTGCCTATCCCGGCGATGATCACCGGGCCTTTTTCATCAATGTCATCGGGTTCGACTTGGTGTTTGTGATCTTTTGCGGCTCGGCTGAGCAGATCATAGAGGATAAACAGAAGCGGGGTGATCAGCATGGTCAATGCTATGATCATCAGCAGCTTTTGCGACAAGGCGGGGGGGATGACGTTTTGCTGCGTCGAAAACGCCAGCAGGACAAAACCGAACTCACCCGCCTGTGCCAGGCCCAGGGTAAACAACCAGTGATCACGGCCTTTCAGTTTGAAGGCGCGGCCCACGATGAACAGGATGATGCCTTTGACAAGGATCACCAGCAAGGCCAGCCCGATCAGATCAAACGGGTCGTCAAAGAAAAAACCCACATCGATACCGGCGCCAACCGTGATGAAAAACAATCCCAATAGCAGGCCCTTGAAAGGTTCAAGGTCGCTTTCCAGCTCGTGCCGAAACTCAGAGCTTGCCAGAACGACACCCGCCAGAAACGCGCCCAAAGCAGGTGAAAGGCCAACAAGCGTCATCAGGAAGGAAATGCCTACAACAATCATCAAGGCCAGCGCGGTATACATTTCGCGCAAACGAGTGGCGTGGATGAACCGAAACAGCGGACGGGTCAGATAGATCCCGGCCAGGACGACAAAGGCAACAGCCCCGATCGTGACGAGCGTGACCGCCCAGCCCGGAAGCCCTTCGACCAGTGACAGGGTGTGATGGGGGTCGACCCCGTGCCCCCCATGCTCCCCCCGATCAATAGAGCCGTCAGTATTGAAATGGGCCACTGCAGGCAGTGCAAGCAGTGGCAGGAAGGCCAGTATGGGGATAACCGCGATGTCCTGCGTCAGCAGCACCGAAAATGTTGCGCGCCCGCCATTGGTCTGCATCAGGCCTTTCTCGGACAGGGTCTGCAACACGATGGCGGTCGATGACAAGGACAGCGTCAGCCCCACAGCAAGAGCGACTGACCAGGGTTGCCCGGTGTAGAAAGTCACGGCAGCGATCACCGCTGTGGACAGCCCGACCTGAAGGCCACCCAACCCCAGCAACTTGTCCCGCATATCCCACAACGCGCGGGGCTCCAATTCGAGCCCGATCAGAAACAGCATCATAACGACGCCGAATTCCGCCACATGTTGCAGGCTTTCTGTCTCGGCCCCCACCAGCCCCAGAACCGGGCCAATGGCGATACCCGCCGCCAGATAGCCCAACACAGACCCAAGCCCAAGCCGTGCCGAAAGTGGAACAGCGATTACGGCTGCCGCCAGATAGATCGAGGCCTGATAGAGGAATTCGTTCATTGTTGTCCTTCCTGGGCCCTCAGGTGGGCAATGGGGCGTCGCGTTTGAGCTGATCCATGACGATCTGGCTCTGAACCCGTGCAACAGCAGGATGCGGCAGGATCACCTCGTGAAGCAAGCGATTGAGCGCTGACAAGTCGTCACAATAGACGTGAAGCAGGTAATCGGCCTCACCGGTCATCGTCCAGGCGCTGCTGATCTCGGGGCGGGCGTTGACCATGCGAGCAAAGCTTGCGGATTGTTCGGGGCCGTGGGTGCTGAGATGGACTTGGATAAAGCCCTGAACCTGAAGGCCCAGTTTCACCGGATCCAGCCTTGCGGTATAGCCGGTGATAAAGCCGTCGGCCTCAAGCCGCTGCCGTCTGCGCCCCGCCTGACTGGCAGAGAGATTTAGGATCTCTCCCAATTGCTGAGCGGTGAGATGCGCGTCCTTTTGCAGGGCAGATAACAGTCGTGTGTCGGTATCGTCGAGCATGTGCACAAAAATTCCGTCTCGGTCGGGTTTCATGCGGCAAACGCGCATGGGTCAAGGCTAGCGGAACAGCAAGGATAGATACAGGGTCTGTCGGCCTCCGCGTCTTGCTTGCGCGTGTTTGGCTTGGCGCGATTGCGGCGATGCTGGAAAAGGCAGATCCGCATCCTTGACCGCTGGGTCAACCGCTTGGGATCTTCAATGTCAGATTGCGGCCGCGCTTCTGGTATCGCAACTCGCTTTCTCCAATCGCGACAACATTGCCACCATCCAGCCTGTCGCCCACTTTCAGCTTCTTGTAACGACCGCTGGGCAGGCGCACCAGGGCACGGCGGTTCGAGGGCGTGCCGTAGACGCCAATCAGGTTGAGCTGACGCAGATTGATCGCGTTGTCGATTGTGGCTTGCCGTGCAACCGAGGCAGTCGTCGGTATTTTGGGCGTAACCGAGCGCGGCGCAACCGAGCCTGCTTCGTCTGTGTCGGTGTTGACATTGGCTGTCGACCCAAGCGACGCGCCGGAGGCGGCAGGGCGCTGTGCCACCTGAATGGCGATATTGCTGGGGCGTGATTTGGGACGCGGCACAGTGATGGTGGCCACAAGTTCGGGTGTTTCGTCCACCGTTGGAGGTGGCGGTGGTGGCTGCAGACCTGCAGGCCGAACCTTGGGGCGTAGCGCGGCAAGCTCATCACGCAAACGTCCGCCATATTGCTGCCGTTCAAAACGTTCGGGCAAATCAACTGGTCGCACTCGCGGGCGATAGCTGGCCAGCCTTTGATCGGCCTCGGGTGCTTCGGGCTCTGCTTCGAACCGAACCGGTGGGCGCGGCGGTACCTTTTGTGGCGGGCCAGCAAAGACCATGACACCGCCCGGGTTCAACGTTCCTTCAGCGCTGGGGGTCACCAAACCGCGTTCGTCCAGCACAAACCGTTGCCCTTGCTGGCTGGGCAGTTCTGCCTGATCGAAGGGTTTATCCGTTTCAAGACTGTCCAAAGCGGGCAGGGCGACTGCATCAAATGACATCACAGGTTGAGCCACCGAGCTGTAATAGAACTCGGTTTCGGGCTCAATGACCGGGTCGATCAAAGGCGAGGGGGCAACCGGTAGAGCCCCTGTGAATTCCAGAATTGGTGCCTGCGGTGCATCAGCGGGTGCGACCTGTTCCACCGTTTCCGGCGGGGTCTGTAGCGCTTCGAGAATGGCGGCATCAGTGGCGCTGAGTGCTGGGGTCCCAGTCGTCGTACCCGATTGCGCCTCTTCAGTTACTGCGTCAGCGGTTTCCAGGTCCGGCGGGCTTTGGGTTGGAACGGGTGCGTCTGCAACTTCTGGCTCGGACAGTGCCAGTTCTGGGGGCTCCAATCTGCTGGGCTCGATTGGCGAGACCGGTGTTGCCGGAGCCTCTGACGCTTGCGGTGCCAATGCAACGTTTTCGGCGGATGGACCCGCTTCAAAATCGGCCGTTCCAGGCGTCGCGATTTGTGGGGGAATCGAGGGCGGGTCCACATCCGCACTGTCGGTGCGAACCAGTGACCACGCTCCGAGCGCTACACCCAACGCTACCGAGGCCACGGCAACCGGTAGGCCATGCCGTTTTAGATCGAACTGCGCTGCCCAGGCTGTTGCTGTCCCGGAAACCTGCCCCAGAACACGCTGCGCAGTCGCGACGAGATCTGGATGATGCGCCGGTTCTTCGGGTTCTTCTGTTGCCTCGTCCAAGGTTTCGGGAGCAGCTTGCTCAAGATCAAATTCGAAGATCTGTCCGGTGGGGGAATTTTCGTCTGACGCATTCACACCAAAAGATTGCGGAATGAAGCCATGGCCGGTTGCAAATGTCTTTGCCTCGTCCAAGGTCTTGCGGGTTACTGCGGCAACCTGAACCTCGTCGCCATCTGCGATTGTCGAATAGACGAGCTCCTCGAGCGCATAAGGCGTCGCCGTCTCAAGAGTTTCCCTTACTTTTTGCCGGGCTTCTTCGTCGGTCAGTTCACCCGTGTCGACTGTCAAAAACCGGATTTGTTGCTGCGGTAACAAGAGCGTGCAGGCCAGGTGGTTTTCGATGGCGAATCCCCGGTCACGCAGCGCCCGTACTTCTGCATTCAGATCTGCTGATTCCAGTGGGACCGAGCCAATACAATACCAATCTCCATCGGATTGGTGATGCAGGGAAATTCCGGTTTCAGAAAAAGTCAGCGCGAAGGCAGGTTTCATAATCCGGTGGAACCACAAACATCAGTTTCAATGCAAACGCTTTGGCGTCTGGTGCCAGAGATTAGAGCAGGAACCCGCCGAGGGAAAGGAAAAGCACGACCGTGCCCTTGTATGGCAAGGTCTTGCCGCCCCATCTATAGGATGAAGTCATAGGAGAGTTCACCTTGAAGACACTTGCTTTTTTGGCGGCGTTGACGGCCGCAGTCTCTGCGATGCCCGCTGCTGCGGAAGAACGTCGCATCACCGTTGACGCGTCGGGAACCATTCAGGCCGAGCCCGATATGGCGACGATCACGCTGGGTGTCACGAATGAGGACGCGCAAGCCTCGGTTGCGATGCAGGCCACATCGGATGCAATTGCGCAGATCCTGGGCCGACTTGAGGCGTTTGGGCTGGAAGCGCGCGACGTCCAGACACGCGACCTGTCGCTTTCTCCGGTCTGGAGCGGCCGTAATCAAAGCGGTGAGACACCGGAAATCACCGGCTTTGTTGCCTCAAACCGTCTGTTTGTGCGGGTGCGTGATCTGGATCAGCTGGGGCAGATCATGGATGCGGTGATCCAGGACGGCGCAAATGATTTCGGCGGGCTCAGCTTTGGGGTGCAGGACCCTAAACCGCTGGAGGCCGAAGCTCGCGCCAAAGCAGTTGCCGAAGCCACCGCCAAGGCCGAGCAATTGGCGCAGGCCGCGAATGTGTCGCTGGGTCCGGTGCAGATGATCCGCGAACAGGGTGGGGGTATCCGTCCGGTCGCCGAAATGCGCGCCTTCAACGTGGCCGCAGACAGCGGCGTGCCGATTGCAGGCGGCGAAATCTCGGTGACCGTCAACGTGTCGATGGAGTTCGCAATATCTCAATGACCTTGAACGCGGGCGCACAAAGCTGTGCGCCCGCGACGGTTCCTTCAGGCGCTGGCTTTTGACAGGGCCTGATCCAGATCGGCGATCAGATCGTCAGCGTCTTCGATCCCGATCGACACGCGCACCACGCCCGGACCGGCCCCAGCGGCCTCTTGCTGTTCTGGCGTCAACTGGCGGTGGGTGGTCGAGGCCGAGTGGATGATCAACGACCGCGCGTCGCCCAGATTGGCCACATGGCTGAAGATTTCCAACGCATTGACCAGCTTGATACAGGCGTCATAACCGCCCTTCACCGCAAAGGTGAACAGCGCCCCGGCACCGCGCGGATAGTTTTTTTGCACCCGGTCATAATAGGGGGATGAGGGCAGTCCCGCATAGGTCACATAGTCGACCCGGTCATCTGCCTCCAACCAGGCCGCGATTTTCTTGGCGTTCTCCACATGACGCTCCATCCGCAGGCTCAGCGTCTCGATCCCCATCAGCGTGTAATGCGCCGCTTGCGGGTTCATTGTCATGCCCAGATCGCGCAACCCGATGGCAATGCCGTGGAAGGTAAAGGCGAGCGGGCCAAAGGTCTCGTGGAATTTCAGGCCGTGATAGGCGGGCTCGGGCTGGCTGAGCGAGGGGAACTTGTCATTGGCCGACCAGTCGAACTTGCCAGAATCCACGATGCAACCGCCAGTGACAGTGCCGTTGCCGGTCAGGTATTTGGTGGTCGAATGAACCACCAGCGTGGCACCCTGCTCGATGGGGCGGCACAGGTAAGGCGTGGCCGAGGTATTGTCGACGATCAACGGAATCCCCGCCGCATCAGCCACATCGGCCAGCGCGCGGATATCGGTGACATAGCCACCGGGATTGGCCACGGACTCGCAGAACACCGCGCGGGTGTTGTCGTCAATCGCGGCTTTCACAGCGTCCAAATCGTCGGTATCCACGAATTTCGCCGACCAGCCAAAGCGTTTGATGGTCTGGCTGAACTGCGTGACGGTGCCACCATACAGCCGGGTCGAGGCCACGACATTGCAGCCAGGCCCCATCAGCGGGAACAGCGCCATGATCTGAGCCGCATGGCCGGACGAACAGCACACCGCACCAACGCCGCCTTCCAACGTCGCGACACGTTCTTGCAAGACGGCTACGGTTGGGTTGGTTAGACGGGAATAGATAAAGCCGACCTCTTGCAGGTTGAACAAGGCTGCGGCGTGATCGGCATCGCGGAACACATAAGCCGTGGTCTGATAGATCGGTGTCTGGCGGGCTCCGGTCGCGGGGTCCGGGCGGGAGCCTGCGTGGATCTGTAGCGTATCAAAGCCGTAAGTGGGGCCGTCTGACATGTTGAAATCTCCCTTTGGATTATAGCGTTAACCAATCTCTAGGCCATTGACCGCGTCCGCACAACGCTCCGGTTATCGCTGCCACAACCCCTTGGCCTTGATCGCCTTGCGAATGGCCTGTTCGCGCTGGGGCAGGTTGTCCTGATCAAACATCTCGCGGATCTTGGCGCCTTTGCCCTGAATGACCAGCTTCTTGATCGGGTCATAGGTCTTGAGCACTTTCTTGACCTTGTTGGGGGCCGCGACGGTTTCCAGAACGTCGATCACATGATCGCTTTCGCGCGCATAAAGCAAAGGGAACAGGCGATAGTGACAGCTGACCGACCCATCCAGCAGTCCCTTAGGCAGAACATCGCGGCCACCGCCAAAGGAATGGATCACCAAAGGCAGGGCAACTTGATCCAGCCAGGGATCAAGGGTCTGGCCGGTGAGCTCGGGGATCTCTTCGTCGCGAATGGTGCGGGCATAGTCCAGAAACCGCGCACCGAATTGGCGGGGGCATTTGTAAAAGAAAAAGCCTGCGTTGAAATAGAGATACCGGCGCCAGTAGTCCTTGGGCTGCGACGTATCGATCGAGCTTTCAAAGTCCAACCCGAACCGGTCATAAAGCGCGCGCCAAATCCCGTCATAGCCCGGGCCATAAAGCGTCGGGCGTGGCCAGGTGCCCTCGACCTTTTGCGACGCACCGGGGCGGTCGAAGTCAAAGGGCACATCTGCCAGTTCACCGGTGATCAGCGTATCGCTGTCAAACAGGATAAACGGCTCATCTTCGGGCAGGGCCAGCAGCGCTTCGATCTTGTTGCCTTGCGGATAGCTCGCGCCAAAGACATGCGAGTCAAACGGCACGATCTCAGCCCCCAACTGATCCAGCGCTTTCAGCACGTCGGGGTTCTGAATGCTTGGGTCTTGCGGCCAAAGCGGGCCCGTTTGCGGCACCGCCACCAATAGGCGACCGGAAAAGCCGGGGGAGCTGTGGCGCAGCGAGGCGGCGAACAGAAGGGCCTCGTATTGCAGGCGGTTGTTTTGCCCGATGATGACAACATTGAACTTCGAGGTCTTGGCCATCATGCCTGCACTTTCTTGCCTGAGGGCCTCGTAAGCCCCGAATGGGTTCGGGATTACAGCAACGCGTCAGATGCGTCAAAACCCGATCTCTTTGAGTGCGCTGCTGGAATTTGTTTTCGTGCGTCGACGTTAGGGGCAGGACATCGCAAAACCGGGCCCAAACACGTTTTGCCTCAAATTTACTCGGATGTGGTGCGAGATGGTCAAATCTGAGCGTCGATTGGCGGTTTTTGACCAAATGATAAATTTTACCAGTTGATAAAAAAATTTTTTGTGCCAAGCTGAAACGCATAACAAACATATCTACAGGGAGTAGAGTGATGGCACAGGGCCAGATGGCACCCGGCATCGTTGCCGGGCGGCTTTCCAGCGATGAGTTGACATCGAACTTCAGCGATCTGCATCCTCCGCTGCAGCCTCATGAGGCGGCTGTGGCCGCAGATCGGTGCTATTTCTGTTACGACGCGCCATGTGTGACGGCCTGTCCAACGGATATCGATATTCCGCTGTTCATCCGTCAGATTCAGGCCGCGCAACCGCAATCCGCTGCGCGCACGATCTTTGACCAGAATATTCTGGGCGGCATGTGTGCACGGGTCTGCCCGACCGAAACCTTGTGCGAAGAAGCCTGCGTGCGTGAGGCGGCTGAGGGCAAGCCGGTCGAGATCGGTCGCTTGCAGCGCTATGCCACCGATACATTGATGGCAGCGGATGAGCATCCCTTTGAACGGGCCGCGCCCACAGGGAAAACCATTGCCGTCGTGGGCGCCGGACCGGCAGGTCTGGCTTGCGCCCACCGGCTGGCCATGCTGGGCCATGACGTGGTGATCCATGAAAGCAAGCCCAAGGCGGGCGGGCTGAACGAATACGGTATTGCTGCCTATAAATCGACCAATGATTTTGCGCAGGCCGAGGTCGATTGGCTGCTGAAAATCGGTGGCATCACCATCGAGACCGGGTCCGCTCTGGGCAATGGCGTGTCGATGGAGGGGCTGCTGGATGCATATGACGCCGTGTTCCTGTCCATCGGTCTGGCGGGTGTGAACGCGCTGCGGGCGCAAGGGGCCGAAAAAGACGGCGTGCGTCACGCGGTCGACTTTATCTCGGATGTGCGGCAGGCGGATGATCTGGCAAACTTGCCGGTTGGACGCAATGTCGTGGTGATCGGCGGTGGTATGACCGCTGTAGACGCGGCGGTGAAATCCAAGCTGCTGGGGGCCGAGCATGTGACCATCGCCTATCGGCGTGGTCGCGACGCCATGGGTGCCAGCCGCTATGAACAGGATCTGGCCGCTTCGCACGGGGTACGGATCATGACCAATGTTCAGCCGGTGGCTGTGCATGGCAATGGCGCTGCGGTCGAGATCGAGCTGGAATACACCTCAAGCGAAGGCGGCAGCCTGAAGGGGACAGGCGAAACAATACGTGTTCCCGCAGATCAGATCCTCAAGGCGATTGGCCAGAACCTGGATGGCGCGCCAGAAGGGTTGCAGCTGGACGGCAACAAGATTGCCGTCACGGGCGCTGGCCGGACATCGCTGGCCGGGGTTTGGGCCGGGGGCGATTGCGCTGCTGGTGGCGAAGACCTGACCGTGACCGCCGTGGCCGAAGGCCGGGATGCCGCAATGGACATCCATGCTAGCCTGTCCGCGTGACACATGGGTTGCGCCATGAATACTTGTGAAAAGATGAAGATGCAGAACCGCATCAGGGAGGCCGGATAAATGGCTGATTTGACGACGAACTTTCTGGGAATTTCAAGTCCGAACCCGTACTGGCTGGCCTCGGCGCCGCCCACGGACAAGGAATACAATGTCCGCCGCGCCTTTGAGGCCGGTTGGGGCGGTGTCGTGTGGAAAACGCTGGGGGCCGAAGGTCCTCCGGTGGTGAACGTAAACGGCCCGCGTTATGGCGCGATCTATGGCGCAGATCGGCGGTTGCTGGGGCTCAACAATATTGAGCTGATCACTGATCGTCCGCTTGAGGTGAACCTGGAAGAGATGGCCCGGGTCAAGTCCGACTATCCTGATCGCGCGCTGATCGCTTCGATCATGGTGCCCTGCGAGGAAGAGGCGTGGAAAGCCATTCTGCCGCGGGTGATGGAGACCGGCGCGGATGGGATCGAGCTGAACTTTGGCTGTCCCCACGGGATGAGCGAGCGTGGCATGGGCTCCGCCGTCGGGCAGGTGCCTGAATATATCGAGATGGTGACCCGGTGGTGCAAAAAGTACTATGACCGCCCGGTCATCGTGAAGCTGACACCCAATATCACCGATATTCGCAAACCCGCAGCAGCGGCCAAGAATGGTGGCGCGGATGCGGTGTCACTGATCAACACGATCAACTCGATCACCAGCGTCAATCTCGACACGTTCAGCCCCGAACCCTCGATTGACGGCAAAGGCAGCCACGGAGGCTATTGCGGCCCGGCGGTCAAACCGATTGCGCTGTCGATGGTGTCCGAGATCGCGCGGGATCCGGCCACCCACGGTATGCCCATTTCGGGCATCGGTGGCGTGACCACGTGGCGCGATGCGGCCGAGTTTATCTCGCTGGGTTGTGGCAATGTGCAGGTTTGCACCGCCGCGATGACCTATGGCTTCAAGATCATTGATGAGCTGACCGCAGGCCTGTCGGAATGGATGGACGAAAAGGGCTATTCCAGCGTTGATGAGGTCATTGGCCGTGCAGTGCCCAATGTCACCGACTGGCAGTATCTGAACCTGAACTACATCGCCAAGGCCAAGATCGATCAGGACCAGTGCATCAAATGCGGTCGCTGCTATGCGGCCTGTGAGGACACCAGCCACCAGGCGATTGCAATGTCCGAAGATCGGGTGTTCGAAGTGATCGACGAGGAATGCGTGGCCTGTAACCTCTGTGTTGACGTTTGCCCGGTCGAGGGCTGCATCTCGATGGAGCCGATGGCTGCGGGAGAGATCGATCCACGTACCGGGCGCGAGGTTCAGCCCGAATACGCCAACTGGACAACGCATCCCAACAATCCGATGGCCAAAGCGGCTGAATGATTGGGACCGGAAGGATCGGGATGGGCGTCGCTGACGCCCAGCCCAGGCGGTAAGCGTTAAAGAATGCCGCGAAAGGATGCAGACGACTAGACCTTGTGTTTCCCGACGCGAACATCCGACGACCCTTGTCGGATGTTCGCTGCAAGCCCATGCTTCATGATTTCTGCACCGCGGCCACTGTTGGCTTAGTCGATACTGGCTTCGATCTCAGAGCGTATTGACCAACGAACACGCTCAGGAGGACGACAATCATTCCAATGCTTTGCGGAATACTCAGCGTTTCATTGAGAAAGAACCAACCGAGCAAAGCCGCACTCATTGGACTTAGAAGGCCCAGTATCGAAGCCGCTGTTGGTTGGATGATACGGATGCCGCGCAACCAAATAATGTATGTCAGGGCCGCGCCGATAAGGCCCAGATAGGCTAGCCCTAAGACGTTCGTTCCGCTTATCGTCGACCAATCCGTTGGCGCAAAAGGAGCAAAGGGCACCAAAAGCAAGCCGCCAGCCGTCAATTGCCAACTCGTAAAGGTCAGAGCGCTAACCGTCGGCTGCCATTTTCGGCTCAGCACGGTGCCGAAGGCCATGGATGCAGACGCGGCAATACCTGCAACAACCCCCCACATATCCAGCTTCGCTTCGGGTGTCAGGACGAGAAGTGCAACCCCGACAGCGCCCGCCGCGACTGCGAACAGTGAAAGCACCTTTATTGGCGATCCGAGCAAGAAGCGCGATGCGAAGATGACCACAAACGGCTGCAATGCCCCCATCACAGCTGCGACGCCGCCGGGTAAACGATATGCGGCAAAGAAGAGTAGTGACCAGAATATCGCGAAATTCAATGCGCCCAAAACGAACATCTTCCAGACCCAGTGACCGTGGGGGACTTCGCGCACTAGGCACAACAGAAGGAGGCCAGCGGGCAGAGCGCGCAGGACAGATACGGTCAGTGGATCAAGGTTGGGTAGGAACTGTGTGGTGACAATGTAACTGCTGCCCCAAACAAGCGGGGCCAGCGCCGTGAAGGCAAGATCAAAGGGGCGGGACATCGGGATCTCCAATTTATCTCGACGTAGAGATAAAAGCAATTAACTTGACGTCAAGATAAAAATCCATTCTGTGTTGTAGCATGTTCGATATTGAAGAGATCAGAGCGCAGTGGGCAAAGCAGCGGCCAGACATTGACACCGGACCAATGGGCGTGATTGGCAGGGTGGTCAGATTGTCGGCTCTCTACAGCGAAGAGATGGGCAAGACCTTTGTAAAACACGGGCTGAGCGCGTCGAGTTTTGATGTGTTGGCCACGCTTCTGAGGTCGGGGCCGCCCCATGCGCTGTCGCCTAACCAACTGCTTGCGACGATGATGGTGACGTCAGGCACAATGACGAACCGCATTGACCAGCTTGAAAAGGAGGGCTTAGTGGCGCGTGTCCCGAACCCGGAGGACAAGCGCAGTGTCCATGTGAAGCTCACAGCGAGCGGGATAGAAAAGATTGACGCCGCCGTATCAGACCACGTTGTTGTTCAGAAGCAATTGGTTGAAGGGCTGTCCGAATTGGATCAGTCTGAGCTGAACACCATGCTGGATAAATGCCTTTCGTCCTTCGCGGATAGGTAAAAAGCAGACTTTAAGAGCTCTTCATCGAACGGCGGCTTTGTCCGCAGAGCCGACCATTATCGAAGTGACTTCAGGGTCTGCATTTGCAAGTGAACGCCCTGTCGAGGAATTATCTGAGAGGATCGTGGATGCGAAACCTCAGCAAACCAAGGGCGGGCTTATGACGGCTTATTTGTTTGGGCGCAGGCTGGTCGCAGTCGCGGCCCATCTTAAGGCGTCAGAAGCTTCCAATAGAGCAGATCCACAAAGGGCTCTGCGCCTTCAAACGGGTCTTCGTCACCCAGGATGGCGCGAACCTGCACGTCGAAATCGGCATAGTGCTGGGTCAAGGCCCAGATCGAGAAGATCAGATGATAGGGGTGCACCCGCGCGATTTTGCCCTGATCCATCCAGCGGGTCAGGATGATGACTTTGGAATCGACCAGAGCTTTCAAGTCGTCGGACAAAGCGGCATGGATGCGCGGTGCACCCTGCACCAACTCATTGGCAAACAGACGGCTTTCGCGCGGCAACTCGCGGCTCATTTGTAGTTTGCGCTGGATATAGGCCAGAATCTCTTCCATCGGGTCGCCGTTTTCGTCAAGCGCATGCAGGGGCGCCAGCCAGACCTCGAGCAAGCCAGACAAAAGCGCAGTGTGAATCGCCTCTTTCGACGGGAAATAGTAGAGCAGATTGGGTTTGCTCAACCCGGCCTCGGAGGCGATTTGATCTACGGTTGCACCCCGGAACCCATGTGCGGAAAACACGTTCAGAGCGGCGTCCAGAATCATGGCGCGGTTCTTTTTCTGTATTCGGGTTGGGGCGCGGTCTTTCGGCATGTTTTCTGGTCGTCTCATTTTGCGCCAATCTGGCGATTGCACTGCTAAAAATTCGGGCTGCGCCACGCAATTTCTTGACTGGTGTTGAACCCGTGATAGCCTGAGTTTGACCAGATGGTCAAATCAAGACAGAAAAAAGCGAGCTTAATCGCAAGCGACAGGGAAAATGACTATGGCGGCTCCGGCGCAGAACCTCAGGATTAATGGCGACAGGCTTTGGGACAGTCTGATGGAGATGGCAAAGATCGGCCCCGGCGTGGCCGGGGGCAACAATCGCCAGACGCTGACGGATGAAGATGCGGAAGGCCGCGCGCTGTTTCAGACCTGGTGTGAAGAGGCGGGCTGTTCCATGGGGTTGGATCAGATGGGCAACATGTTTGCCCGCCGCGAAGGCACCGATCCCGAGGCGCTGCCGGTCTATGTGGGCTCGCACCTGGATACCCAGCCGACGGGCGGCAAATATGACGGCGTTCTGGGGGTTCTGGGCGGGCTAGAAGTGATCCGCACGCTGAACGATCTGGGCATCAAGACCAAACATCCGATCGTTGCGACCAACTGGACCAATGAAGAGGGGACGCGCTATGCGCCGGCGATGTTGTCGTCGGGCGTGTTTGCCGGGATGCACACGCAGGATTGGGCCTATGACCGCGAAGATGCCGAGGGCAAGAAATTCGGCGATGAGCTGAAGCGGATCGGCTGGCGTGGTGATGAAGAAGTGGGCGCGCGCAAGATGCATGCGTTCTTTGAACTGCATATCGAACAAGGGCCCATTCTGGAAGCCGAAGGCAAGGATATTGGCGTGGTCACCCATGGCCAGGGGCTCAGCTGGACTCAGATCACCGTGACCGGCAAGGATGCGCATACCGGCTCGACCCCGATGCCGATGCGCAAGAATGCCGGTTTGGCCATGGCGCGTATTCTGGAGAAAGTGGATGAGATAGCCTGGTCTCATGCGCCGCATGCGGTCGGCGCGGCAGGGCATATCGATGTGTTTCCAAACTCGCGTAACGTGATTCCGGGAAAGGCAGTGTTTACCGTCGATTTCCGCTCACCCGAGTTGGAGGTGATCACCGATATGGAGAACCGCCTGCGGGTGGCGGCAGAAGATATCGTCAATGAGATGGGACTCGAGATCGCTTTTGAAAAGGTTGGCGGCTTTGATCCGGTGAAGTTTGACGAAACCTGCGTGAGCGCTGTGCGCAACGCCGCTGAACGGCTGGGCTATTCGCATACCGATATCATCTCGGGCGCGGGGCATGATGCCTGCTGGATCAATCGGGTCGCGCCCACCGCGATGGTGATGTGCCCCTGCGTCGACGGGTTGAGCCATAATGAGGCCGAAGAGATCAGCAAGGATTGGGCCGCGGCCGGGGCGGATGTTCTGTTTCATGCGGTTGTCGAGACCGCCGAGATCGTGGGTTAGGGGGCGCTGCCCCCGTCGCCCGTTGGGCGACTCCCCCGAGGTATTTTTGAACAGAAGAAGCACGCGGCGCAGACCGCGATAGGGAGAGTAAAATGAGCACTGTGATCAAGAACGGAACCGTGGTGACAGCGGATTTGTCCTATAAGGCCGATGTTCTGGTCGAAGGTGGCGTGATCACCGAGATCGGGATGGATCTGAAGGGCGACAAAGAGCTGGATGCCACCGGCTGCTATGTCATGCCAGGTGGGATCGACCCGCATACCCATCTGGAGATGCCCTTTATGGGCACCTATTCCAGCGATGATTTCGAAAGCGGCACGCGGGCAGCCTTGGCCGGTGGCACCACGATGGTGGTTGATTTTGCACTGCCCAACCCCGGCGAGAGCCTGCTGGATGCGCTGAAACGCTGGGACAACAAATCGACGCGGGCCAATTGCGACTATTCCTTCCATATGGCGGTGACCTGGTGGGGCGAGCAGGTCTTTGACGACATCAAGACCGTCATCGAGACGCGTGGCATCAACACATTCAAGCATTTCATGGCCTATAAAGGCGCGTTGATGGTGAATGATGACGAGCTTTTTGCCTCGTTCAAGCGGCTGGCCGAGCTGGGCGGTATCGCGATGGTCCATGCCGAGAATGGAGATGTGGTGGCCGAGCTCAGCGCCAAGCTGCTGGCCGAGGGCAATGTAGGCCCCGAGGCGCATGCATATTCCCGGCCGCCGCAGGTTGAGGGTGAGGCCACGAACCGCGCGATCATGATCGCCGATATGGCCGGTGTGCCGCTTTATGTGGTGCATACGTCCTGTGAAGAGGCGCATGAGGCTATTCGCCGGGCCAAGATGAACGGCAAGCGGGTGTGGGGTGAGCCGTTGATCCAGCATCTGACCCTGGATGAGAGCGAGTACTTCCACCAGGACTGGGATCATGCTGCGCGCCGTGTCATGAGCCCTCCGTTCCGCAACAAACAGCATCAGGACAGCCTGTGGAATGGGTTGCATTCGGGGACGCTGAGTGTTGTGGCCACGGATCATTGCGCCTTTACGACCGAACAGAAACGCTATGGCGTGGGGGATTTTACCAAGATCCCCAATGGTACGGGTGGGTTGGAAGACCGAATGCCGATGCTGTGGACTCATGGGGTGAACACCGGCCGTCTGACCATGAACGAGTTCGTGGCAGTGACATCAACAAACATCGCCAAGATACTGAATTGCTATCCGAAAAAAGGCGCGGTTCTGGTGGGTGCAGATGCCGATCTGGTGGTTTGGGATCCCGAAAAGACCAAGGTGATCAGCGCCGATACGCAGCAATCAGCGATCGACTACAATGTGTTTGAAGGCAAAGAGGTCAAAGGCCTGCCGCGCTTTACGCTGACCCGGGGCCAGGTGGCTGTGCATGATGGCGAAATCCGCACGCAGGAAGGCCACGGGGAGTTTGTGGCCCGAGAGCCGAACGGGCATGTGAACAAAGCGCTGAGCACATGGAAAGAACTGACAGCCCCGCGCCCGGTAGAGCGGTCGGGTATTCCGGCGACAGGCGTTTGATCGACGCGGGCCGCCATGTGGCGGCCTACCGTTTCGTGTTTTCAAGGGGATGGAATGAATACTGCAACTCAACCTCAGCCTGTTGTCGAGGCGCGACAACTGGATCTGACGTTTCAGACCAATGACGGGCCGGTGCACGCGCTCAAGGATGTGAAACTGACCATCGACAAGGGCGATTTTGTCAGCTTTATCGGACCTTCGGGCTGCGGAAAGACGACGTTTCTGCGTTGCGTCGCGGCGTTGGAGACGCCCACCGGGGGGTCGCTGACGGTCAATGGCATGACACCCGATGAGGCACGGCGCAAGCGGGCCTATGGCTATGTGTTTCAGGCGGCGGGGCTTTATCCGTGGCGGACCATTTCCAAGAATATCAAACTGCCGCTTGAGATCATGGGCTATTCTGCGGCGGAACAGGATGAGCGGGTGAGCAAGGTCCTGGAGCTTGTTGATCTTGAAGGGTTTGGTGCCAAATTCCCCTGGCAGCTCTCGGGTGGGATGCAGCAGCGGGCCAGTATCGCGCGGGCGTTGGCGTTTGACGCGGATATCCTTCTCATGGATGAGCCGTTTGGCGCGCTGGATGAGATCGTGCGTGATCACTTGAACGAACAGCTTCTGGCGCTTTGGGCGCGGACGGAAAAAACCATCGGGTTTGTGACCCATTCGATCCCCGAGGCGGTGTATCTGAGCACAAAGATCGTGGTGATGAGCCCTCGGCCCGGGCGGATCACGGATGTGATCGACAGCCCTCTGCCGAAAGAGCGGCCCTTGGACATTCGCGACACGCCCGAGTTTATCGAAGTTGCGCACAGGGTACGCGACGGGCTGCGGGCAGGGCATTCCTATGACGACTGACACGCAGATCAGGCGCGCCACGCACGAAGACACATTGGCCTGCGCCAAGGTTGTTCATGCCTGGGCGTCTGAGACCGATTGGATGCCGGACGAACTGCCGGTGGAGCAATTGGCCGGGCTGATCCGCGACGCGTTTGACAGCCGTGAGATCTGGGTCGCCGGTGATCCGGTGGATTGTTACATGTCCGTCGATCCTGCCCAGAAGAAGATTGGCGCGCTCTATTGCCGACGGACCGGGCAGGGCATCGGCAAGGTGTTCTTGGATAAGGCCAAGGAAAATCGGGATTTCCTGTGGCTGACGACGCATATCCCAAACACATCTGCGCAGCGGTTTTACCTGCGTGAAGGGTTCGAAGTGACGGCAGAGGAACCGCCAGTGCCCCCGGATACCGTGCCGGTCTATCGGATGGAGTGGCACGCATGAAGCAGGCCCTTGCAGTTCTTACCGTGTTGTTCGCGATTGTCGCGATTTGGTACGCAGCGGTTGCGCCGATGAACATTCGCGTGGCCTTGGATCAGGCGGAACGTGCCGGAGAGCTTGTGACGCCCAAAACCGCCCGTGACCGGCGTGAGACGTCGACCTGGGTACTGATGGCGAAAAACCCAAGCCATATCTCGACTGGGTATGCGCTGGACCGTCCGCGTTTACCCGCGCCGGATCAAGTTGCGCAGGAGCTTTGGAAGACCACTGGAGAAATGGTGGTAAAAGGGCGCGCGTTTTCGAAACGGTCGCTTATTTATCATGCCGGGATCACGCTGCAGTCTACCTTGTGGGGGTTCCTGCTGGGCACCACGTTGGGGATTTTGGCGGCAGTTGCGATTGTCTATTCTCGCGTGGCGGATATGAGCCTTATGCCCTGGGCCATCATCAGCCAGACCATCCCCATTGTTGCACTTGCGCCAATGATTATTGTCGTTAGCTCTCAGGTCGGGATCGAAGGGCGCGGTGTGCCCAAGGCGATTATCTCGGCCTATCTGTGCTATTTCCCGGTGCTGGTCGGGATGGTAAAAGGGTTGCGCTCGCCCTCGCTGCCGCAACTGGACCTGCTGAAAACCTATAACGCTTCGGGAACACAGGGTTTCTTCAAGCTGCGGTTGCCGTCTTCTTTGCCGTATCTGTTTACCTCGCTCAAGGTGGGGATCGCTGCAGCATTGGTTGGAACAATTGTCGGAGAATTGCCAACAGGGGCAGTTTCGGGTTTGGGTGCGCGGATTTTGATCGGTGACCAATTTGGGACGCCTCTGGCGATCTGGGCGGCTTTATTTGCCGCGGCGATTTTGGCGGGCCTTCTGGTGACGCTGCTGGATCTGCTGCAACGTATCGCGTTACGCCGCATGGGGATGAACACATGACCTGGCTGTCTGTTTCGTTGCTATTCTGGGGCTTGGCCTGGTGGGCCAACTACCGGCTGGCGATTTCAAAATATCGCAAGACCCGTGGTGCCCGCGTGCTGGTTCCGGTGTTGTTCGGTGTGACTTTGCTGGTTCTATGGGAAGGTATTGTGCGCGGGTTGAACGTCTCACCGGTCATTCTGCCACCACCGTCCGACGTCGCCGATGAGTTTATCCGGTCGTCCCATATTCTGTGGGAGGATTTCAAACAAACGGTCTTCAAGGGTGCGCTCACCGGCTTTTTCATGGGATGCGTTGCGGCCTTTGCCTGTGCGATTGCCATTGACCGTTCAGCGTTTTTGACCCGTGGTTTGTTGCCGATCGGGAATTTCGCGGCGGCTTTGCCCATCGTTGGCATCGCACCCATTCTGGTCAGCTGGTTCGGGTTCGACTGGCAATCCAAAGCCGCCGTTGTGGTCGTGATGGTGTTCTTCCCCATTCTGGTCAACACGGTTCAAGGCCTGCGCGAGTCTGATGCGATGCAGCGCGACCTGATGCGGACTTATGCAGCCAGCTATTGGCAAACGCTTGTCAAACTGCGTCTTCCTGCCGCGATGCCGTTTATCTTCAATGGGTTGAAGATTGCAACGACCCTTGCTTTGATCGGCGCAATTGTGGCTGAATACTTTGGGTCCCCGACACGGGGCATGGGGTTCAGAATCTCGACGGGCGTGGGAAGTCTGGAAATCGATCTGGTCTGGGCCGAGATCGCCGTGGCGGCGTTGGCCGGCACAGTATTCTACGGTTTGGTCGCATTGATCGAAAAAACGGTGACCTTCTGGCACCCGTCGCAACGAGGCTAACAACAAAATTCAAAAGATCCCGGAAGCGGGGCACTAAACTCAACTAGGAGAAGATGAAGATGAATAAGCTAATCAGCGGGGCGGTTGCCGCCTTTGGTCTGGCCGCCAGTTCTGCCTGGGCCGCAGACGAAGTGACACTGCAGTTGAAATGGGTCACGCAGGCCCAGTTTGCGGGCTATTATGTCGCTGCGGACAAAGGTTTCTACGAAGAAGAAGGACTGGACGTCACCATCCTGCCGGGTGGACCCGACATTGCGCCCACTCAGGTGATCGCTGGTGGTGGGGCCGACGTGACCGTGGAATGGATGCCCGCGGCACTGGCCGCGCGCGAAAAGGGCCTGCCTTTGGTCAACATTGCGCAGCCTTTCAAAAGCTCTGGCATGATGCTGACCTGCTGGAAGGACGCTGGCATTTCTTCGCCCGAAGACCTCAAGAACCGCACTCTGGGTGTTTGGTTCTTTGGCAATGAATTCCCGTTCATGAGCTGGATGAGCCAGTTGGGTATCGACACTGGTGGAAAAAGCGAAAGCGGCGTCGAAGTTCTGAAACAGGGCTTTAACGTCGATCCGTTGCTTCAGCGCCAGGCCGATTGCATCAGCACCATGACGTATAACGAATACTGGCAGGTGATCGATGCGGGTGTGAATCCTGACGAGCTGGTGACCTTCAAATACGAAGATCAAGGCGTGGCCACGCTGGAAGACGGTCTTTATGTGCTGGAAGAAAACCTGGACGATCCTGCTTTTGTCGACAAGATGGAGCGTTTTGTGCGGGCCTCGATGAAAGGCTGGAAATACGCCGAGGAGAACCCGGACGAGGCGGCTCTGATCGTTCTGGACAATGACGAAACCGGCGCACAGACCGAAACCCACCAGAAACGCATGATGGGTGAGATCGCCAAGTTGACTGCCGGTTCGAACGGAACGCTGGATCCGGCGGATTTCGAACGGACCGTTGATACGCTTTTGGCGGGCGGCTCTGATCCAGTGATCACTGCCAAGCCCGAAGGCGCCTGGACCCATAAAGTGACGGATGCAGCGCTGAACTAAACGCTGTTTTTCCCAGAATGAAACGCGGTCCCGTTTGGGGTCGCGTTTTTTGTGTTCAGCCGACTCTTGACCGTATTGAGATGGCGTACTCTACTGTCAAATGACGCATTTACTGCGAGATAAATTAGTTTCGGTAGAGCATGCAGGGGTTTGCAGAAGAATTCAGAATGGCGGTGTCTCTGATCCTTCAAGGGGATGCAGAGCTGTGGGCCATTGTGATGCTGTCTCTTCGGGTGTCGGTCCTGGCGGTGCTGATTTCCGCGCTGATCGGGATGCCGATTGGCGCGGCGCTTGCAGTTGCACGCTTTCCCGGACGTCGGGCTTTGATCATCCTGATGAACGCGCTGATGGGCTTGCCGCCCGTGGTCGTGGGCCTGTTGGTCTATCTGATGCTGTCGCGGTCGGGCCCGCTTGGCGTGCTGGAACTTCTTTATACGCCCATAGCGATGATCATCGCGCAGGTGGTTCTGGTCACACCGATCATTGCCGCCTTGACCCGGCAAGTGGTCGAGATGCTGGCCGAGGAATACGCGGAACAACTGCGCTCGCTGGGCGTGTCGCGCTTGTCTTCGGTGCCGGTGCTGTTGTGGGACGCCCGCCTGGCGCTGGTGACGGCTTTGCTGGCGGGATTTGGCCGCGCGATTGCCGAGGTCGGGGCGGTGATCATCGTGGGCGGCAACATCAACCATGTAACGCGGGTGATGACCACCACCATCGCGCTTGAGACCTCAAAGGGCAATTTGGCGCTGGCCTTGGCGCTTGGTGCCATTCTGATTGGCATCGCCGTGGCCGTGAACGCGATGGTCAGCGCTTTGACCCTACGGGCCGAGCAGGAGGGGTTGCGTCATGCGTGACTTGGCACCTGAAACCGGCGCTGGCCTGAAGGTACGAGGGTTGAGGCTTGCACGCAAAGGCTCGGTTCTGCTGGACGTGGCAGAGCTTCGGTTGGACGGCCCCGGACCAACCCTGATCCTTGGCCCCAATGGCGCCGGTAAAAGCCTGCTGCTGCGGTGCCTGCACGGGTTGATCTCAGCCGATCAGGGGCAGGTGCTGTATCGGGGTGATGTCTTGACTGCAGAACACATGGCGCGCCAAGCGATGGTGTTTCAGCAACCGGTGCTCTTGCGCCGCTCGGTCGCGGCGAATCTGGACTTTGTGCTAAAACGTCAGGGATTGAGCCGTGAGATCCGCAAGGCTCGGATCTCGGCACTTTTGGCCGAAGGCGGTTTGCAAGACAAGGCCCGTCAATCCGCGCGTTCTCTTTCAGGGGGTGAGGCGCAGCGGCTGGCCATTCTGCGCGCGCTGGCCACGGATCCCGAAACGCTGTTTCTGGACGAACCCACCAGTGCATTGGACCCAAGCGCCACGCAGGTGATCGAACAGATGATCCGGCGTGCCTCGGCGCGTGGGGTGCGCATCGTCATGGTCACGCATGATATCGGGCAGGCCCGGCGTCTGGCGGCGGATATCGTGATGATGCAGGGCGGTCGCGTGGTCGAACATGGTGCGGCCAAACAGGTGTTGGACGCACCGATAACGCAAGCTGCGCGCCGTTATTTGGCGGGTGGGCTGGTAACCTGATTCAATCATTTGGAGATGACATGATCCGCGCAATGATCAAAGCGGCCCTTGTGGCTATTGCCGTGACAGCGGGCCAGAGCCGGGCCGAGTCGCCGTTCATCATCGTGCAATCCACCACCTCAACGCAGAATTCGGGGCTGCTCGATTTCATTCTGCCGGGGTTTGAGGCTGAAACCGGCATCGATGTGCGGGTGGTAGCCGTGGGCACCGGGCAGGCAATCCGCAATGCAAGAAATGGCGACGGGGATGTGCTGCTTGTGCACTCGAAACCCGCAGAAGAGGCTTTTGTCGCCGACGGTTGGGGGGTCGAACGGTTTGATGTTATGTATAACGACTTTGTCCTGGTCGGTCCGAAATCGGATCCGGCGCAGGTTAAAGGTGGGGATGACATTGTTGCTGCCCTGACAGCCGTGGCAGAGGCTCAAGCGCCCTTTGCCTCGCGCGGGGATGACAGCGGCACCCATAAGGCCGAACTTGGCCACTGGGCGCGCACGGGCATCGACCCGACGGATGCGTCCGGGACGTGGTATCGCGAAACCGGGTCGGGCATGGGGGCCACATTGAACATTGCAAGCGGTATGGGAGCCTATGCGCTGACAGACCGGGCCACGTGGCTGAGCTTTGGCAATCGCGGGGACTTGGACATACTTGTCGAAGGCGACCCGGCCTTGTTCAACCAATATGGCGTGATCCTTGTGAATCCCGAAAAGCACTCAGGCGTGCGCGCCGCAGCGGGGCAGCGGTTTATTGACTGGTTGACCGGCCCGGACGGGCAGAGCGCGATCGAAGCCTATCAGCTGGATGGCCAGCAGCTCTTTTTTCCGAACGCAAAGTGAATTGGCCTGTGGTGCGCGTATTCGTGAAAAGATAAAGCCTTATCCGTTGGCTCCATTGAAGTGAACCTGGCCCAAACCGCTCAGGTCATAGCCGCCCATTTCACCAGCGCGTGCGTGAAACCTGTCGCTGCGCAAAAAGCTGAGAAGCTGCTGCATCGGAGGGTCGAAATAGGCGCGGCGCCAGATGGCAAGGTCCAGCCGCTCGGTATGGGTGGGGGTGAATTCCAGCCCGTAAGATTGCGCCAACGCCCCCAGACCAAAACCGATATCAGCCTTCCCATCGCGCAGGGTCGCGGCCAGGTCTTCTTCGGTGCGGGCGCAACCGGGCAGGGTGTTGAGATCATCGAGCGACAGCCCATGGGCCGTGAGCTGTTTCTCGAACAGGCGCTGGCTGGCGGCGCTGTTCTGACGAAGGATGATGCGGCGGGATTTGAGGTCGTGAAACTCGGATGGTGCGTCTTGGCCTGCGGCCAGCAGAAATCCCCGTTGGCGTTGGGCAAGTTCGACCAGCACCACAGGCGCTTCGCCCAGCGTGTCGCGCAGCGATTGTGTGTTGAACCCATGCTCTTCGTGGATATGCAGGGCCGCGGCCTGCGCGCTGCGCTCTTTCAGCCGGGTCAGCCCGTCAAAGGAGCCATCGTAATAGGTCGCAAGACCCGACCCGCTTTCCCGCAACGCCCAATCCAACAGCGGATCATGGCTGCCCGCCACAATCGGTGGCAGCGGTGGTTCGGCCACCTGCGGGCCAGACCGTGAGGCGTTGAGCCAGGCGATGATCTCGGCCCTTGGGAACAGCAGCTTGCCCATGGCCCTGACGCATGGCACTTCGCCGGACGAGGCCAGATCATAGGCTTTGCGCTCGCCAATGCGCAGCAATTCGGCCAGTTCGCGGGTGGTCAGGTATTGTGACATTCAGTCCAGGCGCACCGCAGGACCGGATGTTGTGTCGGCGGCGCTAAAGCCGATCTGGTTCAGCACAGCGGGCGCGGCGAAGGCGATCACGACCATTGCAGCAGCGGCGGCAAGAAAGGCTTTCATGGATCTCCTCTGGTCTTCTATGGCGCGCCTGTGGCTTGGCGCAGGAACTCGATCAGATCAACGCGGTCTTGTGCTTCGGTGATGCGTTGCATGGGCATCTTCGAGCCGGGGATATAGTGGTCCGGCCCTTCGTCGAACAGGGCGTCAATTGTTGTCTCATCCCAAATGATATCAGAGTCTTGCAGGATATCCGAGTAGAAATATCCCGGCAGCGTCCCGGCCCTGCGCCCGAAGATCCCGTGCAAGGTTGGACCGGCGCGGCGCTGGCTGTCGGGGGTCAGGCTGTGACAGATCGAGCATTTGCGCGCAAACTGCCGCTCGCCATTGCTCATGGCGTTCGGGTCTTTGAAGAAACTAGGCTCGGCGGCGGCCATCTGGTCCTGGTCGCCCAAAGTGGCGATGGGCCAGCTATACATCGCCTCGTCGATGCCGCCCGCGTGGATGTTCTGCCCGTCCGGCGAAAAGGCCAAAGCCCAGACCGGGCCGCGCAGAGTGGCGCGGAAATCCTGAGTGATGCGCCAGTCGACCGTGTCGATCAGCATGATATATCCTTCGCCGTCGCCCACCGCCAATGTCTGCCGGTCCGGGCTGAGGGCCAGTGCCAGGATCGGGCGGCGGTCCAGGGTAAAGTCGCGCTCTGCGCCGGTGGAAAGGTCAAGGATACGGGTGACGCCATCGACCGCGCCATAGGCAATCCAGTTGTCTTGTGCATTCAGGACCAATTCATTGATCCCAAAGCCGTGTTCGACAAGGCGCTGGCGCTCGGACGCGGATGCCACATCCCAGATGCGCAATGACCCGTCCATGCCGGCCGAATAAAGCAGGTCTCCGTCGGGTGAGAACACCACCGCGTTCACGCCGCCTCCTGTGGGCCCCAAGACTGTCGGGCTTGAACCGTCGATGGGCCAAAGCCCAATCGAGCCGTCCCAACTGGCCGTTGCTACATGGGTTTTCGAAGCAGCAAGCCCCACGATCTTGCCTTTGTGCTGCCCCAGAACTTTGCCGCCGGGCCATTGGCGCAGGGTGAAGTCATCACCTGCAGAATAGAGGGCTGTACCGTTGAACGCGACGACGTTGACCGCCGCTTCATGCCCCTCTAGCCACTCGGGTGCCTGATCGGTCCAGATGGCAACGGAATTGTCGAAACTGGCGGTGGCGATGCGCCCATCAGGTGCGGTGGCGATGCCCATGATCGGCCCGCCATGGCCTTTGAGCGTAAAGAACTCTGCAAGGGCGGGCAGGGGGATCAGCGCAAAGGCCAGAACCAGCCCGCGCATTTATTCAGCGGGAGAGGTGGCGGCTTTGCCAGCCTCTTTTTCCTGAACCTCTTCCAGCCACAACGAATGGTGTTCGCGGGCCCATTGCTCCTCGACCTCGCCGGTGCCCATGGCGTCGAACGCGCCTTCCATTCCGACCGAGCCGAGATAGATATGGGCGATGATGATGGCGATGAACACATAGGCCACCATCACGTGCCAGACCTGCGCGTATTGCATCTCTTCTTGCGGTGACATCTGCACCGGCAGGTTCAGGCCAAACATCTGCGGGATCCCGGTGGAATTGGCGATTGCAAAGGTCTTGGCAAACATCGGCAGTTCGAACGGAAACAGCAGCGAAAGGCCCGACAAGCTGATTGAGATACCCAACAGGATGCAGGACCAGAAGATAATCTTTTGTCCGGCATTGAACTTTCTGGCGGGCGGGTGGCTGCCCTTGGTGAATAGCCCGCCGCCAGCGGCCAGCCATTTCAGGTCGGTCCGGTTGGGAATGTTATGGGCGATCCAGTTGAGGGTTACGATGATCAGGCCCAGCATGAAGGCCCAAGCCAGGTTGTTGTGAAGCCATTTGCAGGCCTGCGCGATGGTTGCGAAGCCTTCCTTACCGAAAAGCGGGATCAGGAAGTCGCGGCCATAGAGCGTCAGCAGCCCTGTGATGCCAAGGATCAGGAACGATCCGGCAAACAGCCAATGGCCAAAACGTTCGAAACTGTTGAACCGCGTAACCGTGCGACCGGTTTTGTCGCCATCAATGCGAATACGCCCGCGCAGCAGAAAGAACAGGATGATGATCGCCAGCATCCCGCCCAGGATGTAGGTGCCATATTCGCGCAGGGGCCCGGTTCGGAACGCCCACCACCACATGCCACCGTCCTGAATCAGCACACTGTCAGCCGGCCCATTAGAGGATACGGTCACATCCGCCGATCCATAACGCAGTTGCCGATAGACATCGCTGTCCGAGGCTACCCCGCTTGGGCCAAACTGCCCTAGTAAACCTTCGACATTGCCCTGTCCGGTATTTTCGGACCGATAGCTGTTATCGACCTTCTCGCCGCGCTGTCGGGCCAGGATATCCTCAAGCGTGGTGGCGCCGCCAGTCTGTGCGCGATCGGGTTCGGCTGTATCCCCTGTGGTTTGGGCCGCAGCCGAAAGAGTCAGTCCAAGGGTGAACAGGATTGCAGTGAGAAAGCGCAGCATCTGAACCTCGGTCAAAATCCAAGATCAGATGACCCGCAAGGGCTGCGGGTCATCCGTTTTGCTTTATACGACGGGCTCAGCCGTCTTTCTGGTCGTAGGCTGTACCCCAGCCCCAGGCGCCCGAACCGAAGCCGCGCGCCACGACGCGCTCACGATAGACGGCTGACACCACATCGCCGTCACCGGCAAGCAGGGCCTTGGTAGAACACATCTCGGCGCAGATGGGCAGTTTGCCCTCGGCGATCCGGTTACGCCCGTATTTGGCGAACTCTGCGGTCGAGTGCGTTTCTTCGGGGCCACCAGCGCAGAAGGTGCATTTGTCCATCTTGCCGCGTGATCCGAAGTTGCCCGCCTGCGGGTATTGCGGCGCGCCAAAGGGGCACGCGTAAAAGCAATAACCACAGCCAATGCACAGGTCCTTGGAGTGCAGGACAACCCCTTCTTCGTTCTGATAGAAGCAGTCGACCGGGCACACCGCCATGCAGGGCGCGTCTGAACAATGCATACAGGCGACTGAGATCGAGCGTTCGCCCGGGTCACCGTCATTGATCGTCACCACCCTGCGGCGGTTCACGCCCCACGGCACCTCGTGCTCGTTCTTGCACGCGGTGACGCAGGCATTGCACTCGATGCAGCGTTCGGCGTCGCAGAGAAATTTTGCTCTTGCTGCCATTATCTCTTCTCCTCCTTACGCTGCCCAGATCTTGCAAAGAGTCGCTTTGGTCTCTTGCATCTGGGTCACTGAATCATAGCCATAGGTCTGGGCGGTGTTGGTACTTTCACCCAGAACGTAAGGGTCAGCACCGGCGGGATATTTGTGCCGCTGGTCCTCGCCCTGGAAATGGCCGCCAAAGTGGAAGGGCATGAAGGCCACGCCTGCACCAACCCTGTTGGTCAGCATCGCCATTACCTTGACCTTGCCACCTTCGGGACCTTCGACCCAGACCTGTGATCCGTCGCGAATGCCAAGGTTGTTGGCATCACGGGGATTGATCTCGACGAACATGTCCTGCTGCAACTCGGCCAGCCACGGGTTCGACCGTGTCTCGTCGCCGCCGCCCTCATACTCGACCAAACGACCTGACGTGAGGATTATTGGATAATCCTTTGAAAAGTCGTTCTTTTGGATCGACGCATAGAGCGTGGGAAGACGATAGGCGTGCCGGTCTTCATAGGTTGGATAGTCCTCAACCAAATCACGCCGGTTGGTGTACAGCGGCTCGCGATGCAGCGGGATTGGATCCGGGAATGTCCAGACAACCGCGCGGGCTTTGGCATTTCCGAACGGTGCGCAACCATGCGCGATCGCAACCCTCTGGATGCCGCCCGAAAGGTCGGTCTTCCAGTTGGTTTCCGGCCCTGCAACCGCGTCGATTGCAGCGCGTTCCTCGGCCGTCAGATCACCGTCCCAGCCAAGATCCATCAGCATCTGCATCGTAAACTCAGGATATCCATCCTGAATTTCCGAACCGACACTATAGACCCCGTCGGCCAACAGGTTGTCGCCATCGCGCTCCACCCCGAAACGGGCGCGGAAGGTCAGGCCGCCTTCGGCCACCGGTTTGGACATGTCATAGAGGTTTGGAGTCCCCGTATGACCCATCTCCGGCGTTCCCCAGCAAGGCCAGGGCAGTCCGTAATATTCACCGTCGTTCGGGCCTCCGATGGCTTGCAGCGTTGTCCTGTCGAACGTGTGCTGGTTGGCCATATGGCTTTTCAGCCGTTCCGGCGACTGGCCGGTATAGCCGATAGTCCAGAGCCCCGAGTTGAACTCACGCGTGATGCTTTCGACATTCGGGGTTTCAGCGTCCTCCATCTCGATATTGCGGAAAAGCCGATCTGCCCAGCCAAACTTGTTTGCGAACTTGGCCATGATGACCTCATCCGGCAGGCTTTCGAACAGCGGATCCACCACCTTGTCGCGCCACTGCAGCGACCGGTTCGATGCCGTGACCGAGCCACGGGTTTCGAACTGCGTACAAGCGGGCAACAGGTAGACGCCGTCAGTTCGGTCGTGCAGTACAGCCGAGACGGTGGGATACGGGTCGATCACGACCAGCATGTCCAGCTTCTCCATCGCTGTCTTCATTTCCGTCATCCGGGTCTGCGAATTGGGTGCGTGGCCCCAAAGAACCATGGCCCGGACGTTGTTGTCCTGATCCATGTTGGCCGGGTCTTCCAGGACCCCGTCGATCCAGCGGGACACCGGAATGCCGCGCTCGTTCATCAGAGGTTTGTCTTTCCCTTCCTTGTCCTTGATCGTCGCGAACTGACCTTTCAGCCAATCCAGATCTTCACCCCAGACACGGCTCCAATGGCCCCAGGCACCTGCGGACAGGCCGTAATAGCCGGGCAGCGTATGGGAGAGAACACCCAGGTCCGTCGCGCCCTGCACGTTGTCATGGCCACGGAAGATGTTGGTGCCACCACCCGAGGTGCCCATGTTGCCAAGCGCAAGCTGAAGCACGCAATAGGCGCGGGTGTTGTTGTTGCCGTTGGTGTGTTGGGTTCCTCCCATACACCAGATCACGGTGCCGGGACGGTTGTTTACCATAGTCCGGGCAACGCGCTTGAGCTGTGAGCCGGGAACACCGGTTACGCGCTCGGTCTCTTCCGGGTTCCAGTTGGCCACTTCGGTGCGGATCTGATCCATACCCCAGACACGGGTGCGGATGAACTCTTTGTCCTCCCAGCCGTTGTCGAAAATGTGCCACAGGATACCCCAGATCAGCGCGACATCGGTACCGGGACGGAACCGCACGTATTCGTCCGCATGGGCCGCGGTGCGCGTAAAGCGCGGATCGCAGACGATCAGGGGGGCATTGTTCTGCTCTTTCGCGCGCAGAACGTGCAGCAGCGAGACGGGATGCGCCTCGGCCGGGTTGCCGCCGATGATGAAGATGGCCCGAGAGTTATGGATGTCGTTATACGAATTGGTCATGGCGCCGTAGCCCCATGTATTCGCAACACCCGCAACCGTGGTCGAGTGGCAGATACGGGCCTGATGGTCCACATTGTTCGTGCCCCAATAGGCGGCGAATTTGCGGAACAGATAGGCCTGTTCGTTATTGTGCTTGGCCGAGCCCAGCCAATAAACGCTGTCCGGCCCGGATTCGGCGCGGATATTCATCATGCCGTCGCCGATCTCGTCGATCGCCTGTTCCCAGCTGATGCGTTTCCACTCTCCGCCTTCCTTTTTCATTGGGTATTTCAGGCGGCGTTCGCCATGGGCGTGCTCGCGGACCGAGGCCCCCTTGGCGCAATGTGCACCCAGGTTAAACGGGCTGTCCCAGCCGGGTTCTTGCCCGACCCAGACGCCGTTTTGCACTTCGGCCACAACGGTACAGCCGACGGAACAGTGGGTGCATACGGATTTGATGTTTTCGACCGCGGCGTTGGCCGCTGTCTGGGCGCTGGCTTGCGTCACGGTTCCACCCGTGGCGCTGATCGCTGCCAGGCCGCCGATCGTCAGGCCCGAGCCACGCAGAAATGCGCGGCGATCGACGGTTTTCTCGCCGATCTGGGACAGGATACTTGTCCGCTGGGGGCGTCTCGCAACCCCGTTGGTCTTTTTCCTAAGCATTGGTTTCCTCCCTTGCGCGCCGTGTCAGCCACGGCTGGCTTGGTACTTCTGGTGCCGACATCAGGGCCAATCGCAACCGTCCGTCGGGGTGAAAACGTCCGATCCTAGAACCGGGTGCTTTCGATGTAGGCGCGGGTATGCGCTGTATCCTGCATCCGTGTGTCATCCACCGGCAGCTCGGCTGCCTCGGCTTCACCGGTCAGGCTGGCGGCGGCAACAGCAGCAGGTGCTGCGGTTCCGGCCAGTTTCAGGAAGTCGCGGCGCGTGGCGCCTTCTTCCTTTTTCTTGCTCATGGGCTCCTCCTGTCCCAATTGCGATTTGGTGCCCACCCGGGCACCGGCGAATGGCGGGCTAGGCCGCCGTCATTCGGAACGCTTCCCGTTCGATCTCCATGAACACACGGCCGGCAGTCCCGACCGAGGCATAGAGGACCGAGTTCTCGGCACCTTCCAAATCCGAATAGAAATGCGCGGCCCAAGGGCCGATATGTTTGCTCCAGAACGTCTTTTGATCCTCAAGCGATGCCGGTTTGCCGAACCGTCCGACAATCATGCCGGCCATCATCTCCATCATCGAGGCTATATTGTCTTCGGGTTCATACACATTGGGCGCACGGGTAATCCCGCGCGCGGCCATGTCATTGCGCAGCTGCGCCAGCGGTTTTTCATTCAGAAAACCAGTGAGATAGAAACTGGCATATGGCAGCAACTCGCCCCGTCCCAGACCGATGAACAATGCGTTGAACTCACGTTCGGCAGCAGCGGGTTTTGTCACCTTGGCCACCCGCGCCATAGCCTGAATGGCCTGACCCAGATCCGAGTCGTCACCGCTGAGCCCTGCCATCTGATCCAGCAACAGCTGGTCTGGTGGTCCCGCCAGCAGCAAGCCCAAAAAGTTATAGAAATCCGCGCGCAGGCGATCCTCGGGTGAGACGTCCAGAATATGCGCGTCAGGTGCGGTCATGCGGTTGTCCTTCAAATTCAAACGTCATGCGGCGCGGGGCAGGGGGCAGGTCAGCCTCGGGCTCTTCGATCTCAGGCTCTTCGGTTTCAGCCATCACAACAGGTTCGGGAAGGGGTTCGGCTTCGGGCTCTGACGCGGCCTCTTCCGGTTCTTCCGTTGTTTCTGCTTCCGCTTCGGCTTGCGCCGCCAAGGCCTCGACATGGGCCATCATGCCTTTGCCAACCTGATAGGCGGTCTGCAGGTTTTCGATCACACAGGCCGCATCGGTATAGTCCTCGCCGTAATCAATCAGCCCATCCACATTGGCCAATACGGGATTGAGCCGCCACAACCGGCGCAGCGCGCGGCGACGCAGGCGGTCAGGCACTGCTTTGGCCATGAAGCCCGACACATCATCGCCCGGTTGAAGCGCATCCGGGTCAGGCAGGTCGAACTCGGCCAATATCTCGGCGTCGGTTTTGTCCTCCAACTCGGCATGCTGTTCGGCGACAATCTGCTGTTCCGCGACCAGCGCTTCGGCTTTGGCTTCGGCCTCAACGGCGGCCTTGCGGCGCGACCAGAAATCGCCAGGCCTGCTCATTGCATCACCCTGCGCGGTGCGCGATACACATCCGAGGCCTGGCGGATCCGCGCGTCGCCTTTGCCGTCTTCCACAAGATCAACACGTTTCTTGTCGCGGCGGCGTTTGACAAATACCTCGTCGCGGTGATGCTCGAGCGTGAAATCCCGCAGCCAGGCAATCAATCCTTCGGTCATCGGGATCTTCTCGACGATCTCTTCACCTGTATCGGCATAGTCCTGACCTTCGTAGGGCGAGGCTGTGATCAGAACGGCATTTAGCGGTGTGTCGCCCTTCAACTCGTCTCGCAACACCAGATAGAGCGAGGGTTGGCTATCGGACAGATTAACACGGTAGGCCTCGGTCTCGTCCGCCCAAAGGGTCAGCGTCAACGTGGCCGCGTGGTATTCAACCGCGTCCCCTTCACGGCGCATCTCGACCCAATCTGCGGGTCCCGCGCCGGGCAAGGCAGCAACAGCCCGCCAGTTCCACTTCGCCCAGCGTGTAACTCCGGGTGTTTTGCGCACGACGACGCCAACTGGCATTTCAATCTGGTTTGCGGCCCTAGCCAACAATTCCTCCCCGAGACGGCTCTCCCCTGCCACCTCTGCCTCCCACTATGATACATAAAGTAGCGTTCTGCCAAGAAAACTTTGCGCATCTGACCGCGGCGTTGTCGAAAAAGTCTCATCTCAAATTCATCGAACCAGATCCGCGCGTATCGATCCGCGTTTTATCCGCTGCGAACTGCTTTGCATTGCCAGCCTCTGGATTACGTCTAAGGTAGCAAAGCCGGGGTTCAGTCGGGGAGGAATGGATGACCGCCAAGATACTTCTGTGTGATTGCGAAGGGACGCAGGCCGTTAAGGCTGACAGTATTTCCGGGGCCTGCGATGCAGCTTGTTCCAAAGTCTACACCGCGCTCTGTACCCGCCAATTGGAAGCGGCGGCTCAAATGATGCAATCTGAAGGCCAGGTGGTTGTCGCATGCGGTCAGGAAACAGAGGTGTTCCGCGATTTGGCCGAGGATCTTGGGGTTGAACAGCCCGGTTTCGTCGATCTGCGCGACCGGGCCGGCTGGTCCGAGCAGGGAGTCGATGCGGGGCCCAAGATGGCGGCGCTTGCAGCCGAGGCGTTGGTGTCCCAACCTGTGACCCCAAGTGTGGATGTGATCAGCGAGGGCACTTGCTGCATCATTGGCCCCGGAGCCGCTGCTTATGATCTGGCGGCTTTGCTTTCAGATACCCTGGCGGTGACTGTGGTGGTCACCGATGATGAGGACCCGCTCAGCCGAGCCTATGACGTCGTGCGCGGTCAGCTGCGCAGCGTCAGTGGGGCGTTGGGTGGATTTAGCTTGCGGCTAGACCAGCTGCAGCAGCTAGAACCGGGCGGTCGCGGCGCCTTTGGCTGGAGCCCAGCGCGGGACGGGGCCGTGTCGCGATGTGACATCGTGGTCGATCTTACCGGTGGCACACCTTTGGTTGCGGCCCCCGAAAAGCGCGAAGGGTATTTGCGGGCAGATCCCAAAGACCCGATTGCCGTGACCCGGCTGGCGCTCGAGGCCATGCAACTGGTCGGCACGTTCGAAAAGCCGCTTTATGTCCGGCTGGACGAAGCGCTTTGTGCCCATTCACGGGCCGAGCAGACTGGGTGTTCCAACTGTTTGGATATCTGCCCAACTGGGGCAATCACCCCGGCTGGTGAGCATGTTCAGATCGACCCGATGACCTGCGCCGGGTGTGGGTCCTGCGCTGCGCTCTGCCCCTCGACCGCTATCACTTATGAGGATCCGCCCGTCGCGGCTGTACTGTCACGTATGGGGGTCTTGGCGCGGGCCTACCGCAAGGCCGGGGGACATGCGCCGCGCCTTTTGGTCCATGACGGTCATGGGGCCGAGATGATCCGGCTTGCCGCCCGGTTCGGTCGGGGCCTGCCTGCCGATGTCATTCCCTTCGAGCTGAGCGTGGTCTCGGGCTTTGGCCACGCAGAGCTGCTGGCCGGTCTGGCGCATGGCTTTACACGTGTCGATGTTCTGGTCTCGCCGAAAACCGAGCGCGCTGCACTGGATCGCGAGCTTGAGCTGGCGCAGGCCATCGCCGGGCCGGACAAGCTGGGTCTGATCGACATTCAGGACCCGGATGCGATGTCGGATGCACTTTATGCTCAAGACGTGCCCGAACCGCTGGCAGAGCCGGTGCTGCCTCTGGGCAACCGTCGCCAAATCGCCCGTCTGGCAGCGCAGGCGCTGAACTCGGGGGCAGAGGCGCCTTTGCCCTTGCCGCAAGGCGCGCCCTATGGGGCGATTGCAGTCGATACCGACAGTTGCACCCTGTGCCTCAGCTGTGTATCGCTTTGCCCATCGGGAGCATTGATCGATAATCCCGACAAACCTCAGCTGAATTTCCAGCAGGATGCCTGCCTGCAATGCGGGCTGTGCAGCACCATTTGCCCGGAAACGGCTATCACCCTGGTGCCCGAATTGGACCTGAGCGACGGCGCATTGTCGCAACGGGTGCTCAATGAAGAAGAGCCCTATGCCTGCGTTGAATGCGGGGCCTTGTTTGGGGTCAAATCCACAGTTGAACGGATCATGGACAAGCTGGCGGGCTCGCATCCGATGTTCGCCAGCTCGGATCAGGCGCGCATGATCCAGATGTGCGACAATTGCCGCGTGAACGCGCAGTTCCACAGTCAGGACAATCCGTTTGCCTCAAAGCCACGTCCCAAAGTGGTGACGACGGATGACTATTTCTCAAAGCGCAAGGATCACTGAAGTTGCAGAGGGGCCCCAAGGTCGGCCGCATCCATGACCGAGACAAAAGCGATGATCGCCTCAAGATCATCGAGCGTCATCTCTACCGGGTGAATGGGCGAGGGGCGGTCGGCGGCGAAAGGCGGCGTGACATCCTCGATCTGGGTGAAAGACGGGTGCGGGTTCAGGGCAAAGAACGCCTCGAACCGTTCCGACCAGTTGGGCATCGCGCGCAGCACCGCAAAAGACGGGGTCGAGCCCAACCCGTTCATCCGGTTCTTGGGGCCGATCACATGGCAGCGTCCGCAATGCGTCATCGACAACTCTTCGCCCAGAATCACATTGCCATCGATCACCAATTCGATCTGATCCTGCGCCACTTCGAAACTGGCGCTGAAGGGGGCTCCCTGATCGGGGGTAAAGCTTTCGACCGTGCGTTTTCCGATATCCGATCTCAGCCAGTCGCGAAACCGTTCCTGCCTGGAATCCTCGGTGATGCTGAGGTAGAAGACTACACCGTCGCGGGCAAAGACGGGTTCACCCTCAGGCCCGGCGCTCAACGACATTTCTCCGGCCTCATCCGCAATAACACGAATCCCGGTCTTGAGAGAGAAGCGCGGAAGGATATGTTGCAAAAGGCCCGAGTTTGCCACCGCCTCTGGGGCGACAAGCCCAAGCGCCTGCTGGCCCAAGGAAGGGCTGGCGGTGAGCGTCAGGCTCAGGCACAAGAGAACAAAGCGCATGGTCTAGCCTAGCGGGCAGCGGGCCAGGGCGTCAAATGAACTGAAAAATGAAGAAGACGGAGAGACATGCAATGAGCGGCGACGGGTTTATGTCGATACGCAAAGCCCCCCAGATGGGGCAGATCAAGGGGAAGGGCGCATGAGCATCCGTGACGCGGTTCTGGCGAACCTCAAAAAGATCACCGATCCGGTCTCGGGTCAGGACATTGTCAGCGCCGGTGTCGTGCGTGCGCTGAACGTGGATGGTGACACGGTGCGATTTGTGCTCGAGATTGATCCCAAACACGCCGAAAAGATGGAACCGGTGCGGGCCACGGCTGAACAGGCCGCGCAGATGGTTGACGGTGTTTCCAAGGTCTCGGCCATGTTGACCGCGCATTCCGACAAAGCGCCGCCGGATCTCAAGCCCAAACCCAAACCGTCGCAGACCGGCCCCCAGGCGGTGCCGGGTGTGGACCGGATTATCGCTGTCGCCTCGGGCAAGGGCGGGGTGGGCAAATCCACAGTGTCGGCAAACCTGGCTTGTGCGCTGGCAGCCGAAGGCCGCCGCGTGGGCCTTCTGGATGCGGATGTCTATGGGCCGTCGCAACCCCGGATGCTGGGCGTCTCGGGCCGACCGGCCAGCCCGGATGGCAAGACGATCCTGCCGCTGCGCAATCATGGCGTCACCATGATGTCGATGGGGCTGATGACCAACGAGGGTCAGGCGGTAGTCTGGCGCGGTCCGATGCTGATGGGCGCGCTGCAACAGATGATGGGGCAGGTGCAATGGGGCGCTCTGGACGTTCTGATCGTCGACCTGCCGCCCGGAACCGGAGACGTGCAACTGACGCTGAGCCAGAAGTTCCAGGTGGATGGCGCGATAGTTGTCTCGACACCACAGGATGTGGCCCTGATCGATGCCCGCAAGGGGATCGACATGTTCAACCAGCTCAAGACACCGATCCTTGGCATGATCGAGAATATGTCGACCCATATTTGCAGCAATTGCGGGCATGAAGAACATATCTTTGGCCATGGAGGCGTTGCTTCCGAGGCGCAGGCCCTGGGTGTGCCGCTTCTTGGGGAAATCCCGCTGCATCTGGACATCCGTCTGGCCGCCGATGGCGGTGCGCCGATTGTGGTGACGAAACCCGAAAGCGCGCAGGCCGAGGCGTTCCGCAAGATCGCTCGCGACCTGATCGCCCAAGGCAACGCATGAGCGAACCGGTCTTTCCCCCCTTGCTCTCGGGTCACCCGGTTCAGGGTGGGGAAGACCCGTTCGAGCGGGCGCAGGCCATGGCCGCACTTGGCTGTGATGCGGGCACCGTCGTTTACAACATACAGGCCAATTACCTTCGGGTGGCGATTGTGTTTGCCCCCGAAGTTGGCTTGCAGGACGCCATAGCGATGCTGCCGCTTTGCGCGGTTGGTTTTCAGAACGCGCTGGGGGCGCTGGCTCCGCCCGAGGTTGCCGTGCATCTGGGCTGGTCAGGCGAGATCCACGTAAACGGCGCGCGCTGTGGTCGGTTCAGGGTTGCCGCCGCGACGGGCGAACCCGAAGCAGAGCCCGACTGGCTGATCGTTGGATGGGAGCTCACGCTGCTGCAAACGAGTGACGCACCGGGGGAAACGCCTGACGTGACTGCGCTTTACGACGAAGGCTGTGCCGATGTCTCTGCAACTCAACTGGTCGAAAGCTGGTCGCGCCACATGCTGACCTGGCTCAATCGCTGGCAAGAGGATGGCAACGCGCCGCTCCATGCCGAATGGATGGGCCTCCTGCGTGGCGTCGGTGAACCCTTGGCTGACGGTGGCGTCTTTCTGGGCACCGACGAACGCTTTGGCATGCTGATCCGGGACGGGGCCGACACGCAACTGCGCGCCCTGACCGAACTGTTGGAGAACACGCAATGAAACTGGCCCGCGCGATCCATTTCGATGAAAGCGACATGAACGTGTTCCACTCACCCGCCAGAACTGGCGAATGGTGCATTTCGGGCGGGTTTGAATTTTCGAACTGGGGCGAGGGCGATCTGGAAGGCAAGGCCCGACAGGCCTTTGCCAATGGCTGGCTGGGGCTGGAAACCTTTGGGCGGGTGACCTTTGTGGCTGTCACGCAGGTGGAGCCGGCTGAGGTTGAGCAGATCGCGCAGAACCTGGCGGATCACTTTGTGCGCTTCTATGGCGCCCCGTCAATCGATCAGGCCCTTGGCGTGGCGCGGGATGAGATTGCCCAGATGGCCGAACTTTGCCACGAACACGCGCCCAACACGCTGTTGACCGTCGCGCGTGAATTGGGCAGTGCCGGGGTGCACGAGACCTATCGCATCATTACCCCGCAAGACGCACAGCTAGAGGCTTTGGCCGTTCACGGATCGCTGGACGACTGAAACCTAGAACAGGTCGGTAAACCCGCCGAATTGCCCGCGTTTAAAGATCAAACCCTGACCTTTACGGTGCAGCACTTTTTCAACATGACCAATCAGGATCAGGTGATCTCCGGCGTCGTGGCGGTCAAACAGGCGGCAATCGAACCGTGCCAGACAATCAGCCAATACAGGTCGCCCGGCCTCATCCGCTGACCATTCAGCATGTGAGAAATCAAGCCCGTCGCGCGCAAAATTCAAGGCCTGTTCCTGTTGATCCTGCGCCATCACATGGATCGCATAATGCGAGCAGGTGCTGAAGGTTTCAAAACGGTTGGAGTCCTTGGCCAGGCACCACAGCACCAAAGGCGGGTCCAGTGACACGGATGCAAAAGAGTTGACCGTGATCGCCCGCGGCCCATCGGGCGCCGACGCGGTGACCACTGTGACCCCGGTCCCAAAACACCCCAGCGCCTCGCGAAAGGCGCCGCTTTGATCCGGTGTCGGGATAAAGATCTTTTCGGTCATCTCGTGCTCTTACCTCGGGCTCGGATGACGTGCCATGCGCAGGCGGGTTTGTCCATCAAAACTAGGCGGGGCGGCCAGATCAGTTCAGATCTTCCAGCAAACGCCCATGTTTACGCGTTTCGACGACGACTTTTCCAAACGTTGTCAAGCCGCGTGCCTGCAACATGGGCAGCATCTTGACCAGAACCTCTGCCGTCGCCACAGCGTCGCCCAGCGCTGTGTGACGCAGCGCTTCGGGGATGGTGATGTCCAGCCGCGCACAAACCGCGTCCAGTGTGTGCGTCTCGCTGGCACCAAAAAGCACCGCCGACAGCAGCACTGTATCCAGAATCGGATGGGACCACTCGACCCCCATTCTGCCGGAATGCCGGTGCAAAAACGCCATGTCGAACGGGGCATTATGGGCGACAATGATGGCATCGCGTGCAAAGTGATGAAAACTGCGCCCGGCCTCGACGATATCCGGCGCGCCCCGGACCATGCGATCGCTGACGCGGTGCACGCGTGTCGATGCGGCAGGGATTGGAATGCCCGGGTTGACCAGCGTGTCGATCTTTTCGCCTTCGACAATTCGGCCTTTGACCACACGCACGGCACCGATCTGAACGATCTCATCTTTGTGGGGTAAAAGCCCTGTGGTTTCGGTGTCAAAAACAACAAAAGTCAAATCGACCAGGTGCCGGTTCTCAAAGCCTTCATCCGCATCTGTTTCCAGAAGGTCGAAGTCATAGACCAGCGGGCGCGCGTCGTTGGGGGCAATCTGAGCGGCGCTGTCGTCAAAGATCAGCATATAGCCGGGTGCGCCGCCCAGCGGTTTCATCCGAGCGGAATAGCTCTGCCGCCCATCGACACTGGTCAAAGAGCATTCGACCTCAAGCCCAGTGCGCACCATCTCTTTATACGAATCCGTTAATCCGGTGCTTTCGAGATAGTCAAACAGCGAGGCGTTCAGTCTGGGATGCGCGATTTGGGCCAGAACTTCGGCGGCCTGTGCGTCGTAAAGTACGATCTGGTGTTTGGGCCCGGCCAACAGCATGGCCACCGGGATCTCGGTCAGCAAAGCGGTCAGACGCTGCTTTTCACTTGCCAAATGCGCGGTTTCTGCAGCGACGGCCTCGGCCGTGCTCATTGCGGTGTCAGACAGTTGATCCGCCAGACCGGCAGCTGCTGGGGCCAGATCCCCAAGATAACGCGCGGCCTTGAGATCAAGGTCCGAGCTGACACCGGCATGCGCGCGGGCGCGTAATTGGGCTGACAGGCGTTCAATCGGCTTTGCGATATTGTCGTCAAACAGCAGCCAGACCCCGACGACCAACGCCAGCAAGCCAAACGCGATCAGGATTTGAGCAAAGACGAAGGCATTCAACAATCCGGGATCATCGACCCGTTCATAGCTGATCCACAAGGCCAGCGCGCTGACGACAAGCCCGCCCAGTGCCAATAGGCAGAAGAACAGAAATATCCGCAGGCGCAGGCTTAATCGGTTCAGCACGGGTTCAGACCTCGCACGTGGCCTTGATGACAGGATCGCTGCCTGTGGCTTTGAACCATTGGGCATTCAGCAGCTCTCCATCGGCCGAGAACTCGGCCCCGTCCGCCAGATTGGCCCGGCTGTTTTCGGCACAATTCACCGCCACGGGCACCATCGAGACAGGCGCCCAGCGGCCAAAGAAGTACAGGTCAACAAGTCGTTGATCCGGAACGCTTTCATTGGTGCGGACCGAGACCGTGTCGATCGCTGCAAACCGATCTACAAAAGGAACCGCATAGGTCCAGGGGCGATAGAAGGCCCGGCTTTCGACCTCTTGCACTACAGTCAGCGCGTCTGGCAGTTGATCCTTGGTGCGGTTGTACCAGGAGTACTCGCTGGTGATCGTCATTGCGATCATGCCCACGCCCGCCGCAACCGGAGCCGCCCATCGTGGAAGGCGACCACCTGTCAGCTTGTTCAGCAGCATGACAACACCGGCAAAAGCCAGGCCTGCAAATACCGTCCCGATCAGCTCCAGAAACATGTCTTTTCCCCTCCTATCGGGCGCGACCCGCCCCTTCTTCTCGTTCCAAATACGGTCGCCGAAGGCGATTCTGCCCTTTGGGCCCGCGTATCGCTATCCCAACATGCCCTTGCCGTGCCCAATCGCCGATTGCATGGTTTTTACCACGACAAAGGCGTTACGCAGATGACTTCGCTCAAAGTCAGACAAAACAGATGGCGGCAAGTAGTTGTCCGGTTTCTGTCCGGCCTTGGCCCGTCTTACCTGATGTTCTAGCCGGGTTTCGGCAATTAGGTCATAGGCATCCAAAAGGTCCCGCGCACCCGACGGGCTTAGCACACCCGCAGCCTCTGCCGCCTTCAACCGTGCCCGCGTGTTGACCCCCGTCAATTGTCCTTGCAGCGCATAGATGCGCCCCAGATCGACAATTGGGACGACGCCGTTGTGCTTCATATCCAGCGTGTTGCGGTGCTCACCGGACCGGATGGTGGCAAAGCCGCGCAACAACCCCAAGGGGGGCGTATGCTTCAACGAGTTTGCCACCATATGGGCGACAAAGATCGAGTTGGCATTGGCCGCCGCCAGCGTCTCGGCCTGAAGGTCGGTAAACAGCTCGAACGCGCCGCCAATGGGGCGCAGATCGAACATCACTGAGGCGAGCATTTGGGCTTCGGGGTTGGGTTTGGAGATCCAGTTCTCGAAATAGGACCGCCAAACATGTAAGGGCTGACACCAGCGCGGATTGGTCGCCATCATGTCGCCCGGACAGTAGAAATATTCGCAAGTATCCAGCCCGTCGGACACGAATTTGGCCAGATCCGCGAAATAGGCCATGTCGCCTTCGGTGACGCTGTCATCCAGCATCAGGCAATTGTCCTGATCTGATACGCCCGTCTGCTCCTGCCGTCCCTGAGAGCCACAAGCCAGCCACAGGTAGGGAACAGGTGGCGGCCCCAGCTTTTGTTCAGCCAAAACCAACAAGCGGCGCGTGGCCGTATCGGCGATATCCGTGATCAACCGGGTAACAATCTCGTGCCGATTGCCACCTGCAACCAGTTGAACCAGCAATTGCGGGATCTCGGCGGTGACCGCTGCCATCTGCTCTGCCGTGTGCGCCTGAGCGATGCGGCGTACCAGTTCGGCGGAATTGACAGCCTGGTAATGGGTCAGATCAGTTTGCGTGACGATACCGACCAGCTTGTTGCCCTGAGCAATGGGGATATGACCGATGCCACGCTCCATCATCACGTGCAGTACATCCGACCCGATATCAGTCGGGGACAGGGTGAAAGGATCGGCGGTCATGATATCCGAGACTGTTGTTGTCTTGGGCAAGGCTTCAGCCACGAATTTGCCCGACACATCGCGCAGCGTGACAATCCCCAAAAGCGCCTCATCTTGGGTGACGCAAAGCGAAGAGATATGCTTGTCGCGCATCATCTGAGCGGCCTGTTGAACAGATGTGTCAGGCGAACAGGTTGCGGGGTCGCGCGCCATCAAGACATCTATCAGGCTTGTGGCCAGGCTTTGCGGGGTGCTGCGCTCGGTGCGTGTGCGGTTGAAGAAATTGGCCACGACATCATGGCCCTCAATCAACTCACGCACCAGGTCAGGGGGCAGAACGATCAGAACCGACGGGGTTGTGGCCGTCGCATGGGTTGCAGCCTTGCCATCTTTCAGCAGACCGCGTTCACCAAACGAATTGCGCAGTCCCAACTGCGACACGACCGAGCCGTTCTGATCGGTTATGTCCACCTGTCCGTCATAGATGACAAAGACACCGGGCAGGGAATGACCCAATTCGTAAACCTTGCCGTCTTCCTCGACCTCCCAGACCTCAATTTGGCTCGCCAGCTTTTCCAGCGCCTCGGGGGGCAGCGAGTCATAGGGGTGGACGGATTTCAGAAACCGCGCGATTTCGTCATGAGACAGAGGCATTTAGGTTCTCTGATGCTTGGTGAAAAAAGTCCCGCCCGGTGGTGTGCCAGGCGGGAACAGTAAGTCGAAAGATGCGGTCGAAGACAAGAGCCGCCGACCGCAACACACTCAGTGATCCTGAGCCACGCCCGCACCACGGGGAATGCGCACGCTTTCGACCAGATCTTTGATCTCCTGCGGAGTTTCCTTGGTCATGCCGGCCACCACGTAGGCGACACCGAAGTTGACCATGGCACCGATCGCGCCGAACGAGGTCGACTTGATCGGACCCAGCAGCGGGTCTGCATCTGTGAAAGAGTTGGTGCCCGGGATGAACAGCCAGCCCTTGTGCAGGAAGATATAGACCAGTGTGACGACCAGACCAGCCAGCATACCAGCGACCGCGCCGGTGTTGTTGATGCGGGTCGAGAAGATCCCCATCATCAGCGCCGGGAAGATCGAGGCCGCCGCCAGACCGAAGGCCAAGGCCACGGTTTGCGCCGCAAATCCGGGTGGGTTCAGGCCCAGCCAGGTTGCCACCACAATGGCTACGGCCATCGCGATCCGTGCTGACAGAAGTTCACCTTTTTCCGAGATCTGCGGGTTGATTGCGCCCTTGATAAGGTCGTGGGACACAGCCGATGAGATCGCCAGAAGCAAGCCCGCAGCTGTGGACAGTGCGGCAGCCAGACCACCGGCAGCGACCAGACCGATCACCCAACCAGGCAGGTTGGCAATCTCGGGATTGGCCAGAACCAGGATGTCGCGGTTGAACTTGGTCAGCTCGTTGCCAACCCAGCCTTTTTCTTCCGCAAGCGCCTGCATCGATTCAGACTTGTCATTGTAGTACTGAATCTTGCCGTCGCCGTTCTTGTCTTCCCAATCCAGCAAACCGGTTTTCTGCCATGTGGCCATCCAGTCATAGCGCGGATCATTGTCGATTTCCTCGACAGACACGGCGCCACCATCGATGCCGCCATTGGGCCACATCATTTCACTGATGTTCAGACGAGCCATTGCGCCAACCGCAGGGGCGGTCAGGTACAGCAGCGCGATGAAAACCAGCGCCCAGCCAGCAGACCAACGTGCGTCGGACACTTTCGGAACGGTGAAGAAGCGCATGATCACGTGCGGCAGACCGGCTGTACCGATCATCAGCGACAGCGTGAACAGCACCATGTTCAACGTGTTCGAGTGGTGGGTCGTATATTCATTGAACCCCAACTCGGTCACGATGGCATCCAGCTTGGTCAGCAGAGGCTCACCGCTGGCGGTATCCCCGAACAGACCCAGCGCCGGAACTGGCGTGCCGGTCAGCTGCAGCGAGATGAAGATTGCCGGGATGGTATAGGCGGTGATCAGCACGCAGTACTGAGCGACCTGAGTGTAGGTCACACCCTTCATCCCACCAAACACCGCGTAGGCAAACACGACGCCGGCGCCGATCAGCAGACCGGTGGTGTTGCTGACCTCAAGGAAGCGGCCAAAGGCCACGCCCACGCCGGTCATCTGACCGATCACATAAGTAACCGAGGCCACGATCAGACAGATCACCGCAACGATACGAGCGGTCTGGCTGTAAAAGCGGTCGCCGATGAATTCCGAGACGGTGAACTTGCCGAACTTACGCAGGTAGGGCGCAAGCAGCAGAGCCAGCAGAACATAACCGCCGGTCCAACCCATCAGGAAGGTCGAGTTGTCATAGCCGGTAAAGGCAATCAGGCCCGCCATCGAGATGAACGAGGCCGCAGACATCCAGTCTGCCGCTGTCGCCATACCGTTGGTGACCGGGTGAACGCCGCGACCAGCGGCGTAGAATTCGGATGTGGAACCCGCGCGGGCCCAAATCGCGATGCCGATGTAAAGCGCGAAGGATGCGCCAACAAACAGCAGGTTGATGGTAAACTGATCCATGGCTCGCTTACTCCTCGTCCACGCCGTATTCAGCGTCCAGCTTGTTCATGCGCCAGGCGTAGTTGAAGATCAGCACCAGAAAGACCAGGATCGATCCTTGCTGAGCAAACCAAAAGCCCAGATCTGTGCCGCCAACAGAGATGCCGGACAAAAGCGGACGCAGCAGAATGCCGAATCCGAAAGACACCAGCGCCCAGATCGCGAGGCTGATGTAGATGAGGCGCAGGTTGGCCTGCCAATAGCCCTTGTCGGCCTCGGCAGTCTGCGCGGAGTTTGTAGACTGATCCGCCATTGCGGTTTCCTCCTTCACTTCCTCGTTGGCGGCCCTTTGCGCAACTCCTCCAGCGCGCTGGACCGCTTCTCGAATGTACCAAACGCCCCGTGACGTCAGGCAAAACTTCTCTGGTCCGCCAAGGCGGTTCCGTTGAAGTATTCTGTTCAGGATCAAAGCCTTGCGGCTTGTCTCCTCCCCCTTAACTCATCGCAGCGCCCACGATCTCTTCAAGATCGCGGGCGATGTCGTCGATCTGGCCCATAGCGTCTGTGCGTTTCAGCACGCTTTGGGCGTCGTAATATGTGATCAGTGGTGCGGTTTGCTCATGATAGGCCACCAGGCGCGCGGCAACGGTTTCCGCGTTGTCATCGGCCCGGCGTTTGAACTCGGTTCCACCACAATTGTCGCATTTGCCCTCAACAGCGGGGATCTTGAACGTGTCGTGATATCCTTCGCCGCACATCGCGCATGTATAGCGACCCGAAATGCGGGTCACCATTTCCGCGTCTTCAACCTCAAGGCTGATTGCCGTGCTGACCTTCTGTCCCGATGTGGCCAACAGGTCATCCAGGGCCTTGGCCTGAACCGTCGTGCGCGGAAACCCGTCCAGGATCACTCCCTTTGTGCAATCCGGTTCTGCCATCCGGTCACGTAAGATCGCGATCACAATCTCGTCGCTGACCAGTTCGCCTGCTTCCATCACGGCCTTGGCCGCCTGACCGGCTTCGGTCCCCGCAGCAACTGCGGCGCGCAAAAGATCTCCGGTGCTCAATTGCACCAGACCAAACTTGTCTTCCAGCATACGGGCCTGCGTTCCCTTCCCGGCGCCCGGAGGGCCGAGAAGGATCAAAACAGCGGGGCGGGTGAGTGTTTCTGCGACCATCATACCCTCACGAATTTGCCCGGTTTGCGATCAGGTCTTCGACAACGGACGGATCCGCCAGGGTGGATGTATCTCCCAAAGAGCCGAAATCGTTTTCCGCAATCTTGCGCAGGATACGACGCATGATCTTGCCCGAACGTGTTTTGGGCAGACCAGGCGCCCACTGGATCACATCCGGGCTGGCAATCGGTCCAATCTCGGTCCGCACCCAGGTGCGCAGTTCTTTCAGCAACTCATCCGAGGGATCACGGTCATTCATCAAAGTGACATAACAATAGATGCCTTGGCCTTTGATTTCATGCGGATATCCAACAACTGCGGCTTCGGCGACGGCGGCATGGGCGACCAGCGCACTTTCGACCTCGGCGGTGCCCATACGGTGGCCCGAGACGTTGATCACATCATCCACGCGCCCGGTGATCCAGTAATCGCCATCTTCATCGCGGCGGCAACCGTCGCCGGTAAAGTAATAGCCTTTGTAATCCGAGAAATAGGTTTTCTCGAACCGCTCATGATCGCCCCAGACGGTGCGCATCTGCCCGGGCCAGCTGTCCCTGATGCACAAAACGCCTTCAACCCCGTTGCCCTCAATTTCGACACCCGACTGAGGGTCCAGAACCACCGGTTCGATCCCAAAGAACGGTTTCATCGCAGATCCCGGTTTCATCGCATGGGCACCGGGCAGAGGGGTCATCAGGTGACCGCCGGTTTCGGTCTGCCACCAGGTGTCGACGATGGGGCATTTGCCCTTGCCGACAACCTCGTTGTACCAGTTCCAAGCTTCGGGATTGATCGGTTCACCCACGGTACCAAGGGTCCGCAGATCGCTTAGGTCGTGCTTTTCAACCCACTCGCCGCCCTGGCCCATAAGGGCCCGGATTGCGGTTGGGGCAGTGTAGAATTGGTTGACCTTGTGCTTGGCGCAGACCTCCCAGAACCGGCCCGCATCGGGATAGGTGGGCACACCCTCAAACATCAGCGTGGTCGCGCCATTGGCCAGCGGGCCATAGACGATATAGCTGTGCCCGGTCACCCAACCGACATCAGCTGTACACCAGTAGATGTCGCCATCATGGTAATCAAAGGTGATCTCATGGGTCATGGCGGCATAGACGATATACCCACCGGTGGTATGCACCACGCCCTTCGGCTGCCCGGTCGATCCCGAGGTATAAAGGATGAACAGCGGGTCTTCGGCGTTCATCTCGGCCGAGGCGCAATAATCATCAGCTTCCAGCGCCATTTCGTTATAGTCAAAGTCGCGCCCGTCGATCCAAGTGGTCTGACCCCCGGTACGCTTGACCACAAGACATTTTACTGTGTCGGGGCAATGCAGCAGGGCGGCGTCGGCGTTTGACTTCAACGGGGTCTTGCGACCCCCGCGCGGTGCCTCGTCCGCCGTAATGACAACCTTGGCATCACAGCCATTGACCCGCGCTGCCAGAGCGTCTGGCGAGAAACCGGCGAAGACAATGGAATGGATTGCACCGATCCGTGCACAGGCCAGCATTGCATAGGCGGCCTCGGGGATCATTGGCAGGTAAATGACAACACGATCGCCTTTGCGCACACCCATGGATTCCAGAATGTTGGCCATGCGGCAGGTGCGGCGGTGAAGCTCGGCATAGGTAATGTGCTGTGCGGCATCCGCTGGATCATCCGGCTCCCAGATGATCGCTGTCTGATCGCCGCGCGTCTCAAGATGGCGGTCCAGGCAATTGGCCGAGACGTTCAGCGTGCCGTCCGCGTACCAGTTGATCTTGACCGAACCGAAATCATAGTTGACGTCCTTGACCTGGCTGAACGGCTTGATCCAGTCGATCCGCTTGGCCTGCTCGGCCCAGAATGTATCAGGATCACTGATCGACGCCGCATACATATCGGCATATTTGTCCGCATCTACATGCGCACGCGCGACGGTTTCTGCAGATGGCGGATAGGTCTTGGCATCTGCCGGGGCAGCGGTAGTCATTGTTGAGGCTCCTCCCTCTTGGATTGGACTATGTCGGACCGATAATGCCTGCCGATCTGGCAATGTCGATCCTGTTCCTCCCACTTTGCATCATAGCTGGGATGGAAAATTATGGAATAAATTGCTGTAAAGCTTGGATTTGTTTGTAAAGAAGTTTTTGGATTTCACTGGATTTTGTAAACAAAGCTCAGCGCGACATAAAAATATCGTTATCAAACAATTAATAAACTGTAATTCGTCCAGGATCGAAAGCCAGCGCGCCCAAAACCTGTGATCGCTAACGTGTTTGGCCGGGTTTCATTCCCTGACGCGATCTGGGTGCCCAACCACATGACAGGATCGGCCGGAAAGCGGAGTCCGCTCTTCTTCGGTACAAAATAACCTTGGGGGAGTCGCGGCTTGCTTCGGCTGCGGCAGAGGATTCTCTAGATCAACGGTTTTTCTTCGCTGGTCCCTAGCAGGGAGCACATACCAGCACAGTATTCGGTGCAAGTTGGTTTAGAAGCTTCGCGTCGGCCGGTCAAAGATCCGCCGCCCCATAAGAGACGCTGCCAAGTCGACCATCAGTTTCGCGGTGCGCCCGCGTTCATCGAGGAACGGGTTCAACTCGACCAGATCCAAAGAGCAGACGAGTCTGCTTTCGTGCAGCAATTCCATCACCAGATGTGCCTCGCGCTCGGTGGCGCCTCCGGGCACCGTTGTACCGACCGCGGGCGCGATGGAAGGATCCAGAAAATCCACATCCAAGGACACGTGCAAAACCCCATTTGCAGCGCGAACCTTTTCGAGGAATGCCAGCAAAGGTGCCTTGATGCCATGTTCGTCAATGCTGCGCATATCGGCCAGCATCGCGTGATCTTTCTCAAGTGCTGCGCGTTCTTCGGGGTCGACAGAGCGCAAGCCGATCATTCCGACGCGGCTTGTTGGAACCGGGCTTGCCGGCGATGGAAAAGCATCAAAACCGGCTTGGCCGGTCACGTAGGCCACAGGTGTCCCGTGCAAATTGCCGCTGCCAGAGCTGGAGGGCGTGTGAAAATCGCTATGCGCGTCGAGCCACAATACAAAAAGGGGGCGCCCAATCCTGTCTGCGTGCTGTGCCATGCCAGACACCGTTCCCATAGAAAGGGCATGATCGCCCCCCAGAAATATGGGTACGCCCTGTTGCGCCGCGTCACAGGCCGCGCGGCAGAGCGCCTGGGTCCAGCCAACGCATTCCGGCAAAGCGAACAGATGATCGCTTTCTTCCATATCCACTTGGTCTGGCTGCGTGTCCCCCAGATCCGTGACGTTGTGCCCAAGATCAGCGAGGGCCTCAGCCAGGCCTGCCACGCGATACGCATCGGGCCCCATGCGGCACCCCTGACGGCGTTTCCCGGCATCCATCGGTGCGCCGACCAGAATGATGTTCTGCTTGTCCATACGTTCTTTTAGCCGCACAGGCCGGATTGCCAAAAGGGGGCAAAGTGAACAATAAGAAACTCAGCTTATCATTTTGGGAATACAGAGTGGACGAATTGGACAACAGGCTGCTGGCGGCTTTGCAACGGGATGCTCGGGCGTCGCTGTCAGAACTGGCCCAGTCATTGGGCGTAACGCGCACCACCATACGCAGCCGGTTGCAGCGCTTGAAACAGTCGGGTGAGATTGTGGGCTTTACGGTCCTGACCCGTCAAGGCGTTACGGAGAGCCCCGTGCGCGGACTGATGATGCTGGGGATCGAAGGGCGCGGCACGGAAAGGATCATGTCTCGCATCGCTGCGATGCAAGAAGTAAGGGCCGTGCATTCAACCAACGGCAGTTGGGATCTGATCGCCGAGATCGGCACCGAGACTTTGGCCGAACTGGACAAGGTTCTGTTTCAAATTCGTCGCATGGAAGGCGTGACGCGATCGGAAACCAACCTGTTGCTGTCAACGCGGACCGGACGGTCATGATCGACTGGGCACAGGCCTTTGATCTACAAGGGAACTGTGCAAAGTTGCGTGCGAAGTGCCGAAAAAGAGAACGGGGTGGCGAGGTCGAACTGGCAGACCCGTATGGCAAAAAGGGCAGGGGCAATGGCTGACCAAACCAGCGAACGGAACGCAACAGTCGCGCTCTGGATCCAGCGTGTGACCGGGCTTTTGGAAAAGCCCTGGGTCCGTATCATCATACCGGTTCTCGTCACAGGTATCGCCCTTGCGGTGCTGCACGATTTGTCTGCGCATGTGAAGTGGTCGGATGTCACATCAGATATCCGCGCCAAGCCGTGGACGATCATGGCATATGCTGTGTTTTGGACGGCATTCAGCTTTTTCTCGCTGTCGTTTTACGATGTCTTCGCTGTCAGAAGCGTGGCCGATGGCACCGTGCCTGCGCCTGTCGCCGGTTTGGCGGGGGCAAGCGGTTACGCTGTGTCCAATTGCCTGGGGTTTTCCTACATCACTGGAACGGCCATCCGCTATCGCATCTATGCCTCACTGGGTCTTGATCTGGAGCGCGTTGCGGGTGTGATCGCCACCTCATGGGTGGCGTTCTGGATGGGTCTGACCTTGATCATGGGGATATTGCTAACGCTTCATCCCGATGGGATTTCCAAGGTTCTGCCCATCAGTGACACGGCAGAGACGGTGATCGGGATTGCGTTGCTTCTTGGTCTTTTGTGTCTGTTTGTCTGGCTGTCCAAAGGCGGGCGACGTATTGGCTTGGGTGGGTTCGGGTTCAACCTTCCGGGCGGCAAGCTGGCCGGGATGCTGACTGTAGCGGCTTTGGGCGATGTCTTTGGCGCATCCATGGTGCTCTATGTGCTGATGCCCGATGATCTGGGCGTTGGTTTCCCGTATTTCTTCGCCATCTACGTGGCCGCTATTGCAGTGGGTATCGTCAGCCATGCGCCCGGCGGCATTGGCGTTTTCGAAGCGACACTTATTGCGGGTCTTGGTGCGTCTGGACGATCAGACGTGGTTGCAGCGCTGTTGCTTTACCGGCTGGTCTATACGTTCTTACCGTTTGCCGTCGCAACTCTGGGCATCGCACTGGCATCAGCTTTGACCCATAGGCAAAGGATCGGTGGCGCGGCAACATGGGTTTATCGCGCGATCCGGCCCATCGTACCGATGGTGGCCGCAGGCGTGGCAGCGGTGGCTGGGGTGATCCTGTTGGTTTCAGGAGCGTTACCCGCAGATTCTCAAAAACTTGGCGTGTTGCGCGACGTCCTGCCCTTGTCATTCGTCGAGGCGTCGCATCTGGCCGGAAGCGCGATTGGCGTGTTGCTGCTGCTGGTCTCTCGCGGCTTGTTCCGAAAGCTCTATCGCGCCTGGGTGGTGGCGATGCTGTTGATGGTTGCAGGGTTCTGCGCTTCGCTTGCCAAGGGGTTGGACACGCACGAAGCCATATCAATGCTGGTTACAATCGGCTTGCTGGCGATGTTTCGTGACGCCTTTTACCGTGTCAGCGGAGCGTCGATCTTTCGGCTCAACATCCCCTGGTTGGTCAGTGTCGTGGCTTTGCTGGCGGTGATCTTCTGGATTGGGCTCTTTGCCTATTCTCATGTCCAGTATCAGAATGCCTTGTGGTGGGATTTCGCCTGGAACGCGGATGCCTCGCGGTTCTTGCGATCGAGCCTTGTGGTGGCGGTGATCCTTGGCGTCGTGGCGGTGAACTCTCTGTTCGGTCGTGAAATCCCAGCGCCCAAGCGCACCGAGATCCCACCCGTGGTTGAACGGCTGGTGATGGAGAGTGAGGACACCGAAGCCCAGATATCCTTGACCGGCGACAAGCAGTTCCTGATCTCGGATGATGACAGCGCGTTTCTGGCCTATGCGGATACCGGCAATGCGCTGATCACCAAGGGGGAACCGGTGGGGGATGAGAAAGCAGGCCAACAACTGATCTGGCAACTGCGCGAAATGGCGGATCGGGAAGGCAAGCTTTGTGCTTTCTACAGCGTGTCGACCAAATACCTGCCAACTTTCCTGGATCTTGGGCTGTCGATCCTCAAGATCGGGGAAGTTGCCCGGGTGCCGCTGACCGACTTCTCATTGGATGGCAAGTCGCGCAAACGCTTCCGCCAAGCCAAGAACCGGGCCGAGCGAGAAGGGTACACGTTCGAGATCATCCCGAAAGAGGAGCTGGCACCGGTCTTGCCGGAACTACGCGCCATTTCCGATCATTGGCTGGCGAAGAAAGCCGGGGAAGAGAAAGGCTTTGCCCTCGGCGGGTTTGATGACGCTTATCTGTCTTACTTCGACCACGCGGTGTTGCGGGACGAGACGGGTAAGATCATGGCCTTTGCCAACCTGTTTCAAGGTGGCAACAAATCGGAATTGTCGCTGGATCTAATGCGGTACGAGCCCGAAAGCCCCAGCTTTGTCATGGACGCTCTGTTTGCCGAAATGATGACATGGGGGGCCGAGCAAGGGTTCCACTGGTTCTCATTGGGGGCAGCGCCGTTTTCGGGGATCGAGAACCGGCAACTGGCCTCGCTGTGGAACCGGATCGGCGGGTTTGTGTATGAGCATGGCGAGCAGTTCTATCACTTCGAAGGCCTGCGCAGTTTCAAGCAGAAGTTCGACCCGGAATGGAGCCCGAACTATCTGGCCAGCCCCGGTGGTCTGGCGGCGCCGCGCATCCTTTATGAGGTGAACATCCTCATTTCAGGAGGGTTGCGGGGCCTGACGAAATAGCGATCAGTTCAGACTGGCGCGGGTCGGATCCTGCTCCAACAGATCCCCCCAATCGGTGCGATAGGCCATTTCGGCCAGAACAGTCTCGGGCAGGAATTCCTGGCTTTGACGAATTTGCCACCCACCGCCCAGACCTTTGTAAATAGCCACCAGGTTGGACGACACCTGCTGTCGCGCCTCGATCAAGTTGGACTCAGATTGCAGCAGGGCGGTTTGGGTATTCAGAACACGAGAATAGCTGGCAATCCCGTCGCGATATTGGTCGACCGCAATCTCAGACGCGCGGCGCGAGGCTTCGACGCTGCGCTGATAGAACGTGACCTGCTTGCGCGCCTCAGAATAGGCGACCATCGCGCTTTCCACCTCGGAATAAGCCGACAGGACCGTGTTCTGATAATTGGCGATCAGCGCCTGATAGGCCGCGTCCTGCGCGCGGACATTGTTCTTGATGCGCCCATAGTTCAGCACGTTCCAGACCACGCCGGCACTGGCCAGCCCGGTGGAGCTGTTCGAGCTGAACAGGTTCTGACCACCCGACGCTTGCAGCCCGACCGCGCCCGACAGAATGAATTGCGGGTATAGATCCGCCAACGCGATGCCCACTTGCGCCGATTGGGTTGCTGCGGCCAGTTCCGCCGCGCGTACATCCGGTCTGCGGCGCAACAGCTCAGCTGGAACGCCGACTGCAACATTGGCTCTGGCGCTGGGGATGCGGCCCGAATTGCCCAACAGGCTGGTCATCCGCGACGGGGTTGTCCCCAGCAGCACCGCTAGCGCATTTTTGGCCTGCTGCAATTCGGTTTCCAACTGCGGCACGATGGCTTTGGTATTGTTCAAAAGGGCTGTGGATTCCTGCACGTCCAACTCGGTCGTCACCCCGTTGTTGAATCGCAGCTGGGTCAAATCCGCCGATTGCTGCTGCAGCGCGATATTCTCTCGGGCGACGCCCAGACCTTCTTGCAGGGACCTTATGTTGATATAAAGCGCTGCTACGTCACCGGTCAGCGTCACCAAGGCGTCATCGTAATTGGCAACCTGCAGCGCCAGGTTCGACCGCGCCGCCTGCACGCCGCGCCGCTGAGCCCCCCAGGCGTCCAGCTCCCATTGCGCGTCAAAGCCCACTTGCGAAGTCGAGAATTCCGTATCCAGAGGGACGATCTGCCGGATGTCGGAAATCGGCCCCAGATTGTCACTGATCTGACGCCGTTCTGCCGAAGCCCCCAACACTTGTGACTGCGGGTACAGCTCGCCAAAGGCGATACCCAGCTGCGCCCGGGCTTGCAAAACGCGCGCTCCGGCCACTTGCAGGCTCAGGTTCTGGGCATAAGCCTGGTTGATCAGCTTGTTGAGCGTCGGATCATTGAAAGTTTGCCACCACCGCACCACCGGCGCGCTGCGCGATGTGAGGCCATTGGCGCTGGCGTCCGGGCTGTTCACTTCGATCCACTGTTTCACCACCGGAGAATTCGGGCGCACGAAATCAGGCCCGACCGGCGTGCAGGCGACAAGGGTCGCGGCACAAAGCGCGGTGCCCAGCAGCTGGCGGAGTGTCATGGCGCGTCCCATCAGATATCCAGCGGTCGGATGAAGTTGGCGAAGGAATAAAGGCGGATGTTGATGCGCCTAAGGAACTCGAAACTCTTGCCCTGACCGGTATAGATCGCAACCGCCGCATGACCGCCGGCCGGGAAGATACGGTCTTCGGGCACATCCACGGTGATCTGCACCGCAATCCGACCCGGAAGTTCGGGCAGCTCAAAGCCGGGCAGGCGGCCCGAGGGCAGGTATTGCCCCTGACGGGTGGCCCACCAGATCGCCTCGACCTTGCCGGTCAGGATCTCACCGGGATAGAGGTCCAGCGCCACTTCAACCGGCTGACCAACCTCGACGAACTTCAGGTTCTGCTGTCGGAAAGTGGCCAGGATATAGGGATTATCTTCGGTCACAAAACTGGCGATCGCACCAAGGCGGATGTCACCGACAACCAACCCGGGCCGCGCCTGTTGCGAGACGATCATGCCGTTTTCAGGCGCATAGATCGTGGTGTTGTCGAGAAAATACTGGGCCTGATCCAGCTCGGCCTGTGCCTGGATGATGCCGGTATTCACCCCGTCGATCTGGGAATCCAGCGCCAGATTGGCTTTTTCCAGATTGGCCACCGCCTCTTTGATCAGCGCCTCATCTTCGGTGACCTGCTCGTTCCAGCGATCCAGCTCGTCCTGCCGCGCGCCGCCTGCGGGAACAAGGTTTTCATACCGCGCTTGCTGGGTCTGGGCATAAGCCAGTTGCGCCTGCGCCCGTTCCACTGCCTCGGCGGCTGCGATCACGTCTTGTTCTAGGATCTTGGCGTTTTGCTGAGCCCCCACCAGCTGCGCCTGGGCCTTCTTGACGGCCAGCGCATAGACGGTGTCGTCAAAGCGATAGAGCGGCTCGCCTTTGGTGACGATGGTGTTGGGTTCCACCAAAACCTCGGTCAAAAGCGTCGGCTGGGTCAGCTTGGGCAGGATCTGGATGGTCGAACGAACCACATGGCTGTCGGCCGAGAAGGGTTGAAAGAAGCGCAACGCGACCAGAAAGATCAACAGAAGATGCGCACCGACCCAGAACGAAACGATGCCCCAGGCCACGTTAAACTTCAGCCATTGCGCCTTGAAGAAAACAAACCAGACGAAAATGATGTAAAATAAGGTGATGCCGAGGGCGACAAACATGGTTTCAGAATTCCTTCGGCCTTAGCTTTTCTGTGTGCCGTCTGCGGTCGGCATATCCGAGTCGGTTTGCTCTTGGTATTCCGGCTTGATGTCGCCACCCAGTCGCGTGATCTCATCCCGGATGGCTTTTTTCTCTTCGTCCGGACCACGGCGCATATCGATGGTGACGCCATCATGGAAGGCCCAGATAAAGGCGTGGACCCAGGGGATAATGGCCAGAAATCCCATCCAACCCATGATTTTGACGGCTTCGGCATGGGGGTGATTACGCTTGATGGCGATGCGACCGGGCAAACCCATAATGAACAGGAACACCCCCATCACCGCCGCAAGCAACAGGATCAATGCCACAAATGTCAGGTAGTCATAATAGCCCAGGGGCTGCCCCAAAAGTCCCATGCCCGCCTCTCAGATTTGTAAGGTTGCTCTATCCTCAAACGGGCACAACCTGTCAGTCAATTACTTTATGGTGAATCTTTGCAAAGTAAGACGCCCCGCAAGTTGGACGGGGCGTCGGTCTGTTGTATTACGAGGTTTCAGCGGTTGCGTCAGGTTTGCTTTTGCTGCCTTTCAGCCACTCGCGCAGGCTTTGCATCAAGGCATAGAGCACCGGCACCACGATCACGCCTACCAGTGTTGCAGCGAGCATCCCGCCGAAGACAGCAACACCGATGGCCTTTTGGCTGGCCGCACCCGCACCGCTGGCGGCCAGCAGCGGAACCACGCCCAGCAGGAAGGACAGGGCGGTCATCATCACCGCGCGGAAACGTTGATATGCGGCCTCGGCTGCGGCCTCTTTGATCGACAGGCCTTTGGCGCGTTGTTCCATCGCAAACTCGACGATCAGAATGCCGTTCTTTGAGGCCAGCCCCACCAGCATGATCATCCCAATCTGCGTGTAGAGGTTGATGTCACTGCCCACGATTGCCACAGCCGCGACCGCTCCGAACAGGGCCACGACGACGGACAAAAGGATCGACACGGGCATCGACCAGCTTTCGTATTGCCCCACCAGGAACAAATAGCCGAACAGGATCGCGAGCCCCAGGATCACGATCACGAGCCCACCCGAGGCCAGCTGTTGCTGCGCGGTGCCTGTCCATTCAAAGGCATAGCCGGGGGGCAGTGCGGTGGCGGATTCCTCGGTCATCACAGTGATCGCATCGCCCGAGGACAGACCCGGTGCCGGGACCGCCGTGACAGTGGCCGACCGGAACAGGTTGTGTCGTTTCAGCAGAACCGGTCCCAACACGTTTTCGACATCGATTAGCGTACCCAGCGGTACCATCTCACCCTGTTGCGAACGGACATAGAGGTTTGCGATATCGTCGACAGTGTCGCGATAGCTGCCATCGGCCTGGATCATTACGCGATAGACGCGGCCAAAAAGGTTGAAGTCATTGACGTAATACGAACCCAGCTGCGCCTGCATGGTCTGGAAGATCTCGGCGACCGACACATCCAGCGTCTTGGCCTTTTCCCGATCCAGATCGACAAACAACTGCGGAACATTGGCGCGGAAAGTCGTATAGGCCTGACCGATCTCGGGTCTCTGGTTTGCCGCATAAACAAACGATCCCACAGCCGAGGCCAGATCCTGCGGCGTGCCACCGCCGGTCTGCTGCACCTCCATCTCAACCCCGGCAGACATGCCCAGGCCCTGAATGGGTGGCGGGTTGAAGGCCACGATGGACGCCGCAGATTCGCCATAGGCAATGGCCAGAACCTTGCCAAGGATCGCATTGGCGCTCAGGTCGTCCTCCTGCCTGTCGGCCCAGTTTTCCAGATTGACAAAGATCGCAGCGCCATTGGTGGTGGTGCCGTTCAACAGGGAAAACCCGTTGACCAGAACCGTGCTGGACACGCCCGGAATTTGGCGGATCTTTTCATCGACACGCGCGGTGACAGTTTCGGTCCTCTCCAACGTCGCGGCGTCGGGCAGTTGGATGTCGACAAACAGGTAACCGTTATCTTCGAGCGGTATGAACCCGGCTGAGGTGTTGGACATGATCGTCCCGGTGCCCAAACCCAAGCCTGCCACGATGGCCAGGGCTATGGCCGGGAAGACCAACAGCTTGCGGACAATCGCGACATAGCCATTGCGGACAGTGCCGATAAAGCTTTCGAACATGGCCAGCAGCCCCTTTGGGGGGCCAGACCGGGCGCGCAGAACCAAGCCGCACAAGGCGGGCGAAAGCGTCAGCGCGTTGATCGACGAGATCACAACAGCGGTCGAAATGGTCACGGCAAATTGCGAATAGAGCCTACCTGAGATGCCCGGCATAAAGGTTACCGGCACAAACACGGCCAGCAGAACAAGCGTGGTTGCGATGACCGGGCCTGTGATTTGCCCCATGGCTTTGCGGGTGGCCTCTGCCGGTGGCAAGCCCTCATCCGCAATGATCCGTTCGACGTTTTCAACAACAACAATCGCGTCGTCCACCACGATCCCAATGGCCAGCACAAGCGCAAACAATGAGATCGTGTTCAGCGACATTCCAAAGGCCAGCAGAAAGGCAAACGTGCCGATCAGCGAGACCGGAATGGCCACCGCCGGAATGATCGTTGCCCGCCAACTGCCCAGGAATACAAACACCACCGAGATCACGAGGACAAAAGTCAGGATCAAGGTCGAGACCACATCGTTCAGGGACGCTTCGACAAAGTCGGTGGTGTTGAAGGGAACTTCATATTCCACATCGCTTGGAAAGGCGCGGGACAGGCGTTCAAGCTCTGCCTGCACGCGATCAGATACGGCCAAGGCGTTCGCACCTGGCGCCTGATAGATCCCAATCACGGTTGCCGGAACCGCCTGGAAATAGCCCGAGGCAGAATAGAAGGCGGCCCCCAGCTCGACCCGCGCGATGTCGCGCACGCGGACAATCGCGCCTGCATCGCCTGTGCGAATGACGATATCGCCAAACTCTTCGGCGGATGTCAGGCGACCCTTGGACTTGATCGTATACTGAAAGGTCTGGCCCTCGGGCACTGGTGGTGAACCAATCGAGCCTGCAGAAACCTCGATATTCTGTTCCCGGATCGCATTGATCACATCACCCGGAGTGATCGACAAAGCAGCCATCTTGTCCGGATCCATCCAGATCCGCATGGCATATTCCAGATTGGTCAGAACATCCGCCTTGCCCACGCCTTGCACGCGCGCCAGCGCGTCGCGCAGGTTGATCGAGGCATAGTTTGACAGGAACACGCTGTCATAGGTGCCATTGGGCGAGGTCAAAGTGACCAGCATCAGCATGTTGGTCGAAGATTTCTGCGTCACCACGCCGGACGAGGTGACCTCGGTGGGCAGTGATGACATTGCCTGCGCAACGCGGTTCTGCACATTGACCGAGGCGATATCCGGGTCTGTGCCGACCTCGAACGTGACGTTCAGGGAATAGGACCCGTTGTCTGACGATGTGGACGTCATATAGATCATATCGTCCACACCATTGACCTGCGCCTCAATCGGGGCGGCCACGGTGTTTTCGACCGTTTCGGCATTGGCGCCGGTATAGGTGGTGGTCACGCTGACCACGGGCGGCGTGATATCAGGGAACTGCGCCACCGGCAGCACCATATAGCCGATACCGCCCATGATGGTCAGCACCAGCGAGATGACAAGCGCCAGCTTGGGCCGGCTGATGAACAGGGCAGAGAACATCAATTATTCTCCCGGCTGTTCAGAGGCGACAACCGCGTCCACGGCCACACCCGGGCGAACGCGCTGCAGGCCCTCGACAATCACGCTTTCCCCTTCGCGCAACCCGTCCAGCACGATGATCGCTGTCCCGACCGTGTCACCGGTGGTGATATAGCGCTGTTCGACCATCTGCTTGTCATTGACCACCAGAACAAACTCACCGCGTTGGTCCCGTTGCAGGGCTGCCTGTGGAACAAGGACTTGCAGAGTGGGTTCCAGAGCTTCGATCTGAACATTGACAAACGCGCCGTCCAGGATCAGGCGGTCGGTGTTTTCGAACTGCGCGCGCAGAGTGATGGCACCGGTCAAAGGGTCGATGCGGTTGTCGATGAAGACAATCGTGCCGGTTTCATCCAACTCCTCTCCGTTTGGCAATACCACGTGCACATTGGGGCTTTGCGGACTGTCCGCGAGCGAGGCCGCGTTTTCACCAAAGGATTGCAACACCGAGGTGAACATTTTTTCGTTGATCGAAAAGTTCACATAGATCGGTGTTTCCGACACTATGTTGACCAAAGGCGGATTGCTGGGGCCTACGACATCTCCGACACTGGTGGTGACTGACCCGATCCGCCCGTCAAACGGGGCATGGATTTGGGTGTAGCTGAGGTCCAGCTCGGCCTGTTGGATGGCTGCGTTGGCGGCTTTGACCTCTGCCTCGGCAACCAACTCATTCGCGCGCGCAATGTCACGTTCCGATTCCGGGGTGGCGTCGCGCTTATACAGCTCTTCCTTACGGGCGAGGTCGACCTTGGCCAGTTCCAAATTGGCTTCGGCCCGGTCCAGATCCGCCTTGCGTGCCTGCAAAGTTGCTTCGTAGAGGTCGGGCTCAATGGTGAACAACAAGTCACCGTCCTTCACCGTGGCACCGTCTTCGACCTCGCGACTGTTCAGAAAGCCGTTCACGCGGGCGACGATATCGACATTGTTGATCGCTTCGGCCCGTCCGATAAACGTGGCCTCATCCGTGATTTCTTCGGTATAGGCGGCTGCGATCGACACTTTCGGCGCGGCGGCTTGATCTTGCGCGGCGACCGGATGCGCCAGCCCCAAAGGCACCAGCATCAAGGCTGAGACCAAAAACCTGTAAGTGCAAAAGGACAGGGTGGAGGAAGGGGACATGGCAGACGCCTCGATCGATTTGGAACAAATGTCACCCGGCCCGCGCATTCTGCTGGGCCGAGTCGGTAAAGCTTGGTCTCAGGATGACTTCTTTGGGACTAATTCTCAAGCGCGATGAGTCATCGACTTTTGGCGGTCAGCACAAAAAGTTTCAGCAGATAAGCCGGTTTAGATGACGGTCACGCTCGCGCCAAATCGAAAACAGGGGACCAGCGGCCCCCTGTTTGAACGTGCAATTTTTGTTTGTTCAGCTGCGTGTTCCGGCGAATTTTTCCTGCCAGTCCTCGCGCTGCTCATCGGTGATTTTGGCAAATAGAACCTCGGGCACTGTGAACTCATGCCCCGCAGGCAGCGCACCAAGCGCGTCTTCGACGTCATCGGGCCAGCTTGTATCCAGCGTGTTCATCGCGCTCAGCATCCGGGCTGAGGTGTCGGGGATGAACGGCGCGCTGAGAACGGCATAGAGACGGATCAGGTTCAGCCCCAAGCGGACCTGAGCTGCTGCCTGTTCTGGATCTTCCTTGAAGGTCGACCAGGGGGCCGCCGATTGCAGGTATTCGTTTCCGGCAACCCAAATCGCCCGCAATTCCTGCGCCGATTTGCGAACCTCCATGGCCTCCATGAACCCTTCATAGGCACGGACGCGTTTGGTCAACTCAGCAATCAGCGCCTGTTCACGCTCACCAAATGCACCACCTTCGGGCACGGCCTCACTGAATTTCGAGCGGCAGAATTTGGTGATCCGGCTGACAAAATTGCCCAGCACATCGGCCAAATCCTTGTTGACCGATTGCTGGAAGTTTTCCCAGGTAAACTCGCTGTCGCTGCTTTCAGGCGCATGGCTCAACAGCCACCAGCGCCAATAGTCTGACGGCAGGATCTCAAGCGCCTGGTCCATGAACACGCCGCGTCCCTGGCTGGTCGAGAATTGGCCGCCGTCGTAGTTGAGGTAGTTGAAGGATTTCAGGTGGTCGACCATCTTCCACGGCTCACGTGACCCGAGAATGGTGGCCGGGAAAGAAAGCGTGTGGAAAGGCACGTTATCCTTGCCCATGAATTGCACATAGCGCACGTCATCGGCACCCTTGTCGGTACGCCACCACCGTTCCCACTCGGCATCCGGTTTGCCGCTGGCATCGGCCCATTCCTTGGCGCAGGCGATATATTCGATCGGCGCATCGAACCAGACGTAAAAAACCTTGTCCTCCATGCCCGGCCAATCCTGATCACCTTTCTTGACCGGCACGCCCCAATCCAGATCGCGGGTAATGCCGCGGTCTTGCAGACCATCACCGTCATGCAACCACTTTTTGGCAATCGACGTGGTTAGAATCGGCCAATCGGTCTTGCTGTCGATCCAAGCGTCCAACTGATCCTTCATCGCCGATTGGCGGAGGTACAAGTGCTTGGTCTCGCGCACCTCAAGATCGGTCGAGCCAGAAATGGCTGAGCGCGGATCAATCAGGTCGGTTGGGTCCAATTGTTTGGTGCAGTTTTCACACTGATCGCCACGGGCACGGTCATAGCCACAGTTGGGGCAGGTGCCCTCGATATAGCGGTCTGGCAGAAACCGGCCATCCGCGTTGGAATAAACCTGTTTCTCGCTGACTTCACGGATCAGTCCAGCCGCATCCAGTTTGCCCGCAAAATGCTGGGTCAGTGCTTTGTTCTGATCGCTGGACGAGCGGCCAAAGTGATCAAAGCTCAGGCCAAAGCGCTTGGCGATGTCGGCCTGAACCCCATGCATTTCCGCACAATATTCGGCCACGGGTTTACCCGCTTTGGCCGCTGCCAGTTCCGCCGGGGTGCCGTGTTCATCGGTGGCGCATAGGAACATGACCTCATTCCCCCGGCCGCGCTGATAGCGCGCGTAAAGATCGGCGGGCAATTGCGAACCAATCAGATTGCCGAGATGTTTGATCCCGTTGATGTAGGGGATCGCCGAGGTGATGAGAATCCGAGCCATTTTGCGTGTCCACGTTTCTGTCTGCGCGCCCGTCTACCTTATGTCACCGGTTAGCAAAAGGGTGGGTTTCGCGCGGCTGTGCAGAAAACCGAACATCGGGCTGAAAAACCACCTTTCAAGAGATTGCAATTCCTGTCCGAATAGGGCGTCACAATACCCATAGGTTGAAACCTGGAATCACAACCTCTTGTAATTTCGTTATGACTACCCATTTAGAGTGTATACCAAAGTATACAAAAACGAGGGCATATTGCTGATGTTTGACTTTCTTCTCGACGGCGCATTTGCGCCTTTCACCATGGCGCTGGCGCTGCTGTTTGGCCTGTTGGGCCTTGAGCTGATCGCCTTGTTGCTGGGTGGAAGCTTGCTGGCGGGCGAGGGGGAAGTTGATCTGGACGTGGTAGATGCACCTGATCTGGATGTCGCGGATTTCGATCTGGACATCGATGCAGATATCGATCTGGGCGATTTCGAACTAGCCGAGATCGAGGCAGAGGCACCGGAGATGTCGACCGCTGGCCCGATGGCGTGGCTGGGTCTGGGCAAGGTGCCGTTCATGATCTGGCTGGTGGTTTTGCTGGCTGGGTTTGGCCTTTCGGGCATGGGCTTGCAACTTGCGCTGCGTGATCTGCTGGGCTTTGACCTGCCCGGTTGGATGGCCGCGATTCCGGCTGGTGCCTTTGGCCTGTGGTTTGCACGTGGCTTTGGCGCGGTCTTTGCGCGGCTCTTGCCCAAGACCGAGACCGAGGCGATGTCCGAGCGGATGCTGGCCCGCCGCCGCGGGGTGATTACGCAAGGCACTGCGTCCCGTGGCCGTCCTGCAGAAGTGCGTGTGATGGATCGGTTTGGCAATACGCATCATCTGCGCGCCGAGCCTTTGCAGGACAACGATGTGCTTGAACGCGGCACCGAAGTGCTGGTGCTGCGCGACCGACGGCGTGACCGGTTCGTTCTGGTCGGTTTGTCAGACTAACCAATTTAACCCCAACTTGGAGGATTTTGCATGGAAGGTACTTTCCTGATCATTTCGGTCGTCACGATTCTGGCCGTTCTACTGTTCATTGGCCTTGTACTGGGTCGTCTCTACAAACGCGCAACCCGCGAGATCAGTCTGGTGAAAACCGGAGCAGGTGGCAAAAAAGTCATCATGGATGGCGGTGTTGTCATCGTGCCGTTGCTGCACGAGGTCAGCCCGGTCAACATGAAAACCCTGCGCCTGGAGGTACAGCGCAGCGGTGAGGCCGCCCTGATCACCAAAGACCGGATGCGCGTAGATGTGGGCGTCGAGTTCTATGTCTCGGTCATGGCCACAGAAGAAGGCATCGCCCGCGCGGCTCAGACGCTGGGCGACCGGACCTTCGACGTCGAACAACTGCGTGAGATGATCGAAGGTAAACTGATCGATGGTTTGCGTGCTGTGGCCGCTCAGATGACCATGGACGGGCTGCACGAAAACCGCGCCGACTTTGTGCAAGAGGTGCAGAACGCCGTGTCCGAGGACCTGTTGAAGAACGGTCTGTCGCTGGAATCCGTCTCGCTGACCGCGCTGGACCAGACCCCGTTTGAGGCGCTGGATGAGAACAACGCCTTTAACGCCGTTGGAATGCGCAAGTTGGCCGAGGTAATCGCGGTGTCGAAAAAGGAACGCGCGCAGATTGATGCCGAGGCCGAGGTTGAGGTGCGCCGTGCCGCAATGGAAGCGGAACGTCAGAAGCTGCTGATCGAACAGGACGAGGCACAGGCCCGGATTGAGCAGACCCAGAAGGTCGAGACTCTGCGCGTGGCGCAAGAGGCCGAGATTGCTGCCCGGACCGAGGATTCGGTGCGTGAAACCGAGCGCGCTCGGATCGCACGCGAAGAAGCCATCCGCGCCGCCGAGATCGAACGCGAGCGCAAGATCCGCGACGCCGAGATCGCCAAAGAGCGTGAGATCGAAGTCGCCGAACAAGAGCGTCAGATCATTATTGCGCAGAAATCCGAAGAGGAAAGCCGCGCGCGTGCGTCAGCTGATCTGGCCCGTGCCGAAGCAACCAAGGCATCCGAGGCCGTTGCAACCGCCCGTGAGGTGGCCGAGGCCGAGCGTCAGAAGCAGATCGTTTTGATCGAAGCCACCCGTGAGGCCGAACGTCAGGCTACCGCGATCCGCCTGTCTGCACAGGCCGAGAAAGAGGCCGCAGCTGACCGCGCCGAAGCGCGCCGTGAGGAAGCGCAGGCCGAAGCAGATGCGTTGAACATTCGCGCCGAGGCCAAAAAGAACGACATGCTGGCCGAGGCGGAAGGTAAGCGTGCGATTGTCGAGGCCGACAACGCGCTGTCCGCGGCCCAGATCCGCATGAAGGTCGATATGGCGCGGATCGAGACGATGCCCTCGATCATCTCGGAAATGGTCAAGCCGGCTGAAAAGATCGACTCGATCAAGATCCACCAAGTGGGCGGTATCGGCAGCGCGACTGGCGGAGGCACGGCCGGTGGAGACAAGCCAGTGGTCAATCAGGCGCTCGACTCGATCATGGGCATGGCGGTGCAGATGCCCGCGCTCAAGAAGCTGGGTGATGAGCTGGGCCTGTCGATGGAAAACGGGGTCGCCGGTGTTGTGAACGGCGCGTTGGAAGCAACGCCCGATCCGGCTGATGCGGAGGTCATCGAGGACGACGCCGCTCCGACACAGCAGTAACACAGAATGGGCCGGGATTTTCCCGGCCCCTTTTATTTCTCTCTCGCGCGCTTCAGCAGACGCCCGATGGTGAAGGATGTGCGCGGGGCATAGACGTAATTCGTACGCGCCTCGGGTGTTGGGCGGGACCGCATCCGGGCCAAGCCAAACACGATCAGACCAAGATGACCCAAAGCCACAAAGGCAAACAGCGCGCCCGGGCCGAACTGCTGGATCAACGTCGATGAGATGTAGGGCGAAGCGATAGCGCCCAGCGCAAACCAGAACATCAGTGCAGCTGACAGTTCGACCCGTTCCTCGGTGGTGGCAAAGTCGTTGGCGTGGGCGGAAGAGACCGAAAAGATCGGAAATGTTGTCAGGCCAAAGAACCCAGCCGCCAACATGACACCAAGGGTTCCGGTTCCGCTCGCCCCCATGGTGATCGCACAGCTGAGCACCGCAGCCGCCGAAAGCCAAATCAGAACCCAGCGTCGATCATATTTGTCGGCGAGCCACCCGACCGGGTATTGCGCCAGCGCGCCGCCCAGAACAAATGCCGCCAGGAAAAAGGCGATTTGATCGACGCCCAATCCGACCTCTTGCCCGTAAACCGGACCGACCATGCGGAACGAGGCCGAGCTGAGCGCGGCAACAATCACACCTGCCACGGCAAGCGGCGAACTGCGCCAGGCCAGTTTGGGATGCAGGCGCGGGGCATCAGGGGTTTGGGGCTGGCTGGCTTTTGTCAGGGTCAGCGGCAACAAAGAGGCGCAGCACAGGATCGCCAGCAGGTTATAGGACACATAAGAGGCGGGTGGCAGCACGGCGATGATCAACTGCGCGCAAAGGGACGCGCCAAGATCGGCGATGCGATAACTGCCCATCACACGTCCGCGCGACGCGTTTGTGACCTTTGCATTCAGCCATGCCTCGATCACTGTATAGCATCCCGCCACGCAGGTGCCGGAGGCGATCCGAAGGAAGGCCCAGATGGTCGGGTTCTCGGTCAGCGTATGGCCCAGCAGGCCCATGGCGCCAAGTGCTGTGCAAACAGCAAAGGCACGGGAATGGCCGACGCTGCCCATCAGGCGCGGGGCCCACCAGCAACCGATGAAAAAGCCGATGAAATGCGCTGACCCCAACAGGCCGATCTGCTCTGTGGTGAAATCCAGCGTCAGCCCCGAGATCGCATCCAGCGGACCAACGCCGCCGGTCGAAAGCTGCAAGAGAATGACAGAAAGAAAGAGGGCGGCAAGGGAAATGATTAGGCGCATAACGGGCCCAGATTGATCCGATCGTCAGGTTATGCGCGCGACTATTCGACGCCTGAGCGTCGTTTTTTGTCTTTCTGTATCATTTGTCGCGAATGATCTGTGCGCGAATGTCGAGGCCAACAATGTCGTCCACCAGATCAGGATAGCCCGACGCACCATAGCTATGACGATCCAGTGCTCCTCGCAGGCGAATAGAGAGATTGTCCAGATCATCCGGTGCGCTTCCGGGGCGACGATAGAGCGCCGCATCCAGGGTCACAGGCATGGTAACACCACGCACGGTCAGGTCGCCGGTGATCTTTGCGCCCTCGGAGATCCGCCCGTTGGGCCCCAGCTGAATTTTGGTTGATCTAAAACGGATGGTGGGATGATTGCCCGCATTCAACACGCTTTCACCAAGCATCGGGGCGCGCGCAAAGGGCAGCTTGGTGCGGGCATCTGCGACGTTTAGAACGACATCCACCACGCTGTTTTGAAGGCGCTTGGTGTCCAGATGGATAAGAGCCGATTGTATGGGCATGGTGCCGGATTGCGCCACGCCAGACAGATCAAAGGTGAAGCCCACCGATGTTCCTTTGGGCGACAGCACATAGGGAATTAACGCGGTTTGCGCCAGGCCAACCACGGGCCAGGCGGCGAATGCTGCAATCAGACTGCGTCGGGTGAATGCCGTCATATCCATTCCTTCTGCCAAGTCGGTCCCTTTGGGCGCGTGGTCAAGGCCGTGTTTTGCCCCGGTCCGCACCGCCTTTGTAAGCGCAAAGGGCGTAATGTACGGTTAACACGCGATGGCGTGTTTCTATTCACCGATCATTCCGACCAGGTGGCAATTCTGCGATCAGGGAAGGGTAAGGCGCTGTGTGATTGCAGACCAATCACAAGTGATGTGATGCGGATTTTATCACTCGGTTGTGTCTTTGGTGTTGACTTTTTGCAAGGTCAACCCGGCGCGCGCCTCGGTCTGCGTGGCCTGCCAACTGACCGGCGGCAGGGCGCGGGCGCGGCGTCGGCTCAGGATCCAGCTTGGGGCTTTATCCTGATAGGTCGGGGCCATATGCCAGCGTGTCTCAACCCCTTGCGCGCCGCCCTCTTCGGGGGTCAGCACAAGCCCCAAAGGGGGGCGTGTCATTGTGCCCGCCTGTTCCGCGGCCAGATGCAGCCGCCGGATCGGGGTGAGGCCCGGCGCACCGGGTAGATCGGCGATGACCACGGGGGCGGCCCCACTGCGCAAGGCCTCTTCCATACACCACAGTAGATCCTCGGAGCGGGTGGGGCGGACCAGTAGAAACCGCGCAGGATCGGCAAAAGGCATCATCCCGATAGGGTTCAGGCGGCTGACCTCCCAGGCTGGGGATATCCACAGCACCGGCCCTTGCGCCTGACCAGCCAGCCATAGGGCAAAACTGCGCCTGGCCGGGCCGCAGGCTTCGTGTACGCGGCCCAGTTGCAGGGTGATTTGCGGATGAAGGTTGAGCCCCGGCGCAGCACGCGCGGGTTTGCGGCCCAAAAGCTGTGTCGACATGCTGTGATACTAACATGTTCTTTATTTGTTCTCAATTGTACTGATGCACAAATGCGGCCTAGCGCGACAAGGTCAGGCGCCCGTCCGAGAATTGGATGTTCGAGAACCGTTGCAGGTACTCCATCCCCAGCAGGGATTGATCCATCTGCCCTTCGTTGATCCAGGCCGAAACATTGGTATCGGTGATCGGGCCCAGCACCACGCTGTCCAGCCGCACGGGTGCAGTGCGCACCACTCCGTTTGCGGTCGAAGCCCGGCCAAAATAGTTCTGCTGATCGGGGTCGATGCCAACGCGGACTGCGTCTTCGGCGCTCAGTACGATCTGGCTGGCACCGGTGTCTACCATGAAGGTGATCGGCTCACCATTGACCACGATGGGTAGATAGTAATGCCCGTCTCGCGCGCGCGGAACCTCGATCGAATTGTCTGTGACAGCCATCTGAGGCGCAGGGCCGACGGTGTTCTGGATGTCCTCCCACAGCCCATAGACGGCGACAACGCCAATAAAGATAAACACCCAGGCCATCGCCTGTTGCAGGGTCTTGTTCAACGACTGACGGTTTTGCGAGATGAACCAGGCCACGATTGCAGCACCCAGCAATCCCAAATAGGCCAAACGTGCAATATTGTCGCCATCCATGTCGTCACCTGAACCTTGTCTACCAAACCCAATATGGGGATTTACGATGCAAATCCAAAGGCCTTGAGGCCATCCAGGATGAATTGCACCGAAAGCGCGGCCAGCAACATGCCCAGAAGCCGGGTCAGCACATTCAGACCGGTTTTGCCCAGCAGTCGACCGATCAGCCCTCCCATAAGAAAGAACAGCAAGACCACTGTCATCACCGCCAGCATTACGGCGCAGGCAGCGGCTATGCCCTGTATCCCGGGGTTTTGCCCGGCCAGTAGAATGATCGTTGCAATCGAGCCGGGGCCTGCGATCAGCGGGATGGCCAGCGGGAAAACAGACGGATCAGGGTGGTCCTCTTCCTCGGCCCGGTTTTCGCGTCGCTTGGTGCGGCGTTCAAACAGCATGTCGAGCGCGGTCAGGAACAGCAATGCACCCCCCGCCACGCGGAAAGCAGGCATCGAGATGCCGACAAAACCCAGCACTGCCTCACCAAAGGCCGCAAAGGCGATCAGGATGCAGGCGGCGGTCAGACAGCTGCGGATCGCGATTTTACGCCGGGTCGCCGCGTCCAGATCCTGGGTCAGCGCAACAAAGATCGGCGTGGTTCCAAACGGGTCGATCACCACGAACATAGTGGTAAAGGCGGTTATGAAAAAGGCGGCATCAATCATCTCGCGGCACTGCGTTGCAACTGGACAAGGACGCGTAGAGCGTCCTCTGCCTGATCCGCGGGGACGTATACGTGATCATGGTGAAACCCGGCGACCATGTTGGCAGGGATATTCGCCTGTGCCAGAGCGTTCGAAACGGCTGCGGTCAGCCCTACACCTTCCAGCGAGGAATGAACCTGCAAGGTGATGCATCGCATGGCAACGGCGTCTTCCGGCGCGGCGCTGATCGGAACAATCAGCGACAGGCCTTCCTCCTCAACACAGCTGGCCCGGGTGCCGTCCGGCCAAGCTGTGCCGTCGGGCCATTGGACAAAGGCAAACCTGTCAGGTTGAAGGGCGGGGCGCATGCCGGTGATCATGGCGCTTGTGTCTTTGACCGGTTGGCTCATGCGGTTTCGGCCGCCTCCAGGCGCTCGGCTGCGGCGACCCACAGCGCTTCTGCTTTTTGCATGGCTTCGACAACCTCGGCGAATTTGCGGTTCCAGGTCTCCAGATCATTGATCCGGTCGTCTTCGTACAAGGCCGGGTCTGCCAGTTTGGCCGACAGCTTGTCATGCATATCGGTCAGCTTTTCGATCCGGTCCTCGCATTTGCGCAAATCAGCGCGCAGGGCCAGAACCGCATCACGCGACGGGCGCTTGGGTTTGGTTGCCTGCGGTTTAGTCTTAACGGGTTTGTCCCGCGCCAATAACAGAGCGCGATAGGCCTCCAGATCCTGTTCAAACGGCTTCACCGTTGCGTCCGAGACCAGCCACAACCGGTCCGCCACCAGCGACAGCAGATGCATGTCGTGGCTGACCAGAACCACCGCACCGGAATAGGCCGTCAGCGCTTCGACCAGCGCCTCGCGGCTTTCGATGTCGAGGTGGTTCGTCGGTTCGTCCAGGATCAGCATATGCGGCGCGTCAATGGTGGCCAGCAGCAGTGACAGACGAGCCTTTTGCCCACCAGACAGCCGCCCGACCTCGGTCTCGGCCTGATCCGCATTCAGCCCGAAACCGGCCAGACGCGACCGCCATTTTCCCGGAGCCTCGTCCGGTCGTAACCGGCGCAGGTGGTCCAGGGGCGTTTCGTCCACGTAAAGCTCATCCACCTGATGTTGCGCGAAATAACCGATGCGCAGCTTGTTCGACCGGTTCATCTTGCCCGCCATCAAGGGCAGGCGGTCCGACAGCAGCTTGGACAAGGTCGATTTGCCCTGACCGTTTTTACCTAAAAGCGCGATCCGGTCATCCTGATCAATTCGCAGATTCAGGCGGCGCAGCACTTCGGTCTCGCCATAGCCTGTCACGCCACCTTCGATCTGGATGATGGGCGGCGAAAGCTCCTCGGGCTCGGGGAAGGAAAAGGCACGCAAGGCGGCCTCTTGCGGGGTTGAAACCAGTTGGATGCGTTCAATCATCTTCAGACGTGACTGGGCTTGCACGGCCTTCGACGCCTTATACCGGAAACGATCCACAAAGCTTTGCAGATGCGCAATGCGGGCCTTGGCCTTGGCGTTTTCCGATTCCGCTTGTGCCAGACGCTCGGCCCGGCGTTCGGCGAATTTGTCATAGGGCACCGCGTAATAGCTCAGTTTTCGGTCTTCCAGATGCAGGATCGAGCCAACAGCCCGGTTCAACAGCCCGCGGTCGTGGCTGATGATTATGACCGTGTGGGGATATTTGGCCAGATAACTCTCCAGCCACAGCGCGCCTTCGAGATCCAGATAGTTGGTCGGTTCGTCCAGCAGCAGCAGATCGGGCTGAGAAAACAGCACCGCCGCCAGCGCCACCCGCATTCGCCACCCGCCCGAGAAATCGGAACAGGGGCGTAGTTGATCGGCATCGTCAAAGCCCAGCCCCTTGAGGATCGAGGCCGCGCGCGCCTCCGCCGACCAAGCGTCGATATCGGCCAGACGGGTCTGGATCTCGGCAATGCGGGTGGGATCCTGGGCGGTCTCGGCCTCGGCCATCAACGCGCTGCGCTCGGTATCGGCGGCCAGCACAGTGTTGATCAGCGAGGTGTCGGATGAGGGCACCTCTTGCGCGACGCCACCAATCCGCGCGCGTTTGGGGATCGAGATCGAGCCCGATTCCAGCGCCAGCTCACCCCGGATCAGCCGGAACAGGGTGGTTTTCCCGGTGCCGTTGCGGCCCACTAGACCCACCTTGTGCCCATCTGGGATGGTTGCACTGGCAGCTTCAAAAAGCGGGCGGCCTTCAACCGCATAGGTGATGTTTTCGATCCGTAACATGAGGCGCTCATAGCAGAGCCGTGATGCCGCCGCCAGCGGCTTGGCATGGCCCTTGCCTGGGCAATGTGTTAGCGCGGTGTCGTTTGCATTTCAAAGACGGTAAAGACATGCGCGCGGCCCAGACGCCCCCACATTTGATCACGCTTATCTTTGCCACAGGGCTGTCCGTTCTGACGCTGAACATGTTCCTGCCGTCGCTTGCGCATATGAGCGAAGATTTCGCGGTGGAGTATGGTTTGGTGAACCTGGCCGTTGCCGGGTATCTGGCGGTCTCGGCTGTAATGCAATTGATATTGGGGCCGCTGTCGGACCGGTTCGGTCGCAGGCCTGTCTTGCTGATTTGCATGATGATTTTTGTGATCGCATCCGTTGGCTGTGTGCTGGCCGAGTCGATCTGGCTGTTTCTCGCGTTCCGTTTGGTGCAGGCGGTTGTCGTGGCCGGGTCGGTCCTGTCCAGCGCGTCGATCCGCGATCGGTTTCCACCAAACGAAGCCGCCAGCAAGCTGGGCTATATCGCGATGGCCATGGCGCTGGCCCCGATGTTGGGGCCAATGTTGGGCGGCGCACTGGACATGCTGTTCGGATGGCGCGCGGGGTTCGTTCTCTATGCGCTGCTGGGGGCAGGGGTGCTGACCCTGCTTTGGCTTGATATGGGCGAGACGAATATCAACCGTGCCTCTACCTTTTCCGCGCAGATGCGAGAATACCCACACTTGTTTCGCGCCAGACGGTTTTGGGGCTATGCCCTGTGCGCTGCGTTTTCGATTGGCGGGTTCTTCAGCTTTATCACCGGCGCGCCATTGGTTGCGGCGGCCTGGTTCGATCTGAGTCCGGCGATGTTGGGCCTTGGCATCGGCATCATCACCGGCGGGTTCATGGTGGGCAACTTTGTCACCGGAAAGATTGCCGCGCGCACCCGCCTGACCACGATGATCCTGATCGGGCGGATCGTCGCCTCGACCGGGCCGCTTTGCGGCTTGCTTCTGTTCCTGGCTGGGATGGGCTCGGTCTGGGTGTTCTTTGGGTCCGCCATATGCGTCGGTTTCGGCAACGGGCTGACCAATGCCAATGCCTCGGCCGGGGTGATGTCAGTGCGCCCAAAACTCGCAGGCAGCGCCGCCGGTCTTTCGGGTGCGATGGTTGTGGCATTGGGGGCGATCCTGACCTCGGTGACGGGGGCTTTTGTCAGCCCTGAAAACGGCCCCTATCTGGTGCTTGGCATGATGTGCGGCTGCAGTTTTGCTGGCCTTCTGGCGGTGCTTTATGTGCGCCATGTCGACCATGTGGACCCGTTGCCTGACGCGATCTGAGTGCAAAGGCATCATTCTACTTTTCTTGACGCACAGACCATGTTAGGCGGCGCGCGATGGATTTCGGCGCGGGTGGCGCGCCACATTGTAAGGAGAGGCCGACATGGCACTGGAACGCACATTCTCGATCATCAAACCCGATGCAACCCGCCGCAACCTGACCGGCAAGATCAACGCCAAGTTCGAAGAGGCCGGCCTGCGCATTGTCGCGCAAAAGCGCATCCACATGACCAAAGCGCAAGCGGGCAAGTTCTACGAAGTACATGCCGAGCGTCCGTTCTATGACGAACTGTGCGAATTCATGTGCTCGGCCCCGGTTGTGGTTCAGGTTCTGGAAGGCGAAGGCGCCATTGCCAAGAACCGCGAAGTGATGGGCGCAACCAACCCTGCAGACGCAGCCCCCGGCACCATCCGCGCCGAGTTTGCGGAATCGGTTGGCGAAAACTCGGTCCACGGTTCGGACGCACCTGAAACCGCTGCGGTTGAAATCGCGTATTTCTTCTCGGGCATCGAATTGGTTGGCTAAGCCACCGTTCAACTGAATTCAAAGCCGCGTCTCATCTCAGGCGCGGCTTTTTTGTGGGTCAAACCGATTTCAGGTCACCTGCTGTAACGCGCACGCCGACCGCATCCAGATCCGCGATCATCTGGCTTTCCGGTGCGCGGCTGGTATTGGCCTTGATTGCATCAAACCTTTGCCGCAGCGCTTTTTTCTCTTCGCCTTTGCAGTCGTTCCACGGACGTCCCTGGAGCCCCATGACAAGCACGTAGTAGCCGATGAAATGCGGCTTGGTTCCGGCCTGCAGCAGACGCGCATAAGCCGCGTCCGGGCCGATCTCGCGCAATTGCTCGGCCGAGTGAATGCCCGCACGCGCACAGGCCTGTTCGACGGCCGGGCCTAGATTGCGGATCGAAGAGACTGGCTCGCTCATGCCTTTGTCTTAGCGATGCAGTCACCCCCTGTCACCCGGCAAAGTTGGTTCAGCGTGCGCTTGATCGGCAGCAGGTTTCGCTTGTGTCGAGACCTCAAGAGTGTTCCGATGACCTCAAGCTGTCAGTACTGGGGTGTGTGGGTGACAAAATGGTTGTGGAAAGAAAGACAGCAAAAACTGCTTCAGGTACGAAGGGCAAGACTCAGGAAATTAATATAATTCGAGCTTTCGGAGAGGGTAACTGCGTTCAGAGGAATGTCGAATTCTACGCGCATGATGAGTTCGAAACATCGAAAAAAGGCTGGTCATGAAGAAGGGCGCGCCGTCGTTCTTTGTTCTGCCCGGCGGAGCGGTCGAACAGGCGCTTTCTGGAACCCTGACTGGGTTGGAGCTTATTGACCAGACGCCCGAGCGCAGATTTGTTCTTCTGGATTGCCACGATCAGTCCTTGCGTCGCTCAGGTCGGTTGTTGATCGAAACCGAAGGTCGCCTGCTTTTCTTTGACAACACCGGCCGGTCCTGCGCGCAAAATGCAAAAGGCCAGGGGCGGTTCGTTCAAGACTTGCCTGATGGTGAAGTGGCCCAAGCCTTGGTTGGGTTTCCACAGTTACGTGCGCTCATACCGATTACCGAAGGCCGAATGCGCCAGAGCGATTTCGTGTTGCGGGATGACCTGCAAAAAACCAGGCTGCGCGGCAAGGTTCTGACGCTGTCGACCGGTGAGCTTCAGGTTACGGCGCTCTATCTGCAAAGGCTCAAAGGAAATCACCGCGCGTTTGCAGAAACCCGAAACGCCCTGTTCGCGGATGCAGGTGCGGTCACAGGTGTCAAAGCATTATTTGATGCCCTTATGCCCGGACAGCTGCCATATATGGCGAAACCCGTGGTGGAATTGACTTGCAATGAACCAGCCGCGCAGGCCGCCACAGAGATCATCCGCACCTTTCTGAAGGTCGCCCGCGCCAACGAAACTGGTGTGATCGCTGATCTCGACACTGAATTTCTGCACGATTATCGCGTCGCGTTAAGGCGCATTCGTTCTGTGATCAGCCTGTTCAAAGGTGCTTACTCCGAAGCTCAGACCACAGAGCTAAAGACGTGTTTTTCTGATCTTATGGCCCCGACCGGTCGGTTGCGGGATTTGGATGTCTACTTGTTGGAAAAAGACCTGTTTTACAATCTTCTACCGATTTCTCTTCATGCAGGACTTGATGAGATGTTTTCCCGGTTTCAAGCCGAACGCAAGGCAGAGCTTACACGGCTTAGACGCAGGCTCCGTGGTGCCTCATACGCGAACCATATGGCGCATCTGGAACATTTATTCGAAGATGCAAACCACCTTGAGCCTGGCCCAAATGCGGGTCTTGGGGCTTATGGCTATGCTTGCGCGCTGATCTGGAAACGCTATCGAAAGCTGTGCAAACTGGCGCGCTCCATCACGCCCGAAACCCCGGATGCGCAGATCCACGAGCTGCGCATTCGTTGCAAGAAACTGCGTTACCTGATGGAGTTCTTCGCTCCGCTTTTCCACAAAAGTGCGTTCAAGACGATCATCAAGCCTTTGAAGAAACTTCAAGATAACCTGGGAGATTTCAATGACTGCTCGGTACAGCAAGTCAGTTTGCTGGCCTTTGCTGCGCAGCAGGATGACGTCCAGCTTAGCTTGGCCGCAGGTGGGTTGATCACTGTCTTGAACCAAAAACAGCAGGCCGAACGCAACCGCATCATGGCGAACTTTCAACACTTTGACAGTGCTGAGATCCGCGATCTTTTCCGGTCCCTCTTTCATCACAAAAAGGGTTGAGGGCGAATTATGGCTGCTGGGTATAGCTTTTGGGTCGACGCGGACGGGGTCAAGTGGCCGCATCGCGGTTTGCCGACCTGCTGGCAGATACTCAAGGTGCTGGAAACTGTGGAAAGTGTTGGTAAATGAGTACCGAGATCGAACGAAAGTTTCTTGTGCGTGCGCTGCCAGACCTGACCAAGGCAAGCAAAGCCATTGTGCGTCAGGGTTATCTCACGGCACCCGAGGACTCCGCCGAACTGCGTTTGCGGCAAAAGATCGACCGCTTTTACCTGACCCTGAAAGGGCTCGGCGGTCTGGTGCGCGTGGAGCGTGAGGCGGAAATCACTGCGGAACAGTTCGAGGTATTCTGGCCCGAAACCGAAGGTCGGCGTGTTGAAAAGCACCGGTTCACCGGCAGGTTGCCGAGCGGGCATATTTTTGAGTTGGACATTTTTCACGGCGCCCTGTCTCCGCTGCGTCTCGTCGAGGTCGAATTTCCGTCAGAAGTTGCGGCGCGCGCCTTTGACCCGCCTGATTGGTTTGGCACCGAAGTGACAGAAGATCCGCGCTATCGGAACAAGACCTTGGCCAGCAAGGGCCTTCCGCGTTAGGGCGACTTAGCCAACTGCAGCGTGGTTTCCAGGCCGGGGTCACAGTTGCGGGCGACGAATTTGCCGCCGTGCATACGGGCGATGGCCGAGACAAGGGCCAGGCCAAGTCCCGCGTTCCGCTCGGTCCGGGCCGGATCCAGAGTGACAAAGGGCATATGCAGCCGGGGCAGGTCCTGTTCGGGTACGCCCGGCCCCTGATCGCGCACGCTGAGGCGGGCAAAGGCGCTATCTTCGGCAATCTCGATTGTGATCTGCGACCCGGCGGGTGAATAACGCATGGCGTTTTCCAGAAGGTTCGACAGCGCCTGCGACAGCAGCGGGCGGTGCCCCTGAATGGGCGCGGCTGTACCGGTGACCGCCAGCCGGATGCCCTGATCGGCGGCCACAGGTTCATAGAGCTCGACCGCATCCGCAACCAGTTGCAGCAGGTTGACCGCTTCAAACTGCTCGCGGCCCAGCCCGGCCTCTGCCCGAGAGATTTCGGTCAACTGGCTAAGGACTCGCAGAAGATGGTCGATCTCGACCGAGGCACGGGCGATATCAACCTCGCGCTCTTCATCTGTTTTGCCTGGCCCACCCAGCGACGCAATCCGTTGCCGCAAGCGCGACAGTGGTGAACGCAAATCATGGGCGATTGAATTGGAGGTTGTACGCAGGTTGCTGATCAGTTCTTCGATCCGGTCCAGCATGGTGTTCAGCGTGCCGGCGACCTGATCGAACTCATCCCCGGTTCCACGCAGGTGCATCCTTTGGCTGAGATCGCCCGAAACAATGGTCTCGGCTGTGTCGGCGATGTCCTTGAGACGCGAAAAGACCAAGCGGGTCAGCAACCACCCGGTCAGCAGGCTGAGCGCCAAGGCCGCCCCCAAGGCCAGAACCACCGAGCGCAGCAGCACCCGGTCAAACTGTTGCCGCGCCAAGGCGTCACGGCCTACCAGCAGCCGTTCGCCTCCAGTCAACCGGACCGAGGCGGCGGATATCGGCACCAGCTGATCGGTATCCAGTTTACGCAGTTGCAGCTCAACCCAGCCGCTACCGGCCGATATGGTGTCGGGCCAGCGAAAAAGGTTTCCAGCCAGCCGGTTGCCGTTTCTGTCGGCCAGAAGATACACCGCGTCGCGTTCAGAGGCGCTTGGCAGGCGGCGTTCGATGGCGGCCATCAACCCTATCAGCCCGCGGCGTTCATATTCGTCGGCCAGCCCGGTCAATTCCGCCGTCACGACCGAGCGGGTCTCACCGGTAATCGTACGGTTCGCGGTCACATAGGCCACCGCCAGAACAGTCGCTGTCAGCAAGGTGCTTAGCACCATGCTGGCCAGTACCAGCCTTGTGCGGGAATTCCTCAGCGACCTGCGCAGATCAGTCATCCGAAACCATATACCCCGCGCCGCGGACGGTTTCGATGATCGGGTCTTCGCCACCTTCATCCAATTGGCGGCGCAGTTTCGAGATATGGACGTCCACCACATTGGTATTGGGGTCAAAGTGATAGTCCCAAACGCCTTCCAGCAGCATCGTGCGCGACACCACACGGTTCTTGCGACGCAGGAAATATTCCAGGATCTGGAATTCGCGCGGCGTCAAAGTGATCTCACGCTGCCCGCGCGTGACTTTGCGGGTCAGCAGATCCATTTCCAGATCGCGGCAGGTGAGAACCGCCGTTTCCTCGGATTCCTGTGGCCTGCGCAAAAGAGCCTCGATCCGGGCGTGCAATTCCTGGAATGAGAATGGCTTTACCAGATAATCATCCGCGCCCGAATGCAGACCCTTGACCCGTTCTTCAACCGCGCTCATCGCGGTCAGCATCAGAACGGGCGTCTTCAGACCCGCCGCGCGTAAGGATTTGATCAAGGATAACCCGTCCAAACCGGGCAGCATACGATCCAATACAATAGCGTCAAAGCCACCATCGGTCGCGTGATACAGCCCCTCGCGGCCATCAACGGCGGTTTCAACCGCATAGCCTTCTTCGCTGAACCCCTTGGCAATGAAGTCGCGCGATTCAGCATCATCTTCGACAATCAACAGGCGTCTGCTCATGGGTGGGGTTCCTTTCACTCGTGATATAAACATAGTTATCCTTTGAAAAAAACAGCCGGGTGCCGCTGCGGCACCCGGCTGCCCCGGGGGACACGTGGACAATCCGTGCGCCCCCGGGTAGGCGCGCCAGATCTCCCCATCACGTGGCGCGCTCTGGGCGTGGGTCAGGCAAGCTCGACGGCGACGAAAATCTGATTGCCGCCCCGATTGATCAGCATCAAGGCCGGGTCGGTCTTTTCGCTGTCCAAAGCCGTCTGCAGTGCGTCCGGCGTCAAAGTGTCCTGATTGCCGATCCGCACGATGACATCACCGCGTTGCAGGCCAGCTTTTGCAGCAGGGCTGTCAGGCTTCAGATTGGTTACCACCACTCCATCCACCGTTTCGGCTACACCCATCTCGGCACGCGCGGCCTCGGTCAACGGCGCCACAGTCACACCCAGAGCGCTATCAGCCAGTTTGTCTTCGGCCACGGCAGCCGGGGTTGCCTCAGCCGATTGGTGCTTGCCGATGGTCAGGTTCAAATCCTCCTCCTGACCATTGCGCAACACTGTGATCGTGCTGTCGGTACCGACCTTGGTGGTCCCCACCAGGATTGGCAGATCACTGCTGGTGCCAACGGTTTCATCGTTGAAAGAGACGATCACGTCACCTTGCTGCAGAACACCATCGGCGGGGCTGCCGGGGACCACATCCGAAACCAAAGCGCCCGAGGCCGTGTCGATTCCGATTGCAGCCGCCAGTTGCGGGCTGACATTCTGGATCGAAACGCCCAACCATCCGCGGCTGACCTCGCCATCATCGCGCAGATCGGCTGCGATATGGTCGACGATGTTCGATGTCACCGCAAAGCCAAGTCCCACGGATCCTCCGCTGGGCGAATAGATGGCCGAGTTCACGCCAATCACTTCACCGTCCATGTTGAACAGCGGACCGCCCGAATTGCCTTTGTTAATGGCCGCGTCGGTCTGAATGAATTCGGCATAGGGCCCTTCGGAAATGTTGCGGCCCTTGGCCGAAACGATGCCAGTGGTCACGGTTGAACTCAGGCCAAACGGGTTGCCAATGGCCACCACGTCCTCACCGACGCGGATCTCATCGCTGTCGCCCAGCTTGACAGCAGGCAGAGTTTCGCCCGCATCAATTTTCAAGATGGCGATGTCGGTCAGCGGGTCTGTACCCACGATCTCAGCCTCGAACTCGCGGTCGTCGTTCAGGCGCACGGTGACCGTGCTGGCATTGTCGACAACGTGGTGATTGGTGACGATATAACCGTCCTGATCCAGCACGAAGCCAGATCCCAGGCCTTGACCCGGACCGCGGTCGGGCATGTTGAACCCTTCGGGTCCACCAAACCGCTTGAAGAACTCTCCAAACGGGTGGCCTTCGAAATTGAATTCCTGTCCTTGCGCCGGGGTGGGCGCGGTCTTTTGCTCGGCCAGAATGGTCACGACCGAAGGCTGTACGGTCTCGACCAGATCTGCCAGCGCCTCGTCAGCCAGGGCGGGGATCGCCGTGCTGGCCAGCAAACTGGCACCGAGCGCACTGGCGCCTACCCATCCGGTTGTGCGCGGGAAAAGCAAAGAGGATTTGCGGATGCTCATAATGACTCCTGTTTCGTGTTTGGCGGTTGGGTCCGCACTTGCAGCAGGAGATGGCATCGCTTTGTTGGGGATTTCTGGAAAAATTGTTAAGAAATCTTAATTTTGCCAAATTTGTCAGGTCGCGCTGACGCTTTGAGCACGCTTCAGACAAGAATCACGATGAAAAGCGATGCTCGAATCGCCTAATTGTTGATCATTTGAGTGTCTATGCGGCAAAAACTTCCTTTTGGTGCGGGATAAGCAACAAAGAGACAACGATTCAGCGCGTCTCGAAAAAAATCAACTCAAAGTTGTGCTCGCTATGGTGTTTCTCGGTGTCAAATTCAAATTACACAATTCAACCAAAGAAATAAGGAGCTGATCTTGATGCCTGATCAAGGGCAGGTGGCGTTTGATTTGGGCCTGCACAACTTTAACGGTAATCAGCGAAAATCTGTTGTTGCTCAAAAACCATCCGGAAGTCCTTAAAAAAATCGATTTAGAGCATTTTTGCATTGTCTGCATAGGTCGGATCAGAGACGATAGGGATGCCCAATCGAGGGGGGCCTTAGACACTAGGGGGTGTCGACGGCATTATTTAGTTACCCAGGGCGCTGAGCTGCTTGTTAACGAGGGGGTCTTGTTTAGTTTCGGCAGTGTTCGTTCGGAGAGCTGTGGCTGCTTTCTGACGGCGCTTTTGGAATAGGTGAAAGTGGTAGTCTTGCTTTGGGCGACGGCCCGGTCAGTTTTGACCGGGTCGTTTTAGTTTTGAGCTAAGCCTGCCTATCCTCCCGCCAAGCGACCCAGTCTTCGGGTGTGTCCAGATCCAACGTGGCGTGCCGTCCGGGCAGGGGTTCAAGGTGCAAGCGGTCTTTGTGGTTTTCCAGAACACTGCGCGCGCCTGTGTCACCCGTCAGGGTCAAAAGCTCGGGCAAAAGGTCTTGGTGGAAAACAACCGGATGACCCGGCGCACCGTGCTGGTCGGCACCGCGCCAGATCAGCTTGTCGGGGTGGGGCTTTACGCAGTCGCGAATTCTTTGGATATCGGTGGTGGTCAGATCGGGCAGATCTGCCAGCAGGATCATCACAGCGGGTGCGTCAGGACCTACATGCTCTAACGCGCCGCGAAGGCTGGCATTCATGCCCTCAGCCGCGTTGGGGATTTCGACGGTCTGCACATCCAGCCCGTCTAGCGCGGCGTAACGTGGGTGCGGTTGCGGAGGCAGGGCGGCGATCACCGGCCCAACGGTCAAAGCTCGCTGTGCGGTTCGACGCAACAGAGGTATGCCATCGACCTGTTGCATCAGCTTGTCCTCACCACGCATGCGGCTGGAGCGCCCTGCCGCCAGAAGGATGATGGGAATTGAGGTCATACCCGGACCATGCCGCCAAGAGCGCGGGATGTCATCCCCGCATACGCGCGCCATCCGCATCAAACAACGGATCTGAGATTACCTTGGCCGGGCGCATCTGCCCCAAAATCTCGATCTCGACCTTGGTGTCGTCCATGGCGCGTTCGGTCGGAAGGAAACCCATGGCGATCGACTTGCGGGCATAGTGAGAGTATCCACCCGAAGTGCAGAACCCAACGACCGCTCCGTCCAGCCAGATGGGTTCATAGGCGTTCACATCTGCATCTGCGGCGTCGACCTCAAAGGCGACCAGCTTGCGGGCCACTCCGTTGTCCCGCTCTGCTTCGGCCACTGCGCGCCCAATGAAGGGGGCGTCTTTGCCGAAGGCGATAAAGCGATCCAACCCGGTTTCAGCGGCTGTGTAATCGGGCGAAAACTCGCGCATCCAGGACCCAAAGAACTTGTCCAGGCGCAAGCTCATCATTGCGCGCATGCCGAACGGGGCGAGGCCAAACGGTTGGCCTGCTTGCCACAAGGTCCACCAGAGCTGACGTTGCGCCATCGGGTCGCAATAGATTTCATATCCCAGATCACCAGTGTAGCTGACGCGCTGCACGATACAGTCGGTCATGCCCACCGTCATCCGGCGCACGTCCAGAAACTTGAAGTCACTCAAGTCATCCCGCGTGCAGGCTGCCAGAACGTCAGTTGCCTTGGGCCCAGCAATCTGAAACCCGTTCAGTCGGTCACTGATGTTTTCGACATCCACACCTTCTCTCAGATTCTGCAGGAACCAGCGCATGTGAAAGGCTTGACTGCCGTAGGAGGCGGTCAGCCGAAACTCGGTCTCTGACAGGCAAGAAACGGTGAAATCTCCGATCAGCTTGCCCTTATGCGACAGCATTGGTGTCAGCGACAGGCGACCGGGTTTGGGAATGCGTCCGGCCATGATTTGATCAAGCCACGCACGGGCCGCAGGGCCAGAGACCCGGTATTTTCCGAAATTGTGGACCTCGTTGATGCCAACGCCGTCTCGCACAGCGCGCACCTCGCGCCCCGTGGCATCAAAGGCATCCGAGCGGCGGAATGAGGGTGTTTCATATCCCGGCTCATCCCCTTGGGCGAAGTAGTTGGGTACCTCCAGCCCGTATTGCTGGCCCCAGACCGCGCCCGTGTCGCTGAAAATGTCATACATCGGCGTGGTGCGGTTGGGCCGTGCGGCAGGAAGTTCTTCGTTCGGATAGGCGACGCTGAAGCGCTTTTGATAGTTTTCGATCACTTTGGGGCGCGTATAGCCGGGGCTGATCCAATCGCCAAACCGCGCCACATCCATGGCAAAGACATCGCGTTCCGGTTCGCCTTCGATCATCCACTGCGCCAGCGTCAAACCAACGCCGCCACCCTGGCTGAACCCGGCCATCACGCCGCAGGCTGACCAATAGTTGCGCACGCCTGGAACCGGACCAACCAGAGGGTTCCCGTCCGGTGCAAAGGTAAATGGCCCGTGAATCACCGATTTGACTCCGGCCTCGGCCAGTACAGGAAAGCGGCGATAGGCGAATTCGATACTGTCGGTGATTTTGTCATAGTCATCGGGCAGCAGTTCGTGTCCAAACTCCCAAGGAGTTCCATCAACCGCCCAGGGTTTGCAGGGCTGTTCGTAAAAGCCGATACACAGCCCGCGTCCTTCCTGCCGCAAATAGCTTTCACCGGCCGGGTCCATCACATGCGGATGCTCGCCGCCCGCGTCGATGATGGCCTCAATCTCGGGGATCGAGTCAGTGACCAGATATTGATGTTCCATCGGGTGCAGAGGGAAATAGATACTTGCCATGGCGCCCACTTCACGCGCCCAAAGACCACCGGCATTAACTACGTGCTCGGCATGGATCGTGCCCTTGTTGGTCACCACATCCCATGTCCCATCGGGGCGCTGATTGGTTTCGTGCACCATGCAGTGCGTCTCGATCGCAGCACCACCCATCCGGGCTGCTTTGGCATAGGCGTGCGTCGTGCCCGACGGATCCAGATGCCCGTCCAGCGGATCATAGAGCGCGCCCAGGATGCCATCGGTGTTGGTGATCGGGGCGATTTTCTTGATCTCATCGGGGCCAACGATCTCGGTTTCCAACCCCATGAACCGGTGCTTGGCCCGTTCGGCCAGCAGCATGTCGAACCGGTCCTGATTGTCGGCCAGCGTCACACCCCCCACATGGTGCAGGCCGCAGGACATGCCGGTGATTTCTTCCAGTTCTTTATAGAGACGAATGGTATAGCCTTGCAGCGCGGCCATGTTGGTGTCGCCATTGAGCGTATGAAACCCGCCCGCCGCGTGCCAGGTCGAGCCGCTGGTCAACTCGGACCGTTCCAGCAACATAACATCCGACCAACCCAGCTTGGTCAGGTGATAGAGGACCGAACAACCAACGACTCCACCGCCGATGACCGCCACGCGGGTTTGAAGTTTCATGCAACTCTCCGATATTGTTGGCGTCAGTCTGCGCGGCGGCGGTCAGAGCGCAAGACGAAAAACGACAAAACATGTCGTAGATCGCTGTGGGCGAATTGGGGCCACGAGCGGCGCGGCAGGTAACTCCGGGCCGCGCATGGCTTGCCGCAGTTCAACGTGAGTTTACAAAGGACGGATTTTCAGCCCGGTGATCCGGTTGCCTTCGCGCGCGGTGACCTCGAACCGGAAGCCGTGGAACGAGAAAACCTGACCAATGATCGGGATCATCTGAGCTTCGTGAATGACCAGCCCCGCCAAAGTATTTGCTTCGTCGTCGGGCAAAGACCAGTCCATCGCGCGGTTGATATCCCGAATGGTCATGGCGCCCTCGGCCAAGAACTGTCCGTCTTCGGTGCGGGTGATGGGCAGGTCTTCGTCGATATCGAATTCGTCGGCGATCTCACCCACGATCTCTTCCAAAATATCCTCAAGCGTGATCAGGCCCCGTAGCGAGCCATATTCGTCGACCACAAGCGCAAAATGGCTGTGCATGCGCAGGAATTCACGCATCTGATCGTCAAGCGTGGTTGTTTCCGGTACGAAATAGGGATCGTTGGCGACCTTGGCGATGTCAAAGCCGGTGAGACGATCGGTATTGCCGTCACTGCCACCAACCTGCGCATACATGGCGCGGAACAAGTCCTTGGCGTGAACGACACCCACGATGTTTTCCGGCTCGTCCCGAAACACGGGCAGGCGCGTATGTGGGCTTTCCAGACACTGTTTCAGGATTGCCTCGGGCGCGGCGTCGGCATCGATCATCTCGATATTCGAGCGGTGCAGCATTATTTCTTCGACCGCACGATCGCCAAGATCCAAAGCACCCAGGATACGGTCGCGGTCTTCCTTTTCGACCACGCCTTCGGAATGGCCCAGTTGCAGAGCACCCGCAATTTCTTCGCGCACGGCCAGAATGTTGCTATCGGGGTCGATCTGAACGCCAAACAGGCGAAGCACGCCGCGCACCAACAGCCGCACTGCGGCTACGATGGGCGAAAAGACAGTGACCACAACGCTGATGATCGGGGCCACGGCTGCGGCGGCTTTTTCCGAATTGGTGATGGCATAGGTCTTGGGCAGAACCTCGGCAAAGATCAACACCAGCAGGGTCATCACCAGTGTCGCCAGCGCCACGCCGCTTTCACCGAACAACCGGGTGAATAAGGCCGTGGCAAGCGAAGCCGCCAGAATGTTCACGAGGTTATTGCCCAGAAGGACCGAGCCGATCAGACGTTCATTATCGTCGGTGATTTCCAGCGCTTTCTTTGCCCCGCGCGAACCTTTGTCGGCCTGGGCGCGCAATTTCCCGCGAGATGAAGCTGTCAGCGCGGTTTCCGATCCCGAGAAAAAGCCGGACAGAAAAAGCAAAAGCAAGATAGCGCCTGAGGTAAACCAGAATGCGCCGTCGATCAGAGAGGATGTGGGTTCCATCGGTCCTTGGTTGTTGGTGTTTCTGCATCCGTTATGGGGATGCGTCCCCCTTGGATCAAGGGGTTAGCCCTTGTTGTCTGGGTCTTTCGCCAGCGGGTGATGTTCCAAAACCAGTTCCGCCAGCCGTTCGTCCAGAACATGCGTGTAAATCTCGGTCGTGGCGACATCTGCATGTCCCAACAGGGTCTGGATCGAACGCAAATCCGCACCATTGGCCAGAAGATGCGTAGCAAAGGCGTGGCGCAGGGTATGTGGGGTGACCTTTTCTGTTGGTACACCACCGCTGATGGCCAGTTCCTTGACCAGCAGAAAAAACCTGTGCCGGGTCAGATGCCCTGACTTGCCACGGGAGGGAAATAGAAACCGAGACCGCTGCTTGCCTTTCGCAACGGCTTCGTCTTCAGCCTCATCCCGGGCGCGCAGCCAATCAGCCAGTGCATCCCGCGCGGGTGGCGACAGAGGCACCATCCGCTCCTTGCCGCCTTTGCCCAAGACAAGCAACATGCGCGGATCACCCCGCGCAGACGAGACCGGCAGCGAAACCAGTTCGGTCACGCGCATTCCGGTGGCATAGAGCAGTTCCATCAAGCAGGTGTTGCGGACCCGATCAGCGGGGCTGCGTCCGGTTTGGCGAGCGGCGTCCAGCAATTTGTCGACCTCGGCCACGTCCAGCGTTTTGGGCAAGCGTTTCTGGCGACCAGGCCCTTTGATCTGGATCGCGGGGTTGGTGTCGCGCCAGCCTTCCTCAAAAGCAAAGCGATAGATCTGTTTGATCGCCGACAACCGCCGCGCCCGTGTTGATTGCGACAAACCCTGAGCGTCGCAATCGATCAGGTAACCTTCGATCTGGTCGCGGTCGGCTCTGGCAAAGTCGGACCCTTGTTTATCCAACCAGTCGGCAAAGTCCTTCAGGTCACGACCATAAGCCAGCAACGTATTGGTCGCGGCCCCAAGCTCGGCGGCCTGTGCCTCTAGGAAAGTCGAAATCCATTGATGCTGTGCGGCCGGTGCTGCCATGGTCAGGCCCCGCCCAGGATCAGAACCTGAAGAGAGGCGCGGCGCGCGATGTCTTCGAGCCCAACGCGGCGGAAGGTGGCAATAGCGGCGGTGAGGTCAACCAGATTGCCTCGCGCTCCATGGCCAAACAGCATCATGGCTTCCAAAATGGCTTCGCCCAGTTGGTCATTGCTCAGCATGGCGTCGATGTCGGACGGTATTGGCGCAGACCAGGCAAAGCCTTCGGCGATGGCGTCCGCCATGGGCGAGGGGGAAGGCGCGCGGCCCGGTGCACCCTGCGCCAATGCCGCCAGGAACGGGTTCGATGTGGGGCCAGAGGGTGCGACCTTAGCGGCGTCCTCGTAAAGCTCTGACAGCAAAAGAACGCGCCACCTCAAGTTTTCCACATCGCGGTCGTCCAATCGGTATGCGCTCAGACGTTGGGCAAATAGCTCAGCAAAGGGAACCTGCAGACCAACTCGGCTGAGTTGTTCCCAAACCTCGGGCAAGGCCTGCTCGATGGCTTGCGTATCACCCGATTGCAGCGCTTTCTCGAACCGTTGGACGGCAGCAACGCGATCCCAAACCGCGCCCGAGGCCGCGGGAGATCGGTCGGTATAAAGCCCCAGCAGGCGATTGGGTGTCAGCGCGCCGATCCGGGTCAGTCGCTCGGCGGCTTCGATCTGTGCTTTCCATCCCGCGACATCCCTCAAATCCGCGTTTGCAAAGGCGCGCGGCAACGGGGCCGAGGGCAGACGTTCTCCAATCGCCTCAAACAGGCGGAAGGTCAGCGGATCCGGATCTTCAGGCTGTGGCAGATAACCGGCCTCTTCGAACAATTCAGGGCTGAGAAACCGATCCAGCAAGTCCAGTTCCTCTGCTGGCAGAAGCTCAAGCGCATGCGCGGCCTCAAGTGTCAGCGCTGCCGATGGCCAATCGCCACGCCTGGCTTTGCAAAAGATCTGCGCGGCATAGTCCCGCGACAGCCCGGGTTGCGCGATCAGGGCCGAGCAGCTGCGATCTTCGTCCCCGGTCAGAAGCGTGGCATCGAACCAGCGTTGAAACCTGTCCAAACTATCGGTCGGTCCAGCCAGTTGAACCAGCGATTGCGCCGGATCGGCCGCACCCAATTGCATCAAGCGATCCAGCCGCGCCAACAGCAGCTTATCTGGGCTGTCGCTGTTCGATGGAGGGCGTGCCTCGGTCAATAACAGCGTGAACAGTAACCGTTGCATAGCCGGATGCTCGCGTACGCGGACGCGCTGCAACAGCTCGGCCAGCCGTTCCGCGTCACTATTCTTCCAAAGGTTAACGGGCAGCCCGGTGACCGAAGATGATACCAGCCCCACGGGGGGTGAAAGCGTTTCCAGTGGCACGACCTCGATGGAAGGCTGCCCACCTTCAAGCGCGACAGGCGGTTCTAACAACACTGTGCCGGGCAGGTTCTCGGGCTGGGCAGTCAGCCAGTCAATCGCCGAAAGCGGTTGCTGTGCCTGCGCCGGTCCGGCCAAAACAATCGCCAGAAAGGCAGGTTTAATCTGCATCCAGGGTGACCGGCTCTCGTATTTCAGTTTGCGGTGCTGAAAAGTCGACACCGAAAAAGGGACCAACATAGGCATAGCCCACCAGCCCAATGAACCCCAGACATATGACGTAGAGCAGAAATTTTAACAAACGGCCCATTGTTCGACGCTGCCTCTATTTTTGGTTTTGACCAAGTTATAACTGGCATTTTCCTCAAGATCACGTCATTCACGATGAAATGAGCGAATTTAAGCATAATACGTCCAGTGTCGAGTTGGCGCCGTCTTATAGCCTGCACAAAACCGTTGTTTTGGTGGGCATGATGGGGGCTGGTAAAACCGCTGTGGGGCGCGCTTTGGCGGCTCGGTTGGGCGTTCCGTTTCTTGACAGCGATGCCGAGATCGAATCGGCGGCCAATATGACGATCCCCGAGATCTTTGCGCGGGATGGTGAGGCGTTTTTTCGTGCCAAGGAAAGCCAGGTGATCAGCCGTTTGCTGAGCGAAAAGAAGGGCATTCTGTCCACCGGTGGCGGCGCTTTCCTGACGGAAAAGAACCGACATATGATCACCGAGCGTGGCGTGTCCGTCTGGTTGCGCGCGGATCTGGAGGTATTGTGGAACAGGGTGCGCCACAAGGATACGCGCCCATTGCTGCGTACTGAAAACCCCTATGCCACCCTGCGTGCGCTGTACGAGGCCCGCGTGCCGATTTATGAGCAGGCCGATCTGATCGCCGAATCTGACGGAGATACGGCAATCGAAGACATGGTTGACCGGGTCCTGAGATCTCTGCTTACGCGCCCGGACGTATTGGAACGAACCTAAATGCATCAAACCGTACATGTAGACCTGGGCGCGCGCTCCTATGACGTTGAGATCGGCCCGGACCTTCTGGCGCAGGCCGGTACCTGGATCGCGCCCTTGCTGCCGCGCCCGCGAGTTGCTGTGTTGACGGATGAAACTGTCGCAAGCCTGCATCTGGAGGCGCTGCGCGACGGCTTGGCCTCAGCAGGGATCGAGATGAACTCTTTGGCTTTGCCTGCGGGGGAAAGTACCAAAAGCTGGCCACATTTCGAACGCGCGGTCGAATGGTTGCTGGCCGAAAAGATCGAGCGCCGCGACGTGGTTGTCGCTTTTGGCGGCGGTGTCATCGGCGATCTGGCGGGTTTTGCTGCGGCAGTGTTGCGGCGCGGTGTGCGTTTTGTTCAGATCCCGACCTCTCTGCTGGCGCAGGTCGACAGTTCGGTCGGTGGCAAGACAGGGATCAACGCGCCGCAAGGTAAGAACCTGATTGGCGCATTCCATCAACCGTCGCTGGTGTTGGCGGACACTTCGGTTCTGGGCACACTTACGGCCCGCGATTTTCTGGCGGGCTATGGCGAAGTGGTGAAATACGGACTGCTGGGCGATTCCGATTTCTTTGAGTGGCTCGAACGAAACGGCCCCGCGCTCTCGGCCGGAGATATGGCCACACGTGTTCAGGCAGTCACACGCTCTGTCCAGATGAAGGCCGACATCGTTGCTCGGGACGAGACCGAACAGGGTGACCGCGCGCTTTTAAACCTGGGGCACACCTTCTGTCATGCGCTTGAGGCCGCGACCGGGTATTCTGACCGGCTGCTGCATGGTGAAGGCGTGGCGGTGGGCTGTGCGCTGGCCTTTGAGCTTTCGGCGCAGCTTGGCCTGTGTTCTCAGGAAGACCCAAGCCGAGTCCGGGCGCATCTGAAGACCATGGGTATGAAGACCGACCTGGCCGATATCCCCGGCGATCTTCCGGGTGCCGAGGCGCTTGTTGACCTGATGGCGCAGGACAAAAAGGTGATCGATGGGCAGTTGCGCTTTATCCTGGCACGCGGGATCGGGCAGGCCTTTGTGACAGCGGATGTACCGCGCGAGACGGTTCTGAAAGTTCTCGAAGACGCCTTGGCTGTGCGCTGAGGATCCTCTCTAACGCCCTTGGATCACCATGAACTCGCCGATGTTTTCGAGGGTGATATAGCCGACCATATGCCCGGCTTTGGTGCACACAGCGATGGCCGCAGCACCCCTGTGCAGCTTGTCCAATACTGTGTCGAGTTCTGTTGTTAACGCGACTCTCGGGATGTCGGTCTCCATAATTGACGTCGCCGGGGCCGACCGTGGGCTTTCCTCCGCCAGCGCGGCAAACAGGCGGTTGCGGGTGACGAACCCCAACAGGTCTCCGTTGTGATCCAGAACCGGAAATTCGTGCTGTGTGGTGTGGATGACTGCCTGGGCAGCTGTTGTCAAAGTGTCTTCGGGGGTCAGCGCATGATAGCTGCTGATCATCGCGTCACGGGCCATGACACGGCGGGCGATGGTCCGCATGGCGACATCCTGGCTTTCGGAACCTGCTGCGATAAAGACAAAAACGGCGATCAGGACCAAAACCGGATTGGCCGTTGTCAGACCCAGAAAACCCAAGCCGACGGCCACCATCTGACCACCAAAAGCGGCGATGCGCGTGGCTTTCACACGGTCCATCTTCAGGCATAACAGCGCGCGAAACACCCGCCCGCCATCCATCGGAAAGGCCGGGATCAGGTTGAACAGCGCGAGGACCAGATTGACATAGGCCAGCCGGTTCAACAAAGCGACATGGGGCTGGTCGATCTGGGACAGGGTTTCGGGCTGCATGCGCGCGCCCAGCACAATCAATACAAGCCAGATGGCAACGTTCACGGCAGGGCCGGCCAGCGCCACCAGAACCTCTTGTACGGGCTTTTCCGGCAATCGTTCCAAACGGGCCAGGCCGCCAATAGGCAGAAGCGTGATGTCAGGGGTGCGGATACCGTATCTGCGCGCCATCAGCGCATGGCCAAATTCATGCGCTACAACGCAAGCGAACAAGGCCAGTACAAAAATTAGATTATTGATTGTCGCCGATATCCCACCGCTGGAATAAGCAGCGAAACCAACCCAGGCCAGCAGCAGAAAGAAAGTGACATGGACCCTCAGCTCTGAGCCGAGCACGCGGCCGAGTGAGAAGGACCATGCCATTGATCGTCTCCGTTTGGGTTAGAACGGGATCTCGTCGTCATCAATCCCGCCCGACGCGGGTGCAGGGGCGCTGGACGGCGCGCCGTAAGGGTCGCCATAGCCACCACCGGCCTGTCCGCCGCCGCCATAGCCGCCCGACGCGCCGCCACCTTCGCCACCTCGACTGTCAAGCAAGGTCAGCTCTCCACGATAGGGGCGCAGAACCACTTCGGTCGAATAGCGATCCTGGCCGGACTGGTCTTGCCATTTGCGGGTTTCCAACTGGCCTTCGATATAAACCTTGCTGCCCTTGCGCAGATATTGCTCGGCGATGCGGGCCAGCGGTTCCGAGAAGATTGCAACCGAATGCCATTCCGTGCGTTCGCGCCGTTCACCGGTATTGCGGTCTTTCCAGTTCTCGGATGTGGCAATGCGCAGGTTGCATACTTTGCCGCCATTCTGGAAAGACCGAACCTCTGGGTCTCGGCCGAGATTTCCAACCAAAATGACTTTATTGACTGAGCCCGCCATAACTTCCCTCGTTCTGTTTTGTCTCATCGCGCCCGAATCTGGCGCGTTTTTCCGCCCTGACCCTATACGGCCTGAAGCGCTGTTGAAACACTGGTTCATCAGGCAACTGTGAACCGCAAAATCTTAGCGATCGCTTAACCATGCTTTCATTTTCAGCCGCGATACCTATAATCCACGAAGTTTTTGAGCGAGCAGGAATAGCTTTGATGCGGTATCTGGTTGGCGGGTTCTCTGTCCTGGCCCTGTGCATGACAACGGTCATTGCGCACGCGCAAACCTTGTCCAGCAAAAGCCGCAAGGACATATTTCTGAAACAGTCCAAAGTGCTCGATGGTCGGGCCGCAAGCCAATATCGCGACTCTGAACGGCTGAAGCCGAAAACGCAACGCAGCGCCTTGGTTCAAAGATACAACGGCAACTACAAAGGCCAATATCTTGAACACGCGCGCAAATTCGCCCGCCAGCACAATGTTCCTGAAGAGCTGTTTTTACGCCTGGTTCAGCAGGAAAGCGGCTGGAACCCGCAAGCCGTATCGCACAAGGGTGCGCTAGGGTTGGCGCAACTGATGCCGCAAACCGCTCGGCTTTTGGGTGTGAACCCTCATGATCCGCTTGAGAACCTTGAAGGCGGGGCGCGGTATCTGTCCTGGCAATATCGCAAGTTCAAATCCTGGCCACTGGCATTGGCCGCCTATAACGCAGGCCCGAAAGCGGTCGAGAAATATGGTGGCATTCCACCATATAAAGAAACCCAGAACTATGTGCGAGTGATCTGGGGCAGCTAACCGCGCCAGACCAATGCGATTTTCACGCAGTTTTGGATTTTTGTGGGAAAAGGCCGGTCTGAAGACCGGCCTTATTTGCCCTTACTCTGCCGCGATTTTGATCACCGGTTCCATGCGCGTCAGGATGTCCTCAGAGAGGTGACATTTGACCTGATGGCCATCCGCTAGGGTCTGTACCGGAGGGACATGAGATTCGCAGCGCCCGTCCGGTACTTCGGATTTCCAGCGGCAGCGTGTCTGGAACGGGCAACCCGGCGGCGGGTTCATGGCCGACGGGATATCGCCCTCAAGCACGATATGCTGTTTCTCGACAGAGGTATCGGCAATTGGAACCGCGCTCAGCAACGCTTCGGTATAGGGGTGATAGGGCGGGGCAAAGACCTGATCGGTTGTGCCCAACTCGACCACATGGCCCAGATACATGACCATCACCCGGTCGCTGAGATAGCGTACAATGGACAGGTCATGGCTGATGAAGAGCAGCGTGGTTTTCTGCTCACGCTGAATTTCCATCAACAGATCTGTCACAGCGGCCTGCACCGATACGTCGAGGGCCGAGACCGGTTCGTCAGCCACCACAATCCGCGCGTCTCCGGCAAAGGCTCGGGCGATGCCCACACGTTGTTTTTGCCCACCCGACAACTGACGTGGCATGCGATCAGCGAAGGCGCGGGGCAGCTTGACCAGATCCAACAGTTCAAGCATCCGTTTCTTTCGGTCCGCCTCCGACTCTCCGACGCCAAAGATTTCCAACGCCCGGATGATCTGACGGCCCACCGTCATCGACGGGTTCAGCGTGTCAAAGGGGTTCTGAAACACCATTTGCACTTCGCCCACGGTTTTGGCGTCGCGCTCCTCTATGGGCACCGCTTCGATATTGCGATTGTCCAGCAGGATCTGGCCATCGGTGGCCGTCTCCAACCCCATCAACACCTTGGCAAAGGTCGACTTGCCACAACCGGATTCGCCCACAATGGCCAGTGTCTCGGATTCATGCGCCTCAAAGCTAAGGGTCTCATTGGCCTTGACCACCTTGGTCGCACCCCCACCGAACAGCGCGTTCGCAGCCACCTCATAATATTTCTTGAGGTTGTCCATCTTCAGAACTGTCCGGCCGATCTCGGCCTTTTCTTTCTGCTCGCCCACGGTGATCGGCGCGTTCCAATCAATCTCCTGGAACTTCAGACAGCGCGTGTGGTGGCGATCATTGCCCGGCACGGCCTCCATCAGAATGTCCTTGGCGTCGCAGCGCCCTTCTTCGAAATAGTCGCAGCGCGGACCAAAATTGCATCCCGGCGGGCGCTCATGGGGCAGGGGGAAGTTGCCCGGAATTGCCACCAGAGGACGCGCGTTCTTGTCTGCCCCAGGCAACGGGATCGACCGGAACAGCGCCTGAGTATAGGGGTGCTGCATATCGTCAAACACATCCTTGATCGAGCCGCGCTCGACCGCTTCACCCGAATACATCACGCACAGCCGGTCACAGGTTTCCAGAACCAGACCCAGGTTGTGCGAGATAAACAGCATCGAGGTGCCGTATTTCTTGCCCAGATCCTTGACCAGTTCGACCACGGCGGCCTCGACCGTCACGTCCAGCGCGGTTGTCGGCTCATCCAGGATCAAAAGCGCAGGCTTTGACATCAGCGCCATCGCGATTACGATCCGCTGCTGCTGACCACCAGATAATTGATGCGGGAACGAGTTCAGCATCCGCTCGGGGTCGGGCAGGCGCACATCGGTGACAACCTCCAACGCGCGGGCATAGGCTTCTTCCGCTCCGACACCCTCGTGGATCATCGGCACTTCCATCAATTGCTTGCCGATCTTCATCGCCGGGTTCAGCGAGGCCATCGGCTCCTGATAGATCATGGCGATCTCATTGCCGCGAATGTCGCGCAGCTCTTCGGTGGTCATCTCGCCCAGATCGCGGCCTTTGAACTTGATTGATCCACCAACAATGCGACCGTTCTTGCCCAGGTCCTGCATGACGCCCAGAGCCACGGTGGATTTGCCGCACCCCGATTCCCCGACCAGGCCAACAGCCTCACCGGGCTGCACGCTTACCGAGAAATCCATAACAGCGGGAATTTCTCTCAGCCGGGTGAAAAACGAAATCGAAAGCTTATCGATCTCCAAGATCGGGCCATCATAATCCGCCATTTTGTTCATCTTGCCGTCTCCTCACCAGATGCGGGGATCCCATTCATCTGGCTAAAAAATATCCCGGGGTCTGGGGGCAGAACCCCCAGCACAGATCACATCAATCCTTCAGACTTTCCTCGCGCAGGCCATCGGCCAGCAGGTTCAAACCCAGAACCAGCGACAACAAGGCAAGAGCAGGTGGAAGGGCAGGGTGCAGGTAGATCGACAAGAGCTTGCGCCCTTCGTTGATCGTTGACCCCCAATCAGGGCTCTCGGGTGGCAGGCCAAGCCCAAAGAACCCCAATGTGCCCAGAAGGATCGTGGTATAGCCAATGCGCAGGCAGAAATCGACGATCAGCGGGCCGCGCGCGTTGGGCAGAATCTCCCACAGCATGATGTACCACGGCCCTTCACCCCGGGTCTGTGCCGCGGCCACATAGTCGCGGGTTTTGATGTCCAGCGCCAGGCCGCGCACGATGCGGAACACGGTGGGTGAGTTCACAAAGACCACCGACACAAAGACCACAAGTATACCACCGGGAATATCGAACAGATCCAGAGGCGTCGGCAAACCCCAAATGCGGTAGTCATCCGTGTCGATGACATAGCCCCCCGTCGAGATCAGCGACAAATAAAGCCATCCCGCAACGCCCAGAACTCCGATCAGCAAAGGCGTTCGGAATTTCGGGCGTGTGTAATAGCGTGAATTCAGCAGAACACCCAGGAAGATGATCGGGAACACGAACAAAATGGCCGCCATATAGTTCGGCACACCTGTTGCCACGATTTCGGGCGTGACCAGCAGATAGAACAGCAAGATCACCGGAAAGGCCAGGATCAGGTTGGCCAGGAAGGACAGAAGCGTATCCAGACGCCCTCCGTAATACCCTGCGGGCAAACCCAGCGTAATCCCGACCATGAAGGCAAACATGGTCGCCAGCGGTGCGATTTGCACCACAATCCAGGCACCTTTGACCATCCGGCTGAATACATCGCGCGCCAGGTTGTCGCCACCCAGAAGGTACCACGCATAAGCCCCGTCCTCGGATGCGGGCAGCGGTGTGCCAGGCACCTTGTTCTTCATACCCGAGACCTGCGACAGCGGGTCATGGGTGACGATCAGATCCATCGCCCCGAAGATGCCGGTGAAGACCCAGAACATCACAAGGCCAAACCCGATCATGCCGATGGGGCTGTCAAAGAGCTTGCCGTAAAGGCCCAGCCTGCGCTTATAGGCGATCGACATGGCGTAGAGGATGATCAGTGACACCCAAACGGGCAGGAATTGCTGTGACATCGCACCGATGATGCCCGCGCCGGTGCCCAACAAAACACCCAGCACGATATAGGCAACTCCCAATCCGACGCTGGCCAGGAAGCTGAGCCGCATCATCGATTGGATAAAGTTTCGCACCCCCGAGCCCGACGTAAGCGTGCCATCCGGATTCACCGTCATCTGTGGCTCTGGCAGCACGATGCTGGCCAGGATCCAAACCAGAATGGACAGAACCATGATGGCAAGAGCGATCCCCAGCAGGGGGTTCAGAAAGGCGATTGAGCCGGTCCAGGTCAATGGGTCCATAATCTCACCCTCCTTATGAAATGCGGATACGTGGGTTCAGATAGACATAGCCGATATCCGAGATCAGCTGCGTCACCAGAACCACAAAGACCGACACGACCGAAATCGCCAGCAGAAGCTGAATGTCGTTGTTGCCCGCCGCTTGCACCAGAGCCCATCCAAACCCCTTGTAGTTAAACAGGGTCTCGACGATCACCACACCATTCAGCAGCCATGGGAACTGCAGCATGATAACGGTGAAGGGGGCGATCAGCGCGTTGCGCAGCGCGTGTTTCATGACGATATTGGGAAAAGACACGCCCTTCAGCCGCGCGGTGCGGATATATTGCGCGGTCATCACCTCGGTCATCGAAGCGCGGGTCATTCGGGCGATGTAGCCCATCCCGTAAAGCGCAATGGTGAGCACGGGTAAGAAGAAATTCTCGAAAGTCGGATTTTCCATCGCCTGCGTGGCGGTCCCCTTGAACCATTTCAAACCCACGGCCGATGATGTGAAGATCGCGATAAAGATCACGCCTGAGACATATTCCGGCGTCGCCGTCGTTGTGATGGCAAAGGTCGACAGCGTGCGGTCGGTGGCCGAGCCTTCTTTCATACCTGCCAAAATGCCCAGGATCAGCGCAGACGGAACCATCAGTAGCATGACCCAGAACATCAGCCGCCCGGTCAGGGCCAGGCGGTTGCCAACAACGGTCGAGACCTCTTCTTTGAAGACAGTGGAGTAGCCCCAGTATCCTTGCAGGATGCCACAGAAATTCGGAGATTCTTCCGCCGTTTGGCCAGGCAGAATACAACGTCCCTGAACCGTTCCATCCTCGTTCGTATGCCGATACGAGGGCAGAACGCCCAGCCATTCGCCGTATTTCACAGGTGTCGATTGCAGATAGCCGCCTTTTTCAAGAAAGCTTTCAACCTGTTCATCCGACATGCGGAAGTTGCCTTGCGTCTTCGCAAGCTTTTCCAGGTTGGGATATAGATTGGTCAGGTAAAATACCAGGAATGTCAGGCACAATGCTGTCAGCAGCATGATCCCGACCCGCCTTAATATAAAAAGTCCCATGTTAGCCCCTGTTGGTAGGCTGGCGCAGGTTTGATGTTACCTGTCGCGTCGCTGTCTGTTTTTGGTCGCTGTCGTCAGGACAAAAAAGCCGCGCCCGGGTTTGGGCGCGGCTAAGAAGTTTCGGCTTAGGACGTCAGGCCGAACTTATAAAGTTGCGGCAGATCCGCGATGTGCTTTTCGACACCCACCATATTGTCACGGTGGTGGCGGATCGCGGTGCGCCAATACGGCTGGATGGTTACACCTTCGTCGATCATGATCGCCTGTAGCTTGGCCATGACCTCGCGACGCATATCCACGTCAGCCAGAGAGTTGGCCTCGGCCAGCAGCGTGTCGAACTCTTCGTTGGCAAAGCCGGACTCGTTCCAGGCAACACCCGACTTATAGGCCAGCGCCAGAACCTGCGTGCCCAGCGGGCGGTGGTTCCAGTTGGTCGACGAGAACGCGTATTTCGTCCAATCGTTCCAGAAGGTCGAGCCGGGCAGGACCGTGTGCTTGGCCTTGATCCCTGCGTCGTTCAACTGAGCAACAACAGCGGCGGTCGTATTACGGCGCCAGTCATCGTCGATCGACTGAACTTCATGCTCGAAATCACCCATGCCCGCTTCGTCCATCAGCGCTTTGGCGCCTGCCGGGTCATAGGGTATGCGCGTTACAGCCGAGTCAAACTCGGGGTGCATCGGGCCCACATGGCAGTTCTCGGCCGGGATGCCATAGCCGGACATGCCCAGTTCCAGACAGACTTCGTTGTCCACCGCCATGGCCAGAGCCTGACGCACGCGTTTATCGCCATAGATCTTGTTGCCATCTGCATCTTCGGCCAACTGGTTTGGACGAATGACGATGGTGAAGCCAGACGGGATTTCCGAGCGTACAAGGCCGATACCGTCGAAGATGTCGACAAATTCACCAACCGATTCCCAGTTCATGTCGATCTCTTCGGCCTCATAGGCCGCCAGGAACGCTGCGGGATCGGTGCCGTAATCGATGAACTCGATCCGGTCGATATAGCCGCCTTTGCCGGCCTCATAGCCCCACCAGTCGAAATCTTCGTTGCGAACGAGAACGCCTTTCACGCCAACTTCGTGGCTTTCGGGCTTCATAAAGCCGGTGCCGATCGGGTTGCCCAGCATGTCATTTGCATCAAAGCTGCTGTGCACAATCGCCGCCGGATAGTCGGCCATGCCCGGAATGATGGTGATGTCCGGTGCGTTGCACTTCAGCTTGACAGTGTGCGAGTCGACGACGGTTATCGCCCCGTCCGCAGCTTGCTGTGTGCTTTCGTCCATCAACGACGCCATGCGCGAAGCCATCGAGTTGCCTTCGAGCGCGCCGTCACACCAGCCGGTGATGTTACGAGCCACGTCTTCGGCGGTGAAATCATCACCGTTGTTCCACTTTACGCCTTTGCGAACGTTCAAAGTGTACTCGGTGGCGTCCTCATTGGCTTCCCAGCTTTCCAGCAGCATTGGCTTAAAGCTACCGTCGTTGTTGTATTCAACAAGATACTCCAGCCAGCCCGCCGTGTAGGTCGCGATCTGCGTCCAGTCGTAGGTACGCGGATCTTTCAGCGCGCGTACTTCCATCTGATAGCGGATGGTGCCTCCACGCTGCGGCTCTTGCGCGGCAGCGGGTGTCTGCAGGCCGATCAGGCCATAGGCGGTTGGTACCGCAACGCCCAAAGCAGTAACACGCGCCATGAATTCACGGCGGCTCAGGTTGCCGTCCCGATATTCCTTGGCATGCATTTCTGCGGCCCAATGGACCGGGCTTTCAACTTGTGTCTGATTAGTCATCGATGTCTCCCTGTGACACGGTAGTTCTTGGCGGAATCCGGCGCTATGCACACCCTTGGGTGAGCAACAGCAGCGCCAACAGTTCTGTTTTTCGGATTCCACGCGTCCCCATGGCCGTATTCCGCACCAGAAAATCCGTGAGGTCAATGTGAGAAATCGACATCAATGATACAAAAACGACATCCTCAGTTTTTGTTAGCGCCATAGCGCGAAATCTATGTCGGTGTCTGGTTTTGAGGGGCGTGTCGACAAGATGTGCTGCCCGTATTTTCAGGTGTTGGTCTGACGGGCTGGTAACAGTTTGATTTATTAACCGGTTTTGGTGGCCCTCAACCCAATGGGTTTATCCGGTGCCAGTGCTTCATCCGCGCGCGAAACCATGTGCGCTGCCGTTTGGCGAATTGCCGTGTGGCTATCGTCGCTCTTTCCCTTGCGTCATCCAGCGACATGGTGCCCTCAAGGTAAGCCATAAGCTCGGGAACGCCGATCGCCTTGCAAGCCGGGCGCGACGGGTCATACCGGCTACGCATGGCGGCGACTTCGTCTAACGCACCCATATCAAGCATTTTGTCAAAACGCTGTCGGATCCGATGCTCAAGCCAGTCTTTTTCGACGTCAAAAACGATTGGCACTGTGTGGGTTAGCGCCAGTGTCGGCGGTGGGGTATCGGCCTGCCAGTCCGACAAAGAACGTCCGGTGGCAGCCTGAACTTCCCAGGCACGTTGAACCCGCGCACGGTTGTTGCTGTCCAGGCCTTGCAGCGTCTTGAGGTCCACTCCGACAATCAGCGCCGACAAGGAAAGCTGATCGGCTTTGGCCCGGATTTCTGGCGGAATTGGTGGAATGTCGGCCATGCCTTCGGTCAGAGCGGTGAAATACAAGCCAGTACCGCCAACGATTATGGGGCGCGGTCCACCTTGAAGCAAAGGCGTGACCTCGCGCAGCCAATGACCGGTTGAATAGCTTTGATCAAACGCAACATGACCATAGAGCTTATGTGGCGCGCGGGCCTCATCCTCGACTGAAGGGCGGGCTGAAATGACGCGCCAGCATTCATAGACCTGACTGGCATCCGCATTCACAATCACACCGCCAAACTGTTCTGCAATCTCAAGCGCCAGATCCGATTTTCCCGAAGCGGTCGGGCCCGCGATCAGCACAGGTTTGTCCTTTGGGATCGTTGGCAATTGCTCCCACAGCCGGGTCATGCTGCTATCGGCCATTGGTGGTCGCCTTACTTCGGTTGCAACCGCATTGAACCTGCGGGTGTTTTGCTTCATTTTGCGCGCAAAATAACCCCGTGCCAGCCCGGAGCGCAATATGAGCCTTTCCCCCACAGAACCCACAGAGACGCCAAAAACAACTTATAAACGCGTAATGCTGAAAATATCCGGTGAAGCGCTGATGGGGGATCAGGGATTCGGCCTGCATCCGCCAACCGTGCAACGTATCGCGCAAGAGGTGAAGTCGGTGCACGATATGGGCGTCGAGATCTGCATGGTGATCGGGGGCGGCAACATCTTTCGCGGACTAAGCGGTTCGGCACAGGGGATGGAGCGGACGACAGCCGATTACATGGGCATGCTGGCCACCGTGATGAATGCGCTGGGGATGCAGTCGGCACTGGAAGAGGTCGGCGTTTTCACCCGGGTGATCTCGGCCATCCGCATGGATGAGGTCTGCGAGCCCTATATTCGTCGCCGCGCCGTGCGCCACCTGGAAAAACAACGTGTGTGCATCTTTGCCGCCGGAACCGGCAATCCCTATTTCACCACTGACACCGCCGCGACGCTGCGCGCTAACGAAATGGCCTGTGAGGCGATCTTTATGGGTAAGAACGGGGTGGATGGTGTCTATGACAAGGACCCCAAGGTTCATGCGGATGCTGTACGCTATGACACGGTGACCTATGACGATGTTCTGGCCAAACGTCTGCGGGTCATGGACGCCTCGGCTATCGCTTTGGCGCGCGACAACAATCTGCCATTGATCGTCTTTGGTCTGGATGAGCCTGGCGGTTTCCGTGGCATCCTGGCAGGTGAGGGGACCTATACCAAGGTTCAGGGCTAAGCCTGCCTGACCTCACGGGTTGACGGAGTGACCGTCGCTGGGCTTATTTGTGTCGTCTGCGCTTTGGATTGAGGTGCGGGCTGCCGTGCATCTGGCACGGCTGGCTGGAAGACCTGCCTTGTTTTCGGTGCAGCCCCGAAGAACAGGCGGGCTGCCCTTCGATGGACATGAAGATGACGAAGGAGCGATGTGTGATGAGCACCTTGGATATTGAATTCGTTCGGGCACAGTTTCCGGCCTTTTCCGAACCCAGCCTGCAAGGTCAGGCGTTTTTTGAAAACGCGGGCGGGTCTTATACCTGCAAGCCCGTGATCGACCGGTTGCAGCGGTTCTATACGCAACGCAAAGTCCAACCCTATTCGCCGTTCGAGGCCAGCACGCTGGGCGGTGCTGAAATGGACGAAGCACGGACGCGCCTGGCGGCGATGCTGGGTGTCGACACCGATGAGCTAAGCTTTGGACCGTCGACAACTCAGAACACCTATGTTCTGGCCAATGCGTTCCGTCAGTGGATGAAACCCGGCGAGGCGATTGTCGTCACCAATCAGGACCACGAGGCGAATTCGGGTCCGTGGCGTCGTCTGGCCGAGGACGGGATCGAGATCCGCGAATGGAAGATTGACCCCAATACCGGGTCTTTGAACCCCAATGATCTGGAAACCTTGCTGGATGACTCGGTTCGTCTGGTCTGTTTTCCCCATTGTTCAAACGTGGTGGCCGAGATCAACCCGGTCACTCAGATCACGGCGATTGCGCACGCGGCCGGGGCTTTCGTTTGCGTGGATGGCGTGTCTTATGCACCGCATGGTCTGCCCAATGTCGGCGATCTTGGTCCCGATATCTATCTGTTCTCGGCCTATAAAACCTATGGACCGCATCAGGGCTGCATGGTCATCCGGCGCAATCTGGGGCAATTGCTGCCCAATCAGGCGCATTTTTTCAACGGTGATGTGCTCTACAAACGCTTCACCCCAGCAGGGCCAGATCATGCGCAAGTCGCTGCCAGTGCGGGCATGGCGGATTACTTCGATCAACTGTGTGATCACCACGGTGGACCCGCAGAAGGTGCGGCCAAGCGCGGCGCGTTTGTGCATGACCTGATGCGCGCGCATGAGGTCGAGCTGTTGCAACCGGTTCTGGACGCGGTCAAATCGCGCAATGCCGTTCGCTTGATCGGCCCGTCCGACGCCACGTGTCGCGCACCGACGGTTGCATTGGCCCTGAATACCGAAGCGGAACCCGTGGCGGCTCAGCTGGCTGAGCATGGTATCATGGCCGGAGGCAGCGACTTCTATGCGGTTCGGCCTTTGCAGGCGATGGGGGTTGATCTGGAAAAAGGTGTGCTGCGGCTGAGTTTCACGCATTATACCTCTAAACAGGAAATAGATCAGCTTTTAGAGGCGCTTGATCGCGTTTTGTGATCCGATATCCGGCCTGTTTCGTAACACTAGAAAAACGGCGGGGCGGATAAGGTGACAGGACAGAAACCCATCATCATGTGGTTCAGGCGCGATCTGCGCCTGACCGATCATCAGGCCCTGCACGCTGCGATGCAAAGCGGGCGACCCATTGTTCCTCTGTTTATCTGCGACGACCTCGCCCAGGCACTGGGCGCCGCACCCAAATGGCGGCTGGGGCTTGGGCTTGAGGCTTTCGATGCCGCTTTGCGCAAACGCGGCAGTCGGTTGATCTTGCGCAAGGGCAAGGCCCGGGATGTGCTGCAAGACGTGGTACGCGAGACAGGAGCGACTGGCATTTATTGGTCGCGCGCCTATGAACCCGGTTCGATCACGCGGGACAAAGACGTCAAAGCATTTTTCTCTGAGGCTGGGCTGAACGCGCGGTCTTTTCCGGGCCACTTGTTGTTCGAGCCCTGGGATGTCGCCACAAAGGCGGGCCAGCCCTTCCGTGTCTTCACGCCGATGTGGCGCGCGGTTCAGGGGCGTGAAGTGTCTTCCACGGTTGCGGCGCCACCCCAATTGCCAGCGCCGGAAAGCTGGCCGAGGTCGGACGATCTGGGCGCATGGGCGTTGGGCGCAGCCATGCGGCGGGGCGCATCTGTTGTGCGGCCTCACGTGAACCCAGGTGAAGACAGCGCGCTGGATCAGTTGGAGCGTTTTCTAACGCATGTCAGTGACTACTCCGATCAGCGCGATCAGCTGGCCGTCAACGGGACCTCTGATATGGCGGAGTATCTGTCACTGGGCGAAATCAGCCCGCGCGTGATCTGGCACCGGGTCAAACAGGCAGGTCTTTTGGGCGCAAGCCGCACGGATGCATATCTGCGGCAGTTGGTCTGGCGCGAGTTTGCCTATCACCTGATGTTTCACACGCCCCACATGCTGACCGAGAACTGGAAACGTGAATGGAACAGTTTTGACTGGCAAACAGACCCGGACGCGCCCGAGGTTGTGGCGTGGAAGCAGGCCCGCACCGGCGTACCACTGGTCGATGCGGGGATGAGACAGATGTATGTCACCGGGCGAATGCACAACCGCGCCCGTATGATTGTGGCGAGCTACCTGACCAAGCATCTTATCACACATTGGCGCATCGGGATGGATTGGTTTGCGGACTGCCTGACCGACTGGGACCCCGCAGCAAACGCCATGGGTTGGCAATGGGTCGCGGGGTCGGGCCCGGATGCCGCGCCTTTCTTTCGCATTTTCAATCCCGAAACACAGCGCGAACGGTTTGATCAGACCAAGGCCTATCTGCACCGCTGGATTGCTGAAGGCCAACCGGATCCGGGAGCCGAGGCTCTGTCCTATTTCGAAGCGGTTCCGCGCGCGTGGGGGCTGAAGTCGGACGCGCCGTATCCCAACCCTGTGGTTGATCTGCAAGACGGCAGGCGGCGCGCATTGATGCGTTATGAGAACACAAAATCCAAGTAAGGAACTGAAAACTTGCCAGAAACGGAATCCCGCCATAGCCTGACGCAACGACCGCAAAGGGGAGAGCGGATGATACTGACCACCACGGAAGGGCAAAAAGACCTGCCTAGGTATTTCACGCAAGTCTTCAAAATGATCAGCCTGCTTGAAGCTGGCCGATTGGACATAACATTGCCGGATGGGCGCGTTTTCCGGGTCGAAGGGCCCAAACCGGGGCCGGTTGCCGAGGCCCACATTCACGACCCCGAAGTGTTTTCGCGATTGGTGCGGGAAGGTGAATTGGGGTTTTCGGACGGGTATCTGGAAGGCCAGTGGAGCACGCCGGACCTGCGCGCTTTCATGGATCTGGTGCATCTGGGGTCAGATGCGTTCTACGACGATTTCAACGGTCAGTTTCTTGTGCGCGCCTATGAACGCCTGCGGTTCTGGCTACAGCGCAACCATCGTGCGCAAGCCAAGAAAAACATCTCGTACCACTATGATCTGGGCAATGACTTCTACGCCTTGTGGCTGGACGAGACGATGACCTATTCCAGCGCCATATTCGAGACGGGTCAGGAGAGCCTAGAAAAGGCGCAAACGGCCAAATATGCCAGTATGGTCGACGAAATGGGTGCAAAACCTGGCGATCATATCCTTGAGATCGGATGTGGATGGGGTGGTTTCGCCGAATATGCCGCGAAAGAGCGCGGCTTGCAGGTCACAGGTTTGACCATCAGCGAAGAACAGTTGAAGTTCGCTCGACAGCGCATTGAAAAAGCGGGACTTTCTGACAAAGTGAACTTCAAGCTTCAAGATTACCGCGACGAACAGGGCCAATATGACGGCATCGCCTCGATCGAGATGTTCGAAGCGGTGGGTGAGAAATACTGGCCCTCCTATTTTGATACGGTCCGGGAACGGTTGAAACCGGGGGCTCAGGCAACTCTGCAGATCATCACGGTGGCAGATCATCGCTGGGACATCTATCGCAACAGCGTTGATTTCATTCAGAAATATATCTTTCCAGGCGGTATGCTTCCGGCCCCGTCAGTCCTGCGAGCGCAGGTTCAGCAAGCAGGTCTGGACGTTGTGAAATCGAAAGAGTTCGGCAAAAGCTATGACCTGACCCTGCGGCGTTGGTACGACACGTTCAACGACAAATGGGATCAGATCGCCGATATGGGCTTTGATGAGCGTTTTCGCCGCATGTGGAATTATTATTTGACCGCTTGCGGCGCGGCCTTTGACACGGGCAATTGCGATGTGACACAGATCACAATAGCCAAGCCGAACTAACAGATGGACACAGCAAAATGCCCACTGCCCATAGACTTGTCGCCGGTATTTGCCTTCTGGTGATCGCCTTCATCGTTTCGACAATGATCATTGCGAATGGGGAAGAAGGCAAAGACTATGGCTATTTCACATATGTGAATATGGGCCTTGGTTTGGCCTGTGGTTGGAAGGTCATGGGCAAACGTGCAGGTCGCGGTTGGGTCGCGGCAGTAAACAACGGTTTGACAGGGGTGGCGGCTCTGGTGTTTTGGGGGCTGTTTGTTCAGGGCGTCTATGAGATGTTCCGCCTGGCCATGCGCCATCGCTATGACGGACCATTCGACGCGGTGTTGGCGATATTCACTCTTAGCGTTGAATATGGTCGACAGCTGATAACCCCAGAAATCCTGTTGACGCTCGCAATTGGTGCCGTCATCACAGGCTTGCTGACCGAAGTCGCGTATCGACGCTGGCGATAGTGGCTGTTCCAATTCACAGGATCTAATTCATTGTCCGATTTGTTTTTCTATGGCACGCTGCAATACGTGCCGTTGCTTGAACGCGTTTTGAACCGCGAACCCGGCGATCTTCAAACAGAAGCTGCTGTTTTGTCTGATCATGCGGTCTTTGCCGTGAAGGATCAGCCCTTTCCAATGATCATGGCCAAGCCGGGCGGCGCGGCGCAGGGGCTTTTGGTCCGCGGCTTGAGCCAGGAAGATCGCGACAGGTTGGACTTTTACGAAGGTGGTTTCGACTATGCTTTGGATACGCGAACCATAGCATTGGCCGATGGAGAGACCGCGCAGGCCTTGGTGTTTTTTCCCGCGCCGGGCCTTTGGACGCCGGACAAACCTTGGAGTTTGCAAATTTGGGCGGATGAATGGGGCGCATTGACGGTTCTGGCGGCCGAAGACGTCATGGCGCAATACGGTATCCTTTCTCCGGCCGAGATTGCCAAAGCTTTCCCGGCAGCTCGAATGCGCGCCTGGGCCAAGCTTGAGGCGCGCAAACGGCTGACCGATGATCCGCGCTCTGTTGCGAAGGACGTTATCGTACACAGCCACAAACGCGCCTATCTGGGCTATTTCGGGATGGAAGAGATCGAGTTCCAACATCGTCAACACGATGGAACTATGGGGCCGGTACTTCATCGCAGTGCTTTGATGCAGGGCAGCGCAGTGGTTCTGCTGCCCTATGATCCGGTGCGCGATCTGGTGTTGTTGGTCGAACAGTTTCGCACGCCGGCTTTTTTGATCGATGATCCCGAGCCCTGGTTGTGGGAACCGGTTGCAGGCATGATCGATCCGGGCGAGACCCCCGAGCAAGCGGTGCATCGCGAATCCATGGAAGAAGCACAGACCGAGCTGACATCACTGCATTATGTCGGGGGGGCCTATTCCTCGACCGGATCATCCACCGAATTTGCCCATCTCTATGTCGGTCTGGGAGATCTGACCGAAACAACCGAAAGCGGCGGCTTGCAGTCAGAGGGCGAAGATATCCGCAGCAAAATCCTGCCTTATGAAGAGTTTATGCAAATGGTTGATACCCATGTCTTCAAGGATATGCCTTTGCTGACGTTGGCCCATTGGTTGGCACGTCATCGTGATCAATTGCGGCAACCATGATCGCAGCTTGTGGTCACGGCAGGTGGCCTGTAAATCTTTCGCACTACCAATAGACAAGAGGGCGCCATGCGCATTGCACGAGACCTGGCCGACGCCGTTGGCAACACCCCACTGATCCGTCTGCGTCGTATCAGCGAGGAAACCGGCTGTGAAATTCTCGGCAAGGCCGAGTTCCTGAACCCGGGCCAATCCGTCAAAGACCGCGCGGCACTGTTCATCATCAAGGACGCCATCGCACGCGGAGAGCTGAAGCCCGGTGGCACCATTGTCGAAGGAACGGCGGGCAATACCGGTATTGGTCTGGCGCTGGTCGGGGCCTCGATGGGGTTCAAAACCGTGATCGTGATCCCTGAAACCCAGTCGGAAGAAAAGAAAGATATGTTGCGTCTGGCCGGCGCGCAGCTGGTGCAGGTACCGGCGGCTCCGTATCGCAATCCGAATAACTTCGTGCACTATTCGCGCCGTCTGGCCGAAGAACTGGCGCAAACCGAGCCGAACGGGGCGATCTGGGCGAACCAATTCGACAATGTGGCCAACCGGCAGGCACATGTGGAAACCACAGGGCCCGAGATTTGGGAGCAGACCGGAGGCAAGGTTGATGGCTTTGTCTGCGCTGTCGGCTCCGGGGGCACATTGGCCGGTGTCGCCGAAGTTCTGCAGCCCAAAGGCGTCAAGATCGGCATTGCCGATCCGATGGGCGCGGGGCTCTATTCCTATTACACCACTGGTGAAATCGCGATGGAGGGTGGCTCGATTGCCGAAGGTATCGGACAGGTTCGGATCACCAAAAACCTCGAAGGGTTCACACCGGATTACTCTTATCAGGTCACGGATAACGAGGCTCTGCCCTATATCTTTGCCCTTCTGCGCGAGGAAGGCCTGGTGATGGGTGGCTCGACCGCGATCAACATGGCGGGCGCTGTGCGCTTGGCCAGAGATCTGGGTCCGGGCCATACGATTGTGACGATCCTGTGCGACTATGGCACGCGTTACCAGTCCAAGCTGTTTAACCCCGAATTCCTGCGGGAAAAAGAACTGCCTGTGCCGGACTGGATGACCGAGGCACCGCGCAGCATTCCCGGCGTTTTCGAGGACGTATGATGCCACGGCGATTTCGCCTGCTTGCTGGTTTATTTACGCTTTGGTTGATCTGTCTGAGCAGCATGGCCGCTGCTCAGCTGTCGGATCGACAAAGCGAGTATTATCAAAAATGGCTGAGCACGGCGGATCGCGCAGAAGAAGTGATCGAGGCCAACAGGGCCTCGGAAGCAGCGCTTGAAAACCTGCGGCTAGAACTGGACGGGTACCGCGAGGATTTCAACAGGGCGCGTGGGGCCAATACCGAGCGTATCGCAACGCTTCAAAACCAGATTGAGGCGTTGGGACCGAAACCCGAAGGTGACGCGACCGAGCCTGAGGAAATAGCCACACTCCGCGAACATCTTGAAAGCCAACTCAACAGCTTGCGTGTTCCGCGCATTGTGTCGGAGGAGGCGTTTACGCGGGCCAATGGTCTGATCAATGAAATCGACCAAATCCTGCGCGAACGCCAGGCCAAGGAATTGCTGGAACGCGGCCCATCCCCCTTGAATCCAGCCAATTGGCGCCCGGCATGGGTCGACTTCACCGAAGCGACCAAAGGTCTGTGGAACGAGACGATCAGAAATCTCTCGTCCGATGTCGTGCATGAACAACTTCGCAACCGTGGGTTGGGAATATTCCTGCTTGTGGCGTTGGCGGTGGTGCTTGTCAGCTATGGGCGGCGCTGGTCCGAGCAGGGCGGCGCGTATATCCGCCATTGGGGTGGACGTGGAAGCGGTGTCGGAACCTTTGTCGTCTCGCTGCTGCGTGTCCTTCTGCCCTGGCTTGGGGTCGTCGCGTTTGTGAACGCAGTCAAGATGACGGGCATCCCGGGTCTGCGCGGCGCTTTGTTGCTAGAACAAATTCCGTACTGGGCCTGGTTGATCTTTTACTATGACTGGATCGGGCGTCAGGCCTATGTGCTGGGCGCGGCGCAAGGGTTCAAAAGGTTCTCGGAAGCGCGAACCAAAGAGCTTCGGGTCTACCTCGATCTGCTTGCGATAATGCTGATCTTGCACGAGATGGCCGTTCTGTTTGAGCAGATCGAGAATATCTCGGATGCAACCCGGGCCGTTGTTTCTTTCCCCGTGATTGTGGGAACCGCAATTCTACTGCTGAGAATCCGGCGGATACGGCGGCCCAATGCCCAGGACAGTGATGGGAAACCGGTCACCTTGGCCGGGTTCAGCCAATTGGTCGAGATCATACGACGGGCCTTGTTTCTGCTGGGCATCGCTGCGCCGATACTGGCCGTATTCGGTTACACGAACGCAGCCGAAGGCATCGTGTTTCCAACGGTCAAAACGCTTATACTGATTGGCGCGCTGGTGATCTTTCAGCGCTTCTTCAGCATGCTTTATGGCTGGATTACGGGGCAGGGCGACGCCGCGCGGGATTCTTTGTTCTCTGTCCTTATCGGTTTTGCGCTGGCACTGTTTTCTCTGCCTCTGATCGCGCTTTATTGGGGTGCGCGCGAGACTGACTTGCGCGAGATTTGGACGCGTATTCTGCAAGGGTTCGATATTGGCGGCGTCACTATCTCGCCCAGCAATTTCCTGACCTTTGTTGCGATCTTTATCATCGGCTATACGCTGACGCGATTGCTGCAGGGCGGGCTGCGCAGTTCTTTGTTGCCCAAGACCAAAATAGATCCCGGTGGGCAGAATGCGATTGTGGCCGGGACCGGCTATGTGGGTATCTTCCTGGCAGCGCTGGTCGCAATCATGGTGGCCGGGTTCGATCTGTCTTCACTGGCTATCGTGGCCGGTGCGCTGTCGGTAGGCATCGGGTTTGGCCTGCAAACGATCGTGTCGAACTTCGTCTCAGGCATCATCCTGCTGGTCGAGCGCCCGATCTCGAAAGGGGATTGGATCGATGTGAACGGGATGATGGGCTATGTCCGCGACATATCGGTGCGGTCAACGCGCATCGAGACCTTCGACCGGTCGGATGTCATTGTACCCAACTCGGATCTGATCAGCGGTGTCGTTACCAACTATACCCGCGGCAACACAATCGGACGTGTGATCGTTCCCGTGGGCGTGGCCTACGGCACGGATACGCGCAAGGTCGAGGCCATATTGGGTGAGATCGCCAATGCCCATCCCATGGTGCTGGCCAATCCGGCACCGAGTGTTGTGTTCCAGGGGTTTGGTGCGGATTCGCTGGATTTTGAAATTCGTGCGATCCTGCGCGACGTGAACTGGATGCTCTCGGTCAAGTCGGACATCAACCACGAGATCAACCGTCGCTTTACAGAAGAAGAGATCGAGATCCCGTTCGCACAGCGCGATGTCTGGCTGCGTAACGCCGAAGTACTGCGCGCGGCTTCTGAGCCACCCGCAACCAAGGATCCAGAGGCCCCGAAAGAACCCTCGAAGTCGCCGGTCGAACTGAGCGAGTCGGATATGGATTCCGGCACCGGTGACGAGACCTGACCGCGGCGGCAGGCCCCGCAAAAGGCTGTACTTTTGGCGACATTCTGGCCTTGCAAATCCTTTTGTGATGGTTCACATACCGTCGATACGGAGAGGTGGCCGAGTGGTCGAAGGCGCACGCCTGGAAAGTGTGTAGGCGGGAAACCGTCTCCAGGGTTCGAATCCCTGTCTCTCCGCCATATCCCCTTTCAAATGTTCGGAGATCGCCGCATTTGAACGTGCATGACAGGGCTGTTCGAGGGGAAATTGCCACGCTTTCATGAGAATATGCACTGACTTTGGCTCATGTTCCGTCGCTTTGCTGGACGTCGCCGGTCAATCGCCGTTAGATTTCTGAAAACGAGAAAAACGGGTCAGAGCAGAACAATGACTGTCAATTCTTCCGAAATGCGGGCTTTTCCGCAGTGTTTTCGTGTGATGTGCCATGCGCGCTGATATTCTCTTGTCCATTATTATCCCGGCCCATCATGAGGCTGAAGGGCTGCAAGAGAGCTTGACGGTCATTCGCGGCCATACCGAAGATCTGTGTGCTGTTGAGTTCATTGTGGTCGATGACGGCTCGTCGGACGGTACGTGGCAGGTCATTCAACAACTGTCCACACAGCACAGTGATATTCACGGCGTGCGCCTGTCGCGCAATTTTGGAAAAGAAGCTGCTATCGCGGCGGGGCTTGAGGCAGCGCGCGGGGATGCGGTCGTAACCATTGACGCTGATCTGCAGCACCCGCCCGAACTGATCCGTGAGATGTTCAGGAAATGGCAGGCGGGCGCCAAGGTGGTGAACACGGTCAAGGAAAACCGTGAAGAGGAAGGTCCGATCAAGGCCTTTCTGACACGATGCTACTTCAAATTGTTCTTTGCTTTGGCCGGGATGGATGTAGGCAATGCGGCGGATTTCAAACTGCTCGATCGCGAGATTGTCGATTGCCTTATCGCCTTACCCGAGCGCGAGCGGTTCTATCGCGGGCTGGTTGCCTGGGTCGGGTTCGAGCAGGACACGATCCTGTTCACCGTTGCGCCGCGCAATGCAGGTGAAGGCAAGTGGTCGATGACCAAATTGCTGCGGTTGGCGCTCGACTCGATCGTGTCGTTCAGCACCACGCCGATGCATTTGATGACGTTTCTGGGCGGTGCGTTTGGCCTTTTGGCTGTCGCGCTCAGCCTTCGAACTTTGTGGCTGTGGATCACAGGCGCCGCCGTTCCGGGTTTCACCACGGTTATCTTGCTGCAGATCATCGTTGCCTCAATCTTGATGATCGGGTTGGGCATCATTGGGATTTACATCGCCAAGATCTATGAAGAGGTAAAGCGCCGACCCGACTTTATTGTTCGAGAGCGGACGTCGATGCGGCCTCTGGCGCATAGCGATAGACGTCAAACGGACCAACCTGAAACGGAGCTTCGGAGTGTGCCTTCACGTGATCCAGAAGCTGCGCGCTGAGCGGGGTCAGGTATTTGTCAAACCTTCGGTTCACCACGTTTAGCGGAGCGGCCTCGTCCAGCGCGGTGATCGTGTTGGTGACATCGGCGTCACTTAGCAATCCCATGGCTGTCGAGAAATAGCGCACGGGCGGTGTGCGATTTGTCATGAAGTACAACTGTGGCTCGACCGGAATGGTCATCAGGTGCGCGTCATCTGAGCCTGTGCGTTCAAGTTCTTTCAGCAGGGTTTCGAAATCCGCTATGTCATCGGGCATCAGCCGTAGGCTGACACCGGGTAGTTCTGCCCGGACCGGTGGGCCGCGCCGTTCACCTGCAACGATACCGGTCAAACCACGCTCGACCGGTTGACCGGCCTGAAACGCAATCGCCCAAAGCGCGACGGCCAGCACGATCACCGACAGCGCAAAGGTGCCGCGCAAGATCAGCAGCGCGCACAACACCGCGGGCAGGACAAACATCAGGTAGATCGGGATCTGATAGTGCAAAGCGCCGATGGCCCAAAACACGGCCAAAATGGCGGTGGGTGAGCAGCGTTGAACATGCGTCACATCGCGGTTCACTATAATCCCAAGGGCCGGAACGGTCAGGATCAGAAAGATCCAAGCCAGACCGGATAGCGATGCCACCAGACCAGCACCCGAAAGCATACCCTGCCACGCCATTTGCAGCAGGTTCCAAAAGCTGGCCTGTGCGATGAAATCCTGCCCGTGGATCGACAGCGCCGAAAACAACATGTCGTTGAGCCAGAATCCAAAAGCGTCCTTTGAAAGGTTTGATATCGCCAGCGGAAGCCCGGCGATCAGAAACCCGGCTAGAACCAACACCACGGTGCGTCCGGCATATCGCCAAGAAAACCGTGCAGTCAGCGTTGCCGTGATCAGCAGGCCCAGAGGCCAGATACCCGCCCAGAGAAAGGCCGAAAGCTGATCTTTGGTCGCTACATAGAGGATCAGCCCAAGGCTTGCGATGGCCCCGATCAGCAAGGCCGGACCTCGTGGATTGTCCTGTTCCTTTGGGGCCTCAACCAGCAAGACGCAGATCAGTCCCAAAGCCAGGAAAACACCGCTAAGCTGGCGGGTAAAGAAACACATGCCGACCAGAAGGCCTGCCAGAAACAGCCGCAGCATGGACCCCGGCCGCAGCTTTTCCAGGCACAAGGCCAGAACGAAGAACCAGCCCAAGGCGTGCCAATTTGCGCTAGGGTTCGGGAATTGCACAAAGGAAAAGGCCGCAACGGCAATACCGCCCACACAGGCGACGAAAGGACCCCGCGATGCGAGAAGGATGTAGGCGATGATGCTCTGCACCAGCGTGATTGCGATCAAAGGATAGCGCAGGCTCAGCAGGTCTTCACCAAACAGGTGAAAGGCCCAGGCGTTCAGCAGGTTGCCGTAACCGGCATGCAGATCGATGATATCCTTGTGGATAATGTCCCCGGCATTCATGCGCTGCGCGATGTAGGCGTAAACGCCTTCATCCACCGGCCACCAGAACAGATCATGGTAGAAAAACAACAGCAACGCGACCGACATCAGGCTCAGGAGTACCCCTGCCATATGAGGGTGTCGCGCGATCACCGGGCTGCGTCAGTCTGAGAAAACAGGGTTGTTGCAGCCGAGCCGATAGCTGCGGCCACGGCCTGCGACAGGCCAAAGATCACCGCCATTGCAATGGCGGTTGGGGCCTCGACCCCAATGGTGGCAAAGGCTGCGGCGGCAGCGAATTCCCGTGTTCCCCAGCCTCCAACTGAAATCGGTAGCGTCGCGGCCAGCAAGACTGCGGGAAACAGCACCAGAACCCCGAAGAACCCAACCGGAGCCCCTTGTTCCAGAAAAAACAGGTAAGCGATCAGGATGGAGGCGAGATGAGCAAAGATGGACAGGGCCGCGGACAGCCCTGCCACAGATAGGAACGCCGGGCCCAGAGCCGCTTTGTTTTTCGCACTACGTTGCCACCAGATAAGGATCGCGACCGTTATCGTTGTCGGCAGGACAAAGGCGGCAAAGGCCACATAGATGGGAAGGATGGATGCGGCGGCGATGGCTCCAACAAGAACGATGGCACCCAAGGCAGCAAGTCCGATGATGCGATCAAAAACGCCAACCGCCATGGCGGTGCTCAGGCTCAACCCATATTTGCGCACCAAAAGCACACGCCCGGCATCGCCTGCCAAGCCGGTGGGCAGCAGCAGGTTGCCCAACGTGGTCAAAAAGGTCAGCCGCGTGGCTTCCGTCAGGCGCAGATGAGCACCAACAGAGCGGGCCAGGATGGCAAAGCGCCAGGACAGGATCAAAACGATGCCGGCCTGAATGGCAACCATCACCGCAAAGATCCAAAGCGGTATAGCGCGCAGGCGTACCCAGACCTCGGACAGATCGATCAGGCTGGCGGCGATCCCCAGCAAGAGGATCAGGCTGAGTACCCTCAGAAGGGCGCGTTTGCGGGCGTGACGCGGGTCTGTCACTGATGACCCCGACGCGCCGGATGGAGATCCGAAAATTGCGCCAGGAAAGCGCGACCCCTCGGGGGACGCGCTGTCCTTGGACGGCAGCTGGACGGTTTCCACCGGATCAGCCTTGCGTGTTCAGATCCAGCGTTTCGCGGATTTTCGGCTTGCGCATTTTCCACAGCTTGCTGTCCACGATGTAGTGATGGAAATTCACGATCTGATAGAGAACGATGGTGGCCGACAGACCGGCAAAGAACACCCAGTCGATGGCGCGCAGAACGCCCCAATACACCACGCCGGTGATCACGATGCAGGTCAGAAGATAGAGCCACAACCGCTGTGGTTGCGAGATATAGGACAGGAACTTGGCATCGGGATCCACGCCGTCCTTGAAGCGTTTGACGTTGAACATCCAGACGAACAGGATGTACTGCGCGTTGTGCCAGATGTTGATCATCAGCCAGCCGATCGTGATGTCACTGGTGCCAACATAGGCCAGATAGAAGATCGCAAAATGCGACAGCATGTACATCGAATGAACGATGGCCAGACGCCCTTCGCGCGCGGCCATGACGCGGGCAACGACCCAATAGGCCAGAAGGGCAAGAGTGATATATCCGGCGATTGCAGCAACTTGCGGTGGAACCGGCGCTGACCACAGCTCTAGCCCAATAAATGTTGGCTGCTGCTCGGCAGAGCGACTGAGGATGCCAAAGATCGGCAGCGCGTAGAAAATCGCCTGATCCAGCCAACCATCTTCGTATTTCGCCTGCGGATCCTTGCCGCGATAGGCGCGCGAAATGCCCCAGCTTTGACGGGCATAGTGCCACCACTGCCAATAGAAATAGATCGTTACGATGACCCAGAGGCCAAAGACCCACGCAACGCCCAAAGTGCCGACGACCACGAGTGGCAACAGGATGAACAACATATTCTTGTTCTCGGCATAGCTTTGCTTGTCAAAGCAGATGCGCGTGTAGGTGGCGATCACGTGGTGATAGCCCAGGAACCACAGATCGATAACCAGGATCGGATAGAACAATGACGGCTCGATCAGTACCACGGCGCCTGTGATACAGGACAGGGCCAGCAGCCCGATAATGAAGCCGGTATCAAAGCGTGCGTTTCTGAGCCACGGAAGCTCGGCATAGGTGCGGGTCGGAAGCGATGCGTCGGTCACTGCGTAAATCCTCGAAAGCTTTTTGTTTTTTGTGAGATGGGTACCACTTGGTCATGATCTTAACCAAGAAGAATGGCGCAAATTGGGCCTTGCAATGACATTGGTGTAGCGCCGTAATCACAGGTAAAAACATGTATTTCAGAGCTTTGTTTCGAAAATGTATACAGTTTAAGTGCGTTGAAAACGGTCGAGAAGCCGCGCCAGGCGGGAGGGTAAAGCGATTTGACCCAAAGGGCAGAGACTGTCACACAAGGGGCAGATATCCGCGCTTTCTCAAGGGGTAGTCCGTGCAGCATGTCATCGAAGAACCTGGGAACTTTGTGCACTATATCAATCTTGATCGCGTCCCGGCGCGCAAACGTTTCATGGAGACGCAATTCGCTCGGGCAGGGTTAAACAGCGCCCATCGGGTCAGAGCGATTGATGCGGGTCAAGACGCTGCGTTGGATCGAAACGGCTATGTCCCCGGAACCGGCACCCGCTGGGGCTTGAAACGCAGCGAAATAGCCTGTTTCGAAAGTCACCGCCTGGTTTGGCGGCAAGCGCTCGAGCGCGATGCACCGGCTGTTGCCGTTTTCGAAGATGACGTGGAAATGTCAGCAGGCGCGGGCGCTGTGATAACAGAACTTCTGCGCAATCCTTCTGAATTCGATTTTGTAAAGCTTGACTATTCGCCGCGGTCCTTGCGGTTCGGTGCTGAGACAACCATCGGATCGGTTGTAGTGCGCCCCATGCTGGAAATGGCGCCCAGCGCGGCAGCCTATGTGCTGTCGCAAGAGGCGTGTCGAAAACTGCTGGCTTGGTCGGAATGCTATTCGGACCATTTGGATGATTTCGTCTCGCTGCCGCGTCCGGGTTGGTGCATGTATCAGTGCTTTCCCGCAGTTGGCGTTCAAATGATCTGGTCGGCCAGCCAAACCGAAGTCGAAGCACCCGTCGCCGCCAGTGAGCGAACACAGGATATCAAGACCAACAGCGGATTGGACAAGGGCCCAGCCTGGTTTCGTGTGCGCCGGGAACTTCGGGCTGCAACTCGCAAGCTCTACTGGCGTCTGGGGGCGCAAACCCGGCTATTAGATCAGGGGGGATATGTGGGGTACATTCCTTGTGCAGATGACTTGAAAGTCTGAACAAATTCGCGTTTCGGACAAGTGTTTACGCGTTAATCGTTAACAAAAGGCCCAAACTGATATAGCGTGGTTGTGTTGACCACTTGAATTCAGATTGGTGCGAGTTGTGAGTCAGACGATCTATGAAAAATACGGCGGGTTCAAAACCATCAGCCGTATCGTAATGACCTTCTATGAATGGGCTTTGGATTCCGACGAAATTGGTGACTATTTCGACGACATCGACATGCCGCGTCTGATCGACCATCAAACCAAGTTTGTGTCATCTCTGGTCGGTGGTCCGGCGTCCTTCAGCGACGAACGGATCGAAGCCGTGCATCGCCACCTGAACATCTCACATAGCGATTTTGATGAGATGAGTGCGTTGTTTGCGCAAGCGCTGGAGCATCACGGGATGGCGCCTCGTGATATCGAGATTGCCTTGGCTGCGATCGAAGAAAAGCGTGGGATTATCGTCGTTCGGACCCCTGCATGAGCATTCTGGCCATCAATGAACATCTGCTGCGCGCCATTGGTGTGGGCGTCGCGGTGCTGCGCGCGTCTGACCTGACCTTTGTGTTCCACAATGGTCCCTTTGCGGAATGGTTCGGCACGCCTGAACCTGGCCAAACGCTGCCTGAGTTCTTCCCGGATCTGGATCTGCGCGAGTTAGAAGACGTCAAGCAATCGGGTCTTCAATACTCGGCCGAGCTTCAGATCAAGCCCAAACGCCGCACATTGATTTTTGCAACGACGGTTTCTCTGGCCAATGGATTGGAAGAACAAGTGCTGGTGGTTGAATTCCAGAACATCACGCGTATCCGCGAGTTGGAAAGCATGATCGACAGCTATTCGACCATGGTTGAACGCAACACCCGAGAGTTGGAGCGCGAGAAAGAGCGCGTCGAGCGCCTGTTGCTGAACCTGATGCCGCGCGCGGTCTATGAAGAGTTCAAGACCTTTGGCGTCGTGACCCCGCAGCTTTACAAAGAAGTCTCGGTTGTGATGCTGGATTTCGTCGGGTTCACGGATTTTGCCGCCAAAACTGACCCGACTGTCACGCTCAGCGAGTTGAACGATATTTTCACGGCCTTTGACCGCATCGTCGAACAGTTCGGGTGCGAGCGTATCAAGACGATTGGCGACGCGTATCTGGCGGTTTCCGGGATGCCGGATGAAACCCCCGATCATGCCACCGCCGTGGCCCATTGCGCAGTGCGTTTCCTGCGCTATCTGGAACGGCGCAACGAAAGCCATCCGCATAAGTGGCAGGCACGTGTAGGGCTGGCCACTGGGCCTGCCGTTGGTTCGGTGGTTGGGGTGCAGAAATATGTTTATGACGTGTTTGGTCCGGCGGTGAATACCGCGTCACGTCTTCAGGTTTTTGCAAAACCTATGCATATCGCGGCGCCGGCCGATATGACCTATGCTTTGATTGACGAATTTCAGATCACCGAAATTGGTCCGGTAGACATCAAAGGCATGGGTGTCATGGATCTGGTCAACGTCACCTCGCGCCTGAGCACGCCGCAAAGAACGCGCTCGTTCTAAGGTTAGTCGTCTTGGGGCACGAGGCCGAGGCCGCGTAAATAAATACCTATGCCGGTCTCCAGCAGGTCTTCGGGAGGGTAGGGTGAAGTGGCGCCTGTGTTGCGGGCAAACAGTTCGACCACCCCATGGCTCATCGCCCAGATATGGGCACTGAACATCGAAGCGGGTGGACGTTTCTCCGGTGGGATGTGACGCGACAGATCTTCGGCAGCCTTTTCGAGAACCCCTTTGGCACGGTTTGCGGCCATCGCCAGTTCGGGGGTGCGGTTGACCGAAATGCCACTTTCGAACATGGCGATGTAATGGCCTGGATGTTTGCGCGCAAAGGCCAGATAGGCGCGACCGGTTGCCTCGAACGCTGCCAGAGCGGACGGCTGACCCTTGTCATAGGCAAATTGCATCAAGTCAGCGAATATTTCAAACCCCTGGCGCGCGGCCTCGGCAATTAGATCCTCGCGCCCCTGGTAATGGCGATAGACTGCCGCTGGGGTCACACCAGCGGTCTTGGCCGCCTCAGACAGGGTGAATCCGGTTGGACCCTTGGCTTCGATCAGCGACAGCGCGGCCTCGATCAAGGCTTGTTTGAGGTTACCGTGATGATAGCCGCGTTTGCTCATGCCCGGGTCATCTTTTTCTGACTGCTTGCCGTCTGGATGCATAGACATAGAGCACACAGCCAGTAGCGTCCAACGGTGATCGGCGTTTGAGGGTCACGCATCCCAAAGTTCCGGTCCACCGCAAATCTTGGGATCGGGTGAGCCTACAGCGCCGGGGTCTTTCTGGTCATAGTTCAGCGCGCTCAGAACAGTGCGGATCGCAGCAAGGCGGGCACGCTTTTTGTCATCTGACCGGACGATAGTCCAGGGAGACCGATCCGTGTGGGACCGGGTCAGTGTTTCCTCGATCGAATTGCTGTACTCGTCCCATTTGTCCAGACCTGCGATATCGATCGGGCTGAGTTTCCATTGCTTTAGCGGGTCTTCCTCACGCGCAAGAAACCGATTCAGCTGTTCTGCGCGACCGACGTTCAGCCAGAACTTAAAAAGTGTAATGCCGTCATTCACAAACCCGGTTTCCAGTGGCAAAACTTGTCGGAAGAAACGCTCGCGTTCTTCGGGCGTGCAAAAGCCAAAGACGTTTTCGACCACGCCACGATTGTACCAACTGCGGTCGAAAAACACGATTTCCCCGGCCGAGGGCAGATGCTGCACGTAACGCTGGAAATACCATTGGCTCCGCTCAGCGTCCGAGGGTTTGCTCAGCGCGACATTTCGCGCACCACGAGGGTTAAGGTTTTCCCTGAACCGTTTGATTGTTCCGCCTTTTCCAGCGGCATCCCGGCCCTCGAATATCAAGGCAATCCGTTGTCCGGTTTCTTTGGCCCAGGCCTGCATCTTAACCAGTTCGATCTGGAGCGCGTCCATCTGATCGAAATACTCATTGGATTTCATCTTCTCTGAGTAGGGATAGCTGGGCGTCAGAATCTCGCCTTTCTTGGCGGTCTCAATCGCTTTGCGAACGTCCTTGGGAGCGTCTTTCTTGAAATACTTTTTGATTGCCCCTTGTGTGGTATGGGTCATCCGCACCTCGCCATAAAATCCATAACTTACTATGGATTACACAAGAGATTAACGCAAACCCGCACGTTCAGCGGCCCGGTCAATTGCTTCAGCAACGGCGTCGGCTGCCACGATCTGTGGCATGTGGCCTATGCCGTCCAACTCCACCAACTCTGCCCCGGGAATCTGCGCCAAAAGGCCCGGGCCGTGCCAATCTAGGCTTACGGTCGTGTCAGCGGTGCCATGCACGATCTCGGTGGGAACGGAAATATCCCCATACCGTGGCTGCAATTCGGTTACTTCATCCAGAAGGTTGGCCATTTGACGGGCGTTGGTGTGCATCGAGTCGCGTCGAATCGTCAGATCGGGGCCAAAATGGTCCGCATATCCTTCAGGGGCGGTTTGCGGTGCAAAAACCTGATCCAATGCATTGTCCACGAACCATTGCGGCACAAAACTGGACACAAAGGGCAAGACAAGCGCATCGCCGACCTTCGTAGACGCCATCTGGTTGAACCCGCTCAACGGTGTTTCCCAGGGGATTGCGGGTGGCGCCATAAGAACCAAGGCAGATAAGTTGTCTGGGCGGGTCACAGCCCAAGCCAATGACACTGATGCGCCATAGCTTTGCCCCGCGACAATCGGTTTTTCAGCCCCCAGTTGCGCCGCGGCTTTTTGTAGAACTTCTGCTTGTTCCTCAATAGTTTCGCCGTTGGGGTTGAAGCTGTCGGAATAGCCCAGTCCGGGCCGGTCGAAGACGATCACCCGATAGCGATCGGACAAGATCGGTGCCAAAGCAAAGGTCATGTCGCGGGTATTGCCGTTCGAACCATGGATCAGGACCACATCAGGGCCTTCGCCCATCACCACGGCGTGGATGCGGATACCGTCGACGTCAACGAACTGGCCCTCGGCAGGAAATGCGATCTCGGCTTCAGCGGTCTGGTGGTAAGACCGCCATAGAGCAAAGCCCCACATCAGCACCAACACCACAAGCAAAAGGACCGCGACACGCATCAGCTTGATCCGGACCTCAGATCGGTTTTCTCGACACCGATCCGTGTGATGTCATACGGGGTGGTTTCGTAGATCTCACTGATCCAGTTGCCATAAAGCAAATGCGCATGGCTGCGCCATCGGTTTTGAGGCGCCCGGGTCGGGTCATCGTCAGGGTAATAGTTCATGGGCACGTTGATCGGCGTGCCATTGGCAACATCGCGGTCGTATTCCTGTTTCAGCGTGTCGCTGTCATATTCGAAATGATTGAATATATAGAGCGCACGATGGGCCGGGTCCTCAACCAGACAAGGCCCAACCTCGTCACTGCCCAAGAGTGTTGTCAGACCTTCCGCTGCGTCGATCTCGGCTTGTTTCATTTCGGTCCAGCGGCTTACGGGAATGACGCAATCATCAGAAAACCCACGCAGAAACGGTGAAGCAGGCACAAGGTTCTGATGTCGGAAACACCCAAAGGCCTTGGCGTCCAGAATGTGTTTTTTCACACCGTGGAAATAGTTGATCATTGCCATTCCACCCCAGCAAACACCGAAAGTGGAGTGTACGTTGGTTTGGGTCCAATCGAAAACTTCGCCCAGCTCTTGCCAATAGGTGACCGCATCAAACTCCAGATGCTCAATCGGCGCGCCGGTGATGATCAAGCCATCAAACTTCTGATCCTTGACCTCTTGGAACGGCTTGTAGAATTCGGCCATATGGGCTGCGGCTGTGTTCTTGGTCTTGTGTTCCGTCATGCGGATCAGAGACAGCTCGATCTGCAGGGGCGTGGCCCCGATCAGACGCGCGAATTGGTTCTCGGTCTGAATTTTCTTGGGCATCAGGTTCAGAAGCCCAATCCGCAAGGGGCGGATATCCTGACGGGTGGCCTGATCTTCGTCCATGACCATAACACCCTCTTGGCTGAGGACGTCAAAGGCAGGCAGGTCGGACGGGATCTTGATCGGCATGAGGGTGGCGTTCCAAAAGTATAAACAAGGCCTGATACTTAGGTCGGGTTGGCGCGAGCCTCAAGGGTGCGTTCGATCAACTCATCGAAATCGCCCGAGTCACGGACCTTGCCAATGTCATCGGCGGTAACCGTAATGCCCCAGTTGTCGGCCATCGCCTGATAGCGCGGCTGACGATGAGCCAACGCACGGGCATAGGTCCAGCGCACGAAGGCATCCGGGTCGACCTCGGACGCGGCACAGTTTTCCTGCTTGAGGTATTCCTCCCACATTTGGTCCAAAAATTCGGCCTGGTAGGACATCGGCTTAGGAGCCTTGTCGAACCGGCGGATCAGTTCTTCGGTGTGGGCGTCATCACCCTGGATCCAGATCATCAGCGTATGGCGCGACAGTTCCGACAGGATCTGATCGTTTGGATCGTCCGGGTTAACCCATTCACAGATCGACCCGCCCGTATCGCAGATAAAATTGGGATAGTGATACAGTCGTTCAGCGCGGTCGATGAAATACTCTGTATCCAACAAGGCATGGATCTCGGCCAGTCGGAATTGCTCTTGCCGGCGGCGGTACTCCGATATCTCTAGCCCGCCCAGATCGGGGTTGCCCGGTTTACCAAGATAGGCCGAAACCGGCGTCAGGTTTTCGAACGAGATATTCGAGCCGATATAGATGGAATCCGACAGCAGAAGTTCACGTAGGAACGGCACTTTCATTGCCTGTGCCTTGGCGTTGTCGGTGATGTATTCGCCCATATAGCGCGTGCCGATGCGGTAATCGATCGAATAGTGAAACCAGTCGCCCGCGTCGCGCAACACGTTCGAGACATAGGTTTTACCAAGCCCCGACATGCCAAAGAACAGCACTTTCTTTCGCGCCGCCTCGCGCCAGTCCTTTGCCGAGTTATAGATCATCTTCCGCAGCCTCTTGTTTTGACCTAGCTAAATCGGGCCGGGCGCGGCGTCAATCTTGTCGGTTGGCACGGCTGAGAAGGATCAGACCGAGGGCCAGAATGGCAAAGCCAAGATAGGCGTTGGGCGACAGCGCCTCATCGCGCAAGGTTGCGCCCAGGACAATCGCCACTGGCGGGATGATCAGGGTGACCAGCATCAGATTGCCGCTGCCCGCTTTGGCCAGCACGCGGTAATAGAGCAGATAGGCGCCCGCGGTGGCGATGATTGAGTAATACCCAATCGCAAGCAGCGCTTGCCAGGGCAACGCAAAGGTCGGTACACCATCTATAGCCAGCGTGATCGGTGCCATCATCAGGGTGGCACTAGTCAACATGCCCGCCGCAGCCACCTGAGGTGGCAGGTCGGTCAGGTGTTTTCGGGCCCACACGGCGGCGCAGGCATAAGAGACGGTGCCCGCAAGTATCGCCAGTTGGGCCAGGCTTGCTGGGTTCAGGCTGGTGAAATTCTGTATCCCTATTGCAATTGACACCCCCAGAAACCCAAGCGTGACACCCAGCAGCCGGAGCGGGGTCAGGCGTTCGTCTTTGAAAAACACCGCCGCCAGCAAAACACCAAATATCGCGGTGGCTGCGTTCAGGATCGAGGTCAGCCCGGTCTCAACATAAAGCTGACCCCAGGCCATCAGGGAAAAGGGTAGCACATTGTTCAGAAATCCCATGACCAGAAAGGCAAAGTAGTGCCGGGCGCTCAGCCTCAACGGGATACGCCGCCAGGCGATGACTGCCCAGAGGATCACACTGGCCCAAACAACACGGTGAAAGACAGATGTGACGACAGGTACCGTATCCAGCGCCACCCGGATCGACAAAAAGGATGCGCCCCAAATCGCACCCAAAAGGATGAGTTCGAACCAGGTTCTTACTGTCAGTGATTTTTGCGAAGCCATGGGCGTGTGTGTCATGGGCAGATCAGATTTGCGACCCGGATCATGTGCAAAAAACCCCGCCGGTTGGGCGGGGTTTTGTTGATGTTATGCCATCTGGTTGAGGTGCTCAGAGCGTAGCTTGAATAGTGTTGAGCACCCTTCGGCACAGGTTCAGAAGCTGAAGCCTACGCGGATCCCAAAGCTTACGGCGTCGTTGCCGCTGAAATCTGCGCGCGCAACGTCTGGTGTGCCGGTTTCTGCGAACGCGTCACCCAGATCTGTGTACCGCAAGCCACCGCTGATCCGCATGTTTTCATGGGTGTATTGCAACCCAACACCAATGCTTCTGAAGCCATTGGTCGGAGCAAGCGGCGATACCAGATCGTCGTCATCCGCTTCTTCATAGCCGAGGTTGACCGAAGCCGCCCAGTTTTCGTTGAAGCGATGCGCCAGGCCCAGGTTGAAGGTGAACGAGTTGTTGAGGTCAATCAACTCGACGCTGGGAAGCGGCCCAACGGCGGTTGTGCTCAACTGTGTCTGACTGTGGTCGGCCCACCGTACGCTGCCGAAAAGAAGCGTGTCTTGGGCAACGCCAGTCTGAAAGTCCAGATTGACCGATTGTGGTGTCTCAACCTCTTGCGTTCCGGTCAGGGTGACCGGGAACAAAGGCGAGCTTTCCGTGGTGTCGAAGTCAAAAGAGATCTTCGACTGATAGGTCAGGGCAACCCGCAGTGCGATATCGGGGATCTCATAGGCGGCACCCAGAACCCAGCCAAAACCTCCCTCGCGATCAAGGTCGATCCCGTAACCCGAGAATGGACCATAAGCCAGGCCTTGCAGCTGGATATTACCCTCAACCTGTTGGTAGCGCACGCCACCGTGCACACTCCAGTTGGGGTCAAACTTGTAGCGCAACAAGGCTGTATAGCTGTCAGATTCGGCAAACGCCTCGGTCCCGCCCAAAAGCAGCGATCCTGGCTGCGTTGGGTTGCCCGACGGCGTGGGATAGCTGATATCCGACCCAAAGGGCTGATCATAGATCAGTGCGGCCGAGAATTGGTCATTGAATTGGTACTTTACCCCCGCACCAACTTGGTTGAAGTCCTGCGCAACGTTCCCTGTGGGCGTTCCGAATGGGTTTTGGTTGGTCAGGTCGGTCCCTTCGACATCCGGGTTGGTCCTCGATACAGAAAACTCTGCATAGTTCCCTTCTTCGAAGATCAGGGTTATCGGTTGGCCGCTGCGATCCAGACCACCTGCCTGCGCTGTTGTCGCTCCGACACACACGGCGCAAGCGCTAAACAGCGCTTTCCTCATATTATTCTCCCTTACACTGTCCAATGCCGGAAAACTGCTCTTGTCTGAGGTCACCCGGCGGTGTTACCGGGCTGTTACTCCCTTATACGTTAAAGTTCCGTCAACTGGTGACCCCGCGTTACTTTGAGGTCTTGACGTTACGGACTGTTGCAGATTCGTTACGATTCTCGGACCGAACATTCAGGTAGATACCCGCAAATATCACAATGGCACCCAACAGGGTCCAGAGGTCGATCGGCTCGTGATACAAGAGCATCCCAACGATCGCGATCGTTGGAAGACGAGCGAAATCAAAAGGGATGACGACCGTTGCGGGCGCAATGGCCAGCGCATTTGTGATGCAGAAATGCGCGAGCAAACCGGCAAATCCAACCAACAAAAGGAAAGGTACGGTACTGGCATTGGGCAGGGTGATCTCACCATCAATGCCCGACGCGACAAGACCCAATATGGCCTGCATCACGGTCAGCCAGAACATAATGCAACCGATGCTGGCAAAGCGGGTCAGCGACTTGGTCGTGATTGTTGTCAGCGCAAAGAATACGGCCGACAGAGCTGCGGTGACCAGTCCAAGACTGATCGGCGCTGTACCGGGTCGCGTAACCATCAGAATTCCGGCAAATCCGATAAGTGCCGCAACAACTTTGAGAGGCGTAAGGCGCTCTTTCAGCAAAAGCGGCGACAATAGGATGACCCAAATGGGCTGCGTAAACTCCAACGCGAAGACCTGGGCCAGTGGGATGACACCAATGGCATAGAACCAAAGGTTCTGCCCGGTGAAATGCAGCACGTTGCGCAGCCCGTGTTGACCAAGCTTTTGGGTGGAAACCTGATGCCACTTTCCGGTGAACGTAAGAACCAGGCAAACAACGCAAACGCCAACAAGGCTGCGATAGAACATGATCTCGAACGTGTCGTGCGTAGCGCTCAATTCGCGCCCAGCCACCGCCATCGACGTAAACGAGGCAATCGCCCCGATCATCCAAAGCCCGGCTTTGGCGATGCTATTCATTTTGCTGAGGTCGTGGCGACCAAGTCCAGCTTGAGTTTCTCTAACAACTCAGCGCCGCTGGCAGCTGCGATTTCGTGGCGACCCCAAGGTTGGAAGTTGTTGAACAGAGGAGGAATATCGGGGCTGCTTGACAGAATAAATTCGTCCAAGCTGGTGCTGTGATCTTCGAAGAAAGATGATGCTTTGATGCGACAGTCGACGGACTTAAGTTTCTCGATCAAAGTATTATGTAGCGCGTCGCTATGAGTTGAAACGAAAACGAAATCTGCTTGTTTCTCGGGCAAGGTTGTCCGGGCATTTTCGAGTATTTCGACCTCATGCGCCTGAATATCCGAATGCAAGATGTCCAAACGATCACACCAGGATTCGTTCGTGAAAGCATCAACAGAGAATTGTTCGTTAGAGACAAAGAACTGAATGAAACTTCCGTCGAAACAAATTTGCTTAAAATTACGTGTTCCAGCCTCGATGTTCTGTTCCTCGGGTTCGACGTTCTCCACAATGGGATCAGTAGGTGTTTCATCTTCGCCCTTGACCAGTCTGTAGCCAAAAGTCTGAGCGATATTCGATGACATTCTGCTCATGATGTGTTCCTCTCAAGAATAGATTGGTAAATCATGGTGCTGCATCAAGCGGTCCTGACGTACCAATGATCCCATCTCGAGATATTTTCCAACACGCGTGTATACCCTTTGCTGCTCAACAGCTCGAATATCTCATCGCCCATTTTTGTGAAATTATGCTCGCAGGTGATGATCTGAATGTCGTGATTCGAGAAATCGAAATTGCTCAGGATTTCATATTCACTGCCTTCAGTGTCGATCGACAGATAATCAATTTGGCGCGGAGCATTATGCCGTTCAAGCAAGTCGTTCAGCGAAACGGATTTGACTTTCAGAACTTGTCCAGATTGCCGGACTTCGGCGTGCTGGTCGCTGCGGGTGAACTCGTTGACTGTCGAAAACTCTCCGTCTTCGACCATGTTGAAATCTAGCAGATCGCCTGTGGTTTTCCAAACGCAGTCAAAGTCTAACGCGGCGGTTCGGTTCTGCTTTAATGCTGCGTGCCACATTGGTGCCGGTTCAGACAGGATCCCTGTCCAGCCAAAGTTCTTTTCAAGAAGATATGTATTGCTCAGACCTAATCCGTCAGTCGCGCCAAATTCCACAAAGTAGCCGCCGGTCTTGAATTTTGTTTGAAGCAAAACAAAAATGTCTTGCTTCAACTGAGCGCGCGATGGCTGTTTGCAGCCCGAAGCTTGCAAAGCGAGATCAAGGAGTTCGGGCACTTCCTCGGAGCGTTTTTCGCTTGCCGTCAGTTCCCGTCGGGTCTGATCGAGTTCAGCTCTAAGCGCAGAAAGCTCGGTTCTAAGTGCAGTTTGTCTATCGGTGAGTTTCCCAATTTTCGTAAGGGAATCGTTCAACTCACCGCGCAACCGGCTAAGTTGTTCTCTGGCGGCATTGGTACGTTTCGACCGAATGATTTCGTGGCCAAATAGTTCGATGCCTTTTTTTATTTGATCGTTCTGCACGCCCAATACCCTCCTTATTTGGTCTCATTCCCACTCGATCGTGCCCGGAGGTTTCGAGGTGATGTCATAGGTGCATCGGTTGATGCCTTTCACCTCGTTGATGATGCGGGTTGCGGTTTCACCGAGGAACTCGTGGCTGAACGGGTAATAATCTGCGGTCATGCCGTCCACCGATGTCACGGCGCGAAGGGCGCAGGCATAGTCATAGGTGCGCCCATCGCCCATAACACCAACTGTGCGGACGGGCAGGATGGCGACAAAGGCTTGCCAGATTTCGTCGTACAGGCCGTGTTTACGGATCTGGTCGATATAGATCGCATCTGCCTCGCGCAGGATCTCCAGCTTGTCGCGGGTGATCTCGCCGGGGCAGCGGATGGCAAGGCCCGGGCCGGGGAAGGGGTGGCGGCCTATGAAGCTGTCGGGCAGGCCCAATTCGCGGCCCAACGCGCGGACCTCGTCCTTGAACAGCTCGCGCAGCGGTTCGACCAGTTTCAGACCCATCTTTTCCGGCAGGCCGCCGACATTGTGGTGCGATTTGATCGTGACCGAGGGTCCGCCCGAGAACGACACGGATTCGATCACATCGGGGTAGAGCGTGCCTTGCGCCAGAAACTCAGCGCCCTCGATCTGATCGGCGTATTTCTGGAACACGTCGATGAACAGCTTGCCGATGATTTTGCGCTTGGTCTCGGGATCGCTTTGGCCTTCAAGCTCGCCCAGAAAAAGCTCGGTCTCGTCCGCATGGATCACTTGCAGGTTCATGTGATCGCGGAACATGCCGACGACTTCAGCAGCCTCGTTCTTGCGCAAAAGCCCGTGGTCGACGAACACGCAGGTCAACTGGTCGCCAATGGCTTCGTGGATCAGCGCGGCCGCGACCGAGCTGTCGACACCGCCCGACAGAGCACAGATGACCTTTTTGTCGCCAACCTGGGTGCGGATCGCCTCGACCATCTGTTCGCGATAGGCGCCCATGGTCCAGTCGCCTGTGAACCCGGCCAGGCGCACGAAGTTTTCATAGAGCCGCGCGCCATTGGGGGTGTGGTGAACCTCGGGGTGGAACTGCACGGCGTAAAAATGCCGGTCAGTGTCGGCTGTAATGGCATAGGGCGCGTTGGGCGAGGTTCCAAAAACCTCAAACCCCGGTGCCAGCTGGCTGACATGGTCGCCATGGCTCATCCAGACCTGCTCGTCGCCGTCTGCGAACCAACCCTCCAGAATATCAAGCGGCTGGCCGGGCGTGACAAAAGCGCGCCCGAATTCTGCGGTGCCGCCACCGCCAGATATCTTGCCACCTTCGACCTTGCCACCCAGTTGCTGCATCATCACCTGTTGGCCATAGCAAATGCCCAGAATGGGCACGCCATAGTCAAAAATCTCTTGCGGTGCACGAGGCGAGCCCTCGCGCGTGACGCTGTCCGGGCCGCCCGAAAAGATGACAGCTTTGGGGGCCATTTGGCGCACAAAATCCATCGTGACATTCTGATAAGGGTGGATTTCGCAATAGACATTCAACTCGCGCAGGCGGCGTGCAATCAGTTGCGTTACCTGGCTGCCAAAGTCGATGATGAGAAGGCGGTCGTGGGTGTCCTGGGTCATGTCTGGCTATTAGGTTGCAAGACTGCGCAGTGCAAGCAGAATGAGCGGCAACTCGCTTTCTATTGGCAGATGCATCATATCGGAGGGTCATATGCCTGAAATTGAACTGAGAAAAGCCGTCCAAGGAGATGCCGCACCTATTCGCGCCTGTATCCAATCGGCCTATGCGGAGGCCCTGCGGGATTTGCCGGATTTGCCGGATGTTTCGGGTGGGGTCGAAGAGGAAATCGCCGCACATGACGTTTATGTTGCAGCGCATGGACAGGACGTCTTGGGTGTAGTCGTTTTCGAACGGGTCGATGACGCAATCATGGTGTTTAATCTGGCGGTCAGTCCGTGGGCACAAGGGCAGGGGTTGGCGAAACGGCTGCTGAAGGTGGCGAAAGATCAGGCTGTTCATGAGGGATTGACGCGTATGGTTCTGAAAACGCATGTCAAAATGACCGCCACACGGGCCATGTATCAGCATATGGGATGGGTGGAAACGGGCGCTGACGGGAACACGGTAACATTGGAAAAGGTCTTGGGCTGAGCTTTGTCACTCAGCGTCATATGTCGCTTTTTCCCCAATAGCGCCGCAATACACCGGCAGAGCGTGTAAGGTGTCCTGTACCACCACGTTCAAATCGTAGCATTCAGAAGCATAAAGGCGGGATATTCGCATGGCTGAAGCAAACACCCGACGCAGAACCAGAGGCGGCGGTGGCGCGGCACGGCGGGCCGAGCGCACTGCAGTCAAGATCGAGACTGCGAAATACATCGAACGCAATATTCCCAATTTCGAGGTTCTCAACGACGAAGCGCTTGAGATCATCGAGGCAAATGCCGAAACGGTACTGGCCGAGATCGGGGTCAATTTCGTTGATAACCCGGCCGCACTTGAACGTTGGCGCGATGTGGGGGCCGAGATTGAAGGCGAGCGTGTGCGCATTCCGCGCGGACTGGCACGTGAGTTGATCAAGACAGCGCCCAGCAGCTTTACGCAACATGCCCGAAACCCAGAGAAATCCGTTGTTGTCGGTGGCCGCAACCTGGTTCTGGCACCGGTATACGGCCCTCCCTTTGTGCGCGATGCCCAGGGTGGTCGGCGCTATGCGACGATGGAAGATTTCAACAAATTCGTGAAGCTGGCCTATATGTCCAAATGGCTGCACCATTCGGGCGGGACAGTGTGCGAACCCACCGATGTGCCGGTGAACAAGCGCCATCTGGACATGTTGCTGGCGCATATGACGCTTTCCGACAAGCCCTTCATGGGCTCGGTCACCGATCCAAGCCGTGCGCAGGATTCGGTTGAGATGTGCGAAATCCTGTTCGGCAAAGAGTTCGTACAGAACAACACGGTGATGACCTCGCTGATCAACATCAACTCGCCCATGACCTTTGACGATATCATGATGGGCGCGCTTGAGGTTTATGCCAAGAACAATCAGGCCTGCATCGTGTCGCCCTTTATCGTGGGTGGCGCAATGGCTCCGGTCTCGGTTGCGGGGACACTGACGCAGGTTCTGGCCGAGGTTTTGGCGGGTGTGGCTTATACACAGATCATTCGTCCGGGTGCGCCTGTAATCTTTGGGGCATTTGTATCTTCGATCGACATGAACTCGGGTGCGCCGACCTTCGGAACACCCGAAGCGTCGCACGTGACCTATGGCGCGGGTCAACTTGCGCGGCGTCTGGGTCTGCCGTTCCGGTCTGCTGGGTCGTTCTGTGGCTCGAAACTTCCCGATGCGCAGGCCGCCTATGAAACAGCGAATTCGCTGAATATGGGGCTGATGGCAGGTGTGAATTTCATGCTGCACGCGTGTGGCTGGCTTGAAGGCGGTCTGGTCGCCGATTTTGAGAAATTCGTCATGGATGCCGACCAGTTGGGCGTGTTGCACGGGCTGGCCAAAGGTGTGGCCTATGACGAAAATGCTCAGGCCATGGATGCGATCCGCGAGGTTGGTCCCGGCGGGCACTATCTGGGATGTGCCCACACACAGGCCAATTTCAAGGAAGCTTTCTGGAAAACCGACCTGTTGGATTACAAGCCGTTCGAGACCTGGGAAGAAGAGGGCGCGCGCGATACGCGAGCGCTGGCCTCGGCGCGGGTTGAGCATCTGCTCGCCAACTATAAGCAACCGCAGATGGACCCAGCCATTCAAACCGCGCTCGAAGCTTATGTGGCCGATAAAAAGGCCTCGATGCCCGACGCGTTCACCTGATCAGGCGTAATGCGAGGCGCGGCTGGCCTGATACAGCTGCGCTTCGCCGATCAAAGCGATCAATATGTCCAAATGCCTGACCAGCGAGTAGGCCGCATCCTCATCTTGCCGCAGGCCATTCACGTCCCGCTCCACCTCGATCAAACGCATCAGCGCGGCACCCGTTGATGGCAGGGGCCCATACCCCAGAACACGTTGCAAATGCCGTTCGCGATCATAATCCTGGGCGCCGATCTTAGCCGCGCGGGTCAAAAGACGGGGGCGGCGCAATGCTGAAATCATGGTCATCAAGTCCTGCATGGGAAGGCTCCTGTGGGTCAGAATGTCTCTGGCCATGTTGTTGCACAACCTAAGCGGGTGTTGCCTTGTCCAGCCTCGCCCCGAACGTTGGTTTCACGAGTGTTTATCTTTTTGAACCAATTCTGCTCCCTGTCGTCCGAGATTAACGAACGAGTAACGAAAGCACCTCTAGTTAGATTTGGTTAACTAAGAATCCGGCGACAGAGATTGGCATTTTGGCTTGTCGACGAGGGCAAATAAATATGGAAAACAGCATGGCTTTCACCGTTCCTGCATGGGTCCCGGAAGGGGCGCAGCGATACCTAGCACATACCGAGTCGGGGCGATCGATCAGGGATATTGCGCGAACCGAGGGGTGCCATGCCTCGACTATTCTCAGGCAAATCCGGCGTATTGAAATGCGTCGGGATGATCCCTCGGTGGATGCGGCCCTTCAGCGGTTGGCAGATACGCATTTTACCGACGAACCGGGGCAGGTGGCAGGATCACATATGTATGGCGCCGACGCGGATAATCCGCTTGCCGCCTATGATGAAGAGTTCGACCGCGAGGCTTTGCGCGTATTGCGCCGCATGTGTGAAACCGGCGCTGTACTTGCTGTTGCCGAAGATATGGACAAGGCTGTGGTCGTCCGTGACAACGGGGACGGTGGCACCACAAAAACGGCGGTTGTGGAATGCAAGATAGCACAAGCGCTGGCGCTTAAGGAATGGATAACCTGCGACAATCCCGGTCGTATTTCGCGCTATCGGATTTCGACTTCCGGCCGCGCGGCGCTCAGCCATCTGGTGGCTGAGGCGGAAAACCGTGCAAGGTCGCGAAATGAACTTGGCATGGCCGAGGCACAGGCTGATTTCCTGCCATTCAACGCCAAGTCCGCGTCTGCTCCCGGACGACCGAAAAAGCTCGCGCGCGCCCGATACAGCTCGGCTGAAAGCCCGCTGATCGCGTTGGCGCGACGGCGTGACAGGGATGGCAAACCGTTTCTGGACGACAGTCTGGTCACTGCGGGAGAGCGCTTGCGTGAAGACTTTGAGCTGGCTCAGATCGGCCCGAAAGTAGCACAGAATTGGGAGCATTTTCTGACCGCCGGGACAGGTTCGCGGAACGATGGACAGCTGTCCGGCGCTCAAGGTTCAAGCGGCGCCCGCGATCGTGTTGTTGCCGCGCTGTCAGATCTGGGGCCGGGGCTCAGCGATGTTGCGCTGCGCTGCTGCTGTTATCTGGAAGGGTTGGAATTGTCGGAAACACGCATGGGTTGGTCGGCGCGATCCGGCAAGATCGTGCTGCGCATCGCCTTGCAGCGCTTGAAACGGCATTACGAAGACCAGGCTGAGCCGGACCGATTGATTGGTTGATCTCGGGGGGCTGCTAAACGCATAGCGGCCATGCGTCGCTGGGCTGGAGGTGAGGCTTGCACTATGTTAGGCGTATGCAAGTTTGACCCGAAGTCAGGAAAACCTCTCGTGCGTGATCTGAAAATTCCCGAGCAACGCCACCCTGAAAAGGCCCATCGGCCCGACAACGATCAGCCGAAAAAGCCAAAGTGGATTCGTGTGAAAGCGCCCGGCGGCAAGGGCTATGCCGACACGCATAAGATCATGCGGGAAAACAATCTGGTCACGGTCTGCGAAGAGGCCGGGTGCCCCAATGTCGGTGAATGCTGGAGCCAGGGCCACGCCACTATGATGATCATGGGAGAGATTTGTACCCGTGGCTGCACCTTCTGCAATATCGCCACGGGTCGGCCTGATGAGTTGGACGTGTTCGAACCGGGCCGCGTGGCCCATGCGGTTGAGAAGCTGGGGCTTAATCACGTGGTGATCACCTCGGTGGATCGGGATGATCTGACGGATGGTGGCGCGGATCATTTCGCGCAGACCATTCGCGCGGTGCGCCATCGCTCGCCCAAGACCACAATCGAAATCCTGACGCCCGATTTCCTAAAATGTGACCCGTCTGTGCTTGAGATCGTGGTTGAGGCCAAGCCGGATGTGTTCAACCACAATCTGGAAACCGTCCCCGGCCTTTACCCCGAAGTTCGCCCGGGCGCGCGCTATTTCCATTCACTGCGCCTGTTGCAACGGGTGAAAGAGATGGATCGATCGATCTTTACCAAATCCGGTATCATGGTGGGTCTGGGGGAAGAGGAACAGCAAGTGCGTCAGGTCATGGATGATATGCGCGCTGCGGATATCGATTTCCTGACCATCGGCCAGTATTTGCAGCCCACGCCCAAACATCACCGCGTAGATCGCTTTGTCACGCCCGAAGAATTCGCAGCTTATGAGAAAGCGGCCTTTGGCAAAGGGTTCTTGATGGTTTCGGCCACGCCTTTGACCCGGTCTTCCTATCATGCAGGAGATGATTTTGCCCGGCTGCGCGCCGCTCGGCAGAAGAAACTGGGCCAAGTATGACGCCTGAACAGCAGGCGTGGCTGACCCAGTGTCGCCACGCCTTGCATCAAAGTCCCGAACTGTTCGGTGAGGAAGAGCGCACCGCCGCCCGCATTGTTGAGTTGTTGCAAGGCTTTGCGCCTGATCAGGTTCTGACCGGTCTGGGCGGGCATGGGGTTGCTGCGATCTACGACAGTGGTCAAGACGGACCGGTGGTTGGCATCCGTTGTGAGCTGGATGGATTGCCGATCCAGGAGATCTCAGATCAGCCCTATGTGTCGCAGGTCCCTGGCAAGGGTCACCTTTGTGGTCACGACGGACATATGGTCATGGTTCTGGGCGTCGCTCAGGCCCTTGCTGCGCGTCGCCCGACACGCGGGCGCGTGGTGTTGATCTTCCAGCCCGCCGAAGAAACCGGGCAGGGTGCCATCGCCTATCGCGCGGATTCCCGGTTCGAAGAGTTGGGCCTGGACTATGTGTTTTCGCTGCACAACCTGCCCGGGCTGGCTCTTGGCACTGTCGAGCTGTGTCAGGGCCCAGCCAATTGTGCGTCGCGCGGGATGCGGATTGTTCTGACGGGCAAAACCTCGCATGCCGCCGCTCCACAGGATGGGGTGTCTCCCGCAGGTGCTTTGGCGCGTCTGATGCCCGCTTTCGCCGGGCTTGGCCCAGCAGGGGCTTTGAATACCGATTATGCTCTGACCACAGTTACGCATTCCCGGCTTGGGGCAGCGACCTTTGGGGTTGCTCCGGGTGAGGCTGAACTTTGGGTGACTCTGCGCACTGTGACGGACGCTCGTATGGAACATTTGATCGCCGAGGCAGAGGCTTTGGTGCAGGACGTTGCACGTGACGAGGGGCTATCGGTTCAGATCAGCTATGACGATGTGTTTGAGGCTTGTGTCAACAACGCCGAGGCCGTTGCGGTGCTGGCCTCTGCCTGTGCGACACAGCAGGTTTCGTGTGCGCAAGTGTCAGAGCCTCAACGGTTTTCCGAAGATTTCGGTCAGTTTGGCAAATCCGCCAAGACGGCGATGTTCTGGTTGGGCTCCGGCACGGAACAGCCGCAATTGCACAACCCGGATTATGACTTTCCCGACGCGTTGATCCCTATCGGAACGAGTATCTTCCTGGCTGCACTGGATCAGGTACTGGGCGTCAGGGCCTGAACTTCGCGGGCTCCAGCGTGGCCCAATCCGGCCACCAGCCAAGATATTGAATACCCGCCAATACCCCGCAGGCAAGCAGCACGCCAAACACCAGTTTCACCCGACGTTCTGACGGTGGCCGGCGCGCCCATTTCGACATGCGAAGCAGATGGCGCGGGTTCATGGGGTCACTCTACGACGAACCGCACCTTGCCGATAAAGGGCAGGTTGCGGTTGCGCTGCGCGTAGTCGATCCCATAGCCCACAACAAATTCATCCGGGATTTCGAACCCGATCCAGTCTGATCGGAAATCGACCTCGCGTCGGCTGGGCTTGTCGAGCAAGGCGATGGATTTCAACCGCGCGGGCTGGCGGCTTTGCAGCAAGTTGGTGACATGGTTCAACGTGTGTCCGGTATCGACGATGTCCTCGACCACCAGCACATCACGCCCTTCAATTGCGCCCCGCAAGTCCTTGAGAATACGCACCTCTCGACTGCTTTCCATCGAGTCGCCGTAAGAGGAGGCTTCGAGGAAATCGACCTCGATGGGCAAATCCAGTTCGCGCACAAGGTCAGCGATAAAGACGAAACTGCCGCGCAACAGACCCACAACAACCAACTTGTCGGTGCCTGCGAACTCTTCGGTGATCTCGCGGCAGAGCTCCTCGATCCGCGCGGCGATGGCCTTGGCCGAGATCATCTCATCTATCACATATGCGCGCTCGCTCATCACTGCCCCCTTGATCTTTCGCGCGCAACATACGAAATCACGCGGCATTGTCACCAGTTAATGCCCGGATACCATGCCCACCCACTCGGAAACCCGCCCTCTGCCTTACACCGCTCAGCAGATGTATGATCTGGTTGCCGATGTCGCGAAATACCCCGAGTTCCTGCCTTGGTGCGCAGCCGCCCGCATTCGCCGAACCTATGCCGAAGGCGAAGGACAGGTGATGGAGGCGGATCTGGTGATCTCGTTCAAAGTGTTTCGGGAAAGGTTCGGCAGCCGGGTAACACTGTTCGACGCAGCCAAACGGATCGATACCGAATATCTGGACGGACCGTTCAAATACATGAAATCCGATTGGCAGTTTGAAGACACCGAGCAAGGGTGCAACATTTCGTTCCATGTGGATTTTGAGTTCAAGAACGCGATCTTGCAGGGCATCATTGGCGTTGTTTTCAACGAGGCCATGCATCGAATCGTGCGTGCCTTTGAACAGCGGGCAGCTGATCTCTACGGCTAAGGCTTTACCCACGGCCAGCGCACGCTAGAGTGCAGGTCATGGCCAATCTAACAAACGCACTTTCCGACTTTGCCTGCGCCCCGCTTTCGACGACCTTGCAAACGCGGATTGTGACATCGTTGTCGATGCTCGACTGGATCGCAGTCGGTTGCGCCGGTAAGGACGAGCCGGTGTCAAAGATCGTTCGGGATATGGTTCTGGCCGAGGCGGGCGCCGGGCAGGCGCATCTGTTTGGTGGCGGCACCGCACCGCTGCGTGCGACTGCGTTGGTGAATGGTACCATCTCGCACGCGTTGGACTACGACGACACCCATTTTGCTCATATCGGTCACCCCTCGGTTGCTATTATGCCCGCAGCGCTGGCTCTGGCCGAAGCAAAGGACAAACCGATTGTCGAGCTGCTCGAAGCTGCGCTGATCGGGATGGAGCTTTCCATTCGGGTTGGTCTTTGGCTGGGGCGGGCGCATTATCAGGCGGGTTTCCATCAGACCGCGACATCCGGTGCATTCGGGGCCGCAGTCGCCTGCGGGCGGTTGCTGGGGTTCGATCCCGCGCAGATTCGACAGGTTCTGGGTCTGACAGCGACACGTGCGGCGGGCCAGAAATCCCAGTTCGGCACGATGGGCAAACCCTATAACGCAGGCCTCGCCGCTGCCAACGGGCTTGAGGCCGCGCTGTTGATCGCCGCCGGGTTTCAATCGAATGATCAGGCGCTTGAGGGCACATTTGGGTTCGGGGCGACCCATCTGGGTGAGAATGACACCGACAGTGCCTTGCAGGGCTTGGGCCACGACTGGCTGTTCGAGTCGGTCAGCCACAAATTCCATGCCTGTTGCCACGGCCTGCACGCAGCGCTTGAGGCCGCGCGGGAGCTGGATATCGCTGAGCCAGAGGTGGCCGAGATCAAGGTCAAGACCCATCCGCGCTGGATGAGTGTCTGCAATCAGGTGAACCCGACCACGGGGCTGGGGGCAAAGTTTTCCTATCGTACTGTAATCGCGATGCAGGCTTTGGGCTATGATACGGCGCTGCCTGAAAGCTTTACGGATCAAATCTGTCAGAACCCGCGGCTGAAATCATTGGCTGACCGGATCACGGTTGAAGCTGATGACAGCCTGTCAGAAACTCAGGCGAAGCTTGCATTGTTGCGCCGCGATGGTGCGCGGCTGGAGGCCGAACATGACTTGCAAACGCCCCTGGCGCTGGCCGACCGGGAAGATCGGGTCAGGGCCAAAGCGGCCAAGCTGATCGGGCGAGATGAGGTTGACGAGATCTGGTCAATGCTGCGCACCGGAGGGCGCGCAGCGGATTTGGCGGCGCATCTGAACGGTTAGACCACGCGCCAATGCAGAGGAAAGCCCGGGTCAAACACCGTGACGGGCCCGTCTCCAGACTCGATCTTGGCCGGATATTCGACCGGCGCACCTTTGGACAGGGTGATGGTGTCTTCATTGACCGGCAATCTGTAAAACCCAGGCCCGTTGAGCGACACAAACCCTTCCAGCTTGTCCAGCGCATCCGCCCGGTCAAACATCTCGGCCACCAGCGACATGGTATTGGTCGCGGTGAAACAACCGGCGCAGCCGCAGGCCATTTCCTTGTTGTCATCGGTATGAGGCGCGCTGTCAGTGCCCAGAAAGAACCGCGCATCGCCCGAGGTCGCCGCCGCGACCAGGGCCAAGCGATGCTCCTCGCGCTTGGCAACAGGCAGGCAGTAATAGTGCGGTTTGATCCCGCCAACCAGGATATGGTTGCGGTTGATGATCAGGTGATGCGCCGTAATCGTCGCCCCCAGATCGGTCGCGTTGGCTTTGACATACTCCACACCGTTTGAGGTGGTAATATGCTCCATCACCACACGCAGGCCCGGGGTGGATCTGCGGATCGGGTCCAGTACGCGGTCAATGAACACCGCTTCACGGTCAAAGATGTCGATTTCTGCGTCGGTGACCTCCCCATGAACACACATGGGCAGTCCGATCTCGGCCATTTTCTCAAGCACCGGGCGCACCTTGTCGAAATCACGCACGCCCGAGGCCGAGTTTGTCGTCGCTCCCGCCGGGTACAGCTTGACCGCTTTGACCAACCCGCTGGCATGGGCCGCAGCCACATCTTCGGGATCGGTGTCCTCGGTCAGATAAAGCGTCATTAACGGCTCGAACGTCATGTCTTCGGGCAGGGCGGCCAGAATACGGTCGCGATAGGCGGCGGCCTGATCGCCTCGCACCACTGGTGGAACAAGGTTAGGCATGATGATCGCACGGGCAAAATGGCGCGTGGTTTCAGGTAGAACGGCTTGCAACATCGCGCCGTCGCGCAGGTGCAAATGCCAGTCGTCGGGACGGCGGAGTGTCAGGCTATCGGTCATGGGCCTGCGCTAGCACAGCTGCGGCAAAAGACCAACCAACCGCAGACCTGACCCGACAAAAAACTTGCCTCTGCACGCAGCCAGCGTAGCTCTGAGGCAGGCCAAGGTCTTGACGCCCGTGCAGCGGCATGACCTTTTAGCCGATGACAGGGCAGGAGGATCCATGACGCAGCCAAATTCCATCGATGCGGTCCAGCAGATGCTGGCAACGCAAGGCTATGTCTGTGGCCGCGCCCTGGCGACGGTTGTGTTCTTGTCGCTCAAACTGGGCCGCCCGCTGTTTCTGGAAGGTGAGGCCGGTGTCGGCAAGACCGAGATTGCCAAGGCTCTGGCCGCCGGTCTGAACCGCCGACTGATCCGCTTGCAATGTTACGAAGGTCTGGATGCGTCCTCGGCGGTCTATGAATGGAACTTCCCGGCACAGATGGTGGCCATTCGCACAGCCGAATCCTCGGGCGGGGCCGACCGGGCTGCTCTGCAGGACGAGCTGTTCTCAGATGACTACCTGATCGAACGTCCCTTGCTGCAAGCCATGCGCCCGGATGAAAACGGCGCGCCGGTTTTACTGATCGATGAGCTTGACCGCACTGACGAGCCGTTCGAGGCCTTCCTGCTCGAAGCGCTCAGTGATTTTCAGGTGACGATCCCCGAGCTTGGCACCGTCAAGGCGCCAGAACCTCCGATTGTGATCGTCACCTCGAACCGCACCCGCGAAGTCCATGACGCGCTGAAACGTCGTTGCCTTTACCACTGGGTCGACTACCCCGATTTCGAACGCGAAATCGCAATCCTGCACGCCCGCGCACCCGAAGCCGCTGAAAGCCTCAGCCGAGAGGTTGTGGCCTTTGTCCAGCGTTTGCGCACCGAAGACCTGTTCAAGAAACCGGGTGTGGCCGAAACCATCGACTGGGCCAAATGCCTGCTCGCCCTTGATGTCATGAACCTCAGCCCCGAGGTGATCGGCGACACGCTGGGCGCGATCCTGAAATACCAGGATGACATCCAGAAACTGCAAGGGACCGAAGCCAAACGGATATTAGACGAGGCCAAGGCAAGTCTGGAACCAGCTTGATCCGATGAGTGTCGCGCCCGTTATCCATATTGGCGGTTGGCCCGGTGTGGGCAAAATGACAATCGGACGGATACTGGCTGAGACTTTGGGTGGCCGGCTGATCCATAACCACCTGATGCTGGATGCTGCGCGCGCGATCTATGCCCGCAATACACCCGAGAGCGTCGCCATGCGCGAAGAGGTTCGACACCTCATTTTCGATCACGCTCGCCGTTTGCCCAAGGACGTGCCCATCGTTCTTACCGACGCGTTGGCGGATGAACCGGCCGCTTTGCCATTGTTCCAACCAACACTGGACCTTGCTAATGATCGCAACGCGCCTTTGTATCTTTTTGTATTGGATAGCTCCGTAGAGGAAAATCAGCGAAGATTGCGGGACCCATCCCGAAAGGGTGGTGCCAAATTGATGGATGCCAACGTTCTGGCATCTATCCGACAGACGGATACGCTGTTTGTTCCTGACGAAGCAGTGGTCTTGGACGTTTCGAAAATGGCGGCTCAAGCAGCTGCGAATGAAATCCTTACCCATCTCGGAAAAGTAGATGGCTGAACTGCTCCCTCCCGATATCCCCGACAACCCCAAGCTGGCGCAGAATATCACGCATTTTGCTCGTGCGCTGCGCAAGGCGGGGCTGCCGATCGGGCCGGGGCGTGTGATTGATGCGATCCGGGCGGTGCAAGCGGCTGGCTTCACCGAAAAACAGGATTTCTATTGGACGCTGCACGCCTGTTTCGTAAACCGCCCCGAACATCGCACTGTCTTTGCGCAGGTCTTCCGCATGTATTGGCGCGATCCGCGATATATGGAACATATGATGGCCATGATGCTGCCCGCCATCCGGGGTGTGCAGGAAGAACGCAAGGCCGATGCCGGGGAAAAGCGCGCGGCAGAAGCGCTGCTGGACGGCGTTGAACAGGACGCACCTGAACCGGTTGCTCAGGACGAGGGCGAGACCGAGATTGAGATTGACGCCACCCAAACCGCCTCATCCGAGGAGAGGTTGCGCAATCTCGACTTTGAACAGATGAGCACCGCCGAGATCGCGCAGGCCAAACGGGTTCTGGCGCAAATGTCCTTGCCGGTCAAACCGATCATGTCGCGGCGCGGGCAGGCCAGTCATCTGGGCTACCGCATCGACCGTGCCCGGACCCTGCGCGCAGCCATTCGCCAGGGCGGAGAGCTGCGCGACATTGCCCGACAGCATCCCAAACCCCGCTGGCCCAATCTGGTGGCGCTTTGTGATATCTCTGGCTCGATGAGCCAGTACAGCCGGATTATCCTGCATTTTCTGCATACGGTCTCGAATGCAAAAGGTGCGGGATGGGCCAAGGTTCATGCCTTTACCTTTGGCACCCGCCTGACCAACATCACCCGCCATCTGCATCAGCGCGATGTGGATGCGGCGCTGGCCGCTGCCGGGGCTGAAGCGCAAGATTGGGAGGGCGGGACGCGGATCGGCGATTGCCTGCATCAGTTCAATCGCGACTGGTCGCGGCGGGTCATGGGGCAGGGGGCCGTGGTGCTGCTGATCACCGACGGGTTGGAACGCGGAGACCCTGAAGGACTGGAGAAAGAGATCGAGCGCCTGCACCTGTCCTCAAAACGCCTGATCTGGCTGAACCCGCTTTTGCGGTGGGACGGGTTCGCCCCCAAGGCGCAGGGGGTGGCCGCGATGCTGCCTCATGTGGACAGTTTCCGCGCCGGACACTCGATTGCATCGCTGCAAGATCTGGCCGCCGTGATCTCTGAACCCGACGACCAGGGGCAGAAAGCCCGATTGATGGCGGCGCTGTCTGCTTAAGACAGCTGTTCCGCGTTGCACTTGCGCGCCATTTCCATGGCTTTGTAGGTGCCCGTCAGGTCAACGGTGAAGGCAAATTCCTTTTCGGGAAACACCACCATCACCTTTTGCTTGGCCAGATCTTCGGCAAATTGCGGATCGTCAGACAGCACATACCCGCCGGAATAGCCTTTGGTGATGTTGCCGCGCATTCCGGTCGCCTCGCCAACATAGATGTTGTCACCGATCAGAATCGCCACCGCCTCCTTTTCGTCGCGCTTGATATCGGTTTCCGCCTTGGTAAAGACACCCACATATCCAACACCGCGATCTTCGGTCAGACCCATCTGAACCACGTTTTCCGAATCGTCCACCGCCTCGATCAGACAGGATTTCTTGTCTTCATCGATAAAGACCTTCCAACCTTCGACCTCGCCATAGCGCAGAAAGCTGTCAGCATAGCTTGCTGTCGACATCAATAGACCCAGTGCAGCGCCGACAGTAAAAATGCGTTTCATTTTTGTCTCCTGTGTTGAAATCGCCGGGGGCTTGTCCAATGCCCACCTGAACGTATCAGCACGCTAGAACGCCCGACACATACAATCAATCGATTCTGAATATTTGCACCTTTGGGGGCTGTTTGTTGCTTGGATGAGCGCCCAGTCAGCTTTTCAATTTGCGAAAGCTGCTTATGTTGGTGCAGACGAGGAGCGGAGGCCAAGATGGACAGATTCGACAGCAGTCCTGAAACAGCGCTGAAGTGGTATCGCGACGGGACCGGGGCTGCTCTGGCCACTGTTGTCGAAACATGGGGCAGCGCCCCGCGGCGCGTCGGCTCTCAATTGGTGATTGGCGGTGATGGGCGCATCGAAGGCTCGGTCTCGGGCGGGTGTGTCGAAGGTGCTGTGATCGTCGAAGCCTTGGAAGCGATCGAGGAGGGCGATGCCCGTCTGCTGGAATTCGGAGTCAGCGACGAGGATGCCTTTGCCGTCGGGCTGGCCTGTGGAGGGACGATCCGTGTGCTGGTCGAACCTGTGGGCAAGGTTCTGCCCGAGGCGATGCTGGCCGAGTTGGTGCAGGCCCGGGCAGGGCGCGAGCCGCTGGTCTATGAGGTGAATGTCGAAACCGGACACCGCGCGCTACGCCGCAATGCGCATGCCGACCGCGTTCGGATGGATCGGTCGGGCTTTGACGAAGACGGACAGACCTTTGTGGCGGTGCACAACCCGCCGCTGCGCCTGATCGTGGTGGGCGCGGTGCATATCGCGCAGGCTCTTGTGCCGATGGCGCGGATTGCGGGGTACGATCCGGCCATCGTTGACCCGCGTGAGGCTTTTGCCTCGGACGAACGGTTCCCGGGTGAGACAATTCTCACCGACTGGCCCGATGAGGCGGTGATGAAGCTGGGTCTGGACAGTCGCACGGCCATTGTATTGCTGACCCATGATCCCAAACTGGATGATCCTGCGCTAGAAGCCGCTTTGTCGGCGGGCGTCTTCTATATCGGTGCATTGGGGTCGACCCGGACCCATGCCAAGCGGGTGGATCGGTTGATGCAGGCCGGGTTCACACAAGAGCAGATCGCACGCATTCATGGCCCTGTTGGGCTGGATATCGGCGCGGCCAGCCCTGCCGAAATTGCCGTTGCGATTCTGGCTCAGATGACCGCTGTACTGCGAGGCAAAGCGTGAAGTTCGGCCCGCTCCCGGTTGCCGAGGCACAAGGGGCGATTCTGGCGCATTCCGTGCAGGCAGGCGGTCGAAAGCTGCGCAAAGGTATCGCGCTGGATGAAGAGCATCTTGAGGCACTGTCTGCCGCAGGCATTGCCGAGGTCACCGTTGCCCGACTGGAGCCCGGCGATTGTCACGAAGACGAGGCCGCGCGGCAGCTTGCTGCCGCTCTGACGCCCGATCCGAAATCTGCCAATTTGCGCGTGACCGAGCCGTTTACGGGGCGCGTCAATCTTCTGGCCGATGGGCCGGGAGTCGCAGTTCTGGATCTTGAGGCGCTGAGCGCGGTCAATCAGATTAATCCGATGATCACCGTCGCCACTGTGCCTCAGTACCAACAGATGGGCGAAGGCGGCATGGTCGCCACGATCAAGGTAATCTCTTATGCGGTGCCTGGTGGCGATGTGATGCAAGCAGCCCGCTTTGCGCAGGACGCTATTCGCCTTGCACAACCCATCCATCACAGCGCCGGGTTGGTGGTGACCGACATACCGGGAGGGCCCGCCAATGAAAAAGGGATCGCTGCCATTCGCGGTCGGGTTGAAGCATTGGGGATGGATCTGACGGATGTGCAAGTCGTGCCCCATCGCGTTGACGCGCTGAGCACGGCGTTGAAAGGTCTGCACGGCGATGTTGCGCTGATCCTGACAGGCTCGGCCACGTCGGACCCGCAGGATGTCGCGCCCGATGCGGTGCGCGTGGCTGGTGGGCATGTGGACCGGTTCGGGATGCCCGTGGACCCCGGTAACCTCTTGTTTCTGGGCAGTTTGGGAACGCGGCCGGTGATCGGCCTGCCGGGCTGCGCGCGGTCTCCGGCGCTGAACGGGGCCGATTGGGTGCTGTCTCGGGTAGCTTGCGGGATTGAAACCACGGCAGCAGATATTGCCGGCATGGGCGTCGGTGGGCTGCTGAAAGAGATCCCGACACGCCCACAACCCCGAGCGCAGCGCCGCAAATGACGCCACGTCAGTTTTACGCTTTTGCGTAAGGGCGATGCCTGCGAAGGGTTGCTGGGTGAATTGGCTGAAAAATCAAGCAAATATTTTTGTTCTCAAACAAATTTTCCCGTGTTTAACTCGGGCCCAACGAAAACACCAAATTGGGAGGATCTCATGACACAGGTCTCAATGACCGTGAACGGTAAGTCCGTGAGCGGTGACGTCGAAGGCCGGACATTGCTGTCCAGTTTTCTACGCGATCACCTGTCTTTGACCGGAACACATGTCGGCTGCGACACAGCGCAATGCGGCGCTTGCGTGGTGCATGTGAACGGCGAAGCTGTGAAATCATGCAATATGCTGGCGCTTGAGGCGGATGGTGCCGATGTGGGCACAATCGAAGGGCAGGCCGCAGAGGACGGCACGTTGAATGTCATCCAGCAGGCGTTTCAGGATCATCACGGGCTGCAATGTGGATTCTGCACTCCGGGCATGGTGATGAGCGCTGCGGCTTTGCTGAAAGACAACCCGCGCCCGTCCGAGGCTGAGATTCGCAAGTATCTGGAAGGCAATCTGTGCCGCTGTACCGGCTATCATAACATCGTCAAGGCGATCATGGCCGCATCGGGCCAGGACGTCAGCAGCATCGCTGCGGAATGATGCCGCTGCGGGCGTGATTGAGACGCCCGTGAGAGACGTAAGGGATGCGCCGGACGCATCCGTTTATCGGAGGAGAACAAGCAATGCCCAAAGACAGTGGCATCGGAGCCAGTTCCAAGCGGCGCGAGGACGTACGCTTTCTGACCGGAGCAGGCAATTACACCGACGACATCAACGCGCATGGCCAGGCCCATGTGTATTTCCTGCGCTCGGACATCGCGCATGGACGGATCAACAGTATCGACACGTCAGCCGCTGAGGCGATGCCGGGCGTGGTCAAAGTGTTCACCGGCAAGGATTTCGAAGGCGTGGGCGGTATGCCCTGCGGTTGGGAAGTCACCGACCGGCATGGCGCGCCCATGCAGGAGCCGCCGCACCCCATTCTGGCGCAAGGCAAGGTTCGCCATGTGGGCGACCCGATTGCCGCTGTCGTGGCCGACAGTCTGGAACAGGCGCGTGACGCGGCCGAAGCGATTGAGGTCGATCTCGACGAATTGCCAGCCGTGTTGGACATGAAAGCCGCCGCGCAAGAGGGCGCGACGCTGGTGCATGACGACCTGAAAAACAACATCTGCTACGACTGGCATCTGGGCGAAGAAGACAATGACAAGATCAACGGGATCTTTGCCAATGCGGCCCATGTGACCACTCTGGATCTGGTCAATAACCGTCTTGTGGCCAACCCAATGGAGCCGCGTGTGGCGCTGGCCGAATACAGCCGCGGCACCGACGAGTACACGCTCTATACCACGTCACAGAACCCGCATGTGATCCGGCTGCTGATGTGTGCCTTCGTGCTGGGCCTGCCCGAGCACAAGGTGCGCGTTGTGGCCCCGGATGTGGGCGGTGGGTTTGGCACCAAGATCTTCCACTATGCAGAAGAGGCGTTCTGCACCTTCGCGGCCAAGGCCTGTAACCGTCCGGTCAAGTGGACATCGAGCCGGTCCGAGGCGTTCATGTCAGACGCGCAGGGCCGCGACCATGTCAGCACGATCGAACTGGCGCTGGACGCGGATAACAACTTTATCGCTCTGCGGACAAATACTTACGCCAATCTGGGTGCGTATTTGTCGACCTTCTCCAGTTCGGTTCCGACCTGGCTGCATGGCACGCTGATGGCGGGCAACTACAAGACGCCGGTCATTCAGGTGAATGTGAAGGCCATGTTTACCAACACCGTTCCGGTCGATGCCTATCGTGGGGCAGGCCGCCCCGAGGCGACCTATCAGCTGGAACGCGTGATCGACAAAGCCGCGCGTGAGTTGGGGGTCGACCCGATTGCGTTGCGCCGCCAGAACTTTGTCACTCAGTTCCCCTATGACACGCCTGTGGCGCTGACCTATGACACCGGTGACTATCACGGAACGATGGACAAGCTTGAGGCCGCTGCTGACATCGCGGGCTTTGCCGCGCGTCGGACTGAGAGCGAAGCCAAGGGCAAGCTGCGCGGTTTGGGCATCAACTGCTATATTGAGGCTTGCGGAATCGCCCCGTCGAATATCGTCGGTATGCTGGGTGCACGCGCGGGTCTTTATGATGCTGCGACCGTGCGCGTGAATGCCACCGGCTCGATCAGTGTGATGGTGGGGGCACATAGCCACGGGCAGGGGCATGAGACCGCCTTCCCGCAGGTTGTGGCGGACATGATCGGCATTGACGAGTCGATGGTCGAGATCGTGCATGGTGACACCTCGAAGATCCCGTTTGGCATGGGCACCTATGGCTCACGCAGCCTTGCGGTCTGCGGCTCTGCGATGGTGCGCGCGACCGAGAAAGTGATCGATAAGGCCAAGAAAATCGCAGCCCACCTGCTGGAAGCGTCCGAGGCGGATATCGAGTTGAAGGATGGTCAATTCAGCGTCGCAGGCACCGACAAGTCGGTGGCCTGGGGCGATGTGACCCTGACAGCTTACGTGCCGCATAACTTCCCGCTGGAGGTTGAGCCGGGGCTGGAAGAGACCGCCTTCTATGATCCTGCCAACTTTACCTATCCCGCCGGGGCCTATGCCTGCGAAGTTGAAGTTGATCCCGAAACCGGGAAGGTCAGCATCGAGGCGTTCACGGCTACGGATGACTTTGGCAATATCATCAACCCGATGATCGTGGACGGCCAGGTGCACGGCGGAATTGGCCAGGGGATCGGGCAGGCGTTGCTTGAGAACTGTGCCTATGACGAGAACGGCCAACTGCTGAGCGCGTCCTTCATGGACTATGCCATGCCGCGTGCCGATGACGTGCCGTTCTATGGTGTGGATCATTCCAGCCAGACGCCGTGTACGCACAACCCTCTGGGTGTGAAAGGCTGTGGTGAAGCTGGCGCGATTGGTTCGCCGCCCGCTGTGGTCAATGCGGTTCTGGATGCGCTGAATTCGGGCGGAAAGGCCATCGATCATATCGACATGCCGGTAAGCCCATCGCGCGTTTGGACGGCGATGAACAGCTGAGAGGTCAGGGAAGCTGGGGGCTCTGCCCCCAGACCCCCGAGGTATTTTTGAACAGAAGAAGGACGGGGCGCGCCTTGTCCTGATTTTGGAAAGGAAGACGAGATGTATAATTTCGAGTTTGAGAAGCCGTCGACCATAGCGGATGCTGTGGCGGCTTTGGGGGCGGAAGATGCGCAAGCCCTGGGGGGTGGTCAAACGCTGATCCCGACGCTGAAACAGCGACTTGCGTCCCCATCGGCACTGGTGTCGCTCAGCGGCATTGCCGAGATGATCGGTGTCTGCGTCGAGGATGACGGATCTGTGGCAATCGGTGGGGCGACTCCTCATGCTGTGGTGGCCCGAGAGGCGGCGAGCTCATATCCTGCGCTTGCGGCGTTGGCCGGGCAGATTGGCGATCCGGCTGTGCGCAATCGTGGTACAATCGGCGGGTCGGTGGCCAACAATGATCCGGCGGCTTGTTATCCAGCGGGTGTATTGGGTTCGGGCGCGACCATCGTGACCAATACGCGTGAGATCGCAGCCGATGATTTCTTTGAGGGCATGTTCAGCACTGCGCTTGAGGAAGGAGAGATCATCACGCAGGTCCGGTTCCCGGTGCCACAGGCGGCATGTTACGAGAAGTTCCTGCAGCCCGCGTCTCGCTTTGCCCTCGTTGGCGTTTATGTGGCGCGCTTTGCCGACGGTGTGCGCGTGGCGGTGACGGGTGCCAGCGAGGACGGTGTGTTCAGGTGGTCCGAGGCCGAGGCGGCGCTGAGCAAGGAGTTCCGCGCGGACGCGCTGATGGATCTGAAGATCAACCCGATGAACATGATCGGCGATCTGCATGGCAGCAAGGAATACCGCGCGCATCTGGTCAGTGTGATGACCAAACGCGCAGTATCGGCCTGTCTGTAAAGCTCGCTTTCAAGCGATTGAAAAGCCCCGAGGGAGACCTTGGGGCTTTTTCTTTTGGTTGAGACGACATTGTGCACCGATGAAAATGGAGTAGGTTTCACCTTGAAACCAGCGTACCGCGTTGGCGTTTGAACGGCTGCAAAGGACAGTACAATGAGCCATGTATTTCCACGTCATACCAAAAGCGAATTGCCAACGGCTGTTGGCGGGGACGGGTGTTACCTGTTGGACGCTCAGGGGCGTCGATATCTGGATTGTGGTGATGCGGCTGTGTCCTGTCTGGGCCACTCGAACGCGGCGGTTATTCAGGCGGTGCAGGATCAGGTGGCAAAAATTGCCTTTGCCCATACCGGGTTCATGACGTCTGAACCTGCCGAAGCCTTGGCAGATCTTTTGATCGACCATGCGCCCGCTGATCTGGACCGGGCCTATTTTGTTTCTGGCGGGTCCGAAGCGACGGAGGCTGCGATCAAGCTGGCACGGCAGTATTTTCTGGAAATCGGCCAGCCTGAGCGACGCCACGTGATCGCTCGGCGGCAGAGCTATCACGGCAACACGCTTGGGGCGTTGTCGGCGGGTGGCAATGAATGGCGCCGCGCGCAATTCGCACCGATGCTGATCGACATGACGCATATTCCCGCCTGTTACGAATATGCCGAAAAGCCAGATGGTGAGAGCAGTTATGACTATGGGCAACGGGTCGCCAACGCTTTGGAGGCCGAAATCCAGCGGCTCGGGCCCGACACGGTGATGGCGTTTATGGCTGAACCGGTGGTTGGCGCGACACTGGGCGCGGTGCCGGCGGTCGAAGGGTATTTCCAGAGAATTCGCGAAATATGTGATACTTACGGGGTACTTTTAATTCTGGATGAAGTGATGTGCGGAATGGGGCGCACGGGGCATCTCTTTGCCTGCGCGCATGATAATGTAGAGCCCGATATTCTGTGTATCGCCAAGGGATTGGGCGCGGGGTATCAGCCAATCGGCGCCATGCTGTGCAGTTCAAAGATCTATGATGCGATCCGTCAGGGCTCGGGCTTTTTCCAGCACGGGCACACCTATGTAGGTCACCCGGTGGCGACTGCAGCGGCCTTGGCCGTTGTGCAAGAGCTGACGGGGCGTGACCTGCCGGCGCGTGCAGGTGTCATGGGAGAAAAGCTGAAATCGAAATTGAATGCAGCCTTTGGTCAGCACGCGCATGTCGGCGATATTCGCGGGCGGGGGCTGTTTATCGGGGTGGAACTGGTCGAGGATCGGACCAGCAAAGAACCATTTGATCCGTCGCGCGGCATTGCGGGAAAGATCAAGAAAGCCGCGATGGCCGAGGGCTTGATCTGTTACCCGATGTCGGGCACGCGCGATGGGCGCAGTGGAGACCATATACTGTTGGCGCCGCCCTTTATCATTGAAGACGCGCAGCTTGATGAGTTGGTTGATAAGCTGGGGCGGGCTTTGGATCAGGTTCTGTAAGTCTTTGCCTTGCGCAAAACAAAAGCCCCTTCGTGTGCGAAGGGGCTTGTCGTCTGCAGATTTCAGGGGTCTTATTTCTGCGGAAGCGGGCCGATCATCATGATCATCTGACGACCTTCCATCTTGGGCATATTCTCGACCTTGCCGATTTCTTTGATATCTTCGGCTACGCGTTCCAAAAGCTCGCGCCCCAGATTTTGGTGGGCCATTTCGCGACCGCGGAAGCGCAGAGTGACTTTGACCTTGTCGCCCTTTTCCAGAAACTTGAAGACGTTCTTCATCTTGACGTCATAGTCATGAGTGTCGGTGTTGGGCCGGAACTTGACCTCTTTGACCTCGATGACTTTTTGTTTCTTGCGGGCTTCGCTTTCGCGTTTTTGCTGTTCGTATTTGAACTTGCCGAAATCCATGATCTTGCAGACGGGCGGCTTAGCGTTGGGCGAGATTTCGACCAGATCAAGGCCCGCATCTACGGCAAGTTGCATGGCTTTGGCAGGATGAACCACCCCGACATTTTCACCTTCGGCGCCAATCAGGCGAATTTCGGGGGCACGGATGCTTTCATTGACACGCGGGCCGGTCTCTCTCTGAGGCGGCGCGTTGTGAGGTCTGCGGGCTATGGGTTCATTCCTTTGATAATTGCAGAATTTCGAGCCCGGAATTTAGACCGCCCAACGCTGCGTTTCAAGCGGCATAACGAAGGCGCGGAACGAAAATCACCGGATTTTTCAGATGTTTTGGGCCAACCGGGCGGTGGCGCGCCCGGTTGAAGATCGTGATCAGCCGACAAAGGCCTTTTCGATGACAAATTCCTTGGGGTCGGAATTTGCGCCTTCGCGCAGGCCGAACTCTTCCAGGATGGCCTTGATGTCATGGTTGAAGGCCAAGCTGCCGCAAACCATTGCACGGTCGGTTTCAGGTTTGATACCGCCTTCGATGCCCAGATCGGCAAAGACCGTTCCGTCTTGCAGCAGGGTGGTGATGCGGCCCATCTTGGGGCTGTCTTCGCGTGTTGTGGTCGGGTAATAGCGGATCTTGTCCGCAAAACCTTCGCCCATCAGCTCGGCCAACAGCTCATCTTGTTTGATGCTTTCAATCAGCTCGCGACCATAATTCAACTCGGCCACGTCGCGGCAGGTATGGGTGATGATGACCTCGTCATAGTCTTCATAGGTCTGCGGCTCGCGCAGCAGCGATGCAAAGGGGGCAAAGCCTGTGCCGGTGGCAAAGAACCAGATTCGCTTGCCGGGCAGCAATGCGTCATGCACCAGTGTGCCAACCGGCTTGGGGCGCAGGATGATCTGATCACCGGGCTGGATATGTTGAAGCTTCGAGGTCAGCGGGCCGTCCTGCACCTTGATCGAATAGAACTCAAGCTCTTCGTCCCAGGACGGCGACGCAATCGAATAGGCGCGCAGCAGAGGTTTCTGGCGGCCGGTCTTGGGGTCAGGGTCGCCCATCAGGCCGATCATCACAAACTCGCCCGAGCGGAACCGCAATGAGGCGGGACGCGTGACCTTGAACGAGAACAGCTTGTCCGTCCAATGTTTGACATCGGTTACAGTTTGGGCGTCGGGAAGGACGGGGGCCTTGACGGCGGTGGCTTCGGTCACGGGTTTCATCTCTGTCATCGTTTCACAGCTGGTCGGGCGACCGGCATCTCCGTTTAAACACTGTTAGAAGGCAAGAAAAGGGGACAGATTGCCCCCGTTTCTTCACAAGCAGGCGATGTCGGATTATCCGCGCAGGCGTGCCTGGTAGTTGTTGTCTTTCCAATTGGCGCGGGCCAGCCACTGATCTTCGGGCTGACGTGTGGCCAAAGCGTTGTCGATTTCAACCTCGTCAAACCCGCTGCGGCGGGCCATGGCGTACTGGTCAGCCAGCACATGACCTTTGGCGCGTAAGCGCCCCGTATAGCCTTTCAGGCGCAAGACGCGCGCGATGGTAAAACCGCGCCCATCCGCCGACGACGGAAAATCGACCCGCACCATTTTGGCGCAGCCCAGACGTTCAACCAGCTCATCAGGGTCGGTGTCCGAGGCCACATCCAGGGCCACAACATCATTCGCGGCATCATCCAGTGTGACATAGCCGTCGGTCCAGTCATCGGGGCTGAACCCCTCATCGGTTACGATTACGTTCATGTTTTCTCTCCGGCGCGCACCATCTTGCCATCGACAAAATGAATGCCGCATTCTTCCTTGTTCTGATCGCGCCAGCGTCCGGCGCGGGGGTCTTCGCCCTCTTTGACCGGTGAGGTGCAGGGGGCACAGCCGATCGAAGGGTATCCTTTGGCCACCAGCGGGTGCCGGGGCAGGTTGTTTTCTTCCATATAGGCGCGCACATCTTCGGGCGCCCAATGGGCCAGCGGGTTCACCTTGATCCGGCCTGTACCGTCTTCGACCTCAAAGAATTCAAGCGCGGCGCGGGTGCCTGCCTGAAACCGTTTGCGTCCGGTGATCCAGCCATCAAAGCCGGACAGTGCCCGTTGCAGCGGGAAGGTTTTGCGCAGGTTGCAACACGCATCCATGTCACGCAGGCGCAGCGCGCCGTACGGATCGTCACGTTGAACGTCCTCTTCATCCGCGCGGATGATTTTGACGTTCTTCAACCCCAGACGTTCGCTGACCTCTTGCTGGTATTCCAGCGTTTCTGCAAACAGCATCTGAGTGTCGATGAACAGCACCGGGGTCATCTTGTTGACCACCGCCGCCATATGCAGCAACACCACCGACTCTGCTCCGAAACTGGAGACCAAGGCCAATTCGTCGATCGCCTCAAGCGCACCATGCATCACGTCATGGGCCGAGTGATGGCGGAACCGGGCATTCAGCGCCTCGACCTTTTCGGTCAGTTCGGCGCGGTCCTTGCCCAGCTCCGTCTGGATAAGGTCAAGCGGCATTCGCCTGCGCCTCGGGGTAGAGGGCTGCCTTGAACGGAGCCATGCCAACCCGGCGATAGGTCTGCAGGAACTCTTCCTCTGCGCTTTCGCGCTGTTCCAGATAGGTGTCGACGATCCGTTCCACCGCCGGAACGATTTCATCATAGGCAAAGCCGGGACCTGTACGATCGCCAATGGCCGCCGTTTCGGTTCCGTCGCCACCCAGGGTGATCTGGTAGTTTTCGACCCCTGCGCGATCCAGACCAAGGATGCCGATATGACCTACATGGTGGTGACCGCAGGCGTTGATGCAGCCCGAGATCTTGATTTTCAGATGGCCGATATCGTGCTCAAGCTTGAGGTCATCAAACCGTGTCGCGATTTCCTGTGCCACAGGGATCGAACGCGCTGTCGCCAGTGCGCAGTAATCCATGCCGGGGCACGCGATGATATCGCTGATCAGGCCGATATTGGCGGTGGCCAGCTCATGTTCCTTGAGCTTCGCATGGATCGCTGGCAGGTCCGATTTGTGGACATGCGGCAGGATCACGTTCTGCTCATGGCTTATACGCAGCTCGTCATAGGCGAATTTTTCGGCCAGATCAGCCATCACGCGCATCTGCTCGGCAGTTGCATCACCCGGCGTTGCACCGTGTTTCTTGATCGAGATCGTGACAATCGCGTGGTCCGCATTCTTATGCGGCGCGATATTTGTATCGACCCACGAACGGAAAACCGGATCGTTGGTATAGGCGCTTTCAAAGGATGCAACCGAGCCTTCGCGGAAATTGGGCGCCGCGAAGTGGGTCTTGATCTCTTCCAGCAGGTTCATGTCAGCGCCTTTGAATTGCGGACGTACCTGTAGGAAACGTTCATTAACCTTGGCGCGAATGGTGTCGATGCCGTTCTCATGCACGGTGATCTTGATACGCGCTTTGTATTTGTTGTCGCGCCGACCGATCTGGTTCCAGACGGAAACCGTGGCTTCCAGATAGGCCAGCAGATCGTCAAAGGCGACAAATTCGGACAGTTCCTTGCCGATCATGGGCGTACGGCCCAAACCACCACCCACGATGACACGCGCGCCCAGAACACCTTCGCGCTCAACCAGTTGCAGACCGATATCATGCGCCTTGATCACGGCACGGTCGTTTTCGCTTCCGGTGATGGCGATCTTGAATTTGCGCGGCATGAACTGGAATTCCGGGTGATCGGTCGACCACTGGCGCAGCAGTTCGGCATAGGGGCGAGGATCAGCGACCTCATCCGCGGCAGCGCCTGCGAAATGGTCGGCGGTCACGTTGCGGATGGTGTTGCCGCTGGTCTGAATAGCGTGCATGCCAACCTCGGCCAGAGCGTCCAGCATATCCGGCACGTCTTTCAGTTTGGGCCAGTTATACTGAATGTTCTGACGCGTGGTGAAATGGCCATAGCCCTTGTCCCACTTTTCGGCCAGTAGGGCCAGTTGGCGCATCTGATCACTGGAGAGCGTGCCATAGGGAATGGCAACCCGCAGCATATAAGCGTGAAGTTGCAAATACAGGCCATTCATCAGGCGCAGGGGCTTGAACTCATCTTCTGTGAGCGATCCGTCGATACGACGCTCGACCTGTGCACGGAATTGCTTGTTACGTTCTTCCAGGAAGGCTGTGTCGAACTCAGAGTAACGATACATGTCTAGCTGTCCTTCGTTGCAGCCCCAGGTCCGGGGCCTTTAAGGGGAGAAGTGGCCTGTGATCAGGACCGGGGCTGCGTTTGTGTTTCCTGCTTTCCATGGGCGTAGTTGGAAGGCCCAGTACTGCGGAAATCCTCACGGAAATGGGTAGGTTCGGGACCGTTTTCACCGGCAATGGCATCTGCCAGATAGGCACCCACGATGATATTGGCTTGGCGCTCGGCATCCAGCAGACGCAGCTGTGCATGGGCTTCATCGGTGATCAGCTCGGCCTCGGACAAAGTCCGCGACCAACGGTCATCTTCTGTCAGATAGATCACATCGCCTTCCATCAGGTCATTGGCGGTGACCACCTTGGGTGTAAACGCGCGGGCCATGTGGCGTGCTCCTTAATCTTCTGTCTGTGTCAGTCGGCGTCAGGGCAGGGATGCGCCAGGTGCCGTCTGCGGTGTTTGACTTGACCCTCAATATAGGAAATATTCCCACTTGTTTGCCATATGGTGCGGTAAATAAGAACATACGTCCTTCTGCTTACCGGTTTCGGGACGTTGGTTTTGGAATTGGGACGGAATTGGAATGTCGGTTCGAATAGATGATACAGATCGGAAAATTCTAGCGGAGCTGCAGCGCGATGCCAGCCAGTCACTGGACGAAATTGCAGCGCGGGTCGGCAGTTCCAAGACACCAGTCTGGAATCGTATCCGCAAGTTGAAGGGCGCAGGTATCATCGGGCAGCAAACCGTGCTGCTGGACGCCGAAGCGCTTGGATTTGAAGCAACTTTCTTTGTTCTGATCCGCACGTCGGAACATGAGGCCGACTGGCAACGAAAGTTCCTCAAAGCGCTGCGTGACAGGCCGGAAGTGCAGGAAGCGCACCGTCTGGCCGGGGATATCGACTATATTCTCAAGGTGCGCGTAAAGAACGCCCGTGCTTATGACGCGTTCTATCAGACGCTGATTTCAGAGGTGAGGGTACATAACGTGACTGCCTTGCTGTCGATGGAAGAGATCAAATCAACCACGATGCTGCCGTTGGAAGCATTGAAAGAGGTGTGAGGCCTGCATGGGGTTTGCCCATCGTCCTCCTGAGGTGGTCGCCCACCGAAGCGTTCCACCAGATGAAGCCAGGGATCCGAAGACTATGTCTCGACCATCAGCTCGGTAAGGCCGTGGAAATGATAGGTCGGTGCATAGCGGGGCTGTCCGTGCAGGCGCAGCTTGGGACATCGCTGGAACAGGATCGGAAGGGCGATGCGCATTTCAAGCCGGGCCAGCGGGGCGCCGACGCAGAAATGGATACCCCCGCCAAAGCTGCTGTTGGTGGTGATTGCGCGGCTCGGGTCAAATCTGTTGGGGGCGGGCCAGAGTGCTGGGTCTCGGTTGGCGGCCCCCAAAAGCAGCGCGATCTGGTCGCCGCGTTGGAACCGGTGGCCGTAAAGATCGATCTCTTCATAGGCATAGCGGGTGAACAGATGCAGCGGCGGGTCATAGCGCAGAATCTCTTCTATCGTTGCGTCGATCGCATCGTGGGTCAGCGCTTCTGGGCCAATTCCAGTTTCGAGGAGGGTTTTGACACCATTGCCGAGTGAATGAACCGTGGCCTCGTGCCCGGCGTTCAGCAGAAGAATGCAGGTTGAGATCAATTCGCCATGGGACAGTTTCTCGCCCTTGTCTTCGGCTGCGATGAGCGAGGTAATCAGATCATCGCGCGGCTGGCTGCGGCGGGTTTCGATATAACCCGTCAGGAAGGCGGTGAAGTCTTGCGTGGCGCGGGCGGCTGCGTGCTCAGTTTCTTCGGTGCGACCAGCCTGATACATGGCCACCATCGCATGGGACCAGCGCAGCAGGTCGGGGGCCCGATCCTCTGGCACGCCCAGAAGCCGACAGATCGTGATGACCGGGATCTGGGTGCAATAGGCCGAGAGCAGATCGAAGGGCGCTTCGGGGAATTGATCGATTAGCCTGTGGCAGAGGGTTTCCAGATCATCGCTCAGACCCGCAATGGCACGCGACGTGAAGGCACGCAGGACCAAAGAGCGCAGGCGGGTATGGCGTGGGGGCTCAGCTTCGAGCAGGGAATGGGCCTCGACAGTCAGCCAGGGGGTCAGGTGATCTGGTTGGGGCTGTTCCAGCTCTTTGGGTTTTTCGGTACCGAAACGCCGGTCGCGGAACACCTCTTGCACGGCATTGTGTGAGACCGCAGCGGGCATATTGTAGTCGGTCCAATAGACCAGATCGCCCAATTGCCGCGCCCGGTCGTAGAACGGGTAGGGGTTTTGGACAAAGTCAGTGTCGGTCGGGGATTGCTGGATCGTGTTCATGCGCTGCACACTTGCCACGGCGCGTGTTGAATGCAAGACCCTAAGACGTGCAACGGATTTGGATCATCCTGGGTTTTCTTGCCGTCGTCGGGCTTTTGACCGTCGGCGTCTGGACCTATGGTTACCGGCAGGCTTTGTCGCAGCTGAGCGAAAAGGCCGAAGCGGATCTTGAATTGGCCGCGGACCGGTTGAGCACTCAGATGCAGGTCTATCAGGAGCTTGCGGTGCTCATGGCCGACCATCCGAGCCTTCAGGGGCTTGAGACGCTGGAACAGGCGCGCGTGGCGCAGGCGGTGTTGCTGGATGTTGCTGACAAAACAGCCGCTGTGAATATCATGGTTCTGGATCGAGATGGGCGAGTATTGGCTGCAGCGCAGCCGGTGCGGCAGGGGCAGCTCTTCACCCATCCCGCCTTTCAGCGCGCCATGCAGGGGTCGCTGGGCAATGCGCATGGTGTTGATCCTGACAGCGGGAACCGCACCTATTCCTATGCCGCTCCTTCGTTTGGGCCAGAGGGGCAGGTGGATGGCGTTCTGATGGTCGTCGCCGACGTGCAGGATGTGGAACAGACCTGGCGCGGCAGTACCGAGGCGGTGTTTTTTGTCGATGCCGAGGGGGTTGTGTTTATCTCGAACCGGTCGGACCTGTTGTTCTGGCAGCGCATTGAGGGTCAGTCGGGGTTGGTTCCGCCAGAGGGGCGCGATACGGCTTTTGACGCACGTTTCGTCGGTGCGCATGAGCTTTGGCGCCTGAATTGGGGGCGGTACCTGCCCCAGGAAGCCTTGCACCTGACGCTGGATCTACCTGTTATCGACATGACGGCAGAAGTTCTGGTGGATGTGGCGCCTGCGCAGCGGCTGGCGGGTTTGCAGGCCTCGGCGGTGGCGGCGATCTGTCTGGCCTTCGGGGCGTTGCTGTTTCTGGCCACAGAACGCAGACGGGCCTTGGCCGAAGCAAATGCGGTGCTAGAGACACGCGTGAAAAAGCGGACCGAGGCGTTGACCGTCGCGAACACAGCATTGCGTCGCGAAGTGACCGAACGGGAAGAGGCGGAGGCGGCGCTGAAGCGGGCTCAGGACGATCTGGTTCAGGCCGGCAAGCTGAGCGCTTTGGGGCAAATGTCGGCGGGGATCAGCCATGAGCTGAACCAGCCTTTGATGGCCATTCAGCAATTTGCCGAAAACGGCACCGCCTTTCTGGAACGCGGGAAAGATGACAAGGCGGGCGAGAACCTTGGTCGCATTGCCCAGATGGCAGCGCGGATGGCACGCATCATCAAGAACCTGCGCGCATTTGCCCGCAATGAAAGCGAGCCGATGGGCAAGGTTGATCTGGTTCAGGTCATCAATACGGCGGTTGAGCTGGCTGAAGTGCGGTTGAAAGCGGAACAGGTAGAACTGGTCTGGCAGCCACCCGATCTGCCGGTCTTTGCCTGGGGTGGAGAGGTGCGTTTGGTGCAGGTTTTCGTCAACCTGATCAACAACGCCATCGATGCGATGATCCATCAGCAGGATAGGCGCATCGAGATCATGCTTCATACCAAGGATCGCCTTGAAGTGACCGTGCGCGACAACGGTCCGGGCATTGAAGAGCCCGAGAAACTGTTCGAGCCATTTTATACTACCAAGGCCGTGGGCTCATCCGAAGGTATGGGGCTGGGGCTGTCCATCTCATACGGGTTGGTGCAAAGCTTTGGTGGCAATATTCGAGGCGCCAACACCGGTGACGGCGCGGTATTCACCGTCGAGTTGGATCCGGTCAGACAGGAAAAGGTTGCATGATCCGAAAAGTGCTGGTGGTCGATGACGATGCGGCGGTGCGCGAGGCTTTGTCCCAAACGCTTGAACTGGCCGACTATGAGGCGATAGCCTGCGGATCCTTTGTGGCGGCAAAAGATCTGATCCAGCCGGATTTCGCGGGGGTGATCGTTTCTGATATCCGGATGCCGGGGCGGGATGGGTTTCACCTTTTGACCTATGCAAAAGACATGGACCCCGAGTTACCCGTGGTATTGCTGACCGGTGAGGGGGATATCCCGATGGCGGTCGAGGCGATGGGGTCGGGGGCTTTTGACTTTCTGGAAAAGCCCTGTGCGGCGGCGGATCTGCTGGCAGTGCTGGAACGCGCCTGCGCAGCGCGTCATGAAGTTCTTGAGCAACGCGCGATGAAATATGCGCTTGAGCGGGGCGATGCGGCAGCGCGAATGTTGTTTGGCCAATCCGCGCAAGCGGATGAGCTGCGCGCGCGTGTGCGCTCGGTCGCGCCGACCTTGGCGGCGGTATTGGTCATGGGGCCTGCTGGAAGCGGTATCTCGAAAGTAGCCGAGGTCATTCACCTGATGTCGCCCCGGTCGCAGGGTGCTTTTGTCAAACGTCTGGCCTCGGGGCTGACGGTCGAGACCTTTCAGCATGCCTGTCAGGATGCGGCGGGGGGCTCGCTGTTTCTGGATGAGGTTTCGGCCTTGCCGGAACCGGTGCAATACGCGGCGGCTGAACTTTTGGATCAGGAAGGGGACGTGCGGATCATAGCGGGGACGACAAATGATCTTGCCGAACTGTCGGGGCAGGGCCGGTTCTTGCCTGATCTGTTCTATCATCTGGATGTGATGCGGGTGCGGATCCCGGCCTTGTCCGAGCGCCCCGAGGATATCCCGGTGATCTTCCGCCATTATGTCGCCCAAGCCGCGGAACAGGCCGGGATTGCCGCGCCCGAGGTCTCGACCGAGCATCTTGCGGCGCTTATGGCCAGCGACTGGCCGGGCAATGCACGATCCCTGATGTCTGCAGCGATGCGGTTTGTGCTGGGTATGCCTGAAGACGTCGCGCAGGCCGCGTCATTGGGATTGAGCGAACAGATGGCGCGAGTCGAGCGGTCCCTGCTTATCGCAGCGCTGGGGCGTCACAATGGCAAAGCATCAGAGGCGGCAAAAGCGCTGAAGCTGCCGCGCAAGACTTTTTATGACAAGCTGGCGCGGTATCAGATCCGTCCAGAGGATTACCGGCGCTAGCGCTCCCGCCGGGTTGGCCTGCATTGACATGCAGTTCAACCCGTTGGGCGTGGCAGTCCGCGGTGCGGACTGCGGGTGCGCCAATGTCAGCCTAGCTGTGATTCGCTTTGGTGATTCGAGAGATGTGCGAAATCTCGCACAATCCTGAATTGCCCTGTGCGAAATTTCGCACACCCATTGGGTCGAGCGACTGAGTGAATTTTCGAATGATATGTAAGATACTGTATTTAATTGATATTATCAGATATCGTTCCGCGCGATCAAAATGTTGAGCGGTTGCGGCTGAGTCGTTTCACTACCGGACATGGCCGTGGGTTCGTTGAAACGCGGCACTTGATAGGAAGTCTGGGAGGAAAAGACAGATGAAATTCCTGACAACAGCTGCCACCGCATTGGCGTTGTCCGTAACCGCAACAGCCGGTTTTGCCGCCTGTGACGATGGTGAGATCGTGGTAAAGTTTGCCCATGTCACCAATACTGACAAACACCCCAAGGGCATCGCGGCCTCGCTGCTGGAGCAACGTGTGAATGACGAGATGAATGGCGTCATGTGCATGGAAGTGTTCCCGAACTCGACCCTCTATAACGACGACAAGGTCCTTGAGGCCATGTTGCAGGGCGATGTGCAACTGGCCGCGCCGTCGCTGTCGAAATTCGAAAAATTCACCAAACAGTTCCGCCTGTTTGACCTGCCGTTCATGTTCAAGAACATCGATGCTGTGGATGCGTTCCAGGCGTCCGATGCTGGGCAGGCGATGAAGGACAGCATGCAGCGTCGCGGCTTGCAGGGGCTGGAATTCTGGCACAATGGCATGAAGCAGATGTCAGCCAACAAACCGCTGGAAACACCCGCCGACGCAGATGGTTTGAAGTTCCGCGTGCAGTCTTCGGACGTGCTGGTGGCGCAGATGGAAGCCATCGGTGGAAGCCCGCAGAAAATGGCTTTCTCAGAGGTGTATGGTGCGTTGCAGCAGGGTGTTGTGGACGGGCAGGAAAACACCTGGTCGAATATCTATGGCAAGAAGTTCTTTGAGGTTCAGGACGGTATCACCGAGACCAACCATGGCATCATCGACTATCTGGTTGTCACCTCGGTTGACTGGCTGGACAGCCTGGAACCGGACGTGCGGGACCAGTTCCTGACAATCCTGTCCGAAGTGACGGAAACCCGGAACAAGGAAGCCTTTGCCGTGAACGAAGCCGCCAAAGCGTCGATCACCGAAGCTGGTGGCATCATCCGTCAGTTGGATCCGGAGCAGCGTCAGGCTTGGGTCGACGCGATGAAACCGGTTTGGGACAAGTTTGCCGGAGACGTGGGTCAGGACAAGATCGACGCCGCGCAAGCCATTAACGCCGGGTTCTGATCCGGTCAGGCCGCGCGTCGCGGGACTGGGGAGTTAACGACGCGTGTGCTCTGGCGGGCCGGCCAACGGCCCGCCATTCTCCCTATCATCTGAAAAACGTGGGGACAAAGATATGTCTGGTGCGAAATCCGGCCCGACCGGGCTGGTCGACCATATCGAAGAGACGCTTATTGCGGTGTTGTTGGGCCTGATGACGGTCGTGACTTTCGCCAATGTCATCGCGCGGTTCTTCTTCAACTCGAACATCTTGTGGGCGCTTGAGCTGACGGTGTTCATGTTCGGGTGGCTGGTGCTGCTTGGGGCTTCTTATGCGGTCAAGAAACACGCCCATCTTGGGGTCGACGCGATCCTGAACATGCTAGCGCCCGCGCCGCGCCGGATTCTTGCTCTGATCTCGGTAGCTTGTTGTCTGTTGTTCTCATTGCTGTTGCTGAAAGGGTCTTATGACTACTGGGCCGTGTTCGCCGATCTGCCACCCACATCCGGTCGCTGGTTCCCGACAGGGTTCAATTTCGACGCCCGCAGTCAGAGCTTTTACGAAGTCGATGATATTCCGATGGTGGCGCCTTTCAGGTTTCTGGAGGACATGATCAACTATGGCGAATACTACGAAAAACTGCCCAAAGTGGTTCCGTATTTCATCCTGCCTTTGTCAATGTTGCTGCTGGTGATCCGCTTTGCGCAGGTTGCTGTGCAAATCTGGCGGGGCGAGACTGATCGACTGGTCGCCAGCCATGAGGTCGAGGACGAGATCGAAGAAGTTCGCGCGCAGCAGGGGGAGCATAACTGATGGATGTTGTTCTGCTGTTTTCGATGGTCATTGGCCTGCTGCTGATCGGGGTTCCGATTGCGGTGGCGCTGGGGCTAAGCTCGACCCTGTTCCTGCTGATCTATTCCGACAGTTCGCTGGCCTCCGTCGCAGGCACACTGTTTGAAGCGTTTGAGGGGCATTTTACCCTGCTGGCGATCCCGTTCTTCATCCTTGCTTCGTCCTTCATGACAACGGGCGGTGTGGCGCGGCGGATCATCCGCTTTTCGATTGCCTGTGTGGGCCATCTGCCCGGCGGCCTGGCGATTGCGGGTGTGTTTGCCTGTATGCTGTTTGCCGCCCTTTCAGGCTCGTCTCCGGCAACCGTGGTGGCCATCGGCTCGATCGTCATCGCCGGGATGCGGCAGGTGGGTTATTCAAAGGAATTTGCCGCCGGTGTCATCTGTAACGCCGGGACGTTGGGCATTTTGATCCCGCCTTCCATCGTGATGGTTGTCTATGCCGCCGCTGTCGAGGTCTCGGTCGGGCGCATGTTCCTGGCCGGTGTCATCCCGGGCCTGATGGCGGGTCTGATGCTGATGGTGACGATCTATATCATGGCCAAGGTCAAAGACCTTCCGAAAGGTGATTGGAAAGGGTGGGGCGAGATCTTTGTCTCGGCCAGAGAAGCCGGTTGGGGCCTGTTCCTGATCGTGATCATCCTGGGTGGTATCTATGGTGGGATCTTCACACCGACCGAGGCGGCAGCGGTCGCGGCTGTCTATGCCTTCTTCATCGCCAGCTTTGTCTACAAGGACATGGGGCCGCTGAGCACGGCGGACGGCGAGCGTAACCTTTCGCTGCTCAAAAAACCCTATGCGTTGATCACGGCGTTTTTCCATCCAGACACCAAGCACACGCTGTTTGAGGCTGGGAAGCTGACCGTCACGCTGTTGTTCGTGATCGCCAACGCGCTGATCCTGAAGCACGTTCTGACAGATGAACAGGTACCGCAGCACATCGCCAGTGCGATGCTGTCAGCGGGGCTGGGGCCGGTGACCTTCCTGATCGTTGTGAACGTGATCTTGCTGATCGGCGGTCAGTTCATGGAACCTTCGGGGCTGTTGGTGATCGTTGCGCCGCTGGTGTTCCCGATTGCCATCGAATTGGGTATCGATCCCATCCATCTGGGCATCATCATGGTGGTGAACATGGAGATCGGGATGATCACGCCTCCCGTCGGGTTGAACCTGTTTGTCACGTCTGGTGTCGCGGGGATGCCGATGATGAGTGTGGTGAAGGCGGCGCTGCCGTTCCTGGCCGTGCTCTTCGTATTCCTGATCATGGTAACCTACATACCCTGGATCTCGACCTTCCTGCCCAATACCTTCATGGGGCCGGAAATCATCACCAACTAGACACTCTTTGCCGGGCTGGTTTCGCGGCCCGGCAAACCTTTTTTCCGGTTTTGTGAGAATACCCGTATTTCTTGAGGTATTCCGCCACCCAGCTGATCCCACCATAGGCGCGACGGCGACGGCTGCCCCAATAGCCTATCTTGTCATTGACCAATTCAACCGGTTTTGGATCACCGTTGAAGATCACGATTTTCGGGCGCCTCGGGCGGTGTTTGTACTGCCGAAATATCAGGCCGAACGGCCAATAGTGCACAAGGTGAATGATCCCCACGCACCAGTTTTTCGGGTAGCATTTTCGGTTGAACGCACGTGCTGAAATATAGTTCTGATCATTGTCGTATTTCGGCAGCGCCGTGCGGCCGTCGAACTGGTCGAAGAGGTGAAACTGTTCGGACGGGATGAACCCGACGATGGACGAGTTTCCGCGCGTCACCTTGTTCATCAACCACGGTGCACGATCCCAGATGACCGCCGGTATCATGCGCCAGACAAACCCACGAAACTTCGGCATCAGGAAAAGCCCACCCTGGTCCTGAACGAGCGTCAGCAGGGGGGCAAGATCACCGGTGATCAACAGATCCAGATCCAGAAACAGCGCAGTATCGTAGTCGGCGACAATGTCTCGGTTGAACATCAGCAACTTGGGCCATTTCCCATGGGTCCAGTCCTGACGCTCGAGTTGAGGAAAGCTTAAGGGATAGGTGAGAATACCCTGATCCAAGCCGTGGGGGTTATCGGTTATGCAAAGAAAGTCATGTTCTAACTGCAAGTGGTCTTGGACCGCCCCAAACAGCATATTGACGTAGTCCGGGCCAAAAGTGTTGCCCCATTTCATACAGATCACGCATGTTTTTGGCTTTGAACGCTTCTCGGCTTTCATCTGAATGTCCTCATCCCCATAACCGTTCCGCTGTTGGGCTGGGAAATGGTGACACAAGAAGGTCTCAACAGAATGACACGCGTCCGTATCTCTTGAACAACAGGCAAGATCGCTTACGTTCTGGGGTGAGGACGACCTCCCCAACCATGGGACAAGTATCGGGACGACCCGATAATAGATGAGGTCGTTCTATGCCCTGGATATATCTTCTTCTTGCTGGCCTGCTCGAAATCGTTTGGGCTTTTGCCATGAAACAAACAGCTGGCTTCACCCGATTGTGGCCAACGGCCATCATGGCCGTGTCAATGGCGGGCTCGTTTGGTTTGCTGGCCTTGGCGATGCGCAGCCTGCCTCTGGGTACGGCCTATGTGATCTGGACCGGCATCGGTGCAGTCGGAGCTTTTGCTGTGGGTGCTGTATTTCTGGGCGAGGCCGTCACACCAATGCGACTGATGGCGGCGGCGCTGATTGTATCCGGCATGATCGCCATGAAACTTGCTTGACGGGTGGCTTGCCACAGTTTGTTCTGCGGTCGACGCAACCTTGTTGCGAAAGGAGCTGACCCCATGATGACAGATTTGGACAAACACCTGCTGCGTATTGCGTTCGAAGAGGCGCAGGCAGGGTTTGACGAAGGCGGGTGCCCGATTGGTTCTGTCCTTGCGCGCGACGGAGAAGTGGTCTCGCAAGGCCGGAACCAAAGGGTGCAAAAAGGCGATCCAATCGCGCATGGCGAGATGGACGCGCTGCGCAAAGCAGGGCGTCAGAAAACCTATCGTGACACGGTACTCTATACGTCTCTGTCACCCTGCATGATGTGTGCAGGTACAATTGTTCAGTTTGGTATTCCACGGGTGGTAATTGGCGACACGCAGAATTTCGGCGGCAACGAAGAGTTCCTGCGTCAGCGCGGTGTCGAGGTCATACTGGCAGAGGACCCCGAATGCATCGCACTCATGCGTCGCTTCATCGCCGAGAAGCCCGAGCTTTGGGCGGAAGATATCGCAGAGTGATCGACTAGGCGTCGGCCAATGCGTCGATAATACCCGAAAAATCTGCAGCTTTCAGGCTGGCACCGCCAACCAAAGCTCCATCAACGTTGGACACACCAAAAATTTCGGCAGCGTTTCCGGGTTTGACTGAACCGCCATAGAGCAAGCGGATCGATTGGCCGATGCTTTCGCCAAACCGTTTTTCCAGCAGGGTACGCATGAAATCATGTACTTCGGCGATCTGCTCCAGAGTTGGAACCTTGCCTGTTCCGATGGCCCAAACCGGCTCGTACGCGACGACCAGGTTTTCGCCGGTGGACTGATCCGGAATGGACCCCGCCATCTGACCGCCAACCACGTCCAAGGTATTGGCCGCTTCGCGTTGTTCCAGGCTTTCGCCGACGCAGATGATGGACAGGAGGCCAGCTTCCATGGCCGTTTGGGCCTTGGCGCGTACATCCGCATCAGTCTCGCCGTGATCGACACGACGCTCGGAATGGCCAAGGATTACCGAAGATGCGCCAGCATCCATGAGCATCTCGGCACTTACATCACCGGTATGAGCGCCCGATTGCGCAGCGTGGCAATCCTGACCGCCAATAGCGACGCCCGAGGTCTTTGTTACTTCTGCGGCCCTGTGTAGCAACGTGGCGGGTGGGCAGATCAGAATGTCAATCGCCGGGTCTGGATAGCGTTGCGCCAGCTCCGAAAGGTCAGCCAGAGATGCCCCGGTACCGTTCATTTTCCAATTGCCAGCCGCCAACTTACGCCGCATCGCGGACCCTCCAGTTCGATTGCATTTCGCACCGGATAGCACCCTGCGCCCAACCTGACAATTACAGTTGTCTGCGCAGGCGTCGAATTGTCGGGATGTTTAGGACTGGGCCGAGATCGACTCGTCGAACTTGATGGACTCGCCGCAGCCGCAGGCGTCAACCACGTTGGGATTGCGAAATTTGAACCCGGCTTCCAGCAGCGAGACCTCATAGTCGATCTCGGTTCCGAACAGGAACATCTGAGCCATGGGCGCAATCATCACCCGCGCGCCGTCTTGTTCCACCACTTCGTCATGAGGGTCAGCCTCATCAACATAGTCCATGGTATATTCCATCCCCGCACAGCCGCCTTTCTTGACACCGATGCGCAGGCCAGCATGACCACCCGACGTCATCAGTCGGACAATCTGTTCTGCTGCCTTGGGCGTTATGGTCACGGCCTGCTTGCCGGGAATGCCAAACATGGAATGCTCCGTTCTCGCGTTACTTTGGTAATTTAAGGTGCCTTGATGCCTGGCTCAAGGGATGTTCGCACTCGATAGTCCAACTGTGACCAGAGGGAAGCGTCTTGCAGCTTGCCATAGATGCATTGGTGACCATAGTTTGTGCTTAAAACTGAACTCTTTCACCAAAGGCAGGTATCTATGATCTCTTTTTTATCGCTTCCTCTTCGAACGGGTATAGTGCTTGTTGCTTTGAGCATCAGCCTTGCCACCAACGCCTCGGCAGATAATGATGCGCGTCATCCCGTCAACTGCGCGACCGCACAAGGTGATCTGCGCGCGATTGCGGCAGAGAAGACGCATGCAGAAGAGAAACAGGCCGAAAGCGTGATCGCCATTACACCCGCAGGTGCGCTGCTGGGGCTGGTGACGGGAACAGAGCAAAAACGTCTGAAGATGCTGTCCGGCGACTATATCACCGAGTTGGACAAGCGCGCAGCCGAGATAAAATCGACCTGCAATATCAAATAGGGTGCCAAAAGAAAGGACCGTTCTCGGGCAAGAACGGTCCCTATTTCTGGGCCAACCGGTTGGGGACAGCGAACTGGTTTAAGGCTCATGCGCGCCATGTGTTTGGCGAAGGCATGTGTCGAAATTCTGAAAGGACTGCAACAGTTTAGAGACTGTTTTGCGACAGGAGCAAGTTTGCTGTGGATAACTTCCGGGACTACATAAAGCCCAGTTCAAGTCGCGCCTCATCTGACATCATCTCCATGCCCCAGGGCGGCTCCCATGTCAGTTCAACATCAACTTCCTTCACACCGGCAACGGGTTCAATGGCTTCGACGATCCAGCCGGGCATCTCGCCGGCCACCGGGCAGCCCGGCGCAGTGAGCGTCATGATGATTTTGACGGCGTTCTCGGCGCTGATGTCGATCGTGTAGATCAGGCCAAGGTCATAGATATTGACAGGGATCTCCGGGTCAAACACGGTCCGGCAAGCGTCCACCACGGGCTCGTACAATGGGTGTTCGATGGTCGATGGCGCAATGAGTGGGCTGCCTTCAAACTGTTCGCTGGGGTGGGTCATAAGTGCCTCGGGTCCGTTACCTGAGAGATTATATAGGGAAAGACATCCAGAGCGTCCAGAGCAGGCGTGGCGCCGAAGGACAGCGCCACGTTAGGTCAATCGTTAATGTCGTGATTAAAAGTCTTTACCTGACCATGGGGCAGGGCGAACATGCGGCGCAGACCAAGCCATGCGGCCAAAGACAGAACCGCAAAGATCAGCAGCAGCACCGGAAGAACAGGTGTCATCCCCGTGATCCACAGCAGCAGCCCGGTCAGTGCGGCGCCGATGGCAAAGCCCAGAAAGATGAACCCGGGCAGGATGACCTCGGCGATGGCCAGAACCAGCGCTCCGGCCAGCCACAGCCACCATGTCAGCCAGAAGGGATCCACCATCACTTGCCTCCTTTGAGCATGTTGAACGCATTGCCAAATGCCTCAAGCGCATTTGCGGGCACCACAATGGTTTGCGAGCCATTTCCATTGCCCAAAGCATTCAAAGCTTCGACCTGTTTCAGCGCAACCTGATATTGTGCCGCCTCAAGGCCGTTGTCCTGGATCGCCTTGGCGACCACACCGGTGGCAAAAGCTTCGGCCTCGGCCTCGATCCGGCGCGCTTTGGCGGTTTGTTCTGCGGCATACAGCTCGGCATCGGCCTGCAATTCGACCGCGCGTTTCTGGCCTTCGGCTTCTGTCACCTGCGCACGGCGGGCGCGTTCGGCGTTCAGCTGTTGCAGCATCGCGTCGCGGGTGGCCTGATCCAGGTTCACATCCAGAATCTCGGCGCGGGTCACTTCGATGCCCCAGTCATCCACAGCGGTTTCTACGCTTTCCTGAATGCGGGTGATCAGCTGCGCACGGTTCGACTGGACCTCATCCAGATCCATCTTGCCGATCTCGGCGCGCACGATACCGGCCACTGTGGTGGCAATCGCGCCGTCTACGTCGCGGATACGATACACCGTCTTTTCCGGCTCCAGAATGCGGTAGAAGACCGAGGTATCGATCTGCACCAGCACGTTATCCTTGGTGATCGCGTCCTGCGTCGCGTTGGGCAGCTGGCGTTCCAGGATCGAGATCTTGTGACGCGCAACATCCAGAAACGGTACGATAAAGTTGATGCCGGGCCCCAAGACCGAATGCAGCCGTCCAAAGCGTTCGACCACGTATTTTTCCGATTGCGGAACGATCTTTATCCCCTTGAAAATAATCGCGATGATAAAGGCCGCGGCCAGCAAATAGACAATGTTCGACGTAAGAAGTCCGATAATCTGTTCTTGGTTCATATCTGTCCTCTTTTATTGTGTACTATAGTATACATGTGGGAATTGAATCGCCCATTTTCAACTCTGGTATGGATTGAAAGGGCAGGTATTCATATCTTTGAACCTCAGCTTTTGGTGCGTAATTTTTGGGTTGTGACCGCTTTGCATCCCTTGTTGATTGCGGTAACCGGGCCTCATGAAACTGATAATCGACACCGATCCTGGCATTGATGACGCGATGGCCATCGCTTATGCGGCAGCCGCGCCCGAGCTTGAGCTGGTGGGGCTCACCACCGTGTTCGGCAACACCCATACCCATCAATCCAGCCGAAACGCGCGTTATCTTCTCCATCGTTTGGGCCTGTCGGTGCCCGTCGCACAAGGCGCGCGCGCGGCTTGGGGCAAGGCCAAGCATAACCCGTCCAGCCATGTCCACGGGCCCGAAGGGTTTGGGGATCTGGTCGAGATCCCGGATATCGGCGAAAACCATGCGACCCCGGCAGCCGAGTTTCTGGTGCAGATGGCGCAAGAGCATCGCGATGAACTGGTCATTTGTGCCGTTGGGCCCTTGACCAATATCGCTGACGCCCTGCGCCTGGACCCTGAGTTTGCGACCAATCTGGGCCGGTTGGTGATCATGGGGGGTGCGGTTTTTGTACCCGGCAATGTCTCGGCCCACGCCGAGGCCAATATCCATAATGACCCGCGGGCCGCGCAGGCGGTGTTTCAAAACCCACCCAAGACCGTCTTGGTCGGGCTGGATGCCACCATGAAGACCCTCTACCAAAGCTCGGATTTCGAAGCTTTGGCGCAGCACTCGCCGGATATGGGCGGCTTCCTCCGCGATATCTCAGAGTTCTACCTACGGTTCTACAAAGAGGTTGTGGGCGTCGATGGCTGTGGTTTGCACGATTCAACCGCGGTTATTGCTTGCAGCCACACTCATATGTTCGATTTGGTCGAAACCGGGTTGTCTGTGGTGACCGACGGGGATCGTGTCGGCGCAACTCTGCCCGATGCCTCAAATCCGCCGGTTCAAGTGTGCCGCGACGTGGACGGCCCTGCGGTGGTGGAACTGTTCACCCGGCACGTGGCGTCTTTGCCCTAGCGGGTTGCAATGCCGGGGCAGATCGGGCAAACGCTGCCCGGTTCCGTGACGCCGAGGCATTTCATGACAAACCGTTTTTCTTTTGAGCTGAAAGCCACTGATGGCAAAGCCCGCACCGGTGTGATTCAGACGCCCCGGGGTGAGGTGCGCACACCCGCCTTCATGCCGGTGGGAACCGCCGCTACGGTCAAAGCCATGCTGCCCGAAAGCGTGCGCGCCACCGGTGCGGATATCCTTTTGGGCAACACCTACCATCTGATGCTGCGCCCCACCGCGGAACGGATCGACCGGCTGGGCGGTCTGCACAAATTCATGAACTGGGACCGTCCGATCCTGACGGATTCTGGCGGTTTTCAGGTGATGTCTCTGGCCGGGCTGCGCAAGCTCACCGAGAAAGGTGTTACGTTCAAATCCCATATCGATGGGTCCAAACACGAGTTGACGCCCGAGCGTTCGATGGAGATCCAGCGTCTGCTGGGCTCTGACATTGTCATGTGTTTTGACGAATGCCCGGCGCTGCCTGCCGACCGGGACCGTCTGACCGAGTCGATGCGCCTGTCAATGCGGTGGGCGCAGCGGTCTCGTGACGCGTTTGGGGATCGACCGGGCCATGCCCTCTTTGGGATCATGCAAGGCGGTCTGGAACAGGATCTGCGCGAAGAAAGCGCCGAGGCCCTGACCTCGATCGGCTTTGACGGATACGCCGTGGGCGGTTTGGCTGTGGGCGAAGGGCAGGCGGCCATGTTTGACTGTCTGGACTATGCGCCTGATTTCTTGCCAAAAGACAAGCCGCGTTACCTGATGGGCGTTGGCAAACCCGATGACATCGTCGGCGCCGTGGCGCGCGGGATCGACATGATGGATTGCGTGCTGCCCTCACGTTCGGGGCGTACAGGGCAGGTCTTTACCCGGCGCGGTGTGGTGAACATCAAAAACGCCCGCCACGCCGATGATCCGCGTCCCTTGGACGAAGACTGCACATGCCCGGCCTGTACAAGTTACTCTCGCGCCTATCTGCACCATGTCTTCCGCTCAAACGAGATGATCGCCGGTATGTTGCTGACCTGGCACAATCTCCATTATTTCCAAGAGATTATGCAGGACATGCGCGATGCGGTCTCAGCAGGGACGTTTGAGGCTTGGCAGGCACAATTCCACGCCCAACGGGCGCAAGGCGACATCGAACCTCTCTAACCACTGCATTCTTGGAAAATTCGGTGGATATCTGTGCGGGATGCCTTGCAGTCCGCCGGGGCTTTGGCCATTCTGTTTCACGATAGACGATGACGAGGTTGAAAAGCGGTTCGAACCGCCCCACCTTTAACCATCCAAGACAGGAGACAGCCGAAGGTTGCCATACATGGGACCGGTGCTGTCTTGCCAATGATAAGGATAGAGCATGCAAGAGCCTCTGAATTCCTCATACCCCGTCCTGCCGCTGCGCGATATCGTGGTCTTCCCGCATATGATCGTGCCGCTGTTTGTGGGCCGAGACAAATCGGTCCGCGCGCTGGAAGAGGTGATGCAGGATGACAAGCAAATTCTGTTGTCGAGCCAGATTGATCCCGGTGTTGATGACCCGGAAACCGACGGTATTTACCGGTCGGGCGTTCTGGCCAATGTGCTGCAACTGCTGAAACTGCCCGATGGCACCGTCAAGGTGCTGGTCGAAGGGCAGGCGCGGGTTCAGATCACTGAGTTTCTTGAAAACGAAGATTTTTTTGAGGCCCGGGCCGAATATCTGACAGAGATCCCCGGCGACGTGACCACAACCGAGGCGCTGCTGCGCACCGTTGCGGATGAGTTCGAGCGCTATGCCAAAGTGCGCAAGAACATCCCCGAAGAAGCGTTGGCTGCAGTGGGTGAGACCACCGAGCCCGCCAAGCTGGCCGATTTGGTCTCGGGCCATTTGGGAATCGAGGTTGAGCAAAAGCAAGAACTGCTGGAAACCCTCAGTGTCAGCGAACGACTGGAAAAGGTCTATGGCCTGATGCAGGGCGAGATGTCGGTGCTGCAGGTCGAGAAAAAGATCAAAACGCGCGTCAAATCCCAGATGGAGAAGACGCAGCGTGAGTATTATCTGAATGAGCAGATGAAGGCCATTCAGAAAGAACTGGGCGATGGCGAGGATGGCAGCAACGAGGTTGCCGAGCTTGAGCAGAAGATCGCCGAGACCAAGCTGTCGAAAGAAGCGCTTGAGAAGGCCGAAGGTGAGCTGAAAAAGCTCAAGAATATGTCGCCCATGTCGGCTGAGGCCACTGTGGTGCGCAACTATCTGGATTGGATCCTGTCACTGCCGTGGGGCACGAAATCCCGTGTCAAAAAGGATCTGGGCCGCGCTCAGGAAATTCTGGACGCCGATCACTATGGGCTTGAGAAGGTCAAAGAACGGATCGTTGAATATCTTGCGGTCCAGCAGCGTTCGAAAAAGCTGAAAGGTCCGATCCTGTGCCTTGTCGGCCCTCCGGGCGTGGGGAAAACCTCGCTTGGTAAATCCGTTGCCAAGGCCACGGGGCGCGAATTTATTCGCATCTCGCTGGGCGGCGTGCGTGATGAATCCGAGATCCGGGGTCACCGCCGGACCTATATCGGCTCGATGCCAGGTAAGATCATCCAGGCGCTGAAAAAAGCGAAAACCACGAACCCGCTGATCTTGCTCGATGAGATTGACAAGATGGGTCAGGATTTCCGGGGCGACCCGGCCTCGGCCATGCTTGAGGTGTTGGACCCGGAACAGAACAACACGTTCATGGATCACTACCTCGAGGTCGAATATGACCTTTCGAACGTGATGTTCCTGACCACGTCGAACAGCTATAACATGCCCGGGCCGCTGCTTGATAGGATGGAGATCATCCCATTGGCCGGTTACACCGAGGAAGAAAAGAGCGAGATCGCCAAGCAGCACCTGATCGGCAAGCAGGTCAAGAACCACGGCCTTAAGGCCAAAGAGTTCGAACTGACCGATGAAGCGCTGCAATCCATCATCCGTACCTATACCCGCGAGGCTGGTGTGCGGAACCTCGAGCGTGAGATCGCCAAAGTGGCACGTAAATCGCTGACCAAGATCATCAAGAAAGAGGCGGAATCGGTCACCGTGACGCCCGACAATCTGGATGAGTTCCTGGGCGTGCCGAAATTCCGCTATGGTTTGGCCGAACAGGACGATCAGATTGGTGTGGTCACCGGGCTGGCCTGGACATCCGTTGGCGGTGACCTGCTGCATATCGAGGCGCTGAAACTGCCCGGTAAGGGGCGGATGAAGACCACCGGTAAGCTGGGCGATGTGATGAAGGAATCCATCGATGCCGCTTCGTCTTACGTGCGGTCGATTGCGCCCGAGATTGGTGTTAAGCCGCCGCAGTTCGACAAGATCGACATCCACGTGCACGTGCCCGATGGCGCGACGCCCAAAGATGGCCCGTCGGCCGGTCTGGCGATGGTAACCTCGATTGTGTCGGTTCTGACCGGTATTCCGGTGCGCAAAGACATCGCCATGACCGGAGAGGTATCATTGCGCGGGAACGCGATGCCAATTGGTGGTTTGAAGGAAAAACTGCTGGCCGCACTGCGCGGTGGCATCAAGACCGTGCTGATCCCGGAAGAGAATGAAAAGGATCTGGCGGATATCCCGGACAACGTGAAGGAAGGGCTGGAAATCATTGCGGTCAAACATGTTTCCGAAGTTTTGGAGCAAGCCTTGACCCGCACGCCTGAACCGATCGAATGGGACGAAGCCGCTGAAGAAGCCGCAGCGGCGGCGGCCAAAGCTGCAGAAAGCTCAGGCCCGTCAGCAACCGCGCACTAAAACCGATTTCAAGCTTACTGAGAGGGCGGGGATCAAACCCCGCCTTTTTTGTAGCGACACGCACCAGACCAATCCGGGCCTGCTGAGCTGTCAGCGCGGCGCAAAATCTGCTAAGATGGGGCCATTGTATATCTATTTTTCAGGAGATTATTATGGCGGACGCCCCTCGGACGCATGCGAAAACAGCGCGGGACTCCTACGCAAAGAAAGAAGAGCCCGGTAAGTTCATTGTTCGCTCAACACAAGAGTTTATCACTTTCGAAAACCAAGACTGCAGCTTGTTGGACTCCGTGCTTGCAGCGCAGGATCAGTTCAGGCCCCCTCTGTCACTGCCCAGCAGTCGTTTTGGTCCATTTCGGGGCCCGGATGATTTCGCAACCGTTCCGGCACCGCATCTTCGAGTCGCGTTTCTGTTGATGAGAATGACAAATACTGTAGTCAGCGGATCGGGCATTTCGGGCGCCTTCGTTCATTGGGCCGGAGAAAGCACCGTCGCCAACGAAGAAATCAACGGCCCGTTCACCTTGTCCGCCCCAGCCCCCGGGGCTGTGATCAACACGAACTCGAACAATGGGATCTATCAAGGCTTGGCCATTGATGCATGCGGATTGTCGGTTTCTTATCCCGTGCAACTCGACAGTTGGATAACTCCAACACCATTCACGAATTCAGATGAAGAGTTTGGTCGTGTCAGCTTGCAAGATAAAGACACTCTAGATTCCGCGGGCCTTTACAATTTCGGTTATTTGATCCGAGCGGAAGACGGCAGCGACGTCTCGGATTTCACTTTCAGCGGTCTTGTGTCAGTCTTTTGCAAATCCGAGCCGGATTTCGACTAAACAGCGCATCAGCCGGGTTTTGGCAGTCTGAAAAAACGGGAAGACAGAGCTTCTCCGCACCGACCAGCATTCGGTTCAAAACAGTCCTAAGAATCAGTGCATTCTCGATTTGGTTGATACTGCCAACCCGTTTTGGTTTTCCGTAAGGCATATACACGGGGTCACGCGAACCCCGTGCGCTTGGTTTCACCAATCGTATTACAAGATGAAGTCGTCTGCCGTCAGGTTGTGAAGACCTTCCAGGTAAATGATCATCTCTGGGTCTTTGTCGTTATCAGTGTCGACGTAAACAAGAGTGTGATCGTTTGCCGTCCCAGGCTGGTTCACTTTCTTATAGTAGACTTCACCTTGGTCAGATGTTCCAGCAGGCTTTTTCCCTTTGAAAATAAACTCATCGTCGCCCGCCAATATGGTGCTTGCGTCAATGGCACTTAGATCAATCTTGTCGACGCCGACCTGGAAGTCTCTGATCACATCGGCCTTTGACACACTGGCTTTGCTCTCGCTGGTTGATCGATAGACAAATTCGTCCGCGCCACTGCCGCCGATCATCAAGTCTTTGCCTTTGCCGCCGATCAGCGTGTCGTTACCCGAGCCACCTACCAATTTGTCCCGATTTCCCTGGCCGCTCAAAGTGTCATCGCCAGATCGACCCTTCAACTTGTTCTCAGCGCCGTTTCCGGTGATCTGGTCACTATTTGTGGACCCCTGGACATTTTCGATTTTCAGAATGGTGTCGGTTCCATAACCAGTGTCCTGAGCGGATTTCTTTGTCAGGTCGATTGACGCTGCAGCGTTCCCCGAGATCCTGATCCAGTCTTTGCCAGAGCCGCCGTGGATAATGTCGTTTCCGTCTCCGTTGGTGAAAATAATGTTGTCAACATCGCCTCCACCGATGACGCGATCGTTCCCGGATCCGCCGGTCAGTTGGTCTTTGCCGCTACCACCTTTCAATATGTCGTTGCCGCTTTGGCCGCGGATCGTGTCGTTCCCATCGCGCCCTTTGAGTTTATTGTTCACTTCGTTGCCGACGATAAGATCGTTGCCCTTGCCACCAATGGCGTTTTCGATGACGACCCCGTTGGCGATCGTAAAGCCACCGCGAATACCCTTCGCATAGCTGGGAACACCACCCGCATCGTTGCCAACAAGATCGGCGTCATTCAGGTTGATTTTGACTCTCTTGGTTAGGCCGGCGGCTGAAATCGTGTCATTGCCGCCTGTGTCCCATATTGCCTGCCAATAGGTTCCGGGCGCGTTTGCATCCGGTAACTGATACACGTTGTCCCCGCGTTTGTGCTGCGCGACGCCATAGATTTCCTGCAAGGCAGCAATATCCAATGCCATCGGGCCAACAACGCTTCCGTAGTTCAGAGATTTTAGCGGCAGCTTTGAGGCATAGCCCGGATTGTAGGACATGATGGTAAAGATGGCCTGATTCTGACCATCGGTGCCGAAGTCGTTAAAGGGCCGTGTCACACCTGGGAAAACAGAAGAACCGCCGCCGTTGTCATGTGGGTGGGCAAGACCGAGACCGTGTAAAATTTCGTGCGTGATGATGGCGAAACCTTCACCACCTTTCTGCACCGCAGATTTGCTCAAATAAGGTGAGTCGTAGGCAAAAACGCCTGTCATCGCACTGGAGCCAAAATTACCGAACAGCGGAGTGTCACCAGGTACCTGGTGAAAGCCAACAATACCATTTCCCCCAAGGGCATTGCTTGAGAAGAGCGAGTATGACAGGTCAACTTGATTGATCGTCCCGTTTCCAGCCAGGAATCCCTTTTCATTAAACTGTATCGGAATAATGGTTTCAATCAGGTCGAAAGCTTTGCGTATTGCGGTTTTCATATAGCCGCTGAACGCCTGTTGACCAAATGTTCCGTTGTCGAACGAATAGGTGATCACACCGTTGCTCGAAGTGGTGTTCCAGGACGTGCCCCAAATCAGACTGTCCACGTAAACGTTGCCAGTGGGATTGTTCCCCGGGGAAGAGGTCGCGATTGCCATTTCCGTCAGTTCTCTCTGTCTAATTTCATACGGATCCGAAAAAGCCGTCTTGATCCGATGTTCGTTTTCCTTGCACCAATAGTGCGTAAACTATGCGTTACAGTTATAAATCTCAGGGTAGTCACCTTAAGATTGACTGCAAGCTATTCAGATCGTCTGTCCGGTGCTGCGTTGCGCAGAAGTATCACTTTTTCAGTCGCGGCATCCGAATAGGTAAACCTTTTTAATATGTTAGATATTTTTGAATGCCAGTTGTGATCGCTGTATTTCTGGAATTGTTGTTTTTTAACTTTTTGAGCAGCCTGCAACTATAGGGTGTTCTGGAGGTCATTGTTTATCGTCATGCCGAAGGCGCCAGATCTCCGTCATTGCCTGGCACGCTGTGACTGGTCGCATGAATCTGAGGAAGCCTGGTGAAAGTTCGGCCAATCTCAAAAAACTTCAAAACGCCGCTTGACGCTGCTCGACCATAGCCATAATACACCCCAACGTTCCATCAGGAACGGGCAGTGGGCGGTTGTAGCTCAGTTGGTTAGAGTACCGGCCTGTCACGCCGGGGGTCGCGGGTTCGAGCCCCGTCAACCGCGCCATCACTGTCAGCCTTTGATCCAGGCAAACGGATCGCACAGAGACCCAAAATGCGCGGTTGTAGCTCAGTTGGTTAGAGTACCGGCCTGTCACGCCGGGGGTCGCGGGTTCGAGCCCCGTCAACCGCGCCATTTTTCTCTTGGGTCCGCACTTTCAGATATCAATTCGCTGCAAAACGCATCTGCTATGATCTTGGTGAGCGCTGCCTTGGCGAAAACTGGCATGTTCGCTTATTGTTCTAACTTTTCTGTTGGAGACTCAGCGTGGCTCAACTATCTCTTAACCACTTGATTGTTGGGGGCCCGAGATGGCTGAGCTGAAGAATATTGAGGTGCGCGGCGCGCGCGAGCATAATCTTAAAGGCATTGATGTCGATATTCCACGGGATCAGCTGGTCGTGATCACGGGTCTGTCGGGTTCGGGCAAATCCTCTTTGGCTTTTGACACGATCTATGCGGAAGGCCAACGGCGCTATGTCGAAAGCCTTTCTGCCTATGCGCGGCAGTTTCTGGATATGATGGAAAAGCCCGATGTGGATCACATCAGTGGGCTGTCTCCGGCAATCTCGATTGAGCAAAAGACCACGTCAAAAAACCCGCGTTCGACGGTCGGAACGGTCACAGAAATCTACGACTACTTGCGGCTGCTTTTTGCTCGCGCGGGCACACCCTATAGCCCCGCCACCGGCAAGCCGATTGAGGCACAACAGGTGCAGGACATGGTCGACCGGATCATGACCATGGAGGAGGGCACGCGTGGGTATTTGCTGGCCCCGATCGTCCGGGACCGGAAGGGTGAGTATAAGAAAGAGTTTCTGGAACTGCGCAAACAGGGGTTTCAGCGGGTCAAGGTGGATGGCGAATTCCATGAGCTCGACACGCCGCCAACGCTGGACAAGAAGTTCCGCCACGATATCGATGTGGTTGTCGACCGTCTGGTGGTGCGTGAGGGGATGGAGACGCGCTTGGCCGACAGTTTGCGCACTGCTCTGGATCTGGCTGATGGCATCGCCATTCTTGAAACGGCTCCAAAAGAGGGGGAGCCCGAGCGGATCACTTTCAGCGAAAACTTCGCTTGTCCGGTCAGCGGCTTTACCATCCCCGAAATCGAACCCCGGCTGTTTTCCTTCAACGCGCCGTTTGGGGCCTGCCCGGATTGTGATGGGCTGGGGGTTGAGCTGTTTTTTGACGAACGGCTTGTGGTGCCGGATCAGACGCTGAAACTCTATGACGGCGCGCTGGCGCCCTGGCGGAAGGGGAAATCCCCGTATTTCCTGCAAACCATCGAGGCGATTGCGCGTCACTATCAATTTGACAAGAGCACACCGTGGAAGGATCTGCCCGAAAAGGTCAAGCAGGTGTTCCTGCGCGGCTCGGGCGATGAGGAAATCCAGTTCCGTTATGACGAAGGCGGGCGGGTCTATCAGGTAACCCGCAGTTTCGAAGGGGTCATCCCAAATATGGAGCGGCGTTATCGCGAAACCGACAGCGCCTGGATCCGGGAAGAGTTCGAGCGCTATCAAAACAACCGCCCATGCGGCACCTGTGAAGGATACCGCCTGCGGGCCGAAGCCTTGGCCGTGAAGATTGCAGGATTGCATATCGGTCAGGTGGTGCAGATGTCGATCCGTGAGGCGTTGGCCTGGGTCGAAGATGCACCCAACCATCTGAGCGCGCAGAAAAACGAGATCGCGCGGGCGATATTGAAAGAGATCCGCGAGCGTCTGGGGTTCCTGAATAACGTTGGTTTGGAATACCTTACACTGTCACGTTCAAGCGGAACTCTGTCGGGTGGAGAAAGCCAGCGTATCCGTCTGGCCAGCCAGATCGGCTCGGGGCTGACAGGTGTTCTATACGTGCTGGATGAACCGTCCATAGGCCTTCATCAACGCGACAACGATCGCTTGCTGGGCACGCTCAAGAACCTGCGGGATCAGGGCAATACGGTGATCGTGGTCGAGCACGATGAAGAAGCCATACGCGAGGCCGATTACGTTTTTGATATCGGGCCCGGTGCCGGTGTTCATGGAGGGCAGGTGGTCAGCCACGGGACGCCTTCTGACATCACGGCAGACGCGGCTTCGATCACCGGTCAGTATCTGGCCGGAACGCGCGAAATCCCGGTTCCAACGGACCGTCGAAAGGGAAACAAGAAGAAACTGAAGGTGGTGAAGGCAACGGGCAATAATCTCAAAGAGGTGACCGTTGAGTTCCCACTGGGCAAGTTTGTTTGCGTGACCGGGGTATCAGGGGGCGGCAAGTCAACCCTGACGATTGAGACTTTGTTCAAAACGGCCTCGATGCGCCTGAACGGCGCGCGGCAGACGCCAGCGCCTTGTGAAACGATCAAAGGGTTGGAGCATCTGGACAAGGTCATTGATATCGACCAGCGACCTATCGGGCGGACTCCGCGTTCGAATCCAGCAACTTACACCGGGGCCTTCACCCCGATCCGGGACTGGTTTGCCGGTTTGCCTGAGGCCAAGGCTCGGGGCTACAAGCCCGGTCGGTTCAGCTTTAACGTCAAAGGGGGCCGGTGTGAGGCCTGTCAGGGTGATGGCGTCATCAAGATCGAGATGCACTTTCTGCCCGATGTCTATGTGACCTGCGAAACCTGCAAAGGCGCGCGGTACAATCGCGAGACGCTTGAGATCAAGTTCAAGGGCAAGTCCATCGCCGACGTGCTGGATATGACTGTGGAAGACGCGCAGGACTTCTTTAAGGCGGTTCCGTCAATCCGCGACAAGATGGACGCGCTGGCGCGTGTTGGGCTTGGCTATATCAAGGTCGGCCAGCAGGCGACGACCTTGTCGGGGGGTGAAGCGCAGCGGGTGAAACTTTCGAAAGAGTTGTCGAAACGCTCAACCGGACGCACGCTTTACATTCTGGATGAACCCACGACCGGCCTGCATTTCGAAGACGTGCGCAAGCTGTTGGAAGTGCTGCATGAATTGGTTGATCAGGGCAATACGGTCGTGGTGATCGAACACAACCTGGATGTAGTGAAAACAGCTGACCACATCATCGATATTGGCCCGGAGGGCGGCGACGGCGGCGGTGAGGTTGTTGCGACAGGCACACCTGAGCAGGTGGCTGAGGTCGAACGCAGCCATACGGGACGCTATTTGAAACCTATGCTGGGTGGCGCTCGGGTCGCGGCGGAGTGATATCCGGCCTCAGTACCGCGCGTAGCGGAACATGTGCCAGTGGCGCATCAGCGGTGGGAAGAAGATAAAGATGAAGCCAAACGCCACATAGGCGAAAATCATCATCGGGATCCACAGCAGGAACCCGATGATCCCCACAAAACCCGCGATGCGCGTTGCCGTTTGCGGCTGGAAAAAGCGATTGAGGGCGGCGTGAAACAGCCTGCCGCCATCCAACGGCATCAGCGGCAACATGTTGAACAGCGCCAGAAAAAGGTTCAGGTCGGCTGTTACAGCCAGAACCCAGCCCAGATCGGGCGATTTGACGTGCGGTTCCAGCAACGAACAGACGGCCCACAATGTCAGATTCACGATGGGGCCCATGGCCACGATCAACTCGTCTTCATAGGATGTTGTCGACCGGCGATGCTCGCAAAACCCGCCGCCGCCATAGAGAACGACGCGCTTGACCGGCACGCCCTGAATCAGACAGCCCCAGGCATGCCCCAACTCGTGCAGCAGGATCGATACGATCAGTATTGCCGCAAATCCAAGCGCATAGGGCAGGCTGTCGGGGTCGAAGTTGAACCCAACGATGATCAGAATCAGGAAAATCAGACTTTGGTTGACTTGGACCGGAACATTCCACGGTCCTTGAAACTGAAAAAGAGGTGTCTCGTTGCTCATGTACAATCCTCAAATGAATGAGGATTGTAGTCGCTTAGAATTGCGTCAAAAATTTGAAATTACACTCAAGGTTGCGAAATTGGCGTCTAACCGTTGACCAGGCGACACCTCCGCTGTGTTCCCTTTGGCTGAGTGTCAGTTCAGAATATCGACCACCGCGCCGATCAGGTTCAGCACCTTTCGTGTGTCTGGATCGACGCGATAAACGTAGTCACCCGCGCGGATGTAATAGTCATTGCGGTTGAGCCCATAGCGATAGGGATCTTTCACCCACCGATAATCGCCATTGATGTACTCTCCATTGCGGTAGAGCTTTTTGGCTTGGCCAGGCGGGACGCAGGGCACGGCTTTTTTGGCAAGCCCCGGAGGGCAATGCCCTGGCTTACCCTTGGCAAATGCAGTGACTGGCGTCAGCGACACAGCCACGACCATCGCCGTTTTTGTTAGTGCTTTGATCATTTCGCCATCCTTTTCTTTTGGCCAAAACGCCACAGCCCACGTCAGTAGATGGAGTTTTCCCCGGCCAATGTCAAAGGCGGCAGGCAAGTTGCCGCCAGATCGTCACGTGCGACCACGCTGTTCAAATCGCGGCAACATGGCGCTGAAATCCTGGCCCAGCCCGTTTTCGTGTTCGACAAACTGTTCGTAAAGCGCCATGGCGGCCTGACCCATGGGGGTATCGGCATCGGCGCTGTCTGCAGCCTGTTGGCTCAGACGTAAATCCTTGAGCATGAGCTCTGCCGCGAAGCCCGGCTGATAGCCGTTATCGGCCGGGCTTTGCGGGCCAACACCGGGGGCCGGGCAATAGGCGTTCATTGTCCAGCTATAGCCCGATGATGTGCTGACCACGTCAAACATCTTTTGCCGGTCCAGCCCCAGCTTGTCGGCCAGCGCAAAGGCCTCGCAAGTGGCGATCATGGTGACGCCCAGGATCATGTTGTTACAGATCTTGGCCGCCTGACCAGCGCCTGCTTCACCGCAATGCACCGCCTTCTGGCCCATGATCTCGAACAGGGGCGCGGCCCTGGCAAAAGCGGCCTCCGAACCGCCCGCCATAAAGGTGAGCGTGCCCGCCGCAGCCCCGCCGATACCACCAGACACTGGCGCATCAACGGCCAACAGACCGGCCTGAGTTGCCTGATCCGCCACCGCGCGGGCGCTGTCCACATCCACCGTTGAGCAATCGACAAGCGCGGCCCCGCTGGACATCGCTGGAATGATCTGATCGGCCACAGCGCGCAGGATCTGGCCATTGGGCAGCATGGTGATCACAACATCCGCGCCTGAGGCGGCCTCAGCGGCAGAGCCTGCCATCGCAACCCCTTCGACGCTGACATCGGCCATGTCAAAGCCGGTCACCGCGTGCCCCGCAGCGGCCAGATTGGCGGCCATCGGCGCGCCCATATTGCCCAATCCAATGAACCCGATTTTCATGGCTTAATCCTCCTCAAATGTCAGCCGGTCCGGCCCCAGGGGTTGTAGCATCTTTGACACCGCAACGGGGGGCACCACACCTTCCGCATGTTGCCATTTTGGGGTGCGATCCTTGTCGATGATCTGGGCCCGGATGCCTTCCAGAAAGTCGCTGTGCTGGGTGGCGCGGAAGGTGAAACGGTATTCCATCTCAAGCGCTTTGCGCATGGTCAGAGTGCTGGAGCGGAGCCGATGCAGCATCTCAACCGTCGCGGCCATCGACAGAGGTGAATTGCGCCCAAGGGCTTTTAAGGCTTTTTCCGAAAAGTCGGACGGGTTGTTCTGCAGCATATTGCGGATATCTGTCAGCGTCTCACCGTCGAAGTAATGGTCGATATCCCGTTGCATGTCTTTCAATGTGCTGTCGGGCAGGGGCTGAGCATGTTGCGCGATCGGCTCGGCACTGCCCGAGGCTTCGAGCAGTTCGATCACCTCGGGCCAGATATCCCGTGGAATATAGTGATCAGCAAACCCGGCATAAATCGCATCCGCTGGCCCCATGCGATGCCCGGTGGTGCCCAGATATTCGCCAAGCCGCCCCGGTGCCAAAGCCAGCATCAGAGATCCACCGACATCAGGGATCAACCCGATCGAACATTCCGGCATGGCGATTTGTGACGTTTCACAGACCACGCGGTGACTGCCGTGGCAGCCTATGCCAACCCCGCCGCCCATGGTGAAGCCTTGCAGAAAGCTGATCACCGGCTTGGGGTATTCAAAGATCATCGCGTTCAGGCGGTATTCGTCGCGCCAAAAGGTCTGACCATAGGAGTGATTGCCTTGGGTTGCTGCAGCATAAAGCTCGGCAATATCACCGCCCGAGCAGAACGCCTTGTCGCCTTCGGCATCCAGAATGATCAGATCGACCTCATCGTCTTCGCGCCAGTTCCGTAAGGCGGTATCGATGGCCATGCACATTTCATAGCTGAGCGCATTCAACGCCTGCGGCCGTGTCAGAGTAATGCGCCCGGCGCGGCCGGTGGTGCGAATATCAATATCGGACATAGGAACCTCAGCGAGCGGACAGCATCTGGCGTGAGACGATCAAGCGCATGATTTCATTGGTGCCTTCCAGTATCTGATGCACCCGCAGATCGCGCACAAGCTTTTCGATGCCGTAATCGGCCAGATAGCCATAGCCACCATGCAGTTGCAGGCATTGATCCACCACTTTTGACCCGGTCTCGGTCACGAATTTCTTGGCCATGGCGCAGAATTTAGTTGCATCTGGCGCGCCCTGATCCAGCTTCCACGCGGCTTGACGCAAAAAGACACGGGCGGCCTGCAATTCAATCTCCATATCGGCCAGACGAAACTGAAGCGCCTGGAATTGATCGATGGACTGGCCAAAAGCCTTGCGCTCGGACATATATTGCATTGTCATGTCCAAGCCGGCTTGCGCCGCACCCAGAGAACAGGCCGAGATATTCAACCGCCCGCCATCCAGCCCCAACATGGCGTATTTGAACCCGTCGCCTTCGGTGCCCACAAGGTTGTCGGCGGGTATTTTGCAATCATCAAACTGGACTTGCGCCGTGGGTTGGCTTTTCCAACCCATCTTCTGTTCCAGAGCACCGAAACTCAGGCCGGGGGCACCGTCTTCGACATAAACGGTCGAAATCCCTTTGGGGCCGTCCTGACCAGTGCGCACCATGCAGACATAGGCGTCGGAGTAGCCACCGCCTGAGATGAACGCCTTGGTGCCGTTCAGCACATAGCCTTCGTTGTTGCGTTCCGCCCGGGTTTTCAGCGCAGCCGCATCCGAGCCTGATCCGGGCTCGGTCAGGCAGTAGCTGAGCACCGTGTTCAAGCTGAGAATATCGGGCATGACGCGGGATTTCAGCGTATCACTGGCAAAGCTGTCCAACATCTTGGCGCACATATTGTGAATCGACAAAAACGCGGCAACCGACGGGCAGGCCATCGACAGGGCCTCGAACACCAGTGTGGCGTCCAGACGGCTGAGCCCTGAGCCGCCACTTTCCTCCGAAACATATAGACTGCCGAACCCAAGCTCTCCGACCTTCGGCCACAGGTCCTTTGGGATGGTCCCATCAGCTTCCCATTGGCGCGCATAGGGCGCGATATGATCCTGCCCAAAAGCATAAGCCATGTCGAAAATGGCTGTCTGTTCCTCGGTCAATGCGAAATCCATGGCAGGCCTTCCCGTGTCTTTAGAATTGAACGGTTGTTTATTTCCTAATCCTTACAGAAATTTTTCAGCCCCGGCAAACGGTCTGGGCGCATTTGTTGGATCACCGGGTTTGGTGTAGGCTGCAGGCATTTAGAGATCGATTTTTGAAGGAGTATCTTGATGTCCGGTTCCAAGATCGCCGTAGTCGTCATTCACGGTATGGGCAGCCAGTTCAGCGGCCAAAAGCAACCCTCTACAGCCATTACCTTTTCCCGCGATTTGCACAAACGCGTGTCGCGTGAGTTGGGCTCGAATTTTGACGACGTCGCGTGGCACGAGATCGTTTGGGCGCATGTATTGCAAAAGCGACAGGATGAGTACCTGGCCAAGATAAAACGGCGCACCGGATATGACGACGTGCGCAGTTTTGTGGTTCACAACCTTTCAGATGCGGCGTCTTATCGGAAAACCTCGGATGGAAATGACGCGATCTATGAGAATATCCACGCCGAGATTGATCGCGTGATGGAAGACGTTCGCCGCGCGGTCGGCAATAACGCCCCTGTCTTGCTGCTTGCGCATTCCTTGGGTGGCCACATCATGTCGAACTATATTTACGACCATCAAAATCATCTGAGAAAAACCGGCCAGACCCTGTTCAATTCGCCGGTCCGCAACATGCAGACAGTGGCCGGCATCATGACCTTTGGCTGCAACATCCCGATTTTCCTTTTTGCCTATCCCGAGTCACAGATTTTCCCGATTGAACCGCCTCGGTCGGCGGTGCCACCAGCCATGAGGTTCAAGACCTGGTGGTACAACTTCTATGATAAGCACGATGTTCTAGGATTCCCGCTACGCGACTGCGCGGATCGTTACGATGCTTTGGTCGCGTCCAAGCAACTGCGCGATGTACCGATCAATTCGGGCAATATCTTCACCTCGTGGAACCCGTTGTCGCATAACGGATATTGGAAAGACCCGGATTTCTATGAACCGGTAAGCCGGATGATCAAGAACATGCTGCGCGCGCTTTAAAGGTCCGCGTGGAACTCTTCGATCAAGTGGCGCACCACGGCTTGCCCGGGGTCTTCGTCGCGGGCCACTGCCTCGGCGTGAACACGGCGTTGTCGTGTGGCTGAGGTTCCGTTCTCTGCAATCTGACGCAACCGGGCAAGTTCGGTCATCGTACCGAGCGCCTCGGCGTCTTCGGCCAACATGCCCATGAGTTCCCCCATCAACTCTGCCATGGGTTTGATGGATCGGTCTCCAAAATCGATCAAGCCTTCGCCCACGCCGTAGCGCTGCGCGCGCCAGCGGTTCTCACCGATCAAGAAGCGATCATAGTAGCGCCAGCGCAGGTTTCTCTCTTTCAGTCGGCACAACATGCGGGTCAGGGCCTGCACAAGTGCGGCCAGGGACAGTGTGTGCTCTAACCGGGGCTGTACATCCATGATCCGCGTTTCAAGGGTTGGAAAACGGTGCGACGGGCGCAGATCCCACCAGATCTTGCTGGTGTCTTCGATCACACCAAGCTCGACCAGAATACCAGTGGTGCGCTCATATTCGGCCCAACTGCCAAAGATCGGTGGCAATCCAGTGCGCGGCAGGTTGTCAAACACGGTCAAACGGTACGACGACAACCCCGTGTCTTCACCACCCCAATAGGGCGAGGATGTGGACAGGGCCAGAAGATGCGGCAGAAAGTATGAAAGCTGGGGCATCAGATCAGCGCGCAGGGCAGGGTCTGCGACACCTACATGGACGTGCATCCCACAGATCAACATGCGCCGTGCAACGCCACCCAGGGCGTGTTGCAGCTCATCATAGCGCTCCTTGCGCGTGTGATGCTGGTCTTTCCAGTTCGCAAACGGGTGGCAGGACACTGCGATCGGCGCCAGATTATACTCTGCTGCGCGTTGCGACACGCAGGACCGCAACCGTTTCAGATCTTCACGCGCAGATCGGATCGTCGAATGGGGGCGGGTGCCTACTTCGATCTGGCATTGCAGGAATTCGGGGCTAACCTGTCCTTCGAAATCGGCCTGACAGGCCGCCATCAAGGCTTCGGGCGCTTCGGCAAGCTGCAGGCTGTCGCGGTCAACCAACAGGTATTCTTCTTCGATCCCAAGCGTAAAGTCTTGCTGCATCGCACCTCTCATCGTTCAAGTTCTGTCAGTGAATACGGAATCTCGCTTTTTGCCAAGGGTTTGATCCACTGTGGCTTGCGCAGGCCCGGCCAGCGAAGGTAAGGATCGGGCGCAATCAGGAACGAGGCCGCCGGTGAAACCGAGAAAATTTCCACAGATCAATGCCGCTCTGGACGAGCTAGGCGTCAAGCTGGTCGACAAGGTGACCGAGCAGGACGAGCGCGCGCGGTTGGAGGCGTTTGAGGCCGCCGGAGGCCTGACGCGCCCGGCCTATGCACTGTCTCCGGGAATGGAGGACTTCGACATCTCTTTGCTGGTCGAAGAGTATGCGCTTCACGCGGAATCTCTTGATGCGCTCAAGGATCCTGCGCGCAACCAGACGGGGTATCGGACCTCCAATGGCTATTATGACAGCCCGGATGCCGATGCACTGTATCTGATGATCCGACGGTTTCAGCCCAAGCGCGTGATCGAAGTGGGATGCGGGAATTCAACCCGTGTGACCCGGCAGGCGATCCTTGATGCTGGGCTTGAAACTCAGATCACCGCGATTGATCCGTATCCACGCGCCGATATCGCGCATGTGGTGGATCAATTCGAACAAAAACGACTGGAAGAGGTCGATCCCGCGTTGTTCAATCAGTTGGAGGCGGGCGACATTCTGTTCATAGATTCCAGCCATGTCGTGCGCATGAGCAATGACGTGGCACATCTGTTCTGCCGCATCATTCCGGCGTTAAAGCCGGGCGTGGTAATCCACGTTCATGATGTTTTTCTGCCCTATGAATATCCAAAGCGCTTTTTCTACGATTGCCCCGGTTGGGGCGAGCAGTACATGCTGCACGCTTTGCTGCAATCTGGTGCGTTTTCAATGCTTTGGCCAGGATACTATCTGCAACAAGAGCGACCGGATGCGGTGGCCGCATTGCCGTTTCTGACCGAAGGGCGGGCGCAAAGTATCTGGGTGCAAATCAAAAACTCTTAATTATTTTGTGATCCGGTAGTGAAACAGGCGCGTACCCCTTTCCATAACAAGCTGGAGAGGAGAAGACAGCCATGTTCCGCCGTACGTTTATGGGCGCCGCAGCCGCCGCAGCACTTGCATTTGCAATGCCCCTGAAGGCGCAGGCCGCCGATATCGTTGACACAGCCGTGTCTGCGGGTTCGTTCAACACACTGGTTGCTGCCGTTCAGGCCGCTGGTCTGGTTGACACGCTGAAGGGCGATGGCCCGTTCACAGTATTTGCACCGACCGACGAGGCTTTCGCCGCACTGCCCGAAGGTACGGTTGAATCGCTGCTGCTGCCTGAAAACAAGGATCAACTGGTGTCGATCCTGACATATCACGTCGTTCCGGCCAAAGTGATGTCCGCTGACATCGCAGGCAAGCGCGCCAAGGTTTTGACCGTTCAAGGTGATCGCCTGAGTGTCAACGCCCGCAACGGTGTTAAAGTGAATGACGCAAAAGTTGTTCAAGCTGATATCGAAGCCAGCAACGGTGTAATCCACGTGGTCGACACGGTTATTCTGCCCGAATAATCCTGTAGCCTCGAAAAAACAAAGCCCCGGTCCGATCGGCCGGGGCTTTTGTATTTGATGCAACCTCGTTTTACAGAAGGCGCACTTGTGTGCCGACCTGAACCAGCGGGTAGAGCTCTTCCACATGCTGGTTATACAGCCCGATACAGCCAGACGAGCTCTGACGCCCGATCTTGCGCGTGTCATGGGTGCCGTGCACAAGGTAGGCTGGCCAGGACAGGTACATGGCGCGGGTTCCCAGGGGGTTCCCGGGTTCGCCACCTTCCATCCGAATTGGCAATGTCGGGTCGCGCTCGCGCATGGATGAGGTCGGCGTCCAGCTTGGGTTTTCTGCCTTGCGCACAACTTTGGTGTACCCGCGCTTGGTCAGTTCTTCGCTCATCGGAACTGAGCTTGGATAGAGCTTGTAGCTCCCGTCAGGCCCCCAATAGTGCACAGCGCGACTGGTGATATCAGCCAGCAAGGCACCGACGCCCAACTCGTCAAAGTGATCCTGCCAGTTCTGTTGCGAGAACGAGGAAACATTTCGACGCACCGGCAATTGGGTGCTGATTGCCTCTTCGTCTTGCGGGAAAGCATCAACACTTTGGGCGCGCACAAGGGCAGGGGTGGCCAGCAACGAAGCGGCCCCCAACAGGGCCGAGCGGCGGGTCATTCGGGAATGGGACACATTTGCCTCCGGGAAAATTCTGCTCAGAACATTGTTCCCGCAGAAAATATTGCTGCTGGTCGCAAATTTCCAGTGCTGACGCTCTGAATTTGTTGTGAATAGCCCGGTGTTCGAAAAAAAACGGCCCGTCTCTGGGGCCGCTTTTCAGATACGTTATTTGTTGCGACTTCAGTCCATCGCTTTGAAGTTGAACTCGCCACCTTCTTTGATGCCGGACGGCCAACGGGCCGTTACGGTTTTGGTGCGTGTGTAGAACTTGAAGCTGTCCGGCCCGTGTTGGTTCAGGTCGCCAAACATGGATTTCTTCCAGCCCCCAAAGGTGTGATAGGCCAGCGGCACCGGGATCGGAACGTTGATGCCGACCATGCCGATATTGATCCGGCTGGCGAAATCACGCGCTGTATCACCGTCACGGGTAAAGATCGCGGTGCCGTTGCCATATTCGTGATCCATCGCAAGACCAATGGCCTCTTCGTAGGAACCGGCGCGCACGGTCGACAGGACCGGGCCAAAGATCTCTTGCTTGTAGATGTCCATATCGGGCGTGACATGGTCAAACAGGTGGGGGCCAACAAAGAACCCGTCCTCATAGCCTTGCAGGCTAAAGTCACGGTTATCGACCACAAGCTTCGCACCCTGTTCCACGCCCGAGTTGATCAGGCCCAGAATGCGTTCCTTGGCGGCTCCGGTCACGACCGGGCCCATATCCACGTCATCGCCTGCGGTATAGGGGCCGACCTTCAGCTTTTCGATGCGCGGCACCAGTTTTTCGATCAACGCGTCGGCTGTGGATTCGCCCACCGGAACGGCCACGGAAACCGCCATGCAGCGTTCGCCCGCCGCGCCGAAACCAGCGCCAACCAGAGCATCCGCCGCCTGATCCATGTCGGCGTCCGGCATCACGATCATGTGGTTCTTGGCACCGCCAAAGCACTGGGCTCGTTTCCCATTCGCGGTGGCACGGCTGTAGATATACTGCGCGATGGGGGTCGAGCCCACAAAGCTGACACCTTGGATGATCTCGCTGTCCAGGATCGTATCGACGGCCTCTTTGTCGCCGTTCACAACCTGGAACACACCTGCGGGCAAGCCGGCTTCGACAAAAAGTTCGGCCAGCATCAAAGGCACGGACGGGTCACGCTCGGAGGGTTTGAGAACCACCGCGTTGCCGCAGGCCAGGGCCGGGCCCACATGCCAGAGCGGCATCATCGCCGGGAAGTTGAAGGGCATGATCGAACCAACAACGCCCAAGGGCTGACGCATGGAATACATGTCGATGCCGGGGCCCGCGCTGTCGGTATATTCGCCCTTCAGCATCTGAGGGGCGCCGATGCAGTATTCGATCACTTCCAGACCGCGTTGCAGGTCGCCTTTGGCGTCTGGGATGGTCTTGCCATGTTCGCGGCTCAGAACTTCGGCCAGCTTGTCCATGTCGCGGTTCATCAGCGCAACCATTTGCATCATGACGCGCGCGCGTTTCTGGGGGTTGGTCGCGCCCCATGCTGGCTGGGCCGCAGCAGCGGCCTCGATGGCTGCTGTGGTCTCGGAAGCGCTGGCCATCGGGCAGCGATATTGGACCTCACCGGTTGCCGGGTTGAAAACATCGTCGAAACGGCCGGAAGTGCCCACCGCCATTTCACCGTTCAGAAAATGAGTCAGATCATTCATCGCAATCTCCTCCGGATGCATTTGCGCGCAGAATAGGCTTGCAGAAATGTCCTGAACAGAAGCAATATCCCAAAAGAGCTTTGCAAAAATGCAAAAGAGGTTTCATGACCCCCAATTGGGACGACATGCGCATCCTGCTGGCTGTGGCGCGCGAAGAAAGCCTGTCTGCGGCGGGGCGCGTGCTCAAGATCGACCCGGCCACTGTTGGACGCAGGATCGCGCGACTTGAGGCAGCGGTGAACGCGGTTCTGTTTACCAAGTCGCAGCAAGGCTATCTGTTGACCGAAGCCGGGCAACGATTGATGGAGCATGGCTTGCAAGCCGAAGAGGCGATGCGGGCTGCAATGGGCATGGTTTCCGCCCCTACGCAATCGCTGAGGGGACAAATCCGCATCGGCGCACCTGATGGGGCGGCAAACTATCTTTTGCCACAGGTCTGCGCGCGGATCAGCGATGCCAATCCCGATCTGGATATTCAGATCCTGGCGTTACCTCGCATCATCAATCTGTCGCGGCGCGAGGCTGACATGGCCGTGACGGTCAGCGCCCCGACGGCGGGAAAACTGTTGGTGCAGAAGATCACCGACTACCGTTTGCACCTTGTGGCCACGCAAGACTATCTGGCTGGCCACGCGCAGATCCAATCGATTACCGACCTGAAGGGCCATCGCATGATCGGGTACATTCCCGACATGATCTTTGACCGCGAGTTGGATTACCTGAACGATATGGGCATTGACCGTGTTGCACTTGCATCAAATTCCGTCTCGGTTCAGCTGCGTCAGGTCTCGCAGGGGATGGGCGTTTGTGTGGCCCATGACTTTACATTGCCGTTCCATCCAGACCTGCGAAAAATCCTGACGGATCAGATCAGTTTGACCCGTGGGTTCTATCTGGTCCGGCATCAGGGGGATCAACGAAACGAGTTACTGAACCGCTTTGCGCAAACCCTCATCCGCGGAATACGCGATGAGGTTGCACAACTGGAGGCCCAAGGTTCAACTTGACACATTCCCGCATTCCGGCAACGTTTTGGAAAACAGCAGGTTATACCCGGAGGTTTTAGCACATGCTTGTTCAGGCCATTCTCAAGTCCAAGGCTGCCGAGGGCGTTGTGACGGTGAAACCCGATATCACGGTATCCGAAGCGGCCGAAATTCTGGCCGAAAAAAGGATCGGGACCGTTGTCGTTTCGGAAGATCAAGGCCAAACCGCTATCGGAATCCTGTCTGAAAGAGACATCGTAAGGGAATTGGCTTCAAGCGGCAGCGGATGCCTTGATAAGCCGGTCAGCGCTTATATGACCAAGGATCTGATCACAGCGACACAACAGGATAAGGTCGAAGCGATCTTGTCGCGTATGACCGAAGGACGGTTCCGCCACATGCCCGTGGTTGAAGAGGGCAAACTGATTGGCATCGTGACACTTGGTGATGTCGTTAAGGCCCAGCTGTCCGAACTGGCGATGGAGAAAGATGCGCTGGAAGGCATGATCATGGGGCATTGAGCGCTGCGCGCGGTTTAGGCCTCTTGCACCCGCACTCAACATATGTTTGCTTGCGCTGAAATTTTGTTGCGCAGGAGAGCCCGATGCGGGTTGGATTATATCCCGGAACCTTTGATCCAATCACACTGGGTCATATCGACATTATCCGCCGCGCGGCTGCTTTGGTGGACAAGCTGGTGATCGGTGTGGCGATCAACCGCGATAAGGGCCCTTTGTTCTCGCTGGAAGAACGCGTCGCGATGATCGAAGCGGAATGTGCCCATCTGACGGAGCAGACGGGCACAGAGATCGTAGCCCATCCGTTCGAAAACTTGCTGATCGACTGCGCACGCGACGTTGGTGCGCAGATCATCGTGCGTGGTCTGCGGGCTGTGGCTGATTTTGAATATGAGTTTCAGATGGTCGGGATGAACCGCGCGCTGGACGATTCAATTGAGACGGTGTTCCTGATGGCAGAAGCCCGCCACCAGGCGATTGCGTCGAAACTGGTCAAGGAAATCGCGCGGCTTGAAGGGGACGTGTCGAAATTCGTCACGCCCCGCGTCAGTACCGCGCTGAAAGAACGTTTAGCTTAACGCGCCCATCGCGGCGGCTGTGTCCAGCATCCGGTTCGAGAAGCCCCATTCATTGTCGTACCATGCCAGCACGCGCACCAGCGTGCCATCGGTGACCTTGGTTTCGGCCAGCGACACGGTCGAGCTGTGGGAATCGTGGTTGAAGTCGATCGATACCAGCGGGCGGCTTTCGGCGGCCAGAACACCAGGGATCTTGGCGGCAGCATCGATGAACAGCTGATTGACCTCTTCATCGGTGGTCGGGCGCGACACTTCGGCCACCAGATCAACTACCGAAACGTTCGGAGTGGGAACGCGGATCGCCTGACCGGTCAGTTTGCCCTGGAGCTGTGGCAGCACCAGACCAACAGCAGCAGCAGCGCCGGTGGTGGTCGGGATCATCGACAGCGCTGCGGCGCGTGACAAGTAGGGGTCTTTGCCCACGGTGTCATGGACCGGCTGGCTGGCTGTGTAGGCGTGCACAGTGGTCATGTTGCCGTGTTTGATGCCCAATCCGGCGTCCAGAGCTGCGGCGACAGGTGACAGACAGTTGGTGGTGCAAGACGCGTTGGAAACCACCAGATCATCCGCGGTAAGTTGGTCGTCATTGACGCCAAACACAACGGTTTTCACTCCGCCTTCCCCTTTAGCCGGGGCCGAGATCAAAACTTTCTTTGCACCGTTCTTGAAATGACGCTCCGCCGCCTCGCGGGTACGGAACACACCGGTGCATTCCAGCACGACATCGATATCCGACCAGGGCAGGTCCTCGGGGTTGCGCTCGCTGCTCAGACGGATGGGGCCGCGACCCACGTCAAGACCTGCATCGCTCAGGCTGACGGGGTTGGGATAACGGCCGTGGACGCTGTCGAATTCGAACAGATGCGCGTTCATTTCGGGCTTGCCCAGGTCATTGATCGCTACGATTTCGACATCGGTTCGGCCGCTTTCCATCACCGCACGCAGTACGCCGCGTCCGATCCGTCCAAAACCATTGATTGCAAGCTTGAGGGTCATTGATTGCTCCACCAGATTGGGTGTTCAGATTGGTTAGCGCTAACAAAGCCAGATGGGCTCAAATGTCAAGGAAAACCTGTGTCATCGCCAGAACGCGAGCCAGTCCAGGAAATCGTAGAGTTTCTTGCCGAGAAAAAGCAGATGTTCGGTTCCGAACAATGCGACATCCACGATCAGAGCGCCGAGAATAAACACCCCAAGCCAGATAGCGATTTGATTGGTCATGGTTGTCCCGAACGAAAAATGCCCGCCCAGATAACCTGAGCGGGCGCTACGCTACAAGAGAAGTCCGAAGTCTCAGTTAAGGCGACCCATAGCCACGGCGACATCGGCCATGCGCACCGAGAAACCCCATTCATTGTCGTACCACGCGAGAACGCGAACCATACGGTCATCGACCACGCGGGTCTGATCCGGTGCAAAGATCGAGCTTTCTTCGGTGTGGTTGAAATCGGTCGACACAAGCGGCGCAGGCTCATATCCCAGAACACGCTGCATCGGGCCTTTTGCAGCCTCTTCAACAATGGCGTTGATCTCGGCCGCTGACGTGTCGCGGGCGGCGCGGAAGGTCAGATCCACCGCCGAAACGTTCGGGGTCGGCACACGGATGGCGGACCCGTCAAGGCGGCCTTTGAGGTTCGGCAGCACTTCGCCCAGGGCCTTTGCGGCGCCGGTTGAGGTCGGGATCATCGACATTGCCGCAGCCCGCGCGCGGTAGAGGTCGCTGTGGCGGCGGTCCAATGTAGGTTGGTCGCCAGTATAGGCGTGGATCGTGGTCATGATGCCATGTTCGATGCCCACGCCTTCGTCCAGGACCTTGGCAAGCGGAGCAAGGCAATTGGTGGTGCAGGACCCGTTCGAGATCATGTTGTCATTGGCCGTCAGCGTATTGTGGTTCACGCCAAAGACGATGGTCTTGTCAACATTTGTGCCGGGGGCCGACAGCAAAACCTTACCGGCGCCACGCTCGAGATGCGTTTTGGCTTTCAACCCGTCATTGAACTTGCCAGTGCATTCCAGAACAACGTCGCAGCCGTCCCAGTCCAGTTCGTTCATGTCATAGGTCGAAAACATCCGCATCGGGCCGCGCCCCAGATCCATGGTGTTGCCATCGACCCGAATCTCGCGCGGGAAACGTCCATGGATGCTGTCGTATTTCAAAAGATGCGCCGAGGTTTCCAGCGGACCGGTCGCGTTGATCTTGACAACTTCGATGTCATTGCGCCCCGAGGCGGCAATATGCGACAGGGTACAACGGCCGATGCGGCCAAAACCATTTATACCGACCTTGATGGTCATGGGACGACTCCAGATACGCTTGCTTTGGTCGGCATATAGCCACGAAACCAATTTCTCAAAAGGGTAAAAACGACATATTTGCAATGTGTTAGCGCAAAACCTGAACGGTTGCGCTAACGCTTGCGCTAGCTGTTGGATCAGATAGGGTCCGTGGTGCGGCGATTGTTGTGAAAGGAAGAACGATGAGTGGTCTGTTGGCCCTGCTGGATGATGTGGCCGGAATAGCCAAGGTTGCGGCTTCTTCGGTAGACGACGTGGTGGCAGCGGCCGGCAAAGCCGGGGCCAAAACCGCCGGCGTGATCATTGATGATGCGGCGGTCACGCCGAAATACGTTCAGGGTTTTGCCCCCGCGCGAGAGCTGCCGATCATCTGGCGTATCGCGCGGGGATCAATATTCAACAAGATCATTCTGCTTCTGCCCGTCGCCTTGCTGCTGGCCAACTTTGCGCCATGGCTGATCACACCGCTCTTGATGATCGGGGGGTCGTATCTGTGTTTTGAAGGGGCCGAAAAGATCTTTCACGTGCTTTTTCCCCATGGAAGCCATGTAATCGATGAAGACTTGAAGAACCGCGATCCGGGTCATCTGGAAGAACAGAAAGTGCGTGGAGCGATCAAAACCGATTTCATCCTGTCGGCCGAGATCATGACCATCGCACTGGCCGCGATTGAGGCTCCTAACGTCTGGATGCAGGCGGCTACGCTGGCCGTTGTCGGGATCGGTGTGACCGTGGCGGTATACGGCTCGGTCGCGCTGATCGTGAAGATGGATGATGTCGGTCTTTATCTGGCGCAGAACGCGCTAACATCTGTTGGGCGCAGTCTGGGCCGGGGTCTGGTGCGGGCGATGCCGGGTGTGATGAAAACCCTGTCGATCGTGGGCACGGCGGCGATGCTGTGGGTCGGCGGGTCGATTGTCATCCACGGTATGGAGGTTCTGGGATTTGGCTGGCTGGGCCATCATATCCACGATTGGGCCTATGCGCTGGGGCATTCGGTGTCCGAGCAGTGGACAAGTGCCGTTGAATGGATTTCGAAAGCCACAATGGACGGTGTGTTTGGTTTGGCCTGGGGAATGGTGCTGATCCCCTTGGCGACCAAGGTGATCATGCCGATGTTCGGAAAATCCGGCGCCCATTGATCCAAATGAAAAAGGCGGCCACGGGCCGCCTTTTGCTTGTTCAACTGGGTCTGTTTTACAGCCCCAGCAACTCCTTGACCTTGGCAACTGTCGCTTCGGCTGTAATGCCGAAATGCTTGTACAGCTCGCCCGCAGGGGCAGAGGCGCCAAAGCTGGACATGCCGATGAAACCGGCCTTGGCCTCGCGACCGCGTTCGCCAAGCAACCAGCGATCCCAGCCGCCCTCGCGCACGGCGGCTTCGATGCCGACCCGAACCGGGCCGCCCGGAAGCACGCGTTTGCGGTAGGCTTCGTCCTGTTGGGCAAAAAGCTCCATGCAGGGCATCGAGACCACGCGGGTGCCGATGCCGTCGGCCTCGAGCAAGGCTTTGGCCTCCATGGCCAGCGACACCTCGGACCCGGTGGCGATCAGGATGGCCTGACGTTTGCCTTCAGCTTCGGCCAGAACATAGGCGCCCTGTGCGGTGAGGTTCTTGGTCTTGTGATCCTTGCGCACCGTGGGCACGCCCTGGCGGGTCAATGACAGCACAGAGGGGCTGCCTTTGAAGGTCAGCGCCAGTTCCCACGCCTCGGCGGTTTCAACGGTATCAGCAGGGCGGAACACATAGGTATTGGGCGTCGCGCGTGAAATGGCCAGATGTTCGACCGGCTGGTGGGTCGGTCCGTCTTCGCCCAGACCGATTGAATCATGCGTCATCACAAAGACCGTCGGCACTTTCATCAGCGCCGCCAGACGCATGGACGGGCGGGCATAGTCGGTGAAGGCCATGAACGTTCCGCCATAGGGGCGGATACCACCATGCAGCGCCATGCCGTTCATCGCGGCGGCCATGCCGTGTTCGCGGATACCGTAGTGGATATAACGTCCTTTGCGGTTTTCCGGCAGGAACACGCCCATATCCGCAGATTTGGTGTTGTTCGACCCGGTCAGATCCGCCGAGCCGCCGATGGTTTCCGGCATGATCGGGTTGACCACGTTCAGAACTTTCTCGGACGAGGCACGCGTGGCCAGCTTTGGTTGCTCTTCCGCCATCTGTTTTTTGAAGGCGCGGATGGCACCGGCCAGTTTTTTGGGTGCCTCGAAGGCATAGGCCCGGTTGAACTCTGCCTGTTTGCGTTCAGAAACTTGGGCAAAGCGTTCTTCCCAGGCAGCACGTTCCGCAGCACCCCGAGCCCCAATGGCTTCCCAGGCGGATTTGACTGCCGACGGAATCTCGAACGGACCGTGCGGCCAGCCATAGCTTTCCTTGGCAGCCTTCAGCTGGTCCTGATCGGTCAAAGCGCCGTGACCTTTCGACGTATCCTGCGCCGCATGGCCCAACGCGATATGGCTTTCGCAAGCGATCATTGTTGGCTTGTTCGACGATTTGGCCTTGGTGATGGCTTCATCGATGGCTTGCGGGTCGTGGCCGTCGATCTCGATCACCTGCCAGCCTGACGCGGCGAACCGTTTCACCTGATCCGTGCGATCGGCAATATCGACGGTGCCGTCGATCGTGATATTGTTGTTGTCCCAGAACACGATGAGCTTGCTCAACTCGTGCCGTCCGGCCAATGTGATTGCCTCTTGGCTAACGCCTTCCATAAGGCAGCCGTCGCCAGCGATCACGTATGTATAGTGATCGACGATCTTTTTACCGTATTGCGCACGCTGGATTTCTTCGGCCATGGCGAAACCTACGGCGTTCGAGATGCCCTGACCCAGCGGACCGGTGGTGGTTTCTACACCATTGATCAGAAAGTTCTCGGGGTGGCCTGCGGTTTTGGCACCCAACTGGCGGAAATTCTTGATCTCATCCAGCGAGACATCTGCGTGACCTGTCAGATACAGCAGCGAATAGACCAACATCGAGCCGTGGCCTGCCGACAGAATGAACCGGTCGCGGTCGGGCCAGTTTGGCGCGCTTGCATCGAATTTCAGGTGCTTTTCGAACAGTACAGTCGCGACATCGGCCATGCCCATCGGCATGCCGGAATGGCCGGAATTGGCGGCGGCGACGGCATCAAGGGTCAGGGTGCGGATGGCCGCAGCCTTGTCCCAGTGTTCGGGGTTGGCTTTGCGCAGCGCAGTCAGGTCCACGGGCGTTGTTCCTTTGGATTACGGATGAGTTACGGGCGGTTGCGCCGCTGAATACCACTCACTTGCCAAAGTGCAAGCAGAACCGGGGCGATATCTCGCCGCTTGGTTCAAGAACTCGCCCCAAGCCCTTGAAAGCAAACAGTGGGTATTTTCCAATACATTCCGTTAGACTAGGCACAGATGATGGCATGGCGTGATTCGTAGACGTCACCACGCATACGAACCTTGACAAAGAGGTGACAGGGGCATGAGCCAAATCGAAGAATTACAGCGGCGCATTATCGTTGCTATGCATCGGATCGGAACAGGGGTCGACGCCTTGGCAGAAGCGACCTTGGAGAGCAGCGGTTCAGATGAGGGTTTGCGCGCGACGCTTGACCAGGAACGTCAGCTTACCGCCGAGTTGCATGAACGGATCAAAACTCTGGAAACGCGCCACCAAAGCGAGATTGACAACCTGCGGACCGAGTTGGAGCGGGCAGAGGGTGAGCCAGAGAAAGACCCCGAGATGGATGTGCTGCGTAAGCAGCTGGCCGAAGCGAAGACAACGCTGGCTTCGGTTGAAGCGGCGCGCGCGGAATTGGCTGAGGCCAAGGCTGCTTTGGACAACACCGAAGAAGTTGATGGGCTGAAGGCGGAAATCGCGCAGCTAAAAGCAGAGCTGGCCGATAGCGAACGCATAGAAGAGCTGAGCGCCGAGCTTGAGATGCTGCGGGCCGAGCGCAGCAGCCATGGCGCCGCGATGAGCCGGTTGGACGACGATTTGCAGCGGATGCGCAAAGCCAATGAACAACTTAGGGCATCGATGGATGAATTGCGCGCGGCCGCACAGAACGGTTTGCCGGACGCTGCGCTTTTGAACCGAGCCACCGCTGCCGAGCTTGAAGCCACACGTGCGGCGCAAGCGACCGATGCTGCCGAAGCTCATGCGGTTCTGGCACGTTTGGAACCGCTTTTATCGCGCGCACAACTGACCGAGGGAGAGGTGGAGTAATGCCCGAAGTGACCATTTATATCGGTGGCCGCGGCTTTCATGTCTCGTGCCAGGAAGGTGAAGAGGCGTTCTTGCAATCCGCAGCCAAGATGCTGGACGATGAAGCGCAGGTATTATCGGATCAGATTGGCCGGATGCCGGAATCGCGGATGTTGCTCATGGCGGGGCTGATGCTTGCCGATAAAATGGCCGAATCCGATGAGCGGTTGAAAACACTTGAATCCAAACTGGCCGAAACCGAGGCCGAATTGAACCGCCATCGTCTCGCCCCTCCGCCTGAACCGGAACGTATCGAGGTTGCGGTTGTGCCGCCATCGGTCACCGATACGCTGGCGGAAATGGCTGCACGGGCTGAAGCTCTGGCTGCGGTAATCGAGGAGAAATCCACGAAATGACCTGCTTGCCCAAACTGGCTCTGGCTGCCGCGCTGTCGCTTGGCGCGTCGGCAGCACTGGCCGAGATCGACATTCTTTCCGTCGCCTTCAATTGCGAAAACAATACGCGCATTCCGGTCACCTATTTCAACGCATCCGATGGGTCCGGGGCGGCGGCATTGGTTTTGAACGGAGAGCTGATCGCAATGCGTCAGGTTCCCAGCGGGTCGGGCATCCAGTATGAATCGGTGGATGCCAATGGGCTCTTTACGCTGCGGTCCAAAGGGTGGGACGCAACGATCACCCATCAACCCGCAGGCAGCACAGCCCCCGAAACCCTGTTGTTCAGGGACTGTTCCAGCCGCTAGGCGTTGGCTTCGCGGATTTTGTCCGCGGCGTCTTTGTCGTAGGTGACACCATTGTCATCAAACAGAGTGTCCAACTCGCCCGACAAGGTCATCTCGGTGATAATATCGCACCCACCGACAAACTCGCCTTTGACGTAAAGCTGCGGCACGGTCGGCCAGTCGGAATAATCCTTGATGCCCTGACGCACGGCCTCATCCGCCAGCACGTTCACGTCAGCATAGTCAACACCCATATAGTTCAGCACGCCGGCCACACGGGACGAAAACCCACATTGCGGCATCTCTTTGGTGCCTTTCATATACAGAACGACGTCATTGGCTTTGACGGTTTCGTCGATCTGGGTTTTTACATCGGTCATTTCGCGTTTCCTTTGCTCTTCGGCATCATCGCTTTGGCGTAGTCTTGGGGATCTTTGGGAACGCGGTACTGAGTGAAGTGCCCGCCCCCGGATCCGCCCGAGTCGTAGTTTGCATGGATCGTTCTAAAGCCAGTTCCAGGAAGAGATCCCCGCTTAGGTTTGGGTTCGTTTTTGGCTCGGCTCCGTCCCAACAGAACGGTCATCGCAATAACCACCGCTATACCGATGACAACGCCCAGCCCCAGGTCCATTTTTACTCCGGTACTTTGGTGGTCAGCGCCAGCGCGTGCAATTCTCCATCTGGGCCATCCATCTTGCCTTTCAAGGCCGCATAGACCGCGCGCTGTTGTTGGACGCGGTTTTTGCCCCGAAAGCTCTCGTCCACGACCATGGCGGACATGTGCACGCCATCGCTGCCGCCAACCTGAATTTCCGCGTTGGGAAAGCTCTCGCGCAGCAGGGTTTCAATCTCGTGGGCGCTCATCGGCATGTAGGTCACTCCTGAAGGTCTTTCCCAAGATGTAGAGCGCCGGGCGGGGGCGTGCAAGATGTGACGCGGGCGCAGCGCGGGAAAACCCGCGCCTGTGATAAGCGCGGGATTTTCCGTATTTGAAACGAGAAGAAGGGGTGGGCGTGCTTATGCCACCGCAGAGGCGAAGCTGGTGCGGAAGATATCGGTCAGCTCGGCCAGAGGGGCCTCGGCGCTGCCAATCTTGACGCTGTCGCCGGTGAACCGGCCAACCGATACCAAAGGCACGCCCGCCTGACCGGCGGCGATCATCAGCGCCTCGGCCTGATCAAAGTTGCAAGCGACCAGATAGCGTGCCTGATCTTCGCCAAAGAGGAACTCGGTTGGCGCTTCATCAAGGCAGACGCCGACGGCTGCGGCTTCGGCCAGTTCGAACGCGGCCAGTGCCAGACCACCATCACCCAGATCAGTGCAGGCTTTGATCATCTCGCGATTGGCGCGGATGAAATCTCCGTTGCGCTTTTCTGCGGCCAAATCAACCTGCGGCGCGTCGCCGTCTTCGCGGTTGAAGACCTCGGCCAGCAGGGCGGATTGGCCCAGATGGCCGGTGGTGTCGCCGATCACCAGCGCCACGTGACCCTCGCGCACTTCATTGCCGATGATCTCATCGGTGTGGGTCAGCAGGCCGACCGCGCCTATGGTGGGGGTGGGCAGGATCGCTTGACCATCGGTTTCGTTATAGAGCGAGACATTGCCCGACACGATGGGCATGTCCAGCGCACCAACGGCAGCACCGATGCCCTGAATGGCGCCGACGAACTGGCCCATGATCTCGGGCTTTTCGGGGTTGCCGAAATTCAGGTTGTCAGTGGTGGCCAAGGGCGTTGCACCCACGGCGGTGAGGTTGCGATAGGCTTCGGCCACCGCCTGTTTGCCGCCTTCCACCGGGTTGGCTCGCACATAGCGCGGTGTCACATCGCTGGTGAAAGCCAGAACCTTGTCGGTGCCGTGCACGCGCACCATGCCAGCGCCCAGGCCGGGCGTGCGCGCTGAATCGGCCATGACCATGGTGTCGTACTGTTCATAGACCCATTGCTTGCCGGCATAATTGGGCGAAGACAGAAGCGCGCGCAAACCGTCGATCGGGTCGATCTGCGGGACGTCATCGAGCGGCGCAGCCTGCGGTGTCGGCTCCCACGGACGATCATATTCGGGTGCGGTTGAGGAGAGTTTGGACAGAACCAGATCGGCTTTGACCTCGCCATTGTGCATGATCAGGAAGCGGTCTTCGGCGATTGTTTCGCCGACGATGGCGAAATCCAGATCCCATTTTTCGAAGACCGCGCGCGCCTCAGCCTCAAGCTCGGGCTTGAGAACCATCAACATGCGTTCCTGGGATTCTGACAGCATCATCTCATAGGCGGTCATGTTCTCTTCGCGCTGGGGCACGTTTTCCAGATCCAGACGTACACCCAGACCACCTTTGTCACCCATTTCAACGGCAGAACAGGTCAAGCCCGCAGCACCCATATCCTGAATCGAGATCACAGCACCGGTCTGCATAAGTTCAAGCGTGGCCTCCATCAGGCGCTTTTCGGTGAAAGGATCGCCAACTTGAACCGTGGGGCGTTTTTCTTCGATCGTGTCATCGAATTCGGCCGAGGCCATGGTTGCGCCGCCCACACCATCACGACCGGTCTTCGCACCAAGATAGACAACGGGCATCCCGATCCCTGAGGCAGCGGAGTAGAAGATCTTGTCACTGTCTGCGAGGCCTGCGGCGAACGCATTTACAAGGCAATTGCCGTTATAGGCCGGGTGAAACCGGACCTCTCCACCCACGCAAGGTACGCCGAAGCAGTTGCCATAACCGCCGATGCCTTCCACCACGCCGTTCACCAACTGACGGGTCTTGTGGTGCCCGGGTTCGCCAAAGGACAGCGCGTTCATCGAGGCGATGGGGCGCGCGCCCATGGTGAAGACGTCACGCAGAATGCCACCCACACCCGTGGCCGCACCTTGATAGGGTTCGATGTACGAGGGGTGGTTATGGCTTTCCATCTTGAAGACAACGGCCTGACCGTCACCAATATCAACAACGCCTGCATTCTCCCCCGGGCCACAGATCACCTGCGGGCCCGATGTGGGCAGGGTGCGCAACCATTTCTTGGAGGATTTGTACGAGCAGTGCTCATTCCACATGGCCGAAAAGATGCCCAGTTCGGTGAAGCTTGGTTCACGCCCGATGATCTCGAGGATCATGTCGTATTCCTCGGGCTTGAGCCCATGTGCAGCAATCAGATCGGGTGTGATGGCGGGCTCTTGCATCGTCTGTCCTGTGTTCAAATGGGCCGAGTTTGCGGGCCTTTTAGGGCAAGGCGCGGGCTGTGGAAAGAGCCAAACCCGCGCAGGTTGGTAGCGGCAAAGAAAAACGGAACCGACGATGGGGCCGGTTCCGTCTATTCTGTGGTGGCGTCTTGCGAGCGCCACCGGCTGCGACACGGTGGTTAAGCCGGATTCTGCGCCTTGTTTGCAGCGTCGGCCGCCGCAGCGCCTACTGCCGCCTTTTGTTCTTCCGTCAGCGCCTCGGCCTCGTCCAGACCTGGGATCGCAACGCGTACCTCGCGGCGCGCAAAATCGATACCGTTTTCGTTGAACGCTGCCTTGACCCGGTTGAAGATCTCTTTGCGCAGGGTGAACTGCTTGCCGGGCTTGGCCATGAACTTACCGCGGATGATCATGCCAACATCGTCAAAGTCAAAGACGCCCTGAGATTTGAACGGTTGCAGGAACCCATCTTTGTGGGTTTCATCCGCCATCATCTCGGCGCCGATCTTCTTAAAGATTTTTTTGACCTTATTGGGGTCGGTATCGAAAGGAACGGTGAACTTGAGTTTCATGATCACCCAGTCGCGGCTGAAATTAGTCAGCTTCTGGATCTCACCATAAGGGATCGTGTGCACCGGGCCGCGGTGGTGACGCAGTTGCATCGACCGGATCGAGATCTTTTCGACCGTACCCGCAGTGCCACCCACATCGACATATTCGCCCACGCGAAACGCGTCATCGATCAGGAAGAAGATACCGCCCACGATATCCGAGACCAGTTTCTGTGCACCAAAACCGATGGCCAGACCCAGGATACCGGCACCGGCCAGCAGCGGGGTGATGTCCAGACCCAGAGCCCCAAGCGCGAGCAGAGCGAAGATCACTGCAATCGCCACCTGCGCGGTCACGCGAAGCAGCGGAAGGACCGTGGCCAGACGCGACCCGCCCGAACCACCGCCTTCACCGGCTTCTTCGTCCGGGCTCTGTTCTGCCGCAGTCTGCTCCTTGGCCAAGCGACGGTTGATCCAAAGCGAGACAAGTTCGTTCAGGATGTAGCCAATGGCCGCAATGATGAAGAACTGGATCAAACGGCTGCCTTCTTCAGCGCCACCACCTGCGATTTCCTGAAGGTTCAGGTTCCAGGCTTTGGCGATCATCAGGATCACCAGAATCCCCGCGATAACGCGGCCAATCCGGATATAGCTGCGTTTGGTCGAGCGGTAAGCGCGTTCCGCCACTGGGCCGTCACCCATCATGGGTGGCTGCAGGTGGCGCACAAGACCCCGGATCAGTGTATCCAGCGCCGGTGCGATCAGCAGCCAGAACATGGTGGTGAAATGAGCACCCGACAGGAGTATTGCGCGAATAACCGGGTCACGCTGTGCTGCCAGAAACTCGACCAACAGCCAGATCACTGCCGACACTGCAATGGCGAAATAGGGATAATACCGAGCTACTTCCTCGTCGAACTTGGTGTGGTCAGGGTCTGTGCCCAGCATCATCTGGGTCAGACCATCCCGCGCGGTCCAGGCAATCAGACCGATATAGATGTGAATGCCCGCGTTCAGCCAGAACCCGATGCGTGTTTCCCCACCGGTGATGCCGTTCAAACGATTGAAGTGCAGCAGGAACAGAGTGAAGCCGATCAGGATCAGCAGGCCGATCAGGTTGCGATGCAGGTATTTCGCCCAATGGTCGTCGATATTCACCAAACGGTATTCGGGCTTGTTCGGGGCCAACACAAAGCGCGACGCTGCTGCACCCAAACGCGGAATCCAGATAAGATAGAACACAAACGGAGCAGCATAGACGATCTGCTCGGGTGTCAGAAGGCCACGTCCAACCGCGCGTATGACCACGTAGAACACGACCAGACCAGCGATCTCGTGACAAAACCGGACAAACAGATACCTGACGGCACCCCACAGATCGTTCTCTGAAGCGACATCTGATTTCGCGTGCCACTTGCGAGTAAAAAGCCCAAACAGCTTTTCCGCGATGAACCCTACAATCAGAACACTGGCCACTAACCCTAGCAACAAAAGTGCGCCATTGCTGCCAAACGTGCCGACGAAGTTGCTAACGGCCTCGGCCTGCGCACTGAAGATGTTGGGAATAGTGACAAAGACATGTGTCCAGGAGGCGACCATCTCGGCCCAGATCTCATTGATCTCGGTGATGGGATCTTCGCGATCTTCAGCTTCCGCCGCGTTTTTCTCGGCTACCGCATCCAAGCGCTCTAAAAGGATCGAGCGTACCTGATCATCCGACATGCGCGCGACAAGATCATCGACCTGTTCGGGTGTCAGGTCCTCGGGGATGGTCACTGTTGTCGGGGCAGAGCTTGATGATGTTGATGGCACTTGGGCCTGCAATGGTCCGACCAGCAGCACCAATGAAATTAGTGCCGCCAAAAGGCGAAGGGTGTGGCGCATTGAGTTGTCCTCGATCACAATAAATTTGATTGTTTTTTCGGGATCATAGGCATGTGAACTGAAATTTCCCAGCAGTTTCACAGCCCTGGGCGCATGCAAAACCAAAAAACCAAAAAAAAGGCCGAGCACTAAGCTCGGCCGTAGTCCAACAGGGAGGTATGAAGATGATGAGCGTTTCAGCATCACCGCCTTCGATTGCTCATTTAGGGATCACTTGGTGAACGATCAAGGTTTTTAACTGGTTAATAAAACATGCCCGCTATGTCGTGAGTGCATAGCTAGATTTTTCCCAACTGCCTCAGGTGTTTGCGATGCGCGATAATTTCATCCTGCACAAAATCCCTGAAGGCTTCGATGCGTTTGGAATGGCGCAGTTCCTCGGGGTAGGCGAGATAGACCGGCACGTCGGTGCTGTCGATATCGGGCAGAACCGGCACAAGATCGGGGAAATCCTCGGTTACATAGTCAGGCAGAACGCCAATGCCCAGATCGTGCAGAACACCCTGCAGAACACCAAAATAGTTGTTTACTGTCAGCAACGACCCGGGGTTATAGGTCATTAGGTGGCGCACCAAAGTGGCGCTGGCCCCGACCTGCGGGGCAGAGGGCGTTTGACAGATCAGACGGTGTTTCGAGATGTCCTCGAGGCTTTCCAAAGGCTCGGGATGCGCATCAAGATAGCTGCGGGTGGCATAAAGCAACATCTGAACGGTCATCAGGCGTTTGCGCACCAGATCGGCCTGGCTGGGTTCTTTCATACGGATGGCAACGTCAGCCTCACGCATGGGCAGATCCAGCACCCGTTCTTCCAGCATCAGGTCGATATTCAGGTCGGGATATTGCTCGTAAAGCTTGGGCAGGCGCGGGGCCAACCACAGGGTACCGAAGCCAAAGGTAGTGGTGACGCGCAGAACGCCAAAGACCTCGTCTTCGCTGTCACGGATGCGCGCGGCGGCTGTGTCCAACCGCTTGGACATGGCCGTGGTTGCATCAAACAAAAGCTCGCCCTGTTCGGTGAGAATCAGACCCCGTGCATGACGGTGAAACAGGGTCACATCCAGCGATTCTTCCAGCGCTCGGATCTGACGACTCACGGCGGATTGAGACAAATTGAGCTTGTCACCCGCATGCGTGAGGCTGCCCGCATCCGCGACCGCGTGAAATATTCTAAGCTTGTCCCAATCCATCTTTGCAACTTTCGTTATTCTTTGGCCGACCTATATGAAACAGGTAACAAATTCCACACGCAAACCCGGAATCGGAAACGTGCGAGCGGAAATTCCCTATACAGGTCAGAATATATGACCTAAAATAGATGAACAATGTGGCAGTATTTTCCGACGAGGGGAGACGTCTGAATGAGTCAGCCAAAAGTATCGCTGAATGACCGGTTCGATCTAAGCAAAAGTCCGATTCTTTTAAACGGCACACAAGCGCTTGTACGTCTGATGCTGATGCAGAAAGAGCGGGACCGCGCAGCAGGGCTGAACACCGCCGGACTGGTCACCGGATACCGAGGTTCACCCTTGGGCGCGGTTGATCAGCAGATGAACCGGGCGCAGAGGCAACTGCTGGAAAACGACGTCACCTTTCAATACGGGTTGAATGAAGATCTGGCCGCCACGGCACTGTGGGGCAGTCAACAGGCCGGTTTGCGCGGCGACGGCAAATACGATGGCGTCTTTGGGCTTTGGTATGGCAAAGGCCCCGGCGTTGACCGATCAGGTGACGTAATGCGCCACGCCAACATGGCAGGAACGGCCGCTTTGGGCGGTGTCCTGATGGCGATGGGCGATGACCATACGGGCGAAAGCTCGACCGTGTTGCATCAGTCGGAATGGTCGATGGTCGACATGTATATGCCGGTGGTCAGCCCCGCCGGTGTACAAGAGATCCTGGATTATGGCATTTACGGCTTTGCACTCAGCCGCTTTGCCGGTGTCTGGGTTGGGCTCAAGACAATGAAAGACACGATCGAGGTCACCTCGGTCGTCGATGGCAGACCAGACAGGGCCTCAGTGGTGATCCCTGAATTTGATATGCCCGAAGGAGGCTTGAACATTCGCCTGGGCGATACGCCCCACCTGCAAGAAGCGCGGATGATCGACTACAAGCGCTTTGCGGCGGAAACCTTTTCGCACGCAAACCGGATGGACAAACGCGTCTGGGGCAAAGCGGGGGCCAAGATCGGGCTGGTGGCTGCGGGCAAGAACTGGCTGGACCTGACGCATGCCTTGTCTTTGCTCAACATTGATGAGGCCGAGGCCGAGCGCCTGGGGATCACAACCTATAAAATCGGCCAGACGTTCCCGTTAGATATGAAAGGGTTTCACGATTGGGCCGAAGGTCTGGACCTGATCGTTATCATCGAAGAAAAGCGCAAGCTGATCGAAGTGCAGGTCAAAGAGGCTATCTTTGACGACCGGCGCGGGCGGCGCGTTTACGGCTGGTACAAAGGCGGGGCCGGGGCGCTGCACCGGGAAGAACTGTTCCCGACGCGCGGCGCGCTTGATCCGATCATGATCGCCGAAAAACTGGGTGATATCCTGATCGAAGAAGGCCGCGAAACGGACGGTATCCGTGCAGGTCTCAGCAAGCTGACCGAGGCGCGTCGCGCCGATAATGCTCAGAACATTGCTGAACGTGTGCCCTATTTCTGCTCGGGCTGCCCCCATAACAGCTCGACCAAACTGCCCGATGGCAGCCGGGCCTATGCCGGAATCGGATGCCATTACATGGTGCAGTGGATGGATCGCGAGACGACGGGGTTCACCCAGATGGGCGGTGAAGGAGCGAACTGGATCGGTGAAGCGCCGTTTTCCACCACAGAGCATGTGTTCCAGAACCTGGGCGACGGCACCTATAACCATTCGGGCGTTCAGGCGATCCGGGCGGCTTTGGCCAATGACACCAACATCACCTTCAAGATCCTTTTCAACGACGCGGTTGCCATGACGGGCGGGCAGGGCAACGAAGGGGGTCTGACTGCGGAACGGATCGTGGACGAAGTGCGCGCCATGGGCGTCAAAACCGTGGCGCTGGTTTATGACGAAAAGGAAGATGTGAACCTCAAGGCTTTGCCCTCGGATGTCGAGACGCATGAACGGGCCGAACTAATGCAGGTTCAGGAAAAGTTCCGTGCCATTGAGGGGGTTTCGGTCATCGTCTACGTGCAGACTTGCGCTGCAGAGAAACGCCGGCGGCGAAAGCGGGGCACCTTCCCGGTCCCAGACAAGCGTGTGTTCATCAACACCGACATTTGCGAAGGCTGCGGCGATTGCGGGGTGCAGTCGAACTGCGTGTCCATCGTGCCGAAAGAGACCGAGCTTGGGCGCAAACGGGCCATTGACCAATCCAGTTGCAACAAGGATTTCTCTTGCCTCAAAGGGTTTTGCCCGTCTTTTGTAACGTTGGAAGGCGCGACAATCCGCAAAGAGGCAACCACTGAAATTGATCTGCCCGATCTGCCCGAGCCCGAACTGCCAGTCATCAAGGGAACCCATAACATCGTAATTACCGGTGTCGGCGGTACCGGCGTTGTCACCATCGGTGCGCTTCTGGCACAAGCCGCGCAGATCGATGGTAAAGGCGCTGGAATGATGGAAATGGCGGGGCTGGCGCAAAAAGGCGGCGCGGTTCACATCCATTGCCGCCTGGCAGAGCACCCCGAGGACATAAGCGCCATCCGGGTGGCAACAGGCGAGGCGCATACGCTGATCGGGGGCGATCTGGTTGTGTCAGCCGGGGCCAAGACCTTGGGGCTAACCCGTCAGGGCCAGACCGGCGCGGTCGTTAACAGCCATGAGATCGTGACCGGAGATTTCACCCGCAATACCGAATTTCAGATCCCAAGCGACCGGTTGGAGCTGGCGCTCAAGGCGCGTCTGAAGGATGATGTGGATCTCTTTGATGCCTCGGACCTGGCTCGCGCGGTTATGGGGGATTCGATCTATTCCAACATGATGGTGTTTGGCGCGGCTTGGCAGCGTGGTCTGATTCCGCTGTCCTGGGACGCAATCGAACAGGCCATTGACCTGAACGGCACAGCGGTCGAGCGCAACAAACGCGCCTTTGCCGTTGGCCGCTGGGCTGTCTTGCATCCCGAAGAGGTCGCAAAGATCCTTGCACCGAACGTAACATCCCTGCCCAAGACGCTGGATCAATTGATCGCATTCCGTGCCGATCACCTGACACAGTATCAAAGCGCCCGATTGGCCAGGAAATACACCAAACTGGTCAATTCAATCGAAGATGAGGCTGTCAAAGAGGCTGTCGCCAAAGGTTATCACAAGCTGCTGTCTTACAAGGACGAATACGAGGTCGCGCGTCTTTTGCTGGGCAGCCGCGAAAAGGCGCGGGCCGAGTTTGATGGCGATTTCAAAATGACCTTCCACTTGGCACCGCCGGTTCTGTCCAAGGCCGGTTCTGACGGGCGTCCTGTCAAAAAGGCATTTGGTGAAGGGTATCTGAGGCTGTTCAAGCTGCTGGCGCGTTTGAAATCCCTGCGCGGCACGCCGCTGGACCCGTTTGGCCGTACTGCCGAGCGCCGGATGGAACGGGCGCTGATCAAACAGTACGAAAAGGACATGAAGGAGGTTCTGCCCAAACTGACTTCTGAAACACGCGACGCGATTGAGGCATTGGCAAAGCTGCCCCTTGAGATCCGCGGGTTTGGCCCGGTCCTTGCGGCCAATGAGGCCAAAGCAGCAAAGCGAAGGGAAGAGTTATTGGCGCTGATCCGGTCGGGCGGTCCTGAGTTAAAGACTGCGGCAGAGTGAAGCTTCACGCCCTTGTCACGTTACTTGGGCAAATCTGTCACATAAAATAACAAGCAGGCCGCAAACCGGAGACCACAATGCGCTCGCGTCATGTTGTTCGTGACATTTCCTATGCCTATTCCGCCGAAACCAAGGGTGGGCGGATGGTGATCAAACTGATCGAGAACACCACAGGACGTTTGCGTCTGATCAAACGCGCGGATGGATATGATCGGGAAGTCGCGTCTGGCCGGGACTTCTGGCAGGTGATGGTCGACCGCTATGGGCTGAGTTTGGACATCGTTGGTGGCGCGCTGTCAAGCATTCCCAAGGACGGCCCGCTGATCCTGATCGCAAACCATCCCTATGGCATTCTCGACGGGTTGATGATGGGACATATCTTGTCCCAAACGCGCGGGGATTTTCGAATCCTCGCCAATCGGGTCTTTCGCAAGGCCGAAGATCTGAATCGCATCATCCTTCCGATCTCGTTTGACGAAACGAAAGAGGCGATGAAGCTGAACCTCGAGACACGTAAAACCGCGCTGAACTACCTGGGTGCGGGGGGGGCCATTGGGATTTTTCCGGGTGGCACGGTCAGCACTGGGTTAAAGCCGTTCTCGCACCCCATGGACCCCGGATGGCGCGGGTTCACCGCGCGGATGGTGGCCAAATCTGACGCGACCGTTGTGCCTGTTTTCTTTGACGGCCACACCTCGCGCCTGTTCCAGATCGCCAGCCATCTGCACAGCACTTTGCGGATGGGGTTGTTGATCAAAGAGTTCAAAAAGCGCGTCGATACTCCGGTCAAGGTGGTGATCGGTGAGCCAATTGGTCGTGATGTTTTGGACCCATTGGGCAAAGACACGCGCAAGATGATGGATTTCCTGCGCAAAGCCACGTATGAGCTGTCTCCGACGCCATTGAAGTCGTATGACTATGGCTATGAATTCGAGGAACGGCATCGCGCCTGAGTTAAGACATGGCAGTAGGTATCTTTGATTCCGGTTTGGGCGGACTGACCGTTCTGAACGCCGCGCAGCAACGGCTGCCCGACGTGGATTTCCTGTATTACGCCGACAGTTCGCACGCGCCTTATGGTGTGCGCGACGCGGAAGATATCTATCAACTGACGCGCCGCGCGGTTTATGACCTGTGGGAGCGCGGGTGCAATCTGGTCATTCTGGCCTGCAACACTGCCAGCGCAGCGGCGTTGCGGCGGATGCAGGAAGAAGGCGTGCCCGAAGGCAAGCGCGTGCTCGGGGTTTTTGTGCCTTTGATCGAGGCTTTGACCGAACGCCAATGGGGCGACAACTCGCCCCCGCGCGAGGTCAAGGTACAGCATGTGGCCTTGTTTGCCACCCCGGCCACGGTTTCCAGCCGTGCTTTTCAACGCGAATTGGCGTTCCGGGCCATTGGTGTCGATGTCGAAGCACAGGCCTGCGGGGGCGTGGTCGATGCCATCGAAGACGGTGACATGATCCTTGCCGAAGCCCTGGTGCGCAGTCATGTGGACGCGCTGAAACGCAAAATGCCGTCGCCTCAGGCGGCCATTCTGGGCTGTACGCATTATCCGCTGATGGCTGAGGCGTTCCAGAAGGCATTGGGACCGGATGTTCAGGTGTACAGTCAGGGAACGCTGGTGGCGGATAGTCTGGGCGACTATTTGCAGCGTCATCCCAACATGTTGGGCGACGCTCCGGGCGGGTTTCTGACGACGGGCAAGCCCGATGTGGTCAGCGACCGCGCCACGCAGTTCCTCCGACGACAAATCAAGTTTGAAGCCGCCTGACCTGTATCAAGGACGGCGCAACTCCTGACCCTTAGACCAATGACCGTCGCATCGGCGGTCGTGACATGTGACATCAAGATGAAAGAGGTCTGACATGACCCACAAAATCGCAATTCTGGGCGCTTCGGGATATACCGGCGCCGAACTGGTGCGGCTGATTGCCGAGCACCCGAACATGGACATCGTTGCCTTGGCTGCCGAGCGTAAGGCAGGGCTTTCGATGGCACAGGTCTTTCCGCATCTGCGCCAGTTGGACCTGCCGGATTTGTGCAAAATCTCGGAAATCGACTTTTCGCAGATCGATCTGTGTTTCTGCGCGCTGCCCCATAAAACCAGCCAGGACGTGATCCGCGCGCTGCCAAAAGACCTCAAGATCGTTGATTTGTCTGCCGATTTCCGGCTCGAGGACGCCGAGGCCTATGAAAAGTGGTACGGCAACCCGCACAGCGCGCTTGAGCAGCAGTCAGAGGCTGTTTACGGCCTGACCGAGTTCTATCGGGATCAGATCCGCACCGCCCGGCTTGTAGCTGGCACAGGCTGCAACGCGGCAACGGGTCAGTTCGTTTTGCGGCCTCTGGTGTCGGCTGGCGTCATCGATCTGGATGACATCATTCTGGACCTCAAATGCGCCGTTTCGGGCGCTGGTCGGTCGTTGAAGGAAAACCTGCTGCATGCGGAACTGAGCGAGGGCTATCACGCCTATGCGGTCGGCGGTACACACCGGCATCTGGGCGAGTTCGATCAGGAGTTCTCCAAGATCGCAGGACGCCCGGTTCATGTGCAGTTCACCCCGCATTTGCTGCCCGCAAACCGGGGGATTTTGGCCACGACTTACGTGAAGGGTGACCCGCAAAGTGTTTATGAAACGCTGAAATCCGCCTATGAGGCTGAGCCGTTCATTCAAGTTCTACCATTCGGCGAAACACCCTCGACCCATCACGTGAGAGGCTCGAACTTCTGCCATATCGGTGTTGTCGCGGACCGGGTCGAGCGGCGGGCCATTGTGGTGGGTGCCTTGGATAACCTGACAAAAGGTAGCAGCGGCCAAGCCTTGCAGAACGCAAACCTGATGTTAGGTGAGGTCGAAACCACCGGTCTGATGATGGCCCCGTTATTCCCATGAGGATGACATGAAAACGCTCAAGAAACGTCGTCGCGTCCAAGTCGTATTGCTGGCCACAGCCGCGCTGGTGTTGGCGACCGTGTTGATTGGTTATGCAATGCGCGACGGGATCAATTTCTTTCGCTCACCCAGTCAGGTCATCGCCGAACCGCCGCAACCCAGCGAGGTGTTTCGGATAGGTGGACTGGTCGAAGAAGGCTCGATCGTGCGCGGTCAGGGTGAAACCGTGCGCTTTGTGGTGACCGATGGCGGTGAGAGCGTGCCGGTGTCTTTCACTGGCGTTCTGCCGGATCTGTTTTCTGAAAATCAGGGCATGGTCGGAACGGGCAGCTACATCAATGGCGTCTTCGAAGCCACTGAAATTCTGGCCAAACATGATGAGACCTACATGCCGAAAGAGGTCGTGGACGCGTTGAAGGAACAGGGCGTCTACAAAGAAGCGACCGACGGGTAATACCCGGTTGATTTTGAAAAGGGCGTTGCGGATCGCGGTTCGCAGCGCCCTTTTGTCTTACAGCCTGTTAATGCGCTTCGCCCAGTCTGCCCGCATCGCAAATGGCGGAGGCATCATGCAGACAGTTCGACGAATTGCGCAAGACATAGTGCATCGCGAAGGCGGGTTCGTGGACGACCCTGACGATCCGGGTGGCGCAACGAAATATGGCGTGACGATCCATACAATGCGACGGCTTGGATTGGATTTGAACGGGGACAGCGCAGTGTCGCGCGATGACGTTCAGATGCTGAGCCGCGCGCAGGCGGTGGATATATTCATACGCCATTTTTTCGAAAAGCCCAGATTGGCCTTGGTGCCTGAACACCTGCAACCTTCGGCGTTCGACATGTATGTGAACGCAGGTGGGCAGGCCGTTCGCTTGTTGCAAAGCCTGCTGCGCCAGATGGGGTTCAATGTGGTCGTTGATGGCGTCATGGGGCCGCAGACCGGACGGGCGGCCAAGCAGGCGGCCAATCCTGATCCTTTGGCGCTGCGCGATGCCTATGGGGTGGCGCGGCGGAATTATTACTTCCGATTGGCAGACCGCCGGGCGGGCCTTCGGAAATTCGCGCGCACCCGTGCCGGGGACAAAGGGGGCTGGATTAAGCGGGCCGAGGAGTTCCTGTCGCCCACTTATCATCTGAGCCGGGTAGAGTTTCAGAAAAGGGTGGCAGCATGGGATTGATTTCGACCATTTTGGGGTTTCTGTTTGGGAATGAGCGTAACGTGATCCGCGAAACGACTGAAATCTTTCGAGAAAACGCAGAAGAAAGTGCCAAGCGCGGTGTCACCTTGCGCGGGCAAGCCATGGATCAATTCGGGGTCGAGTTCCAAATCCCTCAGAAAGGCGCGTTTGACCGGTTCATGGATGGGCTCAACCGTCTGCCACGGCCGGCGCTGGCGCTTGGGACCCTGGCGCTGTTTGCCGCCGCCATGATCGACCCGATCTGGTTTGCCGCGCGGATGCAGGGCATTGCGCTTGTGCCCGAACCACTATGGTGGCTTCTGGGCGTTGTTGTCTCGTTCTATTTCGGGGCGCGGCATCAGGCCAAGGTGCAGGACCTGCAACGTGAGATCAGCGCCACGATGATGCGTGTGCCCACCGTGCTGTCGAACCTGCAACGGCTGGAGCAGATGCGCAGCAACACCCCCGGCGCGGCAGATCCGGGGTCGGATGCGGAACTGATGCAGCATGTATCTGACCCGGATGAAAACAAGGCGCTAGAGGACTGGCGGCGTCTAAGAACGCCCTGAACCGCGACACTTTGTGCGCGACGTCTGGATTGAAAGTGAATGGCGCGCCGGGGGCGTTCGCCCTATAACAACGGGCATGATTACCGAGCTTGGCCATTTCGCACTGATCCTCGCCTTTCTTGTCGCCATCGTGCAAAGCGTGGTGCCTCTGATCGGGGCATCAAAACGTTGGGCTGGTTGGATGGCCTTCGCCGAGCCTGCGGCGATTGCGCAGTTTCTGCTGACCGGCTTTTCCTTTGCCGCGCTGGTCTGGGCCTTTACCACCTCGGATTTTTCACTGCGTATCGTGGTGGAAAACAGCCATTCGGCCAAGCCGATGCTCTACAAGATCAGCGGAACCTGGGGCAATCACGAAGGATCGATGCTGCTTTGGGTGCTGATTGTGGCCCTGTTCGGGGCCATGGCCGCAATGTTTGGCAGCGGTTTGCCCCCAACCCTGAAAGCGCGTGTTTTGGCGGTGCAGGCGGCGATTGGCGTGGCTTTCTTTGCCTTCATCCTTTTCACCTCGAACCCGTTCGACCGTCTGGCGGTGGCACCTTTTGACGGGCGGGATCTGAACCCCTTGCTGCAAGACCCCGGTTTGGCCTTTCACCCGCCGTTCCTCTATCTGGGGTATGTGGGGCTGAGCATGGCCTTCAGCTTTGCGGTCGCCGCCCTGATCGAAGGGCGCGTGGATGCCGCCTGGGGCCGTTGGGTGCGCCCCTGGACACTAGCCGCCTGGATATTCCTGACCATTGGTATCGCGCTGGGATCGTGGTGGGCCTATTACGAGCTGGGCTGGGGTGGGTTCTGGTTCTGGGACCCGGTAGAGAATGCCTCATTCATGCCATGGCTGTTGGCGGCTGCGCTGTTGCATTCGGCGATTGTGGTGGAAAAGCGTGAGGCGTTGAAAAGCTGGACCATCCTGCTGGCCATCATTGCTTTCGGGTTTTCCCTGATCGGGACATTCATCGTGCGGTCGGGCCTTTTGACCTCGGTCCATGCCTTTGCCAATGACCCGGAACGTGGCGTCTTTATTCTGATGATCCTGGTCTTTTTCATGGGCGGCGCGCTGACCTTGTTTGCTGCCCGCGCTCAGGCGATGGAGGCCAAGGGCGTGTTCGGAATCGTCAGCCGTGAAAGCGCGTTGGTTCTAAACAACATCCTTTTGGCGGTCAGCTGTTTTGTGGTGTTTTTTGGCACCATGTGGCCGATGGTGGCCGAGATGGCCTTTGACCGGAAACTGTCGGTTGGCCCGCCGTTTTTCGATGCGGCCTTTACACCGTTCATGATTGCGTTGGGGCTTGCCCTGCCGATTGGATCGGCACTGCCTTGGAAACGCGGCAAACTAGGGCGCGCCGCGTGGTCGATGCGGTATGCGTTTGTGCTGGCTGTCGCGCTGGCTCTGGTGGTCTGGGTGATGCAGACGGGGCGCAGCGCGCTGGGGCCGATTGGCCTGTTTCTGGGCGCGTGGATCACCTTTGGCGCGGCCGTCGATCTTTGGAGCCGTACAGGCCGTACTGGCAACCTCGCGCGCCTTTTCCGGCTGCCGGGGGCCGATTGGGGCAAGGCCGTCGCGCATGCCGGATTGGGCATCACCATGTTTGCAGTGGCCGGTCTGACCGCGTGGGAGGTCGAAGACATCCGCGTGGCCCAGCCCGGCGAACCGTTTGAGGTCGGTGACTTTACCCTGACATTGCAGGATGTGCGCCGCGTGCAGGGGCCGAACTATTTTTCGACCACCGCAGACATCCTGGTTCAAAAGCAGGGAAGCCACGTGGCGTTGTTGCACCCGGAAAAACGCGATTACCCGGTGGCGCAGATGCCCACGACCGAAGCCGCCATCGACTATCGCCTGATGCGTGATGTCTATGTGGTGATCGGGGATCAGCAGGCCAATGGCGGATGGGTGGTGCGCACCTATATCAAGCCATTGGCCAACTGGATCTGGGGCGGGTGTATCCTGATGGCTCTGGGCGGGTTGCTCAGTCTGTCGGACCGCCGGTTCCGCGTTGCAGCGGGCGCACGCAAAACACCGAAAGCCGGAGTGCCCGCGGAATGAAGCACCTGGTTCTGATCTTTTTGCTGGTCGCAGCCCCTGTTTGGGCGGTGCAACCTGATGAGGTTCTGGAGGATCCGGCCCTCGAACAGCGAGCGCGCGATATTAGCACCGGCCTGCGGTGTCTGGTTTGCCGGAATGAAAGCATCGATGAAAGCAACGCAGACCTAGCCCGCGACCTGCGCCTGCTGGTACGCGAACGGCTTGTGGCCGGTGATAGCGATGAAGAGGCTGTGGATTTCATCGTTGACCGCTATGGCGAATATGTGTTGCTGAAACCGACCGTGACCGGTGCCAACCTGCTGTTGTGGCTTGCCGGACCCATCATGGCGCTGATTGCTTTGGCTGTCGGCTGGAGCTTTTTGCGTCGACGCGCGGCCCTTGAAGCCGCAGCGCCTGCAGACAGCCTGAGCGCCGAAGAACAAGCGCGGCTCAAGGAAATTCTAGAAGACTGACGCGCCGTTCTGCTTTTCCTTCCTGCGGAATTGCGTCAGGGTCCGCAAAAGATTTCGCGCTGGTGAGGAAGCTTATGGAATATCAAGACGTTCTTTTGGACATTACCGACGGTCTGGCCGTTCTGACTCTGAACCGGCCAGACAAGATGAACGCATTGACCACCAATATGCGCGCCGAGATCACTCATGCGATGAAACATGCCGCACGCCATGCGCGCGCCATCGTGCTGACAGGGGCGGGCGGTGCCTTCTGCTCGGGTCAGGATCTGGGCGACGCCTCCAGCACGGGTCGGATCGATCTGGAACGGGCGCTGCGCGATGAATATGAGCCGATGCTGCAGTCGATCTATGATTGCCCGGTGCCCACTATCGCAGCCGTAAACGGTGCCGCAGCTGGGGCAGGGGCCAATCTTGCGCTGTGCGCGGATGTGGTGATTGCGACCGAGAGCGCCTATTTCCTGCAGGCTTTCGCACGGATCGGGCTGTTGCCTGATGCGGGCGGCACCTGGTTCATGCCGCGCCTTATGGGCTTTGCCAAAGCCATGGGGGCTGCTTTATTCGCCGAAAAGATCAGCGCCAGACAAGCGGATGATTGGGGCCTGATCTGGGAAGCGGTGTCAGATGACACATTCGATCAGCACTGGCGCAAGCGCGCCAGCTATCTGGCCAATGGTCCTACAGCGGGTTTCGGAGCAATCAAAAAGGCGTTGCGCGGATCATATGACAAGTCGTTGGCCGAACAGCTGACCATCGAGGCCAGCTTGCAAGGCGAGTGCGGGCGCACACGGGACTTTTCCGAAGGTGTGGTGGCTTTCCTGGAAAAACGCCCTCCGAATTTCGAAGGGCGGTGAAACCTCAAGCGCGACGACGGCGGCGGGTGCGCCGTTCAGGCGCTGCGTCGTCTCCGGTACCGTCCGAGGCTGATGTGAACGGACCCAGCGCGGAGGTGATCTCGGTCAGACTTGGGCGCTCACCACGTGGTGTTTCGTCCAACGCGGCGCGCATCTTGCGCAGGTGGTCGGGCATGGTACCGCAGCACCCGCCAATGATCTTCGCCCCTGCATCCCGCGCCATGGCCGCGTATTGGCCCATCAACTCGGGTGTACCGTCATAATGGATATGGCCGTCCACATATTTCGGAATGCCCGCGTTACCTTTTGAGATCAGCGGGCGTTCAGTGCCTTGTGCCGCAAAGCCCAAAACAGTGCGCAAAATGTCGGACGCGCCGGTGCCGCAATTCGCGCCAAACGCGATGGGTGGATTTGGAAGGGTCTCGACCAGCTGCGCCAGATCCGCCGAGGTAACGCCCATCATGGTACGGCCCGCTGTATCAAAGCTCATGGTGCCACACCAGGGCATGTTGGCCAGGGCAAAGGCCTCGGCCGCAGCGCGGAATTCTTCGGGCGCGCTGATGGTCTCAAGCCACAGCACATCCGCACCACCGTCTTTCAGCGCTTCGGCCTGCTCATGGAACATCTCAACTGCATCTGCATGAGACAGCGCTCCCACTGGCTCCATAATCTCACCCGTCGGCCCGACAGAACCCGCAACGATGATGGGGCGACCAGCTGCATCTGCCACCTCACGGCCAAGCTCGGCCCCGATGCGGTTCAACTCGGCCACACGATTCTGGGCGTCATGCAGTTTCAGACGCGCAGAAGTGCCGCCAAAGGTATTGGTCAGAAACAGATCGCTGCCCGCATCGACCGAGCCTTGATAGAGCGCCTTGATCTTTTCCGGGGCCTCTACATTCCACAATTCCGGTGCATCCCCGGATTGCAGACCCATATTGAACAGATTTGTTCCGGTGGCACCGTCCGCCAGGATGATGTCGGATGTTTCAAGAAAGGCACTCAGCGCGTTTGTCATCTTGCGATGTCCTGACAGGGGCTAAAATAAAGAGACGCCCCGTGTCTCACGACAGGGGCGTCAAATCAAATTCATAAAACTCATGATGATCATGAGTTTTGCGTCAGGTTCATCCAGCTTCGCTCAGGACCTGGGCTTTAGCCTGAGGTAAAAGTTCGGCCATCTTGGCGCGGATTTCATCTGCTGACGACAGATGTCCAAGATCACCGGCAACCTTGCGCACAACGTCTTCGTGGCCTGCCTCTTCAAAATCTGCGATCACCACAGATTTTGCATATTCTTCAGCGCTGTCGCCGGATTTTCCCATTTTTTCGGCCGCCCAAAGGCCCAGAAGCTTGTTGCAGCGGGCCTGCGCCTTGAACTGCATCTCTTCATCATGGGCGAATTTGGCTTCAAACGCATTTTCGCGGTCGTCAAACGTGGACATGGAATAGGGACCTCTTGGGTTACATCTTCGTTACTGACGATATGAGCATACGACAGCGCCAGTGCAAGGTATTTGCGCTGTGTCAAAAGGGCCCGAGGTGGTGAACTTGCGGGTTCGCAAGGGTTGCACTATGAGAGCGCCAAGGCAAAGGGACTCATTCCCATGCTCTGTTTCGGAAAGGTCGCTCATGGCGCGTCGCAAAAAGATCTATGAAGGCAAGGCTAAGATTCTGTATGAAGGCCCCGAACCGGGCACCATCGTTCAGTATTTCAAAGACGATGCCACCGCATTCAACGCGGAAAAGAAAGATGTGATCGACGGCAAGGGCGTTTTGAACAACCGTCTGAGCGAGTTTTTCATGTCAGGTCTGACGCAGATCGGCGTTCCGAACCACTTTATCCGCCGCCTGAACATGCGTGAGCAGTTGGTACGCAATTGCGAGATCGTGCCGCTTGAGGTGATCGTGCGCAACTATGCCGCCGGGTCGATGTCGAAACGTCTGGGGATTGCCGAGGGCACGCAATTGCCGCGCCCGATCGTTGAATATTGTTATAAGGATGACGCCTTGGGCGATCCTTTGGTCACCGAAGAACATATCGCGGCTTTTGGCTGGGCCAGCCAGCAGGACATGGATGACATCCTCAGCCTTGCGCTACGCGTGAATGACTTCATGAGCGGTGTCATGCTGGCCGTCGGCATCCGTCTGGTGGATTTCAAGATCGAGATCGGGCGCGTGTTCGAAGGCGACTATCAACGCCTGATCGTCGCCGATGAGATCAGCCCCGACAGCTGCCGGCTGTGGGATATCGAGACGGGCCAGAAGCTGGACAAGGACGTGTTCCGCCGCGATCTGGGCAGCCTGACAGATGCATATTCCGAAGTGGCGCGCCGACTGGGCGTCTTGCCGCAAAGCAATGTGACCAAGCCGACTCTGATAAACTGATCCAAGCTTTGTCGCTCAACAGGTAACACGCCTCCGGTTTCGGGGGCCTTTTGCATTTGGGGTGCGGGTAAATTCACCATTTGGGCGGCTGCGACAAAGCCGCCTTTGGTCAAAGCCCGCAAAGGGTTGTCGAAAAGGGTCAGGCGCGCTATCCCCCGCGCAACGGAACGGACCGGTCCCATGGTCCAAAGGTGGAGTTTTCGAAAATGAAGGCACGGGTGCATGTGATGCTCAAGAACGGGGTGCTGGACCCGCAGGGCGAGGCGGTTCGTCACGCGTTGGGCGCCATGGGGTTCGACAAAGTCGAAGGCGTGCGTCAGGGCAAGGTGATCGATCTGGATCTGGCCGATGGCGCGACCGAGGCCGATGTGACCGAGATGTGCGAAAAGCTCTTGGCCAATACGGTTATCGAACGCTACGAGATCGAGCTGGGCTAAGCCCATGCGCGCCGCGCGTCTGATCGGATATCGCCAACCGCTTGAGGTGATGCAGGTCCCTGATCCCGAGCCTGCCGCCGATGGTGTTGTCCTGCGGCTTTTGGCCTGTGGTGTGTGCCGCTCTGACTGGCATGCCTGGTCCGGCGCGGATCCCGATGTGATCTTGCCGATGACTCCGGGCCACGAATATTGCGGCGAGGTCGTCGCCGTTGGGCCAGACGTCAAACGCTGGCGCACTGGGGACCGGGTGATCGCGCCCTTTGTTCTGGCCTGCGGCCGATGCCCGGACTGTGCGCAGGGCCATCAGACGATCTGCGCCGATCAGGTGGTGCCTGGCTTTACCTGCGACGGTGCTTTTGCGGAATATGTGGCGGTGGCCCATGCTGATGCGAACCTGTCCCAATTGCCCGAAACAATAGCGCCCGAGATCGGAGCCGCACTGGGGTGCCGTGTCACCACAGCCTGGCAGGCATTGGTGGGGCGCGCCAAGGTTCAGGGTGGGGAATGGATCGCTGTCTTTGGCGGCGGTGGTGTTGGTGTCTCGACCCTGTTGCTGGGCAAGGCGTTGGGTGCGCGAGTCATCGTTGTGGATATTGATGATGACAAACTGGCCTATGCCACATCGCTCGGCGCAGACGCAGTGGTGAATGCTACCAATACCGATGCACCGCAAGCTGTCAAAGACCTGACCAGTGGTGGTGCGCATGTGGCGATTGAGGCTTTGGGCATCGAAACGACCACGGTTGCGGCGATGCGGTCGCTGCGCAAGCTGGGCCGTATGGTGCAGATCGGTATGCCAGCGGGCGATCATGCAGTCATGTCCTTGCCGATGGATGCGCTCTATTCCGGACAACTCACCCTTCAGGGCACGCGCGGTATGCCCAGCTGGCGCTACCCTTCGCTTCTGTCGCTGCTCGAAAGCGGTGCAGTCGACTTGAGCCCGTTGGTTACCCGCCAAATTACACTGAACCAGGTAAGCGCCGAGCTTGCCGCCTTTGACGCCCCGACGCCTCCGGGTGTGGCGGTCGTCACCGACTTTAGCTCTTAGGAGACATCACCATGCGTGCAGCCGTTATCGTTTTCCCCGGATCCAACTGTGACAGGGATCTTGCCGTTGCCTTCGAGCAGGCGGGGTTTCAGGTAGATATGGTCTGGCACAAGGATGCCTCTTTGCCAGATGGTGTGGATATCGTTGGCGTTCCCGGTGGGTTTTCCTATGGCGACTACCTGCGCTGCGGCGCAATTGCGGCGCAATCGCCGATCTGCAAGTCTCTGGTCGAGCATACGCAGCGAGGCGGCTATGCGATCGGGATCTGCAACGGATTTCAGGTTTTGACAGAAACCGGTATCTTGCCTGGCGCACTGTTGCGCAATGCAGGTCTGAAATACATCTGCCGCACCGTTGGCTTGAAGGTCGAGACCAGCGACAGCGCCTTTACCCAAGGCTATAACGCGGGCGATGTGATCGCCATTCCGATTGCGCATCATGATGGAAACTACTTTGCTGATGACGAAACCCTGGCTGAGCTAAAAGGTGAGGATCGTGTTGCGTTCTCCTATACCGAGAATCCCAATGGCTCGCGCGGGGACATCGCTGGGATCCTGTCGCCGAACCGGCGTGTTCTGGGTATGATGCCGCATCCCGAGCGGGCGGCTGATGAAGGCCATGGCGGAACAGACGGGACGGCGCTGTTTCGCGCATTGTCAGGCGTTCTTGCGCCCGCGTGACTTGAGGTCGGGGCCTCGGGCGCGTAGCGTCGCGATATGAGTTCAGATACTGGGTCGGCGTCGACAGGGTTCTTCAGAGGTTTTCGTTCAACCACCTTGGGGTGGCGACTGCGCTTGGCCATTGTCCTGCTGCTGTTGACTGCCGTTGTCACCGTCTGGGTCACCAACAGCCTGCTGACCAACCGGTTTACGGAGTCCACGCGCAACCGGGCCGAACTGCGACTGGCCTTGTATTCCGGCAACCTGATCAGCGAATTGCGACGCAATGCTATCGTGCCGCAATTGCTGGCACGTGACCCGACACTGATATCCGCGCTGCAATCCAGCGACTATACCCTGTCGAGCCAGCGCCTGATCTCGTTTGTGGAAGAGATCGGTGCAGCGTCTTTGGTTTTGCTCGACCGAGATGGGCTGACACGTGCAGCAACCGATCGAAACCGTTTGGGTGAGGCGCATCGCAATTCCCCCTATTTCATCGATGCCATTCGGTCGAATGCGACGATCTTTTCGGTCATCGCCCGCGAATCCGGCGGCTACAGCTTTGTGTATTCGCGGCGGATCGAAGCCAATTCCGAGATCCTTGGCGTCATTGTTGTCGAGGTCGATCTGCAAAAGTTCGAACGCGCCTGGTCGGGGATTTCCGATGCGGTCATGGTCACCGACAGCACCGGGACCATTATTCTTTCAACCGAACCCAAATGGCGTGGCTTGGTCGAGCAAGACGCGCTGTTGCGTCAGCCCCCTCAGGGCGCTATTCAGCGCGCCATCCGCGCAACTACGGATTGGACGGCAGTGCCAGTTGACGCCTATTTCCAGGGCGAGGCGGTCATGCGCATGGAAACACGCATCCCGTTCCGGGGGTGGCAGATGACCTCTTACACCACCTATTCCTCGGTGCGCGAACGGGTGAACAGCGTTCTGGCGCTTGAGATTATGGGCTTTGCGATTCTTCTGGCACTGGCCTTCTATGCGCTCAGCCGTAGGGCGACCTTGCGCATGGCATTGTTCCAGCGCGAGTCGGCGGAGCTTCGCGCATTGAATACAAGGCTACAGCGAGAAATTGCTGAGCGCGAACGGGTGGAAAAGACGCTGGAAGTGGCCGAGCAGACGCTTGCGCAAAGCTCGAAACTGGCGGCCTTGGGCGAAATGTCGGCGGCGGTCAGCCACGAGCTGAATCAACCTCTGGCAGCAATGAAAACCTATCTGGCCGGGGCACGGTTGCTGCTGCGGCGTGATCGCCCCGAAGAGGCTTTGGCCAGCTTTGGTCGCATCGATGGGCTGATCGAGCGGATGGGAGCGATCACGCGGCAGCTGAAATCCTATGCTCGCAAAGGGGCTGACGCGTTTTCGCCAGTAAATCTTGGGGATGCGCTGGCCTCATCTCTGTCGATGATGGAACCTCAGCTGCGGCAGCGACATGTCAAGATCACGCAGATCATCCCCGAAGACCCCGTGGTGGTCATGGGCGACCGGATGCGGATCGAACAGGTGATGGTGAACCTCTTGCGCAACGCGCTGGATGCCACCAAATCAGTGGCGGAACCTGATGTCGAGATCATATTGGCGGCAGGCGATACAGCGGTCTTGACGGTGCGTGACAACGGGCACGGCATCGAGGATATCGAAAACCTGTTCGAGCCGTTTTACACCACCAAACGTCCCGGTGACGGGGTGGGGCTGGGGCTTGCCATCTCGTCCGGGATCGTGAACGACCATGGGGGACGACTGACGGCGCGCAATGGCCAGAAAGGCGGCGCTGTGTTTGAGATGCAATTGCCCATATTGGGAACAGACGGCCTTGAGGCCGCCGAATAAGAGGAAGACCTATGGCACAGGCCATGAAGATCGCCATTGTGGATGATGAACAGGACATGCGCCAGTCGATCAGCCAATGGCTGGCATTGTCGGGCTATGACACCGAAACCTTCGCCAGCGCAGAAGACGCGTTGAAGGTGTTGGGGCCGGATTACCCGGGCATCGTGATCTCGGACATCAAGATGCCGGGCATGGACGGTATCCAGATGCTGAAAAAGCTAATGGGTGCAGACAGCACCTTGCCCGTGATCATGATCACGGGGCATGGCGATGTGCCCATGGCGGTTGAGGCGATGCGCGTGGGCGCGTTTGACTTTCTTGAAAAGCCCTTCAACCCGGACCGCATGTCGGAACTGGCCAAACGCGCCAGCAATGCCCGCCGTCTGACACTGGACAACCGCGCATTGCGGCGCGAGCTGTCGGGTGGGGCGCAGATCATGAACAAGCTGATCGGTGCCAGCCCGGTGATGGAACGACTGCGCGAAGACATTCTGGATCTGGGCCAGGCCGATGGTCATGTGCTGATCGATGGCGAAACCGGCACCGGTAAAACGCTCGTGGCCCATGCGCTGCACGCGGTTGGCAGTCGGGCTGGTAAGAAATTTGTTCTGGTCTCTTGCGCGGCGCTGGAAGAGGAAGCGCTTTCGAAGCGTCTGTTTGGCCCGATGCTGCCGGAAGACAGCCAGTTGCCCGCCATCGAAGAGGCGCGCGGTGGCACTTTGGTTTTGGAAGATATCGAAGCGCTAAGCGACACGCTGCAAGCCCGTTTGCTGAATGTTATGAACGAGCAAGGAACACCGGCGGAAACCCGGATCGTTGCGATCTCGAATCTACAGGAAGCGGGCAAAACGTCAGAAGACGTGTTGCGCCCGGACTTGTTCTATCGGCTTGCCGCGCTGCGGATCACTATGCCGCCGCTGCGGCAACGGGGTGAGGATATCCTGACGCTCTTTGCCCGTCTCAGCGAACAGTTTGCTGAAGAATATGGCTGCGATGCACCACAGGTGAGCGCCCAGGAGGCCGCGCAACTGTTGCAGGCGCCCTGGCCGGGCAATGTACGCCAGTTGATCAACATCGCCGAACGTGCCGTTTTGCAGTCGCGGCGCGGCTCGGGCACGATCGCGTCATTGCTGATGTCGGATCACGAAGAAATGCAGCCGGTGATGACCACCGAAGGCAAGCCGCTGAAGGAATATGTCGAAGCGTTCGAGCGGATGCTGATCGACAACACGATGCGGCGACATAAGGGGTCGATTGCGTCGGTCATGGAAGAGCTATGTCTGCCGCGCCGGACTTTGAATGAGAAAATGGCCAAATACGGGCTGCAAAGGTCGGACTATTTGTAAGGGAGGGGGCCAGCCCCCTCTTGAGCCCGCGGCTCAATTCACCCCCGAGGTATTTTTCAACAGAAGAAGAGGATTACTGAGTTCGGGACCGGCCGAATGCAGTTTGCCCATTGTCTTTTCCACAGGACTGCTTTTATGGTGTCCTGACGGGCCGGGCGTTTTTTGGTGCCCAAAAGTCCCGAATCAAAGAGTTTCGCTGTTTTGCTGAAGGTGACCTGAAGGGTCGAACAGCAAGGCAGACCGATTGTGTCCCGCATGGGACAACAGAGCACCTGAGCCCGAACCCCTTCGGGCGAAAGGAATAAATGGGCAAGCTGCAGCACTCTGCGCTTGTCGGAGAAGAACCGCGATGACGCGCGCGCAACGATTGAGAGAACGGGCAGGGGGCCATAGCGCCAGACCTTGCCGCGCGCCGTCCGATATCGCCACTACAAGACATCATGCCAAATGTGCCTGTCCACCCGGACGGGTCAGGACAACGCGTTTGGCGCGGTGCATCAAGGACACATGGCTAAGAAAATGCTTATCGATGCCACCCACGCGGAGGAAACCCGCGTCGTGGTGGTCGACGGAAACAAGGTCGAGGAGTTCGATTTTGAATCCGAAAACAAACGTCAGCTTGCTGGCAATATCTATCTAGCAAAAGTCACGCGGGTCGAACCCTCGCTTCAGGCGGCTTTTGTCGATTATGGCGGGAACCGGCACGGTTTCCTGGCGTTTTCCGAGATCCATCCGGATTACTACCAGATCCCCGTCGCGGATCGCGAAGCTCTGATGGAAGAAGAGCGCGCCTATGCCGAGGCGATGAAGGCGCGGGATGAAGCCGAAGAGGCAAAGCCCAAGAAGCGGCGGTCGCGCTCACGCACAAAAGCGGCAGACGTCAAATCGGACGATCCGGTCGAAACACTGGACGTTTCGTCTGAACCCAGCGGAATGGAAACCATCGACCTGGACGATGGGGATCAGGCGGAAATGCCGGTACCCGAAGGGACGTCTCCGATGGAGGTTGTTGCCGAAACACCGGTTGAGGAACCGCAGGACGAGCCTGCTGCAGAGGACATCTCAGAGGCTGCTGCCGAGGTGGAAGAGGCCGCAGAGGAAACTAGCGCAGCAGAGTCCGTCGAAGCGGAAGAAGGCGCAGAGGATGCGGCGTCGGAGGCTGTGGCCGAAGACACGGACAACACGGATGACCCCGTGGGCTCCGAAGATGGGGCAGACGACACCTCTGAGGATGAAGATCAGGGCGAGAAAAGCGCGGATGCGGCGTCAAAAGACGAGACCATTGAATCGGTCGCCGATGAAGATGACAGCGAAGATATTCGCCCACCGCGCAAACCGCGCCCGCGCCGGTACAAAATCCAGGAAGTGATCAAAGTCCGCCAGGTTCTGCTGGTGCAGGTAGTCAAGGAAGAACGCGGCAACAAAGGAGCTGCGCTGACCACATACCTGTCGCTGGCAGGGCGCTATTGCGTGTTGATGCCCAACACCGCGCGTGGCGGTGGTATCAGCCGCAAGATCACCAACGCGGCCGACCGCAAGAAACTGAAAGAAATCGCCTCGGACATTGATGTGCCGACCGGGGCCGGGCTGATTATTCGCACAGCTGGGGCCAAGCGCACGAAATCCGAGATCAAGCGCGACTATGAATATCTGCAGCGCCTGTGGGAGCAGATCCGGGAACTGACGCTGGAATCGATTGCGCCGGCCAAGATCTATGAAGAAGGCGATCTGATCAAACGCTCGATCCGCGATTTGTATAATCGCGATATTGACGAGGTTCTGGTTGAAGGCGAGGGCGGATACCGCATCGCCAAGGACTTTATGAAGATGATCATGCCGTCTCACGCCAAGAACGTGAAACGGTACGAAGATGCGCTGCCGCTTTTTGCGCGCTATCAGGTGGAAAGCTATCTGGCGGGGATGTTCAACCCGACGGTGCAGCTGAAATCCGGCGGCTATATCGTGATCGGGGTGACCGAGGCTTTGGTGGCCATTGACGTGAACTCGGGTCGGGCGACCAAAGAGGGCTCGATCGAGGAAACCGCGCTCAAGACCAACCTTGAAGCCGCCGAAGAAGTGGCGCGTCAGCTGCGTCTGCGCGACCTGGCCGGTCTGATCGTCATCGACTTTATCGATATGGACGAGCGCAAAAACAACTCGGCTGTTGAGAAGCGGCTGAAGGACAAGCTGAAGACCGACCGCGCGCGCATTCAGGTGGGCCGGATTTCGGGCTTTGGCCTGCTGGAGATGAGCCGCCAGCGCTTGCGCCCTGGGATGCTTGAGGCCACAACGCAGCCATGCCCGGCCTGTCACGGCACAGGCTTGATCCGCTCGGATGACAGTATGGCCTTGTCGATCCTGCGCCAGATCGAGGAAGAGGGAACGCGTCGCCGGTCACGCGAGGTTCTGGTGCGGTGCCCTGTGGGGATCGCCAATTTCCTGATGAACCAGAAGCGCGAGCATATTGCGCAGATCGAAGCCCGCTATGGCCTGTCGGTCCGTGTGGAAGGTGATGTGCATCTGGTCAGCCCGGATTTTTCGATGGAGAAGTTCAAGACCGCGAGCCGGATTGTGCCGGAAGCAACCGCACCGGTTATCTCGGCGGATGCCTCATTGATGGATGCGATTGACACCTCGGACGAAGAAGAGGCCGTTGAAGACAGCGTCCAGTCCGACGAGGAACAGAAACCCAAGCGCAAACGTCGCCGTCGTCGTCGCAAGAAAGGTGGCGGCAATGGCGAAAACGGCGAGGCACAGGATTCAAGTGCCGAGAGTGAAGCGTCAGACGACGCTGACGCTGCCGAAACCGCATCGGAAGAGCCAGCATCGTCGGATCAGGACGAAAAGCCTGCAAAACCCAAGCGCAAACGTGCACCGCGCCGCCGCAAGAAGGACGATGACGCTGAGGTCGCGCAACCCGCTGAAGTAAACTCTGACGAGTCGAGCGCCCAGGCGGATGTTGCGGCGGCGGAAGAATCGGGCGAAGCCGCACCTGCCGAAGAGGTGGCGCAGGAAGAAACGTCTGAGCCCGTTGTTGAACCGACAGCAGAGGCTGAACCAAAGGAAAGCCCTGCAGAAGAGCCTCCTGAGGCCGCTGTGGTCGAAGAAACCCAAGAGGTCACGGCCACAGAGGCAGAGCCTGAAGCTCCGGCAGAAGAAGCGCCAGAGCCGGTTTTGGAAACTGTGACGCCAGAGCCCGAGCCTGAACCCGCCCCGGCCAAGCCAAAACGCAAGGGCTGGTGGTCACTATAACAAACAAAAGGCGGGCATCATGACCCGCCTTTTTTCTTGTCCGGATTCAATCTAGCCAGATTTCTGGATCAGATAGACTTGGTGATCACCATCGCTGTCTTGTGACAGCAGCACATGGCCCGACTCGGTGCAAAAATGGGGAACATCAATAATCGCAGCCGGATCATCAGCAAGCACCCGCAGCACAGCGCCTGCAGGCAAGGATTTAAGGCGTTTGCGGGCTTTTAGAACAGGCAGCGGGCACAGCAACCCCAGCGCGTCCAGCGTCTCGATCTTTTGCGTCATGTCTTTCGGGATAGGACGAACTTGTAACACTGTCTAGATTTCAACCACGAGGTTGTGACCGTTTGGCCTCGTGACGACGCGCATTTGATACCATATGTGGGGACCATGTTCGGAATTGATATCATAGATGCGGGGCTTCTGCCCGCCATGTTCATCGCCATGCTGGGCGGGCTGATCAGTTTTCTGTCCCCCTGCGTGTTGCCGATCGTGCCGCCCTATCTTGCGTATATGAGCGGTGTGTCGATCAACGAGATGAAAGATGAGGCGCAAGCGCGCCGCAAGGCCACCCTGTCGGCGCTGTTCTTCGTTCTGGGCTTGTCGACCGTGTTTCTGGTGCTCGGCTTTACCGCGTCGGCCTTTGGGGCTTTTGTGCTGCAAAATCAGGTACTTTTTGCCAAGATTTCGGGTGCGGTGGTGATTGTCTTTGGTCTTCATTTCCTGAACATCATCCGCATTCCACTGCTGGATCGTGAGGCACGGATGGAGACAGGCGAATCCAGTGGTTCGATCTTTGGCGCCTATATTCTGGGTCTGGCCTTTGCGTTTGGCTGGACGCCCTGTATCGGCCCGCAACTGGGCGCGATCCTGTCGCTGGCAGCGTCCGAGGCTTCGGTGGCGCGCGGAACCCTTTTGCTGGGTGTCTATGCGGCGGGCCTTGGCATTCCTTTCCTGCTGGCTGCCATGTTCCTGAACCGGTCGATGGCCGTGATGAACAAGATCAAACCGCATATGGCTTTGATCGAAAAGATCATGGGCGGGTTGCTGTTGTTCGTGGGCATCATGCTGATCACTGGTCTGTTTACCGAGTTCAGCTTCTGGCTGCTGGAAACATTCCCGGTTCTGGCAACCTTCGGTTAAACCCATCGCTCTAACATCGCAGGACCGGTCAGGTGGGTCTTACCCTGACCGTCCCGCTGCGCTAACCTGCGCGGCAGATGAGCAGGGGCATGAGCAGTCAAAGCACCGAAACTACAGTGCGCAAACGCCGGGTGTTCTACATCCCCGGTTATGACCCGATTCCGCCACGTCGCTATCGTGAGCTTTATCGCAAGGAAAGCGCCGCGCAGGCCCGGGTTTCGGGCTATGAGATCGCATTGAGCCCCAAGAACGGTGATGGCCCCTATGGTTGGCACGTGTTCTCGCGCCAGGACGGGTTTGAAACCGAAACAGACATCGAGGTTCTGGTCTGGTCCGACATCGTGCAGCAGAGCATGGCGCAGTCCATTCCCGGCACCTATCTGCAATTGCTCAGGACGGCGTGGATTTACCTTTCGACCGGCACGCTGGGACGGTTGATGCGGCTACGCAAAGGGCCGGTCATTGCGGCGCTTTATCCGGTCGGGATGCTGCTGGGGCAATTGGCGCTGGCTGTGGGTATCGCTTGGGCCTCGGCTGCGCCGCTTTGGGGCTGGATAGGCTGGCTGGCTCTCTTGCCTGCGTTCGGGTTGGCCTATGGTCTGCTCTATGCCTTTCGCCGTTTCGACAACAGGTTTTTCGCCTATTACTTGATGCATGACTACGCTCATTCCTCAGCCCTGAAAGGTGCGGTCCCTGCCAATCTGGCCGCACGGCTGGACATGTTTTCGCAGATGATCCGGGACGCGCTGGATGGTGACACAGATGAGGTGCTGGTGGTTGGCCACAGCTCGGGCGCGCATCTGGGGGTTTTGGTTCTGGCTTCGATGCTGAGACAGCGCCAGACACAGCGCCCTGTGTCCTTCCTCAGCTTAGGGCAAGTGGTCCCCATGGTCTCGTTCCTGCCCAACGCAGACCAATTGCGCCGCGACCTCCAATTTCTAAGCACGCGTGAAGACCTGACCTGGGTCGATGTCTCAGCCCCAGGCGACGGCTGCGCCTTTGCGCTTTGTGATCCCGTAGCGGTGAGTGGCGTGGCCGGGCCGGGCAAGCGCTGGCCGCTTGTCCTGTCAGCGGCCTTTACACAGACGCTGTCACCCGAGCGCTGGCGACAGCTGCGCCACCGCTTTTTCCGCCTGCATTTCCAGTATCTCTGCGCCTTCGACCAACCCGGAGACTACGATTATTTCCGCATCACCGCCGGGCCCCTGACGCTCGCGCAGCGGTTCAGCGGCCGTAAGCCGTCAAAATCGCGGATCGAAACACCGGTTTCCAAATACAGTTCGGTCGGCCCATGACGCCACCCAAGCCTCAGCCCCGCGCCGACAAAGTATCGCTGCGGCGGTACCTGAAACTATTCCGGCAGGATCTGCTCTCGGCCCAGCCACAGCGATTGTACCGTGCCTGGATGGCCGAATTTCGAACGCCGTTTTTCCGGTCATACCTGATCAATCAGCCTGATCTGATCCAAACGGTTTTGAAAGACCGGCCTGATGATTTCCCCAAGTCCAACCGTATCAGCGAAGGGTTACGCCCGCTGTTGGGTCAATCGGTGTTCCTGACCAACGGCGAGGTCTGGAAAGCCCAGCGGCGCATTATCGATCCGGCGTTTGAGGGCGGACGGCTAAAAGATACCTTTCCCGCAATGCGCGCAGCGGCGCAGGCTTGTGCGGACCGTTTGCAATCGCGGGTTAGAAACCCCGTCGAGTTCGAAGAAATCACCAGCCACGCAGCCGCAGACGTGATTTTCCGCACCCTGTTTTCGGTCCCGATTGAACATGAGATCGCCGCGGAGGTGTTCCAGAATTTCCGCGCTTATCAGCGCGAACAACCGCTTTTGAACCTGGCCGCCTTTGTCCCGTTGCCGCGCTGGATGCCTCGGTTCCATTCCCGCCGCACCCGCCGCACCGCGCAGGATATCCGCGCCCTGATCACGCGAATGACACAAGAACGGGCTGCACAGATTGCAAACGGCACCGCGCCTGATGATCTGGCGACCAAGATCATGACCACACCGGACCCCAGCACCGGGCGCTGTTTTGACACCGATGAGATGGTGGATCAGGTGGCGATCTTCTTTCTGGCCGGTCACGAGACCAGCGCATCCGCTTTGGCCTGGGCGTTGTATCTGTTGGCGCTGTTCCCCGAGTGGCAAGACCGGATCGCCACAGAAGCGCACGCGCTGGGTCAACCGGATTTTTCTACGATCTCAAAGCTGCGCAGCGCGCGGGATGTGTTTCGCGAAACCTTGCGGCTTTATCCGCCGGTCCCGATGATGGTGCGCGAAACATCGTGCCCTGCGCAGTTCAGAAATCGCGACCTGCCAACAGGCGCGCAAGTGGTTCTGAGCCCCTGGCATCTGCATCGTCATGAGCGTTTATGGGACAACCCGGACGGGTTTGACCCCAGCAGGTGGAGCACGGAGAACGGCAAGCGCTGTCAGCGGGATGCCTATATTCCGTTCTCTGCCGGGCCGCGCGTCTGCCCGGGTGCGGGCTTTGCGATGGTAGAAGGCCCGCTGATCTTGTCGATGATCCTGCGGCGCTTCAGGTTGGAAACAATCCCCGGCAAAACACCGGTTCCCGTCGCACATCTGACGGTCAGGTCCAAAGATGGCATCTGGTTGCGCTTGGTTGAGCGCTAACATCCTACCATCCGTCTCCGCGCTGCTGTATGCGAGGGGGTAAACCGGAATCAGTATTGAACAGGAAAGAGTTATGTCCAACGCAGAACAGCGCGCGCAGATGTCTGAAGGTGCAGGATTTATCGCAGCATTGGATCAAAGCGGCGGCTCGACCCCCAAGGCGCTGGCGCTTTATGGCGTGGAAGCGTCTGACTATGGTTCAGACGCCGAGATGTTTGACGAAATCCAGAAGATGCGCGCCCGGATCATTCTGGCGGATGACTTCACCAAAGACAAAGTCATCGGTGCCATCCTGTTCGAACGGACTTTGGATGAAGAGATCGAGGGTCGCAAAGTGGCTGACTACCTGTGGTCGGTCAAAGGCATCGTGCCGTTCCTCAAGATCGACAAAGGGCTGGAAGAGCAGGCAAACGGTGTTCAATTGATGAAACCGATCCCCGGTCTGGCCGAGACACTGGCCAAGGCAGGTGGCGTATTCGGGACCAAGGAACGCTCGGTCATCCACGAGGCAAACGCAGAAGGGATCGCCGCCATTGTCGCACAGCAATTTGACGTAGCCCGTGAGGTTGTCAGCGCCGGAATGGTTCCGATCATCGAGCCGGAGGTGAATATTCACTCCGCGACCAAAGCCGAAGCAGAAGACATCCTGAACGCGGAGATCCTGAAAAATCTTGATCAGTTGGAAGACGGTCAGGATGTGATGCTCAAATTGACGATCCCGACCAAAGCCAACCTCTATGATGCGGTGGCCGATCATCCGCGCGTGTTGCGCGTTGTGGCTTTGTCGGGTGGCTATTCGACTGAAGAGGCCTGCGACCTGCTGGGGCAGAACGGCAAAATGATCGCCTCATTCTCGCGCGCCTTGACCGAAGGGCTGTCGAAGCAGCAATCTGAGGCCGAGTTCAACGCGGCCCTGGGTGGCAATATCAACAAGATCTTCAAAGCGTCCTGCTAAACCGGCTTGACGAACGCGCGGCGCTTTTGCGCCGCTTTGTCTCGAAAGACGCAACCTTCGGCGTGATCATTGATCAGCCCCATCGCTTGCATAAATGCATAAACGGTGGTGGGGCCGACAAATTTCCAGCCGCGTTTCTTCAGATCTTTAGACATCGCAACCGACTCGGGTGAGGTCGATGCGCTTCGCGGCGCGGGTGGTGTTTCAGGCTCATAGCGCCAAACATAGGCGGCGATCGAGCCTTCCTGAGCGACCAACTCCTGCGCACGCCGTGCGTTGTTGATCACCGCTTCAATCTTTCCGCGATGGCGAACGATACCAGTGTCTTGTAGCAGCCGCGCGACATCTTCGTCAGAAAACACGGCCATCTTGTTGAAATCAAAACCACAAAAGGCACTGCGAAAATTCTCGCGCTTGCTCAGGATCGTGCGCCAACTCAACCCGGATTGAAAGCTTTCCAGGCACAGCTTTTCGAACAGACGAATGTCGTCTGAAACCGGATAACCCCATTCCGTGTCGTGATAGTCAAAAAACTCAGGTGCGGCCTGGCACCACGCACAGCGGTGTTGGCCGTCAGGGCCGGTGATGAGATTACTCATTTGGTCCTCATTTCAAAAGAAACTGCATTCGCGGATCAGCGCGCGACGGGTCGAGTTCCAAAACCTCCGGGGTCACCACGTCGTGGATCACGAACGGGTCCTGAGCGACAAAGGTTGTCACGGCATCACGGTCATCCGAAACCGCCAGGACACCTCCACCGACCTCTTTCAACGTCCCGGCGAGCAGGAATAAACCGTCTTCGAATCCTGTCTTCAGCCATGTCTTATGCGCGTCAACATGCTCCGGTGCCTTATGCTTGTTCTTTGAAAATCTTAACAAGATTAAATACATTGATCACTTTCCTTACCTTCGGTACCGCGTTCTAATTCGTCGTGCAGCCAAGCGTTTAGATGATCAACTTCCTGATCGATATAGGCTTCGTCCTCAAAAGCTTGCGCAAGTGTAGCCACGCCCTGGCTATGGGCCAGCAAGCGCTTTGAAAGCGTTTCCGCATCATCACCTCGTCCAGCCAGTACAAACTGGCGCTGCAACCAGTCTTGAAACATCTCGAACAGTTTGTTGGCCTTGTCCTGGGCACTGTGCTCAAGCTTGGACAATTCCGTGCATAGCGACCCAACCGGACAACCGAAACGCGCGATCTTGGCGCGGTTCATGATCAGAATGCCAATGAAACGTTCGATACGTTTTTGTGGTGAAACACCTTCCTCCCAATCGTCCAGCATCTGCCGCGTTCGGTTCAGGCGTAGACCAATCACCGCATCCAGGATTTGGTCTTTGGTTTTGAAATGATGGTAGAAATTGCCACGCGAAATCTGAACCGCCTGCGCGATGTTCGCAAATGAGGTCTTTGCATATCCTTGTCGATAAAACAGATCGTCGGCAACCTGTATGATCTGCTCTTTCGTGCTTTGACCAGTCATCAAAATTCGGCTCCCAAAACTAGGACATGTGTCCTAATTTTGGTTGTAGGACGCTTGTCCTAGCAAAGTCAAGCATCTTGACCATGCTCTAGTCCAAACGCTCTTGATACCAATTCAGGATATATACACGGATGGCCGAGGCCAAGCCTGTTTCCGGGTCTCGCGCGACATCAATTTCCGACGCCAGGACATTGATTGGAATGTCTTTTTCCTTTGCAATGCTGCGAAAAGCGCGCCAGAACTCATCTTCAAGGGAAACCGAGGTCCGGTGCCCCTTTAGCGTCAGTGAGCGTTTCACCGGGCGGCCGCTCATTCATCCAGCTCACGATTGTCGAGGTCACGTTTCAGCTTGTCCAGCCGCTCAAGCACCTTGTCTTTTTCCGCCTTGGACCGCCCAAACGCCACAGCATTTTGGTCTGCGCGGGCCTTTTTTGCAGCCCGCGCTTTTTCTTTTCGATACCGGTTCAGATTGACCGGTTTGCCCATCAGTCTTTCGGGCCGATCATCTGTTCAGGGCGTACAACCGCATCAAAGGTCGCCTCATCGACAAAACCCAGGGCAATGGCCTCTTCCTTGAGGGTGGTGCCGTTCTTATGGGCCGTCTTGGCAACCTTGGTGGCATTGTCATAGCCGATGGTGGGGGCAAGCGCGGTCACCAGCATCAGCGATTCCTTCATCAGCTTGTCGATGCGGGGCTCATTGGCCTTGATACCCAGCAACATGCGCTCGGTAAAGCTGTCGGTTGCATCGCCCAGCAACTGGATCGATTGCAGCAGGTTGTAGGACATCATCGGATTGTAGACGTTCAGCTGGAAATGACCCTGCGAGCCCGCAAATTTCATCGCCGCATCATTGCCCATCACATGGGCGGCGACCTGGGTCAGCGCTTCGGCCTGTGTCGGGTTCACCTTGCCTGGCATGATCGAGGAGCCGGGCTCATTTTCCGGCAGGATCAGTTCCCCCAGACCTGACCTCGGGCCTGAGCCCAGCAAGCGGATATCGTTCGCGATCTTGTAACAAGAGCCCGCAATGGTCGCCAGGGCACCTGACAGGAAGACCATGGCATCATGGGCCGCCAGCGCTTCGAACTTGTTCGGCGCGGTGACAAAGGGCAGGCCGGTGATGTCTGCCATGTTCTTTGCAACTGCTTCGTCCCAACCATTGTGCGTGTTCAGGCCAGTGCCCACCGCAGTGCCGCCTTGCGCCAGCTCGTAAATGCCGGGCATCGACGCCTCAACGCGGGCGATCCCCTGACGGATCTGATGTGCGTATCCGCCAAACTCCTGTTCCAGCGTCAAAGGTGTCGCATCTTGCGTATGCGTTCGACCGATCTTGATGATCCCTTCGAACTCTTTTGCTTTTTTCTCAAGCGCCGTAGCGAATTTCTCCAGACCCGGCATCAGCACATCTCGCACGCTCATCGCGGTGGCAATATGCATGGCGGTGGGGAAGGTATCGTTTGACGATTGTCCCATATTGCAATGGTCATTCGGATGCACCGGATCTTTCGAACCGATCACGCCGCCCAGAATTTCGATGGCCCGGTTCGCAATCACCTCGTTCGAGTTCATGTTCGATTGGGTGCCCGATCCGGTTTGCCACACAACCAGAGGGAAGTTGTCATCAAACTTGCCCTCGATCACCTCACCCGCGGCTTGGATGATCGCATCGGCAATCTTGGCGTCAAGCTTGCCAGTGGCTTTGTTTTCCATCGCACAGGCTTTCTTGATCACGCCCAGCGCGCGGACAATGGCCACGGGCTGTTTTTCCCAACCGATCGGGAAATTCATGATCGAGCGCTGAGTTTGCGCCCCCCAATACTTGTCAGAAGGAACCTCAAGCGGGCCAAAGCTGTCGGATTCGGTGCGGGTCTGAGACATCTGTCACTCCGTCTGGTATGCAGTTGTATGCCGTTTAGCCCGAGAGATCGTATGACTCAATCGGCAAGTTGCGCGCACCATAGAGGCTGGGCCTTCAAAGATATAGATCGTCAGTAGCGCTCAAACCTTGAAGTTAACGCAAACAGGCCCATTGTGCTGATGGGTAGGCCGGATAGAATGTAGTGCACCCTGCGATGGAGAGTGAAATGCAAAGATCGATTCCCGGACAGTCACTGATCGTGACGCTTGGCGCGGCGTTGATCATGCTGTTCTTGGCTGTTGCTGCCAAAGCGTCCGACATCACACCTTTTGTGGGCAATTATGTTGGCTCGGCGAATGTGGTGAGCATCGACGGCGAAGAAACCCCGCGCGATATGAGCGTTTCTATTCATGAGCTTAAACAGGGGTTCAATGTCAGTTGGACGACAACGACCTACAAGCCGGACGGGCGCGTGAAGGACGAGAAGTATTCCATCGACTTTCTGCCCTCGGGGCGCGGCGACCTGTTCTCGGCTGCGATGAAACGAAATGTTTTCGGGCACGAGGTTCCGTTGGACCCGATGAAAGGCGAACCCTTTGTCTGGGGGCGGATCGACGGGCCGACGCTGACTGTCTTTTCTCTGTTTATTGACGAATCCGGCGGCTATGAATTGCAGCAATTTGACCGAACGCTGGCCGACGGCGGGCTGGAATTGTCCTTCTCGCGGTTCCGCAATGGCGAGAAATCACGCTCGGTCGAAACGTTCTTGCGAAAAGAATAAAGGCCTTAGGCGCAGCGCCGCGATTTGCTTACTTCCGAAAACTGTCGAGCGAGACGATATCTGCATCCTGATGCGACTCGTCTTCTGTTTCCGGCGCTGAGACAGCGATCTCTTCCGAGATATCATCCTCGCTATCGTCATCATTGCTTTCGAAGCGCAAGCCAAACTCGACCGACGGATCCACAAAGGTCTTGATGGCCAGATAGGGGATATACAGAACCTCGGGCGCATCGCCGAAATTCAGCGTGATCGAAAAGCCTTCGTCTCCAACCGTCAGGTTTTCGAACCAATGCTGCATGACGATGGTCATTTCATCAGGATAGCGCTCGCGCAGCCAATCGGCCAACTCGACGCCCGGTTGGCGCGTATCGAAGGTGATAAAGAAGTGATGCGCCCCAGGCAGGCCGGTGTTGGATACATCCGTCAAAACCTGCTTGATCAGGCCGCGCATGGCCGTGTGCATCAGGTTTCCATAGTCAATGTCCTGCGACATAAGTTGTCCTCAATACTCGCTACACTCAGCATAGGGGATTTGGCCGGAAACGAAAGGCCGCGTGGGCCAAGACTGGCTACAAATAGTGCAAAACCAGACCGGCGCAGGTCATCAGAGCCAAACTGACTGCAAACCCCAATTTTGCCCAGAAAATCAACAGCCCAGCGCCAATTGTCAAGCCTAGCGCGGCAAGATTCAAAGAGGTGATTTCGGGCAAAGGTATTGACACCGGACCAAAACTCCAATCCGCGACTGTTCCGAATAAGACGCTCAACCCAAACCAGAGCGACAAATTGAGAATCACTCCGACCACAGCTGCCGTGATCGCATGCAATGCCGAGGTCAGACGCGGGCGTTCAGCAAGGCGGTCGAGATAGGGTGCTGTCAGGAAAACCCACAAGAAACACGGCACGAAAGTCGCCCAAAGGGCCACCGCTCCGGCCGCCAGGGCCAGGGCATATCCACCGGACAGGTAGCCGCTGAGCATGGCCACAAACTGTGTCACCAGAATCAGCGGGCCGGGGGTTGTTTCGGCAAGTCCCAACGCGTCGATCATCTGATCGGTGCTGATCCAGTGATACGTATCCACCACGGTCTGCGTCATATAGGCCAAAACCGCATAGGCCCCGCCAAAGGTCACCACTGCCAGACGGGCGAAATACCAGCCCAGATCACTCAGCAAGGTTTGACCTGTCAGGGTCAGCAGGACCAAGGGGGTCAGCCAAAGCGTCAGCCAGATCGCTGCCGTTCGGATCGGGCTGTTACGGACGGGCGAGGGGGTCGCAGGAACACCCTTGGGTACTGGTGTAACGGCGTATCCCCAAAGGGCGGCGCAGAGGATGATGATCGGGAAAGGCAGGTTGAGCGCGAAGATAGCAACGAATGCCAGCGCAGCGGTCGCTTTGTGGCTCGGCCCGTTAAGAGCCTTTCGCGAAAGGTTGCTCAACGCCTGAAGGACGATCACAATGACGGTTGCCTTGATGCCCAGAAATCCGGCTTGAACCAAGGGCAAATCCCCATAGGCCGCATATAGCGCAACCAGCAGGGCGATGACGATGGCTCCGGGCACGACAAAAAGCGTGCCTGCGATCAGCCCTCCCCAAACGCCGCGGAGCCGCCACCCGGCATAGGTGGCCAGTTGCATCGCCTCGGGCCCAGGCAACAACATGCACAGAGACAGCGCCCTGAGAAAGCTCTGCTCATCCAGCCAAGGGCGGCGCTCGACCAGTTCTTGATGCATCAGGGAAATCTGTGCCGCCGGGCCACCGAAGGACAAAAGCCCAATGCGCCCGAAGACGCGGAGCAGTTCGGGAAATGACGGGCTCATGCGGACCACACGAGATGTCGTGTCACCACAGGGTATGCGCGCGCGTTGGACAGCTGGCGCGCATTCTGCGCCGGACACAGAACCCAAAGCGGCTTGAGGGGCCAAAAGGCTTGGGTTTCAAATCTTCGCGGCGAGGCTGCCATTGCATGTTTCCTGTTTCAACTCGGATACATGCGAAGCTTGGAAAGCGACCTTTGGGGTGTTCGCAAGCTAACCCCGTTCGGGGCTGAGCTAACGCGGAACGCGCGATTTGGTCAAGCGTGCTGTCAGGCCCAGTCCAGGCGCTGCCCAGTCATGCAGACGGGCAGGGTGTCCTGCGGGAACTGACCCAGTTGTTCAAACAGCGAAACGAAGTCGAACTGGTTATAGGCCTCAACCATTTTGTCGCCTTTGAACCGCGCCATAACCTGCCCTGTGGCCGTAACCGGAGCCCCATTGTCAGCGCGCGTTGTTTTCAGGTGTACAAACGCGCTGACTCAATCGCCGCTTTCAAGGATCTTGGGCATTTCAACCGTGATGTCGCCCAGGATGTGTCGAAAGGACATGACGAGGTCACGAAAATCGCCACCATCCATCTGCATTTCAGGGATCAACCCTTCGGTTGTGGTGTCGGGCGCAAAGAACTGATCGATTGCATCCGTATTGCCCTGTTCCCAAACCTGCGAATACCAGTTGCGAAGCATATCTGCGTTGCTCATCACAGCCTCCTGTCTCTTGGTCAGGACGATGCGGCAAAGGCCTAAATAAACCGTGAACAAAACCTGAGATCTTGTTCAGAATTCGCGCATAGGGGAAATGCAGGTTTCTGTTGCCAGGTACCTGCGAACCCCGCCTTACGCGGCTAGGCGCAAGGGCTTAGATTTCGGTCTTGTTACTGCTTACGCAGCAACTGCAACCGGAGCACGATTGTCGTTTGCAATTGTACTAGTTTCGCCGGTAACGGTGGCAGACAGCCGAGACAAAGCTAACCCCTTTAGACGTTCGTCGATCCTGTTTCGGCCCCAAAATCCCCAAACGAAGGATGGTTGGTGGAGCCGCCGGGTACCGCCCCCGGGTCCGATCCGCTTATTACGAGCGCGTTTATGTCCATAGTCCCGAAGGACATCTTTTATATAGGCAAGGCGTAGGACAGATGCAAATGGCGAATCTGCGGCAGCGCCAATGCCTTAGGCGGTTCTGTTGAGATTGGCCGCAATCAGCCACACGGCCAGCACAAGCTCGATTCCCCCAAAAATCAGAGCTTTGGCCAGGGGTGGGTTGTCCAGCACAACAGACACGAACCGCCCCAGCGCCGCCCCGGAATAGACCACGCCCAGCATGACATAGGCCATCGGCTGGTTGAGCCACAAAACCGCGATCCCTGTCACCACAAACAGCCCGCCAACCGAGGCGCGCATTTCGCTGAGCCCCATAGTGCTGGTGGTGGGTGCCAGATCCAGCGCATTGGCCGTATAGGCGGGGGCCAAAAAGCCGAACAGGCCAAACCCGATGGTCAACAGGGCGGCAATTGCGTTCACGATCGGTATCATTCTGGCCTCTTTTTCTGTGGGTTCATTGCGAACCTAGACTGCCCTTGGCGAATGAACAGCACCAACTTGGCGCTTCAAGCGGGTTTGCGACGTTGTTCGGCCACGTCCCGGGCCAATTGCCGCGTATAGGCCTCAAGCTCGATCAGAGCGGCCTCGACGCCATCCGCGTCGCGCGCATCCAGAGCGTCGGCTATGTTGCCGTGCAGCTCGATAATGGCCTCGCGCGACCGGGCGGTGAAGGTGATCATGTTCATCAGTGGCTGCATCGCCTCAACCGCACCCGCCAGTTGGTAGGACAGAACCGGATTGCCAGCACCGTCGACCAACGCGCGATGGAAGGCCACATCCGAGGCGCAAAAGGCCTCATCCGTCAGCCCGGGCTGCGCCTGACGAAAGATCTCGGCCCGCATCGTGGCCAGCTGATCCGGGCTTCTGCGTTCAGCGGACAAGGGCGCGCAGGCGCGTTCCAGCGCATAGCGCGCCTCGCAGGCAGTATCGAAACTGACCGCATTCATAGACAGCAGCAGGGTCGAAGTGGTGATTTGCTGCGAATAAGCGTCCTCAAAGCTGAGACGGTTCACAAAAGCGCCCCCCGTGGCTCCGCGCTGGGTGCGGATCAGTGCCTGAGCGGCCAGACGTTTCAGGGCCTCGCGCACAGTGGGGCGCGAAACCTGGAACTGATCGGCCAGCTCAGCTTCGGACGGCAGACGCTCATCAACGATCAGCGCGCCGGACACGATGGCGTCGCGAATGGCCTGCGCGATCTGCGCCGACAGGTCCGCCGGGTTTTTGGGGTCAATTTTCATCCCGTGTGCCTGCAAATATGAATTTTTATTTGTCTGACATTTAAAAGTCTGACATTTGAAAAGCAAGAGCGATGCTGTGGGAGGATCAGGTGAGTCGCGCAATCATCCGCAACGGGCTGTGGCTGGGCTTCTATCTCGCGATTCTGTGCGCATGGTGGGTGATGTTCTCCATGAGCCGCGCGATGGATCTGGATTGGATCGGGCGCCCGGGGCCCATGGGGCAGGCGATGGCGGCAATGGATCCTCGGATGGATATGTACATGCCCATGGCCGAGTTCGGCCCGTTGTTTTGGATGTGGGCCATCATGATGGCCGCCATGATGCTGCCGACGCTTGTGCCCACGCTGCGCAGTTACGAGGACCTGATCCGCAGCGCCAATGGCTCTCGCGCTGGATGGCTGGGGGTGTTGCTGGGGTATTTCGTCGTCTGGGTCGGATTTGCAGCCCTGATTGCAGGTGTTCAGCTTGTGCTGCTGTTTGGTGGCGTGATCGACATGCTGGGCATCGCCAAATCGGGATGGGTCGCCGCAGGGTTGATGATCGTTGTCGGCGCGTTTCAGTTCACCCGCGTCAAAGAGGTCTGCCACGGCGTCTGTCACGCGCCCATGACCTATTTCCTGGGCCATTGGAAAACCGGCTTTGCAGGCGGTCTGCGCATGGGGCTGGGGCTGGGCAGTTTTTGCGTTGGATGCTGCTGGGGCTTTATGGCGCTAGGCTTTGTGGGCGGAGTCATGAGCCTCTTGTGGATGGGTTTGGCGACGCTGTTCATGGTCTTGGAAAAACTGCCTCAGATCGGGCACCGTGTGACCCGGCCGATGGGGTTTCTTTTGATTGCCGGCGGCGTGCTGCTGCTGGCCTTTCCCGTGACTTACGGATGACTTGCGGAGGAGAGTGAAATGGCAAAAAACAGAAGGGCAGATGCGGACAGGCTGCCGATAAGCCAGCGGATCGACAGCCGCATGCCCAACCCCAAACGGCGCGAGATGAGCCCGACGGAATGGGCCATCAAGGGCGAGTTGATCCTGAACTGTTCCTGCGATGTGTTTTGTCCCTGCGTTGTCTCGCTGGGCGCGCATCCACCAACCGAAGGCCATTGCCACGCCTGGATGGGGGTGATCATCGACGAAGGCCATTACGAGGGCGAAGACCTGTCCGGTTTGAATGTGGGTCTGCTGGTCGATATTCCGGGCCGGATGGGCGAGGGCCAGTGGAAAGTCGCCGCCTATGTCGACGAACGCGCCAGCGGCAAGGCGTATAACGGCCTGCTGCAGATCTTCAGTGGTCAGGCAGGCGGCACCACAGGTCTGTTCACCATGCTCGTCAGCGAGATCATCGGAGCCGAGCGTGCGCCGGTTGAGATTGAACGCGACGGAACCAAGCGTCGCATCATGATTGGTCGCAAAATTCAGGGCGAGATCGAGATGCTGGGCGGCAAGGACCCCGATCATCCGGTGATGGTCTCGAACTCGAAATACTGGATGGGCCCCGACATCATCGTCGCGCGCGGCACCAAATCTAGGGTGCGTGATTATGGCCGGGTTTGGGATTTTGGCGGTAAATCCGCCGAAATTTGCCCCATCGACTGGCACGGACCCAAGTGATGCGCGACCGAAGCGTCGTCGAATGTCTGATCAGTGAGAGGAGAGCGGCGTGACCCAAATTTCTCTGTCCCGGCGCTTGCGGCGCACCCCGTTCTCAGACGGTGTCGAAGCGGCAGGGGTCAAAGCCTATACGGTTTACAATCGGATGCTGCTGCCGACAGTCTTTGAAAGCGTCGAAGCGGATTATCGGCACCTGAAAGAGCATGTGCAGATCTGGGATGTCTCTTGCGAGCGCCAGGTCGAACTGCGCGGCCCGGATGCGACGCGGTTGATGCAAATGCTCACCCCACGCGATTTGCGTGGGATGCTGCCGGGGCAATGCTATTACGTGCCCATCGTTGATGAGACCGGCGGGATGCTGAATGATCCGGTGGCGGTGAAGCTGTCAGAGGACCGTTGGTGGATTTCCATTGCCGACAGTGACCTGCTGTTCTGGGTCAAGGGAATCGCCAATGGCTATCGCTTGGATGTGCTGGTGGATGAGCCCGACGTCTCACCCTTGGCGGTGCAGGGGCCAAAATCGGATGAGCTGTTGGCGCGCGTTTTCGGAGACCGTGTGCGCGATATCCGGTTCTTCCGCTTTGATATGTTCGAGTTTCAGGGCCACAGCCTGGCGATTGCGCGCTCGGGCTATTCGAAACAGGGCGGGTTCGAGATCTATGTCGAAGGCAGCGCGGTTGGAATGCCGCTCTGGAACGCTCTTTTCGAGGCTGGGCGGGATCTGAACGTGCGGGCGGGGTGCCCAAACCTGATCGAACGGATCGAGGGTGGGTTGCTGTCTTATGGCAATGACATGACCGACGACAACACACCGCATGAATGCGGGCTGGGCAAGTTCTGCAACACACATACGGCCATTGGATGCATTGGGCGTGACGCGCTGTTGCGTGTGGCCAAGGAAGGGCCGGTGCAACAGATCCGACCGATCGCCATTGCCGGGGATCCGGTACCGCCCTGCGATCGGCCCTGGGGCGTTTTTGCCGAAGGCAGGCGCGTGGGGCAGATCACTTCGGCTGCCTGGTCCCCGGATTTCGCAACAAACGTGGCCATCGGCATGGTGAAGCTGAGCCATTGGGACGCGGGCACGGCTTTGGAGGTTGAGACGCCCGAGGGGACACGTGATGCGGTGGTGCAGGCGCATTTCTGGATCTGAGCGGAGGTAGGGGGCTCTGCCTCTGTCGCTGCGCGAACCCCCGGGGATTTTTTTGGCCAGATGCAGAGCGGATCTGGCGCTGAGGAACAGAAAGGAAGAACTGAATGTTTAATGCGTTGATCATTAACAAGGACGAGGACAGCGACGCGGCGCAAGCCGAGATCAAGCAAATCTCGGAAGAGGACCTGCCATCCGGAGATGTGACTGTGGCGGTCGAATATTCCACAGTGAATTACAAAGACGGTTTATGCCTTTCCCCCAAGGGTGGAGGGCTTGTGCGCAATTACCCTCATATTCCGGGGATCGATTATGCCGGTACCGTCGAGACGTCCTCGGATGCGCGCTATGCGCCCGGTGACAAGGTGGTTTTAACTGGTTGGCGTGTAGGCGAGGCGCATTGGGGCGGGTACGCCCAGAAAGCCAGTGCCAAGGCTGACTGGCTGGTTCCCTTGCCGGATGGCTTGAGCACGCAACAGGCGATGGCTGTGGGCACGGCAGGATTCACTGCGATGCTGGCGGTGATGACGTTGGAAGACCACGGGCTGACCCCCGGCCACGGGCCTGTTCTGGTTACCGGCGCTGCGGGTGGCGTTGGATCGGTGGCTACAGCCATTCTGGCGCATCTGGGCTATGAAGTGGCCGCAGTAACGGGACGCCCAGAGACAGGCGATTACCTGAAGTCATTGGGTGCCAGCACCATCGTGCCGCGCGAGGAGTTGAACGAGACCACCAAACGCCCGCTTGAGAGCGAAACCTGGGCCGGGTGCGTTGATGCGGTCGGCGGTGAAATGCTTGCACGGGTTCTGGGGCAGATGAAATACGGTTGCTCGGTCGCCGCTGTCGGTCTGGCCGGGGGGGCAGGGTTGCCGGCCACGGTGATTCCGTTCCTTCTGCGCGGTGTGAACCTGCTGGGGATCGACAGCGTTATGCAGCCCTATGACAACCGGGTGCGCGCATGGAACCGCATCGCCACTGATCTGCCGATGGACAAGCTTGAAGCGATGGTACAACCCGCGACTCTGTCGGATCTGCCAAAGCTTGGGGCCGATATCCTGCAAGGCCAGGTCAAGGGCCGTGTCGTTGTCGATGTGAACGCTTGAGGCGCGGCCACAACTCCGGGCATTTGTCTGACAATGGCCAGAAACAACTCTGGCCATTGCCACAATTCATGCTCATGATTGCTATACATCCCAATTGTGATGGCTTATGACCCATCCAAACAGCACCTGAAGACCGGGAGTGAGCAGCATGTCTGATGATTTCGAACTGGACACCGATGATTTGCAACGCCGCATGGACGGCGCCATGGCGAATTTGAAAACCGAATTTGCGTCGCTGCGCACCGGGCGGGCATCGGCCTCGATGCTGGAGCCTGTGATGGTGGATGCCTACGGTTCGATGACGCCGATCAATCAGGTCGGCACAGTGAATGTGCCCGAACCGCGCATGGTGACGGTCAACGTCTGGGACAAGTCGCTGGTCGGCAAAGTGGAAAAAGCCATTCGCGAAAGTGGCTTGGGGATCAATCCTCAGCTGAACGGCACGATCATCATGCTTCCCATTCCCGAGCTGAACGAAGAACGTCGTCGGGAACTGGGTAAGGTTGCCGGGCAATATGCTGAAAGCGCACGCGTCTCGATCCGCAATGTGCGCCGGGACGGCATGGATCAGATCAAGAAGGCCAAGGCCGACGGCATGTCGGAAGACGATCAGAAACTTTGGGAAGCCGAAGTTCAGGAGATGACCGACGCAATGATCAAGTCGGTGGATGACGCGCTTGAGACCAAGCAAACCGAGATCATGCAGGTCTAAGGCCCAGCATATGCCAAAAGATCCCCATACCGGGCCGCGTCACGTGGCCATCATCATGGACGGCAATGGCCGGTGGGCGCAGGCACGTGGTCGCCCACGGCTCTATGGCCATCACGCGGGTGCCAAGCGCGTGCGCGAGGTGGTTGAAGCCTGCCCGGAACTGGGTGTGAAATTCCTGACGATCTTTGCGTTTTCAACCGAAAACTGGAAGCGGACGCAGGTTGAGGTTGCCGGCCTCATGAGCCTGTTTCGGCGCTATATCGTCAAGGAAACGCGCACGCTGAAGGAAAACGGGATCCGGGTGCGGTTCATCGGGGATCGGGTGCGGTTGGACAAAAAGTTGACAAGCTTGATGGACAAGCTTGAACAAGAAACCAAAGACAATGATCTGGTGCACCTGACAGTCGCTCTGAATTACGGCGGTCGGGATGAGGTCGCGCGGGCAACCAAACGTCTGGCCCGAGATGTGGCCGCAGGAAAGCTGCAGCCTGAAGACGTAGATGAGGAAACTCTACCAAAATATTTGGATACAAGGGTTTTACCGGATCCCGACTTGGTGATCCGCACCAGTGGTGAGGCGCGAATTTCGAATTTTCTGCTCTGGCAGTCAGCCTATTCGGAATATGAGTTCATCGATACCTTGTGGCCCGATTTTACAGCCGCTGAGTTCGGTCGCGTTTGCCAAAACTACGGTGCGCGCGAGCGGCGTTTCGGAGCGGTGCCCGCATGAGCGATGGCCGATGGGCTGACCTTACCGCCCGAGTTCTGTCTGCTGCTGTCTTGGTCGCCATTGGCGCGGTTGAAGTTTGGCTGGGCGGCCTATGGTTTGAAATCTTCGTTGGCATCGCCTGTGGCTTGATGACCTGGGAATTGGTGCGCATGATCGCGCCCGAGCGCGCTGGCGTCGCGATCCAGCTTGCGATCTTGACCGGGGCTGCGGTCATTGCCAGCTATCATCTGCCCGCCATTTACCGTCTGCCGATCCTTGCTGCACCCGCGATTGTCGGCGCGGGGCAGGTTGGACGTGCAAAGCTGACCTATGTCGCCTTTGCCGTCTGGATCGCAGCGGCAGGTCTGGGCTTTATCTCGATCCGCGAAAACATGGGGTTTGGCTGGATGGTCTGGCTGATCCTGATTGTCGTCGCCACGGATGTCGCGGGCTATTTCGTGGGCAAGGCGATTGGTGGGCCAAAATTCTGGCCACGCATCAGCCCCAAGAAAACATGGTCGGGAACCGCAGGAGGATGGGCCGCCGCGGCGGTGGTTGGAATAGTTTTTGCAGCCTATTTTGGCTTGGGCTTTTTCTTCGTCGTCATCTCGGTACTGGCGTCAATGGCCAGCCAGATCGGTGATATTGTTGAAAGCGCCACAAAGCGGAAGTTTGGCGTCAAGGACAGTTCGAACCTCATTCCCGGCCATGGCGGCTTTCTGGACCGGTTCGACGGGATGATGGGGGCTGCGCTATTTGTTCTGATCGCAGCTCAGTTCTTTGTTCCTGTGGGGATGTAATGCGCAAGCTATCCATTTTGGGCGCCACAGGATCGATCGGTCAGAGCACGATTGATCTGATATCCAGACAAACAGACGCCTATGATGTGGTGGCGCTGACCGGTGGCAACAACATTGAACAATTGGCAAATGATGCCAAACGCTTACAGGCTGATATTGCGGTAACGGCTTATGACGGACAGCTTGACGCATTGAGGGCTGCGCTGAAAGGATCGGGTGTCGAGGCCGCAGCGGGTCAGACTGCCATTGCCGAAGCGGCTTCCCGTCCGGTGGACTGGGTGATGTCCGCCATCGTCGGGGCCGCAGGGCTCGCCCCAGGGATCAAAGCGTTGGAACAAGGCGCGACGCTGGCGCTGGCGAACAAGGAAACACTGGTTTGCGCCGGACCTTTGGTGCTGCAGACCGCGCAGCAACACAATGCCCGGCTTCTGCCGGTCGACAGTGAGCATTCAGCTGTGTTTCAGGCTCTCGTGGGCGAGGATATGGACGCGGTCGAGCGGATCATCATCACCGCCAGCGGCGGTGCGTTTCGGGACTGGCCTTTGGAAGCTCTGGCCAGTGCAACGGTCGAACAGGCCTCGAGCCACCCGAACTGGGATATGGGGCAGCGCATTACGATCGACAGCGCGTCTATGTTCAACAAGGCGCTGGAGGTCATTGAAACCAAAGAATTCTTTAAGGTTCATCCCGACCAGATCGAAGTGCTTGTTCACCCCGAGTCCACCGTGCACGCGCTTGTGGGTTTCAACGATGGAGCATTGATGGCACATCTTGGCGCGCCAGATATGCGCCATGCTATCGGATATGCGTTGCACTGGCCGGATCGTCGCGATTTGCCTGTCGAGCGACTGGATTTGGCAGCGCTTGGTCAATTGCGGTTTTCAACGCCCGATCTGAACCGATATCCAGCGCTGCGCATTGCCCGGGACGTTATGGAGCGTGGTGGCTTGTCCGGCGCGATATTCAACGCCGCCAAAGAGCGCGCTCTGGATCATTTCATCGCCCGACGGATCGGTTTTTTGGACATGGCAGACTTGGTCTCGGTCGTTCTTGACCAATTTGACACTACAAATGACCTTATTGATGCCGCTTTGACCCTTGATAACGTCCAGCAAACGGACCATCTCGCACGGAAGTGGGTGGATGAAGCCGTGCGACAACGAGCAGGATAAGACACTTGGATATTTTTTCTCTGATCCCGCAATTCGGTGGGCTTCTCTACACAATCGCAGCCTTCGTGATTGCATTGTCCGTTATCGTCGCGGTCCACGAATATGGCCACTATATCGTTGGGCGCTGGTCTGGCATTCATGCCGAAGTTTTCTCGATCGGATTTGGCCCGGTCCTGTGGAGCCGTGTCGACAAGCGCGGCACCAAGTGGCAGATCGCCCTGCTTCCTTTCGGCGGCTACGTCAAGTTTCTGGGCGACGCCAATGCGGCCTCGGGCAAAGACGAAGACACGATGACCGAAATGGCCGAGCAAAGCCCCGAAGCCCTGCGTCGTACGATGCACGGTGCGCCGCTTTGGGCGCGCGCAGCGACGGTGGCTGCAGGACCTGTGTTCAATTTTGTCATGTCGATCTTGGTTTTCGGCGCGATTTTCTGGTCCGAAGGCGTCACCCGCGAGCCGCTGACAATTGCCTCTTTGAAACCTTTGCCGGGGACCGTACAGGGCTTGCAGGATGGGGACGAGATCATCGCTATCGAAGGGATCGCAACTCCCGATATCGATGATGGCAACACATGGTCGGAATTCCGGGATGCGCTGCCCGTCGAACCCGTATTGGATTATACGGTGATCCGAGACGGCGAAACCCTGGACGTCGCTGGCCCGTGGCTGTTCCCGCCGCTGATACAGCAGGTGACGCCACGCAGTGCAGCCATGGATATCGATTTGAAAGCGGGCGATGTAATCACCTCGGTTGACGGCGACCCAATCTTTGCCTTCGACCAGTTGAAAGAACATGTTGAAAGCTCGGACGGGCGCGCCTTGCTTTTGAATGTGTGGCGCGATGGTGCAGACCTTGAATTTGCTTTGGCGCCGCGTCGGACGGACGAGCCCTTGGCCGATGGAGGTTTTGCAACGCATTGGCGTATCGGAATCGTCGGCGGCATGATGCTGGAACCTGCGACCGTTCCCGCCGGTGTTGGCGAATCCCTCTCGGTCGGTGTCAGCCAGACGATGCGGATCATCGAAGGATCATTGTCGGGTATGTGGCACATGATCACCGGAGCGATCAGCACCTGCAATATCTCGGGGCCTATCGGGATCGCCGAAACCTCGGGTGCGGTGGCCAGCCAGGGCGCGCAGAGCTTCATCTTTTTCATAGCTGTCTTGTCTGCGGCGATCGGCCTTTTGAACCTGTTCCCGATACCCGCTTTGGATGGGGGCCATCTGGTGTTCTATGCCTATGAGGCGGTGTCGGGCAAACCACCCAGCGACAAGGCGCTTCGGATCCTGATGGGCATCGGCATCACCATGATCCTGTCTTTGATGCTGTTTTCGATCAGCAACGACCTGTTCTGCTGATTTGGGAAAACCCGGCACAATCTGGACGCATTCTTGCCGCATTTAAACGCTATGATCTGTACTTACACAGAGCATGGAAACCGGACAGATGACCAAGGCATTGCAGAAATCATATCAGAGTTTCAGCTTTCTGTTCCTGATGAACTGGAACATGCTGATGAGTTTTGCGATCACCGCACTTGCCCTTGCGGCAGGCGCTTATCTGGTGACTATGTGATTCCTCGTCTCTGAAAGCCTAAAACCAATACGCTTTTTATGCAGTTTGGTCTTTTGACAAGACTGCATATTCCCGCTACTCAACTTGCAAAGACTTAGATTCTGGGTTGAGAAAAAAACATGGCGGACAGCAGAGGTACGGGCACATCCTGCGGCTCGGTACAGGCACCAATCAATATATTGTGGCGCGCACTAGTATTCATTTTTGCCTTTACTGTCGTCGGGTTAACGGCAGCACCACAGGTCGCGCAGGCGCAGACTTACACGATCAACAGCTTCGAAGTTGAAGGCAATCGGCGGATCGAAACGTCGACGATCATCGAACGAACAGGCATCGAACCGGGCCAAACAGTAACCGCAGGTCAGTTGAACGATGCTTTCCAGCGTTTGCTTGACAGTGGCGTTTTTGAAACAGTTGAACTGACACCGCGCGGCACGACTCTTGTGATCGAGGTGCAGGAATACCCGACAATCAACCAAATCAGCATCGAAGGGAATCGCCGGGTAAAGGATGAGGTGCTGCTTGACGTCATTTCGTCTGAGACGCGGCGGGTGTTTACGCCCCAAGTGGCCGAAGCGGATGCCGATCTGATCGCCGAGGTTTACTCGGCCCAAGGACGCGTTTCGGCGACCGTCATCCCGCGTATCATTCGTCGCAATGACAATCGGGTTGATCTGGTTTTCGAAGTGGCCGAAGGCACTACGATCGAGGTTGAACGCGTAAGTTTCGTAGGGAACCGAGCGTTCTCGGACCGACGTTTGCGCCGTGTTCTAGAAACCAAGCAAGCAACGTTTTTGCGGACCTTTATCCGAAGCGATACCTTCATCGGCGACCGGATCGAGTTCGATAAGCAGGTTATTCGGGATTTCTATCTTTCGCGCGGCTACGTCGACTTTCGGGTTAACAGCACGAATGTCGAGTTCACCCGCGAGCGGGATGCGTTTTTCCTGGTCATGAACATCACCGAAGGTCAGAAGTTCTCATTTGGCAACATCACAACGGTCAGTGAAATTCCGGGTGTCGATCCAGCGATCTATCAGGAAGCCTTGAAGATCAAACCTGGCGTTACCTACACGCCCTCGCTGGTCGAACAGTCGATCGCGAGACAAGAGCGCTTGGGCTTGAAGGAAGGTGTCGATTTTCTTCGGGTCGAGCCTCGCGTCACGCGAAATGACCGTGATCTATCATTGGATATTCAGTTTGTTCTGACCAAAGGGCCTCGCATCTTTGTCGAAAGGATCGACATCGAAGGAAATACGACAACACTCGACCGTGTTATCCGACGCCAGTTCGACACTGTCGAAGGAGACCCCTTTAACCCGCGCGAAATCCGTCAGGCCGCTGAACGTATTCGGGCACTTGGCTTCTTTTCCGAGGCCGATGTCGAAACACGAGAAGGGTCGAGCCCAAGCCAGGTGATCGTCGATGTGGATGTCGCCGAGCAACCCACCGGTTCGCTGAGCCTCGGTGGTAGTTTCTCGGTTTCCGACGGGTTCGGCATCGCGGTTGGTTTGAACGAATCGAACTTTTTGGGACGTGGTCAGAATTTGGGCCTGACAATCTCGACGGCTCAGGAGTCAGAACAGTACACCTTGAACTTTACCGAGCCCTATCTATTGGGTCGCCAATTGCGGTTCGACCTGGGTCTGGGTTTCGCTGCCACGGATTCAAGCTTTGCTTCGTACAATACTGAGCGGTTGTTCTTCCAACCGCAGTTGACCTATTCGATAGGTGAACTATCAGCACTGCGTCTTCGCTATGGTTGGGAAGACAGTGAAATGACCCAGCAAAGCGGCCAGACAAGCGGTGCGGTTATTTCCTCTGAAATCGCCCAGGGCAGCCGGACTTCAAGCTCGGTGGGCCTGTCTTATATCTACGACAGCCGGCTCGGTGGATTGAACCCCAATGCAGGCGTGCTGTTGGAAGCAAACCTGGACTACGCTGGGCTGGGTGGTGACAACAAATATATCCAAACCACAGCGCGCGCGATCGCGCAGCAGCGTGTCTTGAATGAAGAAGTAGTTCTGAGAGCCACACTTGAGCTTGGCGCGCTTAACTGGAGAGGTTCCGATTTTAGTCGAACACTGGATCGCTTCTTGCTTGGAAGCGGGACCTTCCGTGGCTTCGAGCCCTCGGGGATTGGTCCGCGCGACCTTTCGAACGGTGAAGACGACGCTATCGGTGGCAACTATTACTGGGTCGCCCGGTTTGAGACCGATTTTCCACTGGGGCTGCCCGAGGAACTTGGTTTGAGGGGCGGTGTTTTCTATGACGTCGGCAACCTCTACAACATCAACAACGTTGACACGACGGGAGCCAATATCGTTGGTGCAGATGGTTCGATCCGTCACGTATTGGGCGTGTCGGTCCTGTGGACAACACCTTTTGGCCCGCTGCGTTTCAACTTCTCAAAAGCTCTTAAGAAAGAAAGCTTTGACAAAGAGCAAAGCTTTGACCTGACCATTCAGGCAAATTTCTGAGCCTATGAAGCCGTCATTTGTCAAAAGGATTACGCGGGGCCCGATCTGGGCCCTGTGTGTTTTTGTCTGCATCGGTGCATCGGCGGCGGCACAGCAATTGGGCGTGCCGCAATCGGGTGTTCTTACAATTTCAAGCGAGCGTTTGTTTTCTGAATCGCAATTTGGCCAACGTATCTTCCGAGAAATCGAAGAGGAAAGTGCCGAACTTGCGGAAGAAAATGAGAAGATCGTCGCTGAATTGAGCCAAGAAGAGCAAGACCTGACCGAACAGCGCGCGACTCTGCCGCCAGAGGAGTTCACGCCGCTTGCAGATGCGTTCGACCTTAAAGTTCAATCGCATCGTGAAAGCCAACGTGCAAAGCTGGACGATTTGGCACGCCGCAGCGAAGTCGCGCGAGCTGCGTTTTTTGAGTTGGCGCAACCTCATTTGATCGACCTTCTGCGCGAATCCGGTGCCTCGATGATCATCGAAAGGTCCAGTGTCTTTCTGAGCGCCGATCGTACGGACATTACCGATTTTGCAATTTCTCGCATAGATGCAGCTATTGGGGATGGACAAGGTCTCGATGACCTCTCTGGCGACTAGCGTGGCTTGCCCTGACGTGACGGTATTGCTAACCACACGTTCAAGATAACACCAAAAAACGGGACACCAGAACCATGAGCACGGAAACCAAGAGTGCCGACATTCAGCTGATCCAGCGCATTCTGCCGCATCGCTATCCGTTTCTTTTGGTCGACAAGGTGGTCGAAATTGACGGGTATCAATCGGCTATTGGCGTCAAGAACGTCACGATGAACGAGCCTCATTTCCAGGGCCATTTCCCGGGCACGCCGATCATGCCGGGCGTTACCATAGTCGAGGCGATGGCACAGACCGCAGGGGTCATGCTGGGTGTCGGTATGGATGTGATCGACAGCGAGCTGCTGATCTATTTCATGAATATCGACAAGTGCAAATTCCGCCGCAAAGTGGTGCCTGGTGACGTCTTGAAGATGCATGTCGAAACCGTGCGCGGCAAAAAGGGTGGTAAAATCTTCAAGTTCAGCGGCCGTGCGACCGTTGATGACGAAGTGGCCGCCGAGGCCGAGTTTTCGGCCTATGTTGATTGGGACATGGAAAAAACAGCATGAGCGGTATCCATCCCAGCGCCATCATCGAAGAGGGTGCAAAACTCGGGCAGGATTGTACGATCGGACCGTTCTGCTATGTCGGAGCAAATGTCCGTCTCGGAGACCGGGTCGAGCTGAAATCACATGTCGTGATGACCGGTGAGACCTCGGTTGGGGACGACACCGTCATCTTCAACTTTTCGGTCATCGGTGAAATTCCGCAGGATCTGAAATTCGGTGGTGAAAATACGCGGCTCGAGATCGGCCAACGGAACCGCATTCGTGAGCATGTCACGATCAATACCGGCACCGAAGGCGGTGGCGGCGTGACACGCATCGGTGATGATTGTCTGTTGATGGCAGGCGTCCATGTGGCGCATGACGTTCAGATGGGTAATCGCGTGATCATGGTCAACCATTCGGGCGCAGCCGGGCATTGCATCATAGAAGATGATGTCATTGTGGGTGGCATCTCGGGCCTGCATCAATGGGTGCGTGTCGGGCAGGGGGCGATTATTGGCGCTCTGACCATGGTGGCCAAGGATGTCATTCCCTACGGTCTGGTCCAGGCACCGCGTGGTGAGTTGGACGGGCTGAACCTTGTGGGGCTCAAGCGTCGCGGAGTGGCGCGTGAAGATATCGCAGCCTTGCGGGCAGCGTTCCGCGAGTTGTCCGAAGGTGACGGCCCCTTCATGGACCGTGCGCATCGCCTGGGTGAAGACGTCCAAAGCGACTATGTCCGCCGGATCGTGGATTTTGTCACCAGCGATACCGACCGGTCCTTCCTGACGCCAAGGAAATAACCGATGCTGGCTTTGATTGCGGGAACAGGCGCATTGCCGGACGAATTAGTCGCCCGGTTGCCCCAGCGCCCTTTGATCTGCGCCTTGGAAGGGTTCGTGCCCGATAGGCTGACCCCGGACATGGTCTTCCCGCTGGAACAGCTGGGCACGTTTCTGGCCGAGTTGCAGACACGTGGCGTAACCGAAATCTGCATGGTTGGCGCTGTGAAACGCCCGAAGGTAGACCCGGCCCGTATCGACGCGGCGACAATGCCTTTGGTTCCGCAATTGCAGCAAGCGATGATCGCCGGCGACGATGCGGCTTTGCGCGCCGTGATATCAATTTTCGAGGGTGCGGGGCTGAGCGTGCGCGCCGCGCATGACCTTGTCCCGGATCTGTTGCCTCCGCTGGGCTGTTTGACCGAGGCGCAACCTGCTGAAGGAGATCTGGCAGATGCCGATCGTGCCGTGGGCGTGGTTCGCAGCATGGGGGCTGCGGATATCGGGCAGGCCTGTGTCGTTCTGAAGGGGCAAGTGCTCGCGGTCGAGGGCATCTTTGGCACCGCCTGGATGCTGCAATCGCTGACACAGCGCCCGGATGCGGGCGGCGGGATTCTGTTCAAAGGCCCAAAACCCGACCAGGATCGGCGGGTGGACCTGCCCACCATCGGCCCCGACACCGTGGCCGAGGCCGTTGCGGCAGGGCTGACAGGGATCGTCATCGAAAAGGGCGGTGTGATCCTGTTGCAGCGCGACACGGTGATTGCCGAATGCAACCGGCTTGGCCTCTTCCTGACCGTGCGCGAGCGGGCTGTCTGATGCGCGTCTTTCTGGTGGCCGGAGAACCGTCTGGCGACCGGCTGGGTGGCGCGTTGATGGCGGGGTTGAAAACCCTTGTCCCTGACGTCGAATTTCACGGTGTTGGCGGCCCGTTGATGCAAGCAGAAGGGCTGACCAGCCAGTTTCCGATGTCTGAACTCAGCGTCATGGGGCTGGTGGAAGTTCTGCCCAAATTCTTTCACCTCAAACGACGCATCACCGAAACGGCCGAGGCGGTGCTTGCGCTGCAACCTGATGTGTTGATCACCATCGACAGCCCCGATTTTTCGTTGCGCGTGGCCAAGATCGTCAAAGCCTCCAGTGCTACCCGAACCGTTCACTATGTGGCCCCCAGCGTCTGGGCCTGGCGACCAGGACGAGCGGAAAAGATGGCCAAGGTGATCGACCACGTGCTTGCTCTGCTGCCCTTCGAGCCGCCCTATATGGAGCGGGCAGGGATGGAGTGCGACTTCGTCGGTCATCCCGTGGCCAGTGAACCGATTGCAACGCAAGCCGAAATCGCAGGCTTTCGCGAAATCCATGATCTGGGCGATGCGCCTATCCTGCTGGCCTTGCCGGGCTCGCGCCGAGGTGAGATCGAGCGGCTGGCCGACAGCTTTGGCGGCGCGCTGGAGCTGTTTATCGCAAAGCACCCCGCGTTTCGTGTTGTCGTGCCCACGGTTGGGGCAACGACCGATCTCATCAATTCGATTGTTCCCAGCTGGCCGGGCAAACCGGTTGTTTTGGACCCGCGCGACAGCGACACCGCGCAAGCCAGCGCCCAGAAACGCGCGGCCTTTGCGGCTGCGGACCTTGCGCTTGCCGCGTCGGGTACCGTCTCGCTGGAGCTGGCAGCGCAGAACACGCCGATGGTCATTGCCTATAAGCTCAACTGGCTAACCCAGCAATTAGCCGAGCGCATGGTCAAGCTGGACACTGTGACGCTGGTCAATCTGGTAACCGATACGCGCGCTGTACCAGAGTGTCTGCTGGATGACTGCACGCCCGAAAACATCGCTGCCGCCTTGAACACGGTATGCGAAAACCCGGGCGCACAGCAGGACGCAACGGCGTTGACCATGGAAAGGCTGGGCCGTGGTGGTGAAGCGCCGGGCCTGCGCGCAGCGCGCGCCGTTCTGGACCGGCTGCCCAAGGCCCATGCTTGAACTTACACTCTTTGCCCTGTCTGCCGGCATTGCGCTGGTAACCACCAACCTGGACAACCTCGCGGTTCTGCTGGGCCTCTTTCTGGTCGTTGACAGGCGCCGCGCGATAGCAGGCTTCGCGCTGGCTCAAACCATAATGCTGAGCCTGTCGATGATCGTGGCCGTTGGACTGAACAAAAACGGCATCCCGGTTTGGATCGGCTATCTGGGCCTTGTCCCGCTTGTACTGGGCCTGCGCGGTATCTGGCATCAGGCCAGCAGCGCCGAGGTCGAAGAGATGGGGGCCAAAAGCGCGGTCACCTCGATCGTCACACTGTTCCTCAGCCTATCGATTGACAGCTTTGCCGTGATGACACCGCTTCTGGCTGACTCGACCCCCGGCTTTCGCTGGGCGGCCCTGATTGGCGCCAGCATTGCGGCCGCTGGGTTGGTTCTTCTGGCCAGTTGGGGCGCGCCGCATGCCCAGAACCTAGCGCCGCGTTTTGCCCGCATGGATCGCATCGCGCCCTATGTCATGGTTTGCGTGGGGCTTTATATCCTGATCAATTCGCCGACGGATGGGCTTTGACCCCCTAGTCCGGCCCTTGTGAACATGCAGTCGCTAGGGCAGGGTCGAAAAGCTGCGCACAGACCTTCGCCAAGGAGAGACCTCATGACCCGCATTCCCGCCCTGCGCGATGACGAGATGACCCAGACGGCGCGCGAAGCCCATCAGACGCTGGAGGCTTATGGGCCGTTCGACAATTGGTCCCGTGTGGCGGCCCATTGCCCGCCGGTGCTGGACCACGTGGCCGGTATGCTGTGCGAACTGCGCGCACAGGCCAATTTGCCCCGCCGCGCATTGGAGCTGGCCATGGTCACGGTGTCCAAGCTGAACGCTTGTGACTATTGCATCTCACATCACGCAGCCTGGGCCACCGTCGAGGGGCTGAGCGCCGAAGGGGTGGCAAAACTGCCCGAGGTAGACGGCCACCCGGAACTGGATGAGTGCGACAAGGCGGTTGTGCTTTATGCTAAGGCGGTCACGTTGCGCTCAGGCCAGATGCGCGACGCCGAGGTCTCAGACCTGCGGCAGTGGTTCACCGACGCACAAATCGTCGAACTCACTTGGCGCATCGCCCTAACCGGCGCTTTTAACCGCTTCAATGATGCGTTGCAGATTGAACTTGAGGCAGAGTTTGAGGCGGTATCCAACGCTTAGGATTTGGCGGGATTTCGAGTTGAGACAGATTGGATAGATCAGGTCTTTTAGGACATCTGGTGCCACGCGACGTTTTTCTAACACGTGTTAAGGCACCTGCTGTTTGCTGGACAAAACTGTCATCCGCTCTGCACAAAGCTATCGCTTGTGAAGCAGTCAAAACAGACGAAAACGTAGACCATTCCTACGTCTGCGAGGCACACTTCATCACCGACTGAGTCTATCTGAGCGTAAGACGTTATTTCACTGCCGCAGCTCTTGCAAACTTGATTATGCTCAGTTTGAACGAAATCAGGCTTACCACCAATTTTTGAGCGTTTTCCGACGGATGCGTCTGCCCACTTGAAGCCAATTACTTGCTCAGCCTCCAGCGTAATTGCCTGCATAACAAGTGGGATTTCAGGAATATCTTTCATAAGGCCTCGCCAAAATTGAGTTGCAGGTATCATGCGAAGGCGCACGACGCTTTGTCCCAAGGCCAGTATACCAACTCAGTACAAAGTCTCTGGGTTCTCTGCGGTAGGACTCGCTCTTTCCACCCATCTCAGGTTCATCGCACCGTCGCGTGTGTCCTAAACGGCTTGTGCACCGTCACGAAAGGCCCGCCCCTAATACCCCCGCCAGATCCAGCCACCGCCATAGATGCGGCTACCCTCTGAGGCGTAGAACACACAGGCCTGACCGGGTGAGATGCCTTCTTCGGGGGTCAGCAGTTCCACCTCGGCAGTGGTGTCGGACAGGGGGCGGATGATCGCTTCGCGCGGGGGGCGGGTGGAGCGGACTTTGACCGACAGGTGCCATTCCTTGCGCGTGGTAAAGGGCTCATCACCCAGCCAGTTGATCTCACGTACCGGCACGATGCGCGTGGCGAGCATCTCTTTTGGGCCGACGACGACCTGTTTCTTGTCCACGTCCAGCTTGACCACATAAAGCGGCTCACTTAGCCCGCCGATGCCAAGGCCGCGGCGCTGGCCGATTGTATAGTGGATCACGCCCTCATGCTGCGCCAGAACACGTCCATCGGCATGGACGATTTCACCCGGTTCCGCCGCACCGGGGCGCAGTTTTTCGATCACGCTGGCATAGTTGCCATTGGGCACAAAACAGATGTCCTGACTGTCGGGCTTGTCGGCCACCGCCAGCCCGTATTGCGCGGCCATCTCACGGGTGGCGTCTTTCGAGGGCAGGTGGCCCAGCGGAAAGCGCAGAAACTCAAGCTGCTCGGGCGTGGTCGAGAACAGGAAATAGGATTGATCGCGGTTTGCATCCTCGGCGCTGTGCAATTCCGGGCCGTTTGCACCCATCTTGCGCTGAATGTAATGACCCGTCGCCATGCAGTCAGCCTCAAGATCCTTGGCGGTTTCCAGCAGATCCTTGAACTTCACCCGCTCATTACACCGAATGCAGGGCACAGGGGTTGCCCCCGCCAGATAGCTGTCGGCAAATTCGTCAATCACGGCGTCCTTGAAGATGTTCTCATAGTCCAGAACATAGTGGGGAAAGCCGCGCTCTTCGGCCACGCGCCGCGCGTCATGGATGTCGATCCCGGCACAGCAGGCGCCTTTCTTGGCCAAAGCGGCGCCATGATCATAAAGCTGCAGGGTTACGCCGACCACGTCATAGCCTTGATCGGCCAGATGTGCGGCAACCACGGAACTGTCCACACCACCAGACATGGCCACCACCACCCGCGTTTCCGAGGGCGGTTTGGCAAAGCCAAGCGAGTTCAGGGGTGTCTCGGTATCGAGGGCCATCAGGGTATCCGTTCCGGGTTAAAGAAGACCGGCAGAATATAGGAAAATTCTACACACTCTCAAGGGGCGGTTTCACTCGGCTTTAAGTAGACTGGTGCCAGCTTTGTCGCAGCAAGAAAAGGTCAATGAGATGTATTTGCACAAAGTGAAAGGTCCACGATCCGTCACCTTGCCCGATGGCAGCATTCTGACACGCGCTGATCTGCCGCCCACAGATACACGCCGCTGGGTCGCGTCACGCAAGATTCTGGTCGTCCGTGGCGTGGTTTACGGGCTGATCACCCAGTCCGAGGCGCAAAAGCGTTATGCCATCAGTGAGGAAGAGTTCAACAACTGGGTGTCACTGGTTGCCGAACACGGTGAGGCCGGTCTGAAAGTCACTGCGCTAAAAAAATATCGACAACTTTAAGATGAATGTGAATAAATGGATAAACGGTAACTTCAGATTAACCATTTTTCTACAGGCTCGATTCAGTTGAAGAATTTGACCTAAATTGGAGCAGTTAAATGCGCATACTTCTTGTCGAGGATGATCCGACAACGTCCAAAAGCATCGAGTTGATGCTGACCCATGCCAACCTGAACGTGTACGCGACAGATCTTGGCGAAGAAGGGATCGACCTGGCGAAACTGTATGACTACGATCTGATCCTGCTTGATTTGAATTTGCCGGATATGAACGGGCACGAGGTTTTGCGCCAGTTGCGCATCTCGCGCGTTGAAACGCCAATCCTGATCCTGTCGGGTGCGGACGACACCGAAAGCAAGATCAAAGGTTTTGGCTTTGGCGCTGATGACTACCTGACCAAACCGTTCCATCGCGAAGAGCTGGTGGCCCGCATTCACGCCATCATCCGCCGGTCAAAAGGTCATTCTCAATCAATCATTCACACCGGCCAGGTGGCCGTGAACCTGGATGCGAAAACGGTTGAGGTTGAAGGAAAAACCGTTCACCTGACCGGCAAAGAATACCAGATGCTGGAACTGCTCAGCCTGCGCAAGGGCACGACCCTGACAAAAGAGATGTTCCTCAATCACCTGTATGGCGGCATGGATGAGCCGGAATTGAAAATCATCGACGTGTTCATCTGCAAATTGCGCAAGAAACTCAGCAATGCCACCGGCGGTGACAACTATATCGAAACGGTATGGGGGCGTGGCTATGTGTTGCGTGACCCGCAAAGCAACGGTCTGGATGAAACCCGCATGGCCGTCGGCGCCTGATACGACAGATTTGTCGTTATAGGTCCGGGACGACATACTCACTCACGGCTCAGCACAGCACTGGACCTGGCCATGGCCTCGCCCTATCACTGGGGACAAAGAAGATGTGATAGAGCGAGGCCATGAGCGAAACCGTTGCGGTAGAAAACCTGACCGAAGCGCAGGCAAAGGACGAACTGGCCCGCTTGGCTTCGGTGTTGCAGCGCGCAAACCGAAAGTATCACGGCGAAGACGCCCCCGAGATCTCTGACGCAGAGTATGACGCTCTGAAACAGCGCAATGCCCAGATCGAAGCACAATTTCCCGACCTGAAACGCCCCGACAGCCCCTCGGACCAAGTGGGTGCCAAACCCTCGGACGGGTTTGCCAAGGTCACCCATGCGATCCGGATGATGTCGTTGGGTAATGCGTTTGACGATGAAGAGGTGGGCGACTTTGATCGCTCTATCCGCAAGTATCTGGGATTGTCGGCAGACGCTCCGCTGGCTTATACAGCGGAACCGAAGATCGACGGGCTGTCTCTGTCTTTGCGCTATGAGAACGGCAATCTGGTTCAGGCCGCCACGCGCGGTGATGGCGAAACCGGCGAGAATGTGACCGAGAATGCGCGGACGGTGTCCGATATTCCGCATCACATCGAAGACGCACCGGAAATTCTTGAAGTTCGCGGCGAAGTCTACATGTCACACGCCGATTTTGACGCGCTGAATGCGCGGCAGGCCGAGACGGGCGGCAAAAGCTTTGCCAATCCGCGCAATGCGGCTGCCGGATCTCTGCGGCAGTTGGATTCCCAAATCACCCGTGAACGACCGCTTCGATTTTTTGCTTATGCCTGGGGTGCGCTGTCCGAGCCGCTGGCGGAAACACAGCACGAAGCAATCCAGCGCCTGAAAGGCTTTGGATTTCAGGTGAATGCTCTGACGCAACTGTGCCAAACCACGCAGGAAATGCTGGATCACTACCGCATGATCGAGGCGCAGCGGGCGACGCTTGGCTATGACATCGACGGGGTCGTCTATAAGGTCGACGACCTGGCCTTGCAGGCGCGTTTGGGCTTTCGCTCAACCACGCCGCGTTGGGCGATTGCCCATAAGTTCCCGGCCGAGCTGGCCTGGACGCGCCTTGAAGCCATCGACATACAAGTGGGACGCACCGGCGCGTTGAGCCCGGTGGCGCGATTACGCCCCGTGACGGTGGGCGGTGTGGTCGTGTCAAACGCGACGCTGCACAATGAAGATTATATCGCGGGTAAAGATGCCAAAGGCGGCACCATTCGCGGCGGCAAGGACATTCGCGTCGGTGATTGGGTGCAGGTCTATCGCGCCGGCGACGTGATCCCGAAAGTCGCGGATGTGGACCTGTCAAAACGCCCCTCCGATGCTGCTCCTTACGTGTTTCCAACGCAGTGCCCGGAATGTCAAAGTGCAGCGATCCGGGAAGAGGGCGACGCTGTGCGCCGCTGCACCGGCGGGTTGATATGTCCGGCGCAGGCTGTTGAAAAACTGAAACATTTTGTGTCGCGCAAGGCGTTCGATATCGAAGGGCTGGGCGCAAAACAGATCGAGATGTTTCATGGCGACGCGACGCTGCCGATCAACACGCCTGCGGATATCTTTTCGCTGGAAGAGCGCGACAAAACCAGCCTGGCCAGGCTCAAAAACCGCGAAGGTTGGGGAGAAACCTCGGCCAGCAATCTTTTCGCCGCAATAACTGAAAAACGCCAAATCGCCTTTGCTCGGCTGCTTTTTGCCCTCGGTATTCGCCATGTGGGAGAGGTGGGCGCGCGCGATCTGGCGCTGTATTACCGCGATTGGGACGCCATGGCCCAAGCGCTGGATACGGCGCGCCCAGCCGCCCTTGCGCAGCGGCAGGCGGATGAGGCCGAAGAAGCCGAGCGCTTTACTGCTGCCTCAGAAGGCCGCCGCGCCCGCGTGAAAGAGGTGCGCGATGCGGCCATTGCGGCGGCAGATGTGCCGGATGACGCCAGCCGGGCCTGGGCGGATCTGATCGGTATCGATGGGATCGGTGCATCTTTGGGCCTGTCGTTGTCGGACGCGTTCGCCAATGCAGATGAACGTCGGGCCTTTGACGCGTTGCGCAGCCATCTGACGATCATCCCCCCGGACGCGCCGGCCTCGGACAGCCCGGTGGCAGGAAAAACCGTGGTCTTTACCGGCACGTTGGAAAAGATGACCCGGGCCGAGGCCAAAGCCCGCGCCGAAGCGCTTGGGGCCAAGGTGTCGGGCTCGGTCAGCCAAAAGACCGACCTTCTGGTGGCCGGACCGGGCGCGGGTTCAAAGGCTAAGAAGGCAGCAGATTTGGGGATCGAAACGCTGGATGAGGACGGTTGGCTGCAACTGATCGGCGATGCATGAGCGGCCGTCCTGAGCTATTATTCCCGCTTTTTGCGAGCCTTGAAACGCTGGGCGGCGTGGGGCCCAAAACCGCTCAGAACATGGCGCAGCTTGGTATAGAAACGCCGCGTGATGTGTTGTTTTCATTGCCTTATGCGGTGATCGACCGGCGCAGGCGCGACACGATCCAAGGTGCGGATTTGCCCAGCACCCTGACGGTTGAAGTGACAATCGGAGCCCATCGACCACCGCGCAATCGCGGGGGGGCTTACCGGATCCATGTCGAAGACAGTCAGGCCGATTTTCAACTGGTCTTTTTCCATGCGCGTGGTGATTATCTGAAGAAAATCCTGCCGGAAGGAGCCCGGAGGGTGGTGTCGGGCAAGCTGGAGCTGTTCGACGGGATGGCACAAATGGTGCATCCGGATCATATGGTTGCACCGGAAGAAGCCGGAGAGCTACCTGAGTTCGAGCCGGTCTATCACCTGACCCAAGGCGTGACACAGAAAACGGCCTATAAGGCCGCGCAATCCGCATTGGCCCGCATGCCAGAGACGCAGGAATGGGCCGATCCCGAACAGGTCAAACAGAAAGACTGGCCGGGTTGGGCCGATGCCATGCGGGTGGCCCATCACCCCAAGGGCGCGGATGACGTCTCGCCTTTTGCACCCGCGCGAGAACGTTTGGCCTATGACGAGTTGCTGGCGCATCAGCTCACCTTGGCGCTGGCGCGTCAGCGGGAACGTAAATCGCGTGGTGTGGTCAGCGTGGGCACTGGCCGGTTGCAGTCGCGGGTCTTGGGCAATTTGCCTTATCGACCCACCGGGGCTCAGGCCCGGGCCATCGAAGAAATTGCCGCCGACATGGCGTCCGAGGCGCGCATGAACCGCTTGTTGCAGGGGGATGTCGGCGCGGGCAAAACCCTTGTGGCCTTCATGGCGTTGCTGGTCGCGGTCGAGGCAGGCGGGCAGGGTGTGATGATGGCGCCAACGGAAATTCTGGCGCGCCAGCATTTGGAAGGCCTGCGCCCGCTGGCCGAGGACGCGGGCGTAGTGCTTGAAATCCTGACAGGTCGCGACAAAGGCAGCGAGCGCAAGGCCAAACTTGCAGCTTTGGCGCGCGGTGACATTCAGATTCTGGTCGGTACCCATGCGGTGTTCCAAAGCGATGTCGCGTTCCATGAGTTGCGGCTGGCCATTGTGGACGAGCAGCATCGGTTTGGCGTGCGCCAAAGGATGGAGCTGTCGGAAAAGGGGCAGGGCGCGGATGTTCTGGTTATGACGGCCACGCCGATCCCGCGCAGCCTGGCTTTGGCGCAGTATGGAGATATGGACGTCTCGGTGCTGGACGAAAAGCCACCGGGTCGCAAACCGATCAAAACCGCGATCATCAGCACGCAGCGGATGGATGAGGTTGTGGCGCATCTTCGGGGTGCCATTGAGGCGGGCAAGCAATGTTACTGGGTGTGCCCGCTGGTGGACGAATCCGAGGTTTCGGACCTGACCGCTGCTGAGGAACGGTTCAAACGGTTACGCGCAATTCTGGGTGACGGGGTTGTGGGGTTGGTTCACGGGCAGATGCCACCGGCCGAGAAAGACGCGGCCATGGCTGCTTTTCAGGACGGGCAGACAAAGGTTCTTGTGGCCACCACAGTGATCGAAGTTGGTGTGAACGTGCCAAACGCCACGATCATGGTGATCGAGCGGGCCGAGATCTTTGGTCTGGCGCAATTGCATCAGTTGCGTGGACGGGTGGGGCGGGGCGAGGATGCGTCGACCTGTTTGCTGATGTATCAGCCGCCGCTCAGCGAAGGGGGGCGCAAACGGCTTGAGGTGTTGCGCGAAACCGAAGACGGGTTTCGCATTGCCGAGACCGACCTTCAGATGCGCGGCGCGGGTGATTTGATCGGAACGGCGCAATCGGGCCTGCCCAAGTTCCGCATCGCCGATCTGGAACGTCAGGCGGGGTTGATGGCCGTTGCCCAATCGGATGCCCGTGCTTTGTTGTCTGGTGACCCCAAACTCACCTCGGATCGAGGGCAGGCGGCGCGTGTTCTTTTGTGGCTGATGAAACAGGATCAGGCGATCCGTTTGATTTCAGTGGGTTAGCCGGTAAATCCCATAAAGTTCGCAAATGTTCTTAAAAAGTTCTTTACCCGCCCCTCGAAATATGAGAACAAAAGGTCAACAAAACCTTAAGACACGACCAGAGGTGATCCGATGCTGACCCAGATCAAATCCGCATTCAGCCGTTCTCAGGCAACGTTTATTCAAGACGCTGCGGGTGCTGTGTCATTGGTCGTGATCCTGATGGTTGCCCTGCATATGCCCACGGGGTTCTAAAGTTTTCTGCCTGCGATCTCGTGCCGGCCTACCGCGCTTGTCATCCCCATCTCAGTCAAGGGTGACCTGCCTGTCCCAATTCCCTTGAAGGGGCCAGCCTCGGCCCCGCGCGGAGTTCCGGGTCCCACACGAGAGACGCAATACCTGCCGCCGCCCTTTCCGCCCGGAAGGTGCGGCGGTTTTTTTTACAGCTGACCGGTTTTGAAAATCTCCAACAGCGCCGACAGGACCGAGTTCACCGCAACCGAAGCCAGAATCATCCCCATCACCCGGCTGATGATCGCGGCGCCGGAATAGCCGATGAACCGGATAATCGGCTCGGCCAAAAGCATCAGAACAAAAGCGATCAGCACGACAACCAGCATGACAAGCGCGGTTATGCCCTGATCCACCACGCTGTAACGGTTGTTGTCGGTCAGCACGACGATGGCCAGCATAGCCCCGGGTGAGGCCAGTGAGGGCACTGCCAATGGGAAGATGGCAGGGTTGGGTTTCTGCGGCGCTTGGTCCAACTCTTCTTCGGCTTCGCGTTGTTCCCGGTGCTGTTTGCTTTCGCCAAAAATCATGGTCAGCGCAAAGAGAAACAGAATGATGCCACCGGCCACTTGAAAGGAATTCAGACCGATATCCAGGGCTTCGATGACCAGTTGGCCGCACAGCAGAAAGAACAGCAAGATCCCGGCGCTGACCAGGGCCGCCAACAAAGCCACGCGCCTGCGCGCCGCAGCCTCGATCCCCGCTGTCACGGCGATAAACACCGGGATGGTCCCAATGGGGTCGATGACAACCCAGAGCGTGACGAATTGTTCAAGAAGATACTTCAAGTCTTTCTCCGCAATGCGAGACAGACCCTAGATCGATCTCTTTTCAAAAACCACAGATTACGCGCAATGCGCCTGTTCAGCCTGTTCCATCGCCTCGGCGGCGGCTTCCAATGTCAGCATGATCGACGCGTGGCGATTCTTGTAATCGCGTGCGGGCATCAGAACATCCAAGCCGTCAAAGGGTGCATCCGGGGCGGGACCGTCGCTCTTGAGCATGGCCTTCAGCTGATCCCGCGCGGTTTCGACCTGTGACCGGGTCGCCCCAAGAATGGCGCTGCCAACGACCGAAGCCGCAGCCTGGCCCAATGCGCAGGCTTTGACGTCCTGACCGAACTCGGCCACCCGCCCGTCCTGAACCGAGACATCCACGGTCACTGTGGACCCGCACAAAGGTGCGCGTTTCTTGACGGTCGCGTCGGGGGCTTCAAGCCGGTCAAGATGGGGAATATCGGCTGCCAGGGCCAGAATACGACCGGAATACAGCTTGATAAGATCGGTTTCGCCGGACATGGCTTTCCCTCGTTGTCTGTTCCTCATACATAGTGACCCAACCCTGGGATGCAAAAGGTTTTTCTCATGTCAGACTCGATCACGTTTGATCCAAACACTCTTAAGTTCAACGCTGACGGGTTGATTCCTGCGATTGCGCAGGATGAAGAAACCGGAGAGGTTTTGATGATGGCCTGGATGAATGCGCAGGCGGTGTCGCGGACGCTGGAGACCGGGCGCGTGACCTATTGGTCGCGGTCGCGGCAGGCGTTTTGGATCAAGGGTGAATCCTCGGGCCATGTGCAGGAACTGGTGGATTTTCGTGTGGATTGCGACCGGGATTGCCTGTTGGTCGTGGTGCGTCAGACCGGTCCGGCCTGCCACACCAATCGCCGGTCGTGCTTTTACACGGCCGTACGTGACGGGCATGAGGTTGAGCTGATGGCTCCGATGCACTGAATGACGCGCGCGCCGCGCCTTCGGCGAACCTATCTTTGAAATGATGGCCGGGTCAGAGACCCACCATCTTGCGAATATCCAGAGGGCTAGCGCCTTCGGCCCTGTATTTCATCAGCGCCCGCGCGTCGTCTCGTTTGGCCAGGCGCTTACCTGCGTCGTCCCGGATCAATCGGTGGTGGCGATAGATCGGGATAGGCAGGCCCAGTAGGGTTTGCAGCAATACGTGGATCTGCGTGGCCTCAAACAAGTCCTCCCCGCGTACCACATGGGTGATCATCTGCGCGGCGTCGTCGACCACTACAGACAGGTGGTAAGAGCTGCCCATGTTGCGGCGCACCAGAATGATGTCGCCGACAGATGAGATCAGCGCATCAGGGTCCAGTTTATGCGCTCCGTGATAGGTCTCGCCCGTTTCCGCGAAACCCGTCATATCCGCCCGTTGGATGGCTTTGGCCACATCCAGCCGCAACACGTCATCTGGTTGCGCAGACGACATCACCCGGTAACGACAGGTGCCTGGATAGATGCGCCCATCGGGGCCAAATTGCGGAACGCCTTCCTGCGGCGCACCCGCTGCGGCCTCGATATCTGCGCGTTTGCAGCTGCAGGGGTAGACCACCCCCATCTGGATCAACTGATCCAATGCCGCGCGATACTGCGGCAACCGGTCTGATTGGCGCATCACTGGTGCAGGCCAGCGCAGGCCAAGCCAGCTCAGGTCGTCATATATCTGATCCTCCCACTGCGCCCGCGCGCGGGACTGGTCAATATCCTCGATCCGCAGCAGAAACTGGCCACCCTGTGCTGCGGCCATGTCAGAGGCCAACAACGCCGAATAGGCATGGCCCAGATGCAGCGGACCGGTGGGGGATGGCGCAAAACGGGTGGTGAAGGTCACGCTTTTTCAAGAAGGATGACGTCGGAATTCAGGTTCTGGCGGGGCAGGTGCGGCCCGCTTTCGCGAAACAAAATGCGCGCCGCACCGGTGTCGACCCAATCTGTCAGCCGAGAGGTAAAGGCCGGATCATCTAGCGTATGATCGTTGAAGGAAAAGGCCAGAATTCCGGATTTGGGCAGGGCGTTCATCAACAGATCAAAGGTTTCTGGCGGCGCGGCTCCCGTTCCGATCACCCCTATGGCGGCGATGACGGAATAGGCGCCGTTTTGCAGCGGTGCCGGGTCGTCGATGTCAAACCCTTTTAGGTTGCGATAAACGCCCTTGGCCTGCGCGCCCTCTAACATCTTTGGTGTCGGGTCCATGCCATCGAGCACACGGAAACCTGTCTCGTGCAGCGCCAAACCCGACAGGCCCGTGCCACAGCCATAGTCCAGAATCGGGGTCTGTGGCTCTGGCAAATGCGCCCATAACGCAGCCGCAACACGGCGCGGCGTCGCATAGCCGTTTTCGGCCACCTCATCGTCATAAGAGGCCGCCCAGTCCTGATAAAGATCTTGCGTTTCCTGAGAGGAATTCAGGTTATAGGCGTCGTCGAGGAACTTCTTGCTCATGCTCGCATGTTAGGCGCAGCCTGCCTGCCACGTCCAGTCAACATTGGCTTAACCAGTTGGTCCATTCCTGTTTTGCGCGGTCGGTATAGGCCTTATACCGATCCTTTCGCCCGCGCCGCCCGCCTTTGAGGCCATCAACCGGGCGGAACAGACCGAAATTGACGTTCATCGGCTGAAAGGTCTTGGCATCTGCGCCGCCAGTGATGTGGTGGATCAAGGCACCCATGGCGCTGTCTTGGGGCACATCAGGCAGGGAGTTCCCCAGAATTTCAGCCGCCGCCAACCGGCCGGCCAGCAGCCCCATGGCAGCACTTTCGACATAGCCTTCGACACCGGTGATCTGACCTGCGAACCGGATGTTAGGCTTGGATTTCAGACGCATCTGCGCATCGAGGAGTGTTGGCGAGTTCAGAAACGTGTTGCGATGGATACCGCCCAGGCGGGCAAAACTTGCATTCTCCAGCCCAGGGATCGTTCTGAATACATCTGTTTGCGCGCCGTATTTCATCTTGGTCTGAAAGCCCACGATGTTGAACAGTGTGCCCAAGGCGTTGTCGCGGCGCAGCTGGACCACGGCGTAAGGTTTGACATCCGGCTGATGTGGATTGGTCAGCCCCACCGGCTTCATTGGACCATGGCGCAAGGTTTCGCGACCACGTTCGGCCATTACTTCGATGGGCAGGCACCCGTCGAAATACCCTGCGGTTTCGCCTTCGTGGAATTCGGTCTTGTCAGCTGCAAGCAGCGCATCGATGAACGCCTCATACTGATCACGATCCATCGGGCAGTTCAGATAGGCGGTGCGTTCTTCCTCGGTCTCACCCTTATCATAGCGCGACTGCATCCAGGCCTGGCTCATGTCGATGCTTTCGGCATAGACGATCGGAGCGATCGCATCGAAGAAGGCCAGCGCCTCAGCCCCGGTTTCCGCCTGAATGGCCGCGCCCAGATCTGGCGAGGTCAGGGGGCCGGTGGCAAATATCCAATGCCCATCTTCGGGCAGGGTGGTGACCTCTTCCCCGGTCACGGTCACTTTGGGATGTGCGTGCAGTTTGGCGGTGACGGATTCCGCAAACGGATCACGATCCACGGCCAGCGCGCCACCAGCGGGCAGGCGATGCGCGTCGGCAGTGGTCATGATCAACCCGTTGGCTGCGCGCATTTCCCAATGCAGCAGACCAACAGCGTTCTGCTCATCATCGTCGGACCGGAAGGAATTCGAGCATACCATCTCGGCCAGATTGCCAGTTTGGTGCGCAAAGGTGCCAACTTTGGGCCGCATTTCGTGGATGACAACATCCACACCCATTTCTGCCGCTTGCCAGGCCGCCTCGGATCCGGCCATGCCGCCGCCAACGATATGCAATTTCTGTGTCATGCGCTGCCACATAGGGCACGGCGCAAACATGCGCAACGCGTGTCTTTCAGGTGTTGGAAAACTTGGGAGATTTTGGGGTCGCCGCTGCGGGAATGTCTGCGCCGGTGAGAGAAACCAGCTGGAGGGACCTTCCGCCCACGGCGACCCAAAAGCATATTTGGGCCTTAGCCCTGACTAACCTGTGCCACAGTGTTGCCCTTTTGGGAAGGGAAAAATTGCGAACAGTCGTTAAAATTATCAGAGACCATTGCCTTATTGCCGCCAATTGGGTGGTCGCTTCTCAATAAAGGCAGAAATTCCTTCTTCGGTGTCGCGATGCATCATATTCTGTGCCATTACCTCGGCGGTATGGGCATAGGCCTGATCCACAGGCATATGAATCTGCTCATAAAATGCCCGCTTTCCGATCTTCACAGCCGCGCCAAGCTTGCCTTCCAGTTGTTTGGCCAGTGCTTCGGTTTCGTGCTCAAGTAGCAATTCTGGCACAACTCGGTTGATCAAACCCAGCTCAGCTGCGCGTTCTGCAGATATGAATTCACCGGTCGTCAACATCTCAAATGCTTGTTTTCTAGGGATATTTCGGCTGAGCGCCACCATCGGTGTCGAGCAAAAGAGACCGATGTTCACCCCATTGACGCCAAACCGCGTGCCTTCGGCGGCCACAGCCAGGTCACAGGTGGCCACCAATTGACATCCTGCGGCCGTCGCAATGCCATGAACGCGCGCAATTACCGGCTGGGGCAGAGACTGGATCGACAGCATCATGCGAGCGCAGCGGTCGAACAGATCCTGAAAATAGGCCTTACCGCCATCTTCGGCCTGACGACCTTGTGTCATTTGCTTCAAATCATGCCCGGCACAAAAGGCTTTGCCCGCACCGGACAAGATGACCACCCGAATCGATTCGTCATTCTGTAGCGCATCAAATTGGTCTTGGAGTGCCGCCAGCATCTCATCACTGAGTGCATTCAAACGCTCGGGCGCATTCAAGGTCAGGTGGGCAATGGCCCCCGTGTCGCTACGTTCCAGAATTGCCATCTTGCCCTCCCCATGACAGTTGGCCAACTCTAGGGCGGCAGGGCACGGAGGGGAAGTATGTCATTGGCGCTGAACAAAGAAGAATTGACGGAATATCTGGCGCAGGTCTTTCCACAGGTGCATCAGGATTTTGTGGTCGAGGCGCTGAGCGAAGATCAGATTACCATGCGGCTTGTCGTGGAAGAGCGGCATCTGCGTCCGGGCGGCACCGTGTCGGGCCCGTCGATGTTTGGGTTGGCGGATGTCTGCGTCTATGCGATGGTTCTGGCGCGCAAAGGGCGGCAATCTTTGGCGGTGACTACCAACAGCTCTCTTGATTTTCTGCGCAAACCGGACGGCACAAAGGACATGATTGCCCACTGCAAGTTGCTGAAACTTGGGCGCAGCCTTGCCGTTGGGGACGTGCTGATATTTTCCGAAGGATCGGACAAGCCCGTGGCCCGCGCCAGCATGACCTATTCCATCCCGCCCGAAGGCTCGGCCGCAGCGGCATTTGGATGAAAAAGGGCCGGGGGCAAGCCCCGGCCAGGAAGAGGTCCCGAAAACGGGACTGGGGATGGGTCAGTTCAGCCAGAAATACCGGCGAGATTGTTCATAGGCCTGGCGCCGCGTCAGGCCGACATCGCGCAGCAACCGGTCATCCAGCTTGCCCAGATTGACGCGGCTGCGGCGGCGCTGCTCCCATTTCGTGACCGTCGCTGCAAACTGCACGGCCAGAGCTGCGATCAGCGGCAGCCGGGGGCTGTCGGTCAGCAACAAGAGGGCGGGTGTGTGCGTTGCGCGTGTCATGGGAGGTATCCTTTCCAAATTGTATTGACACAAAGTAAATTGCCTTGATACAAGTATCTGATACATTCAGGATTGTGTCGAAATCAAAGGAAGAATTGTAATGGATACAATTTGGCCGTCTGAACTGCCGAAAACAAAAGGACCAAAATATGCATTGGTCGCCGATACAATTCGAAAAGCGATTGAAAACAAAACCCTGGAGGTCGGCGTTAAGCTGCCTCCCGTGCGTGAATTGGCCTATCGCCTGCAGATCACTCCGGGCACAGTCGCGCGGGCGTATACGATACTGACCGATGAAGGGCTCTTATCCGCCGAAGTTGGAAGGGGTACATTTGTTGCCCCGCCAAAGTCTCCGATCCTGGATGATGTGTGGTCGCGGCAGTTGCATCTGCGAGACGACAAGTACAATGCCAATGTCAGCCTGTTCAGCCCCCGCCTGCCAGATGCAGGACAGGTGGCGCTGATCCGCGAATGTCTGCAAAAGGTTTCGCATGCCGACCCGGGCTTGTTCCTGAATTATCCGACGCGTGATGCCTATCAGCCCATGCGGCAATCGGTGGTGGACTGGCTGTCGGACTTGCCGCTGGGTCCGCTGACCCATGATGATATCGTTCTGACCCATGGCGGACAGAACGGTTTGTGCCTGGTGTTTCAGACCATCTTGCGAGGGCCACGGCCCGTCGTTCTGGTCGAGGATCTGTCTTATGCCGGCTTCCGCCGTGCGGGAGAGCTGATGCGGGCCGAGGTTATTGGGGTCAAGATGGACAAATGGGGCATTGATCCGAAAGCGCTGGAACACGTCTTGCGCCAGACCAGTGCGCAGGCGGTCTGCGTGTCGCCCGAGGTTCAGAACCCAACCGGCGTGCATACACCGCTTGAACGCCGAAAAGAGGTGGTTGAAGTGGCCCGCCGCCACGATCTGCAAATTGTCGAAGACGATTGTTACCGCATGGGCGAAGCGCGCGAGCCCAGCTATCGCGCTTTGGCGCCCGAGCGGGGGTGGCACGTGTCGTCGATTTCGAAAATCCTGACCCCGGCGTTGCGTGTCGGCTTTGCGATTGCACCCCGCGACCGCAGCGTCGATCTGCGACGGTCGGCGGAATATGGCTATTTCGGATTGGCGCAGCCGCTGGCCGAATTGACGCGCTTGCTGCTGTCAGACCCGCGCACCCCACGCATCGCCATGGATGTGCGCAAGAAGATGGGTGACTATGTGCGGATCACGGTAAACGCATTAGGCGGTTTTGACCTCAACTGGGCCCCGGATGTGCCCTTTGTCTGGCTGAACCTGCCAGCGGGTTGGCGCGCAGCAGCCTTCAGTCGCGCTGCCGAGCGCGAAGGGATACAGTTGCGCTCGGCAGACGAGTTTGCTCTGCGCGATGGCCGTGCGCCAAACGCCGTCCGTATAGCCATGAACGGCCATATATCACTCGAACGGTTTGAAGAGGCGATGCTGAAATTGCGGGTTCTGCTGGACAACCCGCCCGAGCAAATCAGCGTTTAACATCAATCCGTCGGCGCGGGATCGCCGAAGAAACCTGCAAGATGCTGGATCTTGCCTCCTGTGCCAAGCCGAACAAAGTCGTGACCGGCGACCATTTCCTGACCCTCTGCGTTGATCATGTGCCATCTGAAATGGACGACATAATGGTGAACGCTGGGTTTGGTGGTGATCTCGACCCGCCCACCGGAGGACTTCAGAACTTCACCTATATGCACTGAAAGAGCCTCGCGGCCTTTAACGTCCGCCGTCGGATCCACGTATCGACCATCCTCTTCAAAGCACCGCTCCAACAGACGCATCCTGTTGTCAGCGTCCAACTCCTGCCAGGCGGCACCGTAGTCCAAGATGGTTTGATCCAAATCCTGCACCAGAACACTCCTTTTCTGATAACACAGTCCCACTATACGTTCTGCGATAGGGCACAGGTCAAAAATGGCCCTTGTTGTTGGGGTAAAATAATACCTATTTTATATCACTTTGTTTTATAACGTTTTTTCCTGAAATGCTGTTGTTGACGCGGTAAGTGACACAGTCTAAACACCGCTCATCGAATTCGGACCGGTCTGCGATCAGGCCGGTCTTTCACATCAAACAGGACTATCCTGCCATGAAAACCTTTTCTGCAACACCTGCAGACATCGACAAGAAATGGATCCTGATCGACGCCGAGGGCGTTGTTCTGGGCCGTCTTGCCTCGATCGTCGCCATGCGCCTGCGTGGCAAGCACAAAGCGTCGTTCACCCCGAACATGGACATGGGCGACAATGTCATCGTGATCAACGCTGACAAAATCCAGATGACCGGCAAGAAGCGCGACGAAAACTTCTATTGGCACACAGGCCATCCGGGCGGCATCAAATCGCGCACCAAACAAGAGATTCTTGAAGGTGCGCATCCCGAGCGTGTCGTGACCCAGGCGGTCAAGCGCATGCTGCCGGGCAACCGTCTGGCGCGCAAGCAGATGACCAACCTGCGCGTTTACGCCGGTGCCGAGCATCCCCACGAGGCGCAAGCGCCCGAAGTTCTGGATGTTGCATCCATGAACAAGAAAAACACCCGGAGCTAATGACCGATGGCTGATCAGATCAATACTCTCGAAGAGCTGAGCGCCGTCGCAGGCGTTGAAACCGTGGCTGAAGAAGTCATTGCACGTGAGCCCGTGCGTGACGAACTTGGCCGCTCCTACGCCACCGGCAAGCGTAAAGACGCTGTTGCCCGTGTCTGGATCAAACCAGGTTCCGGCAAGGTCACCGTGAACGGCAAAGACCAGGACGTGTATTTCGCACGCCCCGTTCTGCAGCTGATCCTGCGCCAGCCGTTCCAGGTTGCCGGCGTGGAAGGTGAGTTCGACGTTGTCGCAACCGTCAAAGGCGGTGGCCTGACCGGTCAGGCCGGTGCGGTCAAGCACGGCATCTCGAAAGCGCTGCAGCTTTATGATCCCAACCTGCGTGGTGCACTGAAAGCCGCAGGCTTCCTGACCCGCGACAGCCGCGTTGTGGAACGTAAGAAATACGGTAAGCGCAAAGCGCGTCGTTCGTTCCAGTTCTCGAAGCGTTAATCGCATCGAACTGCAAAAACTCAAAGGGCTCGCATTTGCGAGCCCTTTTTTGTTGCGCTATGTCCGGTGCTTATTCTTCGTAGACCAGTTTCCACGCGCCGTTTTCGACGACATTCACAAAGACCGTGTCAGCACCCTGGTGATCGTCGGGGCCATAGGTGATGTGATTCCCCACCAACTCGTCCATGTAATCCAGCGACTCCATTGCTTCAATAAAGCTGTCATGGGTCAGGTCCGGCCCGGCGGCCTCCAGCGCTTTGACCATCATCTCGGCAGCGGAATAGCCCAGCATTGCAAAGCCTACCGGATCTTCGCCCGTCGCTTCTTTGTATTCAGCGATGAACGCGGCGGGGGCGGGTTCTTCGGCGCGGGCCCAGAGGTCAAGCCATGAGGCCGCGGCATAGAACCCATCCGTCACACCGCCCGGGACCTGTGCCACAACGGTCAGGAAACTGGCCGAGGTGCCCAGGAATTTCATGTCCTCAAGCCCCATCTTCTTTGCCGTGCCCACAACGGTGATCGCCTGACGCACCCCCAAGGCCATGGTGACGATGTCACAGCCTTCTTCCTTGAGCTTGCTGAGCGAGCCGACAAAATCGGTCTCATCCGGTTTATGGGTGGTTTCGGCTCCAAAACTGATGCCAGCCTCTTCGGCGCCCGATTTGCTGCCGTCCAGAATCTCTTCGCCGAAATCGGTGGGCAGATACATGGTGCAAACGGTTTGCGAGCCGAACTCTCCGGCCAGGTATTTCACACCGATCCGCGCCTGATCGTAATAGGTGGAGAACGAGGTGAACTTGTTGCGCATCGGCTCTTGCAGCATCTGACGCGCGGCGGTCAGGGGGGCCACGTTGGGAATGCCTTTGGGATCCAGCAGGTTAAAGCCCGCCACATTCATCGGCGTGCCCAGAGATTGCAGCATCGCAAACACCTTGTCGCGGTTCAGCAACTTGTTATAGCCCTGCATCGCGCGCGGCATTTGATACCCGTTGTCTTCAACCACATAGCGGATCTGGCGTCCGTGCACGCCGCCCGCGGCGTTGACCCGGTCAAACACAACATTGGCACCTTTGGTGGCTGGCACGCCGACGGCGGCGAAAATTCCGCTGAGGTCATTGACCGAGCCGATAACGATTTCATCGTCGGTGACGCCTTGCGTCTGTGCCCAGCCCGCCGTTGTCATAGCTCCTGCAATGGCCAATCCTGAAATGATGTTTTTCATGTTTCTCCTCCCGTTGGGCAAAGCCCTGATTAATCGTACATGGTTTCGATCAATTCTGCGTTGTTCTTTTCCACCAAGCTCCGCTTGAGCTTCATTGTGGCGGTCAGTTCGTCGTCATCGGCGGTGAGCAATACGTCGATCAGGCGGAAATCCTTGATCTGTTCGACCCGCGCGAAATGTGTGTTGACCTGAGCAACTTCGGACGCGATCAGATTACGCACCTCGTCGGCGGCACAGAGTGAGGCAAAGTTTGAGAAGGGGATCTTTTGCTCCTGCGCAAATTTCTCGACGTTTTCCTGATCGATCATGATCAGCGCCGTCAGGTATTTGCGGCGATCCCCGATCACAATTGCATCCGAGACATAGGGGCTGAATTTCATCCGGCTTTCGATTTCAGCCGGGGTGACGTTCTTACCGCCTGCGGTGATGATGATATCTTTGAGACGCCCCGTTATCGTGACAAACCCGTCTTCGTCCACATGGCCCATATCGCCGGTACGCAACCAACCGTCTGCGGTGAATGTCTCGGCTGTCTTGGCGTTGTTGCGCCAATAGCCCTGAAATATGTTCAGGCCTTTGATCTGAATCTCGCCATCTTCCGCAATGCGCAACTGATTGCCCGGGACGGGTCGGCCGATTGTACCCAGCTTGTTGTCGATCAGCGTGTTGAGCGTGGCGACACCAGATGTTTCGGTCATGCCGAACCCTTCGACAATTGGAACGCCGATGGCCCAAAACCATCGCAGCAAATCCGGTGAGATCGGTGCTGCCCCTGATCCACCACGCCGGAGCTTGTCCATGCCCAGCATCCGCCGCAGATTGCGCAGAACCAGACGATCCCACAGCCAGAACTGCGCTGCGACACCGGCAGGAACCGGCTGGCCGGACAAGATGTAGTCGGCCCGCGCGAGGCCCGCTTTCACAGCCAATCCAAAGGCCGCGCGCCCCGTGGGCGTCGCTTCTTTGGCCATGAACTGGACCTGTGAATAGATCTTCTCCCACACGCGGGGCACGGCTGTGAATGTGGCGGGCGAGACCTCTTGCAGGTTGGCAAATACCGTTTCCGGGCTTTCGGCAAAGTTCACAGTGCTTTTGGACGCCAGAGGCAAGTAGATCGACACAACGCGTTCCAGGATGTGGCACAGCGGCAGAAAGCACAGCTGTTCATCGCTTGCTTGACTGGGCAGGGAATGCGCGCCCGCCTCAATGCTTGCCATGATGTTTTCGTTGCTGACCATCGCGCCTTTGGGCATGCCCGTTGTACCCGAGGTATAGACCAGGATCGCTGTGTCCTGCGGCGTCGTTCTGGCGATTTCATCCTCGAACGCCTGCGGTGCGTCTAGATCGGCCTGTTGGCCCAAAGCATAGAGATCATCGATCATCATGCAGCGCGGATGGTTCAGATCGTGCAGCCCTTCGTCTTCCAGGATCACTACGCGCAACAGGTTGGGCAGGGCGTCTTCCACAGCCAGGAACTTATCCAGTTGTTCTTCGTCTTCAACAATCAGGAACCGGCTATCGCTGTCTTTGACGATGTATTCCAGCTGGCTGGCCGAATCCGTCGTATAGATGCCCGATGCGATCCCGCCGACGCCCTGGATCCCCATATCCAGCCAGGCCCATTCCTTACGGTCCTCAGACAGGATTGAGACGACCTCACCCCGTTTCAATCCAAGCTTGCGCAGGGCCAGACCGATCCATTTGGCGTGGGTCCAATATTCGCCCCAGGAATAGGGTTTCCAGATGCCATAGTCCTTTTCGCGATGGGCGGTCCGATCGGTCAGATCGGCGCAGCGTTTCTGGAACAACTGACCAATCGTGGTGCAGCCATCCACGCAAACCGGGCGTTGACCGGGGGTGGCGTTGTAGGACACGCCATCGATCAGCTGTTGCGCAGGCAAGCTGTCATGCATCCCGGTCACCTCCACGTCTTTTTCCGCTTCCAGCGCCGGTTCTCGCGACTGCCTTCTTCCTGCACACCCAGATAGAAGTTCTGAATGTCCTCTGATGCCCGCAGCTCCTCTGCCGCTCCGTCCATCACGATGCGACCCACTTCCATCACATAGCCATGATGGGCCAGCTCAAGCGCCGCGTTGGCGTTCTGTTCGACCAGCATCATGGTCATGTTCTGCTCGGCGTTTAGGCGTTTCAGGATGTCGAAAATCTCTTGCACCAAAAGGGGCGAAAGGCCCAAAGATGGCTCGTCGAGCAGCATGATACGCGGATTGCCCATCAAACCACGACCAATCGCCAGCATCTGTTGCTGCCCCCCGGACAGGGTTCCGGCCTCTTGTGTGCGGCGCTCTTTCAGGACAGGGAAATAGCTGAACACCAACTCTCGGTCCCGCTCGACCTGCGCCTTGTCCGACAGGGTATAGGCCCCGAGGCTGAGGTTTTCATCAACAGTCATCAACGGAAAGACTTCACGGCCCTCGGGCACATGCACAATGCCACGCTGCACCACCTTATGCGGCTCGGATCCCTGTATCTGCGTGCCGTCAAAAGTAATAGTGCCCTTTTCAGGGTCCATCACGCCCGAGACGGTTTTCATCAGCGTCGTCTTGCCTGCGCCATTGGCGCCCAGGATCGACACGATCTGACCGGGATGCACATCCAGAGACACGCCACGAATGGCCATGATCGGACCATAGAAACTTTCGACATTGCGGATTTTAAGGATCGGCTCACTCATGAGGCCTTCCCCAGATAGGCCTCGACCACTGCCGGGTGTGACTGCACTTCGGATGGCGTGCCCAACGCCAGCATCGCCCCATCTGCCATGGCCAGAACACGGTCGGACACGCCAGACACCAGGCCCATGTCGTGCTCGACCATCAAAACGGTGATCCCCATTTGCCGCCTTATGTCGTCGATCCACCACCGCATATCGGTGGTTTCCTCGACCGACAGCCCCGAGGCCGGTTCATCGAGCAACAGCAACTTGGGGTCAGTGGCCAATGCCCGCGCCACCTCGACCACCTTGCGCACGCCGTAAGGCAAGCCCGAGATCATCTTGTCGCGAAACGCCTGAAGATCCAGAAAATCTATGATCTCTTCAACCTTTTCACGGTTCTCCAACTCCTGCTTGCGGGCTGCGCGTGTGAAAAGGATGTTCTGCATAAGGTTGGTTTGACGATGCCGGTGGCGTCCGACCAGAAGGTTTTGCAATACGGTCGCGTGCTCAAAGAGTTCGATGTTTTGAAAGGTGCGCGCAACGCCGAACGCCGCCACACCTGAGGGTTTGACCGTCAAAAGATCGTGCCCGTCAAAACGGATCTGGCCCGCAAACGGGTCGTAGAACCGCGAGATCAGGTTGAAGACCGTCGACTTCCCGGCCCCGTTGGGCCCGACAATGGCAAAAACCTCGCCTTCGTCGACTGAAAAGGACAGATCATCCACCGCAGTCAGCCCGCCGAATTTGAGCGTTACGTTTTCAAACTCCAACAGGCTCATCTCAGACGCTCCGTCTTGAGATAGGATTTCTGCCGTTTGAACATGTCCTTGCGGTAGAAGGGGAACAGCTCGAACCAGGTGCGGATTTTCAGCCAGCGGCCATACATGCCCATCGGTTCAAACAGGATGAAGGCAATCAGGATCATGCCGAAAATCCCAAACTCCAAGCCGGGGATCGCAACCGTACTGCCCCCGAATACCGCACCGACGTATTCCTTTGAGATCGACAGGAATTGCGGCAGGAACCCGATCACGATGGCTCCCAGAAACGCGCCGTGGATTGATCCCAGCCCTCCGATCACTATCATCATCAGCAGCTGGATCGAGATGAGGACGTTGAAGGTCTCGTTGTTGAACGCCCCGGCATACATGCCCATCAAGGCCCCAGCCCATCCCGTGACGGCGCAAGACAGCGCAAACGAGATGGTTTTGGTGCGTGAGATATCGACCCCCATCGCTTGTGCAGACACCTCGGAATCGCGCACGGCGATGAAGCTGCGCCCCAGCGGTGTGCGCAGCAGGTTGATATAGCCCAGCGTCACCAGCACCGCGACCGCCAGCACCAGCCAGAAGAACAGATCCGGTGTGCCCCAGCGATCGACCGTCAGGCCCAGAATATCGACACCGCCCAGGAATTTGCCCGCAACGCCTCCGGTGATTGGTTCGGCCAGAACGATGATGTCGTCCATCAGCACGGACAGGGCCAGCGTGAAAATGGCCAGGTAGATGCCGTGCAGGCGCAGGGCAGGGATGGCCACTGTTACTCCGGCAATTCCTGTCAGTAGCCCGGCAACAGGGAAGGCGATCAGAAAGGGCACACCCGCTTCGATCAAAGCGACATTGGCGTAGCATCCAACCGCCAAAAAGGCGGCATGGCCCAGACTGGCCTGACCCGTATGACCGGTCAGGATCATCAACCCAAGACCGGCAATGGCCCAGATCAGAACATTGGTCAGCTCACCCAGATAGAAGTCGTCCAGCCACCACGGGGCCGCGATCACGGCCGCCAGCAGGATCAGATAGAGGCTGAGTTGATAACCATCCTTCCAGGGGCGGATATCTTGCATGTAGTCGGTTTTGAACACGATCCGCATGGGGTTAGACCTTCTTGATCCGAACCTGACTGAACAGGCCATGCGGGCGGAAGATCAACACGGCCAGCAGCAGGGCATAAGGCGCGATTTGGCTGTATCCGGCAGCGATATACCGGCTGGCAAAGGGCTCAATCACACCCACGATCAGCCCTCCGGCCAAGGCACCCGGCAGGCTGCCAAACCCGCCGATGACGGCCGCCGCAAACGCTTTGATCCCCAGCAGGCCCGTGGTCGGATCAACCGAGCCTTTGGCGGCAAAGAGGATCCCGGCGATCCCTGCAACCACTCCGGCCAGAGCCCAGATCAGACCCTGAACGCGCTTGACTGGAATACCCATGTAGTATGCCGCCAACTGGTTTTGCGAGGCACCCTGCATGGCGAGGCCCAGCTTGGTCTTGTTGAAAAAGACGTAAAGGCTCCAGGTCAGCAACACGGTGACAACAATCACCGCCACGTCCTCGAGCCCCAGCACCAGACCGCCAAACCGAATATCCTTGCCCGCCAGAGGGTTCTGCAAAGCGTGCGGCTCGTGCCCCCAGATCAGACCCGCGACAAAGCGGATCACAAAACCCATGGCAATGGTCAGGATCACCACGGCTGTCTGGCTTTCTCCAAACAAGCGGCGAATGATCAGGCGGTCGACCAGATATCCGAAAACCGCCATGATCCCCAACGAAATCGGCAGCGCCAACCAGAAAGGCAGACCCATATATTCGGTATTGGTCAGCCCGATGGTGACGAAAGCACCCAGCATCATGAAATCGCCCTGCGCGAAATTCACCGCTTCGGTCGCTTTGTAAATCAGCACAAACCCAAGAGCGATCAGCCCATAGACACAGCCATTGGCCAGCCCGCTGATCAGCAGCTGCGCATTGTCCAAATTTTTCCTCCCATTTGCCGGATTGCCCGGCCCTCGGGACTACTATGGCGTGATTATCACCTTGCCGTCACTCTTTTTCAGTGCAGAGACCAGATTTGACACAACGTCACGCAGTCCAAGACGTTCCGAGATATCGGTTTTCCAGCGCCCATCGGCAAACCGCGCCTGAACTTCGCCCACCACACGCATCTGATCTGCGGGTGGCGTGGACATCATCCATTTGGTGAGCCAGAACCCCTCGATCTGCTTGCCCTGAAAGATCAACTGACCCATCTGGGTCAATTGCGGCATCTCGGTGCTGAGCTTCCCATAACAGACCCAACGCGCGCCGTTGGGCATGGCGCAGAAGATCTGTTCGGACAGCTGATCCGCCACCGCATCCAGGAACACCCGGGGCTTTAGCGTGGCGCTGAGGGCTGCGAATTTCTGCGCCACGTCATCTTCTGTCGTGACCAGCACTTTGGCGGCACCGAGGTCGCGCAGAGTGTCTGCGGCTTCGGCCCGACGTACCAATGCGATGGGTTTCAAACCCAGATCGCGCCCAAGACTGCACATCAGCTTGCCAAGCTGACTGGTCGCGGCGGAAACAACAAAAGCGTCGCCCGCATTGCGCGCAATATCGACCATCGCCATTGCGGTCAGCGGATTGACGATCTGCGCCGCGCCGTCTTCGTCGCTGATCTCAGGGCGCAATGGGATGCACATCATCGCCTGTGTCACCACATATTCCGCCCAAGCGCCCGAGCCTGCCGCCACAAAGGCCACGCGCTGTCCGATCAGCCCTTCGGCGCCGTCTCCGGCTGCGACCACATCACCGCAGCCTTCAAACCCGGCAGGCATGCCTTTGACGCGGGGCTGCCCGTATTCGCCCTTGATGAAATGAATGTCTGACGGGTTGACCGAGGCCGCCCGCAACCGGATCAGAACCTGACCCGCCGCGGGTTCAGGCAGGGGAACCTCTGCCTCTGCCAACCAATCGGAGGCATCCTCAATCACTGGCCCGGTAGCCGAAGCGGAATATCCGTCATGGGTTTGAACAACAGCAAACATCGAAGCGGGCAGGGTGGTCATGGGGTGATCCTTCGTTTCTGACGTGACCGCACTCTCCGATGCACATCATATCGGACGGTTACGTTGGACAGGTTGAGAAGGAGTCAAACAAACGCGCTGCAGAGCGTCAACCGGTCAAGCGCGTGACCTGAAGGCAAGGACCGGCCACACGGGCCGGCCCAAGTGTTTTATTGCGGTTGCGTCAAAAGCTGCTGCAACTCCTGCATCTTGGTGACCAAGGTCTCGGGTGAGGCTTTGATCTCATCCAAAATCACAATCGCCTGGGTCTTGATCTCTTGCGCCAATGCGCTGTCCCGCACCGACGCGACCATGCTGTCATAGTCGAACTGTCCCGTTGTCAGCGTACCGTCTTCGATCCACGAATTGAACAGATCCTGACCCTGTTGCGACAGCGCTGCAATTTGGTCGCCTGCCTCGGTTGCGGCGTCTTCGACCTGCGTCCCAACAGATGACGCGCCTTCGCTGATCTGATCTGCTGCTGCATTTGCAGTATTGGTCACAGCGTTTTGCGCCGCCTCTGCGGTCTCGGTGGCCTGATCAACGGCACTGTCCAGCGCGTCGCTTACCGCCTGGCGCGCAGCTTCGGTCGCTTCCCCAGCAGCTTCAGCTGCGTCCTGCGCTGCGGATTGAAGCTCTTCCGCCGGTGTCGGTTCGGGTTGGTTCAGGTAGTAATACGCGCCTGCGCCGATGGCGGCTATGGCGACAATCAAAAGTATGCGTGACATGGAAATGCTCCTTAGGGGTGAGTTGCGAGGGTTCCATCGCCCCAAAAGTAGCGAGTCGAAAGGGGAAAACCGATGCGCCGCACCCCTATTTCCGAATTGGGCCAGTGTCTGCTGATCACCCGACAGCACAGCGGCAAAAACACGCCATGTCGCTCGCGGCATATTGAAACTGTCGTGCTATTGAAACAATCGCAGCGCACTCGCGCTGATCGAATGGCGGAGAGACAGGGATTCGAACCCTGGGTGGGCTTGCACCCACAACGGTTTTCGAGACCGCCCCGTTCGACCACTCCGGCACCTCTCCGCGGGGGTCTGTGAGGGGGGGATTTAGTGAGGAACGGGCAGGGGCGCAAGCAGAAAATTCCCCAAATTTCCCTTTGTGGGTTTTTCCATTGCCAGCCAGCCGAATAGGCCTAAGCTTGCCAGTATGACAAACCTTGCTCGCCACCTGCTTTCGCCCTTTATGCTCACCTGCGCCATAGTTTTTGCTCTGACCGTTCCAGTGTCAGCCGCAAATCGGGACAGGATCGAGGCCTTTCTGACCACCACCGGCTTTGACGTTGCTTTGGAAAGCATCGCGCTGGCCTCTGCCTCGGCGCCCGAGATGCTTGGCATTGATCCCGACGGGTTCGGATCGGATTGGGCCCGCCTGACCGAAGAAGTGTTCGACACGCAAGAGATGCATGAAACTGCCGTATCGATCCTAGAGCAAACCCTGAGCGACGAGGCCCTGAACCACGCGGTCGAGTTCTATGCCTCGGATCTGGGACAGCGGCTGGTCGTGGCTGAAAACGCCTCGCATATGCAAGAAGATGATGCAGCCACTCAGACGGAAGGGCAGAAGATCGTGGCCGATCTGATTCAACAAGGCTCGGACCGGGTGGAAAGCCTGAAACGAATGAACCGCGCGGTGGATGCCAGCGGGACGTCTCTGCGGGCGTTGCAGGAAATTCAAGTGCGGTTTTTGATGGCCGCAAGCGCCTCGGGCGTGATCGAGCTGCAACTAAGCGGCGATGAACTGCGCGAGATGATGCGACAGAACGAGGGCGAGATGCGCCGGTCGCTGCAACTGTCGGCCCTGGCCGGTGCCGCCTATACCTATCAGCATTTCTCTGACGCCGATGTTGATGCCTATGTCGACGCATTGGAACAGCCGCTGATGCAAGAGGTCTATGAACTGCTGAACGCGATCCAGTACGAAATCATGGCGATGCGGTTCGAAGTTCTTGCCACACGGATGGCCGAACTGCGCCCGGCACAAGATATCTGATGCGGCTTGTCGCTTTACTGATCGCTGCGCTGCTTTGGGCCGGGCCGCTGGCCGCCAGTGACAATCTTGAGCGTTTGGCCAAAGCCATGCACTTGGCAGACGTAGCGGAAATTCTCCGGGCCGAGGGGCTAGAGCAGGGAAAGGATCTGAACGAAACCCTGCTGAACGGGCGGGCCGGGCAATATTACGAGGAACAGATCGACCTTTTGTTCGATGAAACACGCCTGCATGATCAAATCGCGTCCGCTTTGGATCGAAAAATGACCGATGCGCAGATCGAAAAGGCTGCGATTTTCTTCGAATCCGAACTTGGGCAATCTATCGTCACCCTCGAAAACGCGGCCCGGCGTGCTTTCTGGGATGAGCAGATCGAAGACTATGCGATTGCCTCTTATCGCGACGCTGACCGCGACAGCCCGTTCTATCGGCTGATCGAAGAGTACATCCGCCTGAACAATCTGATTGAACTGAACGTTCAAGGCTCGATGAGCGCGCATTACAACTTCTATCTCGGTCTGTCCGAGGGTCGCGACTCTTTTGCAAGCAGTGACAGTTTTCTGCTGGGGTTGCTGGACGATGAAGTTTCGAAAGCGGAAACCACAGAATGGCTCTATTCCTTCCTACTGATGGCCTACCGTCCGCTGAGTGAGGCCGAGCTGCGTGAGAACATCGCCTTTTCGCGGACCGAGACGGGGCGCGCTTTGAACAGGGCCTTGTTTGCAGGGTTCGATGACATATTCGACGGCATCTGGTACCAGCTTGGAACGGCCGTTTCGAAAGAGATCAACGCATCCGATCTGTAAGACCCATTTAGGGTTGACTTTACCCTCCAATCTCTGGATAAGCGCGCATCCCGGCCGGTTTTCCGCGCCGGGTATCGTTATTATTTGACCCACGGCCATTAGGCCAAAGGTCAGTCACACAGCCCGAAAAGGGCGCGCTGTTCGAGGTGGCGAAAGCCGACAACACCCGTAAGGGGACCACAGAACGCGGTTTGGAAAAGGAAAGACGCATGTTTGCGGTCCTCAAGACTGGCGGCAAGCAGTACAAGGTTCAGGCGGGCGATATGCTCCGTGTTGAAAAGCTGGCTGCCGATGCAGGTGAAACAGTTCAATTCAACGATGTTCTGATGCTGGGCGGTGACGCTCCGGTTGTTGGTGCACCTTTCGTTGAAGGCGCAGGCGTTCAGGCCGAAGTGATCGAACAGATCAAAGGTGACAAGGTCATCAAATTCGTCAAACGCCGTCGTAAGCACAGCTCGAAGCGTACCGTTGGCCACCGTCAGAAGCTGACACTGGTCAAGATCACTGACATTCTGTCGTCGGGCGCTGATAAGTCGGGCGTCAAAGCCGCAACCGGTTCGGTCTCGGCCACTGCTGTCGAAGCCGCAGCTCCGAAGAAAGCGGCCCCCAAGAAAGCAGAAAAGGCCGAAGCGCCTGCCGCTGCTGAAGCGGGTGCAGACGATCTGAAGAAATTGTCGGGCGTTGGACCCGCGCTTGAGAAAAAGCTTCTCGACGCAGGCGTGACCACATTTGCTCAGATTGCGGCATGGACGGAAGAAGACGTTGCTGCTATGGACGAGAAACTGTCGTTCAAAGGCCGGATCGAGCGTGAAGGCTGGATCGAACAGGCCAAAGAACTGGCTAAAGGCTAAGGAGAGAGAGAATGGCACATAAAAAAGCTGGCGGTTCCTCCCGTAACGGTCGCGACTCAGCGGGTCGTCGCCTTGGCGTGAAACTCTATGGTGGCCAGGCGGCCATCGCGGGCAACATCATCGTACGTCAGCGCGGCACCAAGTTTTGGCCGGGCGAAGGCGTAGGCATGGGCAAAGATCACACCATCTTTGCAACCACCGATGGCGCCGTGAAGTTCCACAAGGGACTGAAAAACCGCACCTTTATTTCGGTCCTGCCAGTGGCGGAGGCCGCAGAGTAAGCCGAAACCCATAAGGTTAGCAAAAAATTCATGGGGGACCGGCAGAACAAGCCGGTCCCCTTTCTCGTTTTCAGGAGCGGTCCTATGACCGAAGTGATCAAAACACAGCGTCTTGTCTTGCGTCGGTTCCGGCGCGAGGACGCATCGCGTTTGGTCGACCTCCTGAATGACCTGGATGTGGTGCGTTGGGTGACCAGCATCCCTTTTCCATTCCGCATCGAGGACGCAGAAAACTTCGTCACCAATCTGGCTTCACAAGTTTATGATGCGTTTGCGATTGAAAAAGACGGTGACGTCATCGGCACTGTCTCGGGCGGCGAAGAACTTGGCTATTGGATCGGGCAACGGTATTGGGGCTTCGGCTACGCGACGGAAAGTGCGCGCGCCATCACCACCCGGCACTTTGCGCAAAGCCGAAACAATCTGACTGTCTCATATCACTTGGGCAACACCCCGTCTTGTGCAGTCCTATCCAAACTCGGGTTCACCGACACCACGCGCAGCCAAGCGGTTGTGCGGTCGACAGGTGAAACCGTCACCCTGCAATGGATGGCGCTCTCGCGCGCAGATTGGGAGGCGGCGCAATGACGGTTGCCACCACCAGTTTCCTGATCTTTGCTGCCAGCCAGGTTGGCACGCCGGGACCCGCCAACATGGTTCTGCTGGGCACCGGTGCGCGTTATGGCTTTCGGGCGGCGCTGCCATTTGTGGGCGGGGTCATCCTGGGCAAACAGCTGATCATCTGGCCTATGGGTTTTGGCCTACTGCAACTGGCCGAACAGGCACCGATTGTGTTTGCCGTTCTGAAATACGCGTCGGCGGCTTATATTATCTGGCTCGCATGGAAGATCGCCAACACGCGATTGTCCAGACAAGCCTCAGAAGGTGGCGCGCCGGGCTTTTGGGCCGGGTTGATCGTGCATCCGCTGAACCCCAAGGCCTGGGCGATGATCATTGCAGGGTTTACCGGCTTTGTCGCCACAGGAACGCCAAGTTTGCAAGCTACGATCACAATCGCTCTTTGTTTGTTGATTTGCCAGGTCGTACTTCACCCGATCTGGACATTTGCGGGTGACAGGATCGCCCATGCGGTTGAAGGACGGCCTGCGGAAAAATATCTGATGTGGACCTTGGCGGGTCTCACAGTCGCGTCTGTATTTTTTGTGTTGTTCGGAGGAGGAACGCACTCATGAAACTGGAAGCCATCATAAATCAGCCGGTCATAGAAACCGAGCGGTTCGACCTGCGCCCTCTGCGTCGGTCGGATATGGGGCTTATTGAACATTACGCCAGCGACGAGCGTGTCGCGCGGATGACGACAAAGATCCCGCATCCGCTACCGCCGGGCTCGATCGAGGCAATGGTCACGCGCTCGATGGCCGAGGACCGCGATGAGGACGTCTGGGTCATTGATGACACCAAGGAAGGCGGGCCGGAACTGATCGGTCTGATCTCGCTGCAGCGGCTGGATCGCAATCAGTCCGAGGTCAGCTATTGGGTCGCGCCGCTCTATTGGAACACAGGCGTTGCGTCCAAAGCGGTTGAGGCTCTGGTGATGACCAACCCGCTGGACAATGCCAACATGTTTGCCAGCGTGTTTCAGGACAACCCGGCCTCGGCGCGGGTGCTGACTCATTGTGGCTTTGAGTATCTGGGGGACGCTGAAAGCTATTCGGTGGCGCGCGACGCGAATGTGCCCACCTGGACCTATAGTAAAAAACTCTGACTTGTGGCCGGTGGGGCCTTTGCAGTAGGGGACAGTCATGAAATTTCTCGATCTTGCAAAGGTCTACATCCGGTCCGGGGCCGGGGGTAACGGCTGCGTCAGCTTTCGGCGCGAAAAATACATTGAATATGGTGGCCCCGATGGGGGTGATGGCGGCAAGGGCGGCTCGGTCTGGGCCGAAGTTGTGGATGGGCTGAACACCCTGATCGACTTCCGCTATCAACAGCATTTCTTCGCCAAGAACGGCCAGCCGGGCCGGGGCCAACAGCGCACGGGTAAGGATGGCGATGACATCATCCTGCGCGTGCCCGTGGGCACCGAGATTCTGGACGAAGACGAAGAAACCGTGATTTGCGACCTGACGCAGGTGGGGGAGCGGTTCTTGCTGGCCAAGGGCGGCAATGGTGGCTTTGGCAACCTGCATTTCAAATCGGCCACCAACCAGGCGCCGCGCCGCGCCAATCCGGGGCAGGCGGGAATTGATCGCACGATCTGGCTGCGGCTCAAGCTGATTGCCGATGTGGGGCTGCTGGGGATGCCCAATGCGGGCAAGTCGACCTTTCTGGCGGCCACCTCGAACGCACGGCCCAAGATCGCCGACTACCCCTTCACCACGCTCCATCCCAATTTGGGCGTTGTAGGTGTCGATAATGTGGAATTTGTTGTGGCCGATATTCCCGGCCTGATCGAAGGTGCGCATGAAGGGCGCGGCATTGGCGACCGGTTCCTGGGCCATGTGGAACGCTGCGCGGTGTTGTTGCATCTGGTGGATGGCACGTCTGAGACTGTGGCCGAGGATTACCGGACGATTATTCATGAGCTTGAGGCCTATGGCGGCGCTTTGGCGGAAAAACCCCGTATCACTGTGCTGAACAAGATCGACGCGCTGGATGAGGATGAACAGGCTCTGGCCAAGGCCGAGCTGGAAGAGGCGGTCGGCAGCCCCGTCATGACCATGTCCGGCGTGGCGCATCTGGGCGTGACCGAGGTGCTACGAGCCTTGCGCGCGCAGATCGACGAGAACCGCTTGCGCCAGAAACCCGTCGAGGAGGCCGCACCTTGGCAACCCTAACGTCGGCGCGCCGGCTTGTTGTCAAGATCGGCTCGGCGCTGCTTGTAGACCGTCATAGCGGCCTGTTGCGATCGGACTGGCTGAAGTCACTGGCAGAAGATGTCGCCTGGCTCAAAGGGCAGGGTACCGATGTCGTTCTTGTCTCGTCTGGATCCATCGCTTTGGGGCGTGAGGTTTTGGGCCTTCCGAGAGCAACCTTGCCGCTAGAGCAATCGCAGGCCGCTGCCGCGGTTGGGCAAATCCGTCTGGCCCGCGCCTATGAAGAGGCGCTGACCCCGCATGACATCAAGACAGCGCAGGTTCTGGTAACGCTCGAAGACAGCGCGGATCGCCGCCGCTATCTGAACTCGCGCGCAACGCTTGAGACGTTGCTGAGCCTCGGCGTCGTGCCCATCGTGAACGAGAACGACACCGTTGCCACGGATGAGATCCGTTACGGCGACAATGATCGTCTGGCGGCTCAGATCGCTGTTACAGTGGGTGCGGATCAGTTGATCCTGCTCTCGGATGTAGACGGCTTCTATACCGGCAACCCGGTCGAGGATCCTTCTGCCACGCGCTATGACCAGATCGACACAATCACGCCCGAGATCGAAGCGATGGCGGGTGATGCCGGGTCTGGCCTGTCCAAAGGTGGGATGAAGACCAAACTTTTGGCGGCCAAGATGGCCACGGCAGCAGGCTGCACCATGGCGATTTCAGAAGGTTCGCCTCTGAACCCTCTGAAATCACTTGAAAACGGCGCGAATTGCACCTGGTTCACGGCAGCGCTCGACCCGCATGCGGCGCGTAAGCGCTGGATATCAGCGATGAAGCCGCGCGGGGAAATCACGGTAGACGCGGGTGCGGCCAAGGCGCTGGCGAACGGAAAAAGCTTGTTGCCTGCCGGTATTGTCGAGGTGACGGGGGATTTTGAACGCGGAGATCCGGTTGCAATTCTCGACCCGGCAGCGCGACCGCTGGCGCAGGGCCTGACGCGATACACCGCGCAAGAGGCGGATGCCATCAAGGGGCGCAAATCCTCCGAGATCGAAGCCACCCTGGGTTATCCCGGGCGCGCGGTTCTGATCCACCGGGACGATCTGGCGCTTTGACCACCACAGGATTAGACTGAGACAGCCGTTAAGCGAAAGGCAGATGAGATGAAGGATCTAGACAATATTCCCGGCCTGATGGCCGATCTCGGTCAGCGCGCCAAAGCGGCGTCCAGCGAATTGGCATTTGCCAGCGCCGAACGCAAGCACGCAGCGTTGATTGCCGCCGCCGAGGCGGTCTGGGCCAATCGGGCGCAAATCATTGAAGCCAATCAGAAAGATCTGGAATTTGGGCGCAACAAGGGCCTGAGCCCAGCGATGATGGATCGCCTGATGCTGGATGAGGACCGTATTCAGGGCATGGTCGATGGCCTGCGGGCCGTGGCCGAACAAACCGACCCGGTCGGAGAGGTTATGGCAGAATGGGACATGCCCTCGGGCCTGAATATCCAGCGGGTGCGCACGCCTTTGGGGGTGATCGGAGTGATCTATGAAAGTCGCCCCAATGTAACCGCTGATGCCGGAGCACTCTGCCTGAAATCGGGCAACGCAGTGATCCTGCGCGGCGGTTCCGAGAGCTTTCATTCCTCAACCGCCATCCATGCCTGTCTGGTCGAAGGCCTGAAGGCTGCCAACCTGCCCGAAGACGCCATTCAACTGGTGCCCACGCGTGACCGGGCTGCGGTGCAGGAATTGCTGACCATGACCGAATATGTCGATGTCATCGTCCCGCGCGGCGGTAAGGGTCTGGTGGGGCTCGTGCAGCGCGAGGCGCGCGTGCCGGTCTTTGCGCATCTTGAGGGCATCGTTCATATCTATATCGATAAATCCGCTGATCCTCAAAAAACCCTGGACGTCGTGCTGAACGCCAAAACCCGCCGCACAGGTATCTGCGGTGCCGCAGAATGTCTGCTTGTGCATCAAGATGTTGCTGAAACGCTCGGGCGCGACGTTGTCGCATCGCTTATTGCAGCAGGCGTCGAAGTTCATGCCGAAGGTGTGCTGGCTCTTGACGGTTCTGTGGGCGCAACCGGTGAAGATTGGGGCAAAGAGTTCCTGGACAGCATCATCGCCGCGAAACCCGTTGAAAACATCGACGCGGCCATTGCCCATATCCGCCGCTATGGTTCGAACCATACCGATTGCATCATGGCCGAAGATGACGCTGCGGTTGCCAAGTTCTTTGAGCAGCTCGACAGCGCCATTTTGATGCACAATGCCTCGACCCAGTTTGCCGATGGTGGTGAGTTTGGGATGGGTGCCGAGATTGGGATTGCGACCGGCAAGATGCACGCGCGGGGTCCGGTTGGGGCCGCGCAGCTGACCAGCTTCAAATACCTTGTCCGGGGCGACGGAACGATCCGCGCCTAAAACCGGATCACGATGCGCGTCGATGCGGTTTCCGCACTGACGCGCCGCCCCATCCCGCGCGCGGTTTCTGGCAAAAGAGCAAACTGAACCTTTGCTGGGGTCACCACCTCGGCAAAGCGCCCATTTGGCAGGCCCGACCAGAGGCCTGTGTCGATCTGGATCTTGTCGGACGTGGCAGTGATCGTCCAATCCTGGCCGTCTACGGTGACGGAAACAGATCCGCCCAGAGGCATCGCGGATTCACAGCATAACAAGGCCAGAAACGCCAGTTTCACCTGATTACGGGGGACCGGTTCCGTGACATGCCAATGCACCTTCACACGGCTGGCAATCTCGATATCGGCCAGCAAACCATTGACCTCGGCCCGGCCCAGCGGTTGATCACTGGCTGCGCCAAATGCCACCCGAAAGAACCGGATCTTGGCACCCGCGCTTCCTACGCTGCCCGAGATTAACTCCATCTCGGGGCCCTGCATGGTGCCCACCATTTCCAACAGCTCCAACCCGTTGGTGATCGCCCCGATCGGGCTGATCAGATCGTGACAAATCCGAGAGCCGATCAACTCGGCAAGGTTGACGTCTGATGTGCCCATGCGTACCTCCTGCTGTATCTGCTGCCGGATCGGAGCCCTTGCATGACAGACCTCAATGCTATTCTTGCACCGGGCATGTATGTCCGCCACCCTGATTTCCCCGATTGGGGCGTCGGACAGGTGCAGTCCAACATTGCAGGCAAGATCACCGTTAACTTTCGCGAGCAGGGGAAAGTGGTAATCGACGGAACACGCATAGCCCTGATGCCCGTCTTTGATCCGTGAACTGGTTTATGAATGGTTAACAAATCGCCGACGACAGCGCGGTTCTTGCGCTTGATCGGTCAATCGCGGTAACTGCGCGCAACTTTAAAACGGACACCGCCCATGCCAGAGGCTGGCTCTTCTTTCACAGTCAAACTCGCCGAAACGACCGAGGAACTGCGCGCTGCGCAAAGGCTGCGCTATGAGGTCTTTGTGCGCGAGTTGGGCGGTGGCGGCGACATGGTCGACCACGAACAGGGGTTGGAGCAGGATCGGTTTGATCCGTTTTTCGACCACATGCTTGCCATCGACAATGCGACCCAACAGGTGATCGGTGTCTACCGGCTGTTGCCCGGCGACAAGGCGGCTGAGATCGGGCAATTCTATTCCGAGGATGAATATGACCTGAGCATCCTCAAGCACAGCGGGCGCAAACTGCTGGAGCTGGGGCGGTCCTGCATACATCGCGACTATCGCGGAGGGATGGCGTTGTACCATCTGTGGAACGGGTTAGCCTCGTATGTCAGCGCACGGGACATCGAGGTTCTGTTTGGCGTTGCCAGCTTTCACGGTACCGATGTCGCTGCTTTGGCGCAGCCGCTGTCCATGCTGCACCACAACCATCTGGCACCCGAAGATCTGCGGGTGCGCGCGCAGCCTGATGTATTCCAATCAATGGACCTCGTGGCCCCGGACGCGCTGGACAGGCGTACAGCAATGGTTCAAGTGCCCGCTCTGATCAAAGCCTATCTGCGTTTGGGCGGTTTTGTGGGCGAGGGCGCCTATATCGACCATGCGTTCAACACTACCGATGTCTGCCTGATTCTGGACACCGCGCGGATGAACGAACGGCAGCGCCGTATGTACAGCGGAGCCTGAAAGCTTGAACAACGTTTCCTGGCAAAGCGAAGACGCGCCTGATCCCATCGAACTGGGCGTTCTGGGCTGGATTTTGGTGATCTTGCGCGGGCTGCCCCTGGCCATCTTGGTCTTTGGCGGTTTGATCGTCTTGTTGGCTGTCCGTCTCGTTGAACGTCCGCTCTATGGCCTGCACCGACCGGTTACGCCCTATATTTCGCAGTTTGTCTGCCGTAACGCGTTTCGCATCCTTGGGATCGGATTCAAGACTTCCGGCACTTTGATGCAGCATCCCGGGGCCGTGGTCGCAAACCACACCTCGTGGCTGGATATCTTTGCCCTGAACGCGCGGAAAAGGGTCTATTTCGTATCCAAGGCCGAAGTCGCGAACTGGCCCGGTATCGGCTGGTTGGCCCGCGCCACAGGCACCGTATTCATCGAACGCAACCCCAAGAAAGCCCGAGAGCAGACCCAAATCTTTGAGGATCGCCTGAAGGCAGGACATAAGCTGTTGTTCTTCCCCGAAGGCACATCGACCGATGGCCTGCGCGTTTTACCATTTAAAACAACGCTTTTCGCGGCATTCTTCACAGAAGAGCTCCGTCAATCCATCTATGTGCAGCCTGTTTCCGTGATCTATCACGCACCCAAAGGGCAGCCGGATCGCTTTTACGGCTGGTGGGGCGACATGGATTTTGGCCCGCATCTGCTCAAGACGCTGGGGGCACGGCGTCAAGGATCGGTCGAGCTGATCTATCACGCGCCCGCCAGGGTCAGCGACTTTGAAAACCGAAAACTGCTGGCGGCCCATTGCGAAGAGGCCGTGCGCCACGCTCACAGCTGGGCCCGGCTTGAAAAATAAGGGCAAAAGGCCCTTGCGCTGCATGAAAACCTGCCGTATACGCGCGCCATTCAAACCCGCAGGCGGGGTTTGGGACTTTTGAGGGAGACATCCTCATCAGGACCGCCGGTTGGAGCATCCGCTTCTTTCACCCCCGCCCAGGCGTAAACCGGAAAAGGAAAATTGCATGGCTCTTCCCGAGTTCACCATGCGTCAGCTGCTGGAAGCTGGCGTTCACTTTGGTCACCAGACACAGCGTTGGAATCCCCGCATGGGCCCGTTCATCTACGGCTCGCGCAATGGCATCCACATCATGGACCTGACACAGACTGTTCCGATGCTGGACCAGGCTCTGCAGGCCGTCCGTGACACCGTTGCAAAAGGTGGCCGCGTTCTGTTTGTGGGCACCAAGCGTCAGGCCGCTGGCCCGATCGCTGAAGCTGCTGAAAAGTCGGCCCAGTACTTCATGAACCACCGTTGGCTGGGTGGCACGCTGACCAACTGGAAAACCGTTTCCCAGTCGATCAACCGTCTGAACCAGATTGATGAAGCGATGGAATCCGGCGCCGAAGGCCTGACCAAGAAAGAGCGTCTGGGCATGGAGCGTGACCAGGCCAAGCTGCAAGCCTCGCTGGGCGGTATCCGCGAGATGGGTGGCGTTCCTGACCTGCTGTTCGTCATCGACGTCAAAAAAGAGGCTCTGGCCATCGCCGAAGCCAACAAGCTGGGCATCCCGGTCGTGGCCGTGGTTGACACCAACTGCTCACCCGATGGTGTGGACTACATCATCCCCGGCAATGACGACGCAGCCCGCGCAATCGCTCTGTACTGCGACCTGGCCGCACGCGCCGCACTGGACGGTATGACCGCGCAGTTGGGTGCAGCGGGCGTTGACCTGGGCGAGTTCGAAGAAGCTCCGGTTGAAGAAGCAGTGGCGGAAGAAGAAGCCCCTGCCGAAGCAGCAGCAGAAACACCTGCCGAAGCGTAAGCTGCCCGTCACGTAAATGACATGTGGGGCAGGGTATGACCTGCCCCAATTCCGTTTGAATTGAGGAGAGCCTAAAGATGGCAATCACAGCAGCAATGGTAAAAGAACTGCGCGACTCGACCGGCGCAGGCATGATGGACGCAAAAAAGGCGCTGACCGAAACCGGCGGCAACATGGACGAGGCCGTCGACTGGCTGCGCACCAAAGGTCTGGCCAAAGCGGCCAAGAAATCGGGCCGTACCGCTGCCGAAGGTCTGGTGGCCGTGCACGTAAACGGTGGCAACGGTGTTGCTGTTGAAGTGAACTCGGAAACCGACTTCGTTGCGAAGAACGCTGAGTTTCAGGAAATGGTTGGCAAGATCACCTATGCCGCCGAAGGCGTCGACGATGTCGAAGCTCTGCTGGCCGCAGATCTGGGCGGCAAATCGGTTGCTGACACCCTGACCGACAAGATCGCTACCATTGGCGAGAACATGTCGGTGCGCCGTATGTCGAAACTGTCGGGCGACACTGTTGTGTCTTACGTGCACAACGCAGCCACCAACGGTATGGGCAAAATCGGTGTTCTGGTTGCTTTGACCGGTGGGGACGAAGCCATCGGCAAGCAGATCGCGATGCATATCGCAGCTGTGAACCCGGCCGCTCTGTCCGAGGCAGACATGGATCCGGCGATTGTCGAGAAGGAAAAGCAGGTTCAGATGGACATCGCCCGCGAATCCGGCAAGCCAGAGCAGGTGATCGAAAAAATGATCATCGGTCGCATGAAGAAATTCGTGGCTGAATCGACTCTGCTGAACCAGCAGTTCGTCGTGAACCCTGATCTGACCGTCGAAGCTGCGGCCAAAGAAGCTGGCGCTACCGTCACCGGCTTTGTTCGCATGGAAGTTGGCGAAGGCATCGTGGTCGAAAAAGAAGACTTCGCAGCCGAAGTTGCTAAAGCGGCACAAGGCTAAGGTCTATGCGGCCTGTCAATTGATCAGGCCGCACATCTACCCAAACCGGCGACGTGGAAACGTGGCCGGTTTTTTGTTTTCAGAACCTCAGGATCAACGCACATCAGAATGGGGCTGATCCAAGACAGGGATGAAGGATAGGAAGAGGGGCCCCGCAGATGGGGATGGTCGGGACCCCTCAAAATTCCAGCCGTCGCACGCGGAAAAATACGCGCCCTAGTGCCAGATTGGTCAGAGAGCTCTGATATTGCAAAGATCCGACCGAAACGTTCCCTGGCAAAAAGCCACCACTCACGGAACATGGCCATATTGCATTGTCCCGCTGGGCGGGCCTAGTAGTGTATTCCTTACCTTAGGTAAATTAACGCGTTTTTGACGCTATTTTTGGATTTACGCTTCAATAACGAACATTTGGTTCTGCAACGAGGCCTTCAAAACCGCCTGTGCCGTGGTTTCGACGCTCAAAGCTTCGCGTGCCAGACGCAGGTGTTTCTCAACTGTTGCCGATGTAAGCCCCATTAGAATCGCGATGTCCTGAGTTGTTTTTCCGTCACCGACCCACTCAAGTGCCTCGCGCTGACGCTTGGTCAAAGCGCGGTTCGGAGGGTTGTAGGGCAGAGTGAGAATTTTCAGATGAGCCATATTGTTCATCAACAAAATTTCGTCACCATACTGCTGCCACATCTCGTCCAATTCTTCTTGTGACTTGTCTCCAAAATGGGCCATCGAAATCGCCCCTTTTGAACGTATCGACACCGAGGTAAAGCTGATCGTGTACCCAACTGTCGCGCCGAAAGACCTGTTGAAGTCATAAACCTCACGTTCTTTTTCGGTCATGGTGCCAGCCGACATCTTTTCCTGGATCAGCTTCCAGCTTGCAGCGCCCTCATTCTCAAGCGCCCAATGCAGCATCGGCGCATGAAAATAGAGGCCCGAACGCAGGAACCCATCCAAATATTCGGTGCAATGATTGGTGAGGATGATGAAGTCTTCAGGATCACCCAGCGACGTTTCGGTTCGGTATCGCGTATGGCCATAGAGCAGCCGGTCAAAACCATACTCAGCCATCTGCGCGCAATGGGCGGCCCAAAGCTCTTCCAGCGTTTTGGCGTAACTGATGAATTGCAGATATTCGTTCAGCTTCATGACCCATCACCTTCTGACAAGTGGACGGCCAAGGCGTCGAGCGCCATTTTGTAGCCCAGTGCTCCGAACCCGCAAATCTGTCCGATTGCGACCGGCGCAATGTAGGAGTGATGGCGGAAAGCTTCGCGTGCGTGGATATTGGACAAATGCACCTCCACCACGGGCACTTCAGCGGACGCAATCGCATCCATCAGGGCGACAGATGTGTGCGTGAAAGCCCCAGCGTTCAGAACGATGCCATCGTGAACTCCACGAGCGGCGTGAATCGCATCAATCAGCACACCCTCATGGTTGGATTGCAGATGAGAAACCTGCAGGCCCAGGCTCTGACCATGTGCAGCGCACATGTCTCCCACCATCTTCAACGTGGTGGTCCCGTAAACTTCGGGCTGGCGCGTGCCCAACAGATTCAGGTTCGGGCCATTCAGAACCAGGATTTTCTGCATTTTCACTGTCCCCATCTGTATTTTTATTAAACCTGAAACCTGAGGACGTCTAGATATCGCCGTAACAGCCTAAAATGTCTTTTTTGTTTCAGGGCAGCCGAGTTCAAACAGAATCGCGATGTCTGGTTATGTCGAATACATCGAAATGACAACTTTTCCGAGAGTTGACCTATCGGCAAGAAGCGTCAAAGCCTCACTTGCTTGTTCCAGCGGAAAACGAGCGGTGATTTTCGGTTTGATCTTTCCCTGAAGGTACAGATCGAACAATTCGCCCACATTGGCTGCATGCGCCTTTGGATCACGGAACACTGATGATCCCCAGAACACTCCAACAATCTGGCAGCCTTTCAGCAGTGTCAGGTTCAACGGAATGCTCGGAATACCCGCAGGAAAGCCGACAACAAGGAAGCGTCCGTTCCAGGCCATGCTGCGCACAACAGGTTCTGCATAGTCGCCACCAACCGCATCGTAGGCAACATCGACCCCTGAACCGCCTGTCAGTTGCTTGATTTGTGCCGACAGTTCTTTCTGCGCCTCGCGCGTCATCTCGCGCGGGTAAATCAGCGTCTCATCAGCCCCGATGGACGTGCAGAATTCAGCCTTATCTTCGGACGACACAGCCGCGATGACCCGCGCGCCTATGGCTTTGCCCAGCTCGATCGCTGCCGATCCAACGCCACCTGCGGCACCCAGAACCAAAAGTGTTTCTCCGGCCTGCAGCGCACCCCGGTCCTTTAGGGCGTGGTACGAGGTGCCATAGGTAAACAGGAAACATGCGGCCTCGTCATAGGGCATCGCTTCGGGGATTTTCACCGCAGTGGCGGCTTTCAGACACAGATGAGTTGAAAAACCGCCATGCACCGTCAGGGCAAGCACGCGGTCACCGAGGTCAAAACCGGTAACACCCTCCCCAATCGCCACAACTTCGCCTGCGATCTCACCGCCGGGCGCGAAAGGGCGGGGCGGTTTGATCTGATAGAGATCCCGGATCACCAGAGTGTCGGGGAAATTGACACCAGCGGCGTGTACATGCACCAAAAGCTCACCGGGTTTTGGCTCCGGATCAGGGAGAGTTCTAAGCTCCAAAGTTTCCGGCCCGCCCGGTGTGACGCTGAGTAATGACTGCATCCGACCCTCTCGCCTCTTGCCTTGTATCCGTTGAACGCGTTGGATCAGACTAGAGGATAATACGGCGATTGCCAGCCAAGGGTCCGTGACGTCAATTTGGGCCCAACACAAGGAGGAGAGCACATGACACCCGAAGCCCTGTTTTCGTTGAACGGAAAAACCGCTTTGGTTACCGGTGGTGCCACAGGGATCGGGCGCATGGCCGCCGAAGCGCTGGTGCGGGCTGGAGCGCGCGTACTGATCGCGTCGCGCAAAGGCGAGGCCTGCGAAGCTGTCGCGGCTGAACTGAATGCGTTGGGCGCACCCGGTCAGGCAGAAGGTTTCGGTGGCGATGTCAGTTCTGAGGCAGGGATTGATGCGTTGGTGGAAGAGGTCAAGAGCCGCACGCAAACACTTGATATTTTAATGAATAATGCGGGCGTGTCGTGGGGTGCACCGATGGGGCAATTCCCCTATGATGCCTGGGACAAAGTCATGTCGGTCAATGTGGCGGGAATTTTCCACCTGACCCAGAAGCTGTTGCCTTTGCTGATGCAATCGGCCAGCGACGATGATCCCGCACGGGTGGTCAATGTGGGCTCGGTCATGGGCGAAGTGCCTATGGGCGATGGGGCCTATAGCTATTCCGCGTCAAAAGCCGCCGTGTTGCACCTGACCAAAATCATGGCCAAGGAATTGGCTTCGTACCGGGTCACCGTCAATGCTTTGGCGCCGGGGCCATTTGTATCGCGCATGACCGCCTTTGCGACCGCTGACGAAAAGACCCGCGAGAAGGTGGGCGACGCCGTGCCGCTGGGCCGGGTCGGGCGAGAAGAGGATATCGCAGGCTGCATGCTGTTTCTCTGCGGGCAGGGCGGCAGTTATGTTACAGGCGCGGTGATCCCGGTGTCGGGGGGGATAAATGTGCAAAGCGGCGGTAATATCTTTGCGGCAGCGCTTTAAGGGGCTGTGACATGACACAAGCCTTGGACGTTCAGGCCGTAGATGCCTATTTGCAGCACCACCTTAAGGGGTACAAAGGCCCGCTGGAGGCGGAGAAATTCGCGATTGGCCAGTCCAACCCGACATTCCTGCTACGCACGCCCAAGGCGCAATACGTGCTGCGGCGTAAGCCCGAAGGCGTTTTGCTGAAATCTGCTCATGCCGTTGACCGCGAATACCGCGTGCAACGTGCGCTGGCAGACAGTAACGTACCGGTCCCCCGGATGCATCTTCTGTGCGAAGATGACAGTGTGATCGGATCGGCTTTTTACGTGATGCAGCATCTTCCGGGTCGCATCTTCATGGAACCTGCGATGCAAAGCGAAACAGCTCGGACCCGCGCAGCCGTAATGGATGAGATGAACCGGGTTTTGGCCGAATTGCATATGGTCGATATCGACGCGGTGGGCCTTTCGGATTTTGGACCGCCCGGCAATTACTTTGAACGCCAGATTGCGCGCTGGACCAAGCAATACCGGGCGTCCGAGACGCAAACCATCCCGGTGATGGATCAGTTGATCACCGAGCTCGAGCAGCAGATCCCCGAGGATGACGGCCAACGTACCCTGGTGCATGGTGACTATCGGATCGACAACCTGATGTTCGAACAGGACGGCACTCGCTGCATCGGGGTTCTGGACTGGGAACTCTCGACCATCGGGCATCCCTATGCCGATCTGGCCGCCGTCATCATGCAATGGCAAATGCCGCCCGGAAAAGAAGGGCGCGGGCTGGCTGGTGTGGATCGCGAAAGCCTGGGATTGCCGTCAGATCAAGCCTTTATCGACGCATATTGCAGTAAGCGCGGGCTGGCCGGGATCGACAATTTCGGCTTTTATCTGGGCTTCACCTTCTTCCGCATGGCCGGAATTCTTCAGGGCGTCTACAAGCGCGCCTTGGACGGTAACGCCTCGGATCCTGCGCGAGCGCAAAAGTTCGGAAGTTATGTGCCGATGTTCGCGCAGCATGGGGTTGCCGCGCTCAGATCGACTGTTTGATCTCAAGCTCGAGATTTCCAAGGCTGTTCTTGCCAAAAAACATCTCAGAACCCCAAAACAATGTCGGAACGCCAAACACACCGCGTCGCACGGCAGCCTTTGTTTCGTCTTTCACGCGCTGTTTGATCTCGGGATCAGTCATGGCGTCACGGATCTTGCGCACCGGTAACTCGTGTTCCTGCAACACATCGGTCAGTACGTTCAGATCATCAATCTTTTGCCCATGAACCCATATCGCATCAAAAACGGCGTCGATATATTTGGATTCCCAAGATTTTCCTTGAGCAAAACTCGCCCCGCGCATCGCGAATTTTGTGTTTAATGGAAAATGCGGGCTCATGTGAAAACTCAAACCCCGACGCCGCGCGAACCGATGCAGATCATGGGTCAGGTACGAGGTCTTTTGCCGGTTCTCGGAATAGGCCTGAAACGGGTTCTGATTGTTGGTCAACTTGAACACAAGGCTCAGTAGAACAGGCTGAAAAACGATCCCTGACTTTGGCCGTTGCTTCAGACCGGACAGCGCTTTATGGGCCAAATATGCGTTCGGACTGCAAAAGTCGTACATAAATTCAATGTGTTGCGACATCCTGCTTCTCCGGTTCAAGATTGTTGAGGGGCCGAATCTTTATATCCAACAGACTAGCATTTTTCATGACATGTGTTTTTGTCATGGTCACAGCAGAACACCAAACAGGCGGATTTCATAATGGGATTTGATCCTCAGAAATTGCAACTCATCCGTGATTGGATGCAACGCTATGTCGACGAACGGAAATATGCAGGCTGCGCCCTGTTGCTAAACCGTTTTGGCACCGAAGGCTTCTTTCACAGTTGCGGTCAGCGCAGTGTTGAAAAGGATCTGCCATTTCAACGCGATACGATCGCACGGATCTATTCTATGACCAAACCCGTCACCTCGGTTGCACTGATGCAGCTTTTGGAGCGCGGGATTTTACATCTGAGTGCGCCGGTCAGCGAATTTCTACCGGAATTCAAGGATATGCAGGCTCTGATTCCTGACGCGCGCAGCATCGATCAGACCGAACCGGCCAATACGCCGACATTGGCGCAGTTGCTGACCCATACCAGCGGGCTGAGCTATCCGTTCAATCCCGGCGTTCTGCCCGCCGCAATGGATGAACAAAAGCTGAATTTTGCACCCGACCAGGGACCGTTGTCGAAACGCATCCACGATCTGGCCCAGCTTCCGCTTGCGTTTCAGCCCGGAACGCGCTGGGAATATTCGGTCGGGATCGACGTGATCGGTCGCGTGATCGAAGTGGTGTCCGGCCAGTCACTGGATCGCTATTTCGCCACGCATGTTTTCGACCCCTTAGGCATGAGCGAAACCGGGTTTTCGGTACCAGCCGGGGCAGGGGACCGGTTCGCTTCGCTCTATACGCCGCTGGATGGCGACGCGATGGACCTGAACGCTGCTCAAAAAGGCTCGGATACGTTGCGCCTTGTGGATCGTCCTGGCGATTCCCCGTTCGAAGCCGCGACAACGTTTTCTGGCGGCGGCGGTCTTGTCGGCACCATCGACGACTACAGTCGTTTTGCCGAGATGTTGCGCTGCCCAAACAGTGATGTGCTGAGCGCAAGGATCAAAAACTTTATGATGCGCAATCACTTGCCAGGCGACATTGCCTCGATGGGACCGCGTAGCTTTGCAGAACAACCGATGGAGGGCATGGGTTTCGGCATTGGTGGGGCTGTTGTTCTGGATCCAGGACGGCTTCAGGTGCCGGCCGCCATTGGCGATTTCAGCTGGGGCGGCATGGCGTCGACCTTTTTCTGGGTGGATCGTGCCAACGGCATGACTGCCGTCTTTTTCACCCAATTGTCGCCCTCCAGCTCTTACCCGTCCCGCGCGCAGCTGCGAGCCCTTGTGCAGGTCGCTTTGGTGGACTAACGCAGACAATATACACCACGACCGGAGCGCGCCCGATGACCGAAGCTGAACGCATTCTGCTGGAATTGCTGAATCTCGAGCGGCTTGAGGTTGACCTGTTCCGAGGCGTCGGCTCGGGTGGTGAGACGCCCACGCGGATCTTTGGCGGACAGGTTATCGCCCAAGCTCTGTCAGCCGCCTACCGGACCGTTGAGTCGCGCAGTTGCCATTCGCTGCACGCTTATTTCATCCGGCCCGGAGACCCGGACAAACCTGTTATTTATCAAGTGGATCGAGCACGGGATGGAGGCTCTTTCACCACCCGTCGGGTGGTGGCTATTCAGCATGGCAAACAGATTCTGAACATGTCGGCCTCGTTCCACATACAGGATGACGGCTGGGACCATCAGCACCCCATTCCCGATGTGAAGGGCCCGGAAGCGCACCCGCTCCGCAACACGTTGCAACAACAGTATCTGTCCCGCGTACCCGAAAAGTTCCAATCCGAACTGATGCGCGAACGACCTATCGAAGTGCGCGAAGTTGACCACCAAGACCTGTTTCACCCGGCAAAAACCGACGACCGCAACTCGATCTGGTTTCGAATGAATGCCGCCGATCAGGCCGATCCCGTAACTCAGCATCTGCTGCTGGCCTATGCCTCAGACATGAGCTTGCTGGGTTCGGGTCTGCGTCCACACGGGCTCAGCTGGTTCACCGGAGAAGTCAACGCCGCCAGTCTGGATCACGCTCTTTGGTTTCATGCGCCGGTTCAGTTCCAGAACTGGCATCTTTATGCGATGGATTCACCGTGGACGGGGCAGGGGCGCAGTTTCAACCGGGGCTCTATCTATGCTCAAGATGGCACGCTGGTTGCGTCTGTGGCGCAGGAAGGCCTCATGCGTCGGGCAAAACCAAAAGGTTAGCTTTGAACGCCAAAGCGCTGATTTAATTTATTCATTCCCTCGATCCAACGGTCATAGTCAGCTGTTTTCAATCGGATGTAGTCCAGAACCTGCGCGTGCGGCAGAATGAGGAACCGTTCTTCCTCGATCGCTTCAACACAGAATTGAGCGACGATATCAGGCTCTAACATGCCGTCAATGGCCGCAACCGAGTTCTCATGGCCCTTCGTCATCTCGGATCGTACCGCCTGAGGGCACAAAACAGACGTCTTGATGCCCTGATCGCTGTACGTCAAAGCAACCCATTCGGCAAAACCGACCGCTGCATGTTTGGTGACACCATAAGGCGCTGCACCCGGTTGGTTCAGCAAACCAGCGGCGGATGCCGTGGTCATGAAGTATCCGCCACCGCGTGCGATCATCCGCGGAATGACATGTCGTGCGGCCCAGACATGAGACATGACGTTCACACGCCAGATCCGATCCCAGTCTTCGTTCGGAACGTCCAGACCGCCAAGCGTCAGAATTCCTGCATTGGCGCAAAACAGATCAATCGGACCAATCTCAGCTTCGACTTTGTCAATCAGCGCCGCGGTGTGATCTTCTCTGGACACATCGCAATGAACTGCGTGACCGCCAATCTGGTCCGCAACATCTTTCGCGCCGGTTTCGTCGATATCGGCACAAACGACACGCGCACCATCACGGGCAAAACGCTCAGCCAGGGCACGCCCAATCCCTTGAGCCGCACCTGTGATAACTGCGGTTTTGTCTTGTAACTGCATGATAAGCCGTAGTTTCTGACATTTATTTAGCCAAGATACACAAAGCGATGTCAGGTGTCTGCACTACAGTTTATCTTACATAATACTGATTACACGCATTAAGCGCATTAAACGCATTTTCATTTGATGACTTCAGGGAACAATATCGATAACACAGCGATATGGAACAAACTGACTTATGGACTGAAAACCTAGAGGATGACGAAGAGCTGCCATCACAGTTCCGGCTGTCACGCTCAAAAATCATGTACATCGAAAGCAAAGCTGAAGGTCTTGAAGGCCCCGCTGAGATTGGCCGTGTCTATTTCTCGAAATCCGGCAAGACGTTGTACTACAAGGGTCTCAAATTCCAAAGCTTGAAGGGCGCGGGTTTCAAAGCGAACTTTTTCGAGACCGAAAGCGGCGATCACTATTGGATTTCCGGGCCGCGGAAAGACCAGAATGATCGCCTATATGGCGGGAATAGTGGTGTTCTCGTCGACGAGGACATCCGTGAAGAATACGCGGCTCTTATTTCCTGAGATACTAGACACCGGGCTATTTAGCCCTGCCCCAGTGATGCGTACGTTGAGCGCCTTTTGGTGAATTTTTTGTTCGGTCGCAAAACCTAATAAAAAGCCTGCAACCCTGTCTGCGCCCGGCCAAGGATCAAGGCGTGCACGTCGTGGGTTCCTTCATAGGTGTTCACAGTCTCCAGATTGATCATGTGGCGCACAACCTGAAATTCCAGAGAGATACCATTGCCCCCATGCATATCCCGTGCCATCCGTGCGATGTCGAGCGCTTTGCCGCAATTGTTGCGTTTGACGATTGAGATCATCTCGGGCGCGGCCTGAGCTTGATCCATCAAACGGCCAACCCGCAGGCTGGCTTGCAGGCCCAAAGCGATCTCGGTTTGCATGTCGGCCAGTTTTTTCTGGTAGAGCTGCGTCTGGGCCAAGGGCTTGTCGAATTGCTTGCGGTCCAGCCCGTATTGCCGGGCGGCGTGCCAGCAGGCTTCGGCGGCACCCATGGTGCCCCAGCTGATGCCATAACGGGCGCGGTTTAGGCAGCCGAACGGGCCCTTCAAACCTTGCACATGGGGCAGCAAGGCGCCCTCGTCTACTTCGATACCGTCCAGGACGATCTCACCCGTAATCGAGGCGCGCAGGCTAAGTTTGTTTTCGATCTTCGGCGCGCTCAGACCTTTCAGGCCTTTGTCCAGAACAAATCCCCGGATCTTGCCGTCATGGGCGTCGGACTTGGCCCAGACCACAAAAACATCTGCAATCGGCGCGTTCGAGATCCACATTTTGCTGCCGGTCAAACGGTAGCCGCCATCGATCTTTTCGGCGCGGGTTTTCATGCCTGCCGGGTCCGACCCGGCATCCGGTTCGGTCAGGCCAAAACAACCGATCCATTCGCCACTGGCCAGTTTCGGCAGGTATTTCCGGCGCTGCGCCTCGGATCCATAGGCATAGATCGGATACATCACCAGCGAGCTTTGGACCGACATCATGGACCGGTAACCTGAATCGACCCGTTCGACCTCGCGCGCGACAAGGCCGTAGCTGACATAGCCCGATCCAAGCCCGCCATATTCTTCGGGAACGGTGATCCCCAACAGCCCCATCTCGCCCATCTCGCGAAAGATTTCGGGGTCGGTTTCCTCATCCGCAAAAGCTTGGGTCACCCGCGGCTGCAGTTTTTCCTGCGCATAGCTGCGGGCACTTTCCGCGATCATGCGCTCGTCTTCTTCCAACTGGTCAGACAGGCGAAACGGATCGTCCCAGCTAAAGCTTCCCAGGTCGGGTTGATCCTTGGCGCGCAATGTCGGTTTGGTGTCGGGGGCGTTCATCTGTCTCTCCGCTGAAGCAGTCGTCGGAGATCATAATCCGACTTGCCCGCGAAGGACAGCAAGACATTCTCAAGATGGCATGACCAAACCGCATAAGTCGGGCTTTGGGCTCCCTGCCCCGGTCAGCCCAAAGCGTATCCGGCACCGCGTACCGTGCGCACCGGATCCGCGCCGCCATGTTGGGTCAGCGCTTTGCGCAAACGTCCGATATGAACGTCCACAGTCCGCGTATCGACATAAATATCGCGGCCCCAGACCCGGTCGAGCAATTGCTCGCGGCTCCAGACCCGGCCGGGTTTTTCCATGAAAGTGCTGAGTAGACGGAACTCGGTCGGGCCCAGTTTCAACGGCTTGTCACTGCGGCTGACCTTGTGGGTCTCGGAATCGAGGATGATGTCGTCAAACTCCAACCGCAGCCCGACGGTCGCGGGGCGCACGCGCCGCAGCTGAGACCGCACCCGCGCCATTAGTTCGACCACCGAATAGGGTTTGACCACATAGTCATCGGCTCCCGTTTCCAGGCCACGCACCTTGTCGACCTCTTCGGATCGCGCCGACAGCATAATGATCGGGATCGTGCGTGTATCGGGCCGGGTTTTCAGCCGACGGCAGACTTCGATGCCGCTGAGATTGGGCATCATCCAGTCCAGAACGATGATGTCCGGGCTGTCTTCATCGACCAGCAGCAAGGCCTCATCCCCGCTGCCGGCTTTGGACACGCGAAAGCCTTCGGCCTCAAGGTTATAGGCCAACACTTCACGTTGGGCCAATTCGTCTTCGACCACCAGGACCGTTGGTTGATCAGCGGACATGTCGATGCCTCCTAGGCGGATTCTGCGGTCACGTCAGCCTTGGGCCGCGCTTCCGAGGGACGTTCGCCGGTGACCAGATAGACGACCTGTTCGGCAATCGCCGTCACATGATCGCCCATCCGCTCGATATTCTTGGCGATGAAATGCAGATGCATACAGGCGGTGATGTTGCGCGGGTCTTCGGCCATGAAGGTCAGGAACTCACGGAAGAGACCGTTGTACATCTGATCAACCTCCTCATCCCGGTCGATCACGTCGGTGGCCAGTTCCGCGTCACGCTGGATATAGGCGTCCAGAGCGTCGCGCAGCATCAGCTCGACCTCACGCGCCATGCGACGCAAGGCGGCTGCGCTGCCGTTGATCTCACCCATACCCGCCAGAACAGTCGTGCGTTTGGCGATGTTTTTCGAGTAATCGCCAATCCGTTCAAGGTTGGCCGAGACTTTCAGGACCGACAGCACCAGTCGCAGGTCACTGGCCGTGGGCGCGCGCAGGGCGATCAAACGGGCGGTTTCCTCGTTGATCAACTCTTCCAACGCGTCGATCGCCTTGTCGCCGTTTCTAACCTCTTGGGCCAGCTCTTCGTCGCGCGATTCAAGCGACCGGGCCGAGCTCATGATGGCGGCTTCGACAAGGCCACCCATCTTCATGATATGGGCCTGGATCGCTTCCAGATCACGGTCGAATGCAGATGCAATGTGTTGTTCGCTCATAGGAAAATACCTGTGCTCAGCCGATCCGGCCTGTGATGTAGCTTTCAGTGCGCGGGTCTTCGGGGTTGGTAAATATCTGCCCGGTTTCACCGAACTCGACCAGGTTCCCCAGATGGAAAAACGCCGTCTTCTGGCTGACCCGTGCTGCCTGCTGCATCGAGTGGGTCACGATGACCACCGAATAGCGCGCGCGCAGCTCGTCGATCAGTTCCTCGACCTGTGCAGTTGCAATCGGGTCCAGCGCGGAACAAGGCTCGTCCATCAACAGCACTTCGGGTTCGGTCGCGACTGCACGGGCAATGCACAGTCGCTGTTGCTGACCACCGGACAGGCCGGTCCCCGGAGCATCCAGGCGGTCTTTGACTTCATCCCAGATCGCACCTCGGCGCAGGGATTTTTCGACAATCTCGTCCAGCTCGGCTTTGTTCTTGGCCAGCCCGTGGATGCGCGGGCCGTAAGCCACGTTGTCATAGATCGACTTTGGGAACGGGTTGGGTTTCTGAAACACCATCCCCACCTTGGCGCGCAGCTGCACCGGATCGACCCGCTTGTCATAGATGTCTTCACCGTCCAGCAGAATGTCACCCTTGACCTTGCAGATGTCGATTGTGTCGTTCATCCGGTTCAGACAGCGCAGGAAGGTGGACTTCCCGCAGCCCGACGGGCCGATAAAGGCGGTGACGGTCTTATCTTCGATATCGACATTCACATCCTTGATCGCATGGTTCTCACCATAAAACACCTGAACATTCTTGGCGTTGATTTTGATGTCTTGGGAGTCCACAGCTCTCTCCACTCGTGTCATGTCATTCATTGTAGCCTCCATTTACCAGCGGCGTTCAAAGCGGCGGCGCAGGATAATTGCGATGATATTCATGGTCAGCAGGAACATCAAAAGGATGATGATCCCGCCCCAGGCCTTCTCGTAAAAGCCCACATCGGCGCGGGCGGCCCAGGTATAGATCTGTGCGGGCATGGCCGAGTTCGGATCGGTAAAGCCTGCCAGGAACCCATCGGGGTAGCCCCGAGCCACAAAGCCCACCATCCCGATCAGCAGCAGCGGTGCGGTTTCACCCAAGGCTTGCGCCAGACCAATGATGGTGCCTGTCAGGATACCCGGCGCGGCCAGCGGCAGAACGTGGTGGAACACCGCCTGCATTTTCGAGGCCCCTACCCCAAGTGCAGCATCCCGGATCGACGGCGGTACCGCCTTGAGCGAGGCGCGGGTCGAGATGATGATTGTGGGCAGGGTCATCAGCGTCAGCACCAGCCCTCCGACCAAAGGTGCCGATTGCGGCAGGTGCATGAACTGAATGAACACGGCCAGACCCAGAATACCAAACACAATAGACGGAACTGCGGCCAGGTTCGAGATGTTCACCTCGATCAGATCGGTGAAATTGTTCTGCGGCGCAAATTCTTCAAGATAGATCGACGCCGCAACGCCGATGGGCAAGGACAGGACCAACACAACCAGCATCATGAAGAACGAGCCCACAACCGAGGCCCCGATCCCCGCGCCGCCCGGGTTGTCCACACCTGAATCTGCGCCGGTGATGAAGGGCCAGTTGAACCCCTGCTTGATGATTCCGGCCTCTTTCAGCGCATCGACCAGATCAAGGTCGCTCAGTTGCAGAAAGCGGCTGTCTTGCAGCGTGTCACGCGACACGCGGCCTTTGAAATATCCATCAACGCGGCTGGAGGCGGCCAGATCAAACTCGATCGGCTGCCCCAGCTGATCAGGGTTTTCGGCATAGAAGGTACGGATCGTGCCGCCAACCTTACCCAACAGACGCTCAATTGCGGCATCGTCGAAATCCACTTCGACCCCACGTTCTGTCAGCTCTTTGTTGAGGGCTGAGATGAACAGATCGGAATAGGCTTTGGTTTTGAACAGGGTGCTTTCGGCCTCTTCCCGCTGCTGTTCGGTCAGGGTGAAGTCGACACTGACAACCGTGCGCTGAAAGGCCGGGATACCCTGCGACAGGATCGAGGCAAACAACACCACCAGAAAGAACAGACCGGTTGCGATGGCGACAATGCCATAGGTGCGGAACCGTTTCTCGGCCTTCGCGCGTTTGATCGTACGCGCATCGGTTGCTGTCAGAGACGCTGCGTGGCGACCGGTTTCGGGGCTTTGCATGCTGGCGTCGGTCATTCGTACTGCTCCCGGTATTTGCGCACGATATAAAGGGCAAAGACATTCAGCCCCAAGGTCAGAACAAACAGTGTCATGCCAAGGGCAAAGGCGACCAGCGCCTCGGGCGAGGCAAAGTCGGCATCGCCTGTCAGCTGGCTGACGATCTTGGCGGTCACGGTTGTCATCGCTTCAAACGGGTTGAGGCTGAGGCGCGCAGCCGCGCCCGCCCCCAGAACCACGATCATGGTCTCGCCGATGGCGCGTGATGCAGCCAACAGGATGGCACCCACGATGCCCGGCAAGGCGGCGGGCAAAACAACCTGACGGATCGTCTCGGACTGGGTGGCCCCCAAACCGTAAGACCCGTCGCGCATGGCCTGCGGAACCGCGTTGATGATGTCATCCGACAACGACGACACAAACGGGATCAGCATGATCCCCATGACGACACCCGCCGTCATCACCGCAGTCCCGGCTTTCATCCAGCCCAGACCATCGGCGCCAAAGATGTTCAGCAACAGCGGACCCACTGTCAGCAAAGCAAAAAGACCGTAGACGATGGTGGGGATACCGGCCAGCACCTCAAGCATCGGCTTGGCGACCGAACGGACACGCGGCGAGGCGTATTCGCTGAGGTAGATCGCGGCGAACAAGCCGATGGGCACGGCCACCAGAAGCGCCACGAACGAGATATAGAGCGTACCCCACAGCAGCGGGATGATCCCCAACTCGGACAGGCCTCCGCGCCCTGAAAAGCTGGGCGACCAGGTCAGGCCAAAGAAGAAATCCGTGGCGGGGTAAAGCTTGAAGAACTCCCAGGTGTTGAAGACCAGCGAAAGCACGATGCCTACCGTCGTCAGGATGGCGATGGATGCGGCGGCCAACAGCAAAACGCCCACACCCTGCTCGACCACGTTGCGGGCGCGATAGTCGGCATTGGTCTGCAACCAACCTGCAGCGGCGCCGATCAAAGCGACAAACAAAACCACGAAGGACATGATCGTATAGCCGGTTGCGTTCATCAGGCGATAGCGCTGAGCAGCATTCAAGACCGGCTGAGAAATATCCGAAGTAACGACCTGCCCCGCGTCCTTCAAAATCTGCGTCAATTCGGTGACATCGGCATTTGCGTCATTCGCGTCCGCTTCGGACAAGATGCCTTGGGCAACGGCATTGTCCAGACCGGTCGCTGTTCGGCGCACTTCGGCCATAACCAGGCTGAGAGACGAACCCTCTTTGATCGCGCTTTCCGGGATCATGTCCGAGATTTGGGAATTCACAAAAAGAGGCTGTGCCAGCAGCCAAACGATCAAAAGCCCAAAGGCAGGCACCACGGTCTTAAGCGCAATATTGGTGCCGTAAAAGACCGGCAAGGAATGCAAACCCCGGCTGTCCCCGCCGGCACTCTGCAAAGCGCGTGATCGTCCCAGAACATATCCGACCGACGCAATCGCCAGCACGATCAGTATAAGCCAAGCTATTGGCATGACACCCCCGTTGCTCTCGGTTGAGAGACTTTAGAAAGACACAGAAGGGGGCGACTGTCCGCCGCCCCCAAACCGTTAAACCATCATCAGGCTTAGCTGCCCGAACCCATGGTCACTTCGTTGTTGATCGCATCCTGTGTTTTCACCAGCTCGGGGTCTGCCACCAGGCCGTAGTTGGCCAGAGGACCCGACGGGCCTGCGATTTCGTCAGCAGTAAAGAACTGAGCGTATTCTTTCAGGCCAGGGATCACGCCGATATGCGCTTTCTTGACGTAGAAGAACAGCGGGCGCGATACGGGGTATTCACCGGTCGAGATGGTCTCGGTCGACGGAGCGATACCTGACATGGTGCCCACTTTCAGCTTGTCGGTGTTGTTCTCATAGAACGCCAGACCGAACACGCCGATGCCGTTGGGGTTGGTGTCGATGCGGGCCAGAGTCTCGGTATAGTCACCGTCGATATCGACCGACTTGCCATCGGTACGAACGGCCAGACATGCATCTTCTGCGTCATCTTCGCTCATGCCGCCATCGATCATGGCCTGCATTGCGCCGGTTGCTTCACAGCCGATCAGCAGAACTTTTTCTTCGAACACTTCACGGGTGCCGTGCTTGGTGCCCGGGATGAAGCCTGCGATTTCAACATCAGGCAGGTCCGGGTTGAACTCGGCCCAAGTGTTGTAAGGGTTATCAACAACTTCGCCGTCTTTCAGAACCTTCGCGCCCAGGGCGTTGAAGATGTCCGAAGGCTCGAACGCGTTGAAAGCCGGACCGGTCTGCTGGCTGGCGAACACAATGCCGTCATAGCCGATGCGGACTTCCATGATGTCGGTCACACCGTTTTCAGCGCAGGCCTTGATCTCTTTTTCACGGATCGCACGCGATGCGTTTGCAACGTCGATGGTGTTCTCACCAACACCTTCGCAGAAACGCTTCAGACCAGCGGAAGAGCCACCCGATTCGACAACAGGTGTCGGGAAGTCGGTGTTTTCACCAAACAGTTCCGCAACGATCGAAGCGTATGGCAGGACGGTCGACGAACCCGCGACTTGAACATTGTCACGCGCAGCAGCAGCAGTGGCCGAAACGGCAGCGATGGCCAGAGCCGAGGCCGACAGTTTTACAAAGGACATTCCAGTCTCCTTGATAGAAAAGTGTTGTGATCACCCCCATGATGATCTTGAGCGCAGCCCTAAATCGCGCTCGTAAGCCTTTTGTGACAGCTATGTAACAGTTTCATGACAGATCGCGTTTTTCGCGCATTTTTTGTCACAAAAGATGCAACGGCTCAGCGGGGCAGGATCACGGTGAAAACCGAACCCTTGCCCAGATCGCTTTCCACCCGCAACCGACCGCGATGTCGGTTGACGATATGTTTGACGATGGCCAGCCCCAAACCGGTGCCGCCAAGTTGGCGTGACCGGTGGCTGTCGGCGCGATAGAAGCGTTCGGTCAGGCGCGGCAGATGGACAGAATCAATGCCCGGCCCCTTGTCGATGATCTGCACACGCACCGCTGGGCCACGCATCGCCGTGTCGCGGTCAAAGACCCGCAGCTTCAATTCGACGCTGCCACCGGACCCGCCATATTTGATCCCGTTTTCGATCAGGTTGGTGAAGACCTGGCGCAATTGATCGCTGTCGCCGGGGATCAGCACAGGATCATCGGGAGCGGTCAGTATCAGTTTAACGTCGGCGTCATCCGCCAAAGGCCGCAGCGTATTGATGGTGGATTGCAGCAAACCCGTCAGTTCAAGCTGTTCCTTCGGACGGACCCGTTCTTCGCTTTCGACCCGGTTGAGCGACAGAAGATCCCCGACCAGACGGTTCATCCGGTTCGCCTCATCTTCCATGATCTGCAAGAACCGCTCGCGCGCGACCGCGTCTTCCTTGGCCGGGCCGCGCAGGGTTTCGATAAACCCCATCAGCGCTGTCAGAGGCGTGCGCAGCTCGTGGCTGACATTGGCCACGAAATCGCGCCGCATCTGGCTGGCCTGTTCCAGATGGGTCACATCCTGAAACACCACCAGCGCCGCCCCGCCCGAAACCGCGCCAACACCGTTCAAATAGCGGCATTCGACCTCAAACGTCACATCCTGCGCCCCATCATTTGTCAGATGGCGCGCTTTCGCTTTGCCCTTGCTGCGCAGGCTTTGTTCGATCGCCTCGATCACCAGCGGCTGACGCAGGATGGTGGCGAAATGGCGACCGGTGATGTTCTGCCCCAGAATGGTCGTCGCATCCGCATTGGCCGCGATGATGCGTTCGGTCTGATCGACCATCAAAGCGGGCAACGGAAGCGCTGAAACAAATTCTTCGGTCAGGTCTTGGGACATGATTATGCCTTTGATGCGTTAGGCGTCTGTCGAGACCTTTGTGAGGGTGTCACGAAACTTCCGCATGTTCTGCTGATAATGCAGCGCGCTTTGCGTCAAGCGCTGGGCGGCGGCCTCGTCCAACTGACGCACGACCTTGCCCGGCGCCCCCATGACCAGCGAATTGTCAGGGATCTCTTTGCCTTCAGTAACCAGCGCCCCTGCCCCAATCAGGCAATTGCGCCCGATCCTGGCACCGTTCAGCACAATCGCACCCATGCCGATCAGGCTGTTATCGCCGATCGTGCAACCGTGCAACATGACCTTGTGACCGATGGTGCAGTTCTGGCCGATGCTCAGCGGATAGCCCGGATCGATATGCATTACGCAGTTTTCCTGAACGTTGCTGCCGGTGCCCACCCGTATCTCTTCATGGTCCGCGCGCAGGGTGCAGCCAAACCAGACCGAGGCGCCCTTCTCCAGCACCACTTTGCCGATCAGATTGGCGTCGGGCGCGACCCAAGTGTCGTCGTGTATCTGCGGCGCGTCATCGCCCAGAGCGTAAAGCGTCATGACTGTTCCTCGAATTCCATCTGCAGTTTGCGCACATGCTCTTGCAGCGCGGGTTGCTGGATCCGGCGCATCCGTTCAGCGCTGATGATGGTCTTCAGCTTTTCTTCGGTCGCGTCCAGATCATCATTCACCAGAACATAATCGTAATAACCCCAATGGCTGATTTCGTCCCAGCTTTTGAGCATCCGCTTGCTGATCACATCTGCGCTGTCCTGGCCCCGGCTTTCCAGCCTGCGTCGCAATTCTGGGATCGAGGGCGGGAGAATAAAGATCGACAGCGCGTGTTTGCCAAGATCAGAATTGCGGATCTGCAAATCCCCTTGCCAGTCAACGTCGAACAGAACGTCCCGGCCGCTGTTGATCGAGTCGCGCACCGGTGCGACCGGCGATCCATAGAAATTGCCAAAAACATGCGCGTGTTCCAGCATCTGACCGTCGGTCACCTGCTGTTTGAACGCTTCTTCGGTCAAAAAGTAATATTCGCGCCCATGCTCTTCGCCCGGGCGCGGCGCGCGGGTGGTGGCCGAGATTGAGAACTCCAACCCATCGTCCCACTGCATCAGTCGCCGGGCCAAAGTGGATTTGCCTGCGCCCGAGGGCGAAGACAGAATGATTAAAAGACCTCGGCGATCAGCCATCGTTTCCGTTCCTGCTTCTATTCTACGTTCTGCACTTGCTCGCGCATCTGATCAATGACCGCCTTAAGCTCCAGACCAACAGCCGTCAGCTCGGCGTTTTGCGATTTGGAACACAGCGTGTTGGCCTCACGATTGAACTCCTGCATCAGGAAATCAAGCTTACGCCCCACCGGTCCGTCCTGCTGCAACAGATCCCGAGTGGCCTCCACATGGGCGGCCAGCCGGTCAATCTCTTCTGTGATGTCGGCTTTAACAGCGATCAGGGCAAGTTCCTGCGCCACCCGATCCTCATCCGCTCCCTGACTGTTGTCCAGAACGCGGGCCAGATTGGCGCGCAGGTTCTGTTCCATCTCGCCTCGTCGCTGTTCAGCCAGACCCGCAGCCGCCTGGGTGAGTTCGGCAATCCGGTTCAGTTGATCGGCGAGGATCGCGGCAAGCGCCTGCCCTTCGGTTTGGCGCATTTCAAGAAACGCCGCCAAAAGGGGCCCGAATTCAGACTTGAGCTGTTCCACCAACGGCGCTGCGTCATCGTCTTCGCTTCCAGCCTCCATCATGCCCCGCAGGGACAGAAGGTCGCTTGCCCGCGATTGCGCCAGCGTGACGCCATGGGCATTAGCCATCTGCTCGGTGCGCGCAACGGCCTCAAGCGCCGCTTCCATTGCAGGGATATTCAGCCGCAGATCAGTTGCAGTTTCTTCCCGGCTGACCCGCAAAGATAGAGTAACGTTACCGCGGCTGACATTGCGCGACAGCTCGGCCCGCAATGCTGCCTCCAGCCCGGTCAGCCAGTCGGGCAGACGCAAGCGCATATCCAGCCCTTTGCCGTTCACGCTGCGCAATTCCCAGCTCCAGGAATGAGGGCCAAACGCGCCTTTTCCAGCAGCAAAACCGGTCATGGATCTGATCATGTATGTCCCTTTTCGCAACGCATCGCCCCGCATCGGACGCACCTAATGCCATCAGGCCACCAAGAGCAAGGCCCCGCTCAGTCTCTGCATTACCGTGTTGGGTTAACCATTCGTTAAAGATTTCCTCCAAAATTGTATTAACCCCTGTCAATCTGGTGGAAACCTAAGCCGTGCTGCCAAGACCTCTGACCAGTATGCGGCATTTTAGGAAAAACGGCTTGGATTGACGTAAAGGTTGGAAAATGAGTTCTTTTTTTGGGAGTGAGCCCCGACAGGAATCGGGAAAAATCGTTGCGATGGACCGCTTTGACAGTGGGCGTAGCCTGTCCCCAATTCGTCAGGCCGAAGCGTATTGGACCGCATTGCTAACCGGCAATGCGGTGCCGATGCGTTCCCAGATCGATCCGCGTGGGCTTGAGAATATTCTTGAATACACTTTCATTCTCGAACGCATCGCCCCCGGTCTCGCCCGGTTTCGCCTTGCGGGTAGCCATCTGAACAAACTGGCGGGGATGGAAGTGCGCGGCATGCCGATGACAGCCTTCTTCGACCCAGCATCGCGGGACCAGATTACAGCTCATCTGGAACGTGTCTTTGCCGCTCCCGCCGTGGCCGAGCTGAGCATGATCTCGAAAGGCAAACTTGGGCGCACCAGCTTGCAGGCGCGTATGATCCTGCTGCCTTTGAAAAGCGATTTGGGGGATATCAGTCGCATTCTGGGGGTGATGGTCAGTGACGGGGTTATCGGCACAACACCGCGCCGCTTCACCCTGACAGACGATCACATTCGCAACGTCTCGGACGTGCAGCGCCCGCCGCAGAGAGTCAGTGAACCGGAACCAGGTTTTGCCGAAGACCAGAGCGAATTTCGTCCGGCAGGCCGCCATCTGAGACTGGTGGTGTCGCGCGACGACTGAAACGAAAAACGGCGGGCTCAGGGCCCGCCGCTTCCAAATCATAAAGCGATCACACTAGCCTGTTGCGCGTTTGCTGCGACCACGGCGCAGGTTGGTCAGCTCTTCGGCCACCAGGAAGGCCAGTTCCAGCGATTGCGAGGCGTTCAAGCGCGGATCACAGGCGGTATGGTACCGATCCGACAGATCCTCTTCGGTCACAGCGCGCACGCCGCCGGTGCATTCGGTCACGTCCAGACCGGTCATCTCGAAATGCACACCACCGGGGATTGTATCTTCGGACTGGTGCACGCCAAAGAAATCGCGCACTTCGCGCAGGACCGAGTCGAACGGGCGCGTTTTGTACCCGGTTGCCGACTTGATGGTGTTGCCATGCATCGGGTCGCAGACCCAGGTGACCTTGGCCCCCTCTTCCTTGACGGCCTTGATGAGCCGCGGCAGATGCTCACCCACATTGCCAGCACCAAAGCGCGCGATCAGGGTCAGGCGCCCTTCTTCGTTCTTGGGGTTCAGCTTGGACATCAGAACCTTGAGGTCTTCAGCCGTGGTTGTCGGTCCGCATTTCAGGCCAATCGGGTTCTGCACACCACGGCAAAACTCGACATGCGCACCATCGGGCTGACGGGTACGGTCACCGATCCAGATCATATGACCAGAACCGGCCAGCCATTTGCCCGAGGTGGAATCCAGACGCGTCAGCGCCTCTTCATATTCCAGCAACAGGCCTTCATGGCTCGTATAGAACTCGACGGTCGAGAACTCATGGGTCGTGTCCGCCGTGATTCCGGCGGCACCCATGAAATCGATGCTGTCCTGAATCCGGTCCGCGATCTCCGAGTATTTCTGTACGTCCTGTTCATCGGCAAAACCGAGTGTCCAGGCGTGAACACGGCTCATATCTGCGAAGCCACCGGTTGAAAACGCGCGCAGCAGGTTCAGCGTGGCGGCTGCCTGCGTATAGGCCTGCAGCATCTTTTCCGGGTTCGGAATGCGCGCTTCGGGGGTGAAGGCCAGATCGTTGATGATGTCACCGCGATAGCTGGGCAGTTCCACGCCATCCACTGTCTCGGTCGGTGCGCTGCGCGGTTTGGCAAATTGCCCCGCCATGCGGCCCACTTTGACCACCGGCACTTTGGCCCCATAGGTCAGAACCATGGCCATTTGCAGCATCACCTTGAACGTGTCGCGAATCGCATCCGCGCTGAATTGCTCAAAGCTTTCGGCACAATCGCCACCTTGCAGCAGGAAAGCCTCACCGCGCCCAGCAGCGCCCAGCTGCTGTTTCAGACGGCGCGCTTCACCGGCAAAGACCAGCGGAGGATACTGAGAAAGCTGAGACTCTACCTTGGCCAACGCAGCCGCGTCGGTATAGTCGGGCATCTGAACCCGGGGCTTGTTGCGCCAGTTCGATTTGTGCCACTCGGTCATAGCTTTGGTCTCCACTGAGGTAATTCAGGTGGTCTCTATACAAAAAGCAATTCAAGGACGCCATATCCGAATTGCGCCTCTTGACGTCGCAATCAAGCTTTGACCAAGGTGGCGGGCAAAACTTCTGCCTGGTGGGTACCGCAGGCACGCAGCAAGGACACGACGTCATGCAAGAGCAACGCCAAGTTGTCACAGTGGACGGCACCGACGCCAAGCCCAAGAATTTCGTTTTTGTCTTGCTCGAGGGCTTTTCACTTTTGTCCTTCGCATCGGCGCTGGACAGCCTTCGTATCGCCAACCGAATGGCCAACGAAACGATTTATACGTGGTCGCTGGCCGGTGAAGGTGGTGAAATCGCCAAATGCTCGGCCGGGACAACCTTCCAGCTGGATTCTGATTTGGATGAGTTGCAGCGGGACGAAGTTGTGCTGGTCTGCGGCGGTGTGGACGTACAGACTGCGACCACTAAGCGCGTATTGAACTGGCTGCGGCGCGAGGCGCGCAAAGGTGTCAAGATCGGCGGCTTGTGCACGGCTGCCTATACGCTGGCCAAGGCCGGGCTTTTGGACGGTAAAAACGCGACGATTCATTGGGAAAACTCGGACAGTTTCACCGAAGAGTTTGAAGACGTTCACCTGACCAAATCCGTGTTCCAGATCGACGGCAACCGGATGACAACGGCGGGTGGCACTTCCTCGATCGACCTGATGCTCAAACTGATCGCGGATGACTACGGCGAAGATCTGGCTAATGCGGTGGCAGACCAGATGATCTATTCCTCGATCCGGACAGATCAGGATACCCAGCGCCTGTCCACGCCGACGCGGATCGGCGTGCGCCATCCCAAGCTGAGCCAGGTCATCCTGATGATGGAAAAGAACATCGAAGAGCCGATCTCGCCATCGATCCTGGCCAAAGATGTCGGCATGTCGACCCGCCAGTTGGAACGTCTCTTCCGCCGATACCTGAGCCGGTCGCCCAAGCGCTACTACATGGAACTGCGCCTGCACAAAGCGCGCAACCTGCTGATGCAGACGGATATGAGCGTCATCAACGTGGCGCTGGCCTGCGGCTTTGCCAGCCCGTCACATTTCTCGAAATGCTATCGGGCGCATTACAACACCACGCCGTATCGTGAGCGTGGCGCACAAGGCGGGCGCCTGTCGGTGTGACGCCTTTACAGGTGCTTTTCGAAGTAATGCAGATGCGGTCGCAGCATCGGCTGATCCAAATAAGTCGTTGTTTCAATCGGATCCTCTAATTCGACAAATCCGAGTTTGGGATAGAGATCGCGCATTTCGACATTGGGTGTAAGCGTATCGGCAATCAGTCGCGTCAGCCCCATATCGCGCGCAGCCTGCTCTCGCGCTTCGATCAGAGCCCGCCCGGTGCCGGTGCCCCGAGCGGCCTCAGTCACGAAAACTCGTTTCAATTCGCCCGTGGCGTCATCAAAGCGTTTCATCATGCCGCAACCGACGATCTCGCCGGTCCCATTGCGTGCCACAACCAGGCACCCTTTCGGAGGCAGGTAATCATCCGCATTCGCCCAAAACTCGGCCAATGCGCTTTTGGGGGCAGCCGGGTCGATATCGAAACCCATGGCGCCCATACGTTCAACGATCAGCCCGTAATACTGCAACAGAATGTCATTCAACGCCTCTTTGGGCGGCATTTCGGTGCAAAGTTCAATGTCAAAAGCGCTCATGACTGCAATCTGGCATAGCGGGCCGCCGATGAGAAAGTCTTTCGTCTGAAACAGCCCTCGATCGCATCCATTTGGTGAAAATCACGGCGTCATGCGATAGACCGCGCCGTCGCCCACTGACAAGAACCAGATCGACCCGTCCGGGGCCTCGACGATGTCGCGCACCCGCGCGGTCTCAGGCCCTTTGATCTGCTCAACCTCACGCACAGGCGATCCGTCAAGTCGGGCGATATAGTCGAACTTCAACGACCCAACGAACAGGTTGTCTTTCCATTCGGGCCAGAGCTTGCCGGAATAGACCAGCAACCCAGACGGCGCGATGGACGGATCCCAATAGTGTTCAGGCTGTTGCATCCCCGATTTCGAGGTGCCTTCACCGATTTTCTGGCCTGAGTAGTGCACGCCATAGGAGATCACCGGCCATCCGTAATTCGCGCCGGGTTCTACCAGATTCACCTCGTCACCACCCCGCGCGCCATGTTCCGACACCCAAAGCCGCCCGCGCGCATCCAGACCCGCGCCTTGCGGGTTGCGGTGGCCATAAGACCAGATCTCGGGCCGAACGCTGCTTTCGCCGATGAACGGATTGTCTGTGGGCACCGATCCGTCCCGATTGATCCGGATCACCGATCCCATATGCGTCAGCAAATCCTGCGCCGAAGGCCGGTCGCCCCGGTCGCCGATGGTGACAAACAGGCTGCCATCCTGCGCTTCAACGACGCGCGATCCGAAATGCCGGCCACCGGACCCGCCGGGTGTGGCCTCAAAGATCACCCGCAGGTTGGTCAGTCGCGCTCCGCTTTCAGTAAGCCGCGCCACTGCCAGAGCGGTGCCCGCACCGCCGTTTTGCGGCTTGGAGTAAGTCAGGAACATCTCGCGGCTCTGGGCAAAATCCCTTGGAATGGTCACGTCCAGCAACCCGCCCTGCCCGCGCGCTGCGACCTTGGGCACACCGCGTACCGCCTTGGCTTGGCCGTCTTTGACATAGAGCAACTCGCCGTCTCGCTCGGTCACCAGGAAATCGCCATCCGGCAGGATGCCAATGGCCCAAGGCGTATCCAGGCCGCCGATCTGTTTGGTCAGAGTGACCGGCCCCGCGCTGGTTTGGAGCGTATCAGCCATGGCACCGGGGACGAACAGGATCAGAAGCAGTGACGAAACAAGTCGGAGCATTTCAAACCTCTTGCAAGCGGGACAAGCGTTCCAAAGAACAAACCTATCAAAGCAAATAGTTTTAGCCTGCGTAAAAGCACGTTTGCGTTAAGACTTTTCTTTTGCGAACGGCTTGCCTAGGGTCTGTCGCAGAAGAAGACTATGACAATAGGGAGTAACACAATGAAAAAGCTGCTGACAGCAACCGCAGCAACTGCTCTGCTGGCGGGCACCGCTATGGCAGACGATGTCAAACTGGGCATCCTTTTGGGCTTTACCGGTCCGATTGAATCGCTGGCCCCGGCCATGGGATCAGGCGCCGAGATGGCGATTGCCGAGGTCACCGAATCCGGCAAGCTGCTGGACGGCACCACAGTGACCGGTGTGCGCGCCGATACAGGCTGTATCGATAACGGTCTGGCCACGTCCAATGGTGAACGCATGATCGCCGATGGTGTCGCAGGCATTATCGGCGGTGACTGCTCGGGCGTGACCGGGGCGATCCTGCAGAACGTGGCGATTCCGAACGGTATGGTGATGATCTCGCCCTCGGCCACCTCGCCGGGTCTGTCGACCATGGAAGACAATGGCCTGTTCTTCCGCACCGCTCCGTCGGATGCGCGTGAAGGTCAGGTGATGGCAGACATCCTGAATGATCGCGGCATCAGCTCAATCGCGCTGACCTATACCAATAACGACTACGGCAAGGGTCTGGCGGACGCGATCCAGTCCTCTTTCGAGGCATCGGGTGGTGAAGTGACCATCGTTGCCGCGCATGAGGACGGCAAGGCCGACTATTCCGCTGAAGTGGGCGCGCTGGCCTCGGCGGGTGGCGACATTCTGGTCGTCGCAGGCTATCTGGACCAGGGCGGTCTGGGCATCATCCAGTCGGCGTTGGACAGTGGCGCTTTTGACACTTTCGGTCTGCCCGGTGGCATGATCGGAGATTCGCTGCCAGCCAATGTCGGGCCTGACCTGAACGGCTCGTTCGGTCAGATCGCCGGTTCGGGCGGTGAAGGCGCTGAGAAGTATTTTGCCATGGCCGAAGCCGGTGGCTTTGACGGCTCGTCGCCCTATTCGCCGGAATCCTATGACGCCGCGGCGTTGTTCATGCTGGCCATGCAGGCCGCAGGTTCGACCAACCCGGCCGATTATGCAGCCAAGGTCATGGACGTGGCCAACGCACCGGGCGAAAAGATCTATCCCGGTGAGCTGGCCAAGGGTCTGGAGCTGTTGGCCGCGGGTCAAGAGATCGACTATGTCGGTGCCTCGGGTGTGGAACTGATCGGCCCCGGTGAAAGCGCAGGCTCTTACCGCGAGATCGAAGTCACCGACGGTGAAAACACAACCGTCAACTTCCGTTGATCCTGCGTAAACGATCATAAACACAAGCAGCCCGGGCCTTGTGCCTGGGCTGTTTCAGTGACAAAAGGCGCCACCTTTCTCAGGGTCGGGGCAATAAGAACGCCAAACAGGGCGGCAAGGGGATATGATGATCGTCGTCGAAGACGTGCACAAGCATTTCGGCGGGTTTCATGCGGTGGACGGGGCATCGCTGGAAATCCAGGAAGGCTCGATCACCGGGTTGATCGGACCAAACGGGGCCGGGAAAACCACTCTGTTCAACGTGATCGCCGGGGTTCTGCCCCCCACCAGTGGCCGGGTCTTCATGGATGGCGAAGATATCACCGGCCTGCCACCGCATGATCTGTTTCACAAAGGTCTGCTGCGCACGTTTCAGATTGCGCATGAGTTTTCCTCGATGAGCTGTCGCGAAAACCTGATGATGGTGCCCGGCGCGCAATCGGGAGAGTCGCTGTGGAACACCTGGTTTGGTCGCAAACGCATCGCCGATGAAGAGCGCGCTTTGAAGGCCAAGGCCGATGAGGTGCTTGAGTTTCTGACCATCGAACATCTGGCCGATCACAAGGCCGGTCAGGTCTCGGGTGGGCAGAAAAAGCTGCTGGAGCTTGGCCGAACCATGATGGTGGACGCCAAGATCGTGTTTCTGGATGAGGTCGGCGCGGGCGTGAACCGTACCCTACTGATGACCATCGCCGACACGATCCTGCGTCTGAATGCCGAGCGTGGATATACCTTTGTTGTCATCGAGCATGACATGGATTTCATCGGCAAGATCTGTGATCCGGTGATCTGCATGGCCGAGGGCAAGGTGCTAGCCCAGGGCACGCTGGATGAGATCAAGGCCAATGAACAGGTGATCGAGGCCTATCTGGGCACCGGTTTGAAAAACAAAGACAAACTGGAGGCCGGGGCTTGATGGATGTGATCCAAATGAGCGCCTGCGGCGCGCTTTGTTGTGCGGGATGGGGGCCCTGCCCCCAAAACCATTGGGATACTTATGGCCAGACGACAGGGGATCCGGTTTATGGGTGAGCCTTTTTTGATCGGTGACACCATGACCGGTGGCTATGGCAAGGGGCCGGATATCCTGCATGACTGCACTATTGCGGTGGATGCCGGTGAGATTGCAGTGATTGTCGGGCCCAACGGGGCGGGCAAGTCGACGGCGATGAAGGCCGTCTTTGGGATGCTGGACGTGCGCGCCGGTGCGGTGCGGCTGGATGGCGAGGATATCACCGCGTTGTCGCCGCAAGATCGGGTGGTCAAGGGGATGGGGTTTGTGCCGCAGACCTCGAATATCTTCACCTCGATGACCGTGGAAGAAAACCTTGAGATGGGCGCGTTTATCCGAACCGATGATTTCTCGGACACGATGGAGCAGGTGTTCGACCTATTCCCCATCCTGCGCGACAAGCGGCATCAGGCGGCCGGAGAGCTGTCGGGCGGGCAGCGTCAGCAAGTGGCTGTGGGCCGGGCGCTGATGACCCAGCCCAAGGTGTTGATGCTGGATGAACCCACGGCCGGGGTTTCCCCCATCGTGATGGATGAGCTGTTCGACCGGATCATCGAAGTTTCGCGCACCGGTTTGCCGATCCTGATGGTCGAGCAGAACGCGCGTCAGGCGTTGGAGATTGCCGACAAGGGCTATGTGCTGGTTCAGGGGCGGAATGCCTATACGGGCACCGGTAAGGAGCTGTTGGCCGATCCCGAAGTGCGCAAGAGTTTCTTGGGGGGGTGAGGATGAAAGCCTGCTTTCTAAGTGTCTTTCTTTCATGTTTTCTTGCTTGCGTCGTCTATGCCGAAAACTCGACTCCCGAAGCGACGCGTTCAGACACTCAAGTTGTTCTCCGTTGCGAGTTCGAGGATCAGCGAACGATTCTGCTATCAGCTTCCGATCATGAGGTAACTTGGAGTGAGAACGGCATTGAATCCCCGACAAGTGATTTGACGCATGTACGGATTACGCATGACCCATTGTTGACAGTATTTACCTATGGTGTGGGCATTGGAAGCCAGAGGCTCGATGTATTCCAAGGCGTTTTCCACGCAGAGAAGCCCAGCTATGAAGTTGGTACTGCGATCCTGAGCGAAACTCTTGTTGGGAGGGATAAGCTGTTTGTAAGGAGCGTTGAGGGATTTTGCCAAACGGAGGAACACAACTAATGGACTTCCTCAACGCCCTTGTGGCGCTCTCCAACTTTGTTCTTGTTCCCGCGATCGCCTATGGCAGCCAGTTGGCGCTGGGTGCTTTGGGGGTGACGCTGATCTATGGCATCCTGCGGTTCTCGAACTTTGCCCATGGCGACACGATGGCTTTTGGGGCGATGATCGCGGTTCTGGTCACCTGGGGGCTGCAGGCCGCCGGGTTCAGTTTCGGGCCGTTACCGACCGCGCTGCTCGCCCTGCCCTTTGCGATTCTGGGTTGTATCATTCTGGTGCTGATCACGGACCGGCTGGTTTACAGGTTCTACCGCGAACAAAAGGCCAAGCCCGTCATTCTGGTGATCGTGTCGATGGGTGTGATGTTCATCATGAACGGGTTGGTGCGTTTTGTGATCGGGCCGGATGATCAGCGGTTCTCGGACGGGGCGCGGTTCATCGTGTCGGCGCGGGATTTCAAGGAAATGACCGGGCTGCGTGAGGGGTTGGCGATCAAGACCTCTCAGGGCATTACGGTGATCGTGGCCGTTCTGGCGGTGGCGCTGCTGTTCTGGTTTCTTAACAAGACGCGCACCGGTAAATCGATGCGGGCCTATTCCGACAATGAGGATCTGGCGCTGCTGTCCGGCATCAATCCCGAGCGGGTGGTGATGATCACCTGGATCATCGTGGCGGCATTGGCGACCACGGCAGGTGTGCTTTACGGGCTGGATAAGAGTTTCAAACCTTTCGTTTATTTCCAACTGCTGCTGCCGATCTTTGCCTCGGCCATTGTGGGCGGATTGGGCAACCCTCTGGGTGCCATTGCGGGCGGGTTCATCATCGCCTTTTCCGAGGTGACGATCACCTATGCCTGGAAGAAAGTGCTGACCTATCTGGCCCCCGAAAGCCTTGAGCCTTCGGGATTGGTGCAGTTCCTGTCGACCGATTACAAATTTGCGGTCAGCTTTGTGATCCTTCTGATCGTGCTGCTGTTCAAGCCCACGGGTCTGTTCAAAGGGAAAGTGATATGAGCGAGCCCGTCAAAAACACGCTGCTCTTTGTTGTGGTCGGTGCGCTGATCCTATTGACCGGCTTCACGCAGAGCTGGAACGCGGCGATCCTGATCCTGAATATGGGGCTGATCTCGGCCATCATGGCCATCGGGGTGAACCTGCAATGGGGGTTTGCGGGGCTCTTTAACGTGGGTGTCATGGGCTTTGTGGCGCTGGGCGGGCTGGCAGTTGTGCTGGTTTCGACGCCACCAACACCCGGCGCATGGTCGTCGGGCGGCTATGGCATAGTGCTGGCCCTGCTGTTGGGGGCCGCGACCGTGGTGGCGGCTGTTCTTGTTGCGACGCGGATGGCTACGGGCCGTATGCGGACGCTGACCATCATCGGAATTCTGATCGCGGGGTTCTTTATTTATCGTGCCGTGTTCGACCCCAGCGTTGCAGGCGTTGAAGCCATAGATCCTGCGATTGCGGGCAATCTGGGCGGGTTGAACCTGCCGGTGCTACTGGCCTGGCCTGCGGGGGGCTTGTTGGCTGCCGGGGCGGCGTGGCTGATCGGGAAAACGGCGCTGGGGCTGCGCTCGGACTATCTGGCGATTGCAACGCTGGGCATTGCTGAGATCATCATCGCCATCATGAAAAACGAAGACTGGCTGGCCCGGGGCGTAAAGAATGTTTACGGCATCCCGCGCCCTGCCCCCGTGGTCGGCTATGAAGTCGAACTACAACAAGACCCGGCCTTCCTTGCGCGGGCCGAGTGGTTCGGGCTGGACCCGGTCACCGCGTCGACCCTGTCGGTAAAGCTGGGATATTCGCTGCTGTTCATGATCGTTCTGCTGGTCTTGCTGTGGATGGCGCAAATGGCATTGAAAAGCCCGTGGGGCCGGATGATGCGGGCCATTCGCGACAATGAGGTCGCGGCCGAGGCGATGGGCAAGGATGTCACCCGCCGCCATTTGCAGATCTTTGTTCTGGGCTCGGCCATTTGCGGTATCGCGGGTGCGATGATGACCACGCTGGATGGCCAGTTGACCCCGAGCGCCTACCAGCCCTTGCGGTTCACCTTTCTGGTCTGGGTGATGGTGATCGTTGGGGGATCGGGCAACAACTTTGGTGCGGTTCTGGGTGCGTTTCTGATCTGGTTCCTTTGGGTTCAGGTCGAACCCATTGGGCTGTGGCTGATGAACCTGATTACGGCAGGTCTGCCGGATGGAAGCGCGTTGAAGGCACATCTGGTGGAAAGCGCTGCGCATATGCGCCTGTTTACGATGGGACTGATCTTGCTGATTGTCCTTCGGTTCAGCCCACGGGGCCTTATCCCCGAAAAATAGACGAAACATCGCCTCAGTCATACAAGCCGCGCCGATCAACGGCGCGGTTTCTTGCTATTTGGTTAATAAAATACTAATGCAGGAACGCACCACTCAACGGCTCTGGCCTATTTGGCCAGTTGTTAAAGATCGCCCTGTTAACTTGGAAAGCCTTGTTTCGTGATGAAGAAATCGCTCACCTTCTCTCTTCTGGCATCGGCTGCTGTCCTGATCGCTGCATGTGTCCCCAGCCCGTCCGACTTTGAGACAACACCCGTTCAGGTTTCAACATCCAAGGGCGTCGTGACCTGTCAGCTCTATCGCCTGGATCGCGTAGACTGGGATCGCGCGATTGATTTCCCGGCAACCAAAATGACGGTGCCCGAAGCGGATCAGATCTGCCGGGATGAAGGACTGCGGATCAAGAATTCCTAAGCTCTCAGGCTCGCCTATCGGTTCTTGAACAATCCCCCCAGAATGCCGCGAACTATGCGGCGTCCGGTTGTGCCTTTCAGCTCTTTGATCACAGCCTCACTCATGGCGGTTGCGAAGGTGTCCTTTTTCCGGCTGACACGAGACGAAGATCGTCCGACGCGGCTGCCGGAATAACGCCTTGCCGAGGCGTATTCGCGTTCTGCAGGCGATTGGCGTTCGAATATGTCGTCAGCCTCAGCCGCCTCGGCCTCTTTTGCGGCGGCATCCGCACGGGCCTGAAGGATTTCAAAGGCTGACTTACGGTCCTTCACGGCATCGTATTTTCCGGCCATCGCAGAGCCTGTCATGATTGCGGCCCGGTCTTTCTGCGTGATCGGACCAAGCTGCGACCCCGGAGGGCGGATCAGCGTACGCTCGACCATACCTGGGATCCCCTTTTTCTCGAGCATCGAGGTCACGGCTTCGCCGACGCCCACTTCGCGAATGGCGGTTTCGGTATCGAAGGCCGGGTTCTCGCGATAGGTCTCGGCAGCCAAGCGCAGGTTCTTGCGATCCTTGGCGGTAAAGGCGCGCAGCGCGTGTTGAATACGATTGCCCAGCTGCCCCAGAATATCTTCTGGAATATCTGCCGGGTTCTGCGAGATGAAATAGACCCCAACACCTTTGGATCGGATCAGACGCGCAACTTGCTCGACCTTGTCGACCAGCACTTTGGGCGCGTCTTCGAACAGCAGATGAGCTTCGTCAAAGAAAAAGACCAGCTTTGGTTTTTCCGGGTCGCCGACTTCGGGCAATTCTTCGAACAACTCGCTGAGCAACCACAGCAGGAACGTCGCATAAAGACGCGGTGCGCCCATCAGCTTGTCGGACGCCAGAATGTTGACCATTCCATGCCCGTTTTCATCTGTCCGCATCAGATCTGACAACTCCAGGGCTGGCTCACCGAACAACCGCGTCCCGCCCTGGTTTTCAAGCACCAACAAACGACGCTGGATTGCCCCGATTGATGCGGTGGACACATTCCCGTAACGCAGCGATAGCTGAGACCGGTTCTCGCCGATCCAGACCAACAATGCCTGCAGGTCTTTCAGGTCCAGCAGCGGCAGACCGTCCTCATCAGCGACGCGGAAGGCAATGTTCAGAATACCCTCTTGTGCCTCCGACAGCTCGAGCAGACGAGACAGCAGCAACGGGCCCATTTCTGTGACAGTTGTACGCACCGGGTGGCCCTGCTCGCCGAACAGATCCCAGAACGTGACCGGGCAGGCAGAATAGGCAAAATCAGGCAGACCGATCCGTGTTACGCGATCCATGAATGCTTGATGCAACTTATGCGTTTCACTCCCGGCAAGGGCCAAGCCAGACAGGTCTCCTTTGATGTCCGACAGGAAGACAGGAACGCCTGCTTTCGAAAAGCCTTCGGCCAAAATTTGCAGCGTTACCGTTTTGCCGGTTCCTGTTGCCCCGGCGATCAAACCGTGGCGGTTGGCATAGTTCAAAGACAGCCCTTGCGGCTGCCCATAGTCCTGACCAGCGCCGCCCACAAAAATCTTGTTTTCCATACTATTCTGTCCCAAAGCTCAACGGTTTGGTGCAAGCATACAAAGTTAACCTTTGCCTGCGATAGTCATTTTGTTTTCTCGCGGGGTTACCCCCCAAAAGAAGGCAAACTTCCTCCCTGTCGACTGGCCGTGCCTTCGGGCACGGCTTTTTTCTGCCCTGAACCCTAAAAACCTCTGTAACAACAGATTAAATTTCGAGGATAACAGTTGACCGAGCGCCACCCCTTTCGTAACGTCTGCGCATAAATAAGTCGGCCAGTCCGACGGGGAGAACTATTATCGAAAAGGGGGCTGGTCGAACGGCTCCCTTTTTGGCGTTTTTGACGGCAACTCGCGTAGCGCAGAATTAAATTTGCGGAGCCAAAATCGTTCATTTTTACTAGCTATGCACGGTTTGAACCTGACACCGCCCCGCCGCGATGGTAGACCGAAAAAAACAGAGATCAGCAGCATGAGGCAATTATGATCAGGACCCTTCTCCCACTCTCGGTGGTCGCCACAGTGGTTTGCACTGGAATTGCTACCGCACAGGAAGCTTCCGACAACGGAACCGGCCTGGACCTTGGTCAAACAGGTCCACGAATTGGCGAGCAATACGTAAAAGAAGAATCCGGTTCATGGAACATTTCTTGCATCAAAGCGGAAACCGGCGAAGATCCCTGCGCCATGGTTCAAATCCTGAACGGGCCCCGGGATGAACCGATCGCAGAGGTGACGATTGGCAAGCTGCCTGAAGGCAATGCCGCCGTCGCTTGGGCCAATGTCATTGTGCCGCTTGAAACACTCTTGCAAGCTCAACTGGCCATGTCGATCGATGGTGCTCCGCGCAAGCTCTACAATTATCACCACTGCATCCCGGTCGGGTGTGTCGCGCAACTGGGCCTGACCCAGGGTGATATTGATGCGATGCGGTCCGGGTCTTCCGCCATACTCTCGCTGGTGCCGGCGCGCGCGCCCGATCAAATTCTGGATATGGAAATGTCTTTATCCGGCTTCACCGCCGCATTTGATCAGATCGGCGTATCGCTCAACTGATTCTACCCATCTGAACAGAAAGCCGTCAGCCTATCTGACGGCTTTCTCATATTCGTTTGAGCGCAAGCACCGCGTTCAAGCCACCAAACGCAAACGCGTTGCTGATCGCAACATCAACTTTTGCCTCTCGCGCATCGTTGGGAACAACATCAAGCGCACATTCCGGGTCAGGCTCTTCATAGCCGATGGTCGGAGCGATGACCCCTTCACGCAGCGCCATGATACAGGCCAAAAGCTCGACCGCGCCGGTACCCCCGATCAGATGTCCATGCATGGATTTGGTCGATGAAATCATCAGATCATCCGCGTGCTGGCCAAAGACATCCGCCACCGCAGCACATTCGGTCTTGTCATTGGCCGCCGTGCCTGTGCCGTGGGCGTTGATATAGCCAACCTGACTGGCGTCCAAACGCGCATCCGCCAAGGCGCCGGCCATCGCGCGTGAGGCGCCTTGCTTGCTGGGCATTACGATGTCGGCTGCATCCGAAGACATGGCAAACCCCGCAACCTCGCACAGAATATCTGCCCCGCGAGCACGCGCATGTTCGTACTCTTCGAAGACAAAAACGCCCGCGCCTTCACCCTGCACCATGCCGTTGCGATTCGCACTGAAGGGGCGGCAGGCGTCTTTGGACATCACCCGTAGCCCCTCCCACGCCTTGACCCCACCAAAGCAGAGCATCGACTCGGACCCGCCCGTCAACATGGCCGGTGCGGCACCGCTGCGCACCATCTGAAACGCCAGAGCCATGGCATGGTTTGACGAAGCGCAGGCGGTAGAAACGGTAAAGCTGGGCCCTTTGAGGTTATATTCCATCGACACATGGCTGGCGGCCGCGTTGTTCATCAGCTTTGGAACAACAAAAGGATGCACCCGGTTTTTACCATCCTCATAGACCGAGCGGTAATTGTCGTCCCAAGTCGAAACACCGCCCCCGGCAGTCCCCAGAACCACGCCGGACCGCGCGGCCAAATCGCCATGGAACACAAGGCCCGATTGCTCAATCGCCTCTTTGGCTGCGGTCAGCGTGAACTGCGTGAACCGATCATAGAGTGACATTTGCTGGCGGTTGAAACGGCCCTCGGCCTCGAACCCGCGTACCTGACCGCCGATCTTGATCGCCAGACGTTCAACATCGCGAAACTCAAGCTCGGTGATCCCGCAGCGACCTTCCCGCATCGCTTCAAGCGTGTCCGGCACCGAATGGCCCAGCGAATTGATCGTGCCGGCGCCTGTGATGACAACGCGTTTCATCGTCTATGTCAGACCTTTTCCGCCACAAGCTTTTCTATGCCTGCGATAATGGCCGCCACATTTGTGATGTCAAAATCGCTGGCGCTGGGTTCGTTGGCGTTGAAGGGGATCGAAATATCGAACTCTTCCTCAATAGCGAAAATGCTTTCGACCAGACCAAGACTGTCGATGCCCAGATCTTCCAGCGTGCTGTCGGGGGTCACATCCGATGGCTCCAAAACGGCCTGCTCTGCAATGATTGCGATAACGCGGTCGCTGATGCTCATGTCGATACCCTGATTTTCTTGTTGGGCATGATTTAATCGCTCGTGCCCGGTTTGAAAACAGCCTTTTTGAGCGCTTCGATGTCGCGGGCCAGCCGAGGCAGTCTGCGTTGCGACTTATAAATCTCGGTATGGCTTTCCATTTTGACACCCGGATACCCCATGATGACGCGGCCCGCAGGTACGTTGGACAGGATCTTTGTACCACCACCCGAAATCACACCGTCACCGATAAAGATGTTATCGACCACGCCGGTTTGTCCACCCAGGACCACGTTATTGCCGATCTCGACCGAGCCCGACACACCGGTTTGCCCGCAAAGCAGACAATCGCGTCCAACGCGTGTGTTGTGACCAACATGAACGAGGTTATCCAGTTTCGACCCATCACCGATGACCGTATTGCGAATGGTGCCGTTATCGATCGTGCAATTGGACCCGATCTCAACATCGTCGCCGATCTGAACAGCCCCCAGCGAGTGAATCCGCATCCAGCTTTGCGCTTTTGCATCACCCTGATCACCCATTGTCTTGCGCGCGTTTTCTGCGCCCGAAACCTCTGGTGTGACATAGCTGAACCCATCCCCGCCCACGCGTGCGCCGGGTTGCGCGATGAAACGGTCGCCGATCTGTGCGCGCGCGCCGATGCTGACCATCTCGCGCAGCAGCGCATTCTCGCCCAGAACGGCATCCATACCAACAGTAGCATGGGCCCCTAGGATCGAACCCGATCCGACCCGCGCCCGGGCGCCAATCACCACAAGCGGGCCGATTGAGACGTTTTCGCCAATCTCGGCTGTCGGATCAATCACGGCAGACGGGTGGACACCCGGAACGACACCCTGCCCGCGATCCATCATCGCGGTAACACCCGCCATCGCCCGGCGTGGGCGTGCAACAAAGATGGCGGCTTCAAGCCCAAGCGCCTTCCAATCAGCCCCGTCCCACAATACCGCCGCACGGGCGGTGCCACCGGACAGAGACTCGGCGTATTTAGGGGACATGGCCATCGCCAAATCCGTTGGTCCCGCGTCACCCGGTTCGGCGGCGCGCAAAACGGTCAGGTCGGTATTGCCTGCGGCCTCAACACCCAGGGCATCGGCGATTTGCTGAATGGTGAACTGCATGTGGGGCGTCCTTCTGGCAGGATTTGCGCCCCGTGCTTACCCCTGAACGTCCGGCAGGACCACCCCTGCCTTTTGCAACGCCTCCCAGATCTTGCGATCCCGGTCATAAACGTCGCGGCGATATTGAACCTCGCCTTTTGGGCCGATGAAAGCCGTGCGATAGATCAGATGCACAGGGATGGGCTGGTCCAGTTTGACCGTAGCTTCGCGCCCCGCATCCAGCACGCGGTGAAAAAACGCCTTTGGGTCTTCCTCTTGGACAGCCAACAAGGCGTAGGCGAACTCGAAGGGTTCCGCAAGTCGAATACACCCGTGCGAGAACGCCCGAACCTCACGCGCGAACAGGTTTTTCTGAGGCGTATCATGCAGATAGATGTTGTACTTGTTGGGGAACATGAATTTCACCAACCCCAGCGCGTTGCTGCGGCTGGGTGGTTGACGCATCGCAAACGGGAAGTCACGCGCGGTGAAAGTGGTAAAGTCAACAGCCCCGCGGTCGACCCGGCGGCCGCTACGATCAGTGATCTCAAGATGGCTGACCGCATTCGGGTTGGTCTGCAATTGCGGCAGATACTCTTTGGTGATGATCGAGCGTGGCACATGCCAGCTGGGATTGATCACCATATGCTCCATCACATCCGAAAATTCAGGGCTGCGACGGTCATGCACATTCTTGCCGATCACTGCGCGCGTTTCGAAGGTGATATGCCCGTCGTCGACGATCTTGGCCGAGAAATCCGCCTGATTCACCAGCACATGTCTGGGCCCGCTTTCATCAGGCAACCAGCGTTCCCGCTCCAGCGCGACCAAAACAGCACGCAGGCGGTCCGACGCGGGCCGGTTGAGCTCGGTCAGGGTGCCCTGCCCGGCCACACCATCCGCCGCCAATCCGTGCGCGGTCTGAAAGGCCTGTACCGCCGCCAGCAGGTTGGCGTCGAAGGCAGGGCTGGCTGTAGGCTTCATATAGCCCATCGCAACCAGCCGGTTGCGCATCTTGATAACTGCGGGACCCGTATCGCCAAGTTCCAACTTGGCCACTGGAACCGTCGGCCCCCAGCCGCCGTCGGCAATCAGCTGTTCCAATACCAATTTCTGCTTCATCAACGCGCGATACTGGCGCGACTGCGGCATCAAGGAATGGAAGTATTGTGTTGCGTCTGCTGAGGAAATTTCTCTCAGATAGTCCTGGGCCGAACGGTATTCGACCTCGCGCACCAAACCGTCGTCGATGCTGCCTGGTTTCAGGAACCCTGACTGCATTTGGGTGGCATAATCCACAAAAAGCTGGCTCAATTCCGCTTCAATCTGCCCCAGATCCCGCAGCGAGCGCGCAGTCTCAAGCCGGTTGACCAAAGCTTGCACATCGACACGCTGCGGCAGGCCATGCATATGGGCTGATGACAGGGCCCGGATCAGCCCTGCGCGTCGAGCGGCATATACCTCACCCTCACCGACCCAAATCGGTTCGAAACCCGTCTCGCGATAGAATGCAGCTATTTCGGACCGTTCTGACGATTGCTCGGCTACAGCCATGCGGAACGCGGTTCCTTCGGTCGCGGCCTGAGCAACCGAGGCGGCTGCCACGAAACAGGCTGCAAGTAAAGCACGGGTTGAAGTCCGAAAAACTGAGGTCATGGCATAGCCTTGGATCTTGAAACTGGAACGGCGCGAAAAAGGAGCGCCTGAAAATAATGTTTTCCTACGCAAATCTTGTCCATTCACAAGTACATCACCCAACGGTTCCTCTGTCACCTGATGCGCGTTTGCATCGCGACTGGAAAAATGCACGTTATAATTGCACAAAAACATCAATTGCGCAGAAATTTGCCGAAATTTCCCCCTTGCCAGCGGATTGTTCAAAGTTTCCTTGGCCCGCGAATCTGCTTGTGCCATACATTCTGCATCTGGGATGGGGAAAAAATTAAGACGGCGCGCGTAACATCGTGCGCAGGCAGGAACTAGTACGGGACGAAACAAAAATGACCACGAGCAGTTCTTCGGGCTTGACCCGACGTGCATTGTTGGGTGCGTTTGCAGCCACAGCCGTTGTTGCAGCCCCCACCTATTCAAACGCAGCAGGTTTTCTACGTGGCGGCGGGGATATCCGCCGCATCCGTATGTATTCGGGCCGCACGGGCGAGCGGATCGATATGGTATATTGGGTGGATGGCAAATACATCAAGGATGCCGTCAAAGAAGTGAACTACTTCATGCGGGATTGGCGCAGCGATCAGGTCAAGAAAATGGACCTGCGCACCATCGACATCATGGCTGCCTCTCACAATCTTCTCGATGTGAGCGAACCTTACATGCTGCTCTCGGGTTATCGCTCACCCCAAACAAACGCCATGCTGCGATCAAAGTCGCGCGGCGTTGCGCGTAACTCGCTGCATATGAAGGGCCAAGCGGCTGATCTGCGGCTGTCCTCGCGCTCGGTCACGCAAATGGCCAAAGCCGCCATGTCCTGCCGTGCAGGCGGCGTCGGAAAATATTACCGCTCGAACTTCGTCCATATGGATTGCGGAGATATCCGCACCTGGCGCGGCTAACCCAAAGCCATAGCCAATTACCCTCTCGAACCCCCGTCAGCCGAGCTGGTGGGGGTTTTGTTTTGCCTGTTTCAAAACGCCGGGAACAACAAAATGGTGAAATGGCGCACCTGAGAGGATTCGAACCTCTGGCCTCTGCCTTCGGAGGGCAGCGCTCTATCCAGCTGAGCTACAGGTGCGTTGGGGTTTAGCTACCCTCGTTCTGATTTGGGCGCAACTGCAAAACGCTGCGCGTGCGCCCCGTTTCTTCGCGCTCAGGCAAAGAGTTCATGGGCCAGTTCCAAGGCCTCGATCAGCGTGTCGACCTCATCTGTGGTGTTATAGAGCCCAAAGCTTGCGCGGCAGGTTGCCGAGACACCCAGATGATCCATCAACGGGCCTGCGCAATGGTGGCCTGCCCTTACAGCGACACCCTTTTTGTCAAGGATGGTCGAGATATCATGCGGGTGTCCTGCCCCGTCCAACGTAAAGCTGAAGATGGCGGCCTTGTTTGGCGTTGTGCCCTGAACCTGCAGCCAGTTGAGCCCGGTGAGGCGCTGCATGGCATAGTCGCGCAAACCCGCTTCGTGGGCCGCGATATTCTCCATCCCCAGGTCCATCATGTAGTCCAGCGCCACGCCCAGCCCGATGGTTTGGACAATGCCCGGTGTTCCGGCCTCGAACTTCATCGGCGGGTCATTATAGATGACCTGATCCTTGGACACTTCCTTGATCATGTCACCACCGCCGATAAACGGCCGCATCTCGGCCATGCGTTCGGATTTGATATAGATCGCCCCCGACCCTGACGGACCATAGAGCTTGTGGCCGGTGATTGCGTAGAAATCGCAGCCAATATCGGCGACGTTCACCGGCATATGGACAGCGCCCTGGCTGCCATCGACCAGCACGGGCACACCCTTATCATGCGCGCCCTGTGTGATCGCTTTGACGTCAACAACCGTACCCAAAACGTTCGAACACTGGGTGACCGCGACCAGCTTGGTGTTGGGACCAATCGCATCGATCACCGCTTGCGGATCCAGATGCCCCGTCGCATCCACATCGACCCATTTCAGAACGACGCCCTGCCGTTCTCGCAGGAAATGCCAGGGAACGATATTGGCGTGATGCTCCATCACACTCAGAACGATCTCATCATCCGCCTGCAGGCGTGGCATGGCCCAGCCATAAGCGACAAGATTGATCCCTTCGGTCGTGCCCGAGTTCAGAACGATCTCATCCTCGTCCGGGGCCCCCAGAAAGCGTGCGATTGTTCCGCGCACGGATTCGTATTTCTCGGTCGCGAGGTTCGACAGGTAGTGCAGCCCGCGGTGCACATTCGAATATTCATGCGCGTAGGCCTGCGTGATCGCATCGATCACCACCTGCGGCTTTTGTGCCGAGGCACCATTGTCCAGATAGGTCAGCGGCTTCCCATTCACCTCGCGGCTGAGAATAGGGAAATCGGCACGGATTTTCTGTATGTCGTACATGAGGATAAGTCTCTAGACCGGGCCGCCCGAAAACAGCATCAGAACAAAGGGAATGGCCACAACGCCCGAAATCAGGATCACCACGAAAGATCGGCCGAGCGAGTCAAACTTGTGCGCCTGATTGAGGAAATGCAGCGTGATGAACAGGCTCAACCCCAGCATCGCCAGGCTGAACGGCAGGAACAGGAAGGGCAGCGCCAAGCCGCAGATGATCACGAAGGCCTGGCCGACGATCTGCAGTAGTTGCAGCCAGATAACCAGTGTCATGATCTCATAAAAATTTGCGGTGCCACCCAGCAGACGGCCGACCAGAAGGAAAGAGGCCACGCTGATCAGGATCGCTGCGACCGAAACCACAAGCGTGCGCGACAGCGGTTCAGCGACCTGAAGCGTGTCGGGGCTCAGAGCGGGAAGCATGATGTTCGCGACAGATTGCAGCGCTGCGTTCAGGATCACGGCCAGCGAAAATGCCAGCCACAGGACGTCGCCGCCAAGCTTCATGGCCAGCAGGCGCCGAGCAGCTTCGGCCGGATTGGTCAGAGTGAGCCCGACAAGGTTCAGTAAAGATGCAGTATTCATGCCCTAACCCATAGCGATTGCTTCAGGCCAGACAACCAAAACCACAGAAAAACCGCCACCCAAAGCAGACCGGCCAGCGTCAGAGTTGGTCCGGGACCAATGAAACCGGCAACAAGACCGTTCAACAACACCAGCGGTGTCGAGGCCAGCAACGCCCAGAACAGCGCCAAACGCGCACCATAGCTGGACCCACTGCCACCGAACAAGCGAGCCACACCGTGTGAGATCCAGGCCAGCACGTAAAGCAGCAGAGGCAGGATAAAGACCGACCCCATCAGCGCGCCGCCCATCAGCATGTTCAGCTCAAGATCTTCCAGATGAGCCCGACGCGCCAGGCTGGGCAGTTGCGCCACAAAGCCGATCACGCAAAAAGCCATAACAAAGGCCAGCGCGCGATCTTCGCGCGGGCCCATCTTCATCAGACGCCCGACCACCCGGCCGGGCCCGCGATAGGTTGCAACGATATCAGTTGTGACAGGCATCAGCGGCGGCGGGACAGCCATCCTTGCAAACGCTCGACAATGACCTCTGACAGAGCCTCGTTTTCGATCTCGTCCACGGCTTCGGCCAGAAAGGCCAGCGTCAGCATATCGGTCGCATCCGCAACCGGAACGCCGCGAGAGCGCAGATAGAACAGCGCCGTTTCGTCGATCGCGCCCGAGGTCGAGCCGTGCGAACAGGCCACGTCATCGGCATAGATCTCTAGTTCCGGCTTGGCGAGGAACTGGCTGTCATCGTCCAGCAGCAGAGACTGGCTGATCTGATACCCGTCGGTCTTCTGCGCCCCCTCTTTCACAAGGATCTTGCCTTGGAACACACCGGTCGCGCCGTTGCGCAGCACTTTCTTGAAGACCTGACGACTCTCGCAATTCACCGCATCATGGGTAACGAACACCGTGTCGTCGTGATGGAAATCACCATCGCCAACACAAGCGCCGGCCACATGGGCCACAGCGTCATCGCCTGTCAGTTCCACAACCTGTTCATTGCGCGTAAGCACACCGTTCACGGTCAGAGTGAAGGATTTATAGACAGATTCCTTGCCCAGACGCGTGAACATATGGGTGGCCGCACGGCGCTGATGATCACGACCTTGCGCCCGGATGTGATGCAACGTGCCATTGTCGGCGATATCGATTTCCATGCACTTGTTAAAGCGCGAGGCTGCCGGGCCGTTTTCCAGAATGGTCACCTCGGCATCGCTTTCGACCCGCACGATATGGTGCAGGATGGCGTCCGAATCCTCGGAAGCATGGCGATAGACAAGATTGATCGGTTTCGACAGCTTGCCGATGACACGAATGGCCACACCATCCGACGCAAAGGCCGTGTTCAACGCAGCCAGCGGGCGCTGAACCGGCACCTGACCACGGGTTTCCAGAACGCCATAGAGATCCTTGGCCCAGTGGATATCCTTGCAGCAGATGTCCTCGAGCCGGTCAATCGAGACACCTTCAAGCGTCAGGTCGTCCGACTGCTCAGGGCTGAAAACACCGTCAATAAACACGATCTGAAGGCGTTCGAAGTCGTGGAAGATGTCAGGTTCTTCCCCGTCAAACAGCGCAGCATGGGGTGCTTCGACCGAAACCAAAGTGTCGGGCCGGGTATATTTCCAATACTCGTCGCGACGCCCGGGCAGGCCCATCTCGCGCACGCGAGCAATCGCTGCCTCACGCGCCTTTCTGGTGCAACCGGCATCCGGCAGGCTGAGCGCTGCCAGCCGCTCTTCGGTCGCAGTCTGTTTCGCTTGCGGTAAAGCCATCAGTTCACCTCGGCCAGAATGTCGGCATACCCGTTGTTTTCGACCTCAAGCGCCAGCTCGGGGCCGCCCGATTTGACGATCCGGCCATCGGCCATGATATGCACAACATCGGGTTTGATGTGATCCAGCAGGCGCTGATAATGCGTGATCACCAGGAACCCACGGCCCGCATCACGCAGCGCATTAACACCTTCGGACACCAGCTTCATCGCATCCACATCAAGACCCGAGTCAGTCTCGTCCAGGATGCACATCTTGGGTTCCAGCATGGCCATCTGCAGGATCTCATTGCGCTTTTTCTCACCGCCCGAGAAACCCACATTGACCGGGCGCTTCAGCATGTCAGCGTCGATCTTCAGCGATTTCGCTTTCTCACGCACCAGCTTCAGGAAGTCAGCGGCCGACAGTTCTTCCTGCCCACGCGCCTTGCGCTGTGCGTTCACGGCGGTCCGCAGGAAAGTCATGTTGCCCACGCCGGGGATTTCGACCGGGTATTGGAACGCCAGAAAGATACCCGCTGCTGCACGCTCTTCGGGTTCCATCTCCAGCAGGTCTTCGCCGTCCAGCGTTGCCGCGCCATCGGTGACCTCATAGCCATCACGCCCCGACAGCACATAGCTGAGCGTCGACTTGCCCGAGCCGTTCGGCCCCATGATCGCGTGCACCTTGCCGGCCTCGACGGTCAGATCAACACCTTTGAGGATTTCTTTCTCTTCTTCCTCAAGCTTCACGTGCAGATTCTTGATTTCCAGCATGTTTTATCCTTTTGCATCTCGCAGGGGAACCCGCAGGCTCCCAATGTATCTATTCGTCAGGGAAGTCGAGCTTAGCCCACAGATCCTTCAAGGCTGATCGCCACCAGTTGCTGTGCTTCCATCGCAAATTCCATTGGCAGCGCCTGCAACACGTCCTTGCAGAACCCGTTGACGACCAAGGCCACGGCCTCTTCCTCGTCCATACCGCGCTGGCGGCAATAGAACAGCTGGTCGTCATCCACCTTGGACGTCGTCGCCTCATGTTCCACACGGGACGAGTTGTTGCGGACCTCGATATAAGGCACCGTATGCGCGCCGCATTTATCGCCGATCAGCAGGCTGTCACACTGGGTATAGTTGCGACTGTCTTTGGCCTTGGGGTGCATCGACACAAGACCGCGATAGGTATTCTGCGCCTTGCCCGCGCTGATGCCTTTCGACACGATCCGTGACTTGGTGTTCTTGCCCAAGTGCACCATCTTGGTGCCGGTATCGGCTTGCTGATAGTTGTTGGCAATCGCGATCGAATAGAACTCACCCTGGCTGTCATCGCCGCGCAGGATGCAGGACGGGTATTTCCATGTCACGGCAGAGCCGGTTTCGACCTGCGTCCACATCACCTTGGACCGATCACCGCGGCAATCGGCGCGTTTTGTCACAAAGTTATAGATGCCGCCCTTGCCGTTCTCATCCCCTGGGAACCAGTTCTGAACGGTCGAATATTTCACTTCGGCATCTTCTTCGATGATGATCTCAACCACCGCCGCGTGCAGCTGCGCTGTGTCGCGCTGGGGCGCGGTACAGCCCTCCAGATAGGATACATAGGATCCTTTGTCGGCAATGATCAGTGTGCGTTCGAACTGACCGGTGTTTTCCGCGTTGATGCGGAAATAGGTGCTCAGCTCCATCGGGCAGCGCACGCCCGGCGGCACATAGACAAACGAGCCGTCCGAGAACACGGCCGAGTTCAGCGTGGCATAGAAATTGTCGGACACCGGCACAACCGAGCCCAGATATTTCTTGACCAGTTCAGGATGCTCTTTGATCGCCTCGGAAATCGAGCAGAAGATGACGCCTGCCTTTTTCAACTCGTCCTGAAAGGTCGTGCCGACCGAAACCGAGTCAAACACGGCGTCCACCGCAACCTTGCGGCCCTCGGTAGGCATGTTCTCAGCACCTTCGACACCAGCCAGAATCATCTGTTCTTTCAGAGGGATACCCAACTTTTCATAGGTCGCCAGCAGCTTGGGATCGACCTCATCCAAAGATTTGGGCTTCTCTTCCATCGATTTCGGGCGGGCATAGTAGTACTGGTCCTGAAAATCGATTTCAGGATAGTTGACCATCGCCCATTTGGGCTCTTCCATCTGGGTCCAGCGCTCGAACGCGGCCAGGCGCCACTCGGTCATCCATTCGGGTTCTTCATTCTTTTCCGAAATCAGCTTGACGATATCGGGGTTCACGCCTTTGGGGGCGTATTCCATCTCGATATCCGTTTCCCAGCCGTATTTATACGTGCTGACCTCGCGCACCGCATCCACGGTTTCCTGATCGACACCCTCTTTTACCTGGGTCTGGTCCAATGCGGCCATGTCTTACCCTCCTTGGGATCACGCAGCGCGCGCGTGATGCTTCTTTGCTTTATCCAGCCACGTCTCAGCGAAACGCAGCACGTCTTCTTCTGTTGTCTCGGGTCCTAACGATACCCGCACAGCGCTTGCCGCAACGGTTTCGTCATAGCCCATGGCCGTCAGAACCGCACTTGCCCGCACCTTGCCGCTGGAACAGGCCGAGCCCGCACTGATGGCAAAACCCGACAGATCCATCTGCATCACCTGTGTTTCCCCTTTCCATCCGGGGGTCGCAAAACACAGCGTATTCGGAAGGCGATCCTGATCTTTCCCGACAAAAATAGTTGATTTAGGTCCGGCCTCAAGGGCATTTTCTAGAATAATTCTAAGATTCTCAACTTTTTCCCAGACACCATCGGCCAGATCCCGCGCTGCCGCTTCAGCTGCGGCCCCGAAGCCTGCGATTCCAATGACATTTTCAGTGCCCGAGCGTCGACCCATCTCTTGCCCGCCACCCTTGATCCGCGCGGCCAGTTCCGTGCCGCGTTTCAGCACCAAAGCGCCAATGCCCTTGGGACCGCCCAGTTTATGGGCCGAGATCAGCGCCATCTGAGTGTCGAGCCAGTTGAACGCCACTGGAAGCTTTCCAAAAGCCTGAGTCGCATCGGTCACGGCAAGCCCTTTGGGCAGGGTTTGGATGATCCCGGTTTCGGAATTGGCCAGCTGCAACGTAGCTTGTGCTGGGTCGGCTATGGATACCGAACCCGAGGGTGAAACAGGCAAAACCTCATCCGTCCAGGCGCGCACCGCATCATGTTCAATCGGAGCGCCAAGCAGGCCCCGACCCTCCAGCGCCAAAGCCGCAGCTTCGGTGGCGCCCGAGGTGAAGACAATATCGGCACCATCGGCGCCAAACGCCTCGGCCACCTGCGCGCGGGCCCGTTCAACCAAGGCCTTGGCTGCGCGCCCTTCGGCATGAACCGAGGACGGGTTTCCGCAAAGCTCCATCGCTGCAATCATCGCAGTACGCGCTTCGGCACGCAGCGGGGTCGTTGCATTGTGATCCAGATAAACGCGCTTCATGGATGCATCTTTTCTGGTGCGATGAAAGAAGCTTGCGTGGACATCGACCTATTCATCCACAACGGCAAACAGGCTTGGAACAGCCGGGCAAGGCGCGAGCTCGTTCTCGATCACATCAGACAAGCGGGTCTGATGCAGGAAAACATAGACATGCGCGCTCAGGCTTTCCCACAGACGGTTCGTCAGCGACTGTGCGCGGCTGCCGGACGATCCACCGGACGCCCCTGCCCCCTTGTGCATGGCATCCACAGTTTCATCGACCGCTGCCAGAATCTCGACCACACGGATTTCCGACGCCGGGCGCGCCAGCTTATAGCCACCACCGGGCCCCCGGACAGAAGAAACAAGTTCGGCACGACGCAGCTTGACAAAAAGCTGTTCGAGATAAGGTAAAGAAATGTCTTGGCGGCCAGAAATTTCGCCCAAAGTCACCAATTGCTCCGCCGGTTGCAAAGCAATATCTGCCAATGCCACCATCGCATAGCGCCCTTTGGTCGACAGTTTCATGCTTTACCCCACCGGAAGTCGCGTGAAATCATTGACGTCACAACGGCCAGTGCGTATTTCCCACTGACAGCGTGTTCACGCGATGCAATGTAATTAGAACCGTTCTAAAGTGCCCGACGATTATCGTCAAGATAGTCCCGCTGAAGACGCGTTAAAAAGAGACAGGACGAAAGCACTCATGCCCGAGGTGATTTTTCCCGGACCCGAAGGCCGCCTGGAAGGCCGCTACCACCCGCAAAAGGAAAAAGACGCACCGATCGCCATCGTGCTGCATCCGCACCCCCAATTCGGCGGGACCATGAACAACAAGGTGGTCTATAACCTGCACTATGCGTTCTATAATATGGGTTTCACCGTATTGCGCTTTAACTTCCGTGGTGTGGGTCGCAGCCAAGGCGAATACGACCAAGGTGTAGGCGAGTTGAGCGATGCAGCCTCAGCGCTGGACTACCTTCAGTCGATGAACAACAACTCCAAGCATTGCTGGGTTGCAGGCTTTTCCTTTGGCGCGTGGATCGGGATGCAATTGCTGATGCGCCGCCCCGAGATCACCGGCTTTATCAGCGTTTCGCCCCCGGCCAATATGTATGATTTCTCGTTCCTCGCCCCCTGCCCGTCGTCGGGCCTGATCATCAACGGCTCATCCGACCGTGTGGCCCCGCCTGCAGATACTGCGGCACTGGTCGACAAGTTGCATGAGCAAAAAGGGATCACCATCACTCACAATGAGGTCGAAGGAGCCGATCACTTCTTCCAGGATCGCCACATGGACACGTTGATGACTGATGTGACCGACTATGTAAAACGCCGCCTGACCGAGAACACGCGCTAATGTCCGATACGGTTTCGACCCTCGCCGCCCGACTTGCAGAAGACACGTTGAAAGTCATGGATGAAACCGGCGACGACCGGTTCTTTGTCGAGGTGGGCGACCTGTTGGGAGCGTCGTCCCAAACATTGGAAGAGGCCTTTTTGACCGAAATTCGAGTTAGGCTGGCCGAACGCAAGGCGCGGCAGTTTGTCGTGAAACGCCTGTCACAATACCGGACAAAACAAAAAGCAATCGAAAAACAATAAGCTGAACCGTTCAACAGGATGGAAGATGCACAATGAAAAAGGAGCCCGAAGGCTCCTTTTTCACCGGTTACGACGCGACAACCACAAAACAATAAAACCGTTCAACATCAACGGATTGCAATAGAATAGACGGACCCCCCGTCTGCAAGCCACCCAATTGCCACGATCAGAACCGACACGGTTATGACGGATTTAACAAATATCGTCATGTCTAAAAATACTCATAAAAATCAAAGCACTATTTAATAGCGACACCTCTACCATAGATGTTAATGCTTCGAAAAGTCTGGTTTCCCTGACCTATGGTAAACTTGACGCCAATGGGTTAGCCCAACCGCTCCAAAATCTGCTTCGTTTCCAATCTGTCCTCTGTGCTTTTCGCGTTTTTCCAACGCTTCGGTCGCTGAACGCGCGTTTGGGCTGGAAGTTTGGTCCAAGCCGCGTTATGCGCGCGGCAACTTTCCGTTCAAAGGCTGACCTCTCATGGACCTGCGCAACATCGCAATCATCGCTCACGTGGACCACGGCAAAACGACCCTGGTGGATGAGCTGCTCAAACAATCCGGTGCGTTCCGGGAAAACCAGGCGGTCGCCGAGCGCGCCATGGACAGCAACGATCTGGAACGCGAGCGCGGCATCACCATTCTGGCGAAGGCAACAAGTGTCGAGTGGAAAGACACGCGCATCAACATTGTCGACACCCCTGGGCACGCCGACTTTGGCGGAGAGGTCGAACGGATCCTCAGCATGGTTGACGGCGTTGTTCTGCTGGTCGACGCGGCCGAAGGCCCGATGCCACAGACCAAGTTTGTCACCTCCAAGGCGCTGGCCCTGGGTTTGCGCCCCATCGTGGTGCTGAACAAGGTCGACAAGCCAGACGCAGAGCCTGACCGGGCCCTGGATGAGTGCTTTGACCTGTTCGCCAATCTCGGTGCCGATGACGACCAGCTGGATTTCCCCTCCATGTATGCCTCGGGCCGCTCGGGCTGGGCGGATATGGAGTTGGACGGGCCGCGCAAGGATCTGAGTGCGTTGTTTGACCTGATCGTCGATCACGTCCCTGCCCCGAAACAGGTCGACAAGAAAGACGAACCCTTCCGGATGTTGGCGACGACCTTGGGCAGCGATCCCTTCATCGGTCGTATCCTGACCGGTCGCGTCGAAAGCGGCACTCTGAAAGCCGGTGATACGCTCAAGGCGCTTAGCCGGGATGGTACGCTGATCGAAAACTTCCGCGCCTCAAAAATTCTGGCCTTCCGCGGTCTCTCGCAACAGCCCATCGATCAGGCCGAAGCGGGCGACATCGTCACCATTGCCGGAATGAGCAAAGCCACTGTGGCCGATTCCCTTGTCGCCCCTCAGGTGGATGAGGCCCTGCCCGCGCAGCCCATTGATCCGCCCACCATCACTGTAACCTTTGGGATCAACGATTCTCCGCTGGCCGGGCGCGATGGCAAAAAGGTGCAATCGCGCGTTATCCGGGATCGATTGATGAAAGAGGCCGAATCCAACGTGGCCATCCGCATCACCGACACACCCGGCGGCGAGGCGTTCGAAGTTGCCGGACGTGGCGAATTGCAGATGGGTGTTCTGATCGAGAACATGCGTCGCGAAGGGTTCGAGCTTAGCATCTCGCGCCCGCAGGTTCTGTTCCGCGAGGAAAACGGCCAACGTCTGGAACCCATCGAAGAGGTCACGATCGATGTGGATGACGAATATTCGGGCTCGGTCATCGAAAAGATCACCGGCGCGCGCAAAGGCGAACTGGTCGAGATGCGCCCAGCCGGTGCAGGCAAAACCCGCATCATCGCCCATGTGCCGTCGCGCGGGTTGATCGGCTATCACGGGGAGTTCCTGACCGATACCCGCGGCACCGGCGTCCTGAACCGCGTGTTCCATGATTGGGCCCCGCATAAAGGCCCGATCCCAGGGCGCCGCGCAGGCGTTCTGATCTCGATGGAGAAAGGTCAGGCCGTGGCTTATGCGCTGTGGAATCTGGAAGAGCGCGGACGGATGTTCGTGGGTCCGCAGGTCGAAGTCTATCAAGGCATGATCATTGGAGAGCATTCGCGCGACAATGATCTTGAAGTGAACCCGCTTAAGGGCAAGAAACTGACCAACGTGCGCGCCAGCGGATCGGACGACGCTGTTCGCCTGACACCGCATGTGCAGTTTTCACTGGAAGAGGCCATCGCCTATATCGATGATGACGAGTTGGTCGAAGTGACGCCAAATGTAGTGCGTTTGCGCAAGCGATACCTTGATCCGCACGAGCGCAAACGCATGTCCAAGGCCTCGTAACGCCGTTTCTAGGACGGCCACAATCACCCATATGTTGCATTTTTGCCCACATATGGAGAAACAATCAGGCGCCAAGACCCTATATAGTATAAGGTCTTAGCGCCCTTTTTTTACTCATTTTTCCGGAATTCAAGTGTCCGACCGCTGGTTCTTGAACTTGCGTCGTCTTGAAAGTCTGGCATTACGAAGGTGTATTTGCGGCCAAAGTGTGACGCTGTTCATATAAGCGCTTTGCCTGAATCTGTATCAGTCGTCGCAGTCGAGTTTATGAGTTCCAGGAGAAGCGCCATGCGCATCAAATCCAAATTGCTTTCTGTTGTACTGACCAGTGCGACTATCCCGTTTGTTATGTCTGCCCCCGCCTATGCCGATCAAAGATGTACGGTCGCGACCGGAAAACAATCCGTCGCAACGCAGACCTTGTGCGAATGCAAAGTAGTAACAACCGGCCTTATCAAATACCTGCAGAAACGTCCCGATTTTGACGACATTGTCGCCCGCACCGCATCGGAATGTGCACCGTTTGCAGCAGTGCTGACCGACTTCCCGACCTCATCAGTATCGGGCGCAGCCGACAACCGGTCGGGTGATGGCCCTGCCGACGAGAATGGCGCAGACAATTTCGGCGATACCATCGGCGAAAACGAAGATAATGCGAACACCGGCGGCGGCGGCACCTCAGGTGGCGGTTCGAATGGCGGCGGCGGATCTTCCAGCGATACCGGCACAAACGGTGGCGGAGACGACACCGGATCCGAACGTGAAGAAGAGCGTGAGGAAGAAAGAGAAGAAGAGCGCGAAGAAGAGCGTAAGGAAGAAAAAGAAGAGAAGCGCGAAGAAGAGCGTAAGGAAGAAAAAGAAGAGAAGCGCGAAGAAGAACGTAAGGAAGAAAAAGAAGAGAAGCGTAAAGAAGAACGTAAGGAAGAAAAAGAAGAGAAGCGTAAAGAAGAACGCAAGGAAGAAAAGCGCGAAGAAAAAAAGAAAGAAGAGCGTAAAAAAGAAGGCTACGAGGGCAAAGGCGAGAAGAGCCACGGCAAAGGAAAAGGCGGGAAAGCTAAGGAAGGCAAGAAGTAAACACTAACAGTTTGCTTCCGAGGCAAAGCATCGCAATCGCGAATTGCCTTACCTACCGATCAAACACCCACACGGCGTCGCCGAATTGTTCCTTGATGAGCGATGGCGGCGTCAGCTTTGCAGGTAGACACCAACCCAGTTTCGCGGTTGCCTGGGATCCTGCATCCTCAGAAACAAGTAGCGCGTTACAGACCAAGGCTTGATACGATTGGTCAAATTGTCCAGTACCAAATCGCCCTGACTTGAACGATAGACCAATACCGCGTGTGCGTTTCGCTTTCTGTCCAGAACCGTCGCGATCAATAGCTTGCTGGGGTCGATCCCTGCTCGGATCAACTCACGCTTTTTGAGCAACGCAAAATCTTCGCAGTCGCCGCCGCGCCTTGTGGGCAAAGCCCAGCGTTCTTGCATTCGGTACTGAGACTGATCGGTAACTTCCCGGGTCGACGCATTCACATGTCGATTGATCCGCCTGACCAATTCCATCTCGCGCTCACCCGACATCGAGACCGAAGTCGCGCTGGCACAAGCCCAGCTATACTGATCGCAAAGTTGGAGAGCGCCCGAAGGCGGTGGCGATGCGGAAACGACCGGCAAAAACGCAGTCCCGGACGCAACGGCCGTAGAGGACAGTCCAGATGCACCCATGCAAAAAAGGGCCGCACCCAGCAGGGCAACCCCTCGTTTCAAAAAGCTTTTGTCCCTCGTGCCAACGAAAAGCATGACAGTCCCCCCAGGCGTCAGTCCGTTTAGGCGTTTGGCAAAATCACAATACATTCGTATTCCAGCAAGTATTCCTGAACATTTCGCCAACCGCAATGGTTATGACAGGTTGGTCCTGAAAAGCGGCGGAATCCCGTTCAACTTCATGGCCATTTCGGTGCATCATCGTGGCAGGCCATGACACAATCTGAGCGACAAATACGTAAAATATCGTTAAATTACTTAATCTTAACCAAAGACTCTCAGGCGCACCCCGTCGGCCAACGGAAATGCGAAATCGCCGTCTGCAAAACGCAGCTTTGTCAGTTTGGAACCGGTCAGCGCGCCCAAGTGATTCCTATTCGGTGATCTCGACCACCATCAATTCGCGCTCGCTTGCCCCTCGCGCATGGGAAAGGGCTTCTTGATAGGCGTCTGAGTTATAGCATTCCACTGCCGCTTCCACCGACGGAAACTTTGCCACGACGTTGCGTGGGCGCTCTTTGCCTTCCAGTTGTACATAACGCGCTGCCCGCGCGATAAAATGCCCACCATGGGCCGCGATTGCCGGGCCAGCCAGTTCAGCATATTTTCCGTATGCTTCCGCGTCTGTCACAGTGACATGTGCAATCCAAAGTGCAGCCATCTTACCCTCCCAATACCTGTTCTGCGGCCTTGATCGCGGCTTCGGCGTTCGACGCATCCTTGCCACCGCCTTGGGCCATGTCCGGGCGACCACCGCCTCCCTTGCCGCCCAGTTCGACCACCGCGGCCTTGACGAGATCAACAGCGGAAATCTTGTCGGTCAGGTCTGGCGTCACACCGGCAGCGACAGCAGCTTTGCCGCCCGTATCTGCAATCAACAGAACCGCACCCGATTGCAGCCGCGCTTTGTGTTCGTCGATTAGCGACGGCAGGTCCTTGCCAGACACACCTGTGAGCGCCTGCGCCAGAAAGGCCACCCCGTTGATGTCGCGCGCCTCGGCGCCGCCACCCTGCCCGGCCCCTCCGGCCATGGCCAGATCACGGCGCAGTTGGGCCACTTCGTTCTGCAAGGCCTTGCGCTCGTCCAGCAACGCTTTGACACGCGGCACCACATCATCCGGCTGCGCTTTCAGCTCCAACGCGACCTGCGCCAGACGGTGATCCTGCGCCGAGAGATAGCGGAAGGCCTCATCGCCGGTCAACGCCTCAATCCGGCGCACACCTGCACTGCTGGCGCTGTCGCCCAGAACCACAAAGGTGCCGATGTCACCGGTCTGGCGCACATGGGTGCCACCGCAGAGTTCAATCGACCAGGTTTCTCCATCTTGCCCTTTGCCGGTCGGCGCCTTGCCCATCGAAACAACGCGGACTTCATCACCATATTTCTCGCCAAACAGCGCCTGAGCGCCTAGGGCTCGCGCATCGTCAGGAGTCATGATCCTTGTTTCCACAGCCGAGTTTTGCCGAATGAAATCATTGACTTCACGCTCGACCTTCTGGATCTCTTCCAGGCTCAGTGCCTTGGAATGGCTAAAGTCGAACCGCAGCCGGTCCGCGGCGTTCAACGAGCCGCGCTGCGCCACGTGATCCCCCAGTGTCTCGCGCAGTGCTTCGTGCAGCAGGTGCGTGGCCGAGTGGTTGGCCCGGATGGAAGACCGGCGGGCATGATCAACCTCCAACGCGATCCCGTCGCCTTTGGACAGCGTGCCGGATTCGACGGTGACCTTATGGCCATAGACCTTGCCATCGGCAAATTTTCTGGTGTCCGTCACCCGGCACACGTGCTCGCGATCTTCCAGACGGCGCAGCTCACCAGTGTCACCGATCTGACCGCCAGCCTCGCCATAGAATGGGGTCTGATTAACCACGACCCAGGCCTCTTGGCCTGCGCTGATACTGTCCGCCTGTGCGCCATCGACGATCAAGGCCGCCACCTGCGCCTCGGCGTTTTCGGTGTCGTAGCCCAGGAAATCGGTGGCCCCGGCATAGTCGAGCACATCAAACCAAACGGCCTGATCCGCAGCCTCGCCAGACCCGGCCCAGGCCGCGCGAGCCTTGGCCTTTTGTTCTGCCATAGCCGCATCAAACCCATCTGTGTCGACCTCACGGCCTTTTTCACGCAGCGCATCTTGGGTCAGGTCCAGCGGGAATCCATATGTGTCATAGAGCCTGAACGCCGCCTCACCCGACAAGGGTGCACCTTCAGCCAGGCCCGACACTTCGTCATCCAGCAGTTTGAGCCCGCGATCCAGCGTTTGCTTGAATCGAGTTTCCTCCAAAAGCAGCGTTTCTTCGATCAAGGGCTGCGCCTGAGACAGTTCGGTATAATGACCGCCCATCAATTGCACCAGAGTTGGTACAAGACGGTGCATGACCGGGTCTTTGGCCCCCAGCAGGTGTGCGTGGCGCATAGCGCGGCGCATGATGCGGCGCAGCACATAGCCGCGCCCGTCATTGCTTGGCATCACCCCATCGGCGATCAGGAACGAGGTCGAGCGCAAATGGTCCGCAATCACCCGATGATGCACGTTCTGGTCACCGTAAGGATCAACACCGGTCGCCTCGGCCGAGGCCTCGATCAGGGTTTTGAACAGATCGGTGTCATAGTTGTCATGGCTGCCCTGCAACAGCGCGCCAATCCGCTCTAGCCCCATCCCGGTGTCAATCGACTGCATGTCAAGCTCGACCATCGAGCCGTCCTCGAACTGTTCGTTCTGCATGAAAACGACGTTCCAGATCTCGATGAACCGGTCGCCATCTTCTTCCGGTGAACCCGGAGGGCCGCCCCAGATATGGTCGCCGTGATCGTAGAAAATCTCGGTGCAGGGACCGCAGGGGCCGGTCGGGCCCATTTGCCAGAAGTTGTCGCTGGTTGCGATGCGGATGATCCGGTCTTCGGGCACGCCGACCTTCTTCCAGATCTCAAACGCTTCGTCATCTGTGTGGTAAACCGTGGCCAGCAGGCGGCTTTTGTCGATGCCGTATTCCTTAGTGATCAGGTTCCAGGCAAAGGGGATGGCCTCATGTTTGAAATAGTCGCCGAACGAGAAATTCCCCAGCATTTCAAAGAATGTATGGTGGCGTGCGGTATAGCCGACATTATCAAGGTCATTGTGCTTGCCACCGGCACGTACACATTTCTGCGCCGTGGTCGCGCGTTTATAGTCCCGTGTCTCAAGGCCGGTGAACAGATTCTTGAACTGCACCATGCCCGAGTTGACAAACATCAGCGTCGGATCGTTGCGCGGCACCAAAGGGCTGGACGCCACGACCTCATGCCCCTGTTTTTCAAAATAATTCAAAAAGGTTGATCGGATATCGTTCAGGCTGGGCATGGGGCTCTCTCGGCGCGCAGAAATCTTGGTTTTCGCAGGTTTATCCCCCCGGTTTCAGACTGTCCACAGCCCAGATGACCGGATACGAAACAAGGCGGCCCGTTTGGACCGCCCTGCTCCACGTATTCTCAGCACCGTCGAAGTGCCGGGGGATTTAAGCTGTTCCCGTCAGCAACCTTCACGCTTCGAGGATGTCGTCATCCTCTGCCGCGCCGGGTGGCATGTCGAAATCAAGCCCATGTGCCGCGCGGATCTTGTCCTCTATTTCGAACGCAATGGAGGAATTGTCGCGCAGATATTGCTTGGCGTTCTCACGCCCCTGCCCGATCCGCTCATCACCATAGCTGAACCACGAGCCCGATTTCTCGACCACGCCCGCCTTGACGCCCAGATCCAGCAGCTCACCCATTTTCGAGATGCCTTCGCCATACATGATGTCAAATTCGACCTGTTTGAAGGGTGGTGCCACCTTGTTCTTGACGACCTTTACGCGGGTCTGGTTGCCGACCACTTCATCGCGGTCCTTGATCGCACCGATGCGGCGGATATCCAGGCGGACCGAGCTGTAGAATTTCAGCGCGTTGCCCCCGGTGGTGGTTTCCGGGCTGCCGAACATCACGCCGATTTTCATGCGAATCTGGTTGATAAAGATAACCATACAGTTCGAACGGCTGATCGAACCGGTCAGCTTGCGCATCGCCTGGCTCATCAACCGGGCTTGCACGCCAACACTGCTGTCGCCCATGTCACCCTCAAGCTCGGACTTCGGCGTCAGTGCCGCGACCGAGTCAACGATGACCATATTCACCGCCCCCGAGCGCACCAGAGTATCGGTGATCTCAAGCGCTTGTTCGCCGGTGTCGGGTTGCGAGATCAGCAGTTCGTCAAGATCAACACCCAACTTGCGGGCATATTGCGGATCCAGCGCATGTTCGGCGTCGACAAAGGCGCAGACACCACCGCGTTTTTGCTGCTCGGCAATGCAATGCAGGGTCAGCGTCGTTTTACCCGAACTTTCCGGGCCATAAATCTCAACAATCCGGCCCATCGGCAAACCACCGATTCCCAGCGCGATATCCAGGCCCAGCGACCCGGTTGAACTGGCTTCGATATCCTGCTTGGCGTCTTCGCCCAGCTTCATGATCGAGCCTTTGCCGAACTGCCGTTCGATCTGGGCCAGCGCGCTGTCGAGCGCCTTTTGCTTGTCTGCGTTTTTCTTGTCGCTCATCGTCAGAAGATCCGCCATTGTCCTGTCGCCTTCCTTTTGTCACACCCATGTACGGGCGGCAATCACTGCTTTGTTCGCCTCTTGTTCCTGATAGGACCAAAAAGAGAACATTTCAATAAAAACTTACTAAGCTCACCTTTTCCCAAACCAGTTAACGAGTGGTTTATTTCTGAAATAAAAAGTCGCACATCGAAAATTCGCGAGCTATCCGTATGTTTTGAAACAATTTTGCAACCCGATCCAAGGCGGTGCGCGGCCCGAGATTGGCGTCTCAGGCAGATTGCGATAAGCCTGTCCGTGTCATCCATTCTCGGAACCCCCGTCAGCCACATGCTTGTTTTTTTTGAAGAACGCCTTGCCCTGCTATCCATGCCCAAAACCGGCAGCACATCCTATATCTCGGCCCTGAAGGACCGCGCGGATCTGGTGATCTCTCATCCACCCGAACTCAAGCACGCGTCGGTCCGGCGGTTTGACCGGTTCTTTCAGACGATGTTTCAGAAAATGTTCGACACCGAGATGGAGATCATGGCTGTGGTGCGCGAGCCCGTAGACTGGCTGGGCAGTTGGTACAGGTATCGCAGTCGCCCGGATTTGGTCGGGTCAGAGAACTCGACCCGGGATCTGAGTTTCGATCACTTCATCCAAGCCTATTTGCAAAAATCGCCCCCCGCTTTTGCCGATATCGGCCGCCAAAGCGATTTCCTCAAGCCCCGCAGCAATGGCGCAGGTGCAACCCACATTTTCAAATACGACCACCAAGGGGAAATCCGCACCTTCCTTGAAAACCGGCTGAACTGCGCGGTCTATCCGGCGCGCGAAAACGTCTCTCCGCGCCGATCGCTGGAACTTTCAGAGGCCACACGATTGCGCCTTCGGTCCGAACTTGCGGCAGAGTTCGCGCTCTATGAGGCGGCGCAATAGGTCTAGTTCAGCCGTTGGAACACCGCTTCGGTCAGTTGGTTGAGCGAAAAGGGCTTCGGCAGGAAGGTGGAGTTTTCGACCTGCGGCCCGGCTTCCCCAAAGGCGCCTTCGGCATAGCCTGACATAAAGACCACCTGCACCTCGGGCCGGGTCTTCAACGCCTGGCTAACCCATGTGGGGCCATCCATCCCGGGCATGACAACATCGGTGACAAACACATCAACCGACAGATCCTTATCCTCAAGCAGGGTCAAGGCGGCTTCGGCCGAATCCGCCTCGAGCACGGTATAGCCTTTCAGCCGCAATGCGCGCGTGGCAAAGGCCCGGACTGGCGCTTCGTCTTCGACCAGCAGAACCACCCCTTCGCCTTGGCGCCCGCCTAGATCCGGCACCGTTGCCGGGCCTTTTGGCGTTTCTTCAGGCAGCGCAACGCTGACCGGCAGATAGACTGTAAACTCGCTGCCCTGCCCCACAACGCTGTCGACAAAGATGAACCCGCCGGTCTGCTTGACGATCCCGTAGACGGTCGAAAGACCCAGCCCCGTGCCCTCGCCCGTGCGTTTGGTGGTAAAGAAAGGCTCAAAGATCTTTTGCAGCTTGTCGGCGGCGATCCCCGTTCCGCTGTCGATGACTTTCACCGTCACATATTCACCGACCGGCACAGTGGCACGGTCACGCGTCAACGGTTCGTCAAGGGATAGGATCTCGGTTTCAATCCTGATCTCACCCCCCTCGGGCATCGCGTCCCGTGCGTTCACCACTAGGTTCATCAACACCTGTTCCAACTGCCGCTTATCCGCCCGTACGGGTTTAAGCACCGGATCATGGCTGAGGATTAGCCGGACTTTTTCGCCAACCAACCTGTTGAGCAGGTGGATCAGGTCGGAAATCGTATCGCGCAGATCCAGCATCTCGGGCCGCAGGGTCTGCTTGCGCGAAAAGGCCAAAAGCTGACTGACAAGAGCCGCGGCACGGTTTGCGTTTTGATTGATCTGCACCAGATCGCTGTAATTGGAATCGCTTTGGTCATGACGCAGCAACAACAGGTCGCAATGCCCCGAAATCGCTGTCAAAAGGTTGTTAAAATCATGCGCGACACCGCCCGCCAGCTGCCCCACGGCCTGCATCTTTTGGCCTTGTACGAATTGCGCCTCGAGCGTCTTTAGCTCGGTCGCATCGTTCAGCACGGCGATCAGGCAGGGTTCACCATCACGCAGGATGCGCGACAGGGTCACTTGCACAAAAGTCTCTTTGTCCTGCCGTTTGAGACGCAGGATTTCTGTGTGCGGTGTCGTATCTTGCTCGGCAGTTTCGGCAAGCCAATCCTCAACTGGCCTGTTCAACCCTTGCATCATTTGGTCGATATTAGTTTTTCCGGGCAACAAATCTCCGATAAGGCGAGAGGCAAGCCGGTTGGCCTCAAGTATCTCACCCTGCAGCGACAGGCGCATGATCGGGACCGGAAGATCCGAAAAAGACATCACCCCAGCCTGCCCGACACCGTGTTCCAGAGGCGCGAGCAGCAATGCGCGATCCAACCCTTTTTGTCGTAGTGTGGTCACAAGGAACGCCTTGGGCCCATGAACCGTTACAAGCCGTGTGACCCCTCCCGATTGGGCAACATCCGGTGGCAATAGGTGTTCGAGCTTGGGAGGAACACCACTCAAGAGCTTTCGGGCAGGTTCATTGGCATGCAAGATGACATCGTTTCGACCGATGTTCAGAACCGGAAGCTGAATGCTGTTCCAACTCTGCTGCGCCTGCAAATCGACACGCCAGTAGACCATCCCGTCGTTGAGCCAGGTTGCTGCCACGGGGATTGCGACGCCGCGGGTGGCGATGTCTTCCGATGCATAGCCAGCTTCTTGTGCCAGAGACTGCAAGCGGACCAAAATCGCGGCCGGATTGGCGAAAATGGATCTTAAGCAGGCCGCCATATGCGAACCCTGCACGGCCTGAAACCGGCTGCTCGCGAGCGTGTTCGCCAAAAGAACATTGCCTTCGATATCCGCTACGAAACAGGCAGCATCCTGGTTTTTCAACACCTTGGCGAGCACGTCTTTTGTCTGTGCAGCAGTTCGTTTTTGCAAAGTGTCGCGGCCAAGGATCACCGCTACGACACCCAGAAACGCCAATCCGATCGCGATCAGGCCAGCGCCCCAGGCTGGTGGAGCGATCCCCATCGCCGGAGCGAGCAAAAACATGATTGAAACTAAAATCAGTGAAATGACGCGTTTGCCTGAAACACCCACAAAGCGAGGGTCTTCGGTAATAAACTCAACAGAATCTGTCATATACGGCCCTGAATAGAACGTCGCAGAATATCAACTCAATAGGGTTAACGATTGCTTAAAGGATCAAGCTGCCAATAACCCGTTAAAGTTGTATCTCAACGGTCTATTTTCGTGTCAAGTGTGCGCAAAAGAAACCATCGGTTCCGTGCGACACACGCCACGCTTTGCCAAAATTCGACGTCCAGTCCGGGCACGCTTGCAAGAAAGCATCCACGACCGCCTGGTTCTCAGCAGCCAGCACAGAACAGGTTGCGTAAGCCAGAATGCCTTTTTCCGCAACCAGAGGGATCACGTCACGCAGGATTTGCCCTTGTGTCACAGTCAGGCCGCGCAATGCGTCCTGCGTCAATGACCATTTCCCGGCGGGTGCACGGCGCCAGGATCCGCTGCCGGAACAGGGAACATCCGTCAGAACAACGTCGAACGGAGCCAATTTGGCCAGTTGCCGGTTGGAGAGTATAGGTATATTTGCACCGGCCCGCTCCGCGCGTGCAGGCAGGTCGCGCATCCGCCCGGGATTGGCGTCATGCGCAAAGACCTCAACTTGCGGATCACGTGCAGCGATGGCCAAGGCCTTTCCGCCGCCACCCGCGCAATAGTCCAGAACGCGCAGGCCCGGCTTCAGCGGGATGGAGGCTACCACCGCTTGGCTGGCAGCATCCTGCAGTTCAACAGTACCGTTCTTGTAGGCGTGGCTTTGCGCGATTTTTCTGGCCCCTTCGGTCACCTCCAGCGCTGTGTCGCAGGCCGGGTGGGCTTGGGCTGAAATGCCCTCCTGCGCTAATTGCGTGATGGCTTTCGCACGGGTCGTCCGTTGTAGATTCACACGCAGATGCACCGGCGCGCGCGACTTTAGGGCCTGCGCCGCCGCCTCCGCCTCGTCCCTCAGGGACCGGGTGAATTCAGGCCAGAGCCAATCGGGGATGTCGAGCCGCTCAGCCTCGGACGCAAAGGCGCGCGGTGCTTCATCCTCACCAACCGGTGCCGGCGCGTGCCGGTCGCCCGAGAACAGCATGTCGATGGCAAGGCCCTGTGCACGGGCCAAGCCGATCATCAACCCTCGGCCACCCGGCGCACCACCCAATGCAGCGAAGGACCGCCTGTTCCTGATTGCATAAAACACATGATCCCGGATCGCCGCACGATCGTTGGACCCCGCAAACCGACTGCGCCGGGCCCAGCCGGTCAGCGCCTTTTCGACCGGAGCCCCTGACAGGATGTCGTCAAGGATCTCGATCGCGGCCTGCACACGGGCTGCCGGGGTCATGGCTGTCTCCGATCCTGGTCGGTTACATCACGCGGTAGTTCGGGCTTTCGCGGGTGATCTGCACGTCATGCACATGGCTTTCCTTCAGGCCCGCCCCGGTGATTTTGACGAAGTTGCAGTTCTTGCGCATCTCATCCACCGTGGCACAACCGGTATAGCCCATGGCCGCCCGCAGACCGCCCACCAGCTGGTGCACCACCGCGCTGGCCGAGCCTTTATAGGGCACCTGACCTTCGATTCCTTCGGGCACCAGCTTGTCATTGGCCGCATCTTTCTGGAAATACCGGTCGGCCGAGCCGCGCGCCATCGCACCCAAGCTGCCCATGCCGCGATAGGATTTGAACGACCGGCCCTGATAGAGGATCACTTCGCCCGGGCTTTCATCCGTGCCTGCAATCATCGAGCCGACCATGGCGCAGGACGCCCCTGCTGCGATGGCCTTGGCAAAATCGCCCGAGAACTTGATCCCGCCATCGGCGATCACAGGCACATCGCCAGCCGCTGCGGCGCAATCCATGATCGCGGTCAACTGCGGCACACCAACACCTGCCACCATCCGCGTGGTACAGATCGAGCCCGGCCCGATCCCCACCTTGATCGCATCCGCGCCCGCGTCGATCAGCGCTTTGGTTGCCTCAGCCGTGGCCACGTTGCCCGCGATGATCTGAACCTCATTCGACAGGGTCTTGGCGCGCTTGACCGCATCCAGCACCCCTTGCGAATGGCCATGCGCCGTATCGACCACGATAATGTCGACGCCGGAATCTACCAATTGTTCGGACCGCTCGAACCCGGCATCTCCGACCGAGGTCGCCGCCGCCACGCGCAATCGGCCCAGCCGGTCCTTGCAGGCGGTCGGGTTCAACACCGCCTGTTCCGTGTCTTTGAGCGTCAGCAGGCCCGTCAGCTTGCCAGACCCATCCACAACCAGAAGCTTTTCGATCCGGCGCGCGCGCATCAGGCTTTTGGCCTCTTCCAGATCCGCGGGCTCTTGCAGCATTGCCAGATTGTCCGCGGTCATCATGGCATGGATCGGCGTGTCATCCGAAGTGGCGAAACGCATGTCTCGGTTGGTGACGATCCCGACCACCCGGCCATCACCGTCCACAACCGGGAAACCGGTAAAGTTGTAGCGTTCCACCAAAGCCTGCGCATCTGCCAGCGTTTGATCCGCACGCAAAGTCACCGGATTGTACACGATGCCGGATTCAAAACGCTTCACCCGGCGGATCTCACGGGCCTGTTCTTCGACTGACAGGTTCTTGTGGACCACCCCGATCCCTCCGGCCTGCGCCATCGCAATGGCCATCCGCGCCTCGGTCACAGTATCCATCGCCGAGCTGAGCAAGGGGATGTTCATGGTGATCTCACGCGTGACCCGCGTGCTGGTATCCGCCGTTGCCGGCAGCACAGTGGATGCGCCCGGAACCAGGAGAACGTCGTCAAAGGTGAGTGCCTCACGAATCTGCATCTGATAACCCCATGCAAAAGCCCGTTTGACGGCGACCCTATGGCATGGATTTCAACCAAGGGAAAGCCCCCAACCCAAGTTGTTTGCCCCTGCGGGGTTCTGCCGCGCCCCAAAACGACGCCTCTTGATCAAAACCTGCCGCGGAATGGCCTTTCCCTTTGCGAATAAACCCATATCTTGCGCGGCAGATGCGCGAATACAAAAGGCAGGCCTTTCATGACCACCGATCCTCTTGTCGTTTTTACCCCCTCGGGCAAACGCGGGCACTTTCCAGTCGGCACGCCGATTCTGACGGCAGCGCGCCAGTTGGGTGTCGATCTGGATTCGGTCTGCGGCGGACGCGGGATCTGTTCGAAATGTCAGATCACCCCAAGCTATGGTGAGTTTCCCAAGCATGGAGTCACCGTATCCGAGAACGCGCTGAGCGCGTGGAACGCGGTCGAACAGCGCTATGATGACAAACGCGGGTTGAAACCCGGGCGTCGGTTGGGATGTCAGGCCACCGTACAGGGCGACGTGGTGATCGATGTACCGCCCGAAAGCCAGGTACACCGCCAGGTCGTGCGCAAAGCCGCCGCCGCGCGCGCGATCACCATGGACCCGGCGACCCGCCTGTATTTTGTGGTGGTGGAAGAACCCGACATGCACTCTCCCACCGGCGATCTGGAGCGGCTGGAACGTGCGTTGCAGCAACAATGGCAGATCGACGCCGTGACTGCCGACCTGTCGCTGATGTCCAAGCTGCAACCGGTTCTGCGAAAAGGCAAATGGGAGGTCACCGTCGCCTTGCACAAAGGGCACAAGGACAGTTTGGCCCGCATCGTCGAAATCTGGCCTGGCCTGCATGAGCAGGGCCTTTACGGTCTGGCCATCGATCTTGGCTCGACCACCATCGCCGCGCATCTGACCGATCTGGAAACCGGCGAGGTCAAGGCATCTTCGGGCCTGATGAACCCGCAGATCCGCTTTGGCGAAGACCTCATGAGCCGCGTGTCCTACGCGATGATGAACCCCGGCGGCGATCAGGAAATGACCAAAGCCGTGCACGAGGCAATCAACGATCTGACCACCTCGATCGCCGGGGAGGCCGGGATAGACGCCGCCCTGATCGTCGAGACGGTTTTTGTCTGCAACCCGGTGATGCACCACCTGTTTCTGGGGCTGGATCCGGTTGAACTCGGCCAGGCGCCCTTTGCGCTGGCCACGTCTGAAAGCATGTCTTTGCCCGCGCGCGAGATGGGTCTGACCACCATGAACCCGCGGGCTCAGGTTTACATCCTGCCCTGTATCGCGGGCCATGTCGGCGCTGATTGTGCCGCCGTGGCCTTGTCGGAAGAACCCGGCAAATCCGACGATCTGGTGCTGATCGTCGATGTGGGCACAAATGCCGAAATCCTGCTGGGCAACACCCATCGTGTTCTGGCCTGCTCCTCGCCCACTGGGCCTGCTTTTGAGGGCGCTCAGATCAGCTCGGGCCAGCGCGCCGCCCCCGGTGCCATCGAACGGATCGAGATTGATCCGGTCACCAAAGACCCCCGCTTTCGCGTCATCGGGTCCGACAAATGGTCGGATGAAGACGGGTTTGACATCGACATTGCAACCACCGGCATTACCGGTATTTGCGGATCCGGCATTATCGAAGCGGTAGCCGAAATGCGCATCGCGGGCCTGCTGGACGAAAGCGGGCTGATCGGCTCGGCGGCACAAACCGGAACTGAACGCTGCGTGCCCGAAGGACGCACCCATGCCTATCTGATCCATGACGCCAGTGCCGAAGGCGGCCCGCGCATCACGGTGACCCAAGGCGACATACGGGCCATCCAACTGGCCAAATCCGCGCTCTATGCCGGGGCGCGGCTGTTGATGGATGAGATGGCGGTCGACAAAGTGGATCGTGTGGTGCTGGCGGGCGCGTTTGGCGCGCATATCTCGACCAAACATGCGATGGTTTTGGGCATGATCCCGGACGCACCCTTGGACAAGGTGACAAGCGCGGGCAACGCGGCAGGCACTGGTGCCCGGATTGCGCTGTGCAATATCGGCTCACGGGCTGAAATCGAGCGCGTCGTGCGCGAGATCACCAAGATCGAAACCGCAATCGAGCCAAAGTTCCAGGATCACTTTGTTGCGGCCAACGCGATCCCGCATAAATCCGACCCGTTCCCGGAACTGGCTCAGGTGGTCACCCTGCCCGCGCCATCGTTCAACACCGGAGGTGCGGATAGCGAAAAATCTGGTCGTCGGCGCCGAAGGCGGTCATAGTCCCCCTCATGCAGGAGGCGCACCATGTTGACGATGAATCTGGACCAGGAAGAATACTGGGGTAAGTCCGATCAGGGCGTTAAGTGGCTGACCTTCGAGGACCAATTGGATCAGCTTTTTGCACCGGTTCTTGACCTTGTGATAGACCGGGCCGCGCTGTTGCCGGGCCAGCGGGTGCTGGATATCGGTTGCGGGACAGGCATCAGCACGCTGGCCGCAGCAGAATGCGTCGGGCCCAAAGGTCATGTTCTGGGCGTGGACATTTCAAAGCAGTTTCTGGATCGAGCCCGTGCCCGCGCGGCGCAAAACGATCTGTCGAACACGACCTTCCAATATGCCGACGCTCAGGCGCACGATCTGTCACCCGGCGATCGCGACGTGGCGATTTCACGCTTTGGCGTCATGTTCTTCGAAGATCCGGTCGCAGCGTTCGCCAACATGGCGCGGGCGTTAAAGCCCGGGGGCCACATCGTCTTTGCGGCCTGGGGAGAATTATCGCAAAACCCCTGGTTCAAAATCCCCCATGTTGCGGCCGTCAAGCGCATGGGTCAGCCCCCCAAAATGGACCGAAACGCCCCCGGCCCTCTGACCTTTCACGACCGTGACCGCGTGGCGGGTTTGATGACGCAGGCCGGGCTGTCCGAGGTCTCGGTCGACGCCGTCCCCCTGAAACTTACTGGCCCCGACACCGCAATTGGCGCAGCCGCCCTCAGCGCCCGGATCGGGCCCTCTGCTCGCACCATCGCGCATTTTGATGGCACCGAAGAGGACGAAATCGCCGTGCGTGACGCAGTTGCACATGAATTTGCACCGTTCGAGACATCTCAGGGCACGCGGATTCCGGCGCTGATCAACATCTTGCAGGCACGACGCCCAACTTAAGGAAGTTTTGGAGCGGGTAGCGGGAATCGAACCCGCGCGTTCAGCTTGGGAAGCTGACAGGCTACCATTACATCATACCCGCCGCGAAAGATTGAATAGCACCGCCCAGAACCTAGGTTCAATCTCAAATTGCGGTTCGGCGTGGTATTAATCGCGCGGCATTCACTTGGTCAGATCTTGCGCCAGCATCAAGGCGTTGTTGTCGGGATCGTAGAAGGTTGCGGTGCTGACCATGCCTTCAACCGTGTCGGTCGGACCATCAAACCGAACGCCTGCGTCTTCCAGCGCAGCTCGCGCCTGAGCGATGTCCGAAACACCAAAGACAGGTACGCAATTGCCCGGCACGGGTTCGGCCTGCTCGCCCAATCCCAAGGTCACGCCTTTGGTTTTGGTTTGCACCTCGCTCCAGCCCGCCTCATCGATGTGATACAGCAGCTCAAAGCCGAGATTTTCCATATACCACGCAGCGCTTGCATGCCGATCGCGGACAGAAAGCGCCAAAGTGAGGGTGTTGTCGAGAGAAACGCGGGCCATGTGCTTTACCTATGTCTGTAATTAAAGTAACTATACTTTATGGACATTACGACACTTGTCAACCTGACATCTCGGGCCTGGTGCCTGAGTATCTTGGCGGCCCTGAACGCGGGCACGCCCGGGCGTCAGGCACCTTTGCTGGCGGCGACACAGGCCAGTCGGACGTCATTTCGGGCAAGTCTGGACCATTTGATTGACATTGGCCTTCTGGAACGAAATCCGGGCCATGGTCACCCCTTGCGGCCCGAGTTTCGGCTAACACCCGCCGGTGCCGAGGCCGCGCAAATGGCCAGAAAGATCATCAAGGCAGTTCCGAATGCAGATGAATTTGCCCTTCTTCGCAAAAGTTGGAGCGTTCCAGTGCTGGCCCTGACCCAAACCCCGCAACGGTTTTCGATCATGAAAACCAAGTTGCACAGGGTCACGGATCGCGCGCTGTCAGCATCGCTGCTTCAACTGGAGGAAGGTGAATTAATCCAAAGGGATATCAACCTGTCTGAACGCAGGCCTTACCCGACCTATTGCGCGATCAATGCCGGGCGTGAGGTCAGTCATGCGGTTGGGTTGAACTTTTAGTAACAAACGAAAAAGGCCAGGCAAATGCCCGGCCTCTTGTGTTTCGTTTGTCTGGCTTACGCCCGGCGGCGACGTCCGCCGCCGCGACGCCCGCGCCCTTCGCCTTCAGCGCCGGGTGCATCAGCGGGTTTGTTGGCACGAATCCACTCGCCCCCATGCGGGTCATTGTTGGTCAGCAGGTTGGCGGCGCGGATGGCCTCCATCTCTTTGCCCGAGCGCGGCTTGGTCGAGCCCAGACCAAACATCTGAACAAAACTCTCATCGTCCATTCCGTCCGGCAAAATGATCCCAGCAGCGGCCACGGCCTCTTTCTTTTCGGCAATCTTCTTTTGCGTCACCGGCAGCGCGACCGGGTTCATGATGGCAGAGGTCATGCCAGCTCCCATCGCCATGGGCAGAAACGCGTTGTTGATGCCGTGACGGTTGGGCAGGCCGAATGAGATATTCGACGCACCGCAAGTGGTGTTCACACCCAATTCTTCGCGCAGACGACGGACCAGAGCAAAGACCTGCAGTCCAGCCGTTGCCATCGCGCCGATGGGCATCACCAATGGATCAACAACGATGTCATGGGCTGGAATACCGAAATCGGCGGCGCGTTCGACGATTTTCTTGGCCACGTCAAAGCGTACATTGGGGTCCTCAGAAATCCCCGTGTCATCATTCGAGATCGCGACAACCGGCACGTTGTATTTCTTGACCAGTGGCAGAACCAGCTCCAGGCGTTCTTCCTCACCCGTGACTGAGTTCAGCAACGGGCGGCCTTCGGCGGCTTCAAGACCGGCCTCTAGCGCGCCGGGCACCGAACTGTCGATGCACAAAGGCACGTCCACAAGCCCCTGAACCAGCTCGACAATCTGACGCATCAACGGCGGCTCGGTCTCGTTCGGGTTGGGGTTCGAGTTATAGACAACGCCCGCATTGATATCGAGAACAGTCGCGCCCGCGGCCACCTGCGCCAACGCGTCTTTTTCTACAGTCGAGAAATCTCCGGCTTCCAGCTCTGCGGCAAGTTTCTTGCGGCCCGTTGGATTGATCCGCTCACCGATCACGCAGAACGGCTCATCAAAGCCAAGAACGGCAGTTTTTGTTTTTGATTCTACGACTGTACGAGTCATTTCCGTTCCTTAAGCATTTGCAGGCTGAGCCGAGGCGCCGCCGTTATTGATCGCCCAGTTGGCGTTGGTCTTGATCCCGCCCAGCGGGAAGAAGTGCACGTTTGTGATGTTGAAATCTGGGTTGGCAGCTTTGTGGTTGGCCAATTCAGTCAGAACATCGGTCGGCTCATAGGGCAGCAGCAGTTTCGAGACATCCATCGCGCGTTTCTGCAGCACCTTCAGCGAGGGGCCGACACCGCAAGCGATGGCGAACTTGATCAGGGTCTGCAATTTCGCAGGCCCCGCGATACCGATATGGATCGGAATATCGATGCCCGCCTCTTTCAAACTGTCGGCCCAGGCGATGATCGGCTTGGCATCAAACGCGAATTGCGTGGCCAGGGCCATTTCGGCGTCTGTGGTCTCGCTGAATTTTTGCTTCCAGCGCAGCGCTTGGTCGACATTCTTTGTCGAGCCGTCCGGGTCGATATCCTTATTGCCTTCGGGGTGGCCTGCCACATGCAGGCGTTTGAATCCTGCCTTGTCGAACAAGCCGGTTTCCAGCAACTGCATCGAGCTGTCGAAGGCGCCATGCGGGGTGGCAACACCGCCCGCCAGCAGCAGCGCTTGCTCGACACCTGCCTCGCCTTGATACATGGCGATCCAGTTTTCCAGCGTAGCGGCATCCTTGATGATCCGCGCCGGGAAATGCGGCATCACCGGATAGTCTTCAGCCGCAAGGCGCCTGGCGGTCTTGACCATGTCTTCAATCGGCGTGCCTTCGATATGGGCGATATAGACACGCGTGCCCTGCGGCAGCAGCGCGCGGAAATCCTCGACCTTTTCGGCAGTACGCGGCATCACTTCGATCGAATAGCCCTGCAAAAAGGCTTCGACGGTGGGATTGACCGGGCCGGTTTCGACCGCGTCACGTTTCTTGAAGTTCAGCAAAGCCATTGCGGCCTCCCATAGCTGTCTGGGGCTCATGCCCAACCGTCATTGGCGATCAGCGCCTTGATGCGGTCCTGATCATACTCGGTCTCAAGACGCAGAGCCTGCGCTTCGGCGATGTCCGAGGGGTCACCCTCGACCGCAAAAGGTTCGGCTTTGCGCCATTCGGCCAGATAAGCATCACTGTCCTTGGCATTCACCTTCATGGCGGCACGGTCGATGGCTTGTTCGAACCGCTCTTCCAATTGCCGCTTGGCCCCGCGTCGGCCTTTGCCGACGATGACCTGAGCGGGAATGTCGCGCCAGTATACGATGGTGACGTCAGGCATTACTGTGATTCCTCCTAACCCGATAGGCAGGTTCTAAACTTCAATATGGGCGCGGGTCGGTCGAATTTCGACACACGGCGCTTTCACAGCGACGTTTTCACCCCGCACCGGGATACAGGGCTTTTAACGAGTTCCGGCGCAGAAACGCATATCAAAATTCTCAACGTCTCTATGAGGACGCTGCATAAACACGAAAAACCCCGGACGAAGCGTTCCGTCCGGGGCATGATTTCGATAGTGATCAGGCGTTAGCCGACCAGGCCACCGTCTTCACGCGTGACCGCAATGATAGCCGAGCGCGGAACGGCATTGCCGCCTTCGGGCCAATGGCTGTTGCCATCTTCGCCGGGGTGCTGAATGCCCACAAACATCGTGCGGCGATCCGGCGACCAACTGAGGCCGGTGATCTCACACTCGTTCGGGCCCACGAGGAAGCGGCGGATCTCACCGGTGACCGGGTCGCCTGCCAGCATCTGGTTGTTGCCCTGACCGGCAAAGTCACCTTCGTTGCCATAGTTGCCATCGGTCTGGATCCACAGCAGGCCATTGCTGTCAAACTTCAGGCCATCGGGCGAGTTGAACATGTTGTCTACACTCACATTGTCCGAACCGGCATAGGCATCGCTGTGTACGGTCGGGTTGCCTGCCAGAACATACAGATCCCAGCCAAAGCCCGGTGCGGTGTGATCGCCGTCAGCAGGACGCCAGCGCACGATCTGGCCATAGTTGTTGGCCTCACGCGGGTTCGGACCGTTGACCGACGTGTCGTCTCCACCGGCATTCGGCTTGACGCCACGGTTCTTGTTGTTGGTCAGGCAGCAATAGACCTCGGCCACATTCGGGTTCGCAGCAACCCATTCTGGGCGATCCATCGTGGTGGCACCGACTGCCGAGCCAGCCTGACGGGTGTGAATGCTGATTTCCGCCTGCGAGGCCATTCCTGTGGTCTCGGGCGTCAGCTCCAGCCATTCACCTGTGCCGTCGTCATTGAACTTGGCAACAGACAAGGTGCCGTTTTCCAGCAGCGCGTTGGTGTCGACACCAGCGGCATACACACCGTCCGAGACAAAGCGATAGAGGAACTCGCCGCGCTCATCGTCACCCATATAGACAACAACGCGACCATCGTTGTTCACGATCGCTTCGGCATTTTCGTGTTTGAAGCGGCCCAGAGCGGTCAGCTTGCGCGGGGTCGATGTCGGGTCGGTCGGGTCGATCTCGACCACATAACCAGCGCGGTTCGGCTCGTTGGGGTTTTTCGAGACGTCGAAACGGTCGTCGATCTTGGCCCAGCCATAGCCCCAGTCGCTGGCCGACACACCATAGCGTTTCAGCTCGGGGCTGACCTCGTGGTTCTCGTCTTCTGCCGAGAAATAGCCGTTGAAGTTTTCTTCACAGGCCAGGTAGGTGCCCCAGGGGGTCATACCATTGCCGCAGTTGTTCCAGGTGCCTTTCGACGTGGTCCCGGTTGGATCCGCTGCGGTTTTCAACAGATCGTGACCTGCCGCAGGGCCGGTCAGAGCCATATCGGTTTGCGGCGTGATGCGGCGGTTATACGGGCTGTCCTTGACGATGCCCCATGTGCCGTCGGTATTGGCTAACTCAACAACGGTGACCCCATGGGCCATCATGCCCTTGGCCACGTCATCATCTGATGCGGCTTTGGCATCGGGGTTGTTGCCCCAAATGATGTCGCGGTTGGTGTATTCGTTGTTCACCACAAGCAGCACATGGCCGTCATGGAAGAACACATCCTGACCGTCGGTGTTGTCACCAAAGGCGCGCTCCTGGCTGGCTGCCGTGCCACGGGTTGCCGGATCAAACTCGGGCGCGTCAGACCACAGCGGATCACCCCAGCGCACCATAACCTCAGCCTTATAGCCAGCGGGCACCACCACCTCGTCAGCGGTCGAGACAGGGATGGCTTCGAACGAAAAACGATTTGCCGCAGCGCGCGCACCCGAGGGAAGAAGCGCACCGCCAACGGCTGTGAAACTGCCCATGGCCAGAACGCCGCCCAGAAAGCCGCGACGCGACAAGGCACGTTCAACCACACGGTCAAACTCACATTCCTCGGGGCGGGGATTCACGACCTCATCGAATTCATCAAAGGTCAGAATGCGCTCATCTTTCATGGCAATCTCCGTATCTGGCTGAGAGTTTGTAAAGAATCCCTTTAAGGGATCGGCACGGACTTCGCATGTCTACATGAATGCTTTGTGACACTTCCGATAATTTCGAAATCGAATTCACTTGCGCGTCGGCAAGACCCCGCCTAGGGTCAAATCAACTCGATAATCGGAGGGCGTGACAAATGGCGCCCAAGCGTCCCAAAGGTGCGGGCGCGTTCCCGAAGGCGGTCGAAAGCCCCGCGCCGGCAAGGCCCGATCCGGATGCTCTTTATGCGGCATTGGATTTGGGTACAAATAGTTGCCGCATGCTGATTGCCCAGCCCAAGGGCAGCGGATTTCATGTGGTCGACAGCTTCTCCAAATCGGTGCAACTGGGCGCCGGTCTGGAACGTACCGGACGACTGTCACGGGCGTCCATGTCGCGCACCGTTCAGGCTCTTCGGATCTGCCAGCAAAAGCTGAAACGCAACAAAGTCAAGCGGATGCGCCTGATCGCGACCGAGGCGTGCCGGCGCGCCAAGAACTCGCGCGATTTCATCCGGCAAGTCAAACGTGAAACCGGTCTTACGCTGGAGATCATCCAGCCCGAGGAAGAGGCGCGCCTGGCCGTCATCTCCTGTGCGCCGCTTGTTTCGACCAAGACCGAGCAATTGCTTGTGGTGGATATCGGTGGCGGCTCGACCGAGCTGGTGTGGATCGACATTTCCTCTGTGCCGCGCCGCGATCGCCCTGCGGCGATCATGCGGCTGCATAACGGGTTTCATACCGCCGAGAGTCCGTTTCCGGCGGCCAAGGTGGTGGATTGGATCAGCGTTCCGCTGGGTGTGGCCACCCTGCGCGACCAGTTCCATGACGTCGAGGATGACGCCGCCCGTTTTGCCCTGATGAGCTGGTTTTTCGAAGAGAACCTGGCCGATTTCGCACCCTATAAGGACGAACAGACCCGCGACGGGTTTCAGATCGTTGGCACCAGCGGCACAGTTACTACCGTTGCCGCCTCGCATCTGGGGCTTAAACGCTATGACCGTACCAAAGTGGACGGGCTGCGTATGACCAGCGATCAGATTGACAAAGTGATACGCGGCTATCTAGAACTCGGCCCTCAGGGTCGTCGCCGCGATCCCCGGATCGGGGATGACCGGCAGGCCCTGATCATGTCCGGCTCGGCCATTTTGCAGGCGTTGCTCAGATGCTGGCCCACCGACCGCCTGTCAGTGGCGGACCGGGGCCTGCGCGAAGGTCTGCTTTATGCGCAGATGAGCGCGGACGGTGTATTGGAAGACGGACCGTTCTGATGGCAAAGACACCTACGGGGAAAAACAATTCGGGCCGCGGACAACGCGACCTGAAGGTCAAGGTGAAAACAGCGCGCGGGCGCAAGCTCAGCTCGACCCGCTGGCTCGAGCGGCAGTTGAACGACCCCTACGTCAAACGCGCGAATGCCGAAGGTTATCGCGGGCGCGCGGCGTTCAAGATTCTGGAACTGGACGACAAGTATCGCTTTCTGGTGCCAGGCGCGCGCGTGGTGGATTTGGGCTGCGCGCCGGGTGGCTGGTTGCAGGTTGCGGTCAAACGCGTCAACGCGCTGGGCGAGAAAAGCGGTAAGCGTATCGGCACCGTGCTGGGCGTCGATCTGCAAGAAGTCGAACCCGTAGCAGGGGCCACTGCCCATGTGCTGGATTTCATGGAGGATGACGCCGACCAGAAGGTCAAGAACTGGCTGGGCGGCAAGGCGGATGTGGTGATGTCGGACATGGCCGCAGCCTCGTCCGGGCACAAACAGACAGACCATTTGCGCATCATGGCGCTGTGCGAAACAGCGGCTTACTTTGCGTTTGACGTGCTGGAAGAAGGCGGCACCTTTGTGGCCAAGGTTCTGGCTGGCGGTGCCGAAGGGGACCTGCAAAAGCTGCTCAAGCAGAAATTCACCAAGGTCGCCAATGTCAAACCACCCGCGTCGCGATCAGACAGCTCCGAGAAATTTGTCGTCGCGACCGGGTTTCGGGGCTGACGCTCAGTCCAGTTGGATCTTGTTCGACGACAGGGTTTGCGCGCGCAGCGAGGCGTTCGCCATACCCTGCAACATCAATGCCTGACCGTGGTTGATATCTGTGGGTGCGCGGTTGCGCAGTTCTTCGATCCGCGCCTCCATTGTCTTTTTCCGCCGTCCCAGGCGGGGTTCAACAAAAGTCGCTGCACGTTTCAACATGGGGCACCTGATCTATGACAGACTGTATCAATGCCCAGTCTTGCGTCAGATTATGCCACCAATAGGGCTGAATTCAGCCCGTTTGAAGCCAATTACCGTCCATATTGGATTGCCAATTGCCGCAAGGCCGGATCGTCTGGCAAGATCGTCAGCCCCTCATCCAGAGCTTGCAAAGCGGCCTCGGTGCCTCGGTTCAGTTGGGCCAGTTGCACGATCATGGGCCAGGCTTCGGCGCGTTGCGGGTCAAGGGCGACCACCTCGCGAAATGCGCCTTCGGCAGCGCGAGGGTTGCGTAGCGTGAGGGCAAAACCGCCCAGAACCAAATGGGTTTCGGGGAAATCCAGTCGTGTCGCAATGCTGCGCTGCCAATCCGCAATCCCTGCCCCAGCAGCTTCGCTTTGCGCTTGGGTCATCGCTTGTGTCGGGATCGTCAGGAACTCTTTCGCGGCCGATATGCGCACATTGCGCAATGGGTCCGACAGCAGCGGTTCCAGCCGTGTGACACGGTCAGCGATCGGGGCGCCTCGTTGAACGGGGGCCGCGTTGGCGCGGATCAACGGGTCGGGATTAGAAAGTAACGGAGAGACCGCAGCAGCTACATCCGCGTTTGCAACGGGCTGTAGCAGGAAAAGAGCGGTCGCACGGACGATCCCCGCCTGATCCGGATCCAAGGCGATGGCGGTCAAATCTTGGGTACTCGTCAACTGACCCGATACAGCGGCATCGAAAGTTGTCCCGAAATGCGGCCCGCGCTGTGTCGAGGCCGGGTACCAACCTGCGATCTGCTGCGCCGCCCAGTGCTGCGTTTCACCAGTGTGGCAATCGGTACAGGCATCCGCCCCAAACCCCAGATCCGGGCGCGGGATGCGAAAGCTGTGATCTTTCCTCCCATCGACGCCCATATAGACCCGCTCGATCATATGGCACGAAACGCATTGCGCCCCTGCGCTGTCCTCAGCGTGATGGTGGTGATCCGGCGTATCGTAAGCCTTGAGCGTCAGAGTTGGGAAATCCGGGTTTCCGGCGGGCGAATGGCATTGGGTACACAGCCCGTTGCCCTCGGCGATCGTTTCAGCCCGGTGCGGGTCATGGCATTCCATACAGCCGACGCCTCGCGCGTACATTTTGGATTGCAGGAATGAGCCATAGACATAGACCTCGTCCAGGATCTGCCCGTCGGGGTGATAGAGCCCGGGGCGCAGCACAGCCAGGTTATAGGCATCGTGATACGGCGTTCCCGGCAGCGGATTGCCATCCGCCAGTGCCTCGCGCCGGGAATGGCATGTGGCGCATTGTTGGATACCGGCTTCGGTCGTTCCCCAATCCATAGAAAACCCGTATTCGCTCAGCCCATCGGCCAGCACCTGCCCGTCCAACCAATCGATATGCGCAGAGCCCGGCCCATGACATGCCTCGCACCCGACGCCGATTTCTGCCTGTTGCGAGGCATAGCTGCGCGTCTGTGCATCATAGTCTTTGACAAAGCCTGTGGCGTGGCACTCGGCACAACGGGCGTTCCAGTTCTTGTAAGGCCCCGTCCAGTGCAACCCGTCATCGGGGGGCAGGTCTTGATCGGGATAGAGGTGATACCAGCGCTTATTTTCTGTGTCCCAGACCACATCAAAGCTTTGCAATCGGCCCGGTTCGGTCTCGAACAGGTATTGCTGCAGCGGTTCGATCCCCACGACCGAATGCACACCGTATTCTGTTGTCACACCATCCTTTTCGGTGACCTGCGCAAGAGGCACTCCATCGCGCAGCGCAAATGTGACATGCATCCCATCATGGCTAAAGCTTGATCCATCAAAATCCGCGCGCAATGTGCCGCTGTCAGTTTCCGTCCAGGCCAATGCGTGGTGCGAGCCCGACCAGGCCTCGCCCTGTTCCTGATGGCACTCAATGCAACTGTCCGATCCGACATAGCTCTGCGCATGAGCAAGCGTTGCAGCACCAATGACCAAGGAAAATGCAAGAAAGAAAAGCTTCACGCGGCATCCTCGGACTCAGAGCGCTGCAGATCGATCAGAGCGCCGTTATATTCGGCCCCCAGGATCAGCATCGCGGAACACAGGTACAAAAAAATCAGCGCGGCCATGGCACCGGCCAAACCGGCATAGGTGGCGCTGTAGGTGGCGAAATGGGCGATATAGATTGAAAAGCCCCACCCCCCGATCGCCCAAAGCGCCAATGTCAAAAGCGCCCCTGGCAGGATCTGCGACAGCTTGTGACGCCGGGTCGGCAAGACCAGATGGGCAATCAGAACCGTACCTGCGGGCACCGCGACCGTGAAGGTCCAGCGCAGACGGTCAACAGACAACCATTCGTTCACACTGACATCGGTGCGCGCGGTCACCAAGTTTGTATAGGCTGGCAGCACAACCTCGACCACGGCAATCGCCAGAATCGAAGCGCCCCCAGCGATGACCAGCCCAAAGCAGAGCAGGCGCGCCTTCCAGAACGGCCAGCTGTCCTGATCGTGATAGGCCTGGGTCATGGCCTTGCGCACTGCGACAACCCCGTTTGAGGCAAAGAAGATCGCAAGCAGGCCGCCAAGGGTGATCACCCCTGTTCCAGCACCGTCCAGTACAGCGCGCAACTCGGCCACTATGGGGTCGGATACGTCGCTGGGCCAGGCCCCAAAGATCAGCTCGATCAGATCCTCGGTTACATAGCCCTGCGACAGCGCCCCGGCCAAAGCCACCGTGAACAGCGCAAAAGGAAACAGGGCCATCATCAGCGACATGGCCACATGGCTGCTCATGACGAACCCGTCCTTGCGGTTGAACCGCCCAAGGGCCAGCGCGAGCGCGCGCAGAAACATGCCTGGCGAGGGAATCATCGAATGCGTCATGCCCCGACCCTAGCCCGCCTTGTGTGGTGACTGAACCCACAGTGACCCAGCGCGGGTCGAAATCCGGCAGATAAGAGCCTGACCGGATTGAAAAAACGCCGAACCTGTGCAGGATCAGGTCTGACCCTTGCGGGACCTGCGCCCGCCTCATGCCCGATAAGGCCCGTTCATGACCCCGCAACCAGATAGCCAGACAGACCACCCCCGCCTGAAACTGTCGGTGATCCGCGACGTCACAATTGTTGCAACGCTTGTGGTACTGGCGCTTTATGCCGGGGCCAGCTTTCTGATCCCGCTGACCATGGCCTTGCTGATCAATGTGCTGATCATCGCCCTGGCAGATCGCGTGATCGCCCTGACCCGCGCCCCGGTCTGGTTGGCAAATCTGGTGGGAGTGGTGCTGGTTCTGGCCGGTTTGTTCATGATCATGTATGTTCTTGGCAGTCAGGCGACGCAATTTGCGCGTACCATCAGCACCTATGAGACGCAGTTCGACAATGCGGTGAACCGGATCACCGGTCTTGTGGGCAACGATGTGACCAGCTTTATCCGCGACAACCTGATCAGCATCGACATGTCTTATGTGGCACGGCTTTTGCTGGGCAGCGCGACTTCTTTGCTCAACCAGTTCTTTCTGATCAGCCTCTATGTGGCCTTCCTGATGGCCGAGCGTCTGGCCTTTCGCAAAAAGATCCAATTGGCGGCTGGTGCACCAGAATTCGGAGCTGATCTGGCTTCGGTCCTGGGGGCCATTTCGTTCAGCCTGCAGCGCTATGTCGGCGTCAAGACGCTGATCAGCTTGATCACTGCCGGCATCAGCTATTCCATCTTTCGCGCCCTGGGTCTGGAATATGCCGAGACCTGGGCGGTTCTGACCTTTGCATTGAACTTCATCCCCTCAATCGGATCGATCATCGCCGTGGTGTTTCCAGCGTTGATTGCGCTGGTGCAATTTGAAAGCATCGGCCCGTTTCTGGTGGTGGTTCTGGGATGTGGCACGATCCAGTTTGTGATTGGCAACTTCGTCGATCCCGCGATGCTGGGTCGGTCGCTGAACATGTCGACCTTTCTGGTGATCCTGGCCCTGATGTTCTGGACCACAGTCTGGGGCTTGATCGGCGCTTTCCTCAGCGTGCCCCTGACCGTGTGCATCCTGATCATTTTCAGCCATGTCCCGGCCCTGCGCCCGGTGGCGATCCTGATGTCTCTGGACGGCAGGCTTGGGGATGATGACCCGCAACAGGCCAAATCGTGAATGCTGGATCAACCAGTTTTCATCGGGTCCGAGATCTATCGCCATTCGACCTATGGCAGACAACATCCGCTGGCCATTCCGCGCGTCTCGACCGTGATGGACCTGTGCCGTGCCTTGGGTTGGCTGACGCCCCAGAGCTACCGCGTCAGCCCCCGCGCCAAGCCCGAGGCGTTGATGGCCTTTCACACTCCCGACTATATCGCGGCGCTTCAAGCGGCTGAACGGGCACAAGCGGTGTCAGACAGCGTACGGGACAGGTACGGGCTGGGCACCCTGTCCAATCCGGTCTTCCCCGAGATGTATCGTCGCCCTGCGACCTCTGCGGGCGGATCCATGCTGGCGGCCGAGCTGATCCGGGACGGTGGCATTGTCTACAACCCCGCAGGCGGCACGCATCACGGGATGGCAGACCGCGCCAACGGGTTCTGCTATCTCAACGATCCGGTTCTGGCGATCCGCACCCTGCTGAACGCAGGGCTTTCGCGCATTGTCTATGTTGATATCGACGCCCATCATTGCGACGGGGTCGAGGCGGCGTTTCACGGCTCTGCCGAAGTGCGGATGATTTCGGTGCACGAGGCCCGCAGATGGCCCTTTACTGGCGCGCTGTCCGATGATGCGGGCGGTGCGGCCTGGAACCTGCCGGTCGCGCGCAACCTCAATGACATTGAATTCGACGCGATCCTTGATCAGCTAATCCTGCCGGTGACACAGGACTTCGACCCACAAGCCATCGTCTTGCAATGCGGTGCCGATGCTGTGGCCGAAGACCCGTTGTCTCGGTTGACCCTGTCTAATAACGCCCATTGGCGTGCGGTGGCTCAGCTGAAACCGCTGGCCCCCCGCTTTCTGGTTCTGGGCGGTGGCGGGTATAACCCGTGGTCGGTCGGACGGTTGTGGAGCGGTGTCTGGGCCACGCTCAACGGTTATGAGATCCCCGACAAGCTGAATTCCGACGCTCAAAGCGTTCTGCGCGCCTTGTCCTGGAACCGCGCCGCCGGACGTCAGCCACCCGCGCATTGGTTTGACACGCTGCGCGACCAACCAAACGAAGGCCCGGTACGCTCCGAGTTGAAGGCCGACCTGCATAAGCTCGCTGCACGAAATTCACGCTAGATCACACCCTGAATCGTTGCTAACCTGCGATCATTACAGAACATTTCCAACCGCTTTCTCCTGGGCATTTTCGTGATGCCAAGACCAACCAGAGCATTGATTGGACGACCTAAATGAATGCACTTAATCAGATGAATGAACTTAAATCGCGCATGAGTCAGGCCATCATCGGCCAGACCGACGTGATTGACCGATTGGTCATTGGACTGTTGGCGAACGGCAATTTGTTGATTGAAGGACTGCCAGGGCTGGCAAAAACGCGCGCGGTAAAGGCCATGGCCAAGAATCTGGATTCCAGTTTCAGCCGTATCCAGTTCACACCCGATCTGCTGCCTTCGGACGTCACTGGAACTGAAGTATTCCAGCAAACCGAACAGGGTGGAACATTCCGGTTCGATCCCGGCCCGATCTTTGCCAATATCGTTCTGGCCGATGAGATCAACCGCGCCCCGGCCAAGGTTCAGGCCGCGCTGCTTGAGGCTATGGAAGAACGGCAGGTTACGGTGTCCGGAACGACGCATAAGATGGAGCCTCTGTTTATCGTAATGGCGACTCAGAACCCGATCGAACAGGAAGGCACCTACCCTCTTCCAGAGGCGCAAATGGACAGGTTCCTGATGCATGTTCAGATCACCTATCCCCCGGTCGAGGATGAAGTCAAAGTGATCCGCCTTGTGCGCGGTGAGGAAGTCGCAGCAAGCAACAGCACCGCACCCAAGCGCGCTGATCCGATTCCGCAAGAGGCCGTGTTTACAGCACGCGCAGAGATTGGCCAAATCCACGTATCTGATGCGATGGATCGCTATATGGCCGATCTTGTACAAGCGACCCGTACGCCAGAGAAACTCAGCGACGACCTTGCCCGCTGGATCGAAGTCGGCGCCAGCCCTCGCGCTTCGCTTGCGCTGGACAAATGTGGCCGGGCCCATGCCTGGATGAACCAGCGCGACTATGTAGATCCAGCCGATATCCGAGCCATTGCACCGGATGTCTTCCGGCACCGGATCACGCTGAGTTTTGAAGCTCAGGGCATGGGCAAATCCGCTGATGACGTGGTCACCGAAATGCTGTCGCTTGTCGCACTGCCGTGACATGTCGCTCCCGGCATCATATCAGAACGATCCCCGCATCCATGTTGACGCGGACCATTTGCTTCGCCTGGGGCTACAGGCCCGCGCAATCAGCCTGTTGCCATACCAACCGGCCCGTTCAATCCTGAACGGCCGGCACGCCTCGCGTCTGCGCGGGCGTGGCCTGAATTTCGAAGAGCTGCGCACCTACCTACCCGGCGATGACATTCGCACGATTGATTGGAAAGTCACAGCGCGCACCCGCTCACCCCATGTTAGGGTCTATACCGAGGAACGCGACCGCCCTGCTCTTTTGCTTGTCGATCAAAGAGTTTCGATGTTTTTCGGAACCAAAACATATATGAAATCGGTTATCGCCGCCGAGGCCGCTGCCATTGCCGCCCACCGCATTCTGGCACAAGGAGATCGTGTCGGCGGCATCGTGTTCGGCGACCGCGATCTGGCCGAGCACCGCCCCCAACGGCGCGCCAAAGCACTCATGCGGTTTCTGTCTTCGATCGGCGCGATGAACATAGCTCTGAACGCGGCTCTGCGCCCGGAACCAACTGTGTTCTTGAATGACATATTGGCGTCTGCCAACGCTTTGGCTCACACCAATACGCTGGTCTGTGTCTTTTCCGATTTCGAAGGGTTGAATGACAAGAGCGAGGCACTGATCCGCAACCTTGCGCGCTCTAATGATCTGATATTGTTCAATATATCCGATCCGTCCGCACAGGATCTTCCAAAAGGCCTAAAACTCACCGTATCCGACGGCACCGACCAAATCGAGGTAGACAATACCGATCCCGCGCTTTCCGCACGGATCAGGACAGCGATGGAAAACCGACTGTCGCAACTGCATCTCTGGTCGCAGCGCTATGGGTTTCCGGTCGTCCCATTGACGACAGCGCAACCGGCATTGGATCAGTTGCTGCATCTGTTCGGACATCGCGGGAGGTGCAAATGAGCATCCAGACCGATGGGAAATCCCTTGTGGATCTGCTGAATATGCTCGAACCCGCTCCGGAACCTGCCCCGATTTCCATGCTTCCGCAAACCTGGGGATGGGCGGTTCTGGCTACGATCCTGGTTGTGTTGGCGCTCTGGGCTCTTTGGTTATACCTCCGACACCGGCGCCAAAACACTTACCGCCGTCAGGCACTGAAAGAACTGGACCGATCCGCCGATGACCCTCGATTAGCCTCCGAGATCCTACGGCGAACCGCATTGGTGGCTTTTCCCCGACAAGAGGTCGCAGGACTATTCGGCGATGAGTGGTTGAGCTTTCTTCGACAAACCTCTGATCGAATGACTTTTTCCGAAGAAACCTGGATGGCACTCGGCTCAGCCCCCTACAAAGCGGCATCACCGAACAAAGATGTCACGCGATTGGTTAGAACATGGATCACTTTGCATAAGTCCGGAGGCGCAAGCTGATGTTGTCCTTCGCCTCGCCTTGGGTTTTCCTGCTGCTGCCGCTTCCTGCGTTGGTCTACTGGTACGCACCGCCTTATCGCCAGCCAAGCCAGGCCATTCGAATTCCCTTTTTTCGGCACGTCGCCAAAGCGGTCGGAGCCGCACCACATTCGGGCGTCGCGGTCGCTGGGCGATCACGGCTGCAAACAATTGTAGTGATCTGTATCTGGGGCCTGCTCATCTGCGCCATGGCCCGGCCTGAACGACTGGGTGATCCGGTGGTGGTCGAAAAATCCGCCCGCGACGTGGTGCTGGCACTGGATATTTCAGGTTCGATGGATCAGCGCGATTTCCGTTCCAGCGACGGCACCCCGAAACAACGATTGGACGCGGTCAAAGACGTCTTGCGTGGCTTCATTGCCCAAAGGCAAGGTGACCGGATGGCTTTGATCATCTTCGGAACGCGCGCTTTTGTACAAGCGTCTTTCACTGAAGACCTCAACAGTTTGAATGGCTTCCTCGACCAAACTCAAGTTGGTATGGCAGGTCCAAATACGGCTTTGGGTGATGCAATTGGCCTGGGCATCCGCACCTTCGACACCAGCGAAGTGGAACAGCGACTTATGATCGTTCTGAGTGATGGTGCTGACACATCCAGCCGCATGACGCCGATCAACGCGGCAGCGATAGCAGCAGAAAAAGGTGTGGTCGTCTACACGATTGGCGTTGGGGACCCAAATGCCACCGGAGAAGACCGGGTTGATCTGGACGCGTTGCAACAGATCGCGTCGCGCACCGGTGGCGCGTATTTCTTTGCAGATGACGAAGCCGCACTGACCGAGATCTATCAGCGCATTGACCAGCAAAATCCCCGTATTGTGGAAACACAAAGCTACCGACCCAAACAAAGCCTTGCGCATTTCCCGCTGCTGATTTCTTTGCTGCTGCTTTTGGGCAGTTCGATCACCTTGCACATTGCCCATTCGCGCCGAGGTGTATCGTGATGCAGTTTTTGGCGGAATTTCACTTCCTGCGAGCAGGTTACCTTCTGTTCCTCATTCCGATTACGATCCTGTGGTGGCGATTGCGCCCTCGAAAAAGCGCTGCGCAAAAACTGCCAGACGGGATCGCCCCACATCTGAGTGCTGCGCTTCTGCTAGGTGCGGATGATCGACGGCGCGTCTATCCGATTGATCTTGCGATGTTGGCGGCACTCCTGATCACGCTAGCGGTCTCTGGGCCCACATGGTCGCGGGCGACGAATCCGTTGATCGCAGATACCGCGCCTTTGGTGATTGCGCTTAAGGTCACGGACAGTATGGAGCAGACTGACCTGACCCCTACACGTCTGGAGCGTGCGAAATACAAGATCACCGACATGATCACGGCCCGGTCTGGCGCTCAGACTGCTTTGATCGCTTATGCTGGCTCGGCCCACCAGGTGGCGCCGTTGACCGAAGACCCGAATATCCTGCGCCCATTGTTAGAAGGTCTGGTTCCAGCAGTTATGCCACAGCAAGGCGACGTCGCATCCAGTGCCTTAGATTTAGCTTTGAACATATTGGAAAGCAACGAAAATCCTGGGTCTGTCTTGTTTGTTCTGGACGACCTCGAACCCTCTCAGGCACAAGGTTTCGACAGCCGAGGATTCGATGTTTTCTTCCTTACGATGCTTCCCGATGGTGCGCGCATCGTCCAATTGGACAACCTTTCCAACGCTACTGTCGTACCGTTTACTCCGGACGATCAAGACATCAACAAATTGAACAGGCGTATTCAATCGGCCTATGCCGACGCATTGGATGATGATGACCGGTCGGATTGGACAGACCAAGGTTGGCTGTTGGCTTGGCCTGCGGCCTTTCTGTGCTTGTTGTGGTTCCGCAAAGGCTGGGTGATCCGCTGGGCCGTACTTGCCTGCATCCTCGCAATTCCGAGCGGTCCGGCACAGGCTGCAGGCTGGCGCGACTGGTTCCTGACACCGGATCAACAGGGGCAGGTCGCGATGAACCAGAAACGCTATGGAGATGCTGCTGACCTGTATCAGGAGCCTTATCACCGTGGCTATGCGATGTTGAAGGTGGGTCGATATCCCGAGGCGGCCGAGGTTTTTGCGCAAATGGACACGGCCGAAGCAGCCTTTGCCGAAGGATTGGCCCGTATCCGAAACCGGGAATACCGACCCGCTATCGCTGCCTTCGAAACTGCGTTGGACCGCAGGCCCGGCTGGCCCGAGGCGGAGCACAATCTGGAGGTTGCGCGCGCGATACTTGAATTTGTCGAGACCACCCGGGAACAATCGGACACGGGGGAAGAAGCCGGGATCGGCGCGGATGATACCGTTTTTGACAACGAAGACAGCAAAGGTACTCAAACCACTATACAGGCTCCGAAAGACGGCGCCGAAGCCTTGTCTGCAGACCAGTGGATCAGCGCAATTGATACCGATATGCAGGACTTTCTGCGCAATAGGTTTTTGCTCGACAATCAGGCGTTAAATCAATGAGATACGTAGCGCTGTTCATATGGGTTTTCTGGGGCATTCCGACATTGGCTCAAGTCGCGCCCAACGTGACGGTCCAGGTACCGGACGACGCGACGACTGTTGGCCAACCCGCCATTATCCGCGTCAAGGTTCTGGTCCCGACCTTCATGCCATCGCCGCCAGTTTTCCCATCGCTTGAGCGCGAAAACCTTCTGGTCCGTTTGCCTGAACGTGCCTCGGGGCCCGTAAGTGAAGCGATTGAGGGAGAAACTTGGTCAGGCGTGCAACGCAGCTATCGTGTCTATCCCTTGACGGCAGGCAACTTTGACCTTGGTGCACAGCAGGTTGTCGTTACATATGCGGATCCGGACACAAACGCGCCCATTCAGACTACCGTGGACCTTCCCAGGATAACTTTTGAGGCGACTGTACCCGATGCGGCACGCGGACTGGACCCGCTGATCATCGCGACCGGTTTCGACGTCACGCAAGAGATCGACGGCGAACGCACACTCAAATCCGGAGACGCCATTACCCGTCGTTTGACCGCACGTATTTCCGGCACTACCCCAATGCTGATTCCGCAATTGATGCCGGATCTACAGGGCACCTTGCTGCGTTCCTATCCGAAAGAGCCAAAACTAACCGAGACCGAAGATCGCGGCGTGCTGTCCGGGGAGCGCGTGGATGAGGTAACCTATCTGGCGCAGAATGGTGGAGACACCCAGTTGCCGGCAGTCTCGATCCAATGGTTCAATCTGACAAGCAACGCAGTCGAAACAATCGAAATCGACGCCATAGACTTGACCTTGGTGCCACCCAAGGCTCCACCACCTGACGCTGCAGACATCGCACGTTATCTTGGATGGATTGCGATCCTCGCCGGGATATTCTGGACTGTGTACCGCTTTGGAAAACCGCGTTTGAACACCTGGAAGAGCCGACGCAGACAAACCTATCTTGCGTCGCCCAAACACGCCCTTGATCAGATCAAAGCAGGGCTTCAAGCACATGATTTAAAGACAGTTTACACAGGTTTGGAGGAGTGGAAGAGCAAAGCCGATTGGCCAGCAGACAGCGCGGAGCTGGAGGCAGCGCTTACACAGATTGGTGCAGCGATTTATGCCCAGAAGAAGCCGAACAAAGCGGATTGGAACGCTGCCGGGCTGGCACTCGTCCGTATGCGTCACTCAAGTGAGAAAGCGCATACTGCAGCTCTGCCCCCACTGAACCCTTAGCTTTGGCAACTGGCAATCAATGCCCGTCGGTCGCTGAGCTTTACCCTGCCATATCCCAACTCGATCAAACCCATATCCACCAGGCGATGTAAGCAGCGATGTAGCGTCGGTGCTGAAACCGCCACCATCTCGGCCAGCTCCTCTTGCGAGACGACAATCCAGTCGTCTTCTGTTGTGTTGCACTCATCGAGATGCAGCAACCGCAAGACCAGCCGCTTCTCGGTCCCTGTTACGGCAAGATTGGCCATGATCCGCAGCGCCGTTTGGATGTTTGCGTGGCTCAACGCATAAAAATCCCGAACGTAATCCGGGTTCGAGCGAACCAGTTTTTCGATCCGCGTATTGGGAAAAAACAGGGTCTGACTGCATTGAGTCGTCACAACGCTGACAAGACGCGAAGCCCCTGCAAACAAGGCCAGATCTCCGACCCAAAATCCATGACCTTCACGGTGAATAACAAATTCCTGCCCATCATCTGCAGGTGCTGTAATCTGAACCGCCCCGTCCAGTATCGCGTAGATACCATTCGCTTCATCGCCATAACGATAGAGCGTTTCACCCGCGGCAAAGGCTTTTGGTACGCCAATGGCCAGCAGGCTGTCTTGAAAGGTTTTGGATCGCGTCGCAAACCATCCGGCTTCGCGTAATCGTCTCATTTTATTCACGTTATCTGACATTACCATTTTGTAATATTATCATATGATGAGTTCTAAATTTCCACGATAATCTAGAATGATTGCATTCGATTCCCAGTGCTATCTGACTGCCTCTTCCTGGGCATCGAACCATTTCGGACTATCCGACATCTTTTATGCCGGATAGTCCCATTTGATTTTCTTTCGGGGCGCCTGGCGTCCAAACAAATCAGGAGCACATCATGTCCCCACCTCGCACGATTGCAGACAATTGGCGCGGCGCCATTCGCCGGTTCGCGGTTGCGTCAGTCGCCATTGCTATGGCGCTTCCTGCCTGGGCACAGGATCAGAAACCCAACATCCTGGTGATTTGGGGTGACGATATCGGTCAGTCCAACATCTCGGCCTATACGATGGGGCTCATGGGGTATCAGACCCCCAATATCGACCGTGTTGCCAAAGAAGGTATGATCTTCACCGACTATTACGGCGAACAATCCTGTACCGCGGGCCGGTCGTCCTACATCATGGGGCAGTCGGTTTTCCGTACGGGCTTGTCCAAAGTAGGTCTGCCCGGCGCTGATCTGGGCATGCAGACCGAAGACCCGACCATCGCAGGCCTGCTGAAAGATCACGGCTATGTCACGGGTCAATTTGGCAAGAACCACCTGGGTGACAAGGATGAACATCTGCCCACAAACCACGGTTTTGACGAGTTTTTCGGAAATCTTTACCACCTCAACGCCGAGGAAGAGCCCGAGAACGAAGACTATCCCGGTGATATGGTCCTGGCCGATGGCCGCACCTTCCGCGAAACCTATGGACCGCGCGGAGTGATCAAGTCCAAGGCGGACGGCACCATTGAAGATACCGGCCCGCTGACCAAAAAGCGCATGGAAACCGTTGATGACGAAACCGTCGCGGCGGCGATCGACTTCATCAAACGCGCGCACGAACAGGGTCAGCCTTTCTATGTCTGGTGGAACGGCACGCGTATGCACTTCCGCACCCATGTCAAAGAGGAGATGCGAGCGCAGGCGAACGAAATCTTTGGCGGCGTGGCGGATGAATACACCGCAGGCATGATCGAACATGACATGCATGTGGGGCAACTGCTTGATCTGCTGGATGAACTTGGGATCGCCGACAACACGATCGTGCATTACTCGACCGACAATGGTCCGCATATGAACACCTGGCCCGACGCTGCGGCCACGCCATTTTGGGGCGAGAAGAACACCAACTGGGAAGGCGGTTGGCGCGTTCCGTCGATGGTGCGCTGGCCCGGTCAGATCGAAGCAGGTTCGGTCACCAATGAGATCGTGCATCACATGGATTGGTTGCCGACCTATCTGGCCGTTGCCGGTGATCCGGACATCAAGGAAAAGCTGAAAGCTGGCTATAGCTCGTCCGGTATGGGCCGTGACTATAAGGTTCACCTCGATGGCTATAACATCCTGCCGCTTCTGACTGGAGAAACCACAGAAAGCCCGCGGCAAGAGATCTTCTATTTCTCGGATGACGGTGATCTGACTGCGCTGCGCTTTGACGATTGGAAGCTGATCTTCCTTGAGCAGAAAGCCTGGGCGACCCTGCGGGCCTGGATCGAACCCTGGACCGAGCTGCGCATACCGTTGATCGTCAACCTGCGTCGCGATCCGTATGAGAGGGCCTATCGCACGTCCAACACCTATTACGACTGGCTGTTGGATCGCGCCTATTTCCTGGTTCCGGCTCAGCAATATGTGGGCAACTTCCTGGCGACATTCCAGGAATTCCCACCACGCCAGAAGGCGGCCAGCTTCAACCTGGATCAGGTGATGGAAAAGCTGAACAGCCCGACCAACAACTAGGTCTGGCTTCTTTGAAACCTTCGGGGTCGCCGCACTGGCGGCCCTTTCTTTTCAACAGTTTTCAAAGGGTTTCTGATGCGAAATACAGTTCTTGCCGCATTCCTGTTTCTAGCTCCGGGTGTGTTGTGGTCCGATCCCCTGCCCAGTTGGGCGGAGGGAGAAACCAAGACGCAAATTGTAGATTTTGTCGACAAGGTTACCGATCCGGAAAACCCCGCTTATGTCACCCCGGCCGAGCGGATCGCTGTCTTTGACAATGACGGCACGCTTTGGGCCGAGCAACCGGTCTATTTTCAGTTCATTTTTGCCATGGATCGGCTGGCGGCACTGGCCAAGGAAGACCCATCCATTCTGTCGAGCCCAACGCTGAAAGCTGCGGCACAAGGCGATCTGGCGACCGTTCTTGAGGGTGGCCATGACGCGCTGATCGAAGTGGTCAACGCCACGCATGCCGGCCTGACAGTCGACGCGTTTCAGGATGCGGTTGCCGAATGGCTGGACACTGCGCGCCACCCTTCAACCGGCCTACCCTATGATCAGATGACCTATCAGCCCATGGTCGAGCTGCTGCGCTATCTACGCGATGAAGGCTTCAAGACCTATATCGTCTCGGGCGGAGGTCTTCATTTCATGCGCGTCTTTACCGAAGACGCCTATGGCATCCCGCCTGAACAGGTCCTGGGCACCTATTCCGAGACCACATATGACTCCTCTGGCGATACTCCCTTTATTGCCAAGGCCATCGGTATCGTGTTTGTGGACGACAAAGAGGGCAAGCCCATCAATATCGAACGCACAATCGGGCGGCGGCCGATCCTTGTTGGCGGCAACTCCGATGGTGATTTCGCCATGATGGAATGGACCACCGCTGGCGACGGGGCACGGCTGGGTATTCTTGTGCATCACACGGATGCCGAGCGCGAATGGGCCTATGACCGCGACAGCGCCATCGGTCGGTTGGTCGATGGGCTGGACAAAGGCCCCGATATGGGCTGGGTCATCGTGGATATGGCGCAAGACTGGTCACGCGTCTACACTGGCGCGAACTGATCTCTGACTCATGGCCGAATATGTGGACACTTCTTGTTTCTCTTTTTGTCTTCGCGCTTTACTGCACGGCCATCGTTTTTGCCGTACGCTCGGCGCAGACCGCACGAACGCCACAAGGGGCCATGGGTTGGGTCGTCTTTCTGCTGTCTGCGCCGATGCTGGGCGTGCCCCTCTATCTGTTCTTAGGCCACCACAGGTTTCGCGGCTACCGCATCGCCCGGCGTGAGAGCGAGCGGGTGGTTGAAGGCATCAAAGCCTTTGCCGATTTCTCAAAACCCGATCCTGATCGCATGACCATCAACCCTCGACCCTTCGAGGCGCTGTCGCATATGCCCGTCTCACGCGGGAACGGGGCCGAGCTTTTGGTGGATGGAGAGGCCACGTTCAAATCAATATTCGAGGCCATTGATAGCGCGCAAAACTATGTGCTGGTGCAATTCTATATCGTGCGCGATGACCGGTTGGGGCGGCAGTTGCGGGACAAATTGATCGCCGCGGCGAAACGCGGCGTGCATGTGCGCTTTATGACTGACGCGGTGGGCAGCTATGGCCTGCCAACAACATATCTGGACGCATTGCAGGACGCTGGTGTGGATGTAGCTGATCCGCGTGAACAGCGCGGGCCAAACCACCGCTTTCAGCTGAACTATCGCAACCACCGCAAAACCTTGATCATTGATGGCGAGACGGGGTTTATTGGCGGGCACAATGTGGGCGTCGAGTATCTGGGCGAAAGCCCCCGCTTCGGGCGCTGGCGCGACACGCATGTGAAGATGACTGGCCATGTGGTCCGGCAGTTGCAGTTGATCTTTACCGAAGACTGGCATTGGGCCCGCGACGAGGATCTGATCGATCAACTGGACTGGTCCGGCAGCGAATCCGATCAGGATATGAACGCCTTGCTGGTGGCGACAGGCCCTGGAGACGAAACCGAGACTGGCGCGATGATGTTTTTCTCGGCTATTGCCGAGGCGAAATCCCGGATCTGGATCGCCTCGCCCTATTTCGTACCTGATATCGACATCATGGCGGCCTTGCAAAACGCAGCGCTGCGCGGGGTGGATGTGCGCATCCTGTTGCCCGATGTGATTGACCACCGCCTGCCATGGCTGGCCGCATTTGCCTATTTTGACGAGATCCGGGACAGCGGCGTCAAGGTCTTGCGCTATACCGATGGTTTCCTGCACCAAAAGGTTTTTGTGGTCGATGATGCGCTGGCTGCCGTGGGAACCACCAATCTGGACAACCGGTCCTTTCGCCTGAACTTTGAGGCGATGGCGCTGTTTTTCGATGAACGTGCAGCCCAAGCCACGGCCAAGATGCTGGAAGAAGATTTCACTTCAAGCTACGAGCTGACCCGCAATCTGGCACAGCAGCCCGCCCATATACGGTTTGGCGCTCCGATCGCCCGACTGTTTGCACCGATCCTCTAGTTGAAGAACCGCTCCTGAAACACGCGCGTCATCAGAGCCACAAGGAAGGCAGTCGACAGCCCAAAGGCCAGCAGACCGGTGACCGAGGCAAAAGCTCCGAAAATGCGCAGCTCTTCACCCAGAACGATGTCGCCATAGCCCAGCGTCGTAAAGGTCACGAGCGAGAAATACAGCGCCGTGTTCCAATCCGGTAAAACGTCACCCAAGACCCAGACAATCGCCCAGATCCAGACCTGAAGCGTATGGATCAGAATTATGAAAACAAGTGCCACACTGATCGGGCCCGCCGTTGCCAGTATGGGCCGGGTCACCTCCCACTGTTCAACCAGTTTGCGCACCACCAAGACGCACCATGTCAGAAGAACAAGCTCGATCAGAAAACAAAGGCCCAGATAGACGCTTCCCCAAACTATCTGCTGTGACAATGTCATACGCCAGGCCTTGTGATCGAAATGTGAAAACCGCCCTCAGAATGCGGGTTTGCACGGAATAGAACAAGCCCGGCGTGCCACATCGGGTGCGGCGAAAGGCATCGCCGTTTTTTTGGCCACTGGACACGGGCGGGCGGGGTTGCACATTGTGACGGGCACAACAAGAGATCGCGGATGCTGCTCACCATTGACCACGTTCAGAAAACCTATCCCGGCGGACGACCTGTTCTGAAAGACGTGTCGCTGGCACTGGATCATAGGCAGACCCTTGCGCTGACGGGTGAAAGCGGCAGTGGCAAAAGCACCTTGCTGCACCTTGCAGCAGCGCTGGATGGGTTTGATGGGGGTGAGATCAAATTGGATGGCACCCCTCTGTCTGGTCTGGACGACGCCGGGCGCGCCGCGCTTCGGAGGCAGACCTTGTCGCTCGTGTTTCAGCAGTTCAACCTGATCCCCTCGCTCACCGTGGCGCAAAACCTGTCGATCCATGCACAGATTGCAGGCCGTCACGATCCTGACTGGCACGCGCATCTGGCACAACATCTGGGCCTTGGTGATTTACTGGATCGGTTTCCCGAGAACTTGTCGGGCGGGCAGCAGCAGCGTGTTGCGATTGGGCGCGCGATGGCGACGCGACCGGCCTTGCTGCTGGCGGATGAGCCCACGGGCAATCTGGACGAGACCGCCAGCGCCACGGTGCTGGACCTTATGCTTGGGCTCGTTGCCGATACCGGCACGGCGCTGTTGCTGGTCACCCATTCCCTGGACATCGCCGCCCGGTTGGATCGACGGGCGCATTTGTCTGGTGGGCAAGTGACGTGACCGCAACCGTCATCCGAACACTGCTCAGCCATTGGCGCAGCCATCGCTTGCAACTGATCACGCTGCTGACCGGGATCGCTCTGGCCACCGGCCTGTGGTCGGCGGTTCAGGCCATCAATACCGAAGCCCGGGCCAGCTATGCGCGGGCCAGTGCACAACTGGCGCTGGGACAGTTCGATGAGATTCAGAATCCCGACGGGTTTATCCCGATAGAAACCTATGTGGCCCTGCGACGCGATGGCTGGCAGGTGGCGGCGGTTCTGGATGGCACGCTGCGTATTAAGGGACGGTCCGTTCGGATCATGGGCGTGGATATGGTGAGCTATCCGGCTTTGCCTGCGGTCACCGAGGCAGAACAAAGCCAGGCCCCGCCCGATCCTGCGGATATGCTGACCAATCCCGGACGGCTGTTGATAACCTCAGATCTTTCCACGCTGTTTGACGGGGTCGAAGGCTTCCCGCCGGTTTTGATCAGCACAGCCCTGCCCCCGGATCTGGTGTTGACCGATATCGGCGTGGCTGAACGCCTGTTGGACCGTCCCGGCCAGATCTCGCGTCTTGTGATCTTGCCGGATCAGCCTCAGGGGCGGACGTCGCTGGAGGATCTTGCGCCAAAGCTGGTGCGCAGCAGCCCGTCAGCACAGACAGACACCGCACAGCTGACCGACAGTTTCCATCTGAATCTGGCGGCCTTTGGCTTGTTGTCCTTTGCAGTCGGTCTGTTCATCGTGCACGGCACTGTCGGTCTGGCTTTTGCGCAGCGCCGCGGGATCATCCGCACCCTCCGGGCCTTGGGCGTGCCGATGCGCCGACTGATCTGGATGATCCTGACCGAACTGGTGTTGCTGGCCCTTGTCGGAGGTCTCATCGGTCTGCTGATCGGGTTCTTTCTGGCCGGAGCCTTGCTGCCCGATGTCGCCGCCACCCTGCGCGGGCTTTACGGTGCTCCGGTCGAAGGCCAGCTTTCGTTGCGTCCTGCGTGGGTGGCCAGCGGTCTGGGGATGGCGGTCGGCGGTACTCTGGCCGCGTCGGGTCACGCTTTGTGGAAACTGTCGCAGATGCCATTGCTGTCAGGCGCGGGCTTGCAGGCCTGGGGCAACGCAGCCGCGCATCGTGTGATGGGCGGTGTCGGGCTTCTGCTGTTGGTTGCCGCCGGGCTGATCTATCTCAGCGCACAGGGGTTGCTGGCAGGTTTTGCGATGCTCGGCGCTCTGCTGACCGGTGCGGCGCTGTTGCTGCCATTGGCCCTGTCGGCACTGTTGGCGGTTCTGGGACGACGCGCCAAAGGCCCGATCTCGACCTGGGTCTGGGCCGACATGCGCGCGCAATTGCCCGGATTGTCGCTGGCACTGATGGCGCTGTTGCTGGCTTTGGCTGCCAATATCGGTGTGGGCACGATGGTTTCAAGCTTTCGCCTGACCTTTCTGGGATGGCTGGACCAACGCCTGACATCCGAGCTGTATTTCAGCGCCGAAGATGCCGAACAGGCCGCGTTGATCACCGATTGGCTGAACCCGCAGGTCGACGCGATCCTGCCCATCCGAAACACAGAACTCAGCCATGAGACCGGGCCGCTGTTTCTCTACGGTGTCGTGGATGATCAGACCTATCGCGAAAAATGGCCACTGATCGCCCGTAGCCTGGACGCTTGGGACAAGGTAATGCAAGGAGACGCCATCCTGATAAATGAACAGCTGGCCCGCCGCGCAGATCTTTGGCCGGGGGACACCTTGCATCTGACACCGTCGCAGTCGCGCGTGATTGCGGGGGTTTATTCCGACTATGGCAACCCGACCGGGCAGGCTATCGTTTCGATGCGGCAACTGGACGTGCTGGCACCGGATACGCCGCCCGCCTTGCGCTTTGGCATCCGCCTGCCCGAGGTCCGCGCCGCAGAGATGGCACAAAAACTTCGCGACCAATTTGATCTGCCAACGCAAGCGGTGATCCGGCAACACGCTCTCAAGGCGCAATCCGTGGCGATCTTTGAAAAAACCTTTGTCGTCACCTCGGCCCTGAACGTGCTGACGCTTGGCGTGGCCGGCTTTGCAATCCTCACCAGCCTGCTCACCTTGTGGACCCAGCGGTTGCCGCAGGTTGCCCCGGTTTGGGCCCTGGGCCTGACACGACGGCACTTGGCAGGGCTGGAGCTGCTGCGCAGCTTGTTGCTGGCCGCGCTTACCGCAATTCTGGCGTTGCCTTTGGGGCTGATCCTGGCCTGGGTCTTGCTGGCCGTCATCAATGTGCAAGCCTTTGGCTGGCGTCTGCCGATGTTCCTGTTTCCCGGCGACTGGCTGCGTCTGTTCGCGCTGACCTTGGTCGCAGCGGCTTTGGCTGCTGCCCTGCCCGCCCTGCGCCTAATGCGCCTGCCGCCTGTCGATTTGCTGCGGGTTTTTGCCAATGAGCGTTAGGGTGTTCCTTTTGGCCCTGTGGCTACCTGTCGCCACATGGGCGCAAGGATATGCCGGGCTGGGCGGCTCGGCCGAGGGGTTCGACACGCCCGACCCCGATTACGTGTTCTCATTCCCGCGCGACCATGGCCCCCATCCCAGCTTCCGCATTGAATGGTGGTATCTGACCGCGAATCTGACCGGAGCAGACGGACAAGACTATGGCGTGCAATGGACCTTATTTCGCTCAGCGCTCAAGCCAGAGGAACAGGAAGGATGGCAAAGCCCGCAAATCTGGATGGGCCACGCTGCGGTCACCACCCCCGATCAGCACTTCTTTGACGAGCGCCTGTCGCGCGGTGGCATCGGACAGGCCGGTGTCACAGCTCAGCCCTTCGAGGCCTGGATCGATGAATGGTACATGAGAGGCGACAATTTCGACCAACTGGAGCTCTCGGCCAACAGCGACACTTTCAGCTATGACCTGCAACTGTCGGCCACCGGGCCTTTGGTGTTTCACGGCCAAAAGGGCTATTCGGTCAAATCTGCGGATGGTCAGGCCAGCCACTATTACTCGCAACCGTCCTACGATGTTCAGGGCGTTTTGCGCCTGCCTTCGGGCGACGTCACGGTCACGGGCAATGCCTGGCTGGATCGCGAGTGGTCGTCGCAGCCCTTGGCCTCGGACCAAAGCGGATGGGATTGGTTCTCACTCAGCTTCAACGATGGTCACAAGCTGATGGCCTTCCGCCTGCGCGGCGGACGCGGTGATTTCACGGCGACCACATGGATCTATCCCGATGGCACAACCACTACTTTGCCCGACGGGGCCGCGCAGTTCGAAGAGCTGGACACGGATGAGGTGGCAGGTCGCAACGTTCCAACCCGCTGGCGCGTCACCCTGCCCGCGCGCGGCATTGATGTCGAGGTCGCAGCGATGAACCCTCAGGCTTGGATGGGTACACGATTTGAATACTGGGAAGGCCCGGTGCGCGTGTCCGGCAGCCATGCGGGACGCGGTTATCTTGAGATGACGGGGTACTGACCCCCTGTCGTCAGACTGTCACACAGCACCGTTAGGCCAGAGGCAAACGTAAGAAGGTTTGCCACATGACGGAATTGAAACTGGGCGCTGCCCTGATGGTCTCTGATCTGCCCGCCCATCGCGACTGGCTGATCGACGGGCAACGGGATCTTGAAATTCAGGATTTCATCTTTGCCGAGAACCTGGGCGACGCGGCGCTGGATCTGGTCGCCACAGCCAAATCCCAGTTGATCGGCTATTCCGGACGGCTTGGGATCCACGGGCCTTTCTATGACCTGCCGCTGGATTGCCGCGACCCCGAGGTGCGGATGATCGTGCAGAAGCGTCTGGATCAAGGGCTGGATGCAGCGGCTGCCTTGAGCGCTACGCAGATGGTCATGCACTCGCCCTATTCGACCTGGAGCGCCTACAACCTCGACGCTGATATCAAGGCGCGCGCCGAAAAGTTAAAACGTGCACACGACACTCTGATCCCTGTTGTCGCCCGCGCCGGTGCTTTGGGTGTTGAGCTTGTGATCGAGAATATCGAGGACAAGAACCCTATGGACCGGATCACGCTGGCCGACAGTTTCGACGTCGATCATGTACGCGCGTCACTCGATACCGGTCATGCGCATTACGCCCATGGTGCGACGGGTGCGCCTCCGGTGGATTACTACGTCCGCGTGGCCGGGGCAAAGCTGGCCCATGTTCATATTCAGGATGCTGACGGCTTTGCCGACCGGCACTGGGCGCCTGGTCAGGGAACGGTGAATTGGCATGCGGTCTTTGCGGCATTGGCTGAAAGCGCGCCAATCGCCCGGTTGGTGCTGGAGCTGAAGAACAGCGCCGATGTCATCCCGGGCTTTGAATATCTGCGCGATCTGGGCTTGGTCGCCTAAGCTTAGCGCACCACATAAACCGAGGCGTCCGAGTGCCGCACGACACGCGCTGCATTCGGACCCAGAAGATAGTCTTTCAGGTCCGGCTTATGGGCTCCGATCACGATCAGATCACTGCCCGCACTTTTGGCGGTTTTCAGGATCTCTTGATAGGCCGTTCCAGTGCCAACCACGTGGCGGATCGTATCATTGCGCGCCTCGCCCAATACGTTTGTGCACAGCTCAACCAGCTTGTCATGCGCCTCGTCCACGGCTTTTTCATGGAAATCCGCTTCAAAAAAGCCCGACACCCAGCTTTCGCCGAAATCCGGTAAAACCGTTACCACGTCCAATTGTGCCGCGTTCTGATCGGCCATCGCGGCTGCAGTTGTCAGCACTTGGGAATCCAGCGTTCCATTGCTGATATCGACGGCGCAAAGTACAGATTTGATCATGCGAGCACCTCTTGTCTGGCGGCGCGGCCGCGTTGCAGGAATGCGATGAACCCCAGAAGAAGCAGTGCGGGGATAAAGACCAGCTGTTTCGGCGGCTGGCTGGTCGGCAAACTGACCGAGGTTATGCGCACTGCGTCATCACCGTAATAGTCAAAGATACCCAGTTCGTCCGCCACAGGCGTTCCAAAGAGCGGCTCATCCAGTTTGACCAGGCCATCCTCGGCAATCGGCAACAGGCCCATTGCTTCGACGCGTGCCGCGCCTCCGTCTTCTTCACCGACAGTGACCACAACAGTGGTGTCCACCATCTCGAGCGTGTCGAAATCAGGCCCGGCCACGACAAGTCGTAATTCCGTTCCCGGAGCCGCGTTGCCCACGGTTTCCTCCAGCGCCGCCGGTTCAACGGACACAAAGGGCGGAGCGATCCGGTTCATGAAGTAGTCGGGCCGGAACAGGGCAAAGGCCACAAGGATCAGCGCGACGCTTTCGTAGATGCGGCTGTGAGTCACAAAATACCCCATTGTTCCCGCCGTGAAGACAAGGATCGCAATAGTAGCGGAAATGGCGACAATTATCCCCTCGACCCAAGTCACATCGATCAGCAACAGATCGGTGTTAAAGATGAACACGAAAGGCAATGCGACGGTGCGCAGGCTGTAGAAGAACGCGGTAAAGCCCGTCTTAATCGCGTCCCCGCCAGATACGGCTGCGGCGGCAAAGCTCGCAAGACCCACAGGCGGGGTCACATCCGCCATGATGCCGAAGTAGAACACAAACAGGTGCACCGCGATCAGCGGCACGATCAGCCCGCTCTGCGCGCCCAACTCGACCACAACCCCGGCCATAAGCGAACTGACGACGATGTAGTTCGCCGTGGTCGGCAGGCCCATACCGAGGATCAGGCTGAGGATACCGACCATGATCAGCATCAGGATCAGGTTGCCGCCCGACAGGAACTCAACCAGATCGGCCATCACTTGCCCCACGCCGGTCAGGGTCACGGTACCTACGATCACGCCCGCCGTGGCGGTCGCCAAGGCGATCCCGATCATGTTGCGGGCACCGTCGATCAGGCCCTGCCACAGATCGGCAACACCCTCGATGAAGGTGTTATAGAGGTTGCTTTGTCCCCGGAACATCGCCTTCAACGGCTTTTGGGTCAGCAAGATCACAAACAGCAGCGCCGTGGCCCAGAAGGCAGACAGGCCAGGTGATTTCTGTTCGATCATCAGGAAATAGACGAGCACAATGATCGGCAGCAGATAGTGCAGACCGGCCTTATAAATCTCGGCAATCACAGGCAAGGTCACTTGCTTGGCGTTTGGATCGTCGGGTTCCAGATCAGGAACGGTCGCTGCCATCCTCAGCAGCACGACATAGATCGCCACAACGATCAGCGACATGATCAGACCTGCCATGCTGGGTTGCCAGGCTGTGATCGCTTCGACCGGGAATTGCGATCCATAGCAGAGCCCGGCAAAGACCAGGAAGAAGGACAGCATACCCACAATCGTGCGCGCCAGATGCACGTCGCGGTCGCCCAGCGTGGGCATATTCCGCTTCACCGCTTCCAGATGCACGATATAGACCAGCGCGATGTAGGAAATCGCAGCGGGCAGGAAGGCGTGGGTGATGACCTCGACATAGGAGATACCTACATATTCCACCATCAGGAAGGCCGCAGCCCCCATCACCGGGGGCATGATCTGACCGTTCACCGACGAGGCGACCTCGACCGAGCCCGCCTGCTCACTGCTGAACCCCACGCGTTTCATCAGCGGAATGGTAAAGGTGCCGGTTGTCACCACGTTCGCAATGGAAGAGCCCGAAATCAGGCCAGTGGCGGCAGAGCCCACAACAGCGGCTTTTGCAGGACCGCCCCGCAGGTGACCCAGCGCGCCAAAGGCCATCTTGATAAAGTAATTCCCAGCCCCGGCCTTATCGAGCAAAGCTCCGAACAGCACAAACAGGAACACGAATTTGGTAGAGACGCCCAGGGCAATGCCAAACACGCCCTCGGACGTGATCCACATATGGCTCATCGCCTTTTTCAGGCTGGCGCCCTTCCAGCGGATAACTTCGGGCACCCATTCAGATGATCCGAAGAAAACATAGGCCAGAAAGATCGTAGCGATGATCGCCATCGCAGGCCCAAGTGCGCGGCGCGCGGCCTCGAACAGCAACAACAACCCGACCAGAGCGACCCATTTGTCAGTGTCATCGGCCAGTCCGCCGGCATCCACGATCTTCTGATAGAAGAAATACCCATAAAGCGCGACAAAGGCGCCCAAGACCCCCATGATCCAATCCTGCACCGGGATATAGTCGCGCGGGCTGGATTTCAGGGCTGGATAGGCCGCAAAGGCCAAAAACATGGCAAAGGCCAGATGGAACTGACGGGAGTTGTTCACGACACTGCCGGGCAGCACATAGTTGGCCAGCGGCGAGGCCAAGGTGACCTGAAAGATCGACCAGACCGCCGCAACAATGGCCAGGAATATCCCGACATTGCCGACCGGATTGCGCCCGCCTGCATCGGAAGAGGCAACAAGATCCTGCAGCTCTTCTTCGGATAGCGGGCGGTTGGATTGTGTGTCGGAACTCATGACATGTCTCCCCGTCGTGGCCGGTTTTTGTGGCCTACCGTCTTGCCCGTTTTGGTCACGGGTATCTTGGGTGACAGGGCGCCCATGGGCACCCTGTCTTGAACTGGCTTACTGAACCCAGCCTTTTTCTTTGTAGTACTTCTCGGCACCGGGGTGCAGCGGGGCCGACAGGCCGTCTGCAATCATTTCTTCGGGCTTGAGGTTGGCGAAGGCCGGGTGCAGCTTTTTGAAGTCGTCGAAGTTCTCAAAAACCGAGCTGACCACCGCATAAACGGCGTCTTCCGACACGTCCGCCGAGGTCACGAAGGTCGCGCCGACACCAAAGGTCTGGGTGTCTCCATCCGACCCGCGATACATGCCGCCCGGAATGGTCGCGGTGCGGTAGAACGAGTTGTCGTCGACCAGCTTGTTCACAGCGTCGCCGCCCACGTTCACCAGAACCGAGTCACAAGCGGTGGTGGCTTCCTGGATCGAACCCGAGGGGTGACCTACAGTATAGACCATCGCGTCGATCTGGTTGTCGCAAAGCGCTGCGGACTGTTCCGCCGCTTTCAGCTCGGTGGCCAGTTCGAAATCATCGGTTGTCCAGCCCATCTCGCTCAGCAGCACTTCCATTGTGCCACGCTGACCGGAACCGGGGTTGCCGATATTGACGCGCTTGCCTTTCAGGTCCTCGAAATTGGTGATCCCGGCATCCGCGCGGGCCACAACGGTGAAAGGCTCGGGATGCACCGAGAAGACGGCGCGCAGATTCTCGAACGGGCCGGCCTCTTCGAACTTGGATGTCCCGTTATATGCGTGGTACTGCCAGTCGGACTGGGCGACACCGAATTCCAGTTCGCCTTCGCGAATGGTGTTGATGTTATAGACCGACCCACCTGTCGATTCGACCGAGCACCGAACGCCATGTTCTTTGCGGCCCTTGTTGACCAAGCGGCAAATCGCACCACCGGTCGGGTAATACACGCCCGTCACACCACCGGTACCAATGGTGATGAACTCTTCGGCATAGGCCGCAGGCGCCATCATCGCAGCGGTCACAAATGCGCCGAGGCTAAGCTTGCTGCTGTTTTTCATGTTCGAACTCCCAACATTTTTTTGTTCGCGGGAGACCAGGCAACCTCAGGGTTTGAGGTTACAAATATCACCTTCGGCCCGTGCTATGACAGGAATAGGTCTGATTTTTCGATAGTCTCCCAACTCCTGAGACGTTTCATTCTGGGATACCGCTTGTCAAGGCCAGAGCCAACGCAAACACCGCTCGGGCTCAGATTTGACGCCGAGACGACCATTTTCCCCGTCAATTGCGCCATTGCCCGTTCTGACAAAGGGCTCCAGCGCTGGGTTACTGGGGCTGAACCTTTGGAACCTGCATGAGGGGTGTCTCGCAAATGCGTCTACGCTAACCGCTGTGCATGTTCACCGAGGTCTTTGATGCTCCCGTTAATCGTGCAAAGAAGGTCAGATACACGCTTTATAGGAGGCATGTGGATTGATCCTTCGTACGATTCTCGCTGCCAATCTGCTTGGCTTTTTTATTCAATTCTTTCCTCAGCCATTGCAGGCGGACTCGAGTCCCGGCGATACATTTCAAGTCAGCGCCAATCGGGCAAGCACCGAGCATTATCCGGACGCGCGAAAAAGAAGATCGGGTGCTGACAGGGATAGAAAAAACGACTTTGACGCTCGCCCCAGGGCGCGCGATGCGATCCGATTTGAAAACGCGACCGAAACCAACATCGCCAGTGACGTCAGAAGTGCCTTCGACTGCCTGGATGATCCGCAGTGCGGCTCGATCTGGAGTCCGGGTGGTCGTTTCGACAACGACACCGATGCTTTGCACCAGCAAATCAAGTCGGCTTCGCGCAACATAGACGTGGCAGTTCGCAGCGACGCACTGAGCGTTTCCGCCAAGTCGCTGCATACTGAACTGACAACGCTCAGCGCTTCGATTTCAGATTATCTTGAGGCGTACGGTGAGATTTTTTCGGCAGAAGCCAAGACGGAAATGGAGCGGCACCTGAACACGCTCAACACGGAGATTTCCGGGGGATATAGCGTACTTCAAAGCGCTGTTATTTGGGTCATCGAGCAATCCGTCGGCTCTCTTGACGAAATCATTCAGGAGATCAAAGCGTTCCGAGGCGGCTGAGTTTGGGACAAATCAGGGGCACAAAAGCCGATCAAGAGAAGTGAATCATTTTCGATATCTTGCGGAAAATTTGGTGCCCAAGGAGAGACTCGAACTCTGACGCCCGTGAAGGCGGGGGATTTTGAATTCTATCGACCTTGAATTATTTCAAAAGCTTAGCCGGTTTTACTCACAGAAACATAGAAAGAACACTTCGTGAAACTGTGAGTAAACGGTTCCAGCTAGACGAAATGGTTTAGATTGAAACCTTGGCGCAATCTGCAACGCAATTTTTAGCACAAATTAACTTTGGCGTTAATGACAACCGTTCGCTCTCAAAGGCACACTGAAAATGTCACGTTAAATCCAACTAGGATTAGATGAGATCGGAGGCTGAGGTCAAATCTTGCAACAGATCCAGTTAGGGAATTGAGGATTTGCTTTGAGGCTCAAGCATCTTAGTGTGGAATTCTGTTAGCAGAGGTTTAGGCGCTAGGTGAAGACACTCGACTCAGAACCCATCGGACTTGGTGCACGGCTTCTTTCGTTGCTCGCAGCTTTCGTTTTTCTGGATCAATGGCTTGACCACACGACTCCGTTGACGACCGCGCAATACAAGAGCGTCTCTGTTGCCCTTGCATTTCTAACCTCAAGTTGGGTGGCCACAATCGGTGCAGTTTCGTTGTTTGCGCTGGTAATTTTATTCAAACCGATAAGGCGCCCATGGTCCGAAGAACAGCTAGAGTCTGGGTGGCGGGTGTTTTCTATCGGTGTTGCCGGAATGCTGGCCTGGTGGCTGGTGACTTTGGGGCCGAACCATGCGCACGGGCAGACCTATATCTTCGATAGATTGCTGATCCTGGCATTCCTGGTCGCGTCATACAGGTGGCCCATTTTTCTTCTGCCATTTGTCGTGCTAGCCTACGCGCTGGCACATCAAATATCGGTGCCTGCAATTGGTGGACCTGTATTACCACACAAACTTTTGCTACTTGAAGGTGTCTGTCTGATCGTGGTCTGGCAAGTTTTGCGAGGCGCGGGATTGCCCATTCGGCGCAAAGACGCACTATTGCTGCTCGCGTGCCTGATCGCCGGTCGGTATTGGTATCCGGGCTACGGGAAGTTCATGCTGGATTGGACGCAATTTGCGCATGTGCAAAATGCGGTTTACAGCGCGTACGGACATGGTTTCACAAACTGGCTTCCGGTACAGACCGTGACCAGTTTTGCAGGTTACCTGGGGCACTTTAGCTGGCTAATGATCTGGTTCGTGTTGTTATTTGAACTGGGCTTCCTGTTAATGGTTGTCAATCGGTGGGCGACATTGCTTCTGATTGCGGCCGCAATTCTATTCCACTTCGGCGTATTCGTGCTTTTTGGCTTCTTATTCTGGACCTGGATAGTGATGGACATTTTGTTCGTCTACCTGCTTTTACAGCACGTCAGATTACCTGAAACCTCGCCCTATTCGTTGTGGGCCACCATAGTATCGATCCCGCTGATCATACTGACACCGATATGGAGCGATCCTTCACGATTGGCATGGTTTGATACTGGTATGTCATACGTGACTCGGTTCTACGCTGTGGGTCAAAGCGGGCAGATGTATCAGCTTTCGCCCAAATTTTTCCAGCCTTACGACGATAACATGAAGTTCTCGTTCTTCGGTTATCTGTATCCGGACCGCGCAACTTTGGCAGGGCCCTATGGTGCCAGCAGTGATCTTGACGTCGCGCGTGCCGTTCAAGACGCCAAAACGCCCAAGGAGATTTTTGCCATCGAAACAGAACGTGCCGCCGAAAAACCAGGGAACGAGGAACGCATCGAGATTTTTCACGATTTACTGCGCGAATACATTGCTAACTGGAATGACGGCTGCATGTGCAAACCATGGTGGAGCGCATTGCAACCGCCACCTCAATTCTGGACATACCCTTGGTCAGATGAACTTCCGGTCTATGTTGCGCAGGAGCCGATCCGCGAAGTTCAGATAATCGGTGTAACGACGTGGTTTAATGGTGAAACCATACAGGAGATTCGCCGTGAAGACGCTGGAAAAGTCGAGATTCCGCTGTGACTGATGAAACGGTCTTGATCTACGATGGAGATTGCCCATTCTGCTCGCGCTATGTTGCGATGGTGCGGCTCAAAGAGGCGATCGGACCTGTCAATCTAGTAGACGCACGGAATGGTGGCGATGTCGTTGAACAGATCTTGGCCAAGGGCCTTGATCTGGACGACGGTATGGTTCTTTTGTTTAACGGTGACTATTATCATGGCGCTGAATGTATTCATCGATTGGCGCTACTGTCGACCAGAAGCGGCCTGTTCAATCGCCTAAATGCGTTGGTGTTTCGATCGCCGACTATGAGCCGTGTGCTTTACCCCGTTTTGCGATTTGGTCGAAATACAGTTCTCAGACTTTTGGGGCGGCAAAAAATTTCCGCATAGTTTGCAGAAATCATAAAGCAGCCCGACAGCCAATCAGTCCACGAAATATCCGGACCAGAGGCTTCATTCATGAAGCTGTCCAATCAAATTCATTTGCGAGACTATTGGCAACACCCTGAGCGATATCCGCCGACCAAATTCCGGTGTGACCACCTTGCATGATTTTAAGGACAAGCTGTCCGCCGACGGCCTCTGTCCAGATGGAAACGCCTGCGGATTTGATTGGCCCGTCTTCGGCGCAAAACAGAACGGTTTTCAGATCGATGGGGTGTGGCTTCCACTCAACCAACTGGCTTCTCAAATCATGATTTACAATCCGAAGATGCGGGTTGCGAAATGGCTTGCGCAACAGTTGAACCGGTGTCCGTCGAAGCGCTTGTTTCACCTTGAACCGCAAACCTCTTTCAACCACGGGCTCTGCATCGATCAAAAGCAAGGTAACAGGCTGACCAGCTGCCATGAGCGTGCGCGCCGTTTCATAGGCAAAGATGCCTGCAATGGAAAAACCGACGAGGTAAACAGGACCTCTATGCGGCTGATTTAGAACGACTTCAGCAGCACTTTGAGCCATTTCATCCAGCGTAATGCGCTCGGTCGGCGCGTTCGACAGCAGCTTACCGTAGCGAATGCCAACAAGCTGTGCATATGGGCCAATAGCATCGCTGAATGCCAAATAGTCTGACAAATGCCCACCGAGTGTCGGCAGCGCATAGACTACAGGTTCGGCGTTTGAAGAGTTCATCGGGACAAGCGCCACCTGTGGGCTGTTCGCTCTGTAGTGTTCGATGGACTGTGCCAAACGGTCAACCGACGCACTTTCCAAAGCGAAAAGTTCCAAAGGAAGCTTGATGCCAAGTGTCTGCTCAAGCGTCAGCGATAGCTCCATGGCCGAAAGCGAGTTGCCACCCTTTTCAAAGAAGTCATCAGACGGTCCGAAATCGTCGTGACCCAAGATCTTTTCCATTGCCTCTTTGACGTGAACTCTGGTTTCGGGGTCGGCGACGTTCTGTTCGGACTGGAATTCGGAGGGCAGCTTGGCTTCAACAGAAATTTCTGCTGATGGTTGGCAGGGCGGCCGCGCGAACGGATCCGCTGCCGGATCGCGCGATAACTGCCCGAAGATAAGATCGATGGCTTCTTCTATTTCACCCTTCAGCTCACCCTTTAGCGGCGGCAGGGCATGGCCATACGAGTGCTGTAAAATGACCGCGCGGTCGCACCGCGATGGGACTTCCATCAACTGGCCAAGGGTGTGCAGGCTGTCTTGCGGTGAAATCAAATGAAGCGTTGGCGTCTCGACTTTCCAGTCGTGCTGCGCTGCGCTTTCTGACACAGGACCAGACGCGAAATTCATAAAGACCCCAAGCTCGGGGTGCCTGGCTGCAACAAGGGCGGCAACCAAAGCCCCATCGCACACACCGGCGATACCATGGATTGGCCCAAGCTCGTCCAAGGCCCGCATCACCACCTCCAGGCTTTCGTTCAGCCGCGTTGCATCGATACCGCCCCAGCTTCGGTACATCGGCTTGGTATAAAGGCCAGCGGCGACAGCCGCCCCGTGAAAGTTGGGTTTCGGAGAGCACTGGTGCGGCGCATCCAGGAAAACGAATTCAATTTTGCCCCGAAGCCCGTCGACCCAGAACGTCGCTCGCAAGCTACGTTCGGCCAGATCGGCATCCGACGCTTCGCCATGCAAGAACAAGACGCGTCGGACACCGTCTGAAGACTGAGGTCGCTTTGCGTGCTGTGAAAGCGTGGGCAGAACAGTTTGACCGGAAATGGCTTGCGGGTTGAGCTGTGCCAACAGTGCACGAGGTGTCGGGTGATCACTGACTGCCCATGTGGGCAGGTTGGCGCCAAAACGGTCATTGAGCGCCAGCACCATTTCCAACGCAGCAAGAGAGTTGACACCAACATCACCAAGGTGTGTGTCATCGGTGACCGTCACATTGGCGCGCAAATAAGGTTGGATCACGTCGATGACGTTTTCGATCGAGATAGGGCCATCGGCAGCCATCTGTGGGTCTGGCACTGACTGCGCACTGGTGCGTTCGCGCAAAACTGGACCGTCCTTACCCAATTCGTAAGTCTCCAACTGCCCCGCTTCCGCAGGTGCGCATACAGCATTCAGTTGCTGTGATAGCCGCATTCTAAGCGGCTTACCTGCCGCGGACATCGGGAGCTCTTGGACGTAAACAAGAGTTTGCGGAAGCATGTTGAGCGGCAGCTGCTTCGCTGCCCACGCATTCAATGTTTTGAGATCGACATCGCCGAAGTCGTCCGTCACCGCGAGCGCCACATCTTCGCCCAGCAGACTGTGTGCCCTCGGAAATACCATAAGCGAAGAAGAGGCGTTCATATCTGCCCAATCCGGAAAACGCCGCAATGTGGCTTCGATTTCCAACGGAGATATTGTTTTCCCACCCCTGTTTATGGCTTCCTTGAGCCGCCCTTTTACGCTCAGCCAACCTGAGCCATCCGCGGCGAGCTCCCCAAGATCGCCGGTGCGGAAAAAGCCCCTCTCGGTAAAAGGGTGGTCTTGCGCCTGATCCTCATTTTCGTAACCGTCGATCACGTTCGGCCCACGCACTGTAATCTCACCGATTTCACCAGGTTCAAGAACGGTGTCCGGCGCGCCAGCGGTGGTATCTACGATTTCGACTTCCATATCGGGCAGGACCGGGCCAACGGTGCCCGGTTTCTCAAGTCGGTAACTCGGCGGCGGGGCGGCAATCGGCATTGCCTCGGTCATTCCGTAGGTGGGTAGGACGTGCACGTTGTCACCAAAAAGAGCTGAAAGGTCTTCGGCCATCTCATGGGGCAAATCTGCCCCTGCATTACGGAGCGCACGCAACTTTGGCCATGGTTTGTTTTGTGACAGCTCTGGATGTTCAGACGCATAGGCCAAAACCTGGTTCCACAGCGTTGGGACCATATAAACCCAACTGATGCCATCCGGATCGTCGAGTTCTTCGAAAAAGCGGCGAGGATCAAAGCCAGTCATAAACCGCATCGAGGCACCAGACAAAAGCGGCGCCACTAGATTGCAGGAAATTCCACCGACATGGTGCAGCGGCAAAACGGACAACCCTGTTTCATGCGGCGCAAGATCCAGAGACTGGGCGATCAATGCGCCCGCACGCATGAGTTTTTCCAGGCTGAACGTAACGGTCTTCTGCGCCCCGCTGGTTCCCGAAGTCAACAGCAACAGGACGGGCTCTGACGCCAAGCGCAACGGTGCCGGCGCGCTCAGATCCTCACTTGGTTTGCCACTAGGCACAGGCAAAGCCACACCAGGCTGATTTCCCAGCTCAATGATAAGAAGGTGCGGGATTTGCTTGGCCACGAGTCGCAACTGAGCAGCCTCGTCCGTATCCGCAAGCACTAGAGCCGCCTCAACCTCCATGTTGGCAAGCTGGGTCGCAAGGAACTCCGCTGGCGCATCGGCCCCCAGCGGGACAGCAACATACCGGTTCATCACGGCCAGCAGCGCACCGGCAAGTGTGGTTCCATTCGGAAGCACCAAGGCCACACGCGCACCGGCGGCGACCCCCCAAGGTGTCAGGTCAAACTTGTCCACATAGTCTCTGAGGTCGGTGAAACTGATGTTGTCGCCCTTGGCCCAAAGCCACCGATCAGTATCGGGCAAAAACGCTGACACACCTAGGGGCTGGTCTGGCGCGCCATTCAGAACCGCCTTGGTTCGACCCACCACCGCATCGCCATATGCGGTTTCAGGCGCAACACCATCAGGTTCCTGCCAAAGGCGACGCACCCGATAATTGGCCCATGCCGTGTAGAATGTCCGCGGCTGGAGCATATGCGGGAAGGTGGTGATTTCACCCATCAAGGGGCCACGCCTTGCATCCGCATACCAATCCAACCGCACAAATATTCTCATACGATCTGCAAGGCGTCTGGACTCGACCAAGATGTCATCCAAACATTCCGGACGGCGCGCATCCGCCATTTTCTGATCCATACAAACCAGGGCACGATGCGTCCGCCAACATGTACGCGGATCCCACGCAGGTTCAGCCAATAGCTGGAAGTTCTCATCCAGAAACGCCACCCAAGTGTGACCACCTTGTTTGAAGTGCAACTGGATCCACAAAAGCTCGGACCCGATCATAAAGATTTTGTAGTCCGTTGGAGTATCGAACCCGCAGGCGTCTTCCACCAGTTCCTCGATCAGGAAGGCTGAGAAGTTGAACGGGTAAACCTTGCCCTCGTGGGTACAGCTTCCCTGCGCGGCCATCGCAGACAGTTCGGCAGTCACACGCTGCACATCAAATGGAGAGCCATTTCGCGTTAAATCCAGACCATCACGCACCACGGTTACGCCAAACGAATGGCCCGCACCGACGGGTTTCAGAACGAACCGGCACGGCAGCTCCGGCGCAATACGTGGCAGCGTTTCAGCAAGATCAGCCTTTGGAAGAACGTGCAATAGGTTTGGCAGTGGAACGCCGAGTGACTCAAGATATGAGCGCTCTTTCAACTTATCGAGTTGCGTAAAGGGAAACGGGTTGGCAGCGGTTCCCACAAATCGATTGTCCTGATCCCGCACGAGCCTCAGCTTGTCATCATGAACGTACCATCGCCGTTGCCGCGCGATAAGTTTCTCGTAAATGAACGGCTGGTGCGTTGGTGCATCGGCAACCAAAGCCGCAGCCTTTGCGACTTGCTGCGATGCAAATCTGGCGTTCTCGACGACACGTTCGACAAGCTCGTGAACACTCAGCTGTTCCAGTTCAGAGGGCGTAAGCGCGATAAGGGATCGCAGGCACTGCGTCAGGCAATAATGCGCCGCAATGGCCTGATCACGATCTTCGGAAAAGGCGCTGAGACGCAGCCCCGTTTCCTGAACTGTTTCAGAATACAAGCTTGCGCCATACTTTTCTGAGGGCGGTAGTTCAGCCCGAAGCAAAAGCCCCCAGCGTGGCTTTTGTGCGCGACGCACCGTATGCTCTCTCACATCAAGGGCTGCCATATCCGGGCTCTCAGTCCGTGGGCGACGCACGATATTGATATGTGGAACCCTTTCGATAAGCGCAGGTCCCTTGGGCACCCCGTCCTGCGCATTCAACCAAGATCCCCGTGGAAGATCAGGTATCAATTTTGTTGCTTCGGTGAACGCGTGACGCGTGCTTGCGCAATAGGCCTTCAGCGTGTCCCTAACACCCAGAAACGGTGCGACAGGTACCGAGGTATCAAGGCATCCGACAATGTTTTTGAGCTGCGGAACCTGATGTCGATTGGAAATGACATGGCAAAGCAACGGATGGCGGTCTTGGCTGTGCTCCGCACCCGTGGTCAGTCGCGTGATCAGAGCACTGGAAAGCGCGTGCAGCAAAAGTGGCACTGTGGTTTCCAACCTTTGCGCACAGGCTTCTACTGCATGAGTCTCTGCACCGTGCAGGACGCCAGTTGTCGGCAAGTCTCCAAGCGACAATCCAAGAGAGTTGGACAGCTTCGGCGCTGGCCGTTCGGCGCGAATATCTGCGCCATCTAGCAGATGCTCTAACTTGTCTCGGTTTGCGGCGGCTTTCGGACCACTCTCCAATTCGGCGCGTGCGTTTGCATAGGTGGTAAAGCTGTCATCGCCGCCTGAGTCAGCTTTCAGTCGACCTTCAAGCAGCATCTGCTTGAACTGCTTCTCGAGGCTTTGCATGCTGATCCGGTCTGAGAACACGTGGTGCATGCTTAAGCAGATCCAATGGCGATCCTGCCCTTCGGACGAATGCAAAATCAGTGCGCGTGCCGAGGGCCCATAGGGCGAGACAAGGGTTCCTTCAAAAGCTTCAATTTCGCGTGTGACCGACTGATCAGGAACGGGGGCGGCACGCATTTCAACAGGGATTTGAAACTCGGGCAAAGCAATCTGGCGTGGCGGATCGTTCGGCTGTTCGGGTCGGAGAAGCACCATGCGAAGCGCTTCGTTCCGATCCGCTAATGCCTGGACCATTGCAGGAAGCCAGGTGGCAGGGACAAGCTTCTCAGGGATAGAGAGGCAAAGGCTGATATTTGCCCAGTCCTTCCAGCCCTCTTTTTCCAGCTCAGCCCAGATGGATTGTGTGCCTGTCAACGGCACGGGTCCCTCTTGTGGCGTTGCCATCGGTACTGGATCAGGATCAGCCCTGTCGGAAACGGTCAGTCTCTCCAGCAGGCTTTCGAATGTCGCGTCGCCGAGCAGGAACTCATACTCGATGTCGAATCCTAGCTCCTGAAGCGATTCAAGCAAATTCTCTGCATCAACGGAATCCATGCCCTGCGCGACCAAGGTTTCGGTTTCGCTTGGTGATGCCTGTAAGATCTCCGCCAAAATTTGATGGAGCGTGTCCCGAATTTCTTCAGGCACCACCTTTACATCGGTCATCGCATCATTCCCCAACGATACTACCTCATCAAAGTGAATTTGCCGGGCTCTTACGACTGAATCTGTTGTTTTTTGGCTCTTTCGCAGAAGTTAGGCTGTCAAAGCTCTAAATGGCAACCTACCGATATTCCAAACCTGGCACAGGTGATGCGAAAAAACCGAAGAAGATGAAAAACCCGAAGCAAGATGGCCGCCAATGAAACTTGAATTTCACCATATCAACTTGGTGGCCGACGATGTTGATCGGATGCATGACTTCTACACTGATGTGCTTGGCCTCGCGGACATCCCACAAGAGAATTTCCCACGCACCCAGTCGAATGAAAAGGCTGGCTATAGCGGCAAGATCAGGTTTGCTACGGAAGGCAGCATGCAAATGCATCTTGCCGAACGGGATTTTGGCGGCGCGTTCAAGAATAAGCGTGTCATAAACCCGGTCGAACGCGGGCACATTGCCTTCCGTACAGATGATCTTGATACCTTTCTCAGCATTCTGGATCGGCGCAACATCCCCTACTCAGACTATGGAACCACTTTCGCGAAAGAGTGGCGCCAAGTGTTCTTTCACGATCCCGAAGGCAATGTGATTGAGGTTCATCAACAAGTCTTTGCCAAAGATTAAAAATCGCTTCTGAGCTGAAAACCCATTCCCAGAGACGCGAGATCGGATTCTGGCCACCGAGCTCTTCTGCCAGTGATGTCGTCCTTTTCTGAATAACATCTTCGCTGCGGCAGAAATCATGGTTAGAGCACTGAAACTCAATGATCTTTCTACATCCACCGGAAGGTGCCCAGATCGTGCCTTTATTTTCGTTCTGCCACCGCACAATAATCGGTTTGAGACCAATCCATCGGCTCGAGAAAGGACAGATCTTCTGACTGCGTTAATTGCCTGTAAATTCTATTAATTTGGTGAGTAGTTAGTAAACACACTGTGTCGGAGAGTAGCAAATCAACACCCCCTTTAAGGTTTGCAATCGATTGGAGTTGTATTAATTCTTCTGAGATACTAGTGCTAAATCGTAGGGACCAGTGTGCGCGAACGCCTTTTGCTTTTTGGAATGTTTGGCGGCGGCCTTGCAGTGTTTATCACAGTAATACTGGTTTCGCAGGCTCGTGAACAGCGAGCTGCGGAAGCCACACCCTACTTGGTACCCGGCTCCCCTGCCATGACGATAAACATGGCACAGGAGCTTTATTCCACTTTGACGCCAGCACTCTTGCTTGTGATTTACGATGCGTTCGACAAAAAACAGGAAGACGAAATTTACGACACGCTTGCGCGCGTGACACACGGTGATGCCCTCGAATATCTGTATCTTGAAAGAGTTGGCGCAATGGCCGGTGGCGGCATCGAAGAACAAGACCAAACGATCCACGAAATCAACCTCTTGGATACAAGAGTTGACCGCGTCGAAACTGCGTTACTTATAAGCTCGACCTGGCAGGTGATTGGAACAGTTGGGCACTCAGAGCATCTTCATGTTCGTGGGAACACTTATAGCGCCGACCTTACAATATCGCCTGTCGAGGGCGCATGGCGCATAACAGATTTTGAGTTGTTGGACGTCGATCGTGATACAGCAGGTGAAATCTTTCCTGCATCTGATGAGCACTAATGGTTAGGGTCGAGAACCTTACGTTTGGTTACAGCGCCGATGGGTTCCGGCTGCGGATCCCGGAATTTTCGCTAGCAAATGGTGAGCGTCTGGCGGTTGTCGGTCCAAGTGGCAGCGGTAAGACGACACTGCTGAACCTGATAGCCGGGATCTTGTCGCCGGAAAGTGGAACAATCGAAGTCGCGGGAACGGTGGTGTCAAGACTGTCGGACGCCAAACGCCGCCGTTTTCGGGCAAGCCAGATTGGATTTGTATTTCAGGACTTTGCGCTTCTGGACTACCTTTCTGCTCGACAGAATATCTTCTACCCTTATCGGGTAACGCCCGCACTGACGCTGGACGTAGCAGCAAAAGACAGGGCAGAGAAACTTGCGACCGCTTGCGGGATCGGTGACAAACTTGATCGTCATCCTTCGGCGTTAAGCCAAGGCGAGCAGCAGCGGGTTGCGATCTGCAGAGCGCTGGTAACACAACCCAAGCTGATCTTGTCAGATGAGGCCACTGGCAATCTTGACCCAGAAAGCAAGGGGCGCATTCTTGATCTTCTTTTCGAACAGGCCGCCGAAGCGGGTGCCGCTGTCCTTGCTGTGACCCACGATCACGAGTTGCTGCCACGCTTCGAGCGCGTCCTAGATTTTGCGCAGTTTCGCGAGGGGATACAGGTATGAACGCGCTGTATCTGGCCTTTTCCTACCTTCGCTACAACTGGGCGCGCAGCCTTGTATTGGTTCTTGTGGCCGCGCTCATCATGTTTGTCCCTATTGCGACGCAGACGCTGTTATCAACCAGTGAACGCGCATTGCTTGCGCGCGGCGAAGCAACGCCTCTGCTGCTGGGCAGTCGCGGCTCGCAACTCGACCTGACGATGGCGGCGCTCTATTTCTCGGAAGAACGCCCCGACCCTGTTGCGATGCGTGAGGTGGAAACTGTTTGGGATAGCGGTCTTGGGGTTCCGATCCCGGTACATACAGCATTCTCTTCGGGCGGGTTTCGGATCGTGGGCACCACTCTCGACTATTTCGATTTCCGCAATCTCGATACGGCTTCAGGTCGCGGGCTGTCGGTTTTGGGAGATGCGGTCATCGGATCAGATGTTGCGGAAACCTTAGGCAAGGGTGTTGGCGACACACTTGTCTCTGCGCCTGAAAACCTGTTCGATCTTGACGGTGTCTATCCTCTCGAAATGCCAATTGTCGGGGTTCTTGCGCCGACCAATACACCTGACGACCAAGCGATCTTTGTCGACATAAAAACCGCCTGGGTCATACAAGGTATAGGTCACGGTCATGAAAACGTCGTGACCGCTGATGAAGTCGCAGCAGGATCGTCGGTGCTGGCCAACGCGGCCGTAGTTCAATACCAGCGGATCACCGAAGACAATATTGAGAGCTTTCACTTCCACGGCAGTCAGGACGACTTTCCGGCGTCCGCTGTTATCGTTGTGCCGAATGACACGCGCTCAAGCACAGTCCTAAAAGGTCGTTACCTCGACAGCGAACTTCCGACCCAACTGATCGAGCCCGCAGGCGTTATCCAGGGTCTTGTGGATCGAATTTTTCGCATCAAATCGCTTTTGGATGTGGTCACCGCAATTATCGCCATCGCTGCGGCCGCTGCCGTCGGTCTGGCGGTATTCTTGAGTTACCGCTTGCGTGCCCGTGAAATAGCAACTGCCGTAAAACTGGGCGCGCAAAAAGGTATGGTTCTGCGCCTCTTGGCAGCCGAGACCTTTACACTATTGTTAGTCGCAGGAAGTATTGCTGCTATTGGCGCAACTATTGTTTCGCGCAACGCTGAGGCCTGGGTTGGCTGGCTGCTTGCGCTTGGTACTTAGTGGACAGGAGTTTTCTTGAAACAACTTCGAATTAAGGCTTCGCTTGCTACGCTGATTGCTGCCACGCCCGCGCTGGCACATTACGGAATGATTATTCCGAGCGACCCGATGATCAGCCAGGAAGACGGGCGTAACGTTTCGTTCTCGGTCGGATTTGCCCACCCGTTCGAGTTGGAAGGCTTGTTCCTGGATACACCGGTGTCTTTCAACGTGACGCACAAAGGCAAAACAACCGATTTGCTCGGCACCTTACAAGACGCAACTGTGATGGATGAGCAAGGTTATACCTTTGACTATCGCTTGGAACGCCCCGGAACCTATGTGTTTGCAATGGAGCCGCAGCCCTATTGGGAACCTGCCGAAGACGCCTTCATCATCCACTACACAAAAACCTATGTGACGGCCTATGGCGATGACGAAGGCTGGGACACTGAGCTTGGTTTGAAAACCGAGATCGTGCCGCTTTCCAAACCTTTTGGCCTTTGGGAACACAATGTCTTTCAGGGGATCGTCAAACTGAATGGCGAAGCGGTGCCCTATGCCGAAGTTGAAGTAGAGTTCTTCAATGACGGCGCTGGTGCGACGGTTCCGGATGAGCTGATGATCACACAAACGGTTAAGTCAGACGCAAACGGTGTCTTTACCTACGCACCACCGTCAGATGGCTGGTGGGGTTTTGCGGCCCTTAATACTGCTGATTACACATTGACCGAAGAAGGTTCGGGTGAGGAAAAAGCGGTTGAGCTTGGCGCTGTGATTTGGGTTCACTTCGAAGAGTGGACAGGGCAGTGATCCGGGCGCTCGCTTTTGCAAGTCTGGTGGTCGCCGCTCCCGTCGGAGCAGCAGCACATCAGCTAGTAGTCTTTGCCTCGGTCGATTGCGAAGCGGTAACCATCGAAGCGAAATTCTCCAACGGGCGCGTGACCCAAAAGGGCGATGTGCGCGTCCTTGATGGCGAAAACAATTTGCTGAAAACGCTTCAACTGGAAAGTGACGGAACAGCGTTGGTTCCGCTCGACAGCGTCGATCATTCCGGGGGTTTGTTAATCGAAGTTGATACGGGCCACCATGACAATTACTGGATCGTGACCCCCGAAGACATCGCGCGGAAATGCGGGAGCTGAGTTCGGTGCGGAGTTTGAAGAGGTTTCTCGCGTTTGCGATGATCATGATTTCAGTGAATGCGGCGTTGGCACAAGACCGCCCGCGGGTCATCGTGGTCAATCAAGCGCTGCAATATTTCGCCGAGCGCCTGCTGGATGGTACGGCAGACGTGGCCTTTCCTGTGCCGGAAAACGTTGATCCGTCGTTCTGGCGACCTTCGATAACCGACATCAGCAAGATCCAGTCAGCAGATCTGATCCTCTTGAACGGAGCTGGCTTTGCAACCTGGATCGACCGGGTGTCACTACCTCGATCACGCGTGGTAAACACCACTGCAGCGATCGAAGACCAGTTCATTGTGACCGAGAGCATTACGCACAGTCACGGGAGCGGGGATGAACACTCGCATGAGGGGCTGGCTTCCTACACTTGGCTTGATCCCACGCTGGCCATCGCGCAGGCGGAAGCGATTGCGGCCGCTGTTGTCGCGCGTGATCTTGCTTCTGCAGAAGATGTTGAACCTAGGCTTGCAGAATTACGCTCTGAACTGATGGCAATGGACCAAATGGCTCAAATTGCTTTAGGCGAACTAGATGGCATCGAGATGATTGCGACGCATCCGCGGTATCAATATCTCGCCCGACGCTATTCCTTGCCCGTCACGTCTCTGGAGTGGGAGGCCGGTGCGATGCCAACTGCGGAGGAGTTGGCAGACCTCGAAAATCTTATCGCCGAAACCGGCGCCAAGCTGATGATCTGGGAGGCGACACCCCCAGAAGCAGCCCTTGCCGCAACACAGTCATTGGGATTGCAGAACGTTGTCTTTGCTCCGCTCGCGCGGAACTCTGGTCAGTCAGCATTTGTTACATCGATGGACGCGTCGATCAAGAGCCTTGCTGACGCGGTCGAGACCGTTCAAGGCGACTAGCTCGCAGCCAGAGAAGCCTTAGCATTTCAGGCGTTATTGACTGAGGTTTACATGTCCAATTCTTCTGCCAACGACGCTGTCCATTTCCGCAAAATGTCTTCATTGCGATGGAAATCATGGTGGGAGCATTGAAACTCGATTATCTTTTTGGATTTGTCAGTTGGTGCCCAGATCGTGCCAGCATTTCCATTCTTCCGCCGCACAACAATAGGTTCGACCCCAATCCGAGGTATTTCATATTTGGATGCAGCCCAAAAATAGTTAGCCCTTATGTAGCGCGCGCGAAGTGACTTTGGAACGTTCACGCCCAGCATTCGACAAAAGCGACCAACCGAAAGCACGCCTATCCAGGTGATCCATTTCGAAGTGGTGATCCTTTCATCCAGAGCGGGTGTAAAACCATCGTTCTTGCTGAGCGTTGACAGGAACAATGCCGGGTTTTCGGGTGGGTCAATCAGTACCAAATCGTCTACTTCGTGGCCCATCGCCATCAATTGTCTGGCGACTTCATGTGCGGTGACGGCTCCCATCGAAAACCCACCGATGGAATATGGGCCTTGTGGTTGTTCTTGCATAATGACCGAAAGGAACTCTTCCCCGATGCTTTCGATCCGCTTGTTCAATTCGCTGCCCAGAGCATCCCAATGAAGCGTTATCAACTTTAGATCACGCGGCGTTTGGAGACTTTCGTTCAACAAATCCAGCATTCGCCGGTTCGCATTCAACAAGAAAGTCTTCCGCCCTGCCTGTTGAGACTGCGAAGCGAGGATGGTGCCATTTGTCACCTCTGAGTCCGCCCCATCTGAAAGATCAGATACACGTGCCGCAAGTGCCTTTAGCTGTGGAAAATCAAAAAGGTCTGACGGGATGAGGCTTAGGCCACTGGAGCGCGCCTTTGAAACCACGCTGATCGACAAAAGGCTGTCGCCGCCGAGCTCAAAGAAATCATCGTCATCAAATATCTCTTCTATCCCAAGTATTTCCGACCATATCCCTCGTAGCGTCTCCAGGCTTTCGCAAGGCGCGGTTGCAGGAGGTGCTTTACGATCCGATACAGTGGCCTTCAGCTGAGCACGGTCGGTTTTCCCGTTCGGCAATTTGGGCAACGCATCCCAGATCTCGATGCGATCTGGCACCATATGAGCAGGTAGCGTTTCCCGAGCTTGACTCAGAATTTCTTCCGACGGCCTGTTGCTTTCCACATGCGCGACTATTGAAAGAGGCACATTTAGGTGGCCGGCATTTTTCAACGCCAGAACCAATTTGTTCCGTTCCTTTGGGCTAAGTGATTGAATTTGATCTTCTATTTTCATCTTCCAATCGCCGTTACCATGACCATGGAATTACCCCAATGTGCATCCCGCGTGTCTTCGGGAATTTCCAGATCGTTGATTTTGGACACATGAAACTCGGCAAAGTGCTCCAGCAACGCACGCTGATGAGCACGCGATAGGCTGTCTTCTTCCATTGTGAGATAGGTAAAACGCCCGCCGGAATTCAGGTGTTTTGCCGCGTGTTCAAAGAAATGCGCGGCGAAGGTGACCGACCGCTGCACGCGCTCAACATATTCGTCTTCGGTTAGTGGGTAGGTGTGAAAAAGGATGCCATCGAACAGCGGCAGACTGTCCAGCGTATCCTCCCAAAACCCCTCAACCAACTTAATATCACGCCCGTCATATTGCGAACGCCATGGATGAAAAAAATCCTCGATGACAGCGCCATTGCACTCGATCAAGGTGTGCGATTTGGGTGTATGAGACTGCACAAAGTCTGCTGCCACGCCGCGACCAAAGCCAATTTCCAAAACATCTCCGCTACCTGCCGACACAGAACGTGCCATTTCAGCCATGATCGGAGTTTGCCAATCTTCCATGATATCCTGGGCAGCGATATGAGATTGACTGCGATCATAAATTTTGGCGAACGACCCACCATGCACATAGTTCGAGACCGTACGATCCAATGTGTCCAGTTCTTGAGCCAGTTCCCCTAGTCGAGTTGTCACCAAGCGCGCGCGATGGGCCGGATTTGGGCTGGCAATGAAATTGTCATTGGTCAGCTCAACCGTGATCTGGAAATTCGAAGTGCGGTTTACCCGTTTCATTTACTTAGCCTTTAAGTGCAGTCTTCAAGTATTGCTCAGCCATTCCACGTGGCATGCGCTCCAATGCGCTGCTCAATTCGTCATCGCTGACGGTGCGTGCAGGGCCAACCACAACGGCGGCGTTTCCAACAGATGACAGCGATGCCAGAACATTTTCCACCTCGTGTACTTCTATGCGGTGCCCCCTGATTTTTATCTGATCGTCGCCGCGCCCTAGATACTCGAACCGACCGTCAGGCCCGCACCGCGCCTGATCGCCGGTCCGATAAACACGCATGGTGTCGCCATCAATTTTCAGGTGTTGAAACGCCCTGTCAGTTTCGTCACGTCTTCCAAGATAGCCGCGTGCAAGACTGGGGCCGGCAACGCAAATTTCACCTATTTCATTTGCTTTGACGGGCCTGTCGTTTTCGTCCAGCAACAGCACCTGGGTTCCAGGGATTGGCGTTCCGATCGTCATCGCGCGATCCTCAGCCGGAGTGATCAAATCCGCCAAAGCCCAGACAGTCGTCTCAGTCGGACCATATTCATTGGCCAAGATACAGTCAGGCAGGATTGAGACATGAGAATGGTGCAGCGTCTCTGGCACGGCCTCACCCGCTAGAATAACCGTTCTGAGGCAGGACAGGGTTTTTGCGTCAGCTCCTTCAAGCAAGGCTTTGTAAAGCCCAGGCAGCATGAGCGTATGCGACACTTGTTGTTCGGCAATCAAGTTCGCAAGCCCCGCAATGTCCTGCTCATCACGCTCTTTCGTTACGACCAAAGAACCGCCCGATGTCAGTGCCCAATACAGACCAACGACCGAGCTGTCGAACGCGAAGGGCGAGATCAAGAGAAAGGCCTCAGGGGCAGAAGGATAAAACTGATCGCGCGCCGCCTGACTGAAAGACAGGTTCCCCCGCGAAATACAGACACCTTTGGGCGCCCCTGTTGAGCCTGAGGTATATATCACATACGCGAGATCATCTTCTTCTGTTTCGACGGGTTCAAACCCATCGCTCGACGGAACGTCTTCTATGCAAATCGCGTTTTCGATTTCGGATTCGGTGTCGCTCAACACAGCTTTCGCAGCGCAATCGGAAAGAACGTAGTCAATACGTTGACGGGGATAATTGCGATCGACAGGAACATACGCGGCGCCTGTCAGTAGTGTTCCCAGCATTGCACTGATTATGTCCGGCCCGCGCGGCAAAACAATGGCGACGCAGTCTCCTCGACCGATACCTCTGCTAGACAGGAAGGCTGCGATGTCGGACGCTCGGTCTAGCAAAGCAGCGTAACTGGTTGCCTCACCATCGTAAATCACGGCTGGCAGATCAGGATGCGTGTGTGCCTGATGCAATATTCGGCTGACGATATCCACGGGTTCGCCGCGCAAATCAGGCCCGAAAAACCCAATACGGCGTCTCAGCTCTGCTTGGTGTTGTAGTTCTGCCTTTCTAAAGCTGCGAAACAATTCGTCCACATCATGCTGGGAATAATGCGCGGTGTTGAATAACGCTGACAACGTGCCATCCGCAGGATCATACTCGACGACAAGAGAAAAGTTTGACGGCGTGCGAAAGTGTAAATCATCAATTGCTACGCCATGAACACTCTGAACTTCCGGCAATGCTCGTATCGTCAAAACAACGTCGGTCAATGGCTGACCGGGGGCTAAACCACCCAGTCGAGCGGCCGTTCCAAGCGGCGTAAACTCTCTTTCACGCAACGCGTTTAGGTTTTCCTGAACACGCTCAAACAAATTGTCGGATGTCAGGTCAACTCGCATCGGCAGATTGTTCACAAACATGCCTACGCAGGCTTCTACGCCTGCCATCGGACTACTGCGTCCCGAGACGGCGAGCCCAAAAACGATGTCGTCGCTGTTTAGTAGCCCCCCTAGCGCCCTTGAAAATGCCGCCTGGGCCGCGACCGGCACCGTAACACCCGCGGATTGTGCCGCGGCAGTCAAGCGGGATTGTTCTTCAGAGGTAAGCGTTATCGAGCTCTCGGCGAACCCCGATTTGTCATCAGTCTTTGGGTGCGTTTTAGGCTGATAGCCTGACAGATACTCTTTCCAGAAATCGTCATCATGTGACTTGCCGGCAAGCCACCTTGCGTGATCGGCAAAAACAGGCGCCGGTTCAAGCTCAATCAATTCTCCATTGATACGTTGCGCAATGCTGCGCACAAATTCATCAAGGATAAGTGTAGCGGACCATCCGTCAATGATCAGATGATGGATTGACCATTCAAATCTGGTCTTACCTTCGCTCTGAGGCCACATACGCACCTTCCACAATGGCGCATTTGCCAAATCAGCAGCAGTCGGAGCGTCACCGATCCCAACGTCACCGGGTGCGTCTTCAAGCCATTCAAAATCCACCGACTGTTCCGAAACAACCACCTGAAGTGGTTGCTCTAACCCATCCCACACAAAGGCAGTACGCAATGCCTCATGGCGGTTCATGATTGATTGCCATGCCTCCAGTGCGATTTCCTGGGTTAATGCCCCTGCGAGAACACCAGTAACACGGGCGAAATAATGCGCCTGATGGGGTTCATTAAGAATGTGGACCAGCATACCGGACTGGGTCGGCGTTAAAGGATACGCATCAATCACTTCGGGTTGTGGTGACGGCGTGATCATATCCGCGATTTCCCGATGGCCAGCTCAATCGCTTTTCGGTCCGCAGCAGATATTCCCGCAAATCGTTCTCTCGGTTCAGGATTTTCTGCTAAATGCAGCGGTGTCACCAGTTCCGCAAGCCGCTCAATGGTTTGAGCCCTGAACAAGTCGGCGATCTCAAAATCAAGGTTTTCCTTTCGGGCGCTGCTTAGAATTCGTATCGCCGCCAGTGAGTCACCACCAAGCTCGCTGAAGGCCTGATCCACGAAGATCGGGCGATGATCCAAAACATCTGCCCAAATCTTAGAGAGGTGGGTCTCAATACTTGTCCGTGGTAACACACCTGAGGTCGATCTCTGCAAAGCGTCAGCACCGATCCGAGGAAGATCTTTGCGAGAAATCTTGCCATTTGCCGACATTGGAATTGCGTCGATCTGAAGCGCAAAATCAACATGAACTTGCGCGGGAAGGCTTCGGTTCACGATGTTTTTGACATCTTCGGCCGAAGCGCCGCCCACAAAATGCAACGCAAGGATTTGTCGGCTATTTATGGTTTGCACCGAAGCGACCGCCTGCGAAACATCGGGATGCGTCTGCGCAATATGCTCGATCTCGCCAAGTTCGATACGAACGCCGTTGATCTTTACCTGATCATCCAACCGACCAAGATAAACTAACGCGCCTTCCTTGGACCATGCGCCCGCATCGCCAGTCAGATACCAACGCTGATCATCGCCTTTTAACCCGTCAACAAAACGCTGGTCGGTCAGATCATGTCGTCCCAGGTACCCGGATGCCAGCCGACCACTGATTGCAATCTCACCAACAACTCCAAAAGGTTGATCGCGGCCAGCCTCATTTACCACTGAAACGGCCATTCCCGGCGCAGGCCGCCCCAGCGAAACACTGTATTCCGGTGGATCGTCTGGCTGAAAGTGGTGCATCATAGCCCCAACAACAGCTTCTGTCGGCCCGTATTCGTTTATCAGATTGATCCGTTTCCCCAATTGCTCAAGCGCGCGGTCTGCAAGCTCTCGTGGGAAGGCTTCGCCACTCAATGGCATACATTTGATGCGATCAACCGGCCCGATATCGGCATCCAATACAAGGTTCAGATGAGACGGTGTTGGGCGCGCAAAGTCCACTTTGTCATCTCGAAACACATCCAAGACAGCCAAGTCCGGACCTTCTGCGGGTTCAGCATATGTGACTATCTGACCACCTGTCACGAGCGGCAGGAAGATACTGTTGATTGTCAGATCAAATCCAATCGCAGAGAAAAGAGCATAGCTCCAACCATCTTCCACCGGGTAAGATTGCCGGATGGTTGCGATGTATTCGGCAAGTTCTCGATGTCTTACGACCACCCCTTTCGGGGTGCCAGTCGAGCCAGATGTGTAGATGACATAGGCAGGTGTTTCTGGAAGAACATCGCAGTTTGTTGCGGTCAACGGCATGTCAGAGGCCTGGGTCGTTAAGACTACCCCGTCAAAGTCATTTTGACGTTCCTCTGTAGTTATGATCGCTGCGGCTTGTACATCGGCCAGAATGGCAGAACGTCGTTCTACCGGCATATTATAGTCTACCGGAACAAACGCAGCTCCAGCAAAGAGTGTCGCCAGAATGGCCACTATTGCGTCCGGAGAGCGAGGGAGGTGAACAACAACGCGATCGCCAACACCCACTCCTGATGCCACGAGGCTATGCGCAAGCTGATTTGAGCGATCTATCAGCGCGCCATAATTCAGAAGCTCCTGGTCTGAATGAGACCGAACCGCGGGTAAGTCTCGATCTGTGGCCAGCAGCGGCTCGAGAACCGTAGGTGTTTGAGTACTTGCTGCTGCGGTTGTATTGAAAGCCCGGATGGAGTCACGCTCGGGCTTTGTCAAAATGTCGATCTGTGAAAGCTTTTGGTCCGGCTCTTGCAGCGAAGCATCCAGCATCCGGCGAAAATGCTGAGCCGCCAATTCTCGTTCTACCTCAGAAAACTGTTTTGCGTCGAACACGATGCGAGCTGTAAACTCACCTGTCGCATTCAAGTCTGCGAACTCAATGTTCAGATCTTGAAACGGGTCGGAGCGTTCGACAGGCAAAATCTTCGCTACGCAATCTGCACCTTTGAACTTGGCGGGTACACCTGAAAAAACGTTGAGTACCACGTTTAAGTTCCGAACCAGCGACGGTTTTGTCGTGCCGCTCCCACCCTTTAGAATAAGGCCTCGCGTTGCGTCCAGAACTTTGGCGTGCAAGGTCGTTAACGTGTCTTCTTTGTTCACTTCAACGGAAAGCGGCAGCATTTCCATCACAAGACCAACCACTCGGCGCAGTTCTGGCGTAGTTCGATTATGTTGCGGTACCGAAAGCGCTATTCGCTCGGAGCCGGTGATCCGTGACAGCCATGCAAAGACAACAGTTGTGAGCAGAATTTGCGTGGACATCAGAGAGGTAAGCAACTGAAACGGAGCCTTTGAAACCGCCTGCTCGAAGCTTTTCAACTGGTTCGTATCAAGCTCAAGGAAATGGCTGATCTTTTCATGGCCGCCTTGCCCTCCTTCCTTACCGTAGAGAGACAAAGGCGGATTATCAGCGTTATCAAGGGAAGCTGCAGTTTCGCTTTTGCTTTGAAATAGAGTATTGCAGTCAAGAAAGGCCGGCTGTAAGCTTAACTCCTCGCCATTAAATCGGTCAGCCACACGTTGCATAAACAGTGAAACAGATGCGCCGTCACAAACCATATGATGTTGCACCAAATAAAATATGTGGCGCCCATCCGCTAGCGAAATGAACGCCATTCTGGATGTTCCATTTTCCAGATCAAACGGCACACGTGCGTCGGTCTGCATCCACATCATCGCTGCATCAAGATCGGTTACCCCGATCCTTTGGCATACTGGAGCGCGCGCCGTCGCATGCTGGCGAACGGTGTCGTCGCTCTCTTCGAATGTCAGACGGAAACTGTCACATTCCGCGGCTGTCTCATGAATGGCTGAAACCAACCTGTTGGCGTCCTCAACATCTGAAAACACAGCGTATATCGCTTGGTTCAAATGCCCGGCTTTCGGTGCGGTCTTATGGCCGACCCAGAACAAGTTTTGTGCGTTTGTAAGGTTACGCATCTCTAATCAATCAATCCTTTGAGGTAATTCGCAATAGCGTTTACGGATTGAAAGTTCTCATAGGTCACCTCGACAGCAGGTATCTTGACCTCAAAAGCTTCCTCAAGCGCAGCGATGGCCCTTACGGCTGACATACTGTCAATCGCGCCAGTTTCCAGAACGTCTTCATCATCCTGAAACGCATGTTTGATGCCCGCCGAGACTGTCAGGATTTCACGAATTTTACTGTGCATTGTTGAAGCCTTGATGGTTTTGGAAAATCTCTTCCAGGCCGCGCCTGGAAATTTTTTGAGAAGCGGTTCTTGGCAGCTCGGGCAAGATTTCAATCAGCGACGGTCTCGCGTAGGATGGCAGCACGTCAGACATCGCCCTGTGCAGATCATCGGCACATGTTTCGGACCCCGGTGACAACAAGACCGCCGCGCCAATTGTCAGCGTGTTGTCAGCTGTGCAGAAACTAATCGCCGCAGCCTCAGCCACATCGTCTTGTGCGTTCAAAGCCGCTTCCACCTCGTCAAGCTCAACACGATATCCACGTATTTTCACAAGTCGGTCCGTTCGTCCCAAATAGTACAGAGTTCCGCTTTCGTTTATGCGGACCTGATCACCGGTTCGATAATATGTTTCCTTTACGCCTCCGGGGCCATAGCGCTCGAGGAAAACGATATCCTTACTTTCAGTCTTGCCCCAATACCCCATCATCACGGACGCGGCTTGCACACACAACTCTCCTGTTTCACCCACTGGGACGGAAACATCGTTTTCGTCAATGATCAACGCGCGCGAGTTCCGCCCCATCCGTCCAATCGGGATAGAGGAAATATTATCCGAGTTTTCTCGCGTAATGACTTCAACCGAACACGAATTTGTTTCAGTGGGTCCATACAGGTTGCCATACTGTGCATTCGGCATCGCATCGAGCGCGCTGCGCAAGTGTTTGGCCGCCAAAGGTTCCCCGCCAGTCAACACCCAACGTATCGCAGAAAGATCCGCGTTTTCCGGGGACCCGCGCTCAAGAAAACTGACAAGCAACGAAGGCACGGAACAATAAATGCTGACGCCATGCTTTTCAAACAGTGGTCCCAGTGAGGCAGGCAGCTTGACTTGCCCATCAGCCGCAATGACCACGCTCGCTCCGCAAACCGGACCACCAAAATATTCATTCAACGACATGTCAAAAATCAACGGAGACAACGCGCACATAACGTCGTCGCGACCGATATCAATGCGTTCAAGCAACGTGTCCAAATAACCAAGTGCTGTTCTGTGCGAGTGCATGATACCCTTTGGTTCACCCGTCGAGCCGGACGTAAAAATTATGTAAGCAAGATCAGTATCCACTCGATCTGGCGTAACGTAGCGTTGGGATCCAGCGACCAATTCACTCCAACTGATCGTTTTTTTACAAGTGTCTGCAGCTTCGGTTGGCCCCAAAACCAGACAGTCCACACCGGACTTTTGGATAATCTCTTCCGCTTTTGTGGCAAGGACATCGCTTGTGATGATCGCCGACATATCGGTCGAATTGACAATATGGGCCAACCTCTCCGTTGGCGCGTGCGGGTCGAGCGGAACAAACGTTGTCGCCGCTTTCAGGCTGCCGAAAACCGCAACCGGAACCTCTAAGCTGCGATAAAAGAAAACTCCAATTCTTGCGCCGCGCTCTAGACCCAACGCCCGAAGCTGCGCGGCAAGCGCGTCGGAATGGTCATGCAGTTCGGCGAAAGAAAGTGTTTTGTCTTTGAAGATAAACGCTGGCTTCTCGGGCTGTACAACTGCATGAGCGCCCAGTGTGTCATCAAGAAACGCCATCATATTTGGTCGAGCAGTTCTCAAGGCAACAAATCCGCAATTATATTCCGCTGGATGTCTGAGGTACCCGAGTAAATCAGGCCACCGACCATATCTCTTAGGGCACGTTCAGCTTCATGGCCTTTCAAATAACCAACCCCGCCCGTAATCCGAAGATAGTCTAATGCTGTCTCATAGCACGCCTCAGACAAGTGCAGCTTAGAGATCGAGGATATCATGCTCGCGCTCTGGCCAGCCTCGAGTGCCCGGGCAGCTTCAAGCAAGACAAGACGAGATGTTTCGTAGCGCACGCGCATATCGGCGAGCCGATTTGAAACAGATTGGAACTCGGTGATCGGCTTCCCGAACTGCTCGCGGTTTCTGGCAAATTCCGTGGCTTCCTCGAGTTGTCGCCGCATCGCGCCAACCGAGGATGCAAATATCAACCCGCGCTCCCACTCAAGGGTTCGGCGCAAGATCGCCATTCCAGAGCCGAGGCCGCCCAACATCGACGAATTCATAACCCGAAGTCCATCAAGCTCTACATTTCCCATCGGCAAAGACCGCAGCCCCATTTTCTCAATAGATTTTGAGACCGAAATTCCAGGCTGGTCCGCCCGGGCCAGAAAAGCAGACACCCCCCATGATCCGCGTTCAGGGTGGGTTTTTGCGAAAATCAAAAAACTGTCAGCTACAGGGGCATTTCCTACAAAGCTCTTGATCCCCGAAATTATGAACCCATCACCATCGGCAACAGCTTGGGTTTTCATCGACGCGGCATCTGATCCTGCGTCTGGTTCCGTGATACACACCGAACCCAAAAGCGACCCAGAAATCAAACCCGGCAACAAAGCGTACTTTTGGTCGTCTGTGCCAAACTCCAGGATAGGTTTCTGGAATGCCACTATCTGCCCGGACATACCAAGGCACAGGCCGGTGTCTGGACATGCGTATCCGAGTGCTTCCAATGATTGGGCGAGTGTTTCGGCCGATACAGACTGACCACCAAAACGTTCCGGGTGGTTTTGTCCTAAGATCCCAGATTTCGCAGCTGTCTGCCATTGTTCGCGAAACGCTTGAAGGTTTTCGCCACCCTCATGATCTCGCTCAACAGCGCTGCCACCAAGGTGCTTGCGCGCAAATTCACCTATGTATTGCGGTATCGTGGCGTGCAATGAAGCCGTATCAGGCGCGCGATATTCCATAACCATACTCCAAGCCCAAAACACACACGCGGGCTTTAACCGTTACTGTTCTATTACGATTCTCCGGTGAGTTTGGTTCAAAATTTAATTTACGAGCCGGTTTGTTGCATCTTTCGCCCCAATTACCTGAAGTGCTCTGCCATTCTTCAAATCTGGGTATCAAAACGATATTCTTTTACATAAAGTGATACGGTTTTGTGTTTTCGACGTACAACGTTGCAAGTCAAAGGTGGTGTATCGTGTTAAATCTTCTTAAATCGTACCTGTTTCTGCTGCTATTTTCGTTGCCCGTTTCCGTCGAGGGGCACGAGCTAAACCAGTCGTACGTTTTCTTCGATGTAAAGGACACTAGTCTCTCGGGTCGTTTCGAAGTGACGCTGGAAGATGCAGCACGAACCGTGGATCTGGACGCAGATCAAAACGGCGACATTACCGAAGAAGAATTCCGCGCTCGCGCCGAAGAGGTTTTTCAACAACTTAGCGCGGGGCTAACACTCCAGGTTGGTGACGAACTCCACAAGCCTGTTTTCGCTGATGTCGGCTTTTTGGGTGCGGGTTTTGCAACCTATGGGCAACTCAACTTTGATGTTCCGACGCTTGTTGACGTGCCTGAATCGTTGATGATGAATTTTGTATATCTGTTCGACTATATCGATCCGACACACACAACCTTCGCCGTTATCGAAGCCAATGAACGAACCGGTATAACCCACAACGAGTCATTTACGTCCTTGGTTTTCAAACCAACTGCCGGGTTGCAAGAACTCAGCTTGGTTGGACAAAGCGGCTTCAAGGTATTTTTGGATTTCATCATTTACGGCGTTTGGCACATCTGGACCGGTTATGATCACATAGTGTTTCTCACAGCCTTGCTGCTTCCCGCAGTATTGTCGCTGAGAATGCCTAAGTGGTCTCCGGCCGAGTCGTTCGAGACAGCTTTTTGGCGCGTGTTAAAAAATATTACTTTGTTTACAGTCTCGAACTCACTTACCCTCACAATGGCCGCGCTTGGCATTGTTAGCCTGCCACCCGGCCTTATCGCATTCTTGATCCCACTTTCAATCGCCGTCGTGGCGTTGGACAACATTTATCCTATATTCCAACGCCGAATTTGGGTGGTCGTTCTCGTGTTCGGCCTCGTACATGGTTTTGCGTTTGCAGATATACTCAAGCCCTTGGGCTTTGATCCCCAGCACAAATTTCTGACGCTTTTAGGGTTCAACATAGGGATTGAAATCGGACAGGTAGTGATCGCTGCAATCGTTTTGCCCATCCTCTTCGTGATGCGGCGCTGGAACCTCTATCAGCCTTTGGTTCTCAAGTTCGGTTCAATAATTCTGATTGCTGTGGCGCTGTACTGGGTATCAGAATCTACTCCAGAACTCATCGCAGGCTTTGGACGCATCGCTGAACGGCTGGGTTAAGAAAAACAAGTATCACCATCGAGTGGCAACCAGAGCTTTTAATGTTCGATCCTAACGGGACTCCGACAAATTGTGTCAAAATAACCAGCCTTCGGAGCACCCCGCTTTGGCTAAACTTCGCAGTGTTTAGCTGACCTGCTCCCCTGAAAAGTCCTCGATTTAAGGTTAGCCTGTTCTCCAACTGAGGAGACAGACGATGAAGAGAAGCCGTTTTAGCGAAGAGCAGATCATTGGCATCCTGAAGGAGCACCAGGCCGGGCTGGGTGCGAAGGAGCTCTGCCGCAAACATGGGATCAGCGATGCGACGTTCTACAAGTGGCGGTCGAAGTATGGCGGCATGGAGGTGTCAGATGCGCGGCGTTTGAAGACGCTGGAGTCTGAGAACGCCAAACTGAAGAAGTTGCTGGCCGAGCAGATGATGGACGTGGCGACGCTGAAAGAAATGCTCGGAAAAAACTTCTGAAGCCTGGTTCGAGGAGGAATGCTGTGAACTGGGCGATGAAGACTAAGGGTTACAATCAGCGCCGTGCCTGTTCGCTGGCCGGGATCGATCCGCGCGTGTATCGGCGCAGGTCGAAGCGCCCTGCCGACACGGAACTGCGCACCCGGATGAAGGAACTGGCGTCCGAAAGGCGGCGGTTCGGCTACCGGCGGCCGCACATCCTGCTGAAGCGGGAAGGCTGGGAAGTGAACTGGAAGAAGCTCTACCGGCTCTACCGCGAAGAAGGGTTAACCGTTCGTAAACGGGGCGGACGCAAGCGCGCAGTCGGCGCCAGGACGCCCATGGCGATCCCGCAAGGCCCGAACCAAAGGTGGTCGCTCGACTGAATGTCGGACGCACTGGATGATGGCCGTCGGTTCTGCGTGCTGAACGTCATCGATGACTTCAGCCGGGAATGCTTGGCCGCCGTCGTGGATACATCTATCGGCGGTGCGCGTGTAGCCCGTGAGCTGGATCGGATCGCCCAGCTGCGCGGTTACCCCTGCCTCGTCGTCAGCGACAACGGGACCGAACTGACCAGTAACGCGATGCTCAAGTGGCAAGAGGAGCGCAAAGTCGATTGGCACTACATCGCACCAGGCAAACCCATGCAAAACGGTCTGGTCGAGAGCTTCAACGGCCGGATGCGCGAGGAATGCCTCAACGAACACCTGTTCCCGTCATTGCGCCATGCCTGCCGCACAATTGGGGCATGGCGCGCCGACTACAATCACCACCGCCCACACTCGAGCCTCGACGGGCTCACACCGTGGGAGTATCACCAACGCTCAAGAGAGGACCAAACACTGAACAGAGCTAACTAAGAAACGCGGACTCCAAGGGGAGCAGGTCATAGCTTATGCGCCGTTTCGTTAGCAAATAACTCGCTGAACACCTCTAAGATCTTTCCGAGAACGCATCCCGAGACCTCGGCTAACCTTCGAGAAACCCCCTCAAACTTTTCTGTTTTTCTCCAAATTTTCTTCTGCGAATGATTCGGCCAGACCAACAATCTAAAGGGTGAGCAGATGCTATATTATTCAGAGAAAGCGTTACCGAAATCAGACCGAAAGCTAGCAGAGAGCACCAGGATGTGGCTCGAAATGTTCAACAGTAGCGAATACACCGAATGGGACAGCCCGAGAGAATTCTGCCTTGATCTTAATAACCTTTGCTACGCGTTCGCCGACGCGCGCACCCTACTCGCAAACAAATCTGGTATCGTGCCACTCGAAAACGAACTGATACTCGAATTTGCTCTCGCGAGGCTGAATGTCCTACGAAGATTTCCCTTTCTTCTCAATCCGGAACTTGTGAACCGATCCTTTCTCGAAATGGAGAAACTCTTCAGGCTGACACGCGGGCAAGAAGGCGGAAACGCCGATGTTAGCCAAGGCAACTACATTGACGCGCTGGCCATTACACATTTCTTCCAAAATACTTTGCACAACTTCTACTTGATGCAAACACGCGGGCTAGTGGACTTCAATCGGCTGTTTAGTTATTTGCGCCCAGCTCCGCCGGTATACGCACACTTACCGCCACCCAAGTACATCAATTGAAAGGGGGCGCTGAATGCAACGGTCACGATCCCTATTCAAAGTTTTTTCTTGCTTGCCTAGTGGAAACGCACTTCTTCGCAACCTCGGAGATCGGCAATGAGTTTGCCATTGCTTGCCAAAGAACGAACTGCAGCTAATCTGCTGGACATGACTGCCAAAGAATTCCGCAGCCTAGTTAATGCTGGAGCCCTGCCACCGCCGATGAAGCTGGCTGGAGATATTGAGCGCTGGAACGTTAGAGACTTGCGCGCGATCTTGAACGGAGACGCCGCCAGGCCCCAAGATGACATGGAGGTATAATGCGCCCACCAAAGCCTCGGATTGTAAAACCTCGTCTCGTCTGGAAGTGGAACAGGTCGAAGCAAGCGTGGGAACCATACTACCGCATCACATGGACCGAAGGCGGCAAATCGAGACAGCGAACAATTCTCCTAAAATGGTTGGGTGATCCACAAGAACTGGATGCGCTATATTGGGCCTGTCAATCCGGGTGCCACGAGAAGCAGAAAAGACCGGAGAAGTACACTTGGCAAACACTGGTCGAAACCTGGCGCAAAGACCCACGCATACAATCGAAGCTTAGTGACGGCACGAAACGGTCTTACCGCCGCGCAATGGACGATCTGCTTGAGAATAACTCCGGCAAGGACGTTAGGCGCACTACTAAGCAAGGACTACGGAAAGTACACGATGCGTTGGCAGACACCCCGAGAAAAGCCGACAAGCGTCTCCAGACCGTAAGCTTATTGTGGAACTACGCCGTCAATAAACTTGATTGGCCGCTCGGCTCGAACCCTTCTGTTGGCATCGACCATTTTGGTAAACAGCGCGAGTTCGAACCATGGCCGGATTGGATGGTCAACAAACTAGCCGATGCGCCGACAACCGTTAGAACCGCTGCCGAATTGATCCTTGGCACCGGGCAACGCCCCAACGCAGCTATCAAAATGGAGCGGGATCAATTTCGTGGTGAATGGATGGTCGTTCTGGACGAAAAGTCAGACGAGCTATTGGAGGTGTTTTGCCCTGAGGATCTGCGCGATTACATCGCGACTCTGCCAAGGGCAGGCAAACACGTGCTGGCAAAGAACCTGAGCGAGCCCTTGGGATACAATGCCGTTGAAAAGGCGTTCCGTGCCTGGCGCAAGGATCTAGGCCCAGAGGCTAAGCCTTACGTGCTACACGGATTAAGAAAACTGGCGATCGTCCGGTTGGCCGAAGCAGGTTGTTCAGACGCCCAAATTCAGGCCGTCACCAATCAGAGCGCGGAAATGGTCGCGTACTACCGTAAAAAGGCTGATCGCCGCAGGTTGTCAAAAGCCGCTCACACCCTTCGAATCTGATGCGAGAACAGAACAAGACCAGAACGTGAAAGTGTGAGTAAGCTGTGTGAGTAAAGGTAGTTCTTCAAAAGAAACAACAGCAGGCCGGATTCCCTAACCCACTGTTTTTACTATGGTGCCCAAGGAGAGACTCGAACTCTCACGCCCGTGAAGGCGGGGGATTTTGAATCCCCTGCGTCTACCATTCCGCCACTTGGGCCACTCACAGTGGATTAGCGCCAAGGATCGGGAAGGTCCAGAGGCAAAAAGCGCTCAAATCAAAATCTTGAGCCAACCAATGGTTGACGCCTGCGTGGCCTCGTGATTTGGCTTTCCCGGATTTGAAACGGGATTTGGCGCGGATGCTGAAATCACTTTATGACTGGACCATTCGACTGGCCGACCACCCGCACGCCTTGTGGGCGCTGGCGATTGTGGCCTTTATCGAAAGCTCTTTCTTTCCCATTCCGCCCGATGTCCTGATGATCCCGATGATCCTGGCGCGCCCGTCTCGGGCCTGGCTGATCGCGACTGTGGCACTGGTCGCCTCAGTACTGGGCGGCTTGTTGGGCTATGCAATCGGTGCGTTTTTCTACGACAGCATCGGACAGCCTATTCTTGAAGCGATGGGCAAAGCGGATGCCATGGCCGAGTTCAACACGCGGTTCAACGATTTCGGCTTTTGGGCGGTTCTGACTGCGGGCGTCACGCCTTTCCCGTACAAAGTGATCACGATCATGTCGGGATGGACCGGGATGCCTCTGGGCACGTTCATCGCCACCTCGATCCTGGCGCGCGCCTTGCGGTTTTTCATCGTCGCCGGGCTGCTTTGGAAATACGGTGAACCGATCCGGGATTTCATCGAAAAACGTCTGGGTCTGATGTTCACCCTGTTCATCTTGCTGCTGATCGGCGGGTTTGCGGCGGTGAAACTGCTATGACCGCGCGCAAGACTCTGATCGCACTCGCGACAGCCGGATCAGCGGCGTTGCTGTTGGGAGCATTGGGCTTTCAGTATCTGGGTAGTCTTGCCCCGTGCAAGATGTGCATCTGGCAACGGTTCCCGCATGGTGCAGCGATTCTGATCGGTGTTCTGGCCTTTGCTTTTCCTGGGATCCGCCCCCTGCCCTTGCTGGGCGCACTGGCCGCTGCCACAACCGCCGGGATCGGGATCTTTCACGCTGGTGTTGAAAAGGGCCTGTGGGAAGGCCCCTCCACCTGCACTTCTGGCAGCATCTCGGGACTTTCGCCCGAGGAACTGCTGGATCAGATCATGAATGCGCCCGTCGTCCGCTGCGATGAAATCGCGTGGGAGATGCTGGGCCTGTCGATGGCCGGATGGAACGCGCTTCTGTCCGCCGGGCTGGTCCTGCTGTGGCTTGCCGCCTGGCGGTTGCGCTGAGCCTTATTGCTCGTCCAGTTCCGCATCCCAATAGAGAAAGTCGATCCAGCTGTCGTGCAGATGGTTTGGCGGGAACTTGCGCCCGATATTGCGCAGCGCCTCGGCGTCCGGTTGACGCGGAGGTTTGGTCAGCGACATCCCGGCCTGGCGCAGCGACTTCGACCCTTTGCGCAGGTTACAGGGGCTGCAGGCGGCAACAACGTTTTGCCAACTGGTCACACCACCAGCCGCGCGCGGCACCACATGGTCAAAGGTCAGATTGTCCCGGCTGCCGCAATATTGGCATTTGAATTCGTCACGCAGGAATAAATTAAAGCGCGTGAAGGCCACGCGCTTTCTGGGTTTCACATAGTCCTTCAAAACAACAACCGAGGGTATTCGGATCTCGGTGCTGGGACTGCGGACAACCTCGTCATACTCGGCCACGATATCCACCCTGTCCAGCCAGGCGGCTTTGATGGCCTCTTGCCAGGGCCAGAGCGACAGCGGGTAGTAAGACAAAGGGCGATAATCGGCATTCAGCACCAGCGCCGGATGCTGTTTGAGCATCCCCGGCTCTCTGACAAATTCGGTCCTGAAATCTCCGTCCATCACAGAATCGCTCCTCGCTCTCAGCTGCCCGTTTGTGACGCCAGAGCGGAGAGCACCCGCTCCGGTCTTATGATGACTATATATCGTGTTAAAACTCTGACAAGTCCTGATTTTCCACAATATGTCGCAGACTGGTTAAGCCGAATCGGTAACAGGCTGATGACAGTTATCCACAGGTTGCACGGTGCTGGCTTGCAAGCTATTGCCAAGCACATGTCGTGGTTCATTCGCTTTAACAAACCCTTTGACGTTTTGCCCCAGTTTACCGACCGGGCCAACGCGGATAGCCCGCGCAGAACGTTGTCGGACTATATCGATGTACCGGGTGTCTATCCGGCAGGACGGCTGGATCGCGACAGTGAAGGGCTGATGCTGCTGACAGACAATGGCAGGCTGCAAGCGCAGATTTCGGCCCCCAAACACAAGATGGCCAAAACCTATTGGGTGCAGGTCGAAGGCCTCCCTGATCCGGCGGCACTGAAGGCACTGCGCGACGGGGTCGAGTTGAAGGATGGCGTGACCCGCCCGGCCAAAGTGCGTCAGATCGACGAACCCGACGGGATTTGGCCGCGCACTCCGCCGATCCGAGAACGCAAAACCGTGCCCGACAGCTGGATCGAACTGACCATCCGTGAGGGCAAGAACCGACAGGTGCGTCGTATGACCGCCGCGGTTGGCCTGCCTACCCTGCGCCTGATCCGGTATCGCATTGGCGACTGGACATTGGACGACCTCGCACCCGGGTCGTGGGACAGCCTGCCGATGCCGTCGCTGAACGCGGCCCCCCAGAGCAAACGCGACCGCCGCGCGCGTCGGTGACAATTGCGGGCCTTGTCTGCTAGGCTTGAGCCATGAAAGTGTCACTGGACATACCCACCCCATCGGCGATCTTGGAAGCAGCGCTCTATGCATCGGATCTGGATGCTGCGGAACGATTTTATGGAGAGATTCTGGGACTGGAACAGATCCAGCGGGTCAAGGACCGGCACGTGTTTTACCGTGTCGGCGGATCGGTTTTGTTAGTGTTCAACCCCGCGCAAACCGAACACCCACCACTCAACCCCGACCTGCCTGTGCCGCCACATGGCGCGCGCGGCTCCGGTCACGTCTGTTTGGTGCTGACCCGAGACGAAATCGCCGTCATGCGTAAACATCTTTTGGACTGGAACATCCCTGTTGATGCCGAGTTTGACTGGCCAAATGGCGCGCGATCTTTGTATGTGCGAGACCCTGCAGGAAATTCGGTCGAGTTTGCCGAACCGCATCTGTGGTCGTAGTCTGATCAGCGTAGCGGCTGCTTTTCTCCACCAACCACCCGGTAGATTTCGCTGGAAACAACACCGATTTCGCCAAGCACCCGACCAAACTCTGCCATATGAGGGGTTGCAAAATGCGCCTCAAGCGCGGCCTGATCTTCCCATTCTTCATAGACCCGAAACAGGTTGGCATGGCCCAGAACCTGGCTGAATTCATAGATCAGGCATCCCGGCTCTTTCACCGTTTCCGCAACCATGGTCTGCGCCGCTTGGGTCGCAGTTTCGACGTTGTCGGCAGACACCTCGAAAGTTCCGGTAACGATCAGCATGGGCCTTCCTTTCTCAGGTCAAACCGTTTCGAGATCCTGTTGACCGGCGTGCCATCGCGCAGCTTGACGCCGTATCGCACCGAGTAGTCAACGAACCCCATCTTGTCGTAATAGCTTAACCCAAGAACGTTATCCGCCCGAATGGTCGCGTTCAGAGTGTTGAACCCAAGCGCTCTGGCCCGTGTTGTTGTCTCGGCGAACAACGCCCGACCAGCCCCGCGCAAAACCGGGTTGCGGCGGGTGAAGGTGGCGATATCGGCGCAGTCTTCGGGCAGCGCCTCGTGCACGCCAAGCCATTGAAACCCCGCAACTTCGCCCGTGTCATCCAGCGCCACGTGGCAGCACACCAGATCCGAGCCCTCTAGATAGCTTTGCGCAAACAAGACCTCGGAAAATGGGATCTCAAAGGCAGTGGTACCGCCCGCAGCGATGATATCGTTCAAGATACGACATGCAGCCGACACATCTTCGCGCATCATCGGGCGGACAAGTATCATGGGTCAGAAACTCAACTTGTCGCGCATGAAGGCCAGCGCCACGCTCAGCCCATCGGGCGCGATGCCGTGGCCTGTGCCTTTCATGACATGGGCATAGACCTCTTTGAAATCCGCCGCTTGCAGCGCTTCGGCGGCCTCGGGCAGCGATTGGGGTGGTACAACATCATCCGCATCTCCGTGCACCAGCAGAATGGGCATCCGGCTGACGGTTTCATCCGGCAGCAGGTCCGGCTCCAGCAGCCGACCGGAAAAGGCCACGATGCCCGCCACCGGATCTTCTCGGCGCGGCGCCACATGCAGGCTCATCATCGTGCCCTGGCTGAAACCAAACAGAACCACCTGCTCGGGCAGAACATCTTCGTCTACCATCAGGGCATCGAGGAAAGCGTTGAAATCCTCAACCGCCATTTCCATCCCGCGCCGGGCTTCTTCTTCGGATGACCCATCAATCCAGGGGATCGGGAACCACTGAAATCCGTTGGGCATGCCGGGGATCTGTTCGGGCGCGTCAGGGGCCACAAACAGCGTATCGGGCAGATGTTCGCCCAGCGGATCGGCCAGCCCCAGCAGGTCGGCCCCATTCGCGCCATAGCCATGCACGAACACCACGACCGAGCGCGTGTCGCCCGAAACAGGCTCTTTCCGAAGCGCATTCAAAACCCGAGTCATCTGATCCCTTCTCTTTGCTTTGCCACCCGGTAATAGGCCCACAAAACCCGCGCCGCAACCGAGCGCCAGGGCGACCAGGCCTCTGCCATCTGTCGCAGTTCCTTGTCCGTGGGGCGTTTGGGCAGTTCGTACAGAACTCGCGCAGCCTCTTGCAGGGCTAGATCGCCCGGCGCGATGACATCCGCGCGGCCCAGCGAGAACATGGCATAGATCTCGGCCGTCCAGACACCGATACCCGGCACCTCGGTCAGGATGGCCACAACCTCATCGTCCGGGGCATCGCGTAGCGCTCTATAGTCGATCCGCGCCTCAGCCAGCGCGCGGGCATAGCGGATTTTCTGGCGGCTCAGTCCCGCTGCCCGCAGGTCGCCATCGCTGGCCCACATGATCTTGCGCGGACCGGTCAGCTTGGCATCTTGCAGGCGTTTCCAAATCGCATTGGCCGAGGCCACGCTGACCTGCTGGCTGACAATCGCGCTTAGCAATTGCGCGAACCCGTCAGGCTTGCGGCGCAGAGGCAGCGACCCTGTTTGCTCCATCGCATAGGCCATTCGAGGGCACGCGCTGGCCAGCCAGTCGGCCCCTTCGGTCACGCAGTCCGGCGTTTCGATGATACGGCCAACGGACATGCGCCCCCCTTCAGTCTGGCTGTCCCGCGCACGTTAGGCGCATGTGCCGCAGATGCAACCCGCTTGTGCCGTCGAAGTTTCACCGATACGCATAGGCCCATGACAATGTCGACCGCCACCCCGGACAATTCACTGGCCAAACGCAATGTTGCCGTGCTGGTCGCAGCTCAGGCCATCCTGGGTGCACAGATGCCGATGATGTTCATCGTCGGTGGGCTGGCAGGGCAGTCACTGGCTTCGAATCCCTGTCTGGCGACACTACCCATTTCTTTGATTGTTCTGGGGTCGATGCTGTCGGCCACACCCATTTCGGCGATCATGCAACGCTGGGGCCGACGCGCAGGGTTTCTGATCGGCGCCACGGCTGGCGCATTGGGCGCCTTGATCGGTGCCTATGGCCTGTTTCTGGGCTCGTTTCCTGTGTTTCTGGCCGGCAGCATGCTGACCGGTGTCTATATGAGCGCCCACGGATTCTATCGCTTTGCAGCTGCCGACACGGCGTCGGACGACTTCAAACCCAAGGCGATCTCTTACGTCATGGCAGGTGGCCTTGCCGCCGCGATCATCGGGCCGCAGATCGTCAAACTAACCTCTCAGGCCTATGTGATCCCCTTTCTGGGCACCTATCTGGCGGTCATTGCGCTGAACCTCTTTGGAGCGCTCTTGTTCTTTGCGCTTGATATCCCAACACCCGAACGCCCGGATGAAACCCATCCCAAGGGTCGCAGCCGGTTGGAACTGCTCAGAACCCCCCGCATCGCGGTGGCGGTGATCTGTGGCATGGTCTCTTACGCGCTGATGAACCTTGTGATGACTTCGACCCCTTTGGCCGTGGTCGGCTGTGGCTATACCGAGGGCGATGCCGCCGATATTGTCACCGGCCATGTGCTGGCCATGTTCATTCCCAGCTTTTTCACCGGCCATCTGATCGCGCGCTTCGGCGTTGAAAAGATTGTGGCGATTGGCCTGATGATCCTGGCTGCTGCCGGAGTTGTTGCCTTGCAAGGGGTTGAACTGGGCAATTTCTATCTTGCCCTCTTCCTTTTGGGTATCGGCTGGAACTTTGGCTTTATCGGCGCAACGGCGATGCTGGCTGAAAGCCATACCGAGGCGGAACGCGGCCGGATGCAAGGTCTCAACGACCTGCTGGTCTTTGGTGGTGTCACCTTTGCTTCGGTTGCGTCTGGCGGGCTGATGAACTGTTCGGGGGGTTCGGCAATCGAAGGCTGGACAGCCGTGAACCTGGCGATGATCCCGTTGCTGACGCTGGCAGGTGGCGCGCTGCTTTGGTTGGTTCTGCGCCCCGCCGATCCCGAAACGGCCTGAGGCCTCTACCAACGCCCGGTGCTTGCCACCCGCATCAGGGACAATCTGCGTCTCAACTCACCCTGCGCCAGCTGCCCATTGGCCACGCGTTGAGGCTGCGCCATTGCTTTGCGCAACACCCACCCCGCTTGCCACCCGGCAAAGAGTGCAGGTCGCGATGAAGGCGGCACCTTGGAGCGTTGAGATTGCGCGCGCTCAAGCCGGGTCAAGGCCTTTTCGGCGAGGGCTTGCACACCCTCGGCTGTACCATCCAACAAAGGGATACGCCCCCGGCTTTCCAGTTCCGGGATTGCGCGGAACCAGTTGGCAACGCCCACCGCATAACCAATATCACGCAGGACCTCTTCGTCCGCCGGGCCAAGGGCCTGCGCAGCTGCCACCATCAGGCTGCCAGCGCTGTGATTGATATAGGCGTCAAAATGCGCCTCGTCTTCGAACGGGTCTTTATAGACATCCCAACGTCTTACCGCGACATATTCATCCAGCATAGCAGCCAGATGTGAGGACAGAACAGCCGACAACGGCGTTACCACCTCGTGCCGCCGCACCTCGGGACCTTCGGCAATCTCTTGCAACGCATCCCGCCACCATTGCAAACGCATCTCGGCAATCATCGGCTCTTGCGTGACCCAAGGTGCGCGCGCGACCTCGACATTCAACGCGTAGATCGGAAACAGTACGGCACGCGCCTCAACAGGTGCGGCCATCGCCGCCATGAACCGATCGGGATCCGCGCGATGCACAAGCGCAGCGCAGGCCTTAACGTCTTCGCTGAAACCAGTCGTCATTCCGCCGCCGCCGGTTGCGCCCCGCAATCGCGGACCAGTTTCCACTGGATCGCGTCCAGCAAAGCCTCGAACGAGGCATCAACGATGTTCGCACTCACCCCCACTGTCGACCAACGTCGCCCCTGACCGTCTTCACTGTCGATGATAACGCGCGTGACCGCTTCGGTCCCGCCCTGGGTTATGCGCACTTTGAAATCCACCAGATGCATATCGTCCAGAATCGGGGAATACTGCCCCAAATCCTTGGCCAAGGCGCGCGCCAGCGCGTTCACCGGCCCCCGGTCGCTGCCTGCGTCATCAAGCGATTCACTGACCGAAAGCTTCTTTTCACCGTCCACCTTCACCACAACAACCGCCTCAGAGAGGCTGACCATCTTGTTGTACTTGTTTTTGCGCCGCTCAACCGTGACCTTATATCGCTTTACCTCGAAGAAATCCGGTAGTTGCCCCAGTTCGGCCCGTGCCAACAGCTCGAAACTGGCCTGCGCGGTGTCATACGAATAGCCCTCGGCCTCGCGCATCTTGATCAGATCCAGGATCCGCCCCAAAGCTGGGTCACCCGCTTCGACAGCAAGCCCCGCTTCGGTCAGACGCTTGCGCAGGTTCGATTGCCCGGCCTGGTTCGACATCGGAATGATACGCGCGTTGCCCACCTGCGCGGGATCAATGTGTTCATAGGTCGACGGATCCTTGAGGATCGCGCTGGCATGCAGCCCGGCCTTATGGGCAAAGGCCGATGCCCCCACATAGGCCGATTGCTTGCTGGGCACCCGGTTCAGAATATCATCCAACATGCGGCTGATCCGGGTCAGACCCGCCAGAGCCTCGGCATCCACACCAATCTCAAAGCCCGACGCATAAGGCTCTTTCAACAGCAAGGTCGGGATCAGGGCAGTCAGGTTGGCATTGCCGCAACGCTCCCCCAACCCGTTCAACGTGCCCTGAACCTGCCGAGCGCCCGCGTCCACAGCCGCCAGCGAACAAGCCACCGCGTTTTCAGTGTCGTTATGGGTGTGAATGCCCAAATGATCACCGGGAATGCCTGCTGCAATCACCTCGGACACGATCCGCCCTACCTCGCCCGGCAAAGCGCCGCCATTGGTGTCACACAGCACCACCCAGCGCGCGCCCGCCTCTAACGCGGCACGACAGACCTCAACCGCATAGCCAGGGTTGTCCATATAGCCATCAAAGAAATGCTCGGCATCAAACAGGGCCTCACGCCCCTGCGCCACGATATGCGCAACCGAGGCTCGGACGTTTTCGACATTCTCTTCCAGCGTAATCCCCAGCGCGTGAGAGACATGATAATCATGCGACTTACCCACCAGACAAACCGCCTGTGTGCCTGCATTCATCACGGCGGCCAGAACGTCATCATTCTCAGCCGAACGCCCTGACCGCTTGGTCATGCCAAAGGCCGTCAAACGGGCAGACGTCTTGGGCGCGGCCTCAAAAAACGCACTGTCTGTGGGGTTCGCCCCGGGCCAGCCGCCTTCGATATAGTCCACGCCCAACGCATCCAGCGCCTGTGCGATCTGTACTTTCTCAGCGGTCGAGAACTGCACGCCCTGCGTCTGCTGCCCATCGCGAAGGGTGGTGTCGTAAAGATAAAGCCGTTCTTTGCCCATCACACAGCCTCCAGCTTGGCCGCATCAAACCCAGGACCGGGCACCAGTTCGACACCGTCCTTGCTCATACGCACTTCCAGCCCCGCCGCGAAAAAGGCTGCTTTCAGGCGATCCACTTCCGAGAAATCCTTGTTTTGCATGGCCAAAGCCCGCGCCCCTGCCAAACGATCCGCATGTGCCGTCAGGTCCACCGCATTGATATCAGCCCATTGACCCATCTCGGGTTCCAGCAGACCCAAAACCTGCGCGCTGGCCAGTAAACCCGCCGCATCACCCTCTGATGCCAAACGGTGCAACTCGGTCAGGGCCCCCGCCGTGTTCAGATCATCCGCAAGCGCTTCGATCACCGCAGGGGCCGCGCTGGCGGCGGGTTCGATGCCCGCTGTCAGCGCCCGCCACTTGCGCAGCGTTGCCTCAGCCGCGCGCGCTTTCTCTCGGGTCCAATCCATCGGTTTGCGATAATGGGTCTGCAAAAAGACAAAGCGGATCACTTCGCCCGGAACACCCTGTTCCAACAAGTCATGCACGGTGAAGAAATTGCCCAGCGACTTGGACATCTTCTTACCTTCGACCTGCAACATCTCATTGTGCAGCCAGACCCGCGCAAACTCGCCCTCTGGGTGGGCGCAGCAGCTTTGCGCGATCTCGTTCTCATGATGCGGGAACATCAGGTCATTGCCGCCACCATGGATATCGAAACTCGCTCCCAGCAACTCATAGGCCATGGCCGAGCATTCGATATGCCAGCCCGGACGTCCCCGCCCCCAGGGGCTGTCCCATCCCGGCAAATCATCACTCGATGGCTTCCACAGGACAAAATCCATCGGGTTTCTCTTGTAAGGCGCCACTTCGACCCGCGCCCCGGCGATCATGTCATCCACTGACCGCCCCGAGAGCTTGCCATAGCCTTCCTTCCAACTGTCCACAGCAAACAGCACATGGCCTTCAGCCACATAGGCATGACCCTTGGCAATCAGATCTTCGATCATTTCGACCATCTGGCGAATATATTGCGTCGCCCGCGGCATCGCGTTGGGCTCCAACGCCCCAAGCGCCCCCATGTCGTGCAGATACCAGCCGATGGTCTCATCCGACCTCTCTTGCACCAATTGCTCCAGCGACCCTGCGGCCCCGGCCTCTTTGCGGGTCAGCGCCGTGGCGTTGATCTTGTCATCCACGTCTGTAAAATTGCGCACATAGGTCACGTGATCTGCACCATAGACATGGCGCAGCAAACGGTAGAGTACATCAAACACCACCACCGGGCGCGCATTGCCCAGATGGGCGCGGTCATAGACGGTGGGTCCACAAACATACATCCGCACGTTTTCAGGATCGATCGGAACAAAATCTTCTTTTGTCCGCGTCCGCGTATTGTGCAGTTTGATCGTCGTCATCAGGCCATGCTCCTGGGCTTGCGCGTTGGCGCGGGCTTAGCAATTTGTCTCAGGGATGAAAACGAAAGAAACCGGCCCGCTGGATATATCAGCAGGAAATGCAGCAAATAATGATGCAGGTCATCGGGTTCATGCCGGGACCATAGCAGGTGACATTCTTTGCGCCAAGCCGTTGAAATGGTAAAATGGCCCGTGTTTCTTATTTGTGGTGGCCGTTATGTTGAAAAAATCCGATGCCAAGAACCTGTTTTTTCTAAGTCAAACCAGCAAACGGATCCGGCTGCTGGAACGCAAGATGACGCCCGTGCTGAAGCAGTTGGATTTGATGATCAAGATGTCAGGCCTGCCCGTTTTGGACGCCAGCACCCTGTCACGTGAGGCCACCGCCGCCCTTAAAACCATGGTCGATGTCGACAAAGAACTGCGCAGCATTCTGGCGCTGGCCTCGAAGAATATCAAAATGCTGTCGCGTGCCGAACGAAAGACCGCTGCGGACAATTTCCGAGGGCAAGTACGAACCTTCGAAAAGCGCTATATGGATGCAGCTTTCAAAAAGGCTCAGACGCTTGGGAAAATCTCGAAAAGCAAAGAAACCCATGTCAGTTCCAGCCCCAACAGCCCCTTTGTAGTGATCTTGCGCATTATTCAGATCATCATTTTGATGAACAAATATTACCGCTCTGAAACGAAGAAACTCTGAGATGTCGCGCGCCGCGGTCAACAATATCTGTCAAAAGCTGCCGGGCGCCGAGCTGTCTGATCCCTGGGGCGGCGGCCATGACGCCTGGAAAGTCGGTGGCAAAATGTTCGCCTGTATAGGCGCGGTTCAGGACGGCGTATCGGTCAAGACCCGTGATATCGAAACGGCACAGATGTTGATCGACGCCGGAGTCGGCGTCAAAGCCCCCTATTTCCACCGCAGCTGGATCCGGCTCCCGCTTGATGCAGAACCGACCGAAATGCGCCACCGCTTGCTGAGTTCCTACGATCTGGTACGTGCATCTCTGACCAAAAAATTACAAGCCACGCTACCGCCACGCGACGATTGACATTTCGCGCGCGCTCTGCCCCAAGTTCGGCAACACACTCGTCCTGGAGCAGCCCATGAAATTGTCGCATCACATCACCCATTTGACCGGAGAGAGCGACGGTTGGGATGTATTCTATCGCGCGCGGCGAATGATCCGGGACGGGCACGAGGTCACCGAATTGACCATCGGTGAACATGACATTCGAACAGATCAGTCGATCCTGGCCGCGATGGACGCCTCCGCGCGCGGAGGGCACACCGGATATGCCATGGTCCCTGGCACCGATTCACTGCGTGACACAGTGGCAGCCCGTGTGCAGGCGCGCACCGGCGTATCGACCACGCGCGACAACGTTCTGATCACGCCCGGCGGTCAGGCGGCCCTGTTTGCGGCCCATACAGCTGCGTGTGACCCCGGTGACGTGGGGCTGTTTATGGATCCCTATTACGCCACCTATCCCGGCACGATTCGGGCGGCAGGCGCGCAGGCGCGGGCGATTCAGACCCGAGCCGAAAATTCCTTTCAACCGCGCGCCGAACTGATCGAAGAGCAGGTCGCAGGGGCAGTTTCATTGCTGATCAACTCGCCTAACAACCCGACCGGGGTGGTCTATTCCGCGCAGACGCTGAGCGATATTGCCGGTTTGTGTCAGCGCCGAAATCTCTGGCTGATCTCGGATGAGGTTTACGACACACAGGTCTGGGAAGGTTCGCATATCTCGCCGCGTTCTCTTCCTGGCATGGACCAGCAAACGCTGGTTGTTGGCTCAATGTCCAAGTCTCACGCGATGACAGGATCGCGCTGCGGTTGGATTGTCGGGCCTGAAACCGCAATTGAACATCTGATCAACCTTGCGACCCATACCAACTATGGTGTGCCCGGTTTTATTCAGGACGCGGCAGAGTTTGCCTTGAATGCCGGTACTGCCCTTGAAGACAAAATCTCGGCGCCGTTCATCCGCCGCCGTGCCATTGCCATCGACATCCTGTCGCGCCAGCACGTGATCCATCTGGTTCCGGCGCAAGGGGCCATGTATCTGATGCTGGATATTCGTGCCACCGGTCTGAGCGGTGAGACCTTTGCAAATGCGCTTTTGGACACCCACGCCATCGCCGTCATGCCCGGTGAAAGCTTTGGCAGATCTGCTGCTGGCCACATTCGGGTCGCGATGACGGTTGAGGATGAGAAGTTCTCCGCATCCCTCGGAATTCTATGTGATTTCGCTGCTGGCCTGGCGCAGAAATCCGGAGCGGCCTAGGAGGTCAGAAGCGAAAGGTTGTGCGCAGGTTGAACACGTTGGCGTCAAGTCCTCCGCCCGACTCGGGCAGCCCGTCAAAATCCTGTCGCAACGCCTCACCGCTGATAATGAAACGGTCGCTGATCGGATAGGCAATACCGATTCCATAAACCGCGGCCGTATCGCTATCGCCCGAGGTTTCAGCGCGTGCGGTCCCAACGACCACATATCCCAACGCCGAGCCGAAATCATAACCGCCGCGCAGCTTTAAGCGAGACATGCTGTCCAGGCTTCCCTCAGATTGGCCAAGGTCCAAGTTAAACCGGTTGTACTCAAGCTCGCCGCCCAGAACGATATTGCCGAAATCATAGTCGAAACCGACATGTGGCCCGAAAATACCGGTACTGCCCCCGCTACCTGCGGGCCCATCAACATCCGCATAACCGAAACTGAATCCAGCATAGGCGCCCGTCCAATCCTCGGCCAAAGTCGGACTGGCAAAAGCCGCTATTGCAGAGAACGATATTGCCTGGATCAGTTTCAACAGCTACTCCGAAAACGGAACGAGGTTTGCCCTCTTCACCCCCAACGCGGGGAAAATGGCCTCAATTCCCTTTGATCAACTTATTTCACCAATAACCTAAGGTCAGGTTAACAGATTTCGAAGCTGCAGCGTAAAACTATTCTCACATCCTAGTGTTTGAATTGAGATTGCATCGGATTCGATGCGCCTTTCACACACCCGTTCACCCATACGGAACAAACGTCGCAAACAGAACAGACTGTGTCGCCTCAATCTGCACCAATAAGGCCACTGCCACGAGGTGCCGATGCCGAATGAAAACTGGAAGATTTGCCTGATAAGCCGCACGATTGGTGCGGATCGCGGGCGTGCGGCACGTGGAAGACCATGAGCTGACGAATTTCTTTCCACCAATACATTCGATCTGACTCTGGAATACACCCATGAATGACCAATCCCGCTCAACCACTCGCAGCGGCGGTCGCGCCGCCCGACGCGCTGCGCGTGCCTCGGCCTTGCCCGATCACTTGCGCCCCGTTCGTCCAGGACTGCAAGGCGGCGCGTATCAACCGCTGGCGCAGCGCGACCTTGAGCGTATTCACCAAACCGCGCTCAAAGCGCTGGAAACCATTGGCCTCGCTGATGCACCGCAAAGTGGGATCGACTATTTGACCGATGCGGGCTGCACTTTGGGCGATGACGGTCGCCTGCGCTTTCCGCCCGCGCTGGTCGAAGATACCCTTGCCCGTGCCAATCGCGCCGTTACATTGCACAGCCGGGACGGAAAATCCGACCTCGATCTCAGCGGCACGCGGGTACATTATGGCACCGCCGGTGCTGCGGTGCACATGGTTGATGTCGACGGCCGGGAATACCGCGACTCGACGGTTCAGGATCTGCATGATGCCGCGCGGATTTGCGAGCATTTGGAAAATATCCACTTTGTTCAACGCCCCATGGTCTGTCGCGATATCGAAGACAACCGCGAGATGGATCTGAACACGATCTATGCCTGTTGTTCCGGAACCTACAAACACGTAGGCACGTCGTTCACGGACCCAAGCTATGTCGCGCCGGCGATGGAAATGCTGCACATGATTGCAGGCGGTGAGGACAATTGGCGCGCACGTCCGTTTGTATCGAACACCAACTGTTTTGTGGTGCCTCCGATGAAGTTCGCCACCGAAAGCTGCCTGGTGATGGAGGAATGCATCAAGGCGGGTATGCCCATCCTGCTGTTGTCTGCCGGAATGGCCGGGGCTACCGCGCCGTCAACCATCGCGGGCGCCATTGTTCAGGCCACCGCAGAATGTCTGGCCGGATTGGTTTACGTGAACGCGGTCAAACCCGGCGCGCCTGCGGTCTTTGGCACCTGGCCCTTTGGTCTGGACCTGCGCACAGGCGCGATGTCGGTGGGATCGGGGGAACAAGCGTTGTTGTCAGCGGGCTGCGCTCAGATGCATCGGTTTTATGACCTACCCGGGGGGGCTGCCGCAGGGGCCAGCGATGCCAAGCTGCCAGACATGCAGGCCGGATGGGAGCAGATGTGTTCGAATGTCATGGCCGGGCTGTCGGGACTGAACATGGTCTATGAGGCCGCCGGGATGCATTCGTCGCTACTGGGGTTCTGCCACGAATCGCTGATCCTCAGCGATGATCTGATTGGACAGGCACTGCGCTGCGTGCGCGGCATTGATGTATCTGAGGATACGTTGGCTTTGGATCAGATTGCACAGGTGTGCATGGGTGGGCCCGGCCACTATCTGGGCACGGACGCAACACTCAGCCGTATGCAATCCGATTATGTCTACCCCACTTTGGGAGACCGCACGTCACCCAAGGAATGGGCCGAGTTGGACAAGCCCGATCTGGTCGAGAAGGCCACAGCCCGCAAGCTTGAGATTCTGTCGACACCGTCACCGGCAAGATTCACCCCAGATCTGGATGCCGAATTACGAACCAGGTTCAACATTCATTTGCCGCAGTAACCCGTTGATAACAGGCGGCCCGAGAGGGCTCGGGCCGCCAACACAATCAGCAGGTTAGCCGTTGCTTGGGGGAAGCAAACCAGCCTCTTGTGCGATTGCGACCTCATCCACATCCAGCGCGCCATCGCCGTTTGCGTCCATCAACGCAAAGCTGTCGGCGTCAATATCGGGCAAGATGGCCTGCACTTCTTCGATGGTCAGAACACCATCGCCATTGGTGTCAGCCGAGCTTTGCGCCAGCCCAAGGGTTGGGAGCCCGATCGCGATGGCAGAGATAAGCGTAAGATTTTGCGGTTTCATTGTGGTGCCTCTTGATTGGTTGCTTTGATATGTGAGTCCGGACAGCCGCAAGACATACGGGATCGAGGCATCGCGCCACCCCAACCTGCCGCGTCGCGTGAATTCGCGCCATTCTCTGCTGGATTGTCCGAGTCGCATCTGCAAGCAACCGCTGGGTGAAACGCGATATCCGTGTTTCGGCGAAATTTGCCCGACCACCGCCAGCACATCCGGCGGCCACCTGCCTAAAATGCCAGCGAGGCCTTGAAAGAAAGAAAGGGGGCCGAAGCCCCCTTTGAGTTTCGCCTTCCAGGCTCATATCGTTGACCGCCCGGTGTTTTTTTGCCTGCGGCCTGGACTGCGCATGGGGCGAGCGCACCCGCCCCGTGAAAGAGTGGGAAAGAGCAATATTCCGCCCCACCCTGTTCCCGGCCAACACGGGCATGTCGGCCGAGTGGAACAGGACGCCATGGGTAAGTCTTGGGCTGTGTCCTGTTCCGTATTTCGGCGGGGCCGGAATTCCGAGGGAAATCCTGGCCCCTACGCCCCATTGCCGGGGCGGTCTTTCCTAGCTACACCCGCTTGTCGCGCCGCAGGTGTTGCATTTCATGCAGGTGCCATTGCGCACCAGAGTGTAGTTTCCACATTCGCCGCAAGGATCGCCCTCATAGCCTTGCATCTTGGCTTTGGTACGGGCGTCCATGCTTGTTGCGACAGCGGTTTCAGCCGGGGCCTCAAAGCTGGCGGCGGGTTCGGCCATGCCGGTCACCTCGGCCTGACCTCCGTTGAACACCACAAGGTCTTGCGGCAGGCGTTTGCGCAGATACCCGGTCGAGCTGATTTGTTTCAGCACTTCCAGGGACTTGGACGCAGCGCTGTCGCTGATTTCCGAGACGTTTGACACGCCTTCCTCTTCCCCGCGTCCGATATCGTCGAAAGAGGCGCCTTCGGGTTTGACATGGGCCAGATCGGTGCGATCCAGATAAGACACAGCCAGTTCGCGGAAGATGTAATCGAGGATCGACGTCGCGTTCTTGATCGAGTCGTTGCCCTGCACCATCCCGGCCGGTTCAAACTTGGTGAAGGTAAAGGCGTCGACGAACTCTTCCAGCGGCACGCCATATTGCAGACCGACCGACACGGCGATGGCAAAGTTGTTCATCATCGCCCGGAAGCCCGCGCCTTCCTTGTGCATGTCGATGAAGATCTCGCCCAGCGACCCGTCCGAATATTCGCCGGTCCGCAGGTACACCTTGTGCCCGCCCACGATGGCCTTTTGGGTATAGCCTTTGCGCCGCTCGGGCATTCTTTCCCGATGTGAACGGACCAGTTCCTTGACCACCACCTTCTCGATGACCTTTTCGGCCAGAACGGCGGCCTTTTCAGCGGGTGAGCCGCTTTCCAGCACCTCTGCCGCTTCATCATCATCTTCGACCAGCGCGGCGGCCAGCGGTTGCGACAGTTTCGAGCCATCACGATAAAGCGCGTTGGCCTTCACACCCAGCGACCAGCTGAGCTCATAGGCTTTCTGGCAATCCTCGATGGTCGCGTCATTGGGCATATTGATCGTCTTGCTGATCGCGCCCGAGATGAAGCTTTGCGCCGCAGCCATCATGGTGATGTGGCTGTCCACACCCAGGAAGCGCTTGCCCTTCTTGCCGCAAGGGTTGGCGCAGTCGAAGATGGCGTAGTGCTCTTCCTTCAGATGCGGCGCACCTTCCAGCGTCATGGTCCCGCAGACATGATCGTTGGCTGCGTCGATATCCGCTTTGGTAAAGCCCAGATGGCGCAGCAGGTCGAAGGTCGGGTCATTCAGCTTGGCCGCTGGGATACCCAGAACGCCGGTGCAGAAATCCTCGCCCAAGGTCCACTGGTTAAAGACGAAGCGGATGTCGAAGGCGCTTTCCAGTGCGGCATCCACCTTGGCCAGCTCATTTGGGCCAAAGCCATGACCGGTCAGAGAGGTGTGGTTGATCCCCGGCGCGTTGCCGATGGTGCCGTGACCAACCGCGTAGCCAACGATCTCTTCGATCTGAGCCGAAGAATAGCCCAGCTTTTCCAGCGCCGACGGCACCGAACGGTTGATGATCTTGAAGTATCCGCCGCCTGCCAGCTTCTTGAACTTGACCAGAGCAAAGTCGGGCTCGATCCCGGTGGTGTCGCAATCCATCACCAGACCAATGGTGCCTGTAGGCGCAATCACGGTCGCCTGAGCGTTGCGATAGCCGTGTTTCTCACCCAGGCTCAACGCCTCATCCCACGCCGACATGGCCAGATCGATCAGACGCTTGTCCGGGCAGTTGCCGTGGTCCAAAGGAACTGGTTTCACCGCGAGTTTCTCGTAGCCCTCAGTCACGCCCTGCGCTGCACGACGGTGGTTGCGGATGACGCGCAGCATATGGTCGGCGTTGCGCTCATACCCTTTGAAGGCGCCCAGCTCTCCGGCAATCTCGGCCGAGGTGGCATAGGCCACACCGGTCATGATCGCAGTCAGCGCACCACAGATCGAACGCCCCTCATCCGAGTCGTAGCTATAGCCCATATTCATCAGCAGACCGCCAATATTGGCATAGCCCAGACCGAGGGTTCGAAAATCGTAGGACAGTTTGGCAATTTCCTTGGACGGGAACTGCGCCATGGTCACCGAGATTTCCAGCGTCAGAGTCCACAACCGCGAGGCATGCATGTAGTCTGCTGCCTGGAACTCACCATCCTTGAGGAAGGTCAGCAGATTCATCGAGGCCAGGTTACAGGCCGTGTCATCCAGGAACATATATTCCGAGCACGGGTTCGAGCCGCGAATCTCACCATCTTCCGGGCAGGTGTGCCACTCATTCACGGTGTCGTGGAACTGGATGCCCGGATCGGCACAGGCCCAGGCCGCGTGGCCGACTTTCTCCCACAAATCCCGCGCTTTGACTGTCTTGGCAACCTTGCCATCGGTACGGTTGATCAACTCCCAATCCGCGTCTTTTTCAACGGCTGTCAGGAACGCGTTGGTCACACGGATCGAGTTGTTCGAGTTCTGGCCCGAGACCGAGCTGTAGGCCTCGGAATCCCAGTCGGTGTCATATGTGGGGAATTCGATGCTGTCGTGACCCTGCCGCGCATAGTCCAGCACGCGCTTGATGTAAGTCTCTGGGATCGCGACCTTTTTGGCCTCGCGCACCGCCTTTTTCAGGCTGTCATTCTTGTTGGGATCATAGGCGTCATCTGCCGCGCCGTCCCAAGAGCGGATGGCCTCGAAAATACCGTTCAGCATCTTTTCGTGCATCTTCGATCCGGCAACGATCGAGGCCACCTTCTGTTCTTCGATTACCTTCCATTCGATGAATTGTTCGATGTCGGGGTGATCCGCATCGACAATCACCATCTTCGCTGCTCGACGGGTTGTCCCGCCTGATTTGATTGCGCCGGCCGCGCGATCACCGATTTTGAGAAAGCCCATCAGGCCCGAGGATTTGCCGCCACCCGACAGCGCCTCACCTTCGGCGCGCAGATGGCTGAAGTTTGTCCCGGTGCCCGAGCCGTATTTGAACAGCCGCGCCTCACGCACCCACAGATCCATGATGCCGCCTTCATTCACCAGGTCATCATCGACCGACTGGATAAAGCAGGCATGCGGCTGCGGATGCTCATAGGCGGATTTTGATTTGGTCAGCTTGCCGTTCTTGTAATCGACATAGTGGTGCCCCTGCGCCGGGCCATCGATACCATAGGCCCAATGCAGACCAGTGTTGAACCATTGCGGCGAGTTTGGTGCGGCGCGCTGCGTCGCCAGCATATAGCGCATTTCGTCGAAATAGGCGCGCGCGTCTTCCTCGGTCGAGAAATACCCGCCTTTCCAGCCCCAATACGCCCAGGCGCCGGCCAAACGATCAAACACCTGCTTGGACGAGATTTCACCACCCATTTCCGCGTCGTCGGCGGGTACCGAACGCCACAGGAATTCGGGCACGTCTTTTTCTTTGACCTTCTTCAGCTTGGAGGGAACGCCCGCCTTGCGGAAGTATTTCTGCGCGATGACATCGCTGGCCACTTGCGACCAACTCGACGGCACCTCGATGTCGTCCAGCCGGAAAACAATGGTGCCATCGGGGTTGCGGATTTCCGACGTGGCGGACACGAAATCCAGCTCTGAGTATGCGTCCTGCCCTGCTTTGGTGAATTTTCTCTCAATCTTCATGTCCGCGCCTTATTATTTACAGCCCAACTTCCGGTTCCAGACACCTGATATTGTGGTGCTCGGTGCCGCCCATTACCCACCGGAATCCAGACACAGGGCAATCGGTCGCCGCCAGAGGCAGCGCGCTTCCCGATCCAACGGTTGCACGTATGAATAAAGTGCTTTCCGACCCTCGCCCGTTGCCCACTCTCTGGTTTTCTATACCAGATTTAGTAGCAATCCTTCCGGCTCATACAATTTGGCGTATCTAGCCATATCCAGTCAACGTGCTTTTCCAACTTTTTTGAAATCTTTTTTGTTGACGCCGAAAGCTCTGTCCAACCCATCGGGCGCTTGCCTGATTCCTCCACATCTTTATCCCCAAATCGCGCAGGCAAATGACGCAGTGCTCAAATCGAAATTCTTGTTTTTCCCGGCAAAGTTATTGGAAAATCATCATCCGGCTTCCCATTAACATAGATAACAGAGAATCATCGCAGCAACGGGTTTGCGCATGTGATACTGCCTCTTGTGAGCCGACCAAAAGGAGACGCCAGAACATGTTCAGACACATTCCTGCGCTGCTCGCTGTGTTGGCAATCGTGGCCTGCACACCACAAGATGTGCCAATCGGGTCGCGCAGCGCACAATTTCCAAGCTATCCTGAAAACCTGTTCAGCAGCTTCGAGACTGATTGCGCCGGACCCGGAGAAGACTTTTTCAAAAACGGCCGCAATAGTGCGGAATGTCACGAAGTGCTGCCACCCGAAGCAACCGCGTTTTTGATTCTTCGTTTCGGTGGTTACCCGCAAGACCTGCCAAAAATCGTCACACGACTGGAATCATCCAAGAATTCGGATGGGTACCGCGTTGACGCTGATCTCTACTTCCTGGTCCCGCAACAGAATGGCGATGCGCTGCGAGTCCCGGTTGAAGGTACCGCATTGGATCAGACCTTTTCACAAATCTACCTCGGTTTCGGGGGAGAGCCGGTCTAGCTTGGGCAGTCGGGATCACACAAAACCGCGTAGTTTCCACCATCGCCGAAAACTGCGGGATTGTTTGGGGGTGGTCGAAGCGAGCGCAAACATTGTTGGTATAGGACGCGCAACTCGACAAAGGTCGAAACGAAAGGTCGATGCAAAACAAGGCCTACACCTTTCCGCATTTCGAACGACTGAGCAAAGCGCGCGACACAACCGCTTTTTTCTCTGGCAAGCCGACATTTTGAGGTGTCTTTTATGGAAACAGATCAAAAAATTTGTGCTTGCTGTCGGCTACCAACCCTGAGCGAACGCGGAAATTATGAAATCTGTATGGTGTGCTGGTGGGAAGATAACGGGCAAGATGATCACAACGCAGACGAAGTTCAAGGCGGCCCCAACCAGTTGTACTCACTAAGCGAAGTTCGTGAAAACTATGCCCACCACGGACACATGTATGCAAATGGCGAAGGCATTCCAGAATTAGAAAATCCAACCGAGGCAAGACGGGAACTGTTGGCATACATAGGAACCAAGACGGATCCATGCCAGAAAATTGATCTCGAAAAATTCGAGTTTCTTTTGGACCGGGCAAGCAAACCAACCAACAGGTAGTTTTTGGACCCGATCAATGCATTCGCTGCCGTTTCAAGAAAAAGTGGTCGGGGCGGCAGGATTCGAACCTACGACCCCCTGTACCCAAAACAGGTGCGCTACCAGACTGCGCCACGCCCCGGACCGTGCGCCTTCCTAAACGCGCTGATCTGATTTGAAAAGCCCTAACAGGGCCAAATTGCGGGACCTTGTGAAAAAATTTCGTGCTGCATCTCGGTGCCCGGCACAATCCCATAGCGCGATGACAAACCAGCATTGATTTCCAGCACCGCATAGACCGAATCTCCACCCTCGATCGGGGTCAGATCACCGGGAACCGCGCCTTCATGCACATGTGTCACTGTGCCTTGCCGATCGACAAAGATCATATCCAAGGGGATCAAGGTGTTTTTCATCCAGAACGCAACGCGTTGCGGTGGATCGAACACGAACAGCATACCAGATCTGAGCGGCATTTCTTCGCGGAACATCAGCCCGCGCGATCTTTCTTGCGGCGTCACGGCCAGTTCGATGTCAAAACGGACTTCCGCTGCATCATTTCGCAACGCAACCCGATCTGCGCGGCACTCGGCCGAAGCAACAGAACTTAGCGCCAATGTCATAAAGGCGAGAACCCAGAAGAACCTGATCATGGGGTCCTCATCCGTTCAGAGCGGCCTCCCAAGCCAGCACCTGTGCAGCCATCCGGCCACGCTTGCCGTCGATCACCCGCATGGCAAGCGCCTCACCGGGCTGCAAATCAGCCAGGCCCGAACGGCGCAAGACTTCTATATGCAGGAACACATCTTCACTGCTGCCAAACACATTGGCGAAACCAAAGCCTTTGCCCTTGTCGAACCATTTGACACGCGCGGCCTCAAGCGGAGCGGTTGAAATGGCCGTAGGATCCATCTCGGCAAAATCGGCCAACATCATCATATCGCCACGTTCGGGCGGATCGATGCTCACCACTTCAACGGCCTGCACACCGCGATCCGTGCGATGTGTCATGATCTCGATACCAGCGCCATCCGCAATCGAGCTTTGCCCGAAATTGCGCAGCACATTGACGTGCAACAGAATGTCAGGACCACCTTCGTTGGACACGACAAATCCGTACCCTTTGGCAGGGTCGAACCACTTTACGTGTCCGCGGACGCGGTACATGCTGTTCAGATCTTCTGGCACTGTCTTCTCTTCATGAAAACATTAACGTTTTGGAGTCTTCGGTTCTATGAGATTAACACACAAATTCAAGCCGAAAATCCCTTGTGTTTACAACATCTTGCATTTCACGTGACGTGAAAGTCACGGATTTAGGCGGGTCACCACCCAGCTCTGATCGCCTGAGTCCCGCCTCCACCGGAACCTGTCATGCAGGCGAAACGCCCCATCTGCCCAAAATTCGATCTCTAGCGGCCTTAGTCTATATCCTCCCCAAAACTCTGGCCTGGGTGGGTTTGTCCCGAGCTTTGCAGTGACCTTTGCGACCTCAGCCATCAGCGACGCACGGCTTTCCAGGGGCTGTGACTGGCGCGAGGCCCAAGCCCCCAATCTGCTTTTGAGGGAACGCGACGCATAATATTCATCTGCCTGCGCGCCGTTTTCCTTCGAAATTTCCCCGCGCACCCGAATCTGCCGACGCAGTGATTTCCAGTGCATCACAAAGGCTGCTTTGCCGGCGGAGTCCAATTCTGCGGCTTTAGCGCTTTGATAGTTTGTATAGAAAACAAACCCATCGGACTCGATCTCTTTCAACAATACCATACGGGCATTGGGCAAACCATCATTATCTACGGTCGCCAGGGCAATCGCATTGGGGTCATTTGGCTCGCTTGCTTCGGCCTCGTTCAGCCAGCGCTGCGCAATTTCAAACGGATTAGTCCCAGCAAATATGCCGCTGCGTTCGTCCATTTCCATCCCTCGGAAAGTATTAGGCACGACCCTAGGCCGAGAACCGCCCTACGGCAAGAGCGCACGGCCTTGATGCAGCGCTTTCAATGGCATAAACCAACCGAACGTAACGCGACGACAGGCGGAGATCCGAACATGTCAAATCAGTTGATGGCCGGCAAACGTGGCCTCATCATGGGGCTGGCCAATGACAAGTCAATTGCATGGGGAATCGCCCGCGCCTTGTCCGATGCCGGGGCAGAGCTGGCTTTTTCATACCAAGGGGATGCGCTGAAAAAACGCGTTGATCCGCTGGCCGAGCAATTGGGTAGCGATATCGTCCTGCCATGCGATGTCAGCGACGAGGCCTCGATTGATGCCCTCTTCACCGCACTTCAGGAGAAATTGGGCAAGCTGGATTTCGTTGTCCATGCCATCGGCTTCTCGGACAAGAACGAATTGCGCGGTCGTTACGTCGACACCAGCCGCGCCAATTTCAATCTGACGATGGACGTCTCCGTCTATTCCTTCACCGCGGTGATGCAGCGGGCGGAGAAGATGATGGGCGAAGGCGGCAGCGCCATCACGCTGACCTATTACGGTGCCGAGCAAGTCATGCCCCATTATAATGTGATGGGCGTGGCCAAAGCCGCACTTGAAGCTTCGGTCAAGTATCTGGCCGAGGATCTGGGCAAGGACGGTATCCGCATCAACGCGATCTCGGCAGGTCCGATCAAGACATTGGCCGCCAGCGGTATCGGCGATTTCCGCTACATCATGAAGTGGAACGAGTATAACTCGCCCCTGCGTCGCAACGTGACCATCGACGATGTCGGCAAATCCGCGCTGTATCTGCTGTCAGACCTGTCCAGCGGGGTTACCGGCGAAAACCTGCATGTGGACTCAGGTTATCATATTGTCGGCATGAAAGCCGTCGACGCGCCCGATATCGAAAAGGGATAAGGATCATGAGCGCTAAAGATCGTCTGCCGCACGAAAAAGGCTTTCACATCAGCTGGGATCAGATCCACCGCGATTCCCGTGCTCTGGCATGGCGGCTGGATGGGCAAGGGCCCGATGACGGCAATTGGCGCGCCGTGGTGGCGATCACCCGTGGCGGCATGGCGCCTGCGATGATTGTCAGCCGCGAGTTGGACATTCGCACTGTCGATACAATCAGTGTGCGGTCCTACCATCATCAGGAACAGGGCGAAGCCGAAGTGCTCAAAGCGCCCGATGCCGACCTGATGGGCGACGGAACCGGTATCCTGATCGTGGACGACCTTGTTGACAGCGGCAAAACCCTGGAGCTGGTGCGCGAGATGTACCCCAAGGCCCATTTCGCCACCGTTTACGCCAAACCCAAAGGCCGCCCGATGGTCGACACTTTCATCACCGAGGTCAGTCAGGACACCTGGATATTCTTCCCCTGGGACATGGCCCTGCAATATGTCGAGCCCTATCGCGGCACCGACTGACTTCTTCTGTTCAAAAATACCTCGGAGCGCGAGGCAGAGCCTCGCCCAAAAATATCGGTCCTGCCATGGCTCACACACGCACCAGCGCCACGTTTCCCCCTCCGGTGATGGAGGCGCGCCGCTGGCTTGACGGTGTAACCTTCAGCGACGACACACCATTGATCAATGTCAGCCAGGCCGCTCCGGTGGATCCGCCGCCCTTGGCCCTGCGACAGGCCATGGCCGAGTTTACGCTCTCACAAGACAGCGCCCATCTCTATGGGCCGGTGCTGGGCAACCCGGATCTGCGCGCTGAATTGGCGCAGCAGATCAGCGCTCACTACGCCGCCAAGGTCGAAGCCGATCAGGTGGCCATCACCTCGGGCTGTAACCAGGCGTTTTCCGCGGCGATCTCGGCGCTTACCGATCAGGGGGATGAGGTCATCCTGCCGACCCCGTGGTATTTCAACCATAAAATGTGGCTCGACATGGCGGGCGTGCGCGCGGTCGATCTGCCAACGGGGGACGACCTGTTGCCCGACCCGGAACAGGCCCGTGCACTCATCACCGACAAAACGCGCGCAATTGCGCTGGTGACCCCCAACAACCCCGGCGGCGTTGAATACCCCGCCGAACTGATGCACGCGTTTTATGAACTGGCGCAACAGACTGGTATCCATCTACTGGTCGACGAAACCTATCGCGATTTCGACAGCCGGTCCGGCCCGCCGCACGATCTGTTCCATCAACCGGGCTGGGATCAGACCCTTGTGCATCTCTATTCCTTCTCCAAAGCCTACCGCCTGACCGGGCATCGTGTCGGCGCTCTGGCCACCAGCCCCGCGCTGCTGTCCGAGATCGAGAAATTTCTGGATACCGTCGCCATTTGCCCCGGCCAGTTGGGCCAGTTCGCGGCCCTTTGGGGGATGCAGAACCTGTCACAATGGGTGGCCGGGGAACGGGATGAAATCCTGGATCGCCGCGCCGCCATTGCCGAGGGCATGCCTGCACTCGAAGCCAAAGGATGGAAGCTCTTGGGTCTGGGCGCGTATTTTGCCTATCTCGAACACCCGTTCGACATCGCGTCTGACGATCTGGCGCGCCAGTTGGTGAAGGATGCAGGCATTTTGCTGCTGCCTGGTACAATGTTCATGCCCGACCATGATCCAGCTGGAAAACAACAGTTGCGCGTGGCTTTTGCCAATCTTGACCGCGCCGGTATCACGCAATTGTTTGACCGGTTGCAGGCTCTGACCTTCTAAGCTTGCCCCCCGGCAGTCGGCGTCGTATTCAAAGCCGCACCCACTCGGGTTCAAACCCGCAAACACTGAACATGAGGGCACCATGGCCGCAGGCATGAAAAACCTATCAAAGACATTTGTATGGATCCTCATGGGCCTGCTAATGCTGGGTCTGGCCGGGTTCGGCGCCACCAGCCTGACGGGGACCGTCCGGACCGTGGCGCAGGTCGGCGACGAAAGCATTTCGGTTGATGCCTATGTGCGCGAGCTTCAGAACGAAATCCGTGCGATCGAGGCGCAGACGCGTCAGCCGATGCAGATTTCGCAGGCCTATCAACTGGGTCTGGATCAGCTTGCCCTGTCGCGTCTTGTCGCGCAGGCGGCATTGGACAACGAAGCGGCCCAGCTTGGCGTGTCGGTGGGCGATGAAAACCTGCAAAACGAGATCGTGCAGATCGAAGCGTTTCAAGGCGTGAACGGTACGTTCGACCGTGAAGCCTATCGGTTTCAACTGGAACAGGCCGGGTTGAGCGAATCTGAGTTCGAGGAAGATCTGCGCAAGGATTCTGCGCGCACGCTTGTGCAGGGTGCGGTCACCAGTGGTGTTCAGATGCCCGCAATCTTTACCGAAGCCTTGGCAAATTATGTGCTGGCCCGGCGCAGCTTCACAGTTGCAACTTTGGACGAATCCGCACTGGAGTCTGAGGTCCCTGCCCCCACCGATGCTCAAATCCAGGCGTATTACGATGACAATACTGACCAATTCACCCTGCCCCGCACCAAAAGACTGACCTATGTGGTTCTTTCACCCGACAGCCTGCTGGACTCGATCGAGGTGGATGAAGACGCGATGCGCAATCTCTATGAAGACCGCGCCAGCCAGTACCAACAGCCCGAGCGGCGCCTTGTCGAACGTCTCGTCTTTTCTGACGAGGCCGCGGCAACCGAAGCCTTGGCCCAGTTCGAGGTCGGTGGGGCGACGTTCGAACAATTGGTTCGTGCCCGCGATCTGGAACTGAGCGATGTTGATCTGGGTGATGTGACCCGCGAAGATCTTGGTGACGCTGCAGACGCCGTATTTGGCGCCGAGATCGATGACGTTGTGGGGCCACTGCCTTCTGTCTTTGGCCCAGCCCTGTTTCGCGTGAACGGTGTACTTGCCGAAAGCAATGTCAGCTTTGAAGATGCACAGCCGGAATTGCGCGAAGAACTGGCCGCAGACCGTGCGCGCCGCCAGATCGAGGCGCAAGCCGAAGATCTCAACGACCTGTTGGCCGGGGGCGCGACGCTGGAAGAACTGGCCAGTGAATCCGACTTGGAACTGGGCGCAATCGACTGGACCAGCGAGGGTGGCGAAGGCATAGCCGCCTATAACGAATTCCGGGCAGCGGCGCAGGCCGTGCAAGAGGGTGATTTCCCCGAGATCGATTTCCTTGAGGACGGCTCGATCTTTGCGCTGCGGCTCGAAGAAGAACTGGCACCCCGTCCCGAACCCTTGGACAGCGCGCGCGAGCGCGTGGCTGGTGCCTGGGTTCAGCAGGAAATCGCGAAGGCGCTGCAAGAGCAAGCCAACACCGTGCTGACACAACTGGCCACAGATGGTGACTTTACCGCGACCGGTCTGCCTTTCCGCGTGGAAAATGCGCTGACGCGCACTGCGTTCCTGGATGACGTGCCCGCTGATTTCATGTCTCAGGTCTTTGAGATGGACACCGGTGAACTGCGCGTCATTTCGGGGCCCGGTGCGGCCTATATCGTGCGTCTGGATGAGGAATTGCCCCCGGCAGAAACCGATGAGCAACGCCGTATGCAAGAGGCGCTGGCCGCGCAGATGAATCAGGAGCTGGCCCAGAACATCTTTGAAATCTACGTCCGTGACGCGCAGACACGAGCCCGACCGGTTGTGGATCAGCAAGCGCTGAACGCCGTGCAAGCCGCTTATTGAACGAGACCTGACATGTCCCTGACACCCGAGTACGACAGTTTCGCGCGCGCCTATGAAGCGGGCGAAAACCAAGTCGTGTATACGCGCCTTGCAGCGGATCTGGATACGCCGGTTTCGCTGATGCTCAAGCTGACTGGCGCGCAGAAAGATGCGTTCATGCTGGAATCGGTCACCGGTGGTGAAGTCAGGGGCCGGTATTCGATCATCGGTATGAAACCCGATCTGGTGTGGCGCTGTCACGGCCAAGGCTCGGCCCTGAACCGCTCGGCCCGCTATGATGCCGAGGCCTTTGTTCCGCAGGACGGCAACCCGATGGACAACCTGCGCGCGCTGCTGGCTGAAAGCCGTATTGCACTGCCGGATGACCTGCCGCAAGCGGCGGCCGGGCTGTTCGGGTATCTGGGGTATGACATGGTGCGTCTGGTTGAACATCTACCAGATGTGAACCCCGACCCGTTGGGCCTGCCCGATGCGATCATGTTGCGCCCGTCGGTGATTGCAGTGCTGGACGGTGTCAAAGGCGAGGTGACCGTGGTGTCTCCGGCCTGGGTCAGTGACGGACAGTCGGCAAAGGCAGCTTACGCGCAGGCTGCAGAACGTGTGATGGATGCGGTTCGCGATCTGGAACGCGCGATGCCAAGCGAGACACGCGATCTGGGCGACGCGCTTGAGGCCGGCCCGCCTGTCTCGAACTTTACCAAATCCGGATATATGGAGGCGGTCGAGAAGGCCAAGGAATACATCCGCGCCGGTGACATCTTTCAGGTCGTTCCTGCGCAGCGCTGGACACAGGATTTCCCACAACCGCCTTTTGCGCTCTATCGCTCGTTGCGGCGCACCAACCCGTCGCCCTTCATGTTCTATTTCAACTTCGGCGGCTTTCAGGTCGTGGGGGCCAGCCCCGAGATCCTTGTGCGCGTCTTCGGCAGCGAGGTTACCATCCGCCCCATCGCGGGCACTCGCCCGCGCGGTGCCACGCCGGAAGAGGACAAGGCAAACGAGTTGGATTTGCTGGCGGACAAGAAAGAGCTCGCCGAGCATCTGATGCTTTTGGATCTGGGCCGCAACGATACGGGCCGCGTGTCCAAGATCGGCACCGTGCGCCCGACCGAAGAGTTCATCATCGAGCGCTATAGCCACGTGATGCATATTGTATCGAACGTGGTGGGCGAGCTGGCCGAAGACAAAGACGCGTTGGACGCGTTCTTTGCCGGGATGCCCGCAGGGACCGTCTCGGGCGCACCCAAGGTGCGCGCAATGGAAATCATTGACGAGTTGGAGCCCGAAAAACGGGGCGTCTATGGCGGTGGGGTTGGCTATTTCAGCGCCGGTGGCGATATGGACATGTGCATCGCCTTGCGCACAGCCATCGTGAAAGATCAGAAGCTTTATATCCAGGCCGGTGGCGGCGTTGTTTATGACAGCGACCCCGAAGCGGAGTTCATGGAGACCGTTCACAAATCGAACGCGATCCGTCGGGCAGCTGCGGATGCGGCCCGGTTTACCGGAAACGGGAATTCATAGGCTTATTCCAATCGGGGCTGACCTTTGACAGGCGGCAGAGAGCATTCTGCCGCCTTTGCCCATTACTGGATTTCGTGCAGCATCACGGCGGAGATCGGAGCCATCGCAACCCGGCTGCTGCGATCTTCCAGCCCCCATAGCAAAAGGGCCGAGATCGTTTCGGGGCGCAAACGACCCAGCATCACAACCGCGCCCTCTTGCCCGGCGCGGAAGGCCGCTTGGTCCAGGAACCTCCGCATAACATTTGGATCCTGCCGCGCACCGTCGAAGTCGCGGAAGACAACGCTGGACGGAACGCCATTGCGCGCGGCCAGCTTCTGAACAGTGTTGAGCCCTTTGCCTTGCGTGACCAGGCCACGGCCCGTATCCCCTGCAATCACCGCCACTTGGTCAGCCAGTTTGCGGTTGCCCTGAATACCGGTGTTCACGCCTTCCAGTATGCCCACCGTCTCGGGCAGTTGGTCCAGCCAGACCGAGAACGACACTTCGGCATCCTGCGCGCTGGCGCCAACGGGCAGATCGGCCAGGGCCAGAACTTCAAACCCGGCGGCGCGATAACGCTCCATCTTGGCTGCGGCATCCGGGTCCTCCGGGCTGACAGCAAAGCTGAGCGGATATGGGAAGTCCTGCAACGCCTCGGCCCCAAACGCGCCTTCATCGTCAATCAGGATGATCGACATCAACGGCTTTGCCTCGGGGTTTTCAAACTTGGCGGCATAATCCTGAATCGGCTTGCCCGTTTTCGGATCTGTCACCGCATCCTCAGCCGCAGATGCCTCTTTGTCCTGCGCGGTTTCCCGCTCAGTCAGCGGTACTACACGCTTGCCAACCTGCGTCGGAGCGGGAGCGGTCTGATTTCCCCCGATTTGCGGCAGAGTCGCGATACGAGGTGATTTCTGCTCGGCTGGCTTTTCTTCAGCCTCAACCGGAGTGGCGTTGACCTGAGGCAGATCGGGTGTATCGAACTCGATCAACTGGGGCTTTTGAGCCTGGGGTTCGCTTGGCTGCAGCGGAATGTCTTCCTGACGTGGGATCGCTGCGGGCACTTTTTGGGGTTCGGGTTGAGGTTCTGGTTGCACAATTGCGACCTCAAATTCTTCCTCGTCTTTCGACTCTGGGGCAGTCGCAACGTCTTCCGCGATGTCTTCGACGGGCTGCGACGGGGTCTCGGCAACGACCTCGGGTGCGGGCAGCGGGGCGGCTTCTTCTTCAACCACTGGCTCTGGTGCCGGCGGAGCCGTCGTCACCACTTCGGGTTGCGAATCCTGAGTGGGCGATTGCGGAACAACACCTGGGGCCTGCAGCGCCACCGGAGTCGCCGAGGCCACCACAACGGGCGCAGAATTTCCAACGCCCGGAGTACCTAAGCCCTGATGCGCAGAGTTTGCCTCGGTCACGGGTTGGGTGTCGGCCTCAACCTCCAGCCCGTCCAGATTGACCAAGCTATCAGCTTCTGCCGACGGGCTTTCCGGGCCAACCGGTGGCAGATCAAGAAGATCGGCGCCAGCATCAGCCGCAGCCACGGAGGCGACCTCTTGCACATCGGGAACCACTACCTCTTGCGGTGCCTGCTCGGCCACCTCAGGCTTGCGCGCCAATGGTGATGTCACCGACAGCACCACGCCCAGGATCAGGACAGTCAATGCCCCTATGATCACTCCACCGAAAAAACCGCTCATCGAACTCTCGCCTTTCGCGTTGTTTTCTGCCTCACTCGCCCATGCGCCATCTGCTGCGGCACTTGCCCGCCCGGTGGCCTCAAGGGGAATGTCCTCTTGACGCTGCCGCACAAGCCTGAGCATGTATGTCGCGACATTATACCGTGGCTCGGGCCTGCATCGCCAGCCCGAAATGCCAAAGACAAGATAAGTACCCAAATGCTGCTGCTGATCGACAACTACGATTCGTTTACCTACAACCTGGTTCATTATTTGGGCGAGCTTGGGGCCGAAATGGTCGTGCGCCGCAATGATGCGCTGGATGTGCAAGAAGCAATGGCAATGAACCCTGCCGCCATCCTTCTCAGCCCCGGCCCCTGTGACCCCGATCAGGCGGGTATCTGCCTGGCCCTGACCGAAGCCGCCGCCGAGACGCGGACGCCGCTGATGGGCGTCTGTCTGGGGCATCAGACCATTGGGCAGGCCTTTGGCGGCAAGGTGGTGCGCTGCCACGAGATCGTGCACGGCAAGATGGGCACGATGTCCCATGGTGGCAAAGGCCTTTTTGCCGGCCTGCCATCTCCGTTCGAAGCGACACGCTATCATTCCCTGATCGTGGAACGCGAAACCCTGCCCGAGTGCCTTGAGATCACGGCAGAGCTTGAAGACGGCACGATCATGGGGCTTCAGCACCGCGAACTTCCGATCCATGGCGTTCAGTTCCACCCGGAATCCATCGCTTCAGAGCATGGTCATGCCCTGCTCAAAAACTTCCTGAAAGAGATGAAAGTCCCCGCATGAGCGACGCTCTTAAACCGCTGATCGGCGCTGCGGCTGATCGGCCCCTGACCCGTGCCGAGGCTGAAAAAGCCTTTGAGATCCTGTTCGACGGTGCAGCGACGCCCAGCCAGATTGGCGGGTTGTTGATGGCCATGCGTACCCGGGGTGAAACGGTCGATGAGTATGCCGCAGCCGCCGCCGTGATGCGCGCCAAGTGCAACGCGGTTAAGGCCCCCGCGGGCGCGATGGACATCGTTGGGACGGGTGGCGATGGTAAGGGTACGCTGAACATCTCGACCGCAACGGCCTTTGTCGTGGCGGGCGCAGGTGTCACCGTGGCCAAGCACGGCAACCGCAATCTCAGCTCAAAATCAGGCGCTGCTGACGCGCTGGGACAGATGGGCATCAACGTGATGGTCGGCGCGGAAACCGTTGAGAAAGCGCTGAAAGAGGCCGGGATCGGTTTCATGATGGCGCCGATGCACCACCTGGCCATCGCCCATGTCATGCCCTCCCGGCAGGAGCTTGGGACCCGGACGATTTTTAATATCCTGGGACCGCTGACCAACCCCGCAGGCGTCAAACGCCAGCTCACTGGCGCGTTCAGCCGCGACCTGATCCGCCCCATGGCCGAAACCCTGCGCCTTTTGGGCTCGGATCACGCCTGGCTGGTCCATGGCTCGGACGGTACGGATGAGCTGACAATTACCGGCGTCAGCTGGGTTGCCTCGGTCGAAGATGGCCAGATCAAAGAGGCTGAACTGCATCCCGAAGATGCAGGCCTACCCGTGCATCCGTTCGAGGCCATTCTGGGTGGTACACCCGAAGAAAACGGCAAGGCCTTCCGCGCCTTGCTGGAGGGCGAGCCTTCGGCCTATCGCGACGCGGTGCTGTTGAACTCAGCCGCTGCGCTTGTGGTGGCGGATGCTGCCACGGATCTGCGCGAAGGTGTTGCCAAGGCTGCCGAAAGCATCGACAGCGGCGCCGCCAAAGACAAGATCGCCACCCTGGCCCGTATCACACAGGAAGCCGCATGACCGAGACCGTTCTGGACAGGATCAAAGCCTATAAGCTTGAGGAAGTTGCGGCGGATAAGGCGCAGAAATCGCTTGAGTTTTTGGAATCCGAGGCGCACGAAGCCTCAGAGCCGCGCGGCTTTGCCAAAGCGTTGAACAAGGCCACTCGCACAGGCTATGGCCTGATCGCCGAGGTCAAGAAAGCCAGCCCCTCCAAAGGTCTGATCCGCGCCGATTTTGATCCGCCTTCGCTGGCCCAAGCCTATGAGGCGGGTGGCGCGGCCTGTCTGTCGGTGCTGACTGATACGCCCAGCTTTCAAGGGGCCAAAGAGTTTCTGGTGGCCGCCCGCGAAGCAACCTCTCTGCCCGCGCTGCGCAAGGATTTCATGTATGACCCTTATCAGGTGGTCGAGGCGCGCGCGCTCGGGGCGGATTGCATTCTGATCATCATGGCCTCGGTCAGCGACGCGCAAGCGGCCGAGCTTGAGCAGACCGCGTTTGACTGGGGCATGGATGTTCTGATCGAAGTGCATGACGCCGAAGAACTGGAACGCGCGACCGATCTGAAAAGCCCCTTGTTGGGAATAAACAACCGCAATCTCAAGACTTTCGAGACCACTCTTGATACCACACGGCAATTGTCCAAACTGGTTCCGGTGGACCGGACGATTGTGTGCGAAAGCGGGCTCAGCACGCGCGAGGATCTGGCCGATATCGCTCGCTATGGCGCGCGCTGTTTCCTGATCGGCGAAAGCCTGATGCGGCAGGACGACGTGGAACAAGCAACGCGTGATCTGCTGGCGAACCCTCTGGTTCCCGGGGTGATGTGATGGCACTCAGCCATTTCGACGCGCAAGGTCAGGCCCACATGGTCGATGTCTCGGACAAAGCCGTCACAGACCGCGTAGCCGTTGCGGCGGGTCATATTCGCATGGCGCAGGCCACCTATGAGCTGATCTCCGAAGGGCGAGCGAAAAAGGGCGACGTGCTGGGCGTGGCGCGGCTGGCTGGGATCATGGGTGCCAAGAAAACGCCTGACCTGATCCCATTGTGTCACCCTCTGCCGGTCACCAAAGTGGCTGTGGAACTGACGCTCGACCCGGATCTGCCCGGTGTTCAGATCGAGGCGACCGTCAAAACCTCGGGCCAGACCGGGGTTGAGATGGAGGCGCTGACGGCGGTCTCGACTGCCGCGTTGACCGTCTATGACATGACCAAAGCCGTGGACAAGGCGATGGAGATCGGCGGCATTCGCGTGTTGCTGAAAGATGGCGGCAAATCAGGCCGTTACGAGGCGACATGATCACCGTCAAAGAGGCGCGCGCGCTGCTTTTCGATCTGGTCTCGCAGTTGCCTTCCGAGACTGTGCCGCTGGCGCACTCCGCCGGGCGTGTATTGGCCAAAGACGTGACAGCAACGCGTAATCAACCGCCGTTTGCGGCATCTTCCATGGATGGCTATGCGGTCAACTCGACCGAGGTTGAGCTGCACGCCATGTTTAAGGTTATCGGCGAATCCGCTGCCGGAAACCGTTTCGATGGGTCGGTCAGCGCAGGTCAGGCCGTTCGCATATTTACCGGCGCGCCGATGCCAGATGGCACCGATTTTGTGGTCATTCAGGAAGACATCGACCGGCGGGGCGATCTGATCACCATCTCAGACGATCCGGGGACCAAAACAAATGTGCGGCCTGCGGGCGTGGATTTTACCGCAGGCACGGTGATCTCTGCCCCGCGTCATTTGCGACCCGAAGATGTGGCGCTGATGGCGGCGATGAATATCGCGGACGCACCTGTGACCCGCCGCCCCACGGTAGCGCTGATCTCAACCGGTGATGAATTGGTTATGCCCGGCGAAACCCCGGGCCCTGACCAGATCATCGCGTCAAATACCTTTGGCCTCAAAGCCTTGTTGGAAGGTCTTGGAGCAGAGGTGCGGATGCTGCCCATTGCCCGCGACACGGTGTCATCGCTTGAAATGGCCTTTGAGCTGGCCAAAGGCGCCGATCTTGTTGTGACCATCGGTGGTGCTTCGGTTGGTGATTATGATCTGGTGGCAGATGTCTCGCACAGCCTTGGGATGGAGCGGTCTTTCTACAAAATCCGTATGCGGCCTGGAAAACCCCTGATGGCGGGCCGGATCGGCGATGCGGCCATGGTTGGCCTGCCGGGCAATCCGGTCAGCGCCATGGTCTGCGGCTATCTTTTCTTGGCCCCGATGATCCGCAGGATGCTTGGGGTCGCGCAAACAGTGCCACCGTTCCAGACCGCAAAGCTGGCCGAACCGCTCACGCCAAACGGGCCGCGCGAACATTATATGCGCGCAGTTATTGGCCCGGACGGTATCCGGGCCTGCGCCGATCAGGACAGCTCACTGCTGAGTGTTCTGGCCGAGGCGAATGCCTTGCTGGTCCGCGCGCCCAATGATCCTGCCCGCGCCATTGGCGAAGAGGTCGAATACCTTCCGATCTGACAGAACACCGCTCTATCCGTTGACACAAAACGTGAACATGCGTAGAACAAAAGAAAACGCATAAGCCACGAGGTGCGAGCGATGTTGACCAAGAAACAGTTGGATTTGCTGGAATTCATCCATAAACGCGTGCAAGCGGATGGTGTTCCCCCTAGCTTTGATGAAATGAAGGCGGCTTTGGACCTGAGATCCAAATCCGGCATTCATCGTCTGATCACGGCGCTAGAGGAACGCGGCTTTATCCGCCGTTTGGCGCACCGCGCCCGCGCGATCGAGATCGTGAAGCTGCCCGAAAGCCTGGGCGGAGAGCCCACCGCCGGTTTCAACCCGCGTGTGATCGAAGGCGACCGGCCCTCGGGCCCACGGCCTGCGAATTTTGAACCGGTCACCGTGGACGCGATGGAACTGCCGGTCATGGGCCGCATTGCCGCCGGTGTGCCGATTGAGGCGATCAGCCATGTCTCACACCGCGTCGCGGTTCCGGGCAGCATGGTGTCGGGTCAGGGTGAGCACTACGCGCTGGAAGTGCGCGGCGATTCGATGATCGAGGCGGGTATCAATGACGGTGACGTGGTGGTGATCCGTGAAACCAACGTTGCAGACAATGGCGACATCGTGGTGGCTCTGGTCGAGGATCAGGAAGCCACTCTGAAACGGTTCTTCCGCCGCGGTCAGGCCATCGCGCTTGAGGCTGCAAACCCGGCCTATGAGACGCGCGTTCTGCCGCAGGAAAAGGTCAAGGTTCAAGGGCGGTTGGTCGGCCTGATCCGCAGCTATTGATCCCGTTTGCGGGGCTGCGGTGACCACAGCCGGAACCCCGTGACCGCGCTGGTGGTGGTGATCTTGCCATCTGTGATGGCCAGGCTGCCGGTCTGGCGCAGCATATGGGGATCGATGATCTGGCATGCGCCATCAAGGTGCAGCGCCACCGAGGCGACAACGATTTGATGTCCCAGGCATTCGCTGAACTGCCCGGCGGCACGTTTGCCGGTCAGGTGCACAAGTTCCTTACCGCCCAGTAAATACCTCTGAATACCCGCAGGCTCATGCGGCCAGCGCCCCGCCGCAAGCGGTTGGTCCGCCCCGTCGCCGTCATTTTCAAGCCAGACGGTGGCGATAAAGCCGCTGCCTTTGGCCTTGCTCAAAGCCCTGCCCTCATCCGTCATCACGCCGATCAGCCCGCCGGTATCGGCCACCAGAATCTCGGGCCGGTGCCCCTGCCCCCAGAACGCCATCGCAAACAGCGCAGGCGCAAGACCCAGCCATCGCGCGCGCCCCTGCCACAGGATCACCCACAACAGGCCCAAGGTCAGCACGGGCAGAACCAAGTCAGGTGGGCTGGCAACAAAGCCCTGAGCGCCGTCCAGTCCTGACACGAACTCTGCCACGTCCAAAATCCAGCCCAGGCCAAGGCCCATCACCGCCATCGGAATCCACTCCAGCCCCAAGGGCGCCAGCAAGGCGGCAACCACCGCTGCCGGGACCACAACTGTGCCCATGACCGGAACCGACAAGAGATTGGCCACAAGGCCGTAATGCGACATGGTGTTGAAATGCGCGGCGCCGATGGGCGCCGTCGCCAGGCCCGCAATGCCCGAGGACATCAAGACCCCAAGAACGGGTCGCAACCATTTGGGCCCGGGCAGTTGGTTCTGCCGCCACACACCAAAGATGGCGACCAAGGCGGTGGTGGCCGCAAAAGACATCTGAAATCCGGGGCTAAGCAGCGACTCGGGTCGCAGTATCAAGACGATCAGCGCGGCCACTGCAACTGCGCGCAAGGATATGGCGCGGCGGTCGATCAGTACTGCCCCCAAGAGCACAGTGACCATCACAAAGGCGCGCTCGGTCGCGACGTTGCCACCGGATAACAACAGGTAGATGACCGCAGCAACAAGCGCACCGATCGCGGCCAGCTTGCGCACCGGCCAACGCAAGGCCAGCGTCGGGATAGCCGAAAACCCAATGCGGCAGGAGAGAAAGACAAACCCCGTTAGCAATCCCATATGCAGACCGGAAATCGCCAACAGATGCGCCAGGTTAGAGGCCCGTAATGCCTCAAGACTCTGTTGGCTGATGCCGCTACGATCGCCGGTGGTGACGGCGGCTGCAAAACCGCCCACTTCACCGGGTAAGATCTTGCGAACATGCTGAGAAATCGCGATGCGCCAGGCCGTGATCCTGACGCCGTCCAGCCCGTCCTGCGGGCCGGCAATCGTCAGCACCGGGGACCGGGTATAACCGACCGCTCCCAACCCTTGGAACCAGGCATGGCGACGAAAATCGAACCCTCCGGGTTCGACAGGGCCCTGCGGTGGCGACAGAAGCGCTGTGGTCATGATCCGTTGTCCGGGGGACAGATCAACCGTGTCGCCATGAATGGAAAGCCGGACGCGCGTTGGGCGTTGATCGGCGCTTACATCCCCAAGTCGCACCCGATCCAATGTCACCCGCAGCGCGTCCGACGCAGAGCGGTCCAGCGCCACGACCCGCCCCTCGACCGGGCCGTAGAAACGCCAATCCAGAACCGGCTCTGCAACCATATGGGCCCGCGCCCCGGCCAGCAGAAAACCGCAGCCAACAAGGGTCAGGCCAAACAAGAGCGGTGCCCAGGCCGCAGAGAGGCTGCGTCCCCATACCCAGGCACCGCCGGTCAGGAAGATAACCCAACCGTAATTCTGAGGGCCGGGTTCAAACCGCAGCCCAAAATAGATCCCAATACCAATCGCCAGGCATACTGGCGACCACGGAAACCAATAGCCCCTCTGGTTCAGCAGAGCCGTCTCGATCCCCGTCAGAACACGCATGGTTGCCCCCGTCCTTCGGGCTCGTTAGACAGTCGCCAAACTAAGCCCGCTCCGGTTACCAAAAGGTTAATCCCCACCATGTCCGAACAGGTCGTCACCCGTTTCGCCCCCTCGCCCACTGGCTTTCTGCATATCGGCGGTGCGCGCACTGCGCTGTTCAACTGGCTTTTTGCGCGCGGACGTGGCGGCAAGTTTCTGCTGCGGATCGAGGACACGGATCGTGAACGCTCGACCCCCGAGGCGACAGCCGCGATTCTGCAAGGGATGTCCTGGCTGGGGCTGGACCATGATGGCGATGTGATCAGCCAGTTCGAGGGTGCTGCCCGCCATGCAGAGGTTGCGCATCAGCTTTTGGCAGAAGGCAAAGCGTATAAGTGCTTTTCGACACAGGACGAGATCACCGCGTTCCGTGAACAGGCCCGGGCCGAGGGAAGGTCGACCTTGTTCCGCAGCCCGTGGTGCGACGCTGATCCTTCAACCCACCCGGACGCGCCCTTTGCGATCCGCATCAAGGCACCACAGGATGGCGTGACCGTGATCCGCGATCAGGTGCAAGGCGATGTCAGCATCCGCAATGATCAGTTGGACGACATGATCCTTCTGCGCTCGGACGGCACTCCGGTCTATATGCTGGCCGTGGTTGTCGACGATCACGATATGGGTGTGACCCATGTGATCCGGGGCGATGATCACCTCAACAATGCTGCGCGTCAGATGATGATCTATGAGGCGATGGGCTGGGACGTCCCTGTCTGGGCGCATATCCCGCTGATTCATGGGCCCGATGGCAAGAAACTGTCGAAACGCCATGGCGCTTTGGGGGCGCAGGAATACCAGGCGATGGGGTATCCCGCTGCCGGCATGCGCAACTACCTGGCGCGTCTGGGCTGGAGCCATGGCGACGATGAATTCTTTACCGATGAGCAAGCGCGAGAATGGTTCGATCTGGATGGCATTGGCAAAAGCCCGGCGCGGTTTGATCTGAAGAAACTGGAAAACCTATGCGGTCAGCACATCGCGGTCTCGGACGATGCCGCGCTGCGGCAAGAAGCCGAGGAATACCTGGTCGCGGCCGGTCTTCCGGCGCTGAGCGAGACACAATCTGGTGATCTGGAACGCGCCATGTATTGCCTGAAAGAACGCGCCCGAACTTTCCCGGAACTCCTTGAAAAAGCGCACTTTGCCCTGACGTCACGCCCAATCCAACCCGATGAAAAAGCAGCAAAAGCGCTGGCTTCTGTATCCGATGGTATACTGGATGAATTGACGCCGCAGTTGCAAAGTGTTAGCTGGACGCGGAACGAACTGGAGGAGACCCTGAATTCCTACGCGGAAGCCAAAGGGGTCAAGTTCGGCAAACTGGCGGGTCCGTTGCGCGCGGTTCTGGCCGGACGCGCTGTAACACCTTCGGTCTTCGACATGATGCTGGTGCTGGGACGTGAAGAAACCCTGGCGCGGCTTTCAGATGCAGTGACTTAATCCCGACCTTCACATTCGGGTAACGCAGCTGCGCTAACACCCGGACTGCGCGTCCTTGCGCAGCCGTTGCCCGCAGGCCCGGTTTCGGCGCCGATATGCGAAGAATGAGGAAGGGAAAATATGACCGACAGCAACAAATCAGCCACCCTTACAGTTCATGGCGAAACCTACGAGTTGCCGGTTCACTCGCCCACGGCAGGACCCGACGTAATCGACATTCGCAAGCTGTACGGACAGGCCGGTGTATTCACCTATGATCCGGGTTTCACATCGACTGCCAGCTGTGACAGCACCATCACCTACATCGACGGGGAAAAGGGTGAACTGTTGCACCGCGGGTACCCGATTGATCAGCTGGCTAGCAAATCGCACTTCCTCGAAGTTTGCTATCTGCTGCTCTACGGAGAGCTGCCGACGGCTCCGGTGTTGGAAAAGTTCGAAACAACGATCACACGCCATACGATGCTGCACGAGCAAATGCAGTATTTCTATCGCGGCTTCCGTCGGGATGCGCACCCGATGGCCATCATGGTCGGCGTTGTGGGCGCAATGTCAGCCTTCTACCACGACTCGACCGATATCTCGGACCCGCATCAGCGTGAGGTCGCCTCGCACCGCCTGATCGCCAAGATGCCGACCATCGCGGCCTGGGCCTATAAATACCACACAGGTCAGCCCTTCGTGTATCCGCGCAACGATCTGGACTATGCGTCGAACTTCCTGCGCATGTGTTTCAGCGTTCCGGCCGAAGAGTATGAGGTCAACCCGATCCTCAGCCGCGCGATGGACCGCATCTTTACTCTGCATGCCGATCACGAGCAGAACGCCTCGACCTCGACCGTGCGTCTGGCGTCGTCTTCGGGCGCGAACCCGTTTGCCTGTATCGCTGCCGGTATTGCCTGCCTTTGGGGCCCTGCACATGGTGGTGCGAACCAAGCCTGCCTTGAGATGCTGGAAGAGATCGGGTCGGTGGATCGTATCCCCGAATATATCGCCCGCGCCAAAGACAAGAACGACCCGTTCCGCCTGATGGGCTTTGGCCACAGGGTCTATAAGAACTTCGACCCGCGCGCCAAAGTGATGAAGCAATCGGCCGATGAGGTGCTGGATCTGCTTGGCGTCGAAGACAACCCGAAACTGCAGGTCGCCAAAGAGCTGGAACGCGAGGCTCTGGAAGACTCGTATTTCGCCGAGAAGAAACTGTTCCCGAATGTGGACTTCTATTCCGGTATCATCCTCGAAGCGATGGGTTTCCCGACTTCGATGTTCACACCGATCTTTGCTCTGTCGCGTACGGTTGGCTGGGTCAGCCAGTGGAAAGAGATGATCGCAGATCCTCAGAACAAGATCGGGCGTCCGCGTCAGTTGTACCTGGGCGAGACCGAACGCAACTACGTGGATATCGAAAACCGCTGATCTGTGGTTTCGAACGCCAAGACAAAACCCCGCGTCGCCGCGGGGTTTTTTGCTGGGGTCATGTGTTACCAAAATGAAACCTTGTACTGCGAAGCCATACCATTGGACTGTCAGAACTTTCCCTACAACAAAGGTAGAATTAGGCTGCCTGCTGTCTGAGTGTGGGTAAGTGCCAAGATCATGCGACGTATCGCAGTTTTTCTGTCTTTTCTGATCGCCACCCCGGCCACGGGCCAAACACTTTTGGAAAGAGCCTTCGAGAATCTGCAACGGGAAAACGCAGCCGGTTCTTTGGCGATCCTGGGTCTGGCCGGCATTCCAGATAACTCTGCCAGTACGATATTTTTGGAATCCAATACCGGTGATCGCGATTACGACTTTCGGTCCGCCCAATTGGGCGGTGGCTTTCGCGTTGCCGAAAGGTTTCCGCTCTATCTGGAAGGTTACATCGGATATGCCCGATACGACCCGGTTCTTTTTTTCAGCGGGACCGGCACGACCAACAGCGTACCCTTGAAATGGACCAGTGCTGCCGTGACCGGCGGGATCGGCTATCAATTCGATATCGGCGAGGCGTGGACGGTCACGCCCATGGCTCATATCTCGATCGGGCGCACGCAATCTGACGCTTCGATCGGAGCGCAGGTGATCGCGGACCGCCTCGGCCTGGATCGCGATTATCTGGAAAGCGGCGGGCTCTGGGCTGGTGGCGCGGGTGGATCGATGACGCTTGCCTACGAACGCCCCTTGTCCAACGATCGCGAGTTCGAGGCCAGCCTGCGCTATACCCATATTGAATACCGGCCCATTGGCGATGACGAAGATCTGCTGATCCGGTCCACGGCGGCAAATGCGGTGTTGTGGAGCAGATACCGCTTTCCAACAGGCAAGCGGATGTTCGGGCGCCCGATACGCTGGGTCGGTGATCTGTCACTGTCATACCTGGTCGGAGATCAGTCGCTTGTGCTGGGCACCGATTGGTTGGCCCGGATTGGTGGCGGCATCGAGGTGGATCTTTCGGACACATGGGTGCCGTGGGTGAGCACCACACGGATTATGGTCCGCTATTACGGAAGCGATACGGTCAACGGGTTCAGTGCCGGAATCGGCATCAGTTTCTAAGCATTAGAACAGCGACAACTGGTCCCCCGCCTGTGCCGGTCTTGCGAACAGATCACAGCGCAATGGTGGTGATTTCGTCTTTAACCCCAAGCGTTCGACTGCTGCCTTGAACCGTTGGGCAATCATCTGGGCATAGATCCCTTCTCCGCGCATCCGATGGCCCCAGCGCGGGTCGTAATCCCGCCCTCCATGCATCTCACGCAGGCGCGCCATGACCTTTTCGGCCCGGCCCGGCTCATGTTCGGCCAGCCAATCCTGCCAGAGCTGTGACACCTCACGCGGAAGACGCAGCATGATCCAACTGGCCGCGTCCGCGCCTGCCTGTTGACCGGCCTCCAAAAGGCTTTCCAACTCATGATCGGTTAGTCCGGGAACCACTGGCGACGTCATCACCCGCACCGGAATGCCTGACTGGCTCAGCCGTTCGATCATCCGTAACCGGCGCTTTGGCGACGGCGCCCGAGGCTCCATCCGGCGGCTGAGACCGGCATCAAGCGTGGTCAGAGAGATGCCGACACGCACCAGACCTTGTGCGGCCATTGGGGCCAGAATGTCGATATCTCGTTCGATCAGCGACCCTTTGGTCACGATCCCCAGCGGGTGCTTGAACGCGCTTAAAACCTGCAGGCATTCCCTTGTTATCTCGCGCTTTTTCTCGATGGGCTGATACGGGTCTGTATTGGTTCCAAGCGCCAGCGTCGCCACCTTGTAAGATTTCGCCGACAGCTCGCGCCGCAAGACCTCGGCAGCATTCGGTCGGGCAATTAATCGCGTCTCGAAATCCAACCCGGGCGACAACCCCAGATAGGCATGGCTGGGCCGTGCGAAACAATAGGCGCAGCCATGTTCGCATCCGCGGTACGGGTTGATCGACCGGTCAAAGGGCAGATCCGGAGATCGGTTATAGCTTATCAAGCTGCGCGCAACCTCGTCGCTGACCTCGGTGCGCAATGGCGGCAGGTCTTCCGGCAGGTCCCAATCATCTGAGACTGGCGTGACCGACAGGGGTTCGAACCGACCTGTGGTGTTCGACCCAGCGCCCCGCCCGATCGGTATCGCCGACCCAATATGTTCGCTTTTTGTTCTCATTTCATCTTCTGTTCTACGCGACACCAAAAGGCCTGACAAGCCTTGACCGCGTGCCCCCCCCGCGCGGTGAAAACCCGGCAAAGCCCCGAGCTAAGATGAAATTTCCGCTAGATCATCTTGTAAACTATTCTACTGCAACATCAGCTTAACTGTCATAAAGGTCGGTCTGAGAACGGCCATGGTCGCAATCGACACAGTGTTTCTGCGACGAAATGGCCAAAAACGGAAAATATAGCCACTGTGGGCCGCTTGGCCCCAAAGCTCGGGAATACGCTCCATGTCCGACGAAGAAGATATCGTCCTGTCCGAACTGAACGACGAAGAGCTTGTCGAACAGATGTTCGACGACCTCTATGACGGTCTGAAGGAAGAGATCGAAGAAGGCACCAACATCCTGCTCGAGCGCGGGTGGATGCCTTATGACATCCTGACCAAGGCTCTGGTCGGCGGGATGACCATCGTGGGCCATGATTTCCGGGACGGTATTCTGTTTGTCCCCGAGGTTCTGCTGGCCGCCAACGCGATGAAGGGCGGTATGGCGATCCTCAAGCCGCTTTTGGCCGAAACCGGGGCGCCGCGTGTGGGCAAGATGGTGATTGGCACAGTCAAGGGCGACATCCATGACATCGGCAAGAACCTGGTGTCGATGATGATGGAAGGCGCAGGCTTTGAAGTGGTCGATCTGGGCATCAACAACCCGGTCGAAAACTATCTGGAAGCGCTTGAGACCGAGAAGCCCGACATTCTTGGCATGTCCGCACTGCTGACAACCACAATGCCTTACATGAAGGTCGTGATCGACACGATGGTCGAACAAGGCCTGCGCGATGATTACATCGTTCTGGTGGGTGGTGCGCCCCTGAACGAAGAGTTCGGCAAGGCCATTGGGGCCGATGCCTATTGCCGCGATGCCGCGGTGGCCGTTGAGACTGCGAAGGAATTCGTATCTCGCCGCCACAATCAATTGGCTGGCTAAAACCCCTCACAGTTTCTGCAATGGGCCGTCCGGTTTCGGACGGCTTTTTTTTTGGCCACGAGATGCCTTGCGTCGCCTCGCGCTTAACATCTTTTAAACCGGCCTGCCGTTACACAAGAGCGGAAGCAGCTTTGAGGTTATTGTGCAGACGACATTCACCGTAATTTCGTTGGGTAACCTGTCAGACATTGACACGTTTGAAGGAAACACAACCGCCGAAAACGCCGCCGCGCTGGTGGGGCAAAGCTTTGGCGGCCCGGGGAACGCATTGTTCAACAACGCGGTGACCTGGTCACCGGTTGGCAATCCGAGGGGCGTTTACAACATGAACAACGCCATTTCGAATGATCAGTTCTCAATCGATGGCGGCCCGCCGCAGACCGTTGATGGCACGGCGGTTTATCAGGCAACTCTGACCTATTCCGATGGCTCAACAGATACGTTTTCGGCCGTTATCGTTCAGGACACTACCGGAAACACCTATCTCGCACCCGAACTCTCGGACAATGCGGATCAAGCCGCGCTTGAGGCGAAGCCGATCCAATCCATCTCGCTTGACGGGCTTGCTGGCAACCGGTTCAGCGGGCTGGGTTCTGTGCGTGAAGACTGGGATCTGGTGACCTGCTTTACTACGGGTACACGGATCGAAACCGAAACGGGTATCAGGGCGATCGAAACCATCCGCGTGGGCGACGAGGTTCGGACTTTGGATCATGGGTTTCAACCCGTTCGATGGATTGGGCAGCGCACAGTACGAGCCGAAGGTGCTTTTGCTCCGGTTCTGTTCAAGGCTCACGCCTTGGGAAATACACGCGATCTACGGGTATCGCAGCAACATCGGGTTTTGCTGAACGACTTCAGGGTCGAGCTTTACAGCGGATTTGCCGAAGCGCTGGCTCCGGCCAAACATCTGGTGAATGGCGTTGATATTATGCTGATAGATGGCGGAATGGTCACCTATGTCCACCTGATGTTCGACCAGCATGAATTGATCTGGTCCGAGGGATGTTTGACCGAAAGCTTTCATCCCGGTGCTCAGGGCTGGAACAGTCTGGATCGAAAGGCGCGCTCTGAAATCCTAAGCTTGTTCCCCGAGTTGCAGACGGAAGGGCTTGCCGCCTATGGCCCCACAGCACGGCCTTTGCTGGCCCGGAGCGAAACACAGGCGTCGGTGGGCTAGAAAAAGATGTCGGTGCAGGGCTTGCCTTGGTGCCCCAATCGTCGTTCTGTGGCCCAAGCGCAGCTGAAAGCCCCCCAAAATGCCCAACGACACCCTGCCCGACTCGACTCAACTGACCACCAACACGTTTTCCACCAACACTGGTGGTCGGATCCTGCTGATCGCCTGCGGAGCACTTGCGCGCGAGATCCTTGATCTGAAAAACCGCAACGGCTGGGATCACATCGCGCTGACCTGCCTGCCTGCCATTTTGCACGTGCATCCCGAAAAGATCACGCAAGCGGTTGAAGATGCCATTGCCAAACACCGCGACAGCTATGAACAGGTCTATGTGGTCTATGCAGATTGCGGCACCGGCGGGATGTTGCAGAAGGCTTGCGAAAAGCTGAATGTCGAGATGATCCAGGGGCCACATTGTTATTCCTTCTTCGAAGGCAATGACACCTTCGCGGCCCATGGTGAGGATGAGACCACGGCATTCTACCTGACAGATTTTCTGGCCCGTCAGTTTGACGCCTTTGTCTGGAAACCGTTGGGCCTGGATCGGCATCCCGAACTGCGCGATATGTATTTCGGCAATTACACCAAGCTTGTCTATCAGGCCCAGACAGACGACCCGGAACTGACACGGCGCGCGCAGGACTGCGCACAGCGCATGGGACTGGTGTTCGAGCGTCGCCTGACTGGCTATGGCGATCTGGAAACCACCTTGTCCGACTGGGCCGCCAGGCCGTTGTCCCAGAGTGAGTAATCAGGCGGTTGCCTGTGCAACCTCGCGAATGCGTTCGATCATCGCGCGCAGCCCGTTCGAACGCTGCGCCGACAGGTGATCGTTCAGGCCAAGCCGCGCCAGCTCGGCGGCAGCATCGACACCAGGCACCTCGGCAACCGGCAACCCGTTATAAAGACAACGCAGAACCGCGATAAGCCCGCGCACGATCAAAGCATCACTATCGCCGTCAAACCGGAAAACGCCCCCTTCAACAACGGGATGAAGCCAGACCTGGCTCGCGCAGCCATCCACCTTTGTTGCCGGAACCTTAAGCGCGTCATCCAATGGCTGCATCGCTTTGCCCTGATCGATCACATGGCGATAGCGATCTTCCCAATCGTCCAGAAACTCAAAATCTTCAACGATCTCTTCAAAGGCGGGCGTTGCCATGGTGCGGCTCTTTCTAGCGGTTCGTGTTCACAACTGAGACCTAGGCCCGCCTTTGCCGACTGTCCACCCCTTGCGCGGGTTTTCAAAGCTGTGGAATTAGGCTAATCCGGTGCGGGTGAATTAGTGCTAAATGTTGGGGCCCATGTACAAAAATCTGTCCGCTCTGCTCGTTGCCACGGTTTTGCTTTCAGCCTGTGGAAATTGGGGCAACTCTCGGGCGAACCCCTCGAATTGGTTCGGACGCAGCGACCCTGCCCCGGTCGAGGTCTCGCCTGACGATGCCAACGCCCTGATCCCGCAAGACTCGGACAGTCTCGGATTGTTTTCACGGCCTGAGGCGGAAGATACCACCGTTCCGATTGCGATCATTGATGAGCTTCGCATCGACCCGACCCCACATGGCGCAATCATCTATGCGTCGGGAACCGCGATCCGCCAAGGTGCATTTAACGCCGAGTTGCGGCGCGTGGTCTCGGAAGAGAACACCGCAAACGGTATCATCGAGTATTCTTTCCGCGTAAACTATCCCGACTTCGCAACCCGCCAAGGCAGCGTGCAATCCCGCACGGTGTCGGATGCGGCAAATCTCAGCACGCAGGACTTGCAGGGTATTCGGCTGATCCGAGTGGTCGGGCAACAAAACGCGCTGGAATCACGCAGGCGCTAGCCGCAATCTATAAGCTGACAACCTCGACGGCCGAGCCTTTGGCCGCGAGGGCGATCTTACCTTCGCACAGCTTTAAAGCGTCTTCGCCAAACACTTCGAACCGCCATCCGGTCATCGCGGGCACGTCGCGCTCTCCTGCCGCGATCTGATCCAATTCAGCACTTGAGGCAATCAGCTTGGCCGCAACGCCAGCGCTTTCGGTTTTGGATTTCAGCAAGACGCGCAGCAAATCCGCAAGCGCCGGGTTCACTTTCAGGTTTTCGCGGCTGTTGTCAGGTTTAGGCATTTGATCCGGTGGGCAATCCATACCCCGTTTGACTGCGGCCAGAATACCATCGGCGATCACCCCTTTGCGGGCCTCGCGAAGCAACAGGCGCGACCGCCCCAAATCACCCATGGATTTCGGTTTGGTCGATGCCATCTCGATCAAGGCGTCGTCCTTGAAGACGCGGCTGCGTGGAACGTTGTTTTCCTGCGCGTGGGCCTCTCGGAAATGGGCCAACTCGCGCACCACTGCCAGAAACTTTGCTGAGTTCGTGCGTGTCTTGACCCGGCGCCAAGCATCCTCGGGACGAATATCGTAGGTCGCCGGGTTGGTCAGGATCCGCAACTCTTCCGCCACCCAATGGCTGCGCCGTGACTTGTCCAACTGTGTTGCCAGATGTTCATAGATCTTGCGCAGATGCGTCACGTCGGCCAGTGCATAGATTTTCTGCGCGTCAGTCAGCGGCCTGCGTGACCAGTCGGTAAAGCGCGAGGTCTTGTCGACACCTTCCTTGCAGATCTTACGCACAAGCGTTTCATAGCCAACCTGCTCACCAAACCCACAGACCATGGCCGCGACCTGAGTGTCGAACATCGGTGTGGGAAAGATACCGGCCTCGACCCAGAATATCTCAAGGTCCTGGCGGGCTGCGTGGAACACTTTGACCACCGTGTCGTTCTGAAACAGCTGATACAGCGGGTCTAATGAGATGCCGTCGGCCAGCGGGTCCACAAGAACCGCACTGTCTGGGTCGTCCGAGGGATAGGCCAATTGCACCAAACACAGCTTGGAATAATAGGTCCGTTCACGCAGGAACTCGGTGTCTACGGTAACGTAAGGGTATTGTGCCGCCGTTTCACAGAAATCGGCCAGCTCTTGCGTGGTTGTCAGGGTTTTCATACGCCGTGCTAGTCTTGGTTTTGCTTTAGATAACTGCCCGATTGTCCATCCTCATCCCGAGCGCTGAGGGCGACCATAAGCCGAATATCGGGCGGGTGTAAATCACCCAAGGATCAAGGCAGAAGAACGGGTGTCCTGTCCGCAACGGCAAAGCGGCGCAGCACCGCCGGATAGAGCTTGTGTTCCCAAGTCAAAACACGGGCCGCCAAGCTTTCCGGCGTATCGTCTGGCGCGATCTCAACCCGCGCCTGTCCCAGGATGGGACCGTCGTCCAGCGCCGCTGTGACCTCATGGACGGTGCAGCCATGCTCAGCATCGCCTGCCTCGATCGCCCGGGCATGGGTGTGCAGGCCCTTGTATTTCGGCAGTAGTGAGGGGTGAATGTTCAGCATCCGCCCCTGAAACTGTGAGACGAAATCGCCGGTCAGCACCCGCATGAACCCAGCCAGACAAATGATATCGGGTCGCGCGGCCAGCAGCGGCTTGATCAACTCCGCCTCAAAGGCGGGACGATCACCCTTATAGGGTCGGTGATCCACCGCTGCCGTGGGGATGCCCCTGTCTGCGGCTTTCTTCAGGCCTCCGGCATTGGCGTCATTCGACAGCACCAGACACGGCCGCGCCGGATGATCGCCAACCATGCTGTCGACCAGCGACACCATGTTCGACCCACCACCCGACAGCAGAATGGCGACGCGTTTATGGCTCACAAGAGCTTACCCGCATAGGTCACACCGGGCACATCCGTCACCGCACCAATCCGGGCGACGGTCTCGCCAGCCTCGGTCAGCAACGTGGTCAGGGCATCGGCTTGTTCCGCTTCACAGACGACGATCATCCCGATCCCGCAATTGAAAGTCTTGAGCATCTCGGCTTCGGCAATCCCGCCCACCTGCGCCATCCAGCCAAAGACGGCAGGCAGATCCCAGCTGTCCAGATCGATCTTTGCGCCCAGCACCTCAGGCAAGACCCGCGGCAGGTTCTCGGTCAGTCCACCACCGGTGATATGGGCCAGCGCGTGTACACCCCCGGCCCGGATCGCCGCCAAGGCCGGTTTTACATAAAGCCGCGTAGGCGTCAGCAGCGCGGCCCCCAGAGTGCCATCGCCAAACGGAGATGCGGCATCCCAGCCCAACCCCGAAAGCTCGACCAGTTTGCGCACCAGAGAATACCCGTTCGAATGCACCCCGTTCGAGGCCAGCCCCAGCAGAACGTCCCCCGATGTCACGCCGTCGGGCAATGCGGCCCCACGCTCCATCGCGCCGACCGAGAAACCGGCCAAGTCGAAGTCACCATCGGGATACATGCCCGGCATCTCGGCGGTCTCTCCACCGATCAAAGCGCAGCCGGATTGCGCACAGCCTTCAGCGATCCCTTCGATGATGCGCGCCGCTGTGCCCGTATCCAGTTTGCCGGTGGCAAAATAGTCGAGGAAAAACAGCGGCTCGGCCCCTTGGCAGATCAGATCGTTGACGCACATGGCCACCAGATCGATGCCGACACCGTCGACCACGCCGGTATCGATTGCAATCCGCAGCTTGGTGCCGACACCATCCGTAGCGCCCACAAGAATCGGATCGTCATATCCGGCCGCTTTCAGGTCAAACAGCGCACCAAAGCCTCCCAGGCCGCTCATCACCCCCGGACGGTTGGTGCGTTTGGCCGCAGGCTTGATCCGGTCGACCAGAGCGTTGCCCGCATCAATATCCACACCCGCATCCGCATAGGTGATTCCGTTCTTGCCCGCTGTCATGGCCGACCCCTTGTGACTGTGTTGCGCGCGGGTTAGTCGATTGTGCGCCGTCATGCAACGGTCAGGCTTGACGCGGGGCCTGATCGTGATACCCAAGGCGCTCAGGCGGGCCTGTAGCTCAATTGGTTAGAGCAGAGCGCTCATAACGCTTTGGTTGGGGGTTCGAGTCCCTCCGGGCCTACCACGATCTCACCGCCGGTGACCGAGATTGGGATGACTATGCTCTGCATGCCTTTGATACGTCATCAGTGGTTCTGATCGAAATTTCGGCTGCAGCTGGTGCCGACTTGGCATATAAGGCGCCCAAACCAAAGGTTTTTTCGCCAATGAAACGAGCATTAGGATGCTGATTTCCCACACAAAGAAGTTCATTTTCATCAAGACGACCAAGACTGCCGGTACATCTGTCGAGGTGTTGCTGCAAAAATACTGTGTGCCGCAGGGTTTCAGCTTTCCGCCCGATCCTTTTGACCAGATTGTCACCGACGCCGGTGTCGTTGGCGGTCGCGGTCCCAATCCCGAAACGCGCAATACCTGGTTTGCGCATATGACAGCATCCGAAATCAAGGCACTTGTTTCTCCAGAGATCTGGGATGGCTACACCAAGATCTGCAATATTCGGAACCCTTGGGACAAAACCGTATCCTTCTTTCACTTCAACAACCGCTCTGTTTCGTCCCTGCCGAAAGCCGAGATCATTGCCAAATTCCGGGACTTCATGCGCAATTCGAATCGCAATGGTCGCGATACCCACATCTATTTTATCGATGGTGCGCCGGTTGCCGACGTGTACCTGCGCCATGAAAGACTGACGGATGATTTCAATCAACTTTGCGAGAAACTCGACTTGCAAACCGAAGAATTACCCCGCCTGAAAGGCCAATTCCGCGACAAGGAAAAGCTGCACTATCGTGACTATTACGATGATGAGCTACGCGATATGGTTGCGACGGTTTACGCCAGTGAGATCAAAGCCTTCGGCTGGGAATTCTAGATTCGCACACCGTTACGGCACTTTACCGAGCAATCACAATATCCGCACACAGCCCGCCCAGTTTCTGGCTTGCTCCCAAGCGCAAGGTGCCGCCATGGGCGCGGGCGATGTCGGCCACGATGGCCAACCCCAAACCAACACCGCTGCCTTGGTTCTGGTTGCGTGACGCGTCCAGACGGGTGAATGGTTTCACCGCTTCGGTGCGCTGTTCCAACGGTATGCCCGGTCCGTCATCTTCGACCCGTATACGCATGGACTTGTTGGTCACCATCAGGCTGATCTCGGCCCGATCTCCGTACCGGACCGCATTGCCGATCAGGTTCTCAACCGCCCGTCGCATCGCTGTGGGGCGCAGCATCACGTTGCCCTGCCCTTCGACCGAGACAAGCTCTGCCTTGTGACCCGCCCGCTGGGCGTCATCGATGATCTGGCCCAACCATTCGACCGGATCAACCTCTTGCGGTGCGACCTCCGAGGCCCCGCGCGAAAACTCCAGAAACGCATCCAGAAGCGACTGCATCTCGTCAACGTCTTTCAGCATCGGCTTGGCCTCGTCTTCCGGCAAGAGCGACAGCCCCAGTTTCAACCGCGTCAACGGTGTGCGTAAATCATGGCTGACGCCGGACAGAATCAATGTGCGCTGTTCGATTTGCCGTTCGATCCTCGCGCGCATGTCCAGAAAAGCGTTGCCCGCTGCGCGCACCTCCAGCGCGCCACTGGGCGCATAAGGAACGGTTCTGCCGCGTCCAAAAGCCTGCGCCGCATCCGCCAAACGGGTAATCGGGCGCAGTTGGTTGCGCATGTAGAGAAACGAGATCGAGGTCATTAGAATCCCAAAGGCAACCACCGTCACGATCAACTGATGCGGAGCTACAGGGGACAAGCGACGTCGGTCAAAGCTGAGTTCCAATATCCCCAATGAGGTTTCGAAATACAGATGTGCCTCTCGGCCATTTGGCAATGCCAGCGCAACAAGCTGCGGGTATCGTGCCGTCAAATCCGCATCGACCTGCGGGGCGATAAAGTCGTACCAACGCCTCCGCCCCTGATCGGGCACCTCATTCAGGCCCAGAAAACGGGCGCTCATCTGCAACGCGGCCAGATCGGCCCGCGCTGCGGCGAGCGCTTGCTGCTGGGTTTCGACATCGGCCATCGCATCGAGAACAAGGTCAATCTCACGCGAGGTGCTATCAGTCATCTGCCCGGTCACATCCTCAAGATGTTTCTGCACAAAGGCGATCGAAACCACCAGCAGCACAACCACCACCGGCAGAACCAAAATCAAGGCGGCACGCGCGTAAAGGCTGCGCGGCATATAACGTTTGAGCCATTGCGTCCACATGAGCTAAACCCTAGCGAGCCACCCGGACAAGAGGAAGAGGTGACGATGCAGGCCCCCGATGATTTCAACCCTGTCCCGGGCCAGCCCGAGACGCTGTCGCCGGGGCTGCAAAGGATCCTGGCGCCCAACCCCTCGCCGATGACTTATCGGGGCACCAACACGTATTTGCTGGGTACCGGCGACGTGATTGTCATCGATCCCGGCCCACAGAGCGCGCCGCATTTGCAAGCCATTCTGGATGCGTTACAGCCGCATCAGCGCATCAGCCACATCATTGTCACCCATACCCACCTGGATCATTCTCCTCTGGCCGCCCCGCTTGCGGCCGAGACCGGTGCTCCGATTCTGGCCTTTGGCGCAGCGGGATCCGGGCGCAGCGCGGTGATGACGGAACTGGCTCATAACGGCTTGGTCGGTGGCGGTGAGGGCATCGACCATGCGTTTCGCCCCGATATCGAACTGGACGATGGTGCAAAAATCCAAGGCGACGGGATCACGCTTGAGGTGATTCACACGCCCGGGCATCTGGGCAATCATATTGCACTGGCCTGGGACGATATCTGTTTTACCGCAGATCATGTGATGGGCTGGGCCAGTTCTCTGGTCTCGCCACCAGACGGAGATCTGACCGACTTCATGGCAGCCTGCCACCGGCTGCGCTCCCGGGACTGGGCGTTGTTTCATCCAGGTCACGGAGCACCGATCACTGACCCTGCCGGCCGCTTGGACTGGCTGATTGCCCATCGCCAGGAACGGGAACGCCAGATCCTGACAGCACTGGAGGATGGCCCAGCAGATGTTGGCCAATTGGCGCGGCGCATCTACAACGACACGCCTACGTCGCTTCTACCAGCCGCCGAGCGCAATGTTCTGGCCCATCTTGTTGATCTGACGGGAAAATCCACCGTGGCACCGGTTGGCATTCTGTCTGCGCAAGCGCGGTTCAAACGCCTGAGCTGATGCAAGATTTTTTGCGCGCCATCGCGTTTTATGCTCTGGACGCCGAAAATCCCTGTTGCTATACGCGCTGAAAGTTCCGGCGTAGCTCAGCGGTAGAGCAGTTGACTGTTAATCAATTGGTCGTAGGTTCGATCCCTACCGCCGGAGCCAATTTCCAGTATCATCTGTCACAAGACTCCGTCAAACCTGCGGTCGCATTGCGCCGTTTGCCTGGTGGTGAAAAAAACTGAAATCCCCCTCTGGACGGCGTGAAAACAGGTTGCTATACGGCGCGAACCGTTCCGGCGTAGCTCAGCGGTAGAGCAGTTGACTGTTAATCAATTGGTCGTAGGTTCGATCCCTACCGCCGGAGCCAATTTCCCAAGTTTCACGACCCCAAAAGGGCATCTTTGAAGTCGTCCCGCAGGTTACGTTTGAGGACCTTGCCGGTTGCGTTCAGGGGCAACGCATCCACAAAGACCACTTTGTCGGGCACCTGCCATTTGGCGATCTTGCCGTCAAAAAAGCCGAGCAATTCCTGTTCGGACGGGTCCTCACCGTCGGCCTTCACGGCCACCAGCAAAGGACGCTCATCCCATTTCGGATGGGGCACGCCGACCACAGCAGCGGTGGCCAGTTTCGGGTGCGCAACAGCGATGTTTTCCAACTCGACCGAGCTGATCCATTCTCCCCCCGATTTGATGATGTCCTTCGACCGGTCGCGGATCGTCATATAGCCATCTGGGTCCAGCGTCGCCACATCACCGGTGGCAAACCAGCCGTCCTGCAGCAGATCCTGATCCTGCATCAGGAAATAGCTGTCCAGAACCCAATGCCCGCGCACCATCAGATCGCCTTGGGTTTCGCCATCATGCGGCAGATCATTGCCATCATCATCGACGATTTTCAGCTCAACCCCGAACGGCGGGCGACCCTGGTTTTCCCGCAGTCGGTGCTGCTCGTCCAAAGGCAGGTTGAGATGTTTGGCCAGAGGCGTATTGGCGCTGCCCAATGGGCTCATTTCGCTCATGCCCCAGGCGTGGACGGTATCGACCCCATAGGTCTCTCGGAAGGTTTCGATCATTGATGGCGGGCATGCAGCGCCTCCGATCACAGTGCTTTGCAAGCTTTCGAGTTTCGAGCCCGACTTGGCCGCCGAGGCCAGAAGGCCCTGCCAGATCGTCGGCACCCCCATGGCCAGCGTTACACCATAAGTATCGATCAGGTTGACCAGCGCATCGCCTTGCAGCCCCGGCCCCGGCAGCACCATGCGCGAGCCCGACATGGCGCAGGCATAGGGCGACCCCCAGGCATTGACGTGGAACATCGGCACAACGGGCATGACCACGTCGCGGGCGGAATAACCGATCACATCCTTGGTATTCGATGCGAAACTGTGCAGCACGGTTGATCGATGCGAATAGAGCACGCCCTTGGGGTTCCCGGTCGTGCCCGAGGTGTAACAGAGGCTGGATGCGGTGTTTTCGTCAAAGCTGGGCCATTGGAAATCATCGCTGCCCGTCTCGATTAACTCGTCATAGAACTTGACGTCCTTGACCTGCGCGGTGGCCTCTTCACTGCGCGGCCCCATCAAAACAAAGTGCCGAACCTCGGTCAGATGCTCTTGCAACGCGGCGACAAGCGGCAGGAAGGTTGCGTCAAAGAACAGGACCCGATCCTGAGCGTGGTTGATGATATAGGTCAGTTGTTCGGGGAACAGTCGCGGATTGACGGTGTGGCAGACATAACCTGCCCCCGACACCGCATAGTAGATTTCAAGATGACGACGATTGTTCCAGGCCAGGGTTCCGATCCTGTCCTGTGGTTCCAAGCCCAACGCGCCAAGCGCCGAGGCCAGACGTCGCGCGTTTTGCGCGATCTCGGCCCAGTTGGTTTGCGTCACGGTACCATCGGTTTCGACCGAGATGATCTCGGTGCCTCCGTGATAGCGTTCGGCGTGATCGATCAGTGACGAAATCAGCAAAGGCTGCGTCATCATCTGTCCCAGCATGGACATCCTCCCATAGTCAGCGCCGCCCTGGGGCGGTTGTGCCTTCGCAGCCTGCCAAGGTTTCAATTGTCTGACAATAAAAGAATGCGCCCTGCCCTTAAGGCAAGGCTTAGTCGGTGCTTATTCTTCGCGGTGACGCAGGGCGTAATCGACCAAAGCCGCAGTCGAGCCGTCCTTGCCTTCGGTTCCAACCTCGCCATCGACAACCGGTCCAAGCGAGGTGGCCAACTCCTTGCCCAACTCGACGCCCCATTGATCAAAAGAGTTGATGCCCAACAGCACCCCTTCGACAAAGACACGGTGTTCATAAAGCGCAATGATCTGACCCAGCACAAACGGCGTGAGCTTGGGATAGATCAACGTGGTCGAGGGCCGGTTGCCCGGGAACACACGGTGGCGCGCCTGACGGTCGAGTTCAGCCCCGTCCAGACCTTTGGCCGCCATGAGCGCGCGCGCCTCGTCCAAAGACCGACCGCGCATCAAAGCTTCGGACTGGGCCAGGCAATTGGCCAGCAGCAGCCGGTGATGATGGGCCAGTTCGGGCTCGTGCCCCTCTGCAGCGACCATGAAGTCACATGGGATCACATCGGTGCCTTGGTGGATCAGCTGGTAGAACGCGTGCTGGCCGTTCGTGCCCGGCTCGCCCCAGACCACAGGTCCCGACGGCAGGGTCAACGCTGTGCCGTCCATGGCAACCGATTTGCCGTTCGATTCCATCTCCAGCTGCTGGAAATAGGCCGGAAGGCGCAGCAGACGTTGGTCATAAGGCAGAACCGCGCGGCTGGTATAGCCCAGAACCTGACGATGCCAGATGCCGACCAGCGCCAGCATCACCGGCATGTTCTCGTGCCATTCTGCGGCTTGAAAATGCAGGTCCATCGCCTGCCCGCCGCGCAAGAACCCGTCAAACGCGTTCGAGCCCACCGCGATCATCACAGGCAGGCCCACAGGCCCCCAGACCGAATATCGCCCGCCCACCCAGTCGGCAAAGCCAAATACCCGGTCCGCAGGGATGCCAAAGCTTTCGGTTTTGTCCAACGCACTGGAGACGGCTGCAAATTGCCGGGACGGATCGCCACCACCTTCGGTCATCCACGCCCGCGCGGTGCGCGCGTTGGTCATAGTTTCGATCGTGGTAAAGGTTTTCGAGGCGACGATCACCAAGGTGGTTTTCGGATCCAGCGCGCGCAACGTGTCAGCGATATGCGCCCCGTCCACATTCGAGACGTAATGCACGCGCGGGCCATCATGATAAGGGGCCAATGCATGTGTCGCCATTACCGGGCCCAGATCAGAGCCGCCGATCCCGATGTTGACGACATCGGTGAAATTGCCTCCGACGCCCTGTATCGCTCCGCCACGCACCTCTTCGGCAAAGACGCGCATGCGGTGCAGCGTATCCAGAACCGCAGGCATGACATCCTGTCCGTCCACATGGACCGCACCGCCATCCAGATTGCGCAGCGCGGTGTGCAAGACCGCACGGCCTTCGGTTTCGTTGATCTTTTCGCCACCAAACATCGCCGCCCGCCGCCCGGCCAGATCCGCCGCATCACAAAGCTGGATCAGCGCGTCGCGGACCTCTGCGTCGATCAGCGTCTTGGAATAGTCAAACAGCAGATCCTGAGTCGAGGCCGCAAAACCTGAGGCACGGTCTTTGTCTGCTTTGAACAGATCGAGGATTGATGTTTCAGCGCGCACGGCGGCCAGAGGTTTGAGTGTGTCCAGTTGCATATCGCCTACTCCGCCCAATGGACTGTCATACCGCGTAGCACCGCCGAGATTGGGGCCTCTTCCGGTGGCAGTGTCATCGCGCGTTCCAGCGCCTCGCGTTTAGAGGCACCAAAGATCACCAGATGCTTTGACAAAGCCCCGTCCAGCACGGGCCCGGTCAGGGTGATACGCGGCTCGGGCTGCGCATCGGTGCGGGCCACGGCCAGGGTTGGCGCGTGACTGTCCAGCGCGTCCAGCAATCCGGCCATACCGGGAAACAGCGACGCGGTGTGCATGTCTTCACCCATGCCCAATACCAGGACTGACAGCGGCAGCACGGGCGCCAGCAGGGTCTCAACCTCGGCCAAAGCGGCCTCGGGTTCGCGCCCGGGCACGTAAAGTGGCACATATTGCGCCACTGATGCTCGGTTGGTCAGCAGCCGTTCACGGATCAGCTTTTCGTTCGAACGGGCGTCATCGCTGGGCACGCAACGTTCGTCCGTGGGCAGAACACGCACCCTATCCCATTCCAGGTCAGCCGCGCAGAGACCATCAAAGATCGGCCCCGGCGTGGTGCCCCCCGGCACCGCAAGCGAGATCATGTCATGGTGCAAAAGCGCCGCTTCGATATCGCCGGCCAGCACGTTGGCCACATCAATGGCCAGCATGTCACGGTCGGCATAGTCCTGAAAATTCATGGGTTTATTCCCTGCCAGTGGCGACCATCACGTTTCATCAGCAGCTCGGCGTCGCCGGGACCGGTGCTGCCACTGTCATAGGGTTTGGGCACGTCGCCACGCGCGTGCCAACCTGCGATAATCGGATCTGTCCAGGCCCAGGCGGCCTCAACCTCATCACCGCGCATAAAGAGCGTCTGGTTGCCGCGGATGACATCCATGATCAGACGCTCATAGGCGCCGGGCGGGTTCTGGTTTTCCGGGCCCAATGCCTCGGCAAAGCTCATATCCAGCGGCACGTCGATCAGACGCATACCACCCTGCCCCGGTTCCTTGATCGTCACTTTCAGCGTGATCCCCTCATTGGGTTGCAGACGGATTGAGAGCATATTGGCATGCCGCCCTGCTGCTGCGCCAAAGATCGAATGCGGCGCGTCCTTGAACATCACGTTGATCACTGAAGACCGCGCCACCAATCGCTTGCCCGTGCGCAGATAGAACGGTGTGCCCGCCCATCGCCAATTGCTGACATGCGCCCGCAGCGCAACATAGCTTTCGGTCGTGGATCGCGGGTTGCCCACCACCGCGCGGTACCCTGCGCCATCCTGGCCGCCCTCAAACTGCCCGCGCACGATGTGATGCGGCTCGACCGTATCCAGTGCCCGGATCACCTTGAGCTTTTCGTCGCGCACCGCATCGGGATCGAACTTGGCCGGAGGCTCCATGGCGATCAGACAAAGCAGCTGCATCAGATGGTTCTGCACCATATCCCGCATCGCGCCTGCGCGCTCATAATAGTCCTCGCGCCCGTCGATCCCTACGGTTTCGGCCACCGTGATCTGGATGTGATCGACGTACTGGCTGTTCCAGAGCGGCTCGAACAACATATTGCCAAAGCGCACGGCCATCAGGTTCTGAACGGTTTCTTTGCCCAGATAATGATCAATACGATAAATCTGACTTTCGTGGAAATACCGCGCCAACGTCGCGTTCAAGGCTTGCGCGCTGGCCAGATCATGACCAAAGGGCTTTTCAACTACCACGCGGGTTTGAGCATTCGTCAAACCATGTGCCTTGATCCGCTCGGCCAAGGGACCAAAAAGCGACGGACCAACCGAGAAATAAAAGGCCCGAATGCGATCCGCATGCAGCAAAGACGCGAGGTCGCCCCACCCCTGATCCTGGGTCGCATCTAGCGGAAGGTAACGAACGCGCCGCAAAAACTCTGCAACAGACTGCGCATTGGACCGCGCGGTGGGGTCGTGCTCGTGCAACGCCGCCCGTACGACGTCTCGAAAACCTGCGTCATCCTGCACGCGCCGCGCCACGCCGATGATCTGCGTGCCTTCGGGCCATTGCCCGGCGCAAAAACGGCGGAACAGCGCAGGCAAGATCTTACGCTGGGCCAAATCGCCCGTCGCGCCAAAAATCACCAGGTCGAACGGATCAACGGGGATTACACGAGAAACCATGACTTTCCCTTACCTTGCCCTCTGGTTCATGTCCAATGTTAGCGCAATCATGCTCGGTCTTTTCTCGCGCATCATCCGCCTGCACTGATCGTCATCAAATCTCTGTCAGTTTCCCGCCCTACGGCTTTCCCTGCACATAAGAACAGCCTAGATCGATCGAAGAAATACAGGGAACCGGATGCCGGAATGAAAGACAGCGCCTCTCAGATCGCCAATATTGGCAAGTTCGAAGACAAATTGGTGACAGCTCTGGGAGAGACCCGCGCCTCGGTCAAACTCAGCAACCCGCAGACCTTGTGGTTCAACACCGGAACTCTGTGCAATATCGAATGCGTCAACTGCTATATCGAAAGCAGCCCCACCAATGACGCGCTGGTCTATATCACCGCTGAGGAAGTGCGCGACTATCTCGACCAGATCGAAGAGTGCGGCTGGCCCATCCGTGAGATCGGTTTTACCGGTGGTGAGCCGTTCATGAACCCCGATATGATCGAAATGACCCGCGCCGCGCTGGAGCGCGGATACGAGGTTTTGATTCTCACCAATGCCATGGCCCCGATGATGCGCCGAAAGATGCGCGACGGGCTATTGGATCTGCAGAAAAACCACAACGACAGGCTGACCTTGCGCGTGTCGGTCGATCATTTCCGCCCCGAACTGCATGATGAAGAGCGCGGAAGAGGCGGTTTCGACAAGACCCTGACCGGCATGCAATGGCTGCGCGATCATGGGTTCAACATGGCCATCGCCGGGCGCACGCTTTGGGGCGACACTGACGCGGACAGCCGCCAGGGCTATGCGACGTTCTTTGCCGAACACGGGTTTGACATTGATCCCAATGATCCAGGCCAGACCGTGCTGTTTCCCGAAATGGACGAAAACATCGAAGTGCCCGAAATCACCACCGCCTGCTGGGGCATACTGGACAAATCACCCGACGCCGTCATGTGCGCCAGTGCCCGCATGGTGGTCAAACGCAAAGGGGCGGAGAAGCCTGCTGTTTTGGCCTGTACCTTGCTGCCCTATGCACCCGAGTTTGAAATGGGTCACACACTGGCCGAGGCCGAGGCTGACGTGCATCTGAACCACCCCCACTGCGCCAAGTTTTGCGTCTTGGGCGGGGCCAGCTGTTCTGGCTGATCAGTTCAGCTCTGGTGATTTCCAGAACTTCGTGCCTGTCGCAGCGGCAGACACCCGCCAGCCTTTTTTGCCCAGCACAAAGAAAGAGCGGCCATCTGTGAAATGCACAGCCTCGCCGCTGCGCTCCTCTCCGTACATCGCTCCGGTCTCAGCCGTAGCGTCATAGCCATGCGCAATGAAGCTGTCCAAATCGGCTTGTGTTTCAAACAAGATCACGAACTTGGCTTCAAAGCCGCCGATCCCGACCGCAGCCCCGACGCCCCCGGTGCCCATGTTCATATAGGTGTGTTGGCCGGTTTCTTTCGACACGGCCACCCCGCGCCCATAGCCGCCTGACACCGGAAACACCGTGACCTTTCGTGAATCAAAAACGGCATAGCCTGCGCTGAGGTCATACAGCGCACCTGCCTCGGGGTTTTCCGCAAGCAATTGGTCCAGGATGTCACTCGCCATCCCGTCCAATTTGGCCCGCGTTTCCTCTGGCGTAGCCTCATTCGACAAAAGCTCTGTGGTGGAATCTATCGTGTTGTCCACGGCTGCTGCGCCTTTTTGCACAGTGGTTCCAACGACTTCCGCACCTTGACCAATGGCGTCGACCGTTTTCTCGGCACCTTTCTTGATCTTGTCCAAAACGCCTTCAGCCATGAGGGGGGTGCCAATCAACAACCCGATGAAAGCGAAACTGATTGCTTTGGACATAAGAAAACTCCTCCGGGTTGCGCAGTGTTTTATTAGCCGAGGCCGACGGGGCCGAAAACCCACCTATGAAGAAATGCACCAAAGAACAGAAAAGGCCGAACAAAAGCTTAACGTAACCAAATTCACTGATCACGCCCAAAATCAATGATATGAGTGCCAATGTCTTTGAGTTTTTGTGAGACGTGGCAATGAAATGGTTTTGGACGCTTTGCTTGCTGATCAGCGCCTGCCCGGTATGGGCGCAGGAACGGTTGGCTTTGGTCATCGGGAATAACGATTACGATTCGGTCGTCGATCTTCAAAAGGCCGTCGCAGATGCCGAGGCCGTCTCGTCCAAACTGCAAACCCTGGGGTTTGAAACCATCGAAGGGCTCAACCTGGACCGGCGCGGCATGAACCAGCACATCGCCGATTTCACCGCCCGGCTCGACGCCGGGGATACCGCTTTTGTGTTCTTTGCGGGCCATGGTGTTGAAATCGATGGCGAAAATTACCTGCTGCCCACAGACATTGTAACGCCCTCCACTGGCGAAACCGACTTTGTCAAATCCGAATCCATCGCGCTGTCAAACCTGTTGGACCGCGTGCGCGCGACCGGAGCGCATACCTCGATTGCCATCATTGATGCCTGCCGGGACAACCCGTTTGAAACCCATGCCGGGCGATCCATCGGGCGGACGCGCGGACTGGGTCGGATCAACGCGCCGCAGGGCATGTTTGTGATCTTTTCAGCCGGCGCCGGTCAGATGGCGCTGGACCGGCTCAGCGATGATGAGGCCGAGCCCAATTCCGTCTTCACCCGCGCGCTGTTGCCGCGTCTGTCCGAGCCCGGTTTGGAACTGCGCAGCATGGTCGCCGACTTGCGCCGCGACGTTCGCGATCTTTCGCGAACGGTTCAGCACACTCAAATTCCCGCCTATTATGATGAAATGCTTGGAGAGTTTTACTTCTCTCCCGCCGTCGCACGGGATCAGGCGACCGAAGATTTGCCGGTACAAGTCATGCGCGCCGATCTTGAACTGGCGCGCTCGGTTGGAACGGTTTCAGCGCTGGATACATTTCTTGAGAAATATCAGGCGCAATCTGAAAACTATACCTATGAGGTAGCTCTGCAATTGCGCGACGCCCTGGCGCTCAGCAACCCGCCTGCGCCCGAAGAAGATCCGGCACCGCAACACCCCGTATCAGCGCCGACACCCGCTCCGCTGGTTCCGGATTCGCGTGAGGTGATGCGTGCAACGCAACAGGCGCTGAATGCCATAGGCTGCAATGTGGGCGTGGCCGACGGATTGGCAGGCCCGCGCACCAGACGCGCCTTTGCCGAATATCGCGATGTCAGCGGGTCGACCCTCGGCGCGGATGATCTGGGCACGCGTCATGCGTTGGAAGAGTTGCAAAGCGCCAGCGGGACAATCTGTCAGGTCTCGACCCCCGCGCCCGCACCCACGACCGGGTTTTCGATGGCAGGCACGTGGCAATTCAAAGCCACCTGCGCCCTTGTTCTGAACGTTACCGGTTCGGTGCGTTACACGTCGGCAGGCGGAAACAAATATTTCGGTCAATTGAAAGACTCGCTGGGCCAGACAGCCAATACCGAGATTTTTGTGAACGAACAGCAGATCTCGGGCACCGACTATTTCCCGGCCATTACCGTGAAATGGCGCGGGCGGCTTGCCGCAGATGGCCAGAGCTTTACCGCAAGCGGTTCGACCGGTTGTTCCGTCTATGCCTGGAGGGCCTAATTAACCCGAAACTCACCCACCATATTGCGCCATTCCCCCGGCGCGATCATCTTGCGATGGGTATAGCGCACGGAGTGCAGCGGGCCTTCAATCTCGCGCTTCCAGAAATCTATGAATTCGAACAGTTTGGGGTGATCCGGCGCCAGATCGTAATCCTGCCAGATAAAGGTGTTCAACACGTGGATATAATCCGGCATGCGATAGAAGAATTCCGCCGTCGTCAGCCCATATCCTTTAAGCATCAGTTCTGTTTCGCTTTGCTCCATTCAGACCTCCGATTTTCTTGCAAGGTCTACTCAGAGTAACACCGAAACCCTCTAATACTTGGATAACAATATGTTACCACTAGGTTACCGGGGTTTTTGGCAACACTTTCTTTGCTTGCTTGCACCTTATGTGCCGGGTCTGATAAGGTGCATCCACAAGATATAGATCAAAAACAAGACACGGGCAGCTTACGTGAGCGATACGCCAGAAACACCTGAAAACATGGACGAAAACCCGCCTGAGCGCCCCGCATACGACGGCCCGACGGTGTCCATCGAATCCGAGATGCGCACGTCCTATCTGGACTACGCCATGTCGGTCATCGTCAGTCGCGCGATCCCCGATCTGCGCGATGGATTGAAACCGGTGCACCGGCGCATCCTTTATGCGATGCACGAAACCGGCAATACCCATGACAAGGCCTACCGCAAATCGGCCCGCCCGGTGGGTGATGTGATGGGTAAATACCACCCGCATGGCGACAGCGCGATCTATGATGCGCTGGTGCGGATGGCGCAGGATTTCTCGATGTCACTGCCGCTCTTGGATGGTCAGGGCAACTTTGGTTCGATGGATGGCGATAACCCGGCGGCCATGCGCTATACCGAAGTGCGGATGGACAAGCCCGCCGCCGCCCTGCTGGCCGATATCGAAAAAGAGACGGTCGATTTTCAGGACAACTATGACGGTAAGGATCAGGAACCGACGGTCTTGCCCGCGCGTTTCCCGAACATGCTGGTCAACGGCGCGGGCGGTATCGCCGTGGGTATGGCCACTAACATTCCGCCGCACAATCTGGGCGAAGTGGTGGATGCCACGCTGGCGCTGATCGACGACCCGGATCTGACCTCGGAACAGCTGATCGAATACGTGCCCGGCCCCGATTTCCCGACCGGAGGCGTAATGCTGGGCCGGTCTGGTGCGCGCAAGGCCTATCTTGAGGGGCGCGGCAGCGTCATCATCCGCGCCAAAACCCGCGTGGAAGAGATCCGCAAGGATCGTTACGCGATCATCGTCGATGAGATCCCCTATCAAGTTAACAAGGCCTCGATGATCGAAAAGATCGCCGAAGCCGTGCGCGAGAAGCGCATCGAAGGCGTGAGCCACGTTCAGGACGAATCCGATCGCAACGGTGTGCGCGTGGTGGTCGAACTGAAACGCGATGCCACGCCCGAGGTGGTGCTGAACCAGCTCTATCGCTTTTCGCCGATGCAGACCTCGTTCGGTTGTAACATGCTGGCGCTGAACGGTGGACGGCCCGAACAGCTGACGTTGCGCCGTTTCCTGACCTCGTTCATCGACTTCCGCGAGGATGTCGTCGCCCGCCGCACCGCCTATGACCTGCGCAAAGCACGGGAACGTAGCCATATCCTGTGTGGTTTGGCCGTTGCCGTTTCAAACGTGGATGAGGTGGTTGCCACCATCCGCTCATCGGCGGACGCTGCCGAGGCGCGCGAAAAGCTGATGACCCGCCGCTGGCCTGCCGCCGAGATCGAAGGCTATCTGCGTCTGATCGACGACCCTTTGTCCAAGATGAACGACGATGGCACCTATAACCTGACCGAAGTGCAGGCCCGCGCCATCCTCGATTTGCGCCTGCAACGCCTGACCCAGATCGGGGTCAAAGAGGTCACTGACGAGCTGGAAGAACTGGCCGGCAAGATCAAGGAATACCTGGATATTCTGTCCTCGCGCGAACGCATCATGGGCATCATCGCGGATGAGCTGCGCGACGTGCGTGAACAGTTCGCCGTGCCGCGCCGCACCGAGATCGTCGACTGGTCGGGCGACATGGAAGACGAGGACCTGATCGAGCGTGAGGATATGGTCGTTACCGTCACTTCGGGCGGCTATATCAAACGCACCCCGCTGGCCGATTTCCGCGCGCAGAAACGTGGCGGCAAGGGGCTGTCGGGCATGCAGACCAAGGAAGAGGACGTGGTCACCACCCTCTTTGTGGCCAACACACATACGCAGCTGCTGTTCTTCACCACCGAGGGCATGGTCTACAAGCTCAAGACCTGGCGCCTGCCGCAGTCCAGCCGCACCGGCAAGGGCAAGGCGATCGTCAATATCCTGCCGATTCCAACCGGTGTCTCGATTGCTGCGATCATGCCGGTGGATGTGCCGGATGAGGAATGGGAGAACCTTCAGATCGTCTTTGCCACCAGCGCAGGCGACGTGCGCCGCAACCGGCTATCGGATTTCACCAATGTGCGCCGTAACGGCAAGATCGCGATGAAGCTGCCCGAGGATGTGGAACTGGTGAACGCCCGCATCTGCTCGGAAGATGAAGACGTGATGCTGGTCACAAATTCGGGCCGCGCGATCCGCTTCCGCACCACCGATGTACGAGTCTTCAACTCGCGCGAATCCACCGGTGTGCGTGGCATTAAACTGACCAACGGTGACCGCGTGGTCTCGATGTCTGTTATCCGCCATTTCGAGGCAGACCCGGACGAACGCTCCGCCTACCTCAAGATGCGCCGCGCCGTGGCCGGGATTGCCGATGACGGTGAAAGCGATGAGGATGAAGCCGCACCGGGTTCAATCACGCAGGAGCGCTATGCCGAGATGTCGGCGGCCGAAAACCTGATTCTGACCATCACCTCGGGCGGTGCAGGCAAGCTCAGCTCCAGCCACGATTATCCGGTCCGCGGACGCGGCGGTATGGGTGTGGCGGCGATGGACAAAGCCATGCGCGGCGGCGAGCTTGTGGCATCATTCCCGGTAGAGATGGACGACCAGATCATGCTGGCCACCTCCAAGGGTCAATCGATCCGGGTTCCGGTCGACGGCATCTCGTTCCGCTCCCGCTCGGCTGGTGGGGTGAAAGTGTTCAACACCGGCAAGGGCGAGGAAGTCGTCAGTGTCGCCTGGATCGCCGATCAGGGCGACGAAGACGGCGAAGAGTAATTGGACGCCAAAAAGACCGGGTAAATTGAACTCGGTCTTTTTTGATCTAAGCTCCGATTAGTAAGCGTGCTGGTTTTGCTCAATGGCGCTGAATAAAGTTTCATAGTTGAGTGTTAGATTGATGCGTGTCTCGTTTGAAACACGCACGACGGATTTCTGCCAGACGGTCAATGACAGGTACGGATCCTCATTTTCTGGTTCGAAAGATTGGAGGTCAAATTGACGCGTATTCTGATGGTTTTTTTCATGGTCACCGTCCTGTTTGCCGGGCCATCCTCAGCCCATGAACGATTTGCATTGGTGATCGGAAACGCCGGATACACGAATGTCCCTGCGCTCGATAACCCTGTAAATGATGCGCGACTGATGAGCGACGAGCTTCAAGCGGCCGGATTCTCGGTCACCACACTGACAGATGTGGGTCGCGCAGACATGATGCAGGAGGTAGAGGCTTTTGCCAGCAAGGTGCGTGCGGCGGGGTCCGAAGCGCTGGCAGTGTTTTACTTCGCCGGGCATGGCGTTCGCAGCGATGGCTTTAACTATCTTCTTCCGCTGAACGTGAATATCCAGACTGAAGCCGACATTGCTGGTGAAGCCGTTCCTGCCGAGTGGATTTTGGATCGCATTCACACACCCAAAGCTGTCAGCGTGATGATCCTGGACGCCTGTCGCGACAATCCCTTTGGAAGTCAAGCCGACGTGTTTGGGGATGTAGGCGACGGGCTGGCGCGAATGACGGCCCGTACGAACAACCTGATCGCCTATGCCACGGGTCCCGGCGACGTCGCGTTGGATGGGACAGGATCAAACAGCCCATACACCGCAGCGATTGCGCGCGCCATCAGGACCACTGATCTGGGTTTGGAGCAGATGTTCGAACAAGTCCGCTCGGATGTGGTCAGCGAAACCGAAGGTCTGCAATCGCCTTGGGCGCGGTCGTCGTTGAATATCAGGATCGGGTTGAAGGATCCAAACGCGAGTTAACCGGGCGCAGCTTTGAGCGCGACCCGGGCCTTACGAAAGATAATTGTTGAAAAAGGCGATTGTCCGTTTCCAGGCCAGATTGGCCGCAGTTTCGTCATATCGCGGTGTCGTGTCGTTGTGGAACCCGTGATTGACGTCTGGATAGAAATGAACGCTGAACTTTTTCTGATTGTCCTCCAGCGCCTTTGAATAAGCCGGCCAGCCGGCATTGATCCTTTCATCTAGACCCGCGTAATGGATCATCAAAGGCGCCTCAATCGATGGCACATCTTCGGCTGCAGGTTGGCGCCCGTAGAACGGAACGGAGGCGCCAAGGTCGGGATAAGCCACCGCCAACGCGTTACAGACACCGCCGCCATAGCAGAAACCAACAGCGCCGACTTTGCCGGACGAAAGATCATGGTCCCGCAAAAACTCATATGCGGCAAAGAAATCCGCCATCAGTTTTTCCCGGTCCATCGAGCGTTGCATCTCGCGCCCTTCTTCATCGGTGCCGGGATACCCTCCAAGCGGCGACAAACCATCCGGGCCAAAGGCCAGAAATCCAGCCTTGGCCGTGCGCCGAACCACGTCCTCGATATAGGGGTTGAGCCCCCGGTTTTCATGCACCACCAGCACCGCAGGCAACTTGCCTGTGGCATTTGCAGGCATCGCCATCAAACCGCTGGTTTCAGTGTGCCCATCGGGGCTGTCGAACGCGACCACCATGGTTTCGATATCGGGGTCGTCTGGTGCAACCTGCTGCGCCCATGCGTAATTGGGCTGTAGCTGGTCCAGGATCATGGCTCCGGTGACGCCCGCAGCCGCATATTTCCCGGCGCGCGAGATGAACTCGCGCTTCGACATCGTGCCGTGGACATATCCATCAAAGATCTCAAGTATCCGGGGATCGAAATCACTTGCTTTCTTGCGGGCGTTGCCAGTCATCCTTGCCTCCCAAGCAATGCTATCACTGCACCCACCCTAGCCTGTGATCGGCGATCCGGGAAATCAAAGATCGTAGAGCGCGTTGAATTTCGCCTCCAGATACGCCAACAGCGGGTTCGGCCCCGGCTCTACCCCACTGGCACGTGCGATGATCTCACGCGGTGCAAAAAGGCCGCCATGTTGCTGCACGTTTTCACGCAGCCATTCTGTTGCACTGCTGGTCTCGCCTTGGGCAAGCTGCGCATCCAGATCGGGCACTGCGGCACGTAGGGCCTGATACAGGCATCCAGCATAGACATTGCCCAGCGAATAGGTCGGGAAATAGCCAAACAGGCCCACCGACCAATGCACGTCCTGCAAGCACCCGTTCGAGGGCTTGTCGACCGCATATCCGAAATCAGCCTTGAACCGGTCATTCCACGCAGCTTCCAGATCGCTGACCTGCAGATCGCCGGCCATCAGGGCACGTTCCAGATCAAAGCGCAGCATGATGTGCAGGTTATATTGGACCTCATCCGCCTCGGTTCGGATATAGCCGTTATGCACCCGGTTGACGGTGGCATAAAACGCGTCGGCGTCGGCGATCCCGAAGTCGCCGAAGGCGTCTTTCATCTGCTCAAACAGACACCCGGTAAAGGCGCGCGAGCGGCCCAGCTGGTTTTCGTAAATCCGGCTTTGGCTTTCATGAACCCCCATCGACACGCCGCTGCCCAGCGGTGTCAGAAGATAGGCCTTATCGACGCCTTGCTCGTAAGCGGCATGACCGACCTCGTGAATGGTGGAATAGAAACAGTTGAACGGGTCGGTCTCGCTGGTCCGTGTGGTGATGCGCACATCCAGCCCGCTGCCCGAACTGAACGGGTGCACCGCCTTGTCGACCCGCCCGTTGTTGAGGTCATAGCCAAAGGTGGTGGCCAGTTTCTGCGACAGCCGCATCTGGATCCGTTCATCAAACTGGCCCATCAGCGCAGCAGGTTCCGGCCTGTCCAGCACAGCGGCGCGCAACGCGACCAGACGCGGGCGCATCTGGTCGAAAATGGCAGCAATCTGCGCGCCGGTCGTATAGGGCTCGTAATCCTCGACCATCGCGTCATAGACGTTACCACCCTGCGCCAGCGCTTCGCCTTCCTGACGTTTCAGTGCGACAACCTCTTCCAGCACCGGTAGGAAGGCGGCCACATCCTCATCGGCGCGGGCCTGCGCCCAGGTGCCTTGCGCGGCTGAGGTCACGCGCGCGATAGCCGTTGCCAGATCAGCCGGCACTTTAACGGCACGGTCATAGGCCCGGCGGATGTCACGAAGCTGCGCTTTGCCAACCGCGTCCTGTGGTGCGGCTTGGTCCAGCCATTCGGCCACGCGCGGGTCCGAGCGGCGGGCGTGCAGAACAGCCTCAATCGCGGCCATTTCCTCAGCCCGTTGCGGCGCTGCGCCGCGTGGCATCATGGTTTCCTGATCCCAGCCCAACCGCCCGGCAATCTGGCCCAAAGCCGAGGTTTCCCGCTGAAACGCCATCAGGTCATCAAATGCAGTCATGAAATCAAGCTCCGCGCAGTGAGGTTGCAATGGGATAGGCCGTCAGGAACCGCGCCCGCAGGATCAGCGTCCACACGATAACGGCCATAAACTGGTGGAAAATCGCGATCTGCCAGGGGGCGCCATAGACTACTGTGACAATGCCCACCACAACCTGAAGCGACAGCGCCGCAAAGGCTGCGTTAAAGGCAAATCGGGTCTGTGGATGCGCGCTGGTGCCGCCCCGCCGCCAGACGACAAAGGCAAAGATCAGCAGCAAGTAGCCCACGCAACGGTGGATAAACTGCACCAGCCCCGGGCTTTCAAAGAAGTTCCGCCACAGCGGCTCAAGCATCGTCGCATCGGGCGGCAACAGCTGACCGCCGATCAAAGGCCAATCGGTATAGGACCGCCCAGCGTCGATCCCTGCCACAAGCGCCCCAATGAGTATCTGCAAAAAGGTGAAATGCAGCAATCCGGTCGAAAGCGAGAAGAGCTTTGCCTCTTTTGCCCGCCGGGCCTGCATCAGGTCACGCTCACTGCGGCCCAGTTCAAAGATATACCAGGCAAGGAACCCCAGAATGACAAAGGCCAGACCCAGATGGGTGGCCAGGCGATAACTGGCCACAGCCGTCATGCCTTCGCCCTGCGTGACGCCCGAGGCGACCATCCACCAGCCGACAGCGCCCTGGATGCCGCCCAGAACACCGGGGATCAGCAGCTTGCCCGTCCAGCCGGTTGGAATTTTGCGCAGCGCCAGAAAGCCAAAGAACCCAACAGCCCAGACCAGCCCGATCACACGGCCCAACTGGCGATGCCCCCATTCCCACCAATAGATGAACTTGAAATCGCTCAGCTCCATCCACTGGTTCTGGATGCGCCACTGATCGATCTGTTTGTACTTGTCGAATTCGGCCTGCCAGTCAGCCTCGGACAGTGGCGGGATCGCGCCCGTTACGGGCCGCCATTCGGTGATCGACAGGCCGCTATCGGTCAGACGGGTCAGCCCGCCCACGGCGATCATCACCACCACCAGCGCAAACAGGATCATCAACCAGACGCGGATCGCGCCCCGTGCGTCGCTGCGGCCCCTGTCGATCATGCCAGGCTGCACCGCCTGCTGTTTTTCTGTGTCCGAGACCTCTTCGAAGATGCTGCGCTTACCGCTCATGCTGTCCTCATGTGGTGATTTCGTCGCAAGCTAGGGCCAAGGCGGGCCAAGGTCCAGCCTCAGCCCCGCTCCTTCCAGCGGACCATCTGCCGCATGATCCCGTGCAGCATCTGCACATCCGCGCGTGTCATCCGCATCCGCGACCAGAGATTGCGCAGATTGGTCTTCATACCATCGGCTTTTTCGGGCGGATAAAAGAACCCCGCCGCATCCAACCGGTCCTCATAATGTTCAACCAGCTTTTCAACCTCAATACCCGTCGCCCAATCGCCCTTGCCCAGATCAGTGGCTTCGTGGGTGACCTCACCGGTTTGGCGCATCCACTCGTAAGCGGTCAGCAATACGCATTGCCCCAGGTTCAGCGATGCATAATCCGGGTTTACCGGGACCGAGATGATGGCGTTGGCCTTGGCGATATCCTCGTTCTCGAGCCCCGCCCGCTCGGGCCCGAACAGAACAGCCACGTTTTCACCCGCAGCAACCTTCTGGGCCGCGATCTGCATCGCGCGTTCGGGGCTATAGACCGGCTTGGTCAAGCCACGCTGGCGCGCCGTGGTGGCAAAGACAAAGGTGGTGTCTGACAATGATCCCGCCAGATCGTCAAACAGCTGCGCCTCATCCAGCAACCGTCCGGCACCGCTCGACATCGCCACCGCCTTGGGGTTCGGCCACCCGTCCCGAGGCGCCACGATCCGCATCCGGTCCAACCCGAAATTCCACATCGCCCGCGCTGCAGCCCCGATGTTTTCGCCCATCTGCGGGCGTACAAGCACAAAAGATGGCTGGGAATTCTCGCTGGGCATAGTGTACTCCGAAAAACTCTGCCTGCTCTAATCGCGACGCCGGGCAAGGGCAAGCCACCCCTGCTTCTTCTGTTCCCAAATACCTCCGCCGGAGGCATAAAAGATTGCGTCCCACGTCCAATCCGCTAAACCGCCCGGAAGAAGTCAATGCCGAAGGATGCGCCATGGACAGCCCCGAGCAGCCGCAGATCTATCTGATCACACCGCCCACGATCGAATTGAGCCGCTTTCCCGACCAGTTGGCACGCATTCTGGACGGGGCCGAGATCGCCTGTCTGCGCCTGGCGCTTGCAGGCCATGACGAGGATACCATCGCCCGCGCTGCGGATGCCTGCCGCGAAGTTGCCCACGCACGGGATGTAGCGATTGTGCTGTCAAACCACGTGTTGCTGGCACAACGGCTGGGATTGGACGGGGTGCATCTGGATGACGGGGCCCGCTCGGTCCGTGCCGCCCGCAAAGAGTTGGGAGCAGATGCCATCGTTGGCAGTTTCTGCGGGGCCTCCAGTCATGATGGCATGACCGCCGGTGAAAACGGTGCGGATTACGTGGCTTTTGGCCCGGTGGGTGCCGCATCGCTTGGCGATGGAACCCGGGCCGAAAAGGACTTGTTTCAGTGGTGGTCGGAAATGATCGAAGTGCCGGTTGTGGCCGAAGCGGGCTTGACCCCTGAATTGATCGGCCAGCTTGCGCCCTGCACCGATTTCTTTGGCATCGGCGAGGAAATCTGGTCACAGGATGACCCATTGGCGGCATTGCAACAGCTTATCGCCGCAATGGGTTGATCGTGCGGCCCTTTCCGACTTGCACGGGCCTGAGCGCTGCGGCATGACAAAGCCATGAACACACATAGCGACATATTGTGTATCGGCTCGGTCCTTTGGGACGTGATCGGGCGCTCTGCCAGTGCCATGCGACAGGGATCGGACGTGCCCGGTCGGATCACCCGCCTGCCCGGCGGCGTGGCGATGAACATCGCCATGACCCTGGTGCGCTTTGGCATGACCCCCACATTGCTGACCGCCATTGGCCGTGACCCCGAAGGCGACGAGCTGATCAATGCCTGCACCCGGCTGGGTATGGTGACGGACCACATCTACCGCTCGCCAGATCTGGCCACCGACCGCTATATGGCCGTCGAAGGCGCCAATGGGCTGATCGCCGCCATTGCCGACGCGCATTCTCTGGAAGCTGCTGGCGCCAAGATACTGCATCCGCTGGCGCATGGACCTTTGGGGTCAGAGACCGCGCCCTATACCGGCCCAATTGCCCTGGACGGCAATCTGACGGTCGACCTGCTGGAAGAAATTGCCCAAAGCCCCAACTTTGCCCGGGCCGATCTGCGCGTCGCGCCTGCCTCACCAGGCAAGGCCGAGCGTTTGCTGCCTTTCCTCAAACACGCCCGCGCAACGCTTTATGTGAACCTCGAAGAGGCCGGGCTGCTCTGCCAGCGCGAATTCACCGATTCCGAGTCTGCAGCCAAAGGCCTGCTGGACCGCGGCGCGCTGCGGGTGCTGGTCACCGATGGCGGCAATTCGGCCACCGTAGGCAGCGCCGACAGCATTCTGACCCAAACACCCCCGTCTGTTCTGGTCACCCGCGTGACCGGCGCTGGCGACACTTTCATGGCGGCCCATATCGCCTCGGAATCCACCGGCGCGTCCAATGACGAGGCTCTGTCCCGCGCCCTGCGCGCCGCCGCCACTTACGTTTCGGGAGAAACCCCACTGTGATCGACATCCACTATTCCGCCGAGGTACGCGCCGCCAAAGATGCAGGCCACCCCATCGTTGCGCTGGAAAGCACCATCATCACCCACGGTATGCCCTACCCTCAGAATATCGAGGTCGCGGCACAGGTTGAGCAGGATGTCCGCGATGCGGGTGCAGTCCCTGCAACCATGGCGGTTATCGAAGGGGTCCTGCATGTGGGTTTGGAGCCGGATCAGCTCAGGGCACTGGGACAGGCGCAGGGCGTTGCCAAAATCTCACGCGCAGATATGGCCGCCTGTATCTCGACCGGCGGCACCGGAGCCACCACGGTTGCCGCCACGATGATCGCCGCGCAATATGCCGGGATCGAAGTGTTTGCCACAGGTGGCATTGGCGGGGTGCATCAGGGGGCCGAGACCTCTTTTGATATCTCAGCAGATCTGCACGAACTGGCCCAGACCCCTGTGACTGTGGTCGCTGCCGGTGCCAAAGCCATCCTCGATCTGGCCAAAACGCTTGAGGTTCTGGAAACGCTGGGCGTGCCGGTCATCGCTTACGGACAGGATGCCTTTCCCGCCTTCTGGTCGGCGCAATCCCCCTTTACCGCCCCTTTGCGCATGGACAGTGCTGAGGCCATCGCCAAAGCCCACGCAACCCGCCGCGCCTTGGGTCTGCCCGGTGGTCAACTGGTGGCCAACCCGATACCGAACGATGTGCAGATTCCGGCAGAAGAACTGGCCCCGATCATTGCCGCCGCGCAGGCCGATGCCGACACCCACCGGATCACCGGCAAGGATGTTACGCCCTATCTTCTGCAACGGATATTCGAGCTAACCGAGGGTCGCTCACTGACTGCCAATATCGCGCTGGTTCGCAACAATGCGCGGCTGGCGGCGGGTATTGCCCGGGCACTGAAATCTCGCACCTGACGCAAGCCTATTGTACCAACGCCCCCGATTGACTACCTAAACGACGAAACCCACTCGGAACCGCAATGAACACACCCTTTGACGAAGAGCCCCACCGCCGCCCCGGCCTGTTGTCCCGGTTGCGCGCGTCTTTCCTGACGGGCATCGTCGTCATCGCCCCGGTCTGGTTGACCATCTGGTTGATCTGGTCCGTGGTCGGCTGGATCGACAGCGCGGTATTGCCTTTGGTGCCGCAGCGCTTTCAGCCTGAACAATACGTGGGCATCAACCTGCGCGGTGTGGGCGTTATCATCTTCCTGATCTTCACCGTTCTGGTCGGATGGATCGCCAAAGGCATTCTGGGCCGGTCGCTGATCCATTTCGGTGAAAGCGTGGTCGATCGGATGCCGGTTGTGCGCTCGGTCTATTCGGGGATCAAACAGATCTCCGAGACGGTCTTTGCCCAAACCGAACGCTCGTTTGAAAAAGCATGCCTGATCCAATACCCGCGCCGCGGTATCTGGGCCATCGGCTTTGTCTCGACCACCGCCAAAGGCGAGGTTGCCGAACGCGCCGAAACAGGTGGTGAGTTGCTGAGTGTCTTTGTGCCAACCACCCCCAACCCAACATCCGGGTTCCTGCTGTTCTTCCCGCAGGAGGATGTGATCATGCTGGACATGTCCATCGAGGATGCTGCGAAACTGGTGATCTCGGCCGGGCTGGTTTATCCCAACGACAAAGACCCCTCGCAACCACCTGAATAATCAGCCAAACATCGCAGGCAGATCGACCGTGCTGCGCGTACCCAGATCAGATTTGTGGGCCCGCAGGAATGAGTGCGCCGCCGCCTGCCCGGCCTCTTTCAACCGGTTCAAGACCACCGGATTGGGAAGGATCTTGGTGGTGGCAGACAGATCATTCATCAAAGCATCGTCAGCAATCATGTGAACCAGCACCCGGTTCATCTCACCTGCCTTCAGCTTCCCCTCTTTCAACAACCGCTGCACAAAACTGATCGCCCTCAACTCGCGAAACAGAGACGAATTGAAACTGATCTCATTGATCCGGTTCTGGATCTGCTGTGGCGTCTTGGGCACCTCATCGCGCTCCAGCGGGTTGATATTCACGATCACCACATCGTCCGGCAAATCCCCGTGAAACAGCGGATAGAGCGCCGGGTTGCCCGTATAGCCGCCATCCCAATAGGCCTCGGTCCGGCCCGTCTTGGGATCATGAATTTCCACCGCCTGAAACAGGTTCGGCAAACAGGCCGAGGCGAGAATGGCACTGGTCGAAATCTCATCACCCGAAAACACCCGGATCTTGCCGCTGCGCACGCAGGTGGCGCAGATGAACAGGCCCGGCCCATCCTCAGCACAGATTTCGGCAAAGTTGAACTTGTCGACCACCGGTTCCAACGGGTTGCGATAAAATGGACCATAGGCATAGGGCGACACCAGCCGCGACCAGGCATCTGCCATCATCACCGGAACCGAGTACTCGAGGGTACGGGCAATATGTGCGGGTTCTATCCCCCGCATCCAACCGGCTATGCGCGTGTCCTCAACAGCCCCCATACGCTTCCACAGCCTGTTGAGACTGTCGCGCGCGCCCTGCCGGCCGGCATGCACCATCCCCGATTTAAAGGCCGCGCCATTCAGCGCCCCCGCCGAAGTCCCCGTGATCGCGGCAACCTCGACATCCTCTTCATCCAGCAACCGATCCAGCACACCCCAGGTAAACGCTCCGTGCGCCCCGCCGCCTTGCAATGCCAGATTGATGCGTTTCACGACCCTGCCTTTTCTTCTGTTTGCAAATACCTCGGGGGTGCGGGGGCAGAGCCCCCGCTCATTAGGCTAGCGAAAGCGCTCCTCAAATCTCACAACGCGGTCCAGCCGCCATCCACCGAAATCGTCGTCCCGGTGATCTGCGCCGCCGCGTCAGAGCAAAGAAAAATCGCTGTGCCGCCCAATTGTTCGACGGTGGCAAACTCCTTAGACGGCTGACGTTCCAGAAGGATGTTCTTCACCACATCCTCGCGGCTCATATTGTATTCTTTCATCGTGTCGGGGATTTGCGCCTCGACCAGCGGAGTCAGCACATATCCCGGGCAGATCGCATTGCAGGTGATCGGCTCCTGTGCGGTTTCCAAAGCAACCGTCTTGGTCATGCCCACCACGCCATGTTTGGCCGCCACATAGGCTGCCTTGTAGGGCGATGCGGTCAGCCCATGGGCCGAAGCGATATTGATTACCCGACCCCAGCCTGCGCTCCGCATCATCGGCAACGCGGCGGCCGTGGTGTGAAAGGCCGAGTTCATGTTGATCGCGATGATCGCGTCCCATTTTTCTACCGGGAACTGATCGATGGGCGAGACATGCTGAATGCCCGCGTTGTTGACCAGAATATCGCAAGCGCCTGCCTGCTCGACCAGTGCGCGGCATTCGTCACCTTTGGACATATCCGCCTTGATATAGCGCGCCTTGGTGTCCGTCTCTTTGCTGATCTCTTCGGCCAGCGCATGATCCTCATCGCGATCGGTGAACGAGTTCAAAACCACATTGGCCCCCGCCTTCGCCAATTCGCGTGCGACACCCAAACCGATCCCTGAATTCGATCCGGTGATAATGGCGGTTTTTCCCGAAAGGCTCATGGCCGGTCTCCTCATGTGTCTTTTTCAAAGCCACCTTGCCATGCTGCACCTGCAAAGAAAACGGGGAATATCGGGCTGTCCTGCGCCCGAAATTCAGCCAAAAAAAACGCCCGCACGAAGCGGGCGTTAAGTTATTGAGGCAGGTTTCATACAGGCAAGAAACCTATCGAGCAGTGCATCCTTTATAAGCAATTCTACGCCACCATCCAAGCTAAAAGTTTGAAAATATGAAAAATCATCGCTACGATGAACCCCAATAAAATAAGGCCAGAGCAGGATTGTTTCCAAAATGAGCCCCAATCGACTGAGCTACGTTCGTCCACTTATGGCGGGAATCGCATATGTTTTTTCCGCGATGGTAGCGCAAGCAGAATCAGCCCATGGCATAGCTATGTATGGTGAGCCTGCTTTGCCACCGGATTTTGTGTCACTGCCCTATGTCAACCCGGACGCACCCAAAGGTGGCAAAGTGACCTTCGGCAATACCGGTGGCTATGACAGTCTGAACCCGTTTGTGCAGAAAGGCACGGTGCCCTGGCAGCTCAGATTCTGGACCCATGAGAGCCTGATGGGGCGATCCTGGGACGAACCATTCTCGCTTTACGGGCTTTTAGCCGAATCGATTGAGACGGATGACGACCGAACCTGGGTCGAGTTTACGCTGCGCCCCGAGGCCCGATTCTCGGATGGCAGCCCAGTCACGGTCGAGGATGTGATCTGGTCCTATGAAACGTTGGGCACGCAAGGGCATCTGCGGTATCGCGGTTTGTGGGGCAAGATTGACAGCATCGAACAAACCGGCCCGCGCAGCGTGCGGATCACCTTTAACGAGGCGGACCGCGAACTGGCCCTGCTTGCTGGCATGCGCCCGATCCTGCAAAAGGCACAATGGGACGGGAAAGACTTTGCGGACGCACAGCTGCATGACATCCCCGTCGGCAGCGGCCCATATGTGATCGATGATTACGAGGCCGGGCGCTTTGTGAACTTCAAGCGCAACCCGGACTATTGGGGCGCGGATATCCCCTTCCGGCGTGGCACCATGAACCTCGATGACATGCGCATCGAATTCTATGGTGACGGAACCGTTCTGTTCGAGGCCTTCAAAGCCGGAGAGCTGTCCGCCATCCGCGAGTTCAACGCCGACAAATGGGACACGCAGTTTGGCTTTCCTGCCGTTCAGCGCGGTGATGTGGTCAAGACCGAGATCCCCCATGGCAAACCCTCGGGCATGACCGGTTATGTGATGAACACCCGCAAGCCCAAATTCGCCGATTGGCGCGTGCGCGAGGCGCTGACGCTGGCGTTCAATTTCGAGTTTATCAACGACACGATCACCGGCGGTGCGCAGCCGCGGATCACCTCGTATTTCTCGGGCTCGGATCTGGCGATGCAACCCGGCCCAGCGACCGGGCGCGTGGCCGAGCTGCTGCAAGCCTACGCGGATGATCTGCTGCCAGGCACGCTGGAAGGTTATAGCCCTCCGACTGGCGATGGATCGGCCCGCAACCGCGCCAATATTCGCGCAGCGACCGACCTGCTGGCCAAAGCCGGGTGGACCATTCAGGACGGTGTGTTGCGCAATGAACAGGGCGAGGTCTTTGCGATCACCGTTTTGCTGCCCCAAGGCGACAGCGACAATCAAACCGCCATCGACATCTATTCCCGCGCGCTGGAGCGTCTGGGCATTCAGGTCACGACCGACGTGGTCGATCCCGCGCAATTCACCGAGCGCACGTCCGAACTGGATTTCGACATGACGATTTTCCGACGCGCCTTGTCCTTGTCACCAGGGAATGAGCAGCGGCTTTATTGGGGCAGTGAACTGGCAGACGCGCCGGGCACACGCAACCTGATGGGCGTGGCCTCTCCTGCCGTCGACGGGTTGATCGATGCGATGCTGGCCTCGGAAAGTCGTGAGGATTTTGTCGCCGCCACCCGCGCGCTGGATCGTGTGCTGACCGCTGGTCGCTATGTCATCCCGATCTGGAGCTTTGATGTCGGTCGGATTGCCCATGCCAAAGAGCTGCGCTTTCCCGAGACCTTGCCGATCTATGGCGACGGTCCTGAATATATGCCGCAGGTCTGGTGGTATCAGGATTGACGCAGCCCCTCTATTTCCATAATTCGTGAAATATGGAAATAGAGATTTACGACAAGCTCAGTGTATTGGCGCATCCAAAACGGCTGAACCTGTTTCAGCTCTTGATGCGCCGATATCCCGATGCCGTCCCTGCCGGTGAGATCGCTGAGGTGTTGGCACTCAAGCCCAACACCACGTCGACCTATCTGAACGCGCTGAAAGCGGCGGGGTTGATTGCGCAAACCCGCACGAGCACCTTGCTGCACGATCCGGTCTACCTGTCCTCTGTCCGGGGTGTGTTTGATGGCTTGCTGGCATCACCCTTTGAGTCCATGGACAGTACAGCGCTATCCTCCGAACTCAAGCGTATCGGAGACATCCAATGACCGCGCGCCAGTATTTTGCAGAGTTCCTGGGCACCGCCTTTCTTCTGATCGGCGTGGTTGGGTCGGGCATCATGGCGCAAATCCTGTCCGACGGGAACATCGCATTGGCACTGTTGGCCAACGCGATTGCTACCGGCTGCATGCTCTATGCCATCATCACCACCTTGGGTCCGGTTTCCGGTGCGCATTTCAACCCCTCTGTCACTCTGGCCTTTGCGCTGCGCGGCGAACACCCTTGGAGCGCTGTGGCACCTTATGTCCTTGTTCAGGTTGCGGGCGGCATTATCGGGGTTTGGGCCGCGCATTACATGTTTGACCTTCCCATTCTGCAAAGCTCGCAGACGCTGCACCGCACCGGTTCGCATCAATGGTTTTCAGAAATCATCGCCACTTTGGGGCTGCTGTTTGTGATTTTCGGCGGAATTCGGCACAAGCCCGATACGGTACCAGCGCTTGTGGGGCTCTATATCACTGGCGCCTATTGGTACACGTCCTCCACAAGTTTTGCGAACCCCGCGGTGACCATCGCAAGGGGGTTCACGGATACCTTTGCAGGCATCTATCCAGGCCATATCGTGATGTTTATCGCAATGCAGATAATTGCAGTCTTTATCGGACATTTTGTCTTGAACTGGCTGTTCAAACCCGAGACCCAAAGCTCGGTCTGAAACAGAAGACCCATCACCCCAGCACACCCCGCAGCGCCTCATCCGCTGCGGGGTTTTTGTTCTAACGCCAAGATTTTTACCTGCGACATTTTGTCATGTCCGCAGCTTCATCGAACTGTCACTAACCTGTTTCCGGGGGCAGAGCAGTCCAAGGCCACGAAAAGTGATGGGAAAGCTCGATGGTGATGAATTGGACCGATTTGACGCAGGATTGGGATGCGTCTTTCGCGCGCGCAAAGCGCAGGTTCCCGAATCTATGTGACAAGGACATGGCGCGCGCGCCGAAAGACCGCAGCAAGTTCGAGGCCTATCTGGCCGAGCGTCACCAGTTGACGATCACCGAAGCCCACGAAGAGCTTGAGGATTTTCTATATACCGAAGCGCTGAACCGTGAGGCCGGTTTAAGTTAAAGACGTCACCCACAATATTGTCGCATCCTCGTCACTGACCGAAACGACGTTATGGCCCATGCTGCCATCGTAATAAGCGCTGTCGCCGCGGCGCATTTCGACCGGTTCATAGAACTCGGTGTAAAGCCGCACGATCCCTGTGAGCACATACAGAAACTCTTCGCCGTCATGGCGCACCCAGCCGTCAAACTCCTCCATCGACCGGGCCCGAACCCGCGCGCGATAGGGTAGCATCTGCTTTTTGGTCAGCGCCTCACCCAGAAGCTCGTGCTCATAAGTTGCAGTGGCGTGCGCCGTCCCCTCGCCCTGTTTGGTCACGGTCATCCGGCCCACGACCTGATCGCGCTGAGGCGGGGTGAAAAGCTGTGGCACCGAAATCTCAAGCCCTGTGGCCAGTTTCTTGAGCGCATCATAGGTCGGCGACATCTGACCGTTTTCGATCTTGCTGAGCGTCGAACGTGCCAGCCCGGCTTGTGACGCGGCCTGCTCAAGCGTCCAGTTCCGCGCCTTGCGCAACTCGCGCACGCGCGCGCCCAGGTCCAGCGGTTCAACATGCGAATCCTCGCCATTGTCGCGGGCAAGACGGATCAGAGATTTTGGGTCACGTTGTGTCATGGGGTTCTCTATAGGACCGGTGGCCCCTGCTTGCAACGCGGCTGCCATCACGCTAGCCAAACCCTATGCTATCGGTATTCGATCATGGCCCTGCAGATCCCTGCCCTGCACCGTTCAATTTGGCGGCGCATGTCTTGCGTCGGTCCGATCAGAATGCAGGCAAAACCGCCCTGTCCGTCTTGGGGCCCGCAGCGTCCGAGGATTGGAGCTATGCGCAGCTAAAAGCCGCCATCCTGGGCACTGGAACAGGGTTGATGCGCGCCGGTCTGAACCCAGGTGATATCGTGCTGATGCGGCTGGGAAATACGGTGGATTTTCCAATCGCCTATCTGGGGGCCATTGCAGTCGGGATTGTGCCGGTGCCAACCTCGTCGCAACTGACCGAGGCCGAATCGGCCCAGATGATCAGTGATCTTGCGCCAGCGGCCATCCTGCGCGATCCGGTGGTGGCCTGCGCACCGCATCCGAATGAAATCTGCGTCCCAGCGTTGCAGGCCATGCGTGATCTGCCCCCGGCGGCTTTCGATTTGGGTGACCCGGATCGGATGGCATATGTGGTCTATACCTCTGGTACTTCGGGAAAACCCCGTGCGGTGGCCCATGCCCATCGGGCCATCTGGGCGCGGCAGATGATGGTCGACGGGTGGTACGCCCTGCGCCCTGAGGACCGGCTGTGCCATGCGGGTGCGTTCAACTGGACCTACACGCTGGGCACCGGATTGATGGACCCCTGGACCATCGGCGCCACCGCCCTGATCCCCGCACCGGGCACAGAGATCACCACCCTGCCAGACCTGCTGCGCGCGCATCGCGCCACGATCTTTGCCGCCGCGCCGGGTGTTTATCGCAAGATGTTGCAGCGGAGTGATTTCCCTGACCTGCCGGAACTGCGGCATGGGCTCAGCGCTGGTGAAAAGCTGGCGCATAGCCTGCGCGCGGCGTGGCACGACACCACCGGCACCGCGATTTATGAAGCCTATGGCATGTCGGAATGTTCCACCTTCATCTCGTCCAGCCCCGCGCACCCTGCGCGCGGTGACGCCCTTGGCCAACCGCAACCCGGGCGACGCATCGCCATTCTAGGCGAAGATGGACCAGTGCCACAGGGCCAGGAAGGGACAATTGCCATCCACCGCGACGATCCGGGTCTGATGCTGACCTATCTGAACGCCCCGGACGAGGCCGAGGCGCGCCTTATGGGTGACTGGTTTCTGACCGGCGATCAGGGCGCCATGGCTATCGACGGTCAAATCACCTATCTGGGCCGCGACGATGACATGATGAACGCGGGCGGCTATCGCGTCTCACCTGTTGAGGTCGAAAGCGCGCTGTCTCAGCATCCAGGCATCACTCAGGTCGGCGCAGCGGCGGTCGAGGTCAGACCGGACACATTTGTGATAGCAGCCTTCTATACCGGCCCCGAAGAACTGGACGCGGATGCGTTGGACACCTATGTGTCGCAAAAGCTTGCGCGGTACAAACAGCCGCGCGCCTATGTTCATCTGCCGGCCCTGCCCACTGGTGGCAACGGCAAACTCCTGCGCCGCGCATTGCCGGCCTATTTCAAGGCGACGCCCAAATGACCCAGACTGTGAAACTCGACATCATGTCCGACCCGATCTGCCCGTGGTGCTATATCGGCAAGACACATCTGGACAAGGCGCTGGCCGAAATCCCGAACCATCCCTTTGTGATCGAGTGGCATCCGTTCCAATTGAACCCGGACATGCCACAAGGAGGTATGGATCGTCGGGAGTATCTGGAACGCAAGTTTGGCGGCAAAGACGGTGCGGTGCGCGCCTATGCGCCGGTTGTAGAGCATGCCGAGAAAGCCGGTCTGACAATTGACTTCGAAGGGATGAAGCGCACGCCGAACACTCTGGATGCGCACCGATTGATCCATTGGGCGGGGATCGAAGGCAAGCAAACGGCGGTGATCGATGCGCTGTTCAAAGCCTATTTCGTCGATGCGCGCGACATTGGCGATCACGAGGTTCTGGCCGATATCGCCGATAGCATCGGGATGGACGCGGCTGTGGTGTTGAAACTGCTCAGCTCGGACGCGGATCGCGAGGATATCAGCAACCGCGACAGCCATTCCCGGCAGATGGGCATCAGCTCGGTCCCGACCTTCATCGTGGCCAACCAGCATGCCGTTCCCGGCGCACAACCTCCTGAGCTTTGGGCAAAAGTCATCACTGAGCTTATGTCTCAGCTCGAGGCGTCTCCGACAGAATAGCACAGGCCTCTGTGCGCCCATGACCCTATCCCAAGAGGCGCCATCGTGATAGCGCGGTTGGGAAGGAGTTTCCAATGACCGACCGCGTTAACCGTGGTGAATTTATCGCCCTGATCGCGATGATGTTCGCGACGATTGCATTCTCAATCGACTCGATGCTGCCAGCCTTGCCCGAAATCGGTGCTGAACTCAGCCCCGGTGATCCGAACAAGGCGCAGCTGATATTGACGTCGTTTGTGTTGGGCATGGGGATAGGTACGTTCTTCACCGGCCCAATCTCGGACGCGGTTGGGCGGAAACCTGTGATCTATGGCGGCGCGGCGCTTTATATTCTGGCCTCTGCTGTGGCCTGGGCCAGCACCTCACTGGAAGTGCTGCTGGCCGCTCGGATCGTGCAAGGCCTTGGGGCTGCCGGGCCACGCGTGGTGGCCATGGCCGTGATCCGGGATCTTTTTTCAGGCCGCGAAATGGCACGGATCGTGTCCATCGCCATGATGATCTTTACCCTTGTTCCCGCCATCGCCCCCATGATGGGTGCGGGCGTGATCGCTTTGTTCGGATGGCAGGGCATTTTTGTTTCGTTCATCCTGTTTGCGGCGATCATCGTGTTGTGGATGGCCTGGCGCTTGCCGGAATCCCTGGCGCCGGAAAACCGCCGCCCGTTCCGCCTGCCGCTGATGATCAGCGCAGTGCATGAGATGTTTGCCCATCCGACCGTGCGTTTGTCGATCCTGGTGCAGGCGTTGTGCATGGGATTGCTGTTCACCATGTTGACCATGGTTCAACCGATCTTTGACGTGGTTTATGACCGGGCGGAGAGCTTTCCGTTCTGGTTCGGCTTCGTCGCGCTTATGTCAGGCTCTGCCAGCCTGCTGAATGCTGTTGTTGTGGTGCGCTTTGGTATGCGCCGTATCGTAACATGGGCACTTGCTGTTCAGATCATCATCACCACAATTGTGATCCTGCTCAATCGCGCGAACCTGTCGTTGGACGCCTCGTTTGCCGTCTTTGTCGTCTGGCAAACCACCGTCTTCTTCATGGCGGGAGTGACAATGGGCAACCTCAACACCATCGCCATGGAGCCGATGGGCCATATCGCAGGCATGGCGGCCTCGGTCATCGGGTCCATCGCGACCGTACTGGCCGCCGCAATTGCAGCGTTTGTTGGCCAGCTCTTCGACGGTTCGATTGCCCCCCTGACGATCGGCATCCTGACCATGTGCGCGCTGGGTTTTGGCTTGATGCTGCATATGGGCCGGATCGAAAACCGCCTGCTGGCCTAGATCAGGTGAATCACGCTATCCTGCCCCTGCAATCAGTGGGGGGAGGATGCGATGAGCTACGATTATGACTTGGGCACCCATAGCTGCCTTGTAACAACGTCATCACATGAGGCGCAGCTGTGGTTCGATCGCGGACTGGTCTGGACCTATGGCTATAACCATGACGAGGCCGTGGCCTGTTTCCAAAAAGCCGTCGAAGCTGATCCGAATTGCGCCATGGCCCATTGGGGTGTCGCCTATGCGGCTGGCCCCAACTATAACCTGCCGTGGGAATTGCGTGACGAAAACGGACAGACCAATTCCCTGGCCATTGCCTATGACGCAACGCAAAACGCGATGGCACTGTTGGACGGGTGCACACCAGTTGAAAAAGCACTGATCCGTGCCCTGACCGCTCGTTATCCGCAGCGCGAACCAGAGCCTGACATGCACCGTTGGGACTATGATTTCGCAGATGCCATGCGCGCGGCCTTTGCCGAACAACCAAATCATCTGGATTTGCGCACGATCTATGTCGAGGCGCTGATGAACCTGACCCCCTGGCAAATGTGGGACCTCAAGACCGGGCAACCCGCTGAAGGTGCTGCGACGCTTGAGGCGCAGCAGGTTCTGGAAGACGCCATGGCCGAAGATCCCATGGCGATGTCCCATCCCGGCCTCTTGCATCTTTATGTGCATTTGATGGAGATGTCGCCCACGCCCGAAAAAGCGCTGAAGGCCGGAGATATCCTGCGGACCTTGGTGCCCGATGCCGGGCATCTTGTGCATATGCCGACCCATATCGACGTGCTGTGCGGCCACTATCAGAACGTCGCGTTCTGGAACGCCAAAGCCTCAGAGGCCGACTTGAAGTATTACCACCGCGAAGGCGCGTTCAACATCTATACGGGCTATCGCCAGCACAATTATCATTTCGCCATCTATGGCGCCATGTTTCTGGGTCAGATCGAACCGGCTTTGCAGGCCAACCAAGGCATGTGGGAGACCACACCCGAAGACATGTTGCGCGTCGAAAGCCCGCCCATGGCCGACTATTTCGAAAGCTACATGTCCATGGGGCCTCATATTCTGGTGCGCTTTGGTCGATGGGAAGAGGCCAAGGCGCTGGAACTGCCCTCCGATCCTGACCTCTATCGAACCTTGACCGCAACGACCCACTATGCGCGGGGTGTTGCCTTGGCTGCGACCGGCGATGTGACAGCAGCCGAGGCCGAGGAACAGTTGTTCCTGGCCGCCAAGGCCCGGGTGCCGGAAACGCGCCGGCTGCACAATAACCGCGTCATCGATCTGCTTGAAATCGCGACGGAAATGCTGCGCGGTGAGATCGAGTATCGCAAAGGCAACTACGATGCGGCCTTTGCCCATCTGCGCCGTTCAGTCGAGCTGGACGACACGTTACCCTATGATGAACCTTGGGGCTGGATGCAGCCGACACGCCATGCTTTGGGGGCCTTGCTGTTTGAACAGGGCCATCTGGACGAGGCCGAAGCTGTTTATCGTGAGGATCTGGGCCTTGGTGGTACGCTGAGCCGCGCGTCGATCCACCCGGATAATGTCTGGAGCCTCAAGGGCCTTTACGATTGCTTGAAGGCACGCGGGGAAGAGATTGAAATCAAACAGATCAAACAGCGTCTGGATCTGGCTCTGGCCCGCGCCGACCGGGCGGTGGGTGCCTCGTGCTTCTGCGCTCAAGCTGCGATGAGGGCTGCTGAATGAAGCCACTGATCTGGCTGCTGGCCATGTTGATCTGCACCCCGGCCCTGGCCCAGCGTCAAAGCTTCCCCCCCGTGGACGAAGCAGCGAATGACCCCGATTTGGCCGCCTTTCGCGACAGTTTGCGTGCCCTGGTTGATGCGCGCGATGTGGACGGCATCGTGGCTGCAGCCTGCCCGGACATCTATCTGAGCCACAGCACTTTGGGTGGCCCCGACGAATTGCGGGAAAACCTGACAGCCTCCTCGCAGCTGGAACGCGACGCCTTTTGGGCAGCCTTGCAAGATACCCTGTCGCAGCCCGGCTATTTCGACGATCAGGGTGAGTTCTGGATGCCGCATCCCTGGCAGATCACCCTGCCCGCTGCGCTGGATCCGTTCACCGCCTATTTCGTCACCGGTGAGAATGTCTCACTCCGGGCTGGCCCATCGCGCGACGATACGCGCCTGGCGGCGATCAGCCACGAGGTTGTGATCGTGCCAAACTACACCCCGGGTGCCGAATACCAACAGGTTGTGCTGACCGATGGCGGCAATGGTTTCATGCACAGCGATTTCCTGTGGTCCATGGTCGGCTACCGCGCCGCCTTTGTAAAATCCGCTAGCGGGGAATGGCAGTTGTGCACCTTCGTGACCGGGGATTAGTTTTGCAAGATTCTCAAAAGCCGCACAAATTGTTCAACTTTATTTGTCAGAAGGAGCATTCTTATGAACACCACCGAATTCAACCCATCCGTTTGCAGCGAACTAGGGAATTATGTTTACCGTTTGATTGACCCCAGAAACGGTGAGACGTTTTACGTAGGGCAAGGGACGGGTAACCGAGTTTTCAATCATCTACGCGCTGCCCTGCCATATCAAAAGGACGAAGATGCCGTTAGCACGAAAATTTCACGTATTCATGAAATTCACCGCAGCGGCCTTGACGTACAGCACATCATACACCGGCATGCGATCCCCGCATGTGCCGTTGACGAAGTAGAAGCCGCACTGATTGATGCCTATCCCGGCCTTTCCAACGCCCAGCGTGGACATCGCAGCACTGACCATGGACCGATGCATGTAAATCAGATCGTTGATAAATACGATTTACCTGTCATTGATTGGGAGCCGGCTCACAAACTGATCTTGTTGAACATAAACAACTGGCAAGGGTCTGGCCGAGAGGACATGTATCACCAGGTGAGATTTGCCTGGCGTGTAAAAAAAGCCAACGCAGAAGCTGCCGATTTTGTTTTAGCGGTCATGCGTGGAGTTGTAGTGGGAGCTTTCACGGCTTCACGGTGGTTGCCTGCCGTCAAAGGAAATTTCCCAAAACACAACCCAGAGTATCCCGATCGCTATGGATTTGAAGGTGCACCGGCGACACCTGATATCTGGGATCTTTATTGTGGGGAACGCGGGAAACGCATAGCAACAGAACAACTCAAACATGGCCAAAACCCGATAAAATACTGGGGTCTTTAGCCTTTTGCCTTCTTCTTCTCGGCCATCAGCTTTTCCGCAAGATCGCGGGCGATGGCAAAAGCGCCCTTGATCTTGTCGCTGTCTTTCTTCCAGTCACGGCGCACAACGATCTTGTTGTCCTTGACCTTGGCAAGCCCGCGCTGGTTCTGGATGAAGTCGACCAATCCCTGCGGTGAGGCGTATTTGTCATTGTGGAACTGGATCGTCGCACCCTTGGGCCCGCCATCCAGCTTGGCAATCCCGGCCCGCTTGCACATCGCCTTGATGCGCACGACCAGCATCAGGGTGTTGACCTCTTTCGGCAGGGTACCGAACCGGTCTATCAACTCAGCTGCAAAACCCTCTAGCTCGACCTTGGTCGATAGCGAGGACAGGCGGCGATAAAGGCCCAGACGCACGTCCAGATCGGGCACGTAATCTTCGGGGATCAGTACCGGCACACCCAGGTTGATCTGCGGGGCCCATTGGTCGTCAGCATCCGACAGGCCTTCCATCTCACCAGCTTTGATCTTGGCAATCGCCTCTTCCAGCATCGACTGGTAAAGCTCATAGCCCACGTCGCGCATCTGGCCCGATTGTTCCTCGCCCAACAGGTTGCCCGCACCGCGTATGTCCAGATCCTGCGAAGCCAGCGTGAACCCTGCCCCAAGCGTATCGAGTGAGCCCAGAACGCGCAGGCGTTTCTCGGCTGTCGCGGTCAGACGCGCGCGCGGCTTGGTGGTCAGATAGGCATAGGCGCGCGTTTTCGAGCGCCCCACCCGGCCCCGGATCTGATAGAGCTGCGCCAGCCCGAGCATATCGGCCCGGTGCACCACCATCGTGTTGGCCGTCGGGATATCCAGCCCGCTTTCCACAATCGTGGTGGCCAGCAGCACGTCATATTTGCCGTCATAAAAGGCGTTCATCCGGTCGTCGAGTTCCCCCGCCGCCATCTGCCCATGGGCGACCACATAGGTCAGTTCAGGCAGTTGTTCTTTCAGGAATTCCTCGATCTCAGGCAGGTCCGAGATACGCGGGACCACATAGAAACTCTGCCCGCCGCGATAGTGCTCACGCAGCAGCGCTTCGCGGATGGTGACTGCATCGAACTCGCTGACATAGGTGCGGATCGCCAGCCGGTCGATGGGTGGCGTGCCGATGATCGACAGGTCGCGCACCCCGGTCAGGGACAGTTGCAGCGTACGCGGGATCGGCGTGGCGGTCAGGGTCAGCACGTGGATATCGCTGCGCAGCTGTTTCAGGCGTTCTTTGTGGCCAACGCCGAAATGCTGTTCCTCGTCGATGATCAGCAGGCCCAGATTGTTGAACCGGATGCCCTTGGCCAAGAGCGCGTGGGTGCCGACCACAATATCCACCGTACCGCGGGCCAACCCGTCGCGGGTTTGCTGCGCCTCTTTGGCAGAGACAAAGCGCGAAAGCTGCCGGACCTCCAGTGGAAAGCCCCGGAACCGGTCCTTGAAACTGGCCGCGTGCTGGCGCGCCAAAAGCGTTGTCGGCGCGATCACCGCCACTTGCACGCCGGACATGGCCGCAACAAAGGCCGCGCGCATGGCGACTTCGGTCTTACCAAAGCCAACATCACCGCAGATCAAACGATCCATCGGCGCGCCGGATTGCATGTCTTCCATCACGTCCGAGATCGCGCGCAGCTGATCAACGGTTTCCTGATAGGGGAACCGCGCGCTGAACTCCTCCCACGCGTGCGGTGGCGGGTCCATGACCGGCGCTTTGCGCAAGGCACGCTCGGCTGCGATGCGGATGAGCCGATCCGCCATCTCACGGATGCGCTCTTTCAGCTTGGCCTTCTTCGCCTGCCACGCGCCGCCACCCAGCCTGTCCAGCAGACCTTCGTCATGGCCGTATTTCGAGAGCAGTTCAATGTTTTCGACCGGCAGATACAGCTTGGCCTTTTCCGCATATTCCAGCAGCAAGCATTCATGCGCCGCACCCGCAGCGGTCACGACCTCCATACCCAGATAACGCCCGATCCCATGATCCACATGCACCACCAGATCGCCGGGGGACAGCGATTGCGCCTCGGTCAGGAAATTCTCGGCCTTGCGGCGTTTCTTGGGCTGGCGGATCAGGCGGTCGCCCAAAACGTCCTGTTCGGCGATCACTGTGATGTCTGGCGCCTCAAAACCGTGTTCCAGAGCCAACACCGCCAGATGTAGCCCCCGCTTGCCGATGCGGGTGCCGTCGGCGACGGGGATGGCCTCGGCCAGCCCTTCGTCTTCGATCAACCCGCTGAGCCGTTCGCGCGCACCTTCGGAATAAGACGCGATCAGAACCGGGCCTTGTGTCAGCTTGTCACTGATATGGCTGGCCAAAGCTCCAAACAGGCTGACGTTTTCTTGCTGTCGTTCGGGCGCAAAGTTCCGCCCAATCCGACCACCTGCGTCAATGACCCCGGGCCCCGAGGACTGCGGCAGAGGGCTGAACTGCATCACGCGGCGGTTACTTGTCGCGTCCAGCCATGCGGCATCGTCCAGATAGAGCAGCGCAGGCGGTGTCGGCTTGTACACCGTGTCCATACGCGAACGGTTTTCCAACGCAAGACGCCGCGTTTCGTATTGATCGGCAATCGTGTCCCACCGCGCCAGCCGCGCCGGGGTGACCTGATCATCCACCGTGATCGTGGCATCGGGCAGATAGTCGAACAGCGTTTCCAGCTTTTCGTGGAAAAACGGCAGCCAATGCTCGATTCCTTGATGTTTGCGCCCTGCGCTGACCGCCTCATAAAGCGGATCATCGGTGCCCGCCGCGCCAAACTCGATGCGATAGTTTTGCCGGAACCGAGTGATCGCGGCCTCATCCAGAATAACCTCAGAGACCGGCGCCAGTTCCACCACCTCCAGCTTTTCAGTGGTGCGCTGCGACACCGGATCAAAGCGGCGCGCGCCGTCCAGAACGTCACCAAACAGATCCAGCCGCACCGGGCCGGATTCACCCGGAGGGAAGATGTCGATGATGCCGCCGCGGATAGCGTAATCGCCGGGCTCCATCACGGTGGGGCTTTGAGTAAAGCCCATGCGCACCAGAAACTTGCGCAGCGCGTCCTCGTTCACCCGTTGGTCAACCCGCGCGGTAAAGGCAGCCTCGCGCAACACCTCGCGCGCAGGCACGCGTTGGGTGGCAGCATTCAGTGTGGTCAACAGCACGAATTGCGACGGCATTTGATGCACCAAAGCCGCCAGCGTCGCCACACGCGCCGCTGCGATTTCGGCATTGGGCGAGACCCGGTCATAGGGCAGACAATCCCAGCCTGGGAACACAAAAACCGGCAGGTCGGGCGCGAAAAAGGCCAGCGCGGCGCGCATCGCCTCCATCCGCTTGTCATCGCGTGAGATATGGCAGACCGGCCCGCCCGAGCGAGCGATTTCCTTCAGGACAAGCTGCGCGTCATACCCCTCGGGGGCGCCGCCAACCGTCACGTGGTTCGGAGCCTGCATCGCTGTGTCCCTTTTCCTAATCCGTCAGCCCAGAACGCCGATCGAAAGGTTCTGATACATGCCCCACAAAGCGGTGATCAAGATCGAAATCATCCCGATGACCTGCGTAATTATCCGGCAGCGAGTCAGAAATTTGGAAACAATCTGAAGATTTATATCGTTTTGTTTCAGCTTCCGCGCTGTCCACAGGTTCACCAGCCCCACGAAACTCATCGGAAACAGCAACAAAAACACGGCCTGGGCAAATTCCAGATCATAGTAGAACCCAGCTGTCGCCAACCCGGTCAGGAAAAAGCAGGCGATGGCAATGATCGCCAGCCCCGAGACCTCTGAAATATAAAGCAGCCGGTTTCTGTTGATCCGCACGATGTCCAGCAAATCCTGTTCGGACTGCCCACCGACCCGTCTGGCGCGCACGACAAGGTCATATGGAACGCCCATCGCCCAATGGCTTGCGGTCGACCACAGGACCGCCAGCGAAATCCAGTACCACAGGTTCGAAAAACTGCGCATATCGATCAGTTCGAAGATCGAAGAGAAAAAATCCAAGCGCCAACCCTTTATTCATTTACCTTTAGACGTGCTATTGCTCGGCGCGTCTATTGGCACTCTTGAGACTACCGGGAATTCATGCCACCCAATGTCGGATTGTTCAAGGAGCGCGCGCCATGAAACCTACCATTGCCCCCTTCCCGAAAACCCGGTTTCGCCGCGCCCGGCAGTCGGCGGCTATCCGTGGTCTTGTACGTGAAAACACTCTGACACCGGATGATCTGATCTGGCCCGTCTTCGTACGCGATGGTGAGGGCATAGAAGAGCCCGTGCCCTCGATGCCCGGCGTGATGCGGCGTTCGGTTGATCTGATTGCCGAGGTTGCGGTTGAGGCGCAGGCGCTTGGTATCCCCGCGATTTGCCTTTTTCCCTATACCGACGCGTCGCTGAAGACCGAAGACTGTGCCGAAGCCTGGAACCCTGACAACCTGTCGAACCGCGCCATTCGCGCCATCAAACAGGCCGCGCCCGATATCGCGGTGATGACCGACGTGGCGCTGGACCCCTACAATATCAACGGCCATGACGGCTATGTGGTCGAGGGCGAGATCGTCAATGACCAGACCGTCGAAGCTCTGGTCAAGATGACGCTGGCCCAGGCCGAGGCGGGTGCGGATATCATCGGGCCCTCGGACATGATGGATGGCCGGATCGGTGCGATGCGCGACGCGTTGGAATCCGCAGGGCATCAGAATGTAATGATCCTCAGCTATGCCGCGAAATATGCCAGCGCCTTTTACGGCCCGTTCCGCGATGCGGTGGGTGCATCCGGGGCTCTGACCGGTGACAAGAACACCTATCAGATGGATCCGGCAAACTCGGATGAGGCCCTGCGCCTGATCGAGCGGGATCTCACCGAGGGTGCCGATATGGTCATGATCAAACCCGGGCTGCCCTATCTGGACATCTGCCGGCGGGTCAAAGACAGCTTTGGCGCGCCCACCTATGCCTATCAGGTCTCTGGCGAATACGCGATGATCCAGGCTGCGGCCCAGAATGGCTGGATCGACGGCCAGAAGGTGATGCTGGAAAGCCTGATGGCGTTCAAACGCGCGGGCTGTGACGGGGTATTGACCTATTTCGCCCCAGAGGTCGCGAAACTCCTTCAGAGGTAAAACCCACCTCTGTCGCGACTTTTCGCCGATCATAAGGGCCCTAATCGCAGCTTTCCCGTGACAGGGCGGCGCAATCGGCGTATTCTTGCACATAAGATCGGGTGAACCCGACTATCAGGCACATTTACAGAGACATAGAAAACATGAGCAGTTCCAATTCCCCCCGACTGAGCCGTCGCGGCTTTGCCTTTGGCATGGCTGGCATGACCCTCACCGCAGCCTGCGGCAATGGGGTCGGCAACACCAACGCCGCCCAGATCGATGCCCGCGTCGATGCCACGCTGACGGAAATGTACGACAAATATCCAAACACGATCGAGATCGCCAACAAGGCCAACGGTATGCTGGTGATGCCGCTGATATCCGAGGCGGGCTTTATCTTTGGCGGTGGTTTCGGCCAGGGTGCCCTGCGCATCAATGGCGCAACCGTCGACTATTACTCGGCCGTCAAAGGAAGCGCGGGTCTTCAGATCGGTGCACAGCAATACGCCCATGTATTGTTCTTCATGACCGAAGACGCGCTGAACGATTTCCGCCGCTCCAGCGGTTGGACTGCAGGCGCAGACATTGGTTATGTGGTGGATTCCACCGGCAGCACCCTGTCGACCAACACCACAACACTGCTGTCACCGGTTTTGGCCGCAATCTTCGGTCAGGCGGGTCTGCTGTTTGGCGCTACCGTTGAGGGTACGAAATACACCCGGATCATCCCCTGATCCGAACAAACGCAAGTGACCGCCCCCCCTGCGCAGGCGGGGCGTGTACAGCGACGCTACGGTATTGAGCTTGCAGCAGCCAATCCACTTTCGATTCCTCAATGAGACCTGTAGAACTGGCCCGGACAACGGGTCTGTAATGGTGCTTTGATGGTTCACATTTTTCGCTGGTTGATACGGATTGCAACAGGGGTAATCCTGCTGGCGCTGGCGGCCATCGGGCTGGTCTATTTCCTGGCCAGCCAATCCCTTCCCGATTACGATCAAAGCCTTGAGGTCTCAGGCCTTTCCGCCCCGGTCGAGATCGTGCGCGACACTGCAAATGTGCCGCATGTTCTGGGCCAAACCGACCCGGATGTGTTCTTTGGGCTGGGCTATGCCCATGCGCAGGATCGCCTGTGGCAGATGACGGTGTTGCGCCGGACGACACAAGGTCGTTTGTCCGAAGTCTTTGGCGCACGAACGGTCGGCATTGACAAGCTTTTGCGCCGCTTCGATCTCTATGGCCTGGCCCATCGTTCGGTCGAGGTGCAGGACGACTATACCAAAGCAGCCCTTCGGGCCTATGCCGCAGGTGTGAATGCGCGTCTGGATGAAATCAATGAGATGGCGCTGGGACGTGGTGCGCCCGAGATGTTCCTGTTCAACGCGCCTGTCTCACCCTGGCAACCCGGTGACAGCCTCGCGATTATCAAGCTAATGGGGCTCCAGCTTTCAGGCCATCTGCAAGATGAGGTGCTGCGCGCACGCGCCTCGTTGATGCTGAACGACCCGGCGCGGCTTGCTGACATCCTGCCCGATGTACCGGGTCAGAGCATTGCCGCGCTGCCCGAATATGCCGCGCTGTTCCCAACCCTGCCCCGCTTTGCCGAAAGCCAGCCGACCCCGCGCCATCCTTTGTCTCCTGTTCCGGAACAGGGCCTGGCTGGTGCGTCAAATGCCTGGTCAGCAGCACCTGCGCGATCAGCCAGCGGTGGCACGCTGTTGGCCAATGACCCGCATCTGGGTTTCACCGCGCCCGGCATCTGGTATCTGGCGCGGCTCGAGCTGGAAAAAGGTGGTGTGATCGGCGCGTCCATCCCCGGAGTGCCAGCGATCATGACGGGCCGCAGCGACCGGCTGGGATGGGGGCTGACCTCATCCTATCTGGATGACCAAGACCTCCATATCGAAAAGCTGAACCCTGAAAATCCCGAAGAATACCTGACGCCCGAAGGCTACAAGCGGTTCCAAACCCGTCCGTCAATCATCGACATCAAGGATGAGGCTCCGATCACCTTGACCTTGCGATGGACGGAAAACGGCCCAGTGCTGCCGGGTACGGATTACGATCTGGAAACCATCACGCCACCGGGTCATGTGGCGTCGCTGTCCTGGACGGCGCTCAGCGCGCGGGATACCTCAATGACCGCATCGATGGCGCTGATGAATGCCGATACGGTGCGCGAAGCCATCGAGATTGCCGAAGGATTCATCGCGCCCTCGCAAAACCTATCGCTGGTCGACAGGAACATGATCGGCATGAAGCTGATCGGCGCCATGCCCAAGCGAGATCTGAACAATCAAAGCCGTGGCCGCATCCCCACGCCGGGCTGGCTGACCCGCAATCGCTGGGACGGGCGGCTGCCTTATGCAGACAACCCAGAATTTGTGGCCCCAATTGGAGGCATTCTGGGCAACACCAACAACAAGATCATCGACCGGCCCTTCCCCAACCATGTCTCTTATGAATGGGGCGACACGCAACGCATCTATCGCTGGGAACGCCTGATGCAATCGCGCGAGGTGCACACGCGCGACAGCTTTATCGAGGCGCAGCTGGACACCGTCAGCTTTACCGCGCGCTCTTTGTTGCCGCTGATCGGCGCGGATCTGTGGTTCACCGGTGAATCCGCCCCCGAAGGCACGATTGAACGTCAACGACAAACAGCCCTGAACCTTCTGGCGGACTGGAACGGCGAGATGAACGAGCATCTGCCCGAACCGCTGATCTATGCCGCCTGGGTCCGGGCCTTGCAGAACCGCCTAATCGCGGATGAGCTGGGTCCGCTGGCGGCCGAGTTCAAACATGTTGAACCGTTGTTCATCGAACGCGTTTATCGCGACATCGACGGCGCGTCGGTCTGGTGCGACGTCCTTCAAAGCGCTCCGGTCGAGACCTGTACCGACATGGCCCGTCTGGCGCTGGATGATGCGTTGATCTGGATCACCGAACGCTATGGTGGCGCGCTTGAGGCCCTGCGCTGGGGCGATGCGCATCAGGCCACCCATGATCACCCGGTTCTGGGTGAGGTTCCAGTTCTGCGCTATTTCGTCAATATCCGCCAATCGACCAGTGGCGGTGATAACACCCTGCTGCGCGGCCGTACCTCGGGCGAAGGGCCGGATCCGTTCCAGAACGTGCATGGCGCTGGCTATCGTGGGGTCTATGACTTTGCCGATCCTGACAGTTCGGTCTTTATCACCGCAACCGGGCAATCGGGCCACTTCTTGTCGCGCTATTATGACGATCAGGCGCAGCTGTGGCGCCGGGGTGAATATATTCCCATGTCACTGGACATTGATCTGGCCCGTGCGGCGGCTGTTGGCGTGACCCATCTGACCCCTCGCCGCTGACCACGCCCGGTTTTTCGCCGATCCGCCTGGCTTTGACTGCGCGCGGTGGACGGGTGCAGGGTGGCAAGCTAGCATCCAAACGGTAAGGAACGGCAAATGGGGGAATAGCCATGGGCAGCGTGACAGACCGGCTGAACAATCTGGCGCGGGATTATGCCATCGCATGGAGCTCGGGCGACCCGGACGCGGTTGCGGCTTTCTTTGCCGAAGACGGTCAAATCATCATCAACCGGGGCGACGTGCTGAAAGGCCGCGCGGCCATAGTCGAAATGGCCCTTGGTTTCTATGCCGAGTTCCCCGATCTAGAAGTCCGATGCGACATGATGCGATGGGCCGGTAACCACGCCATCTTTGTCTGGACGTTGGAGGGCCATCACGCCCAGACCGGCAATCACGTGGTTACGCGCGGCTGGGAAGAATGGGACCTGACCGAGGATGGCAAGGTGCAATCCTCATTGGGCTGGTTCGACGCGGAAGACTATCAGCGGCAGATTGACGGTGGTTGAAGTTAATCGATCTCACAACCCTGTTCATACTGTGCGATACCGGTGAATTCTGGTAGCCAGCTTTCGCGTCGTGTCGCCCAAAGCTCATAGCTAGGTGAAAATTGATCGGGTGCATCCATCGACCCTAAGTGCAACTCAATCTCTTCTCCACTGCGCGCGAAAACAGAAGATCCGCAACGGGGGCAAAAATGACGCCCTTCGTAGCTATGTGTTTTACCAAAGATTTCCACGTCCTTTTCGGAGAAGACTGCTGCCGCATAAAAGACTGCACCGTGATGCTTGCGACATACTAGACAATGGCAGAGGCCAACCCGAGCCGGACGGCCGCGTGCCGAAAACCGAACGTCACCACAAAGGCATCCGCCAGTTATCTTGTCCATGACGACCCCTCCCTAGAGTTTCGCAAATTGCGCGGCTTGTTTGTCCGTCCAAAGGACGTTCAGAACAAAGCCGTCCTCGGTCTGCTCTTCGGCGCGGACCACGTCTTGGCGAAACAGCCAGGCGCGCTTGTCGCCTTCCGAGAATGCAAGGGTCAGTGTCGCCTCATGCCGCACGCCTTGCAGCTTGATTGCGATCTCGGCCAGCAGCGGGTCAATCCCCTCGCCGGTCACCGCAGAAATCGCAAAGATCGCCGTGTCGCGGTCGGCGCGGGCCAGTGTCGCGTCGCGTTCTTCGGCCTCAAGCAGATCAATCTTGTTCCAAACCTCCAGCCGAGGACGGTCTTCGTCGACGCCCAGCGAGGTCAGGATGGTTTCGACGTCCTGCGCCTGCGCTTCGGTTTCTTCGTGGCTGATGTCGCGCACATGCACGACCAGATCGGCCCCCAGAACCTCTTCCAGCGTGGCGCGGAAGGCAGCGACCAGTTCGGTCGGCAGGTTCGAGATAAAGCCCACTGTGTCTGACAGGATAACCTCGGGGCCATCGGGCAGCACAACGCGCCGCATGGTCGGGTCAAGCGTGGCGAATAACATGTCCTTGGCCATCACCTCGGCCCCGGTCAACCGGTTGAACAGCGTGGATTTTCCAGCGTTTGTATAGCCCACAAGCGCCACAATCGGATAGGGTACCTTGGCGCGCGCCGCGCGGTGCAGCGTGCGGGTCTTGACCACCTTTTGCAATTGTCGCCGCAAACGCACCAATTGTTCGTCAATCGCACGGCGGTCAGCCTCGATCTGGGTTTCGCCGGGACCGCCCACAAATCCCAAGCCCCCACGCTGACGTTCAAGGTGGGTCCAGGCCCGCACCAGCCGCGTGCGCTGATAGCTGAGCGCTGCCATCTCGACCTGCAATACCCCTTCGCGGGTTCGTGCGCGGTCGCTGAAGATCTCGAGGATCAGACCGGTGCGGTCCAGGATCTTGACCTTCCATGCTTTTTCAAGATTACGCTGCTGAACCGGAGTCACCGGACCGTCGATCAGGACCAGTTCGATATCGTTGTCGTGAAACCGCTCTCCCAGCTCTTCGATCTTACCGCTGCCAAACAGCAGGCCCGCCTGAGCACGCGGAAGGCGCACGATCTCGGAACCGACCACGTCCAGATCGGGCAAAGCGGCTGCCAGTGCAACCGCCTCTTCCAGCGCCGGTTCGGAGACACGGCGCTGTTCATCTGATTTGATTTCGGGATGCAGCACCCAGGCCCGGGTGCGCGTCCTGTCATGATCCATCAAGAGGCGTCTTCGCCCTCATACAGGCTGATCGGCTGTGACGGCATGATGGTCGATATCGCGTGTTTATACACCAGCTGCGACTGTCCGTCGCGCCGAAGCAGCACGCAGAAATTGTCGAACCAGGTGATCACACCTTGCAATTTCACACCGTTGATCAGGAAAATCGTGACCGGAACCTTAGCTTTCCGTACATTGTTCAGGAAGGCATCCTGAAGATTCTGTCTGTCCGAAGCCATATTTTTATTATCTCGCCATTGTTCTTGCTACGCGCTGCGGGCCAACGCGCTCCCTTCGGCAGAGTATGGAGCGGTGCGCGCAGATATTCCAGATGAAAAATCAGGCGTTAGCCCAATGGCCTGATGTCTTGTCAATCACGCCACAACGCCGGTGTGATCAATGCAATGATTGCCAGCGTCTCGAGCCGACCGATGACCATCGCGGCGCAGAGCGTCAATTTGGCCCAAGGGGACAGGTCGATCAGCCGGATCGGGACATCTGTGGCCAGCTCGATCAACGGCCCCGTTGTGCTGAGCGCTGCAACGCTGAGAACCATAGCCTGCTCGAACCCAACCCCAGCAGCGGCCAGCAAAAGGTCAAACACCGCCAGCGAAAGTGCAAACATCATCAGGAAGATCCAGGCGATAAAGGCTCCATCGCTCTGGATACGGCGATTGCCGCCGCCTTCACCGCTGATCGAAGACGGAAAGATCAGCCGATCAATCTCGCGCTTGCCATTCAGATAGAGCGCATAGACCCGCAGCAGCTTGACCCCTCCGGCCGTGGTCGCCACACCACCGCCAATCAGAGCTAGCCCCAGCAGGATCAGGCCGGGTGTACCAAGACCTGACAATTGTTGTGCATCATTCCAGTTGGCGCTTTCGAACCCGGCAGTGGTGAGGAAGGCCAGAACGGTAAACAACATACCCCAGATCACCTGAACCGCCTGACCGAAAGTCATCTGCAATCCCAGCTCGGCGACGCCGGCGGCAACACGGAAAAACAGCAGACAAGCCACCGCCAAGACAATCGCCAGACCGATGCGAAACTCGGGGTCTTTGTCCAGCCGGCCATACCCGGTGGTTGCGGTGTCGGCTGAAAAGGTCAGCCGCGACAAAGCAAACAGAAGGAACAGGAACAGGATCATCTCGCCGGTTGTACCTGCTGTCGACCCTTCCAAACCGCCGACCGGCGATATGCCCGAGGTCGCCATGACCGACATCGCATGGCACACAGCGGTCAGGCCTTGTTCGCCGGCGATCAAAAGCAGAATGCAAATCACCGCAGTCAGCCCTGCATAAACCGGCGCAAGGGTACGCGTGACCCGCAACAAACGACCACGCGGATCAACCTTTTCGCTCTGCGCCACACCCGAGACCGGGCGACCAGGCTGCCCCCGCGCCGTCACCTCAAAGCCCCCTAAAGACAGTGGCGCCAGAATCGCCGCCGCTGCGATCCACATCAGCAGACCACCCATCCACCCCACAAGGGCCCGCCAAAGATGCAAAGGTGCCGTCAGCCGTTCGGGATCGGGAAACAGATCGGCGCCGGTGGTTGTGACCGCGCTGATCATATCGAAATAGGCGTTCAGATAGCTGGTATTGCCCAAAGCTTCGAATAAAGGCAGCGCCAGAAACAGGGGCAGAACAGTGAATGAGGCCAGCAAAACTGCCAATTGCCCCAATGTCCCGTGTTTTGGCACTCGGTTCAGAACCGCCAGGGCAATCAGCGACACGGCAAAGAGCCCAATCAGACTGGAATAGAAAAACGCACGCGAGGTCTCGTGATCGTCCAGCACAAGCGCATAGATCGCAGGGATCCACATCGACAGCGACGCCGCCCCCCAGATCAAAAGCAGCAGCGGCAGACGCCGCAATACTCCGATCTGTTGTGCGCGCGCCCTTGCCATCAGAAAAAGTCGATCGAGACCTGCATAAGCCGCTCAACCTCGGGCACATCCTTGGCCATGGCAAAAATGGCCACCACGTCCTTCTCCTCGATCCGCAGACTGCCGGTTGGGCGCAATACCTCGTCACCCTTGCGCACAGCACCCACCAAAACACCTTCGGGGAAATCGATATCGCGCAATTTCTGACCGGCCATGGGCGAGGTCGACATGACCTCGGCCTCGATGACTTCGGCCTCGGCATCGCCAATGGAATAGACCTGCCGTACACGGCCGTGGCGGATATGGCGCAGGATCGAACTGACGGTGGTGGCGCGCGGATTGATATAGGCATCAATTCCCAGCGGCCCCATCAAGGCCACCATGCTTGGGTCATTGATCAGAGCGATGGCCAAGGCACTGCCCGCTTCTTTCGCGCGCACGGCGGCCAGCATGTTCGTGCGGTCGTCATCGGTAACAGCCAGCATTGCGTCGGCGCGCTCGATGCCTGCCTCGCTCAGCAATGCGGCATCCAACCCGTCGCCATGCAGCACGATTGTCCGCTCCAGCGCTTCAGCCGCCGCTTCTGCACATTGACGATCCCGTTCGATGATCTTGGCCCGCACCCGGCTTTCGCGCTCTTCCAGCGTGCGCGCGACCTCCAGCCCCACGTTTCCGCCACCGACGATAACCACGCGGTCCTGTTGTTTCTGCGTCTTCCCGAACACCTCCATCGTGCGGTCGACATCCTTGACGCTGGTGAACACATAGCATTCATCACCCACAAACAGTTGATCTTCGGATTCCGGGGCAAACAAGGACCCCTCGCGCCGCACCCCAACCACAATCGAACTGAGGGTCGAGAACAGGTCGGTCAGTTGTCGCAGGGGTGTGTTGACGATGGGGCAGTCTTCATCGACGCGAATACCAAGCAATTGCGCCTTGCCGTCCATGAAAAGTTCGGTGTCAAAGGCCGCAGGTGCAGACAGGCGGCGCATGGCCGCTGCGGCCACTTCGCGTTCGGGGCTGATCACTACGTCAATCGGCAGGTGATCGCGACGGAACAAGTCTGAATGGATCGCCTGCAAATAGGATTTCGAGCGCAAGCGCGCAATCTTCCGCTGGATCGAAAAAATCGAATGCGCCATCTGGCAGGTGACCATGTTGACCTCATCCGAATGGGTCGCGGCAATGATCATATCGGCGTCGCGCGCGCCTGCCCGCTCCAGCACATCAGGATAGCTGGCAAAGCCAGCAATCCCCTGCACATCCAGCGTTTCGGTGGCTCGGCGCACAAGGTCGGGATTGTTGTCGACAACTGTCACATCATTAAGTTCACCCGACAAATGCCGTGCAATCTGCCAGCCTACCTGTCCGGCGCCGCAAATGATGACCTTCATGTATCTGGCCCTTCTGCCTGAAAGCTTTGAATGACAGATGCCCCCAAAGCGGTCAATTGAATTGTCATATCCCGCAGGCTGAGGCAAGATAAGCATATGAAAACACAGCTGGCCTTGTTGATCCCAATCCTGACGCTCATGTCCTGCGGACCCATGTCGCTCTATTATCGCGAAGGTGAAAGCGTATCGCGGCTTCAGGCCGAAACGACCGCGTGTCAAGTTGCGGCCCTCAAGGACGCGCCAGTAGCTAACCAGATCCGGCAGACTCCACCGACCTATTGGCCGGGGCGGACCTATTGCGACGGCAATGGTCGCTGTCACCGCACCGCAGGCTGGTGGGAGCCGGGACGCATCTATACCGTCGATGTCAACAAAGGCCTGCGCAACACGGTCGAGGCGCAGTGCATGGCCGAAAAAGGCTTTCGTCCGGTCAGTTTGCCACCCTGCAAGTCCGGGGTAAAATCAAGCGTGCCACCTGGCCGAACAACAACCCTGCCACCGCTCAGCCCGCAATCGTGTTTTGTCAAATTCGATGACGGGTCGTTTCAGATCATCACACCGGGTCAGTCAGGCTGATTGCGCGGCGACGCGCCAAAAACCCATGCGCGGTAATTGCCAGACCATAAGACAGGATGATCGCCAGCACCATCGCGGGCTCTCCGCCCACGCCCAGAACCGCCAGCAGGATCGGAGTGCCCAGCAGGTTGCCCGCATTGCCCATCTGCGCCAGAGCCCCATAGCTGGCCGCCTGATCTGCAGCAACTGAGTTCAATTCAGGCACGGCAGCAAAACTGCCCCCCTGCACCAGGCCCAGCACAGCGAACAAGGCGACGCAGATCACCGCCAGCGGCGCACCCATAAGGGATGCAACCAGAACGGCGATGGCCAGCGAGAACCCCAGCATCGTCACCGCCACACATGAGATCACCGACGATAAAGCCGGAACCAGCGCGAAGGAAAAGGCGATGCCAGCCAAAGGCATCAGCCCCGCAACAATTGTACCCTGCCCCTCAGGCAGACGCGAGGGCAAAATGGCCAGCAAGGACACGAAGGTCAGCGTGTAAAAGAACCATCCCACCGCCGGGGCCGAGATAAAGGGTGAGCGATAGATGTTCAGATGAACCCGGGCAATCGCGGTCACGCCAAAGCCAGAGCCCTCATGCGGCCCAAGATCAACCTTAATCCGGCACGCGAGGATCAATACCGCGGTCGAGACCATCAGCGCCGCATGGGTCATGAAATAAGCGGGCAGTCCGAATTGTGAGACAAAGGGCAAGCCAATCCAGGCGTTCAGGGCAAAGGCCACACCGAAAAACGCGCTCCACAAGACCATTGCGACGTTGCGCGCCCGTCCGGTGGTGATCTGAGCGATCAAGGTTGGCGCGGCGACCACGATGGCGAGATGCGAAACGCCCTCGACCACACGGCTGGCCATCATCGCAGCAAAGCCCGGCAGGCTGGCCTGAAACGCAGAAATCGCACCACCCAGAACCAGACCAAAGATCAGCAGACGCGTTGGCCCGACCCGGCCCGCGATGGCGCCGGACAAGGCCCCCAGTACCGCGCCGATCAAGCTGATGATCGACAAGAGCCACCCGGTGTGATCGGGGTACAGCAACGCTACGTCGGCAAAAGGGACGGCGATCTTGGCGAATTGCGTGGCCGCGCCCAATCCTGCCATCCAGAGCAAAAGAACTTTGAAAATCTGTACCATGGCCCGGTTCTAGCCGGGTCTGGCACGTGCTGAAACGCATAAATTATGCGTGGCCGGGGCTTACCAACCGAACCGGCGTTCCATCTGACAGATACAAACGTTCCCACAGGATCTGACCGGCACTGATGCGGATACAGTCATGCACGGCCTCGGAGGTCTGGAACGCTTTGGGCTTGGGCATCTGAAGGTCCCACCAGCCTTCCTCTTCCAGCTCGGCTTCGGCCTTTTGGATCTCTTCTGTGGCAAATTGCCAAAGTGGTACGCCCAGCAAGGCGCTTTGGCTGGTCTTCCAATCGCGCGCACGCCCCGGCGAATACGCCAGACACCTGTGGCTGGCCTCTTCTACGAGATGCAGACATTGCGACGAATGCATCACCAGACGCTTCAACGCGGTATCCTCCATCTGCGTGCCGCCGCAGGCGCGAAAGACGGCGCGTTGCGCTGCGGCCGAAGGGGTCAGAGAGCCACTTTCCCAACGTGACACCGTTGTTTGGTTGACCCCCATCGCCTGCGCCAATGCCGATTGCTTCAACCCGACCGACCGCCGCACCCGCTTCAGGCGTTTGCCAAAGGCGGGATAGCCCGGCAGATCACTCTGCCGGTTCAGGTTCATCGATCTGGGCCACTCGTGCGCCGGATTTGTTCGAAGTCACAACGCCCAGCGATTTCAACTTGCGGTGCAACGCGCTGCGCTCCATGCCAACAAAGCTGGCGGTGCGGCTGATATTGCCACCAAATCGATTGATCTGGGTCAGCAGATACTCGCGCTCGAACGCCTCGCGGGCTTCGCGCAGCGGCAAGGTCGCCAGAGCCCCCGACAGAACGACGCGACCGGATTCGTCGGATTTTTCTTCTTCGCTCGGCAGCTCGCGCGCTTCGATCGGATCAGTGCCATCCCCCAGGATCAGCACCCGCTCGATCAGGTTCTTGAGCTGTCGCACATTGCCCGGCCAGGTCATGGTCTGCAACAAGGCGACGGCCTCATCCGACAATTCCCGCACCGGCAGGCCCTGAGTCTCGTTGCACATTTCGATGAAATGCTGCGCCAGAACCGGAATATCCTCGCGCCGTTCTTCCAGCGAAGGCACGGCAATCGGCACAACGTTCAGACGGTGATAAAGTTCCTCGCGGAACCGCTCGGCTGCGATCTCTGCCTCAAGATCGCGATTGGTCGATGAAATCACCCGCAGATCGACGCGCACTTTGTCACTGCCGCCGACCCGCTGGAATTGCTGATCCACCAGCACCCGCAGAATCTTGGACTGCGTGCCCAATGGCATATCGGCCACCTCATCGAAATAGATGACCCCGCCATGCGCCTCTTCCAACAGGCCCGATTCCACACCGCGCTCGGCCGACTCGCGCCCGAACAGCACCTCTTCGACCCGCTCAGGCTCGATCCCGGCGCAGTTGACGGTCACAAATGGTGCGTTAGCGCGGTTGGAATGAGCGTGGATATACCGCGCGGCAATCTCTTTGCCGGACCCGGCTGGCCCGCTCAGCATCACCCGACCGTTCGATTTGGTCACCTTGTCCAGATGCCCCAGCATGCCTCGGAAGGCCGCCGATTTGCCGATCATGTCCGAGCTGCTGACCTCTTTGCGCTTGAGCGAGGCATTCTCGCGACGCAGGCGCGAGGTTTCCATGGCGCGGCGGATCACCACCATCAGCTGGTCGATGTTAAAGGGCTTTTCGATAAAGTCGTAAGCGCCCTGTTTGATCGCAGCGACCGCGATCTCGATATTGCCGTGGCCCGAGATAATGACCACCGGTACATCCGGGTTGTCCCGTTTCACCGCCTTGAGAATGTCGATCCCGTCCATCCGGCTGTCTTTCAGCCAGATATCAAGGATCAACAGCCCCGGAGGCTCGGCATTGATGGCCGCCATGCAGTCATCGGAATTCCCTGCGAGCCGCGTCGAAAAGCCTTCGTCCTCAAGAATATCGGACACCAGCTCGCGGATGTCGCGTTCGTCGTCTACGATCAGAATATCGCTCATCTTTGGCCTGCTTTCACTATGTTGGTTTTAATCGCCTGTTTTGATGGCGCAGAGATTGGGGCATCGTTGACCCCCGGCAGTCGGATCACAGCCATTGCGCCAAAATGGTCCTGTCCGTCAAAGACGGGCGCATCTTCCAAGCTCAGCGCTCCGCCATGTTCTTCGATGATTTTCTTGACGATCGGCAAGCCAAGGCCCGTGCCCTCGTCCCGCGTCGTCACATAGGGTTCAAACAGCCGCGCTCGATCTTCGGGCAGGCCGATGCCGTTATCGGCAATGGTGATCTGGGTGCCCGCGTCGTCACTGGACACAACCACCTTTATCTGCGGCGCCAGATTTTCGGGCGCACCTTTTTGTTTCAGGGTTTCAATCGCTTCACCCGCGTTCTTGATCAGGTTCGTCAGCGCCTGGCTCAGCATGGTGGCATCAATATCGCCCATGATCGGCTGATCCGGCAGATCGGCTGTGATCTCCACTTCGGGCTGACCGGCCTGCTGCAGCAACACGGCCTCACGCACCATATCCACCACATCCGCCTCATGGCGATCCGGCTCGGGCATCCGGGCGAATTTCGAGAACTCATCGACAATGCGCCGCAAATCATTCGTCTGCCGCACGATCACATCGGTCATCGACACCATCGTATCGCAGTCATCCTCTTCCAGTTTGGGAGAGAATTTGCGTTTGATCCGCTCCGCGCTCAGCTGAATGGGCGTCAGAGGGTTCTTGATCTCGTGCGCAATGCGGCGGGCAACATCGCCCCAGGCCGCCATACGCTGGGCGCTGACCAGATCGGTGACGTCGTCAAAGGCCACCACATAGCCCTCCAAGCCACCATCCTCGCCACGCCGGGTCGCCATCCGCACCAGCAGGTTTTCCAACCGTCCCTTGCGGGTGACCTTGATCTCTTCCTGTACGGCCTCCTGCCCGCTTTCCTTGAGACTTTCGAACAGAGGCATGAATTCGGGCACAGCGATACCAATCGCCAGATGTTCTTCGCCCCGCGACCAGTCCAGCAAGCGTTGGGCTGAGCGGTTCACGAAGGTGACATACCCGTCCGAATCTACCCCCACAACGCCTGATGTGACCGAGCTGAGCACGGAATCGAACAAACGACGGCGGCGTTCGATCTGACGGGTGTTTTCCAGCAGCGTGTCACGCTGTCCTTTGAGCTGGCGGGTCATCTGGTTGAAGTACCGCCCCAGCATCGCGATCTCGTCATCGCTTTTCTCTTCGATCACCTGGACGCTCAAATCCCCTGCCCCGACGCGCTGCGCCGCAGTCGTCAACCGCCCGACCGGGCGCGACAGGCGTTCGGCAAACCACATCCCCAAAGACATGGCCGCCAGGATCAGAATGACCGCAAATCCCAGATAGAGCAGGCCAAATTGAAACAGAACCCGCCCACGGTCGCTTTCAAGCTGGCTGTAGAACTGGGCCGTTTCCTTGGTTTCATCCAACAGCGTGAGCAACTCGCCATCGACTTCGCGACTGACATAAAGATAACGATCCGTGTAGGCCCTGAGCGGCACGAGGGCCCGAAACTCGCTATTGGCCCAATCGGCGATGATCGCGACGCGCGCATCCTGCGCTTCGATCATCTGTTCGGGCGTCGGCTGTTCATAGTCGAACAGGTAGGATCTGTCGCCGCGTGCGCGGATCTCCCCGCTGCCGTCGATCACATAAGCCTCGCGCAGGCCACGTTGGATCTGGCCTTGCCCTTGCGCCAATACCTCGCGTAGTTCGGCATCCGAGATATAGAAATCCAGCGACCGAGCGTTGTCGAGAAACCGCGCCAGGACCACCGCATCCTGAGTCAGGCCCTGCCGGTGTTCTTGTTCATAGGCTTCGGCGGCGCTGAGCGAGGATCCAACCACCCCGCGCACCCGATCCGAAAACCAGCCTTCAAGCCCGATATTCACCGTTAGCCCGGCAAAAATCGCCACGGTCACCGTGGGGACCAGCGCCAGCAGCGTAAACGCGCCGATCAAGCGCAAATGCAGCCGCGAGCCGGCGGATTTTGCACGGCGTGCCGCAATCAGACTGCCAAGCTGGCCCAGCACCAGAGCGGCCACAACCAGCACGTAAACCAGATCGGCAAGAAGAATCAGACGCAGGGTCGGCGCCGCAGCACCCAGATCAAAGGGACCAATAACCAGATAGGTTGCAAACGCCAGAACGGGGCCCAGCATAACCAAGCCCAAGGTGCTGAAATTGCGCAGTTTCCGGGACTTTCGCCACCGGTTAATCGCTGGAATAGGCCCGCTCTGTGCCCGCGTTGCCACCGTCTGCCCTCATCCTGATGTGCCGCTTGCGCGGCTAACCGCCATATCTCGTGGTCTTTCCCAGCTTTGAACCTGGACGCCACAGTTTGTGTGGCGATATTACATCAGTTTGCGACGGCGTGTCACCTGAATATCGAGGTCAGTTATCTTTTTCCGCAGCGTATTCCTGTTGATTCCCAATAAATCGGCACATTTCGCCTGATTTCCGCCGGTTGCGTCCAAGGCAATCTCGATCAAAGGCGCCTCGACCTCGCGCAGAATGCGCTGATACAGACCCGGAGGTGGCAAGATATTGCCGTGCAGGTCGAAATATCGGCGCAAATGGCGCGCGACCGAGGTCGACAGTTTTTCGCGCTCGCCATCCCCCAAAACCGGTTCGGCCTCGGGCTGGCTACCCAGAACCAGCTCGACCTCGGCCTTGGAAATCTCTTTCGCCCGGCTGGTCAGGCTCAGCCTGCGGATCGCGTTTTCCAACTGCCGCACATTGCCGGGCCAGGAATAGCGGCGCACCAGCTCTACCGCTTCGGGGCTGAGCCAACGTTTGATACCTGTCTCGCGCTCTTCCCGCGTGAGGAAATGTTCAGCCAGCAAGGTGATATCATCTACCCGCTCACGCAGCGCTGGCACGTGAATAGTTGCTCCGCACAGGCGATAATATAGATCCTGCCGCAGACGCCCGGTCTCCATCGCTTCGGTCAGATCACCCTGGCTGGTGGCCATGAACCGTGGCACATGATCACCAGGAGTATCCATCATGCGCACGATGCGCGCCTGAATCTCGTCTTCGATATCGGTGATCTCGTCGATCAGCAGAGTGCCCCCACGCACGCGTGCCATCACCCGTGCCGGGCCTTCCAGATCACTCAGGTCAGCTGCCGTGGCCGTTACAAACGGCAGGGTCCTACGATCCGAAAAATCGTGAATAGCACGTGCAATCAGAGACTTACCTGACCCACTTTCACCAGAAATCATCACCGGCAAATCGGTGTTCATCACCCGCGCGACAAGCCGATAAAGTGCCTGCATCAGCGGTGTGCGTCCAACCAGAGGTAACTCATCGGGACGGTCTTCTGCTGCCTCCTGTGCGTCGGGAATGTTGCGTTGCTTCTGCTCAAGCGCGCGCGCGGTGCGCTTCATCAGGTCCGGCAGATCAAAGGGTTTCGGCAAATAGTCATAGGCATCCGCTTCAGCGGCCTGAATCGCCGTCATGATCGTGTTCTGCGCCGAGATGACAATCACCGGCAAACCGGGCCGGTCCTGCGCAATCTTGGGCAGCATCTCAAGCCCGTTGCCATCGGGCATGACTACATCCGAGATCACGACGTCCCCCTTGCCCTCTGCCACCCAGCGCATCAGCGTTGTCAGCGACGAGGTTGCGTGCACCTTGCACCCGGCGCGGGTCAGAGCCTGTGTCAAAACCGTACGAATGGTTCGGTCGTCGTCGGCAACCAGAATAGTGCCATCCATCAGCTGCTCTCCTTTTTGCTTTCTTTGGGCGCCCGCCGCAGGGACAGGCGAAATACGGTGCGTCCGGGGACCGAGTCAGCCGATATCCAGCCGTCATGGTCCGAGACGATTTTGCTAACCAGCGCCAGACCAAGCCCGGTGCCGTTTTCCTTGCCCGACACGAACGGGTCAAAAATATCGCTACGAATTTTCTCGGGCAGGCCAGGGCCATCATCGATAATCTCGATTTGCAAGGGCAGCGAATGGCCCGACCCGTCACTGCGACGCAGGCGGAACGAGTGTTCGAAATAGGTGCGCAGGCGAATGGTTCCGCCCTTGGGGTCAGCAGCTTCCGAGGCGTTCTTGAGAAGGTTCAGAACCACTTGCAGGAACTGATCCGGGTCACCATAGGCCAGAGGCAAGGACGGATCATAATCCTCGATAATGGTCATGTGGGCACCAAAGCCCAGCAGCGCCGACCTGCGCGCACGGTCCAGCACGTCATGGATATTGACCGGCTTGAAATCAGGCACGGACAGGTTCCCGAACTGCTCGACCTGCTCCAACAGCTTCACGATCCTGCGGGTTTCAGCCACGATAAGATCAGTAAGTTCAAGATCTTCCGCCGGTATATTCATGCTCAGCAGTTGCGCCGCGCCGGTGATCCCGGCCAGCGGGTTCTTGATTTCATGCGCCAGCATCTCGGCCATGCCAATGGCCGATTGCGCGGCCGATTTCACCGTATTGCCTCGCGTCATGCGCCCGGCCAGCTCGCGTGGCGAGATGGTCATGATCATCGAGCCCTCATGCCCGACCAGCGGCGCGATCTGAAGCGCGCATTGCAGAGGTGCCCGGTTGCCGGACCCAACATCAACATCATTGACAAAGAGCGGCGTGCTTTGTGCACGGGCGCGCAGGAACGCCTCTTCCAAGGGCGCGTCAACGGCGATCATGTCCCAGACCGGCGTGCCGATCACCGCCTTGCGCGACGCGTTCAGAAACCCTTCGCCCGAAGAATTCACGTCAGCAATCCGGTCTTCGGGGTCAATGATAAAGGCCGGAACGGGCAGCGAGGCCCATATGCTTTTGTCCGAGTTCATGCCGCCACCTGCTCAACCGGAGTTAAAGCATCTGCAAGCAGGCGCATGACTTCTTCGGGATCTCGCGACGTCAGAACCGCACGACGCAGCTGCGGCGGCGTTCCGGCCTCATCCATGTACCATCCCAGATGTTTGCGGGCGACGCGCAGGCCCAGATCCCGGCCATAGAAGCTCAACATCGCCTGATAATGCGCACGCACCATGTCAATCAGATCGTCACCTTCGGGAACCTCGGGTGCGGTCTGTCCAAAAAGATCGTGGCACACCTGCGCCAACAGCCAGGGCTTGCCCTGCGCACCGCGCCCGATCATCACGCCATCTGCACCGGATTGGTCTAACGCGCCGCGCGCGGCGGCGCTGTCCACGATATCACCGTTGGCAATGACAGGGATCGAAACTGCCTCAGACACCGCCCGGATGGCCCGCCAGTCGGCATGGCCCTTGTAAAACTGACAGCGCGTGCGCCCGTGAATGGTGACCATCTGAACCCCAGCATCCTGCGCCCGGCGCGCGACCACGGGCGCGTTCAGCAATGCGTCATCCCAACCCAGCCGGGTTTTCAACGTCACAGGCACGTCCACGGCGGCAACCACAGCCTCAATCAGCGTCAGCGCGTGATCTGGGGTCTTCAACAAGGCTGAACCGGAATAGCCATTGGTCACCTTCTTGGCGGGGCAGCCCATATTGATATCGATTACCCGCGCGCCGCGATCTGCCACTTGTCGCGCAGCTTCGGCCATCCAATGCGCCTCGCGCCCGGCCAGTTGCACAGCGGTGTTTTCCACATCCGCCGACAGTTCGGCCCGCTCCCGGACACCGGGCTTGGCCTGCACCATCTCTTGACTGGCGACCATTTCGCTCACCACCAACCCCGCACCAAAGCGCATCACCAGATCGCGAAACGGGCGATCGGTGATTCCGGCCATGGGGGCCAGCAAAACAGGTGGTGACACGTCTTTGTCAGCGAGGCGCAGTGTCAATGTGCTTAATCCTTAGGCAATTACCGCTTTGATACCGGGTCTTGAGGGGGTGAACAATGAATCGCAAGGCAATAAGCCTGCAAAATCATCACCTGCCTAATTTTTAATCACTCGATCAGAGGTGATTGCCACTGCATTCACCGCCCCCTAAACAAAGCCCAAGACAGGAGCCGATTTGACCATGACCACAGCCGCCATCATCGTCGCCGCAGGACGCGGAATACGCGCCGGTGGCGGTGTTCCAAAGCAGTGGCGCAGCCTGGCCGGGCGACGCGTCGCGGACTGGACGCTGGACCGGTTACGCGGGGCGGTTGATCACGTTGTTCTGGTCCTGTCAGAAGACGACCGGGCACCCTGGGACGAGTTCCGCAAAAGCGACCTGATCCTGGCGCCTGGGGGCGCGGATCGCGCGGGCTCGGTAAGCAATGGATTGCAGGCTTTGACAGGTCTGGGTGTGGAAAAGGTGCTGATCCACGATGTAGCGCGCCCATGCGTGTCTGCGCGCATCATAAAGGACGTGGTCGAGGCCCTGAACACCCACCAAGCTGCAGCGCCGGGCCTTGCAGTAACCGACGCGTTGTGGGTGGGATCAGAGGACACCGTCAAAGGGGTGCAGGATCGCAGCAGCCTGTTTGCCGCGCAGACCCCGCAAGGGTTTCACTATGACGCCATTGTCGCCGCCCATGCGGCACATTCCGGCGGGGCCGCAGATGATGTCGAAGTCGCCCGCGCCGCAGGGCTGGATGTGCATATCGTGCCGGGCGATGCGGATAATCTGAAAATCACCCGACCCGAGGATTTTGCCCGGGCGGAACGGATATTGGGAACGGAAATGGATGTAAGGCTGGGCAACGGATATGACGTGCACCGCTTTGGCGACGGAGATCACGTGATCCTGTGTGGTGTCAAAATACCCCACAGTCGCGGGTTGCAGGGGCATTCGGATGCGGATGTCGGGATGCACGCGGTCACCGATGCGATCTATGGCGCACTGGCGCAGGGCGATATCGGCCAGCATTTTCCGCCCTCTGACCCGCAATGGAAAGGCGCGGCCAGCGAGATCTTTCTGCGCCACGCCGTCGCGCTGGCCAGTGACATGGGCTATGCCATCTCGAACGTCGATTGCACCTTGGTTTGCGAATTTCCCAAAATCGGCCCCCATGCCCAGGCCATGCGGGAAGAAATGTCGAAAATCATGGGCTTGCGGACAGATCAGGTTTCGGTCAAAGCCACCACGTCCGAGCGTTTGGGCTTTACCGGTCGCAGCGAAGGCATCGCTGCCTTGGCCACGGCCTGTCTGGTGGAATCATGACCCTTGCGCGCCTGATTGGCACGGTGGGCGGTGTCGGCTATCTGCGTCCTGCCCCGGGCACCTGGGGCTCGGTTGCGGCGCTGCCTTTGGCCTGGCTGTTGCATGTGATCGGCGGCTTCCCCTTGCTTGTGCTGGCCACACTTGCGGTTTTCGCTGCCGGGCTTTGGGCCACGGGTGTAATGACGGCAGGGCAAGACGATCACGACCCATCCGAGATTGTCGTCGACGAGGTTGCAGGACAGTTCATCGCGATCTGGGCAATCTCCTACCCCAGCTGGGCGCATGGGATCGAGATCACCGCACTCTGGCCCGGTTGGCTGGCCGGATTTCTGCTGTTCCGCCTGTTCGACATCACCAAACCCGGCCCCGTCGGCTGGGCCGACCGCAGGGGCGACCCGATGGGCGTGATGCTGGATGATGTCATCGCCGGCTTCTTTGCCGCGATTGGCGTCATGGCTTTGGCCGGCATCGCGCATGGGGTATTGGGCCTGTGAACGTATCCAAGCTTCTTGATCTGGCCAAAGCGCGCGGTGTCATGATCGCAACTGCCGAAAGCTGCACCGGCGGCATGGTAGCGGCGGCGCTGACGGATATTCCCGGAAGCTCAGCGGTCGTGGATCGTGGCTTTGTGACCTACACCAACGATGCAAAGGAACAGATGTTGGGTGTACGGGCGCAGACTTTGAACACTTACGGCGCTGTTTCAGAGCAGGTTGCGCATGAAATGGCTGAAGGCGCCCTGCAGCACTCAAACGCGCAGTTGGCGGTGTCGATCACCGGAATCGCGGGCCCCGGCGGCTCTGACTACAAGCCCGAGGGCCGCGTTTGCTTTGGTCTGGCCTTCAAAGGCCATGTCACACAGACGGAAACGGTGGAGTTTGGCGCGCTCGGACGCGACAAAGTACGCCAATCCGCGCGCGATCACGCGTTGACGCTGCTGCGCGACGCGCTTTTGCCAACCGACGATACCTGAGCTTGCTCGAACAATCAGGCTCGACTCTGGCCCGAAGGTCAGGCTATCAGCCCGCAACATTCCCTTAGCCCAGAGGTTTGCGCCATGATCCCCAGTTCTTTCCCCGATAGCACCGAAATCGCCCGCCTGACTGCGCGGATGCTGCTGGAGATCAAGGCCGTTCATTTCAATGCGCGCGAGCCGTTCACGCTGTCTTCTGGTCTGCCCAGCCCGACCTATATCGACTGCCGCAAGCTGATCTCATACCCGCGCATCCGTTCGACCCTGATGGATTTCCTGACGGTCACCGTGATGCGGGATGCGGGGTTTGAGGCGTTTGACAACATCGCAGGGGGCGAGACGGCGGGCATCCCCTTCGCCGCCATGGTGGCCGAGCGTATGGCGCTGCCGATGACCTATGTGCGCAAGAAACCCAAAGGCTACGGCCGCAATGCCCGTATCGAAGGCACGATGGGCGAAGGCGATCGGGTGCTGCTGGTCGAGGACCTGACCACCGATGGTGGATCAAAACTGTCTTTTGTCGACGCGATCCGCGAAACAGGGGCCACCTGCGGGCACACGGCGGTGGTTTTCTATTATGGTATTTTCCCAGAGACTGAAAAGACTCTGGGCGATCACGGCATAACCCTGCATTCGCTGTGCACCTGGTGGGATGTTCTGGCCGAGGCCAAAGCGCAAAAGGTCTTTGACGCAGAGACCCTTAGCGGGGTCGAGGCATTTCTGAACGACCCACGTGGCTGGCAAGAGGCTAATAAATCCAGTTAAATCTGTTGTGGATGGATTGGGGATAAGCCCACAAGAATCGGAACTTCGCCTACGATATCTGGTGACTTTCGCTTCAATTCCTACATAATAAGCCAAGCGCATTCAGATATCCAAACTGTCCGGAAAGTTATCCCAAGGCTTTACCCCAACTTAGCCACAGGTATTTCCAGATAGCTTGTGGTGGTGTTTCGCGTGTAGAACCGGCGCACGGGCAGCGGGGACAAGATGAACGAGATAAGCAGTATCGAGCAGGCAGCGGCACAGATTCAGAACGCCGAAACAATGCCGCATTCGATCGAGGCCGAGCAGCAGCTTTTGGGCGCGATCCTGACCAACAACGATCTTTATGATCGTGTGGCATCGATCATCGGGGCCGAGCATTTCTATGACCCGGTCCATGCCCGCATCTATGAGGTGGCAGCCAATCGCATCGCCAAGAATGCGCTGGCTTCCCCCGTAACGCTGAAGTCATTCATGGCCGAAGATGAGGGCCTGAAAGAACTGGGTGGCCCCGCCTATCTGGTCAAGCTGGCCGGGGCCTCGATCAGCGCCTTTGCGGTGCATGATTATGCCCAGATGATCTATGACCTGGCCATCCGGCGCGAGCTGATCCGGTTGGGTCGCGACATCTCGGACAAGGCGGCGCGGGTCGATGTCAGCAGCGAACCAAAAGAACAAATCGTCGAGGCCGAGCAACAGCTCTATCAGCTTTCCGAGCAGGGCCAGACCGAACAAGGATTTCAATCCTTCCTCAAGGCGGTCACAGAAGCCGTCAACGTCACCAACGAGGCCTACCAGCGTGGTGGCGGCATGGCGGGGATTTCCACCGGTCTGGCCGATCTCGATAAACAACTGGGCGGGCTGCACCCGTCCGATCTGATCATTCTGGCGGGGCGGCCCTCGATGGGTAAAACCTCGCTGGCGACCAACGTCGCCTTTAATGTGGCCAAGGCCTATAAGCGCGGTTTGAAGCCGGACGGATCCGAGGGCGCGATTGATGGCGGCGTCGTCGGGTTCTTTTCACTTGAAATGAGCGCCGAGCAGCTTGCGGGCCGGGTTCTGGCCGAAGCCTCGGAAATTTCCAGCCACAAGATCCGTCAAGGCGACATGACCGAGGCCGAATTTCGCCGTTTCGTGGACGCGGCCAAGGAATTGGAAGCCTGCCCCCTCTTCATCGATGACACCCCCGCCCTCCCGATCTCTCAGCTTGCCGCGCGTGCGCGGCGGCTGAAGAGAACCCACGGGCTTGATCTGCTGGTCATCGACTATCTGCAACTGTGCCGCGGCATGTCCGACAACCGCGTGAATGAGATTGCCGAAATCTCGATGGGGATGAAAGCCATCGCCAAAGAGTTGAATATCCCGGTGATCGCTTTGTCTCAGCTCAGCCGTCAGGTCGAAAACCGCGACGACAAGCGCCCGCAATTGTCAGACCTGCGGGAATCGGGCTCGATCGAGCAGGATGCCGACGTGGTGATGTTCGTGTTCCGCGAAGAATACTACAAGGAACGGGAAAAGCCGGGCGATCACGAGTTGGAAAAGATGGAAGAGTGGAAGCAGGCCATGGAGCGTCTGCACGGCAAGGCCGAGGTTATCGTCGGCAAGCAACGCCATGGCCCCATCGGCACGGTCGAGCTGTCGTTCGAAGCGCAATTCACGCGGTTCGGCAATCTGGTCAAGCCTTGGCAGCAAAGCGGTGAGATCGAGGGGTACTGACCCCCTTGTCGTTGCGGGAAAACGGTTCGACCTGGCGGTGGTGGTCAACTCACCAAAGGTTGGGATTGTTCAATGCCGCAACACACCGGGATTGGCCCTGCAAAGGGGCCAACGCCTCGTCTGTCAGCGATTGTCCCAACCACCCATGCGGATAGCTGAGCGGTAAAGGCGGTTGCGCAACCTCTGACGTAATGGGCAGAAAGCCGGATTTGCCATAATACGCCGGGTCGCCATAGGTCAGAACCACATCGACTTTCTGTAAACGCATTTGATCCAATCCGAATCCGATCAGCCTCTGCCCAATGCCTTCCCTTTGCCGCTCGCTGTGAACGGCCACAGGGGACAAGATGAATACCATGCGTGTATCTTCGGCAAACCGCATCCGAGACCAGCAGAGGCAGCCGACCAGCGCATGCTCGTCGTGAGCGGTGCACACCAGCACGTCCTCAGCTGGGGTTGTCGCCAGCAGATCAGTTACGAATTCGCCGATCAACGCGCCTTCGCCGGGCCCCTCTGACGCCGAAAAAACCGACGCGAAAAACGCGACGATCTCGGCCTGGTGATCTTTGTGGCCGGTAGAAAATTCCATTTGTTCTTCCGTTTCCGATTACGATGCCAGACTGCATTCAACTTAGCGCTGAAAAGCGCGAAACGATGCACTCTGGTGTAAGAGATCTAACGGTCATTTGAGCACAATCACAAGAACCTCGACCCTGATCTGCGCATGGGGCGTTTGTAAAAATGTGTTGATATGGCTGGAACTTGCCGGTTCCCTGGGCTTTCTGATGCCGAAAACAATCTTTCCCTCTTGACCTTGGTCGATGCAATGTCATGAACGTTGCCATGAGTACAGCACGCCTTTCCATCAACCTTCTTGCGCTGGCCAGTAACTGGCGCGCGCTCAGCTCTTTGTCGTCCGCCGAAACCGGCGCCGTGGTCAAAGCCGACGCCTATGGGCTGGGTGCAGAACCCGTCGCATTGGCCCTGGCCGAAGAAGGGGTTCGCAGCTTTTTTGTTGCTGCCGCCGAAGAAGGCGTTCCGATCCGCAAAGTCCTGGGCTCCGAGCCGCGCATCTTTGTCTTTTCTGGGCATATGGACGGCGATACCGACCTTCTACGCGACCATGATCTGATCCCGCTGCTGAACGCGCCACAACAGGTGCAACGTCACTTCGACGCCCTGCCCGACCATCCGTTTGGCATTCAGCTGGACACCGGTATGAACCGTCTGGGGCTGGAGCCGTCGGACTGGTCGGCATTGCGCAGCGCCGTGCTGGCGCGCAACCCGGCCTTGGTCATGTCGCATCTGGCCTGCGCGGACGAACCAGACCACCCGATGAACCGACAACAGTTGCAAAGTTTCAAAGACATGACCGGTGGGATCTCGGCACCCCGGTCTTTGGCGGCGACCGGTGGTATCCTCCTGGGGCCGGAATATCATTTCGACCTCTGCCGCCCGGGCGTTGGCCTTTATGGCGGCCTGCCCTTTGCCGCGGCAAAGCCGGTGGTCACCATCGACCTGCCGGTCATTCAGGTGCGTCACGTCGATGTGGGCGAGACTGTGGGATACGGCAATGCCTGGACCGCACGCCGCCCGTCGCGTATCGCGACTGTTGCGGCGGGGTATGCGGACGGTTTGCATCGAGCCATCGGTGGCGGCATCGACGCCTTTGTGGGCGATCAGCCCTGCCCGGTCGTCGGGCGCATTTCCATGGATCTGATCACGATTGACGTCACGGACCTGCCCCAGGACCCCGAACGCCTGCGTATCCTGAACGGGCACCAAACCGTTGACGATCTGGCCGAAGCCGCAGGCACCATCGGGTATGAAATCCTCACCTCGCTCGGCAGCCGCTATTCGCGGGGCTATGTCGAATGAACCCATTGTCACCGCTTGGCGGGCTTGGTCGAGCCATTCTGAACCTGTTTGCGGTCTTTGGCCGCGTGGCGCTGTTCGCGCTGGATGCGGTGTCGCATATCGTGCGCCCGCCCTTTTATCCGCGTGAATTTGCCCTGGCGCTGCTGAATATCGGCTGGTTGTCCCTGCCCGTGGTGGGCCTGACTGCGATTTTCACCGGCGGAGCGCTGGCCTTGCAGATCTATGCTGGTGGCGCGCGCTTCAATGCCGAGGCTGTGGTGCCGCAGATCGTGGCCATCGGCATGGTGCGAGAGCTTGGGCCGGTTCTGGTCGGCCTTATGATCGCGGCACGTGTGACGTCATCCATCGCTGCCGAAATCGCCACGATGAAAGTGACCGAGCAGATTGACGCTCTGGTCACGCTCTCCACGCATCCGATGAAATACCTCACCGCCCCGCGCGTGCTGGCGGCGTTGATCACCGTGCCCGCCCTGGTCGGGGTCGGAGATATCATCGGTATTGCGGGCGGGTACACGGTTGCCACGCAAAATCTGGGCTTCAATCCCGCCGCGTATCTGAAAAACACGGTCGACTTTCTGGAAGCCCGAGACATCGTCTCATCCCTGGTCAAAGGTGCCGCCTTCGGCGTAATCGCGGCGATCATGGGCTGCTATTACGGTATGAACTCGGGCCGCGGCGCGCAGGGTGTGGGCCGGGCCACCAAAGGCTCGGTCGAGGCCGCCGCAGTTTTGATCCTGGCTGCCAACTTCGTTCTCACGGGGGTATTCTTCTCGCTATGATCCGGATGGAGAACGTTCACAAAGCCTTTGGCGAAAACCATGTGCTGCAAGGCATGAATCTTGAGATCCCCAAGGGCACGTCGATGGTTATCATCGGCGGATCGGGCACGGGAAAATCTGTGGCGCTGAAATGTATTCTGGGCCTGATCAAACCCGACAGCGGGATGATCTATGTGGATGGCAAGGATGCCACCAAAGGCGACCGTGATGCGTTTCTGGCTCGGTTCGGAATGCTGTTTCAAGGTGCGGCCCTCTTCGACTCGCTGCCCATTTGGCAAAACGTGGCCTTCCGCCTGCTGCGCGGGCCGTTGAAGCGTCCGGCGGATTATGCCCGTGAAATTGCCATCGACAAACTGCGCCGTGTGGGTCTGAAGGCCAACGTGGCCGACCGCTTTCCCGCCGAGCTGTCGGGCGGCATGCAAAAACGCGTGGGCCTGGCCCGCGCCATCGCCGCCGAGCCCGAGATCATCTTTTTCGACGAACCCACGACCGGTCTCGACCCGATCATGTCGGGCGTCATCAACGACCTGATCCGCGAGATCGTGACCGAGATGGGCGCCACCGCCATGACCATCACCCACGACATGAGCTCGGTCCGCGCGATTGCCGACAACGTAGCGATGCTGCACGGAGGCGTGATCCAATGGACCGGCCCTGTCGAGCAAATGGACGCCTCGGGTGATCCCTATGTCGAACAGTTTATCAGCGGGAGTGCGGAAGGGCCGATTGAGGCGGTGCGGTAGTGAGCGATTTGCAACTCATCCTTTTTTCGATACCCGGAGTTTACTTTAACGCGGTTTTGCTGACTTGGTTTGTTGAGACTTTCCGCAAAAACGGGCTGGTTTTCGCCCCAGCACGCGGATTTAAACTAATGACACCGGTATTCAAAGCATTCTTGTTCGGTGTGGTTCCCGGCGCAGTCATTACCAACTACCTCGCGTTTTATACAGAAAAACCCCATGTATACGTAAGCGTTCCTATGGTGATCGGGATAGTAGTATCTGGTATAGTGCTACATCGCGACCTGATCTCCCATTCCGAGAATTTGCCAAAGACCAACGCTGTCATTGCGGGTATTGGGCTGGCGCTAGCAGTGTTTTGGGGTTTTATTGCATTCATATCCCATTAGATTTGTGCAAAATGCCTCTCCGCCTCGCCACCCTCTCGCTCCTGATCCTCTACCCCATCGCGTGGTTCGCCCCGCTGATGCGTGCCGGCCTCCTCCCCATTTTCGGCCTCAGCGAAATCAGCGTCATCACCGGATTGCAATCGCTGTGGAAATCCGACGTGTTTCTGGCGTTGGTGGTCACCGTGTTTGCCCTCTTCGCACCATACCTGAAAACCATCGGCACCGCGCTGATACAATGGAACCTGCTGGACGCCCGCGTGCAGCCTGCGCTGACCCTGCTGGGCAAGCTTGCCATGGCCGATATCTTCCTCATCGCGCTTTACATCACGCTGGCCAAGGGCATTGCCTATGCCACCATCGAAACCGCATGGGGGCTTTATCTGTTTACCGCCTGTATCCTGGCATCGATTGTGCTGGGATATCTGACCGAGAACACAGTCCGTTCACGAAATCCTCAGAGCTAGTTGATTGCAAACGCCCTTTCGCAGTCTCACATCAATACCACAAGGCGCAAAACTATTGGCTTAACGGGGCTGTTGCGGATGTTCCTGCGCACTTGATTTCTGGTCCGCCTGCACCCGATGAGTATCGGTTGACGAAGGGGATTGACGATCATGGCTACGCTTCACAGCATCACATTGCACCTGCAGAACGCCTTCATGCGCGCCACCTTCGCACTTATCATTGCTTTGGCCGCCGGGGGTGTGATTGCCACCGGCCTGTCGGCTGCGGGCGTGTTGCCCTGGCTGTCGCTGCAGGCCGGGTTCGGGCCTACCGGGGTTGTTGACGCCGGGCTTCATGTTCAGGTCGGTCTGACCGCATTGGCGCTTATGCTGGCCTTCTACCTGCCCTCTAGTGCCCGAATGATGGCGCTGGAAAACACCCACCGTAGATTTGCGATGAACATGCAGGACGTCACGCAGGCCTATCATCTGGCCCATGCCGCCGACCGGTCGGGTTTGTTCCAGACGTCGTCCGAATTTGATGCGGTGAAAGAGCGGCTCAGCTTTCTGCGCGAACATCCCGATCTGCAATCGTTGGAACCCGAAATCCTGGAGCTTGCCGCGCAGATGAGCCAGGTCAGTCAGGAACTTGCCGACACCTATGGCGATGACAAGGTCAACCGCGCTCGCAGCTTCCTACAACAACGCCAGCAAGAGGTCGAGCAGTTCCAGCAGCGGATCGAAGACGCGCAAACAATCCAGCATGAGCTGCGCCAATGGACCCGCCACATCGAGATCGAGGAATCGATCGCCAAATCGCAGCTGGCTCGCTTGCGGGATGAACTGTTCGATCTGCTGCCCGAATTGTCGACCCATCTGCAATCCTCCCCCGAACTGGCGCATCCCAGCAATGCCAGCATCTATCCCATGACCCCCCCTCGAGCAGCCGAGTAGGCGCGACAGCGCCCGCTGCGGGTGACGGCCCAAAGGGCCCGAACCCGCAGCGCGCCCCCGGCGGTGAGGAAAGCCCGCAAGGGCTTGAAGAACCGCCCAAGCTGATGCACCAAGGGCGCCATGGCCAAGACACCTTCTTTCACCTGCTCCGCCTGTGGTGCCGCACATTCCCGATGGTCCGGCCGCTGCGACAGCTGCGGCGAATGGAACACCATCGTTCAGGAAACACCCCTCTCTGCCGGACCCGCCAAGAAATCGCTGGGGGGTAAACGCGGGCAGTCCATCCCGCTTTCCGACTTGTCCACCGAAGAGACACCCCCACCCCGCACCCTCAGCGGTGTGGACGAGCTTGACCGGGTGTTGGGCGGCGGACTTGTGCCTGCCTCGGCCCTTCTGGTCGGCGGCGATCCGGGGATCGGGAAATCCACGCTCTTGCTGCAGGCCGCCGCCCGGTTTGCCCGGGCGGGTGTGAAAACCGTCTATGTTTCGGGCGAAGAAGCCAGTGCTCAGGTCCGGATGCGCGCCCGGCGTTTGGGATTAGAGGACGCACCGGTTCAATTGGCCGCTGAAACCAATCTGCGCGATATTCTGACCACACTTGAGGCGGAAAAACCCGGCCTCGCTATTATCGATTCCATTCAGACCATGTGGGCCGACAATGTGGACAGCGCGCCGGGCTCTGTGTCACAAGTCCGGGCCGCGGCGCATGAATTGACGACGTTTGCAAAACGGCACGGTGTGTCGGTCATCATGGTGGGCCATGTCACCAAAGAAGGCCAGATCGCAGGCCCCCGCGTGGTCGAGCATATGGTCGACACCGTGCTCTATTTCGAAGGCGAACGCGGCCACCAGTTCCGTATCCTGCGCGCGGTCAAGAACCGCTTTGGCCCGGCAGATGAGATCGGTGTGTTTGAGATGACCGGCAAAGGTCTGGCGCAAGTGACCAACCCATCGGCCCTGTTCCTGTCCGAGCGCGGCACGCCCAGCCCCGGATCAGCCGTCTTTGCGGGGATCGAAGGCACCCGGCCTGTGCTGGTTGAATTGCAGGCGCTTGTCGCCCCCTCCCCGCATTCGCAGCCCCGCCGCACCGTTGTGGGCTGGGACAGCGGACGTCTGGCAATGATCCTCGCCGTGCTCGAAGCGCGTTGCGGCATCCCCTTTGCGGGGCTCGATGTGTATCTAAACGTGGCTGGCGGGCTGAAGGTCAGTGAACCTGCAGCTGATCTGGCCGTGGCCGCCGCACTGCTCAGCGCCCGAGAAGACACCGCCCTGCCCGCAGATACGGTGGTTTTCGGAGAAATCTCGCTGTCAGGGGCACTTAGACCGGCCCCGCAGACCGAAAATAGGTTGAAAGAAGCACAGAAACTTGGTTTCACAGCGGCAATTGCTCCGGCGGGTGGCAAAACCGGCACTGTGGCAGGTCTGACACTCACCCGACCCTCTGATTTGGTTGGGTTTGTTGGCGAAACCTTCGGAGCAGGTTAAAGTCGCGCCTTGAGGGGCAGAAATCGAGCAGGCGAGGGCCATGGAAGACTTTACAATTGTTGACGGGGTTGTTGCCCTGATCATCGTCGTTTCAGGCCTTCTGGCCTATTCACGCGGTCTCATACGCGAAGTGCTGGCAATTGCAGGCTGGGCAGCGGCCGCCGTCTTGGCCTTTATCTTTGCGCCGCAGGTCGTTCCGCTGATCAAAGAAATCCCCGTGGTCGGAGAGTTCTTGCGCGACAGTTGCGAATTGTCGGTGATCACAGGTTTTGCTGCCGTATTCGCGCTGGCGCTCATTGTCGTCAGCGTCTTTACCCCGCTGTTTTCATCGCTGGTTCAACGGTCTGCCGTTGGCGGTTTGGATCAGGCGCTTGGCTTCTTCTTCGGCGTCGCGCGCGGCATCCTGCTGGTTGCAATTGCGTTCTTTGTCTATGACAGCGTGGCAACGAGCCAAACTTTCCCGATGGTGGATGACAGCCGCTCGGCCCAAGTGTTCGAGCAGTTCAGCGGCCAGATTGAGGAACAAAACCCGGAGGCTGCTCTGGGCTGGATTACCTCGCAATATGAATCGCTGGTTGGTCACTGCGCCGCACAAGCCGGAAGCGAGCCTGCGACAACGCCGACCGAAACCGAAGCGCAGAACTAAGCCGTTCAGACGAGACGTAACAAAGCCCGGTCTTGGCCGGGCTTTTTTGCACCGGCACCAGGATTTTTTAGACGAACCCTTCACCACCGCAGACGGTGCAGCGAATATTCTTGAGGCCGAAACAGCCGTCGCATCGACTGTATTGCGGTTTGCCGTAGATATCTCGCCCCTTGATAACCTGTCCTGCGCCCTTGCAAATCTCGCAGGGCGCACGACCGGAGCCGCGACAGCGATGACATCTGCGTTTGATCGGTTCTTCTTTCTTTTGATTTCTCTTGTGCTGCCACATGTAACCTCACCAACTCTGAACCAAAGGCTGCGTTACCCTTTGGGTGATATGACAGCACATGGCAGATAAGTTGTCACCTTGTTGCGGCAATTTCGGGCTTTGCTGCCTGCATCAATCCACAAATGTGATCCTTTGATGACAGCAGCGCAATTAGGCATTATGTGAGGGCCAACCGACATGGAATCGGAGCTGCCCGCCTTGCCCATCCTCTTTCGTTCAGTGCGCTGTGCCGTGATCAATCCGGACCCGCACCGTCAGAGTATTCTACGCCCCGACCAGGTGCAGCAGGCGAACAGCTCGATCCATCCAAGCCATCACACCGCCACAGCGTCATAAAGATTGGAGCCCCGTCAATGTGTGGGATTTTGGGAATCGCAAGCCGGACACATGATGTGTTTGCCGAGATTTATGACGGGTTGCTGATGCTGCAACACCGCGGCCAGGATGCTTCGGGCATTGTCACCTATAACGGTGAATTCTTCCGCGAAAAAAAGGCCAACGGTCTGGTCAAGGATGTCTTTAACGCTCAGGACGCAGAGACGCTGATGGGCCGTGTCGGGATTGGTCATGTGCGCTATCCCACCGCCGGGTCCCTCAGCGCCGCCGAGGCCCAGCCTTTCTTTGTGAATGCACCCTATGGGATCTATCTGGTCCATAACGGCAACATCACCAATACCGAAGAGCAGCGCGAGAAGGTCACTGCCAAATACAGCCGCCATCTGCGCACCACGTCGGATTCCGAAGTGTTGCTGAACGTTCTGGCCGACAAGGTGGCGGATGCGATCAAGGTGAATGGCAATGCCGATCCGATCCGCAACATCTTTGCCGGTGTAAAAATGACCATGGAACGCATTCAAGGCGCCTATTCCGTGATCTGTCTGGTCGCAGGAGTCGGCATGCTGGCCTTCCGCGACCCTTACGGCATTCGCCCTCTGTCGGTGGCCAAACGCGAAATCCCGGGTCAAGGCGACGATTTCGCCTTTGCCTCGGAAGATGTGGCTTTTGGGATCAACGGGTTTGAAAAACTGCGCGACCTGCGCGCCGGCGAGGCGATCCTGATCGATCTTGACGGCAATATGCACGAGTTCCAGGCGGTCGAAGGCAAGTTGACGCCGTGTATCTTCGAGTATGTCTATCTGGCCCGGCCCGACTCGTTGCTGGATGGCGTGTCTGTTTACAAAACGCAGATGCGCATGGGGCAGACGCTGGCCAAGCAAATCCAGGATTCAGGTCTTCAGATCGACCGGATCATCCCCGTCCCCGACAGCGCCCGCCCAGTGGCGCTTGAGGCGGCGAAGATCACCGGTATTCCCTATCGCGAAGGTCTGGTGAAAAACCGCTATGTCGGGCGGACCTTCATCATGCCCGGTCAGGCCGAGCGCCAGAAATCGGTGCGGCGCAAACTGAACGCTGTTCCTTTGGAATTTGAGGGGCACAATGTTCTGCTGATCGACGATTCGATTGTGCGCGGCAACACCATCAAGAAAATCGTCCAGATGTGTCGCGAGGCCGGTGCCAAGAAAGTTTACATCGCCAGCGCTTCGCCGCCGGTGAAATATCCCAATGTCTACGGTATCGACATGCCCACCCGGGCCGAGCTGATCGCCAATGGAAAAGACATCGAGGAAATCCGCCAGGAACTGGGTGCCGACGCGCTGTTTTATCAAAACCTGGACGATCTGATCTGGGCCGCCAAGGAAGGCAACCCCGAGATCGAAGCTTTTGACTGCTCCTGCTTTGACGGCAACTACATCACCGGGGTCGAAGAAGATTATCTAAGCACGTTGGAAAAAAGCAGCCGTTCGGATCGCAAGAAACATGACATGGAGGTCGTAGGCGATTCCTGGAACGGTGCCAAACTCGCCTCGGGCTAACCGTAATCTCTTTTGTGAACAAAGACCTGAGCGGGTTTTGGCAACGCCATTCTGTCGCAGTTGTGGATGACTTTTCATTCCCGAATTTCTTTGTTAGACGACCCGCTGCAAACCACTCATGCAAAGGGGTCAGGAATACTTTCTGACCGTAAGACATGCCCAACATTTCCGTTGAAAACGCGGCCACACAGCGGGGCGCGCTCAAGAAGAATGCAACTGCGCTGCTGGGGATTTTTGGCCCTGCCACCAAGATGCGTGCGCTTGTGCGCCTGTCGTCGGGCCGCGTGCGCGAAGTCACACCGGGCAGCCGCGTCGGATCTGGCAAGGTCATCGCCATCGATGCCGAGGGTATTTTGCTGCAGCATGGTGGCGAGACGCGACGAATGGTCATCCCGGGCGCGTGATCCGGGCTTGACGCCCCTCGCGTCGCAGGTCAAACCCCGCCCATGACCGATCAGACCAAAATCGCGCTGGTAACCGGCGCTTCGCGTGGGCTGGGGGCTGCTTTGGCCGAAGCCCTCGCGCCCGACTATCACATCGTGGCCGTTGCCCGAACCACGGGCGGGTTGGAAGAGCTGGACGACCGGATCCAGGCCAAGGGCGGTTCAGCCACATTGGCGCCGATGGACATCACCGATCCCAATGCGATGGCCACCCTGTGCCGAGGCATTCACGACCGCTGGGGCAAGGTGGATTTGTGGCTGCACACGGCGGTGCATACATCTGCCCTGACGCCTGCGCATTTCGTGGATCCCAAGGAATGGGCCAAGGCGCTGAACACCAATGCCACCGCGACCTCGGTGCTGATCCCCTATGTGACGCCCTTGCTGGGCACGGATGGCCATGCGGTGTTCTTTGACGATCCCAAAGCCGGTCAGAAATTCTATGGCATCTATGGTGCCACCAAGGCCGCGCAGATGGCTCTGGCCCGCAGCTGGCAGGCAGAGACCGAACGTACAGGACCGCGGGTTTCGATTGTCGAGCCCGCGCCTATGCCCACAGCCGTGCGTGCCCGGTTCCATCCCGGCGAGGATCGTGATGCGCTGACCCGCCCGGCGGATGAAGCAGCTCGGATCTTAGCATTGCTTTAGAAATGGCCCTGTGGGCCATGCCTCCGGCGGAGGTATTTTTGAACAGAAGAAGGATTGGGTCAGGCGATATGAACGCCTTGGCGCCCGGCCAGATCGACAAAGAACTGCCAGGCGACGCGGCCTGAGCGTGCACCCCGTGTGGCCTGCCATTCGATGGCTTCGGCACGAAGGGTGTCGGCGTTAGCGGTGACTCCGTAAGCAGCGCAATAGCGGTCGATCATGGCCAGGTATTCATCCTGATCGCAAGGATGGAAGCCCAGCCAGAGGCCGAAGCGATCTGACAGAGAGACCTTTTCCTCAACCGCCTCGGACGGGTTGATGGCGCTGGAGCGTTCGTTTTCGATCATGTCCCGTGGCATCAGGTGGCGTCGGTTGGAGGTGGCGTAGAAGACCACATTTTCGGGCCGCCCCTCGATACCGCCATCCAGCACAGCCTTGAGCGATTTGTAGTGCTGGTCATCATGGCTAAACGATAGGTCATCGCAGAACAGGATGAACCGATGGGGTGCTGCGCGCAGGTGGTTCAGAAGGCGCGCGACCGAACCCATATCCTCGCGCTGCAGCTCAACCAGTTTCAGATCAGAATACTCGGGTTGCAGAGTGCCGTGGACGGCTTTGACCAGGCTGGATTTGCCCATCCCACGCGCGCCCCAGAGCAGCGCGTTGTTGGCCTTGAAACCATCTGCAAAGCGGCGCGTGTTGTCCAGCAACGTATCGCGCGAACGGTTGATCCCCACCAAAAGATCCAGATCGACCCGGCTGACCTTTTCGACAGGCTCCAGCCGATCCGGTTCAACATGCCAGACAAAAGCCGGGGCTGCCGCGAAATCCGGCGCTGCCAGCGGGGCCGGAGCCATCCGCTCCAAGGCGTCGGCAATACGGTTCAGGGCCTGATCGTCCATCTGTCTCTCCGCTCTGGTCTGGGCCGGTTCAAACCACGTTCCCTGCCCCGCAACAAGAGCCCGCATCAAAAAAGGCGCGCCTTGGACGGGCGCGCCTGTTTCTCATTGCAGAACAGGTTACTTCTGTTCGTCGTATTCTTCGGCAAGGTCTGCGTCAGCTTCGGCCTCTTCATCGTCGTAATAGCCGTCGGCGCGCAGTTTCTCTTCCCGCTTTTTCTCGACCCGGGCCACGAGGAAGATGGAAATCTCATAGAGCCCATAGACCACTGTGAAAAGGATCACTTGGGTGATGACGTCCGGGGGGGTCACCAAAGCGGCCAGAACCAGAATACCAATCATCGCGTACTTGCGCACCGAGCCCAGCCCTTCGGCGCTGACCAATCCAGCCTTGCCCATCAGCGTCAGCAACACCGGCAATTGGAAACACAGGCCAAAAGCGATGATGAACTTCAAAGTGATGTCGAGCGATTCGTTCACCTTGCCGAAGAACGTCACCCGCACGCCGTCTGCGGTTTCCGGCACGACAACGATTTCCTCGGGGATTTCACCGGCATCCGGTGAAAGGAGATTGGCGAAGATCGAGCTGACATCTGCAAATCCCAAAAAGAACTGCATCGCCAGCGGCGTCACGACGAATTGCGCAAAGGCCGCACCCAGCAGGAACATAAAGGGGGAAGCGATCAGAAAAGGCAGAAAAGCCCCTTTCTCGGACCGATAAAGCCCAGGCGCCACAAAACGCCACAGCTGGTACGAGATTACGGGAAAGGCCAGCGCAAAGCCAAAAACCATCGAGATGCGGAACAGTGTGAACAGATACTCCTGCGGCGAGGTATATTGCAGCGTCGGTGACGGATCACCCAACTCGCGCAGCGTCGCCTCGATGGGCCTCAGCAGAAACTGCAAAATCGGCTCGGCCACAGCAAAAGCCAGCACGATGCCGATCACAAAGGCGATCACCGCCCGGATCAGACGCGTGCGCAGCTCGGCCAGATGCTCGATCAAAGGGGCCGAGGAATCTTCGATCTCGTCGGTCTTGCTCATGTTTCGCTTTCAGTCTTCAAAGCGGCTTCTGCCGCCTCAGCCTTGGCCACGGCATCTGCCGCCTCTTTGGCTTTGCGTTCCGCGGTGGCGCGGGCGGAGGTGGCCTGGATCTTCTTGGCCTGTTCAGCGCGTTCCGCTGCCAGCTTTCCGGTCTCGCTGTCGGGATCAAACTTGGTCGGGTCGATGCTTTTGGCAACATCCCGTGCCGCTTCGTTAACGCTGTCCATCGCTGTACTGACAGGGTTGGTGGCCGCGTTCAGACCCTTTTTGATCTCATTGACCCCGGCCTGATCTGCGGCCTCGTTCATGGCGCTGCTGAACTCGCGCGCCATACCGCGTGCCTTGCCGACAAAACGGCCCACATTGCGGAACAGCACAGGCAGATCCTTGGGCCCGACAACGATCAGGGCCACGACACCAATGACCAGAAGCTCGGTCCAGCCCAGATCAAACATCTAAGGTTACGCCTTGTCTTTGTCGGTCTCGGGTGTGACGTCTTTGGCCAGCTCAGAGGCATCCTGCTCCAGCTCGTCAGCACCTTCTTTGACGCCTTTTTTGAAAGAGGTGATGCCTTTGCCCACTTCGCCCATCAGCGAACTGATCTTGCCGCGACCAAACAGCACCAACACCACAACTGCGATCAGCAGCAGACCGGGAAGGCCGATATTGTTGAGCATGTTTCTTCTCCTGTTTTTCGGCGCATTGGCGCCCAATCGTCGATTTCGGATTGGTTTTTACGCCGATGTCGGGCGTGGCAAAAGTCAAGCTTGCCGAATTCTCGGTCAAATTTGGGCTGTTTGAAAAGAATCCGGGGGCTCGCTTTTTACAACTGACAGGTTTATGTCAGTTGTAACACTGTAGGTCGGGCCTATCGAAACCTGGTCAACGGAGAATGAAATGACCCATGTTGCAGAAATCGTCACCTTCACCCTCGCCAATGGCACCACACCGGAAGAGTTCGTGAAGCTCAGCCAATCGACCGAGGCCTTTGTCCGCGCCGCGCCCGGCTTTACCCATCGCCAGCTGAGCCAGGGAGAGGACGGCCGCTGGACGGATTATGTGATCTGGGCGGATATGAAGGCCGCGAAAGACGCCGCCGCGCAGTTCCCTCAGCAGGATTTTGCCCCGGCCCTGATGGCGGCTATTGATCCCGAGACCATGCAGATGCGGCATGAGAATGTGCTATGGAACATGACTGCCTAAAGGCGGTCCGGCAGGCGTGTCATGCGCCGCACTGACCGCCTGTTTGATATCATCCAGATCCTGCGCGACGGGAAATTGCACCGCGCGCAGGATATTGCGGATCGGCTTGAGGTGTCGGTCCGCACGATCTATCGCGATATGGGTACGCTGGTGGCCTCGGGCGTGCCGGTCGAGGGCGAGCGCGGCGTGGGCTATATGGTTCGCGAGCAGATCACCCTGCCCCCGCTGAACCTGACCCCGGCCGAACTAGAGGCGCTGAACCTTGGCATGGCAATCGTCGCCGAGGCCGCCGACCCCGAGCTCAAGGCTGCCGCCGAAACGCTGGCCGACAAGATCGATGCGGTGCTGCCCACTCAGGTTGTGGCCGAGGCCGACGCGTGGAAGTTTGCGGTCTACCCATTTGCAGACGCGGCGCGCGGGCTGGCCCATATGGCCCCGATCCGCGCCGCCATCAAATCGCGCCAGAAGCTGCAACTGCGCTATCGCCGGATCGACGGGGTTTTGACCAACCGCAGGATCCGCCCGTTGCATATGGAATATTGGGGCCGGGTCTGGACCCTGACAGCCTGGTGCGAGTTGCGCGACGGCTTCCGCGTCTTTCGTGTGGATCTGATCGAAACCGTGCAGCCCCTGCCCGAAATCTTTGCGGACGAGCCCGGAAAGCGATTGGCCGATTACGACCCAACCGCCTGACAGGCTTCATCTTTTCCAAAACACGCCCACCGGAGGCCTGGTCCGGTCAGGGCCGTTTACCTCAGTTCAGGAAAGGCTCGGGATCCACCGATTCAAAGCCCTCACGCACCTCGAAATGCACATAGGCGTTATCACCATCCCGCAAGGCGGCAATGGTTTCGCCACGGCGCACACGGTCGCCTTTTTCAACCTTGATATCGGCGACATTCGCATAGACGGTCAGCAGATCGTCATTGTGTTTGACCACGATGATCGGCACTTGATCCGCATCTGCCGTGATGGCGGCCACGGTTCCGGCCTCAGCCGCCTTGACCGGGGTTCCGGGCGCGGCGGCGATGTCGATACCTTCATTCGTACCCTTGTCATAGGTGCGGATGATCCGCCCGGTGACCGGGAAGCCAAGCGCCGCTGTGCTGGCATTGGTCGGTGCTTCGGCGGTGACATCAGGCGCTTCGGTCGCCGGGGCCACGTCATTTTCAGGCAGCGGCTGTGTCGCACTTGGCGGGGTCGGTGTTGGCGACCCTTCGCCGGGTTGGGTCACATTGGTCGCGACGGGTGCCGCAGCTGCGCTGGCTGCAGACGCAGTTTGCGGTGCGGGTTGGTTTTTCACCGGGATCAACAGAAATTGACCTTCGCGCACAACGAAATCCGGCCCCAATCCGTTCCACTCCGCAAGCGATTCAACAGGCACTTCATACAGTCGCGAAATGGTAAACGCGGTTTCCCCGCGCTTGACCTTGTGGCGAATGGGCTCAGGACCGGACACCACTGGCGCAGGTGCCGCATTCTGCGGTGCTGGTTGCAGAGCCGTTGTCTGAACACCGCCGCTTGATCCGGTTGCGGGCGCTTCATCGATGGCAGAACCCGCTATCGTCGCGATATCCACATTGCCGTTGCTCGCCCCGACGCTGCGTGGCAACGCAATAACTTCGCCTTCGCGCAGCTTGTCATCGGCCTGAAGTCCATTGAACCCGGCCAGTTCCGCGACCGGCAGGCCCACACGCGTCGCGAGATCGGTCACTGTGTCACCGCGCTGCGCGACGGCCACCTGATAATTGGGATAGGTGATCACACCGCGCGCATCTGGCGCTGGCCGGTTGGTCGTGGCACCAAGCGCCGCATCTGCGGTCGAAAACCCGCCGACATTACCGCGAAGGTCATAATCGAAGGGCCCTTCGCACCCGGCCAGAACCACAAGGGCAATGGCTGCCACAGAAGACCGGCACATGGCTGATTTGGAAACTGCTCTCATTTATTTGTCCTCAACACCTGCCCCTGTTTTCCGGGGTTCCGGCGCAAACGCGGATTAAACCTTTAGGCCCCGTCCTTGCCCAAACCTTCCAGCAAAGGCACAAAGCGAACGGGTAACAATTCATCATAGTCCAGACCGGTTTCGGTGCGCGTGACCCGGATCAGGGTCTGCACCGCATCCGACTGTCCTACGGGTAGCACCATGATACCGCCGATTTTAAGCTGCGCCAAGAGCGGTCCGGGCGGATCTTCTGCCGCAGCCGTCACAATAATCCGATCAAAGGGCGCTTGCTCCGGCAATCCGAAGGATCCATCGGTCAGCATGGCGGTGACATTGGTCAGGCCCAGATCCTTGAACAGCTGTCCGGTCTCTGCCACCAGACGCTTGTGCCGCTCAACCGTATAGACCCGGCGCGCCAGTTTCGACAGGATGGCGGCCTGGTAGCCCGAGCCGGTTCCGATCTCCAAAACCGTATCACGCGGCCCCACTTGCAAGGCCTGCGTCATCAGCCCCACAACCGAGGGCTGGCTGATCGTCTGCCCGCAGGCTATCGGCAGCGGCGTATCCTCATAGGCACGTTCGGCGAACAGGCCTTTGACGAATGCCCCGCGATCTATCTGCTCCATCGCCTCAAGTACACGCGCATCCCGCACCCCACGCGACCGCAGCGCAAACAGGAATTGCATCTTGGTTTCAGGGGTCAAACCAGTCATTCGATGGCCTTCAATGCCTCAAGCGTGTCATAGGCGGTCAGATCAGCCCGCATTGGGGTGACCGAGATATAGCCTTCCAGGTTGACCGCCGCATCGGTGCCGGGCGCGGTTGGGTTATGCTGATAACCGCCTTTGATCCACAAGAACTTGCGCCCCGAGGGCGAGCTGTGGGGTTCAACCGAGAAATGCGTATCGCGGCGGAACCCTTGTGGCGCCACTTTGGTGCCCAAAACCTCGACGGCGGGCACTGGTGGAAAATTAACGTTGTAGAACAGGCGGTAATCGCGGTCTTCAACCGGCGTCGCCTCCAGAATACGGCGCACCAAATCGGCGCCATACCGCGCCGCCGCTTCAAACGGGTCCTCGAGACCAAGGTTGCGCGGGCCGAAATACTGCGACAAGGCAATCGCGGGCAGACCCTGCAAAGCGGCCTCCAGCGCACCGCCGATTGTACCGGAATAGAGCGTGTTCTCGGCCGAGTTATTGCCCCGGTTCACCCCGGACAGCACCAGATCGGGCGGTACGTCCTTTAGGACCTCATGCAGCCCTGCCAACACGCAATCAGCGGGTGAGCCCTCGGTCGCAAAGCGCCGCTCGCCCAGCTGCGTCATCATCATCGGGCGGGTATAGCTGATGCAATGGCCAACACCCGATTGCTCGAACGCAGGCGCGACCACCCAGACCTCACCATCAGGGCCCGCCAGATCTGCCGCGATGGCTTCTAGCACCTCAAGCCCTGGCGCGTTTATCCCATCGTCATTTGTCAGAAGAATTCGCATGCATCCGCCTTACACCCAGATTTTGACCTTGATAGACGGGGCTTGGCGATGCGGCAAGCAAGCGACAGGTGCAAAATGCGGCTTTCCCGCACCACTTGCTTGCAAATTGGTGCCCAAAGGCCTCAGAGCGGAAAAACGAAGCACCGGTCGCGGCGGATGGTCAGCCACATAACCCGACCGGGCGCCGGAACAAACACATTCGGAACCGTCGCTTTCAAAAGCGAGCCGTCATAGTCCATGCGGAACTCGATCAGGCTTTCGCTGCCCAGAAACCGGGCGCGTTCAACCACGCCACGGGCTGCTACACCGTCTGAGGGCGTCGGTGACGGACCTTTGCCGTTGCGGTCGAAATCCAGTCGCACATGCTGGGGCCGGAAAACGATCTCGACATCTGTGTTGTCAGGCACGCCGGGGGCCAGAAACTGCCCAAAGGGCGTATTGGCCAAAGCCCCATTCACTCGCGCCTGCAACACGTTGATATCGCTAAAGAAGGCCACCGCAGGTTTATCTGCGGGACGGGTATAGACGTTATAGGGCGCGCCCTGTTGCACGATCTTGCCCCGGCGCATCAGGGCAATCTCATCGGCCATGCGCATCGCCTCTTCTGGTTCATGGGTGACCAGCAGAACGGCGGCGTCTTCCTCTTTCAGAATGGCCAGCGTCTCATCCCGGATGCCGTCGCGCAAGCGATTGTCGAGCCCCGAGAACGGCTCATCCATCAGCATGATCCGAGGGCGCGGTGCAAGCGCGCGGGCCAGTGCCACGCGTTGCTGTTCGCCCCCTGACAGCTGATGCGGAAAGCCGTCGATAAAGCGCATCAGATCCACCTTGGACAGCAATTCCTCGACCCGGGCGCGTTTCTGCTCTTTCGGGGCTTTCAGCCCGAACGCCACATTGTCGGCCACGCTCAGATGCGGGAACAGAGCAAAATCCTGAAACATCAACCCGATCTCGCGCCGTTCGGGTGGTACGCGGAAGATGGTGTCGCAGATCAGTTTGCCATCCACATAGATCTCACCAGCGCTTTGCATCTCGACGCCAGCGATCATCCGCAGGGTCGTCGATTTGCCGCAACCCGACGGGCCCAGCAGACAGGTCACCTGCCCCGCCTGCACCTGGAACGAGATGTTGTCGACCACCGTGCGCCCGTCGAACCGGGCGACAAGATTGCGAACTTCAAGACGCGGAGGCGTTGTCGTGCCAGTCACCGGTGGATCCCACTTGCCTTACCCGATCAATTCCATCGGGCTTAGGCGGGGATAGCAACCCCGCCCGTCCGACGCAAGGCGTCAGCAGCACCCGGCTGAGGCGTCTTCGCCCTGCACAACAAAGGGGCTATCGCCCCCGCAGCCTTCGAAAATCCCGTAATGGGTCGAATAATCACCGATGAAATCGAAATGGCGGGCGAAACGGGTGTTTTTCAACATCATCCAGGTATTGCCACAGACCGGAAAGACCTTGCCTGTCTTGATCAAATGGTGATCGTCCAAGGCAAACTGATGCGGTGCGTGGGGTACCGTGCCTTTGTAGATCACCGCCTGACCGTAATCCTCACAAGCAGGCTCCAGCGCAGGCAGTTTGAACAGGCGGTATGTGGCCGAAATAAAGCTGAGCGGAGCAACACGTTCTTCCAGAACCGGGTTTTCAATGGTCAGCGGGCGATGGGTCACGCGGCGCGGATCCCCAAAGCCTGCATCACGTGACATCGTCAGAAAATCGTTCCAATACAACGCCCCAGACAGGCATTCGCCATACAAAACCTCATCCTCAGCCATCGCCTTGGGCACGCGGCGGTCGGCATAAACGTCCGAGAAATACATCTCGCCACCCTCTTTCAACAGACGATGCGCACCGCGCAAAACCGCAGCCTTATCGGTCGCCAGATTGATCACACAGTTCGAGACGATGATATCAAAGCTCCCGGGTTCCAGATCCAGTTCATCCAGCTTTTCGATGAAGCCGTGGTGAAACTCCACATTGCTGGCAGAGTGACCAAAAGCTTGGGCGTGATAGTCCTGATGAGCGCGCGCCACGTCGAGTTGCTCGGGCGTCATGTCGATACCGACAACCCGGCCCGTTTCACCCACCATCGCGGACAGAGCGTAGACGTCGCGCCCCGCGCCACAGCCCAGATCCAGGATCGACATCCCCTCAAGATCCAGCGGTGCGATCAAGCCGCAGCCATAGTAGCGCGTCAGCACATCATCATGAATTTGCGACAGAATCTTTCTAACATGGTCCGGCATATCATCCGGAGTACAGCAGGCATTGGTCTGAAGATCATCGCTGCCCTTCAGCACCTCACCATAGTAATTCTGCACAACCTCATGCTTCATCCGAGCGTTCCTTTTGCCTGTGTTTGCGCTGAGCTAGTGCAACCACCCCGGTGGCGCAATCAGGCAGGCACAGTTCTGACGAAAGCGTGAGAGCTAGGTTCGGTGATCAGCCCAACAAATCGAAGTCGATCCCGGCCCGGACCCGGCCGTTCACCTGAACCTCAAGCCTGTGCGGCCCCGGCACCAAAGTGAACGTGGTCGCGTTTCCCTTAAGCTTGTGGCGCTTGCTGATCGTAAGCGCATCTGAGCCGATTTTTGCTTGCTTCAGCTTGTGCACTTTAGGTGAGATTTTGCCGCCAGGCCTCTGGAAATGAATGATATAATCGACCAAGACAGGTTGCCCCCTTTGGCCCCCAATCTCAACCGCAAAGCTAAGCTCGGCACCGATACGTGCTTCGCCATCCAGAGTGATCTGAACGTCCAGTTCGGCTTCGGGATCGTAGCCAAGCATCTTCATGGCCTCGGGGTGTCCGGCCTTCACCAGCCCGCGCAACGCATGGGATGTCATCCAAGCCAATTCCTTGCTGTCTTGCGCGCCAGATCGACCCCACCCCTGCAACCGGTCCAGCACAAGATCGGGTGCTTTTTTGGTGATGTCATTCAGGTGGTTGGCCACAGATCGCGTTACATAACGCGTTGGGTCGCTGTGCAACTGATCCAGCAACGGAAGCGGATCGCTCAGATCCAGATCCACACCCAACCCCCAGGGCAGTTTGGGCCGGGTTCCTTCGCTGACCAACCGCCGCACGTGATAGCTGGAATGGTCGCACCAGTCCTGCATCCGCTGCATGACAATATCAGTATGGCGGTTCAGAAAGGGTCGGATCGCCCACTCCATCGAAAACCGTTGTGTGAGTTCCTCCAGCACATCCAGCGCCAGATCGGGATGCTCCATCCCCGTGGCCACGATCCATTCGCCCAATGGCGCAAAGATAAAGTCACCGAAATCGTCATCCGTTTTAGTCGGATCAAGCGGTGGGGGCAGCGCCCGCAACAGCAGGTCCGACACCTGCGGCAAGTCTCCGGGCCGGGCCGCTTGCAGGCATTCGGCAATCCACGTGATGCGTTCTTTCAGCTCCAGCTCCGGCAACCGTGCCATCACTGCAGATTCGAACGCAGCAGCGTCGAATTCTGCATCAGCCTCAGCGAATAAACCCGCAAGATAGCGGGTTTTTTCCGCGTTGAACAACTGATCTTTCAGTGAAAAGCCTTGCGCCATGTCTACATCGTCAAGTTGGTGGCACCGCCATCCAGCAAGATATTCTGCCCGACAATAAAGCCCGCATGTTGAGAACACAGGAAGGCGCAGGCTGCGCCAAACTCCTGTCGCGTGCCATAGCGGCGTGCGGGAATGGTGGCCGCACGTTCGGCACGCGCCTCATCCATGGTGATGCCTTTTTGCGTCGAAACCCCACCGTCCAGCGCATCCGCCCGATCGGTGGCGTGAATGCCCGGCAGAAGGTTATTGATCGTCACCCCATGTGGCGCAACCTGCCGCGATGTGCCTGCGACATACCCGGTAAGCCCAGTGCGCGCCGCGTTCGAAAGGCCCAGAACACCAATGGGCGCCCGCACGGATTGAGAGGTGATGTTGACCACGCGGCCCCAGCCCTTGTCCATCATCCCCGGCAGCAAAGCTTTCATGAAAGCAATCGGTGTCAGCATATTGGCGTCCAGCGCCTTGATGAAATCGTCACGATCCCAGTCCGACCACAGGCCCGGAGGTGGGCCACCCGCGTTTGTGACAAGGATATCAACACCCTGCGCCGCGTCGATCACCTGCGACTGACCCTCGGAAGCGGTTACATCACAGGCCACGGTCTTTACGTCGACACCATATTCCGAACGTAAGCGCGTTGCCTCGGCCTCCAGTGCCTCGGCCCCGCGCGCGTTCATCACCAAATCCACGCCAGCGGCGGCTAAGGCCTCGGCGCAACCCAAGCCCAACCCTTTGCTGCTCGCACAGACCAGCGCGCGCTTGCCTCGAATTCCCAGATCCATGAAGGTCCTCCCTATCCGTCGTCCCAGACGTGTCTAGCACCGGCCAGACAGGGAAGACCAGAAACGGATGATCGGTCAGTAGAAAAACTCTTCCCGGACAATCTTGCCGTCAGCGACGTGGTAAATCGCAACTTCGCGCATATCGAAGCTTTCTCCGCTGTCTTTCATCTTGCCCTGCACTTCGAAAATCACGGCAAACCGATCCTCTCCATGCAGAAAAGGCCCCGCTATGTCGCCGCCTGTCACCTCGGTGGAACTCTCCCACCAATCATGTTTTCCTTTGATGGCGTCCAGCCCATGTGCTTCGCGACCCATGCCTTGCTGGTCCGCCGCCTCTACTGACACTGCATCGGCAGCATAGAGCTTATCCAAATTCGCCTTGGCACGGTTTTCACGACATCCGGCAACCAGTTCCTCTGCAATCTCTTTCAAATTCATCGGTTTTCTCCATTATTTGTTCACTATATGTTCTAACTCTCACATTCGACCGATTCGATCCAGCCCCTATGTCTTGCCTCGGCAGGATTCCCCCCCTATACGCGCGTTTATGCTTGATACCTCGAACCAACCTTCTCTGCCGCCCGAGATCGCCCGGCGCCGGACCTTTGCCATCATCTCGCACCCGGATGCGGGCAAGACGACATTGACGGAAAAGTTCCTGCTGTATGGGGGTGCGATTCAGATGGCCGGTCAGGTGCGCGCCAAGGGTGAGGCGCGGCGCACGCGGTCGGATTTCATGCAGATGGAAAAGGATCGCGGGATCTCGGTCTCGGCCTCGGCCATGTCCTTTGATTACGGGAATTTCCGGTTCAATCTGGTGGACACCCCCGGCCACAGCGATTTCTCGGAAGATACCTATCGCACGCTGACCGCGGTGGACGCGGCAGTGATGGTGATTGATGGTGCGAAGGGTGTGGAAAGCCAGACGCAGAAACTGTTCGAGGTTTGCCGCCTGCGCGATTTGCCGATCCTGACCTTCTGTAACAAGATGGACCGCGAAAGCCGCGATACGTTCGAGATCATCGACGAAATTCAGGAAATGCTGGCCATCGACGTGACCCCCGCCGCCTGGCCTATCGGCGTCGGGCGCGATTTCATCGGCTGCTATGACATGCTGCGCGACCGGCTGGAGCTGATGGACCGCGCTGACCGCAACAAGGTGGCCGAAAGCATCGAAATCAACGGGCTGGACGATCCGAAACTGGCCGAACATGTACCCGAACATCTGCTGGAGAAGTTGCTGGAAGAGGTCGAAATGGCGCGCGAGTTGCTGCCCAAGCTCGATCCGCAAGCCGTGTTAGAGGGGCATATGACCCCGATCTGGTTCGGCTCGGCCATCAATTCCTTTGGTGTAAAAGAGCTGATGGAGGGCATTGGCGCTTACGGACCGCAGCCACAAGTGCAGTCGGCCGAACCGCGTCAGATTGCACCCGATGAGAAGAAAGTGGCCGGGTTCGTCTTCAAAGTTCAGGCCAATATGGACCCAAAACACCGTGACCGTGTGGCCTTTGTGCGCATGGCAAGTGGCCATTTCAAACGCGGCATGAAACTGACACATGTGCGGTCCAAGAAACCGATGGCAATCTCGAACCCGGTGCTGTTTCTGGCCTCCGACCGGGAACTGGCAGATGAGGCCTGGGCTGGTGACATCATCGGCATCCCGAACCACGGGCAATTGCGCATTGGCGATACGCTGACCGAGGGTGAGGCGCTGCGCGTGACCGGCATCCCCTCTTTCGCACCCGAGCTGTTGCAAGGGGTGCGGGCGGGCGATCCGCTCAAGGCCAAACACTTGGAAAAGGCGCTGATGCAATTTGCCGAGGAAGGCGCCGCAAAGGTGTTCAAACCCTCCATCGGGTCGGGCTTTATCGTGGGCGTCGTCGGAGCGCTGCAATTCGAGGTATTGGCCAGCCGGATTGAGATGGAATACGGCCTGCCTGTGCGGTTCGAGGCGTCTCAGTTCACCTCGGCCCGCTGGGTCAGCGGCGACAAGACTGAGGTCGAAGAATTCGTCAACGCCAACAAGCAGCATATCGCCCATGATCACGACGGCGACATCGTCTATCTGACACGGCTGCAATGGGACATCGACCGGGTCGAGCGCGACTATCCGGCTCTGACCCTGACAGCCACCAAAGAGATGATGACCTAACGCCATGCGCGCGCAGGGGCGTCCGAGCTGGGGCATTGTCGCGACGACCCGCGCGCCCCTGCCCGACATCCTGCGCTTTGCTGCCTATCATCTGGATTTGGGCGCGGATCGGGTGCATCTGCTGTTGGACGAGCCCAATCGTCTTGCCGTTCGCATTCTGCGGCAAAACCCCAAGATCGATATCCGGGTCTGCTCGGATGGCTATTGGCAGCGGCGCAAAATTGACCGCCCCGACAAGCATCAGGTGCGCCAGTCCAAAAATGCCGATTTCATATACCGTCAGACCGATGTGGATTGGTTGGCGCATATCGACGTCGATGAATTTTTGTGGCCCAAAACCCCAATCCCTGATCTTCTGCACGACATCCCAGACGACATCCCTGCTGTCCGTATCCGCCCTATTGAGGCTTTGGCGGGTGACGACGACATGTACAAAGCCTTTATCTCCGAAGGACCACGGCGCGCCGCTTTGGTTGAGGCGCTATATCCGAACTATGGCCCTTTTCTGGTGTCAGGGTTCCTGAGCCACACACAAGGCAAGCTATTTGTTCGCACCGGCTTGCCCGAGATCAGCGACCGTATCCATACCGTTTTTCAGTACAAGCAGCTTCTGCCCTGCAATACCGAACTGCCTCAGATCGATCTGTGCCACCGGCATGCCCCAAGCTGGGATCACTGGATGTCGCATTACCGGTATCGGTTGCAACATGGGTCATACAAACCCGGGCTGAAACGCAATACGGCACGTGCGCTTGGCGGGTTGAACAAACATGAATTGCTCAGCTGGATCGAGGCCGAACAGGGCCAACCGGGGCTGCGGGCCTTCTATGATGAGATGAGTGCAGCAAACCCAGACGTGCGTGCGCGGTTGGAAAAACACGGCCTGATCCTGCACCGCCCCCTTGCGCTTGATCAAAAAGTCTTGAAACATTTCCCTGGAACCCGCTGAATTGTTGCGCAAAAACCCGAAAGATCCTTCACCTTTGCCTTGGCTTCACGCTCTTGATTTGACCCTGCCGCACGATTTTGTTATGCCCCGCCAAAGCCGAAATGCGCATGACGCGCATGGCCATCCGGGCCCGGCAGTTTTCAGACGCGCGGGCCAGGTCAAGTGTCCGCATTAACCGGACATACATGACAAAGTTTAACGAACTGAACCTGAACCCGAAGGTCCTCAAAGCCATTGAGGAAGCCGGATACGAAACCCCCACGCCTATCCAGGAAGGTGCGATACCGCCCGCTCTGGAAGGGCGCGACGTTCTGGGCATTGCGCAGACAGGGACAGGCAAAACCGCCAGTTTCACCCTGCCGATGATCACCTTGCTGGCGCGTGGCCGTGCCCGGGCGCGGATGCCGCGCTCGCTGGTCCTGTGCCCGACGCGGGAACTGGCGGCGCAGGTGGCCGAAAACTTCGACACCTATACCAAGCACCTGAAACTGACCAAAGCGCTGCTGATCGGCGGGGTCAGCTTTAAAGAGCAAGAGGCGCTGATTGATCGCGGCGTCGATGTTCTGATTGCCACCCCAGGTCGCCTGCTGGACCACTTTGAGCGCGGCAAACTGCTGCTGACCGGTGTTCAGATCATGGTGGTGGATGAGGCCGACCGGATGTTGGATATGGGCTTTATCCCCGATATCGAACGTATCTTCTCGCTGACACCCTTCACCCGCCAGACCCTGTTCTTCTCGGCCACCATGGCGTCCGAGATCGAGCGGATCACTGACACCTTCCTGTCGGCCCCTGCCCGGATTGAAGTCGCGCGTCAGGCCACCGCGTCCGAGACGATTGAACAGGGCGTTGTCATGTTCAAAGGCGGTCGCCGCGACCGCGAGGCCAGCGCCAAACGCAAGGTTCTGAGGGCGCTGATTGATGCAGAAGGTGAAAAATGCACCAACGCGATCATCTTCTGCAACCGCAAGACCGATGTGGATATCTGCGCGAAATCGCTGAAGAAATATGGCTATAACGCCGCTGCCATCCACGGCGATCTGGACCAGTCGCAGCGGATGAAAACGCTGGACGGCTTCCGTGATGGATCACTGCGCCTGTTGGTCGCCTCGGATGTGGCTGCACGCGGACTGGATATTCCCTCCGTCAGCCATGTGTTCAACTTCGACGTCCCGGGACATGCCGAAGACTATGTGCACCGGATTGGCCGCACCGGTCGTGCCGGACGTGAAGGCAAGGCGGTGACCATTTGTTCGGGTCGTGATGAAAAAGCCTTGGACGCGATTGAAAAGCTGATCCAAAAGGAAATCCCGCGCCTCGATAACCCGGTCAAGGACGAGCCCAAACCCGAGAACGCCAAGCCCGAAAAGCAGGCCGACGCCAAAAAGCCCGAGCGCAAGAAAAGCGACGGCAAGAAGGGCGAAAGCAAAAAGGGACGTGGCCGGCGGGACGACTCTGGCCCGGCTGTGGTTGGGATGGGAGATCACCTGCCCAGCTTCATAGCGCTCAGCTTTGATGAGCGTCGCGCCAGCTAGATCGCCAGCACCAGCGCCAGGATCGAAATCCCCAAAAGTGTCATCCCGGCAATCTCGCGCCGTGTGATCGTCTCGCGGAAAAACAGGATCGAGGCCAGCAGGCTAAGGATCAGTTCAACCTGTCCCAGCGCTTTGACATAGGCAGCATTTTGCAGGGTGAAAGCGAAGAACCAGCAAAATGATCCGCCCAGGCTGGTCAGCCCGACAAAGACGCCGGTGTTCCGGGTCTCCCAAACCGCGCGCAACTCGGCCCGGTCGCGCCACAGCAGCCACAGCGCCATGCTGATGAACTGAAAGCTGACCACAGCCGCCAGAGTAACAAGGGCGCGAAACCAGGCGTCAAAATCGCCCAACTGCAAAGACGCCCCGCGATAGCTGACCGAGGACACTGCAAACAGCACCCCCGACCCCAGACCCAGCTTTGAGGCACGATTGGTCAGGTGCTGCCACCACGCGCCCTGACCCTCAGGGGGTTTGGACAGCAGCAAAACCGCTGCCAGCCCCAGAAGGATCGCCACCAAAGCGCCTGAAGACACCTGATCGCCCAGCACCAGAAAGCCGACAATGGCGGTCTGAATGACCTCGGTCTTTTTGAAGGTGATGCCGACGGCAAAATTGCGCTGTTTGAACAGGGCCACAACACAAATCGTGGCAAGGATTTGCGACGTCCCACCCGCCACAGCAAACAGCCAAAACCCCGCGCTTAGCACCGGCAGGGACAGACCGCTGATTTGCAGAGCCAGAACCAGCGCCACAAGCGCCAGCGGCAGAGAATAGGCAAAGCGCGCGAAGGTGGCCCCTGCTGCGGTCAGTCGCGTCGTGCTCAGCGACTTTTGCAGCATGAAGCGCACGGTCTGAAAACCGGCGGCTGCAAGTGTGATGGGAACCCATAAACTCATGGGCTCCCTTGTGTCGGGAATTTATTGCTTTGGCCAGAGCGGATGCGGCACCGGGTCTTTGGCCTTCAGCAGGTATTTGCGAAACACGTCGCCGTAAGACCGGTAGACATAGGCCTCATTGCAGGCCAGATACCTGTCTTTGCCCTGCGCGTAGAGGGCAGGCAATTGGTACCACGGCGCCCGTGGGTTCATGTGATGAACAACGTGCAGATTGTTGTTGAGAAACAGAAAAGCCAGCGGCCCCCTGTCTTCGATGATCACCGTTCGGGCACGAGATTTTTCGTGCGCACGATGTTCCAGAAACGTGCGGATCTTGACCAGTCCGAGGCCAATATAGGCTGACAGAACAAAGCCCCAGACCGGCATCTGTGAAAGCGAAACGATCCAAAGAACAGCGACGACCCCCGGCAAATGTAGCGCCCAGGCCAGCAGGATCGCTCGGTCGCCACGTCTGATCCCGCGTAATTCGTCGCGTAGAAACAGCACCTGCCCGATGGCGGGACCAATCAACATGCGCCCCAAAAGCGTGTTGTTGATCCCGCAAATCATCTGCACCGCTCGCGGCAACCCGACCCAGATCTTTGGATCCATATAGTTGGATTCGGGATCATCATAGGGATCGGTCAGCGTTGCGTCCTGATGATGCGCCAGATGCAGATCGCGAAAGCGGCCATAGGGAATGAACAGCGTCAAGGGCAGTGCCATGAGCGCCTCGTTGAGCCAGGTCTGCTGAAACGGGTGCCCGTGTAACGCCTCATGCGTCAGCGATGAATGCAGCGCGGCCACAAATGCCATTACCGGTATCGCCAACCAAAGCGGCAGCAGGAAGATGGTGATCAACCATGACGCATAGCAGCCCAGGATCAGTGCAAATGTGCCCCATTCGGGCCCTGCGCGCTCAGGCATGTCTGCCCCATGCAATACCGGCCCAAATCCGTTCATAGGTCACGTACATCGCCAAGCCAATGACGGTGTTCGCCACGGCCAATGTCCCACCCAATGCCAACGACCCGGTAGTGACCAACCCGACACCCGACATGACAATCAGGCCCATCGCATTCCACAGCATTGCTTTCACGACTGATCTGCGTCGTGTTTCCATTCCGTCACCCTAGTTTTTGTTATGTCTTCACAGCTACGTGATCAGCCAACGGGTGGAAATTCTGAATACAATTAACAAAATTCATCAAATGTGATATTTGTCATCGCATGCTGGATAAACTGGACAAACGAGACCGCGCTGCCCAATTTCGTCTGCGCTTGGCCCAGGCGATGGATGAGCGTCAGATCAGCCAAAGCGCGCTGGCGCGTGATATCGGCGTGGACCGTTCGACCGTGTCGCAGCTTTTGACCGACGCGGGCGCGCGCTTGCCCAATGCTCATGTGGTCGGCAGTTGCGCCTCGGCCTTGGGTGTGTCGGCGGATTGGCTGCTGAGCCTTTCAGACCGACCCGAAAGCGCGGCTGAGCTGCTGGCCAGCTCCCTGACCATGACCGAGGCCCCCCGCGCATTGGTGGATGAACGTATTTTCGAGTGGCACAAGATGGCTGCCGGCTACAAAATTCGCTATGTCCCGGCGACCCTGCCCGACATGCTCAAGACGCGCGCGGTGTTGGAATGGGAATACGCGCCGCACCTGGGTCGCACAGCCGATCAGGCGATCGGAGCATCCGAGGATCGGTTGAAGTGGATGAGAGAGGCGCAATCCGACTACGAAATCGCCATGCCGTTATTCGAAATCCGCAGCTGTGCCCTTGGAACGGGGTATTACGAAACGCTACCGCACCAAGCCCGGCTGGAGCAAATCGACCACCTGCTTGCCCTGTGCGATCAACTCTATCCGCGTCTGCGGATCTACCTGTTTGACGCCAAGCGGCTTTATTCCGCGCCGTTCACGCTGTTTGGTCCGCAACTTTGCGTCTTTTATGCCGGCAGCCACTATATGGCCTTTCGCGACCGGGACAGGATCGAGCTGTTTACCCGACATTTCGACCACTTGGTGCGTGAGGCAAGCCTGACCGCCCGAGAGTTTCCTGCGCATCTGCAAGAGCTGCGGTCTCAAAGTGTCGCCTGAAACGTGCGGTGGGTGCCTTTTTGCGCTATACTCGATGTGCGCGAACCACTGACACGTCACTTCACCTTGGAAGGAGGATGGCAATGGACGCTCTCAGAACCGCAGAATACGCCCGGGCCCTTTTTGCAGCACATGGTGACAAGGCCGAAGCAGAAGCTGCCCAAAAAGAACGCGAAAGTCACGACGCTGGAGACACTGATCAGGCGCAGAACTGGCAAGCTGTACGGCGCGCAATTCGGCAGATCCGCGGACCAAATCAAGGATAACTAAAGCTTTGGGTCCGGATTCACCGTGAACCCGTCAACTGCAATCACCTGGCCCGAAACCAGCCGTGCTGCATCCGAGGCCAGAAAAACCGCCATATTTGCGATGTCATGCGCTTCGACAAAGCGCCCCATCGCAGTGCCAGAGGCATAGCCGCGATAGACTTGATCCCGGGTCATCCCTTTTGCCGCTGCTTCACGGGTCAGCACGCCCTCCATCCGTGGGCCTTCGACAGCACCGGGGCAGATCGCGTTGACGCGGATGCCATGCGGTCCAAGCTCCATCGCCAATGTCTTCATCAATCCGATCACCGCCCATTTCGCAGCGGCATAGGGCGCGCGAAAGGGATAGCCATGCTGCCCTGCGGTTGATGAGGTCAATATGATGCTGCCAGACCCGGCGACTTTCATCAGCGGCGTCGCGTGCTTCGCGGCCAGAAATGCTCCGTCCAGATTGACCGACACACAGGTGCGCCACGCGTTCAGATCGATATCTTCAATCGCGTCAGTTGGCCCTGCGATCCCGGCATTGGCGCACAGCACGTCCAGCCCGCCCGCTGCTCTGATCGCATCGAACAGGGTGCGCATCTGGGTTTCGTCACTGACATCGGCATGGTGCGCGTACCAATGACCGGGAACCGCCGCAAGTGCCGCAGGATCGATGTCGCTGACCCAGACGTCATAGCCCGCGCGATCAAAGGCCTCTGCCATGGCCCGGCCAACACCCGAAGCCCCAGCCGTCACCAAAACACGCCCGGTCATGCAGGTTTCCGAATGGCCGCCCCTGCCCCTTCAGGGTAAGGCAGACCGGCCTGAGCCTTGGCGATCCTCGTCAACGCCAACTCAATCTCGGGCGAAGGCGGGCTTGGGCGACGGGTTTTAAGACTGACATGCAGCATGAAACTCTCGGCCGTCGCCAATAGGGTTTCCCCGTGGCACATGCTGTGAAAAACGTGCAGTTTTTTGCCCTGCCCCAGCAGCATCTGCGTTCTTATGTCGATCCGGTCCCCGGCATGTGCCTCTTGCACATAACGGAGATGGTTTTCGGCGGTGAAATAGCTGCCGCCCGACCGGATATAGTCGCTATCGCAGCCAACCACCTCCATGAATCGGTCGCTCGCCGCAGAGAAGGCCTCCAGGTATTTCGCCTCGTTCATATGGCCGTTGTAATCCGCCCAATCCAAAGGAACCGCCCGCGACAGCGTCAGGATCGGCTGGCTCAGATCCGCCTGGTCCAGCGTCGGCAAAGCGCCCGGTTTCAGCGTCGCATCATGCTGGTTCAGCACCGCGCCCGCGCCCCAGTTCTGCGCCTTGAGCGCGCGCATCATCCCGACCAGATTGTTGTCGCGGATGCGTTCAAGTTCGCGGATCGAGTGCATCCCCGATTGTGCGTCCGACTGATCGGCGATCAAGTCAACCAGCTCATCGGTAAACTCGGGCACATCCATCAGCTTGGTCCACGGCCACTTTAGCGCCGGGCCGAATTGAGCCATGAAATGCCGCATCCCGGCTTCGCCCCCGGCCACGCGATAGGTCTCAAACAGCCCCATCTGAGCCCAGCGGATGCCGAACCCCATACGGATCGCCTCGTCAATCTCTTCGGTGGTGGCGATGCCGTCCTTGACCAACCACAAAGCCTCTCGCCAGACGGCCTCAAGAAAGCGGTCGGCGATATGCGCGTCGATCTCTTTCTTCACATGCAGCGGGAAGAAGCCAAGTGATTTCAGCAGCTCCTGCGCGCGCGCAATGATCTCGGGCGGGTTTTGCTCGGTTGGCACCAGTTCGATCAGCGGCAACAGGTAGACCGGGTTGAACGGGTGCGTCACCACGATCTGCGCGGGCCGCAGCGCGCCCTCCTGCAATTCCGATGGCTTGAAGCCACTGGTCGATGACCCGATGATCGCGGCTGGATCACACGCCTCCTGCAACGCTGTGTAAACCTTCAGCTTCAGGTCCAGCCGCTCCGGCACGCTTTCTTGAATCCAGGTGGCACCTTGCACTGCTTCGGCCATATCTTTGTGGAAACTCAGCGCACCCTCAGGCGGCAACGGCACATCGCTCAACCCGGGCAGAGACCGCCGGGCATTGGCCAGAACCTCACCAATCTTGCGCTCCGCCTCGGGGTCTGGGTCAAACACCCGCACATCCCAACCATTGAGCAAAAACCGAGCAGCCCACCCGCCGCCGATTACACCACCGCCGATGATCGCTGCTGTTTTCATGTGATATCCTCAAACTTTCCATGCTCGGTACGCAAAGCGGACCGGGCCGCGCCCGACCCTCTCCCCGGGAGGGCGCATTCGCACCCACCCAGGGTCGGTCGCGGCCCTTATGTTTCGCTTACTTCGCCACCGGCGCGCGTTTCACCAGCCCCAGCTTTTCCCGCACCTCCTGCGGCCCGATCACCCGCGCGCCCATATTCTCGATGATGGTCCCGGCGCGTTCGACCAATTGCCAGTTCTCGGCCAGCACGCCCTTGTCCAGCCACAGATTATCCTCCAGCCCGACGCGCACATTACCCCCCGCCAGCACTGCTGCGGCCACATAGGCCATCTGGCTTCGACCCAGCGAAAACGCACTGAATGTCCAGTCATCGGGAACGTTGTTCACCATCGCCATAAATGTGTTCAGATCATCCGGCGCGCCCCAGGGCACCCCCATGCACAGCTGCACCAAAGCCGGGCTATCCAAAACGCCGTCCTTCACCAATTGCTTGGCGTACCACAGATGGCCGGTATCAAAGGCCTCGATCTCGGGCTTCACACCCAGATCCGTCATCATCCGCCCCATCGCCTGTAACATGCCCGGTGTGTTGGTCATCACGTAATCGGCTTCGGCAAAGTTCATCGTGCCGCAATCCAGCGTGCAGATCTCGGGCAGACACTCGGCCACATGCTCTACCCGCGCCGCTGCCCCGATCATGTCGGTGCCATCCTCACGCAACGGCAGCGGAGCTTCGGTCGGGCCAAACACCATATCTCCGCCCATCCCGGCGGTTAGGTTCAGCACCACATCAACCTCGGCCTCGCGAATCCGGTCCGTCACCTCGCGGTACAGATCCAACCGGCGGCTCGGCGCGCCACTTTCAGGGTCGCGCACATGGCAATGCACCACCGCCGCACCCGCCTTTGCCGCGGCAATTGCGCTTTGGGCAATCTGCGCCGGTGAGCGTGGCACGTGTGGGCTGCGATCCTGTGTTCCGCCCGAGCCGGTGACGGCGCAGGTGATAAAGACCTCACGGTTCATTTCCAGTGGCATGGCGTTTTCCCCAGCTTATACCCGGTTTTGCCTTGGGTTTTCCCCAGGCTTTTCCCCGGCAATCGATTTGCACTTGAATGCGAGTCTGGCGCAGCCTTGGGGAAACACTTGCCAGAATGCGAATCAGACTTGATGAAATCCGCAAAAAACATCCTCCAGCCCGAACATCGCGCCCTGAAAACGGCGGTTTTGGTGCTGGATGACTGCAACACGCTCAGCTTTGCCTCGGCCGTCGATCCGATGCGCGCGGCCAATAGGCTGGCGGATCGCCCGGCGTTTGACTGGGACTACGTGACCGCCACGGGCGCTCCGGCGACGCTGACCAGCGCGCTGACGGTGCCGGGCATCCCGCTGGCACGGCTGCAAAGCTGCGATTTGATGGTGGTGGTGGCCGGGTTTCAACTGGCCCGCCACGCCACGCCCAGCCTGCTGGCGGGCCTGCGCCGCATCGCAGGCACAGGCGCCACATTGGCCGGTATCGACGGCGGCCCCTGGCTGCTGGCCGAGGCGGGTCTGCTGAACGGCCACGCGGCCACAACCCATTGGGAAGACCTCGACAATTTCGCCGCCCGCTTCCCCGAGGTTGACGTGCGCCCCGACCGTTTCACCGTGTCCGACCAGCGCCTGACCTCGGGCGGTGCGATCCCGGCGGTTGAGATGATGCTTCACATCATCGCCGCTCGCCACGGCGCAGGGTTCGCTGCCCGCGTCTCGGGCCTGTTCCTCTATGATGGCGCGCCCGCACCCACCAAACCGCAAAGCCGCACCGGAGCCCCGCATCGCCACACGGCCCTGACCGCCAAAGCCAACGCGTTGATGGAAGCCTCGCTCGACGAGCCCCTGCCTCTGGCCGAAATCGCCGAGACCCTGGGCACCAGCCCGCGCACCCTGCAACAACAGTTCCGCCTGCGCCTGAACACCACACCGCAAGATCATTACCTGCACCTGCGCCTGGCCGAAGCCCGCCGTCTGGTCACCGATACCGACACCCCGCTGATGGAGGTGGCGCTGGCCACCGGCTTTGCCTCACAATCCAGCTTCGCCCGCGCCTTCCGCACCGCCCACGGCCTCTCGGCCCGAGACCTCAGACAAGAATGCGCCACGCCAACCCCGCACTGACCGGGTCAGGCCTCATCGGGCCCTAAATATCCCGAAGGCGAATTGGCCCAACGGACCAAGTGGAGGCAGCGCCCCTTTCGCCTTGAGTTTGCGTGTCGAAGCATCCCCAAAACCTAGGAAGCGGCACCGAACGGGCAACCAACCGCGCCAATTTGATTACCTTCGCTACGCGGTTACGGATAGCTAGAATGCGGACTTTTCTGCCGTATGGCTGTCGAGCACGAAGGTCTACTCCCACGAGATTCCCGGACTTTCAAGATCGGGATATTCAGAAAGCAAGACCGAAGTTTGTAGTGAGCTGCATGCGGTTCAAGGAAACCCAACCCGGCACGCCAGAAGATAAGGAACCTAACGCCGAAGGTATAGTCAAAAGACAGTGCCGGTTCTGTGTCTTAAGATAGCTTTTATGCAAAAGAGAATCACCATTAAGTCAGCAAATCTGAAACGGCTGAGCGCTGCCTCATTGGCGGTCTTTCTCATCTCTTCCCAAAATGTGCACGCTCAAGCCGCTGGTGCGGAAGAATTGGCCAAACAACTGTCGAACCCGGTCGCCGACCTTATCAGTGTGCCGTTTCAATTGAACTACGACGAAAACATCGGCGTGGACGACAGCGGCTCAAGATGGACACTCAACATCCAGCCTGTCGTCCCGATCAGTCTCGGCGGCAACTGGAACTTGATTTCGCGCACGATCTTGCCGGTTATTTCTACGGAGGGCATACTTCCTGGGTCGAGCAGTGAAACGGGTTTAGGGGACACGGTTCAGAGCTTTTTCTTTTCGCCGAAGCAGCCGACATCCGGAGGATGGATTTGGGGCGCCGGACCGGTCTTGCTACTACCGACATCGACGGATGACACTCTGGGTGCAGGTGAGTGGGGGGCGGGTGCGACAGGCGTCGCCCTGCGCCAGCAAGGCCCGTGGACCTATGGCGGACTGGCCAACCATGTATGGGACATTGGCGGCGACATGGATATCAGTCAGACTTTCGTTCAGCCCTTTCTTTCCTACACGACGCCTACAGCGTGGTCGTTCACGATCAATAGCGAGTCCACCTATGACTGGGAGAGCGAGCAATGGTCCGTCCCGGTGAATGTGATTGCGTCCAAGGTTACGCAAATCGGCGGGCAGCTGGTGAGTGTTGGGGGCGGGCTCCGCTACTGGGCCGAAAGTTCGGATGGCGGGCCGGAAGGCTGGGGCGTGCGGCTGCAACTGACATTTTTGTTTCCAAAATAATCGCTTCCAAAAATCGGAATCCTGACGATCAGCGTCGCGACCCCGTCTATCAGCCCAGTTAAATCGAATAAGAAATTTACTCTACACGCACTCGGCATGAAGAAGTGAATAGTCAAAGGGCCGCTTCGCCGCGGATTTCTGCCGTTCATTCAATCCGCAGCAAATTTCACATTGGGCTCATCGATTGATTTCGCCGCGCCACGGCCCAATGGCCGGAAATGGCCCAAAGGCGCGGAATTGACGCGGTTGGGGCCTGTTTCCCTTAGCTCAACACGCCTCAGAACGGCATCGGGAAGGCCTTATGGGCCGCATCTATGTCGTTCATCACCTCTTGTGACAGCTCAAGGTCCAGACCGTTCAGGATATGCGCAAGCTGTGCCTCTGTGGTGGCCCCAAAGATGACCGAGCCCATGAACGGGCGGGTGCGGCACCAGGCCAGGGCCATGTGCACCGGATCCAGACCGTGCCGGTTGGCCACGTCGAGATAGGCGGCAACCGCCTCCAGCACACGGTCCGAGTTGCGCCCGCCCATGCCGGGCACCAGTGACATGCGCGAGCCGTCGGGTACGGCGCCGCCTTGGTACTTGCCCGACAGGAACCCCGCCGCCAGAGGTGAGAAGGCCAGAAGGCCTACATCTTCATAAACGCACAGCTCGGCCAGATCCGTATCGAACAGGCGGCACATCAGCGAATACTCGTTCTGGATCGAGGCCACGCGCGGTGTGCCCGTCTCCTCTGACAGGCGCAGCCATTGCGCTGTGCCCCAGGCGCTTTCGTTTGACAGGCCGAAGGCACGGATATTGCCCTTGTCCACCTGCGCTTGCAGCGCTTCAAGGCAGGCTTGCATATCCGCAATTACCGCCGCGCGATCCCCGCCTGATGGATCATAGCGCCAGTTCTGCCGAAACATGTAACTGCCGCGATTGGGCCAGTGGAATTGATAGAGATCGATGCAATCGGTCTTCAGACGGCGCAAAGAGCCTTCGACCGCCTCAGCAATCGTTTCGTCCGAGATCGGCGCACCATCGCGGACATGCATGAAGCCTTCGCCCGAATGTTTGGTGGCCAGCACATAATCACCGCGCCGTGCCGCATTGGCCGCGTTCCAGTTTCCCAGGATCTCTTCGGTCAGCCCCACCGTCTCTTTTGACACAGGGTTCACCGGATACATCTCGGCCGCGTCAACGAAATTGATGCCAGCATCCAGCGCCATATCCATCTGACGATGAGCTTCAGTCTGGGATGTCTGCGTGCCAAAGGTCATGGTGCCAAGGCACATATCCGACACCGAAATTCCGGTGCGCCCCAAAGGTTTCATTTGCATCTGAAATTCTCCTGCATATCTGCGCGGGCTGCGTTCAGGCCTCGGCCTTCTTTTCCCAGCGCCCTGATTCCTCTGACCAATATTGCGCCGAGCATCCCGCGTCGGTCAGCGCCTTCCACTGTCCGCGTGCGTGCTGCACCGCGCGCTCATCTGTACCGTCAAACAGGATGCAGACGCGCTCCAGCGCCGAGACCTCATCGGCCTCGACCGGCGCGCCATCCACTGCCATCACACAGACCGCGCCGTTAGCAGATTGCGTTTCGGTGGTCAGCAAGATCGGCTGCTCTGCATCATGCGGCCCACCGGCGCGACCATGGGGCAGAAAACCGTCCTCTGCCCCCAGCCACAGCTTTTCGTCCAGCCAGTCCATTCGCGCGGGATCGGTGCCACGTACCGCGATCCGCCACCCGGCCTGCCGCGCCTTGTCCAGCAACACCGGCAAAGTGCGCTCCAGCGGCTGCTGGGTCAGGTGATAGAAATAGACGGCGCCCATGGTGTCTTACTCGAAATTGTCCTGCACAAACCGGCTGAGCGCACGTACGCCCCAACCGGTCGCCCCTTTGGGGGCGTAGGATGTCTCAGCCGCGACCGAGGCAACACCGGCGATGTCCAGATGGATCCAGGGCGTATCCTCTTTTACAAAGCGTTGCAGGAACTGCGCCGCGGTGATCGAGCCTGCGGGACGACCGCCCACGTTTTTCATATCCGCGATACGCGACTTCAGCTGTTCGTCATATTTCGCACCCAAGGGCATCCGCCACGCGCCTTCGTCTTCGGCTTTGGCGGCCTTGAGGAAGGCCTCGCAAAACGTGTCGTTGTTCGAGAAGACGCCCGCGTTTTCATGGCCGAGGCCGATGATGATCGCGCCCGTCAGAGTGGCAAGATCGATCATGCCGACCGGGCTGAAACGTTCCTGCGCGTACCACATCACGTCACACAGAACCAAGCGGCCCTCGGCATCGGTATTGATGATCTCGACCGTGTCACCTTTCATCGAGGTCACAACGTCGCCCGGACGGGTCGCATTGCCCGAGGGCATGTTCTCAACCAGGCCCACCAGCCCCACCACATTTGCCTTGGCCTTGCGCTTGGCCAGCGCGCGCATGGCACCGGCCACAACACCGGCACCGCCCATGTCCATAGTCATGTCTTCCATGCCGCCCGCCGGTTTCAGCGAGATCCCGCCAGTGTCGAACACCACGCCTTTGCCGACCAAAGCCAATGGGGCGTCACCCTTTGCGCCACCGTTCCACTGCATCACCACGACCTTGGACGGGCTGACCGAACCCTGCCCCACGCTCAACAAGGTACGCATGCCCAGTTCAGCCAGTTGATCTTCTTCCAGAACCTCAACCTCAAGGCCAAGCGCTTTCATCTCGGCCAGGCGGTCAGCGAATTCGGTGGTGGTCAGAACGTTGGCAGGCTCATTGGTCAGATCACGTGTCATCCGCACGCCATCGGCGACGGCATAAAGCGGTGCAAAGGCGGCCTCGGCTTCATCGGATTTGTTGTGGCAGATGGTGACAGCACCCAGAGGATCAGCTTGCTTGGTCCTGTGCGCGTCGAAATCATAGCTACGCAAAACAACGCCAAGTGCCAATTCTTCGACCCGGTTCTGACTATCCGCTGACACCAGAACCGGTTTCCCACCTGCAAGCTTGGCCAGCTTGGCCCCGATCTTGCGGGCTTTGATGGGCTCTGGACGCCGCGACAGAACAAGCAGTTGCAATGCCTCGGCTGCCAGCCCGCTGGGCCATGCCATTGTGACCACCTGCCCGGTTTTCACTTTCTCAAACGCCTCGCTTTCCAGCAGCCGGGCCACGGCCCCTCGGGTCAGGCGATTGGCCCGGCGCGCCGCTGGCCCCATTTTCCCGTCTTCGGTCACGATGACAGCCACATGCCCTTCGGCTTTGGCGATCAGGTCCAGATCAACGGGTTGAAAAGTCACGGCGGTCAAAAGGCTCATGAGGTGCTCCTGAGAATTGAATTGCCTAAGACCTAGCTCGCGCGATCACAGTTGACCAGATAGCAGTTTTCCCCGATCAGCATTTGCAGTAAGGTCGCCGGAAAACAAATCGGCAGGTTCGGGGGACATTCTCAGTGCAAGTTTGGGGCAGGCATAAGGCCTTATGCGTGACGCATTTGCCGTCGCAGCCGCCTGAGTGTCGTCTGGCGATATGGATCACGAGGGCCTATTCGTGATCCTCGACCGCTACTTCGCACGCCGCTTTTTGCAAAGCTTCCTGATCATCGGTGCAATATTCCTGACTCTGATCATACTGATCGACCTGATCGAACAAGTCCGTCGTTTCGACGATGCGGATCTGACGTTTGGTCAATTGATCCAGCTAACGTTGTTGAATACCCCCGCAGCGATCAGTGAGATGCTGCCGTTGCTGATGATCCTGTCGACAATAGCCTTGTTTGTTGGCCTTGCACGCAGTTCGGAACTTGTGGTTACGCGCGCAATCGGCAGATCCGGGATTCGGGCTTTGCTTGCACCCGTTTTTCTGGCTCTGGTTATCGGTGGATTGGCGGTGGTCCTGCTGAACCCGATCGCGGCTGCGACTTCGGAAGAGTTTCAACGCCTGTCCGAAAGCTATCGCAGCGATTCGCGTTCGACCTTGTCTATCAGTCGCGAGGGCTTGTGGCTGCGCCAGGGTTCGGCAAACGGCCAATCCGTGATCCATGCGCGGGCCGTAACAAACGAAGAAATGCTGGTACTGCGCAATGTGACCATCACCACCTTCTCGGGCGATGGCACACCGGTAGAACAAATTGTCGCGGATCGTGCGCAGTTGGAGCCGGGGCAATGGGTGCTCAAACGCGCGAAAACCTGGTCATTGGTTGACGACGAGGTAAACCCGGAAGCTACGGCAACCTCATATAAAACGCTCGACATTCCGACCACCCTGACACGTGAGCGAATACTCGACAGGTTGGGCCAGAAAAAGTCTGTATCCATCTACGACCTGCCTCAGCTGATCGAGGATCTGCGCGAGGCCGGGTTTTCGACCAAGCAATACGAGGTCTGGCTGCAAACTCAGCTGGCGCGGCCTTTATTCCTTGTTTCCATGGTCCTGATCGGTGCTGCGTTCACGATGCGCCATGTGCGCTTTGGGGGAACCGGAATCGCTGTACTAACCGCAGTTCTCTTAGGATTTGCCATTTATTTCATTCGCAACTTTGCGCAGATCCTAGGCGAGAACGGGCAACTCCCTATTTTTGTCGCCGCCTGGGCGCCTCCGTTTGCGGCCATACTTCTGTCGATGGGTCTATTGCTTCACGCGGAGGACGGTTGATGCCGCGTTTGCTGCCATGGCTTTTGTCGACCGCGTTGGTGCTGAGCACTTCGATGGTGTCTGTTGCGCAGCCTGTTCAAGACGCTGGAGAAGAGTCTGCAACTGAACAACAAGACGCTCCAGCGCTGCTTGTGGCTGACCAGATCTTTATCACGCCGGACCGAAAGCTTGTTGCAGAGGGGAACGTCGAGGCGTTTCAAGGCGATGTAAAGCTGACAGCCGAGCGCGTGGTCTATGACCGCAGTACGGGTGAGCTTCAACTGGAAGGCCCTATTCGCATTGACCAAGCCGGTCAGTCGACCCTGCTGGCCGACAGCGCCGAATTGGACAATGGTTTGCGCAACGGTTTGTTGACCGGTGCCCGGATGGTGTTTGACCAACAGGTCCAGATTGCGTCGGTGCAAGCCACCCGGGCTGCAGGGCGTTATACGCAGTTCAGCAAAGTGGCTGCCACATCCTGCCGGGTTTGCGATGACGGCAAACCACCGCTGTGGCAGATCCGTGCGCGCAAGGTCACCCATGATCAGCTTGAACGCCAGCTGTATTTCGAGGGTGCTCAGTTTCGCATTCTGGATGTACCCGTCTTCTACTTCCCCGTCCTGCGCCTGCCCGATCCGACCCTGGACCGCGCCACCGGGTTTCTGGTGCCGTCAATCCGCACAACCTCGCAGTTGGGCACGGGTGTTCAGGTCCCCTATTTCATCAAGCTCGGGGATCACAAGGATCTGACTCTGTCGCCATACATCTCATCCAGCACCCGAACGCTGGGTTTCCGCTATCGGCAAAGGTTCAAACGGGGTCGTATCGAGTTCAACGGCGCCCTCACCCGCGATGATCTGCTGCCTGACGAAAATCGCGGCTATCTGTTTGGACGGGGACGTTTCAACCTGAACAATGATTTCAGACTGTCCTTCGACATCCAGACCACGTCAGACAACGCTTATCTTGCCGATTACGGGCTTCCGGATTTCGACCGTCTGCGCAGTGAAGTTGCTCTTGAGCGGATCAAGCGAGACACAGCTTTCAAAACCGGTGTGATCTATTTCGAAACCCTCCGGGATTCAGAAAGCCAAAGTGAGATTCCTTCGTTGGTCTTCGACCTGAACTATCGCAAACGCTTTTTCCCGCGCATGCTGGGGGGCGAGGTCGAACTTGCGTTCCTGACCCATGCTCATGAGCGCACAAGTGATCTGGACGTCACCGGTCGCGACGTCGCACGCGCCACGCTGGATGCTGAATGGCTGCGGTCTTGGACCTATGCCACCGGTTTGCGGGCCGAAGCCCGGGTTGGGGCCTCTGTCGACACGTTTGACATCCGCAATGACAGCCAGTTCCCCGATCAGATCACACGCGCGACCCCCCGCGCCGCGTTCACGCTGCGTTATCCGATGGTTCGCCGCGAACAGTCGGGCGCGTCACAAGTGCTTGAACCCATTGCGCAGATCGGCTGGGCGCATGTGTCGGATACAGATGTTCCAAACGAAGAAAGCACGTTCCAGGAGTTTGATCAGGGCAACCTTTTGTCGCTGTCACGTTTTCCAGCCGAAGATCAGCGCGAAGATGCAGCTACTGCCGCTATTGGCTTGAACTGGTCGCGATATGCGCCGGGCGGCTGGCACGCGCTGGCCACAATTGGTCAGGTCTTTCGGACACAGGCCAATCCCGAATTCACTCTGACATCAGGCCTGCAAGGGACGTCATCTGATCTGCTGCTTGCCGGTCAGTTGAACAATGGCAACGGCCTGACGTTCTCGGCGCGTGGCCTCTTGGACGGAGATTTCAGCTTCAGCAAAGCTGAGTTCCGTACAGCATGGAATAACGGCGACGCTGGTCTGGCTGGCAGCTATGTCTGGCTCGAACCTGATCCCGTCGAAACCGGTGGTGATGAAATATCAGAAATCTTGGTCTCAGGCCGCTACAACGTGAACCAAAGTTGGACCACGACCGCATCTGCCCGATACGATTTCAGTGAATCCGAACCGATCCGCGTCGGTCTGGGCGTCACCTATAGAAACGAGTGCGTTCAAGTAGACTTGACCGCCAGACGTCGTTTCACCTCAAACTCGACTATTGAGCCTTCGACCGAATTCGGGTTTACCGTAGCCCTGACTGGGTATTCCGTTGACGGTGGTGGCAGGAAGTTCAAAAAGGCATGCAGTTGATCTTAGGTACCAACAAGTTTCCTGGCGCGTTTCTGCGCCGCTTTGCTCTGCCCGTGCTGGCATCTGTTTCGCTGACATTGGGGACTCTGCCGTCTGCTGCCCAAAGCCTGTTCTCACCGGCAATAAAAGTGAACCAGGATATCGTCACCTGGTACGAACTGGAACAGCGACAGCTGTTTCTTGAACTCTTGGGCATACCTGAAAGCACTGAAGCTGACGTAAGACGCGCGTTGATCGATGATCGGATCCGCAAACAGGTATTGCGCAATGCCGGCATTCAGGCGAGCCCCGAAGCCGTCCAGAGTGGCATTGACGAATTCGCCGCGCGCGGCGGGTTGGAGCCCGAACAATTCCTGCAATTGCTAAGCGATGCGGGCGTTGACCAGGAAACGGTCCGGGATTTTATCGAAGACCAGGTTGCGTGGAACGATTTTGTGGCCGCGCGTTTCCTGTCCCAATCCCGTCCCACCGAGGATGAGATCAACCGCGCCCTGGGCCAAGGTGGAAGCGGTGGCCTGCAGGTTCTTCTGTCTGAGATCATTATCCCAGTGAACCAGCAGAACCTGGCACAAGTTGATGCTTTGGCGCAGGAAATTTCCGCGCTGTCAGGGCAAGAGGCCTTTTCGTCTGCTGCCGCGCAGTATTCCGCCTCTCAGACCCGGTCCAATGGCGGTCGTCTGGACTGGTTGCCGATCAGCAACCTTCCTCCGACGCTTCAGCCTTTGATCATCAGCCTGCGGCCCGGCGAGATTACCACGCCCCTGTCCCTGCCCAACGCCATAGCCCTGTTTCAAATGCGCGGTCTTCGCGAGGTTGCGGCATCTGCACCCAGTTATTCCAGTATCGATTACGCTGTCTACTATATCCCCGGCGGCCGTAGCTCTGCGGCGCTTTCCGCTGCGGCCCAGCTCAGGGAAGAGATTGACACTTGTGACGACCTATATGGTGTTGCCAAGGATCAACCCAGTGAGGTTCTTGAACGCGTTACCGCCGCGCCCGGTGAGATCCCGAGCGATGTTGCGCTTGAATTGGCCAAGCTCGACCCGAATGAGGTTTCAACGGCGCTCACGCGCAATAACGGTCAAACGCTGATGTTTCTGATGCTGTGTAACCGAACCCGCGATTTGGGAGAGGACACTTCAAGAGCAGATGTTGCCAATGCTCTGACGCAACAGCGCCTGTCGGCCTTTGCTGACAGCTTGCTGTCCCAGCTGCGCGCCGAGGCCGTGATCATCGAAGAATGACCGCCCCAATCGCCCTTAGCTGCGGAGAGCCTGCGGGCATTGGTCCCGAAATCGCCGCCAAAGCCTGGGATGCTCTGCGTGACCGCTGCCCCTTTGTCTATCTAGGCGATGCTTCGCATCTGCCAGCGGGCACGCCAGCGGAACAGATCACCGATCTTGCCCAAGCAAACACCATCAGCGCCCATGCGCTGCCCGTCTGGCAGATCGACTTCCCCGCGCCCAACACCCTCGGACAACCCGATCCGCGCAATGCGGCATCCGTGATCGCGGCGATCGAACAAGGTGTGGCCCTGACCCAAAGCGGTGCGGCCTCGGCCCTGTGTACAGCGCCAATCCACAAAAAGGCCCTGATCGATGGTGCCGGGTTTGCCTATCCCGGCCATACCGAGTTTCTCGCCGCACTTGCCGGATGCGATCGAGTGGTCATGATGTTGGCCTGCGATGCGCTGCGCGTGGTCCCCACCACAATTCATATCGCCTTGTCCGACGTGCCCAAGGCGCTGACCCCGGATCTGCTGCGCGACACGCTCGAGATCACCGCACGCGGCCTCCGGCGGCAGTTTGGCATAAAGCATCCGCGCCTTGCGGTCGCCGGGCTAAACCCCCATGCAGGCGAAGGTGGCAAAATGGGTCAGGAAGAGCTGGGCTGGATTGCACCCTTGCTGGCTGACGTCCACATTGAAAATGCCACCGTCACCGGCCCTCATCCCGCAGACACCATGTTCCACGCCGCTGCGCGAAGCCGCTATGACGCGGCGATTGCCATGTATCACGACCAAGCCCTGATCCCGATCAAAACGCTGGATTTCGACCGAGGCGTGAACATCACCCTGGGCCTGCCCTTCATCCGCACCTCGCCAGATCATGGGACCGCACTGGATATCGCGGGTCAGGGCATCGCCAATCCCACAAGCCTGATCGAAGCGCTTAAGCGCGCGCAACATATGGCACTAAGCTCTTGAACCTTAGTGTGGCTGAAAATATCCCCGCTGGAGGCCTAAAGTTTCCTGGCATAGTCCAACGGGAACGCGTCACGGGAACCCGATCATGAGCGCAATCGACACCCTGCCCCCTCTGCGTGAGGTCATCGCGACCCATCAGCTTTCCGCGCGCAAATCGCTGGGCCAGAACTTTCTACTGGATCTAAACCTGACCGCCAAGATCGCCCGTCAAGCGGGGGATTTGACCCAATGCGACGTGCTGGAAATCGGCCCCGGCCCGGGCGGGTTGACCCGTGGGCTTTTGTCCGAAGGTGCGCGCAAAGTGGTGGCTGTGGAAAAGGACACCCGCTGCATCGCCGCGCTGAACGAGATTGCCGCCGCCTATCCGGGCCGACTTGAGGTGATCAACGGGGACGCATTGGAGATCGACCCGATGGCGCATCTCACGCCACCCATTCGCGTCGCCGCCAACCTGCCATACAACGTTGGCACGGAATTGCTGGTGCGTTGGCTCACGCCACCCGCTTGGCCACCCTTCTGGCAAAGCCTGACCTTGATGTTCCAACGCGAAGTGGCAGACCGCATCGTGGCGCAGCCCGGCAGCAAAGCCTACGGCCGCCTCGCCTTACTGGCGCAATGGCGGGCTGACGCACGCATCGCAATGTCACTGCCGCCCGGAGCCTTTACTCCACCCCCAAAAGTGTCCAGCGCGGTTGTACATCTGACTGCCCTGCCCACGCCACGCTATCCGGCTGACGCCGCTACATTGTCGCGAGTTGTCGCTGCTGCTTTCAATCAGCGCCGCAAGATGCTGCGCGCTTCGCTCAAGGGCCTCGCCCCGGATATCGAAGACCGTCTGCGCACGGCAGGTATCCAACCGACCGACCGTGCCGAACAGATCCCGCTTGAGGCATTCTGTGCGTTAGCCCGAGAACTCAAAAAAGACTGAAGGCAAGAAAAAAGCCCCGGGCCTGACCCTCGGGGCTTTGCTTTCAGGACTATACCTTATTCCGCTGCTTCTGGCGCATCACCGGGATCGGTTGGTGCAGGCTCTTCCGCTGGCGCGGCTTTGGGCTTGCGCGCGCGCGGTTTGCGGGCAGGCTTTTCCTTTTTCTCAGGCACCGCTGTTTCGGCACCTTTGCTTTCGGGTGTTTCCACCAACCCGCTTTCCGGAGCGGCCTCGGCTGCGGCAAAATCCATCACTTCGGGCTGCGGTGTCTCAGCAGGGTCGGCCTGACGGGCGGCAGCTTCGCGCTCCTGACGTTCTGCGCGCTCGCGGTCACGCTCGGCCTGACGCTCGCGGTTCTGGCGCTCCTGCTCTTCGCGGCGCGCTTCCATCTCGCGTTGTGCCTCGCTGAGCAGACGCAGGTAATGCTCGGCGTGTTGCTGGAAATTCTCAGCCGCCACGCGATCGTTCGCCAGTTGAGCATCGCGCGCCAACTGATTGTATTTATCAATAATTTGCTGCGGCGTGCCACGCACTTTGCCTTCGGGGCCCGAGCTGTCGAAAACCCGGTTTACAACGTTACCACCAGAGGGACGATTGCGGTTATTCTTGGCCCGCGAGCGGGATTTGGAAGATCTCATCTACTTTACATCAGCCTTGTCATTCGCTGTCGATCCACCCGTTCTTTACGCTGCTCAAAGGCATGTGCCGTAACGAATGATCGACTTTTGGGCTTGGCGTCAGGGGTGAGCTGGAACAGCATCAACCTCGCCGACTGTTATTGAGTAAGCATGTCCAGCGCGCGCAGACAAGGGGTTTGTCGGTTTTTTCGCAGCTTTTTTACATAAAGCGGCACAATTTGGCCCTTGCCTACCCTATTTTTCTGGCAATTTTGCGCCGACAACCCGATCGCGCCCGTCCAGATCAGGAATGACGCGAATATCGGCCAGCCCTGACGCATCAAACAAGGAAGACACGGCGCGCGCCTGAGTTGGCCCGATCTCGACCAGCAGCCGGCCGCCTTTGGTCAGATAATCCGGCGCTGCAGCCGCAATCTGGCGATAGGCCTCCAGCCCGTCGCTTTCATCGGTCAGGGCGAGGCGCGGTTCGTGATCGCGCACCTCGGGTGCAAGGTCATCCATCTCATCCTGCGCAATGTAGGGTGGGTTCGAAACGATCAGGTCAAATTGCCCCTCAACGCTTTCGAACCAGTTCGATTGCAGGATCTCGGCCCGGTTTTGCACATTGTGCTGCACGGCATTGGCGCTGGCCTGCAAGCAGGCGGCTTCGCTCAGATCCACGCCGACACCCGTGGCGCTGGCGCGTTCTGCCAGCAGCGTGATGAGTATACAGCCCGAGCCGACGCCCAGATCCAATACATGATCGAAGGGTTCGCTCAGCGCCGCTTCGATCAGCGCTTCGGTTTCCGGGCGCGGGTCCAGGACATCGCCGCTGACACGGAACCTGCGGCCATAGAACTCACGTTCGCCCAAAAGATGCGAAACCGGCACACGAATGGCGCGCAGCGAAATCAACTGGTCATAGCGTTCGGCGATATCCGGCGCCAGTTCTTCTGGCGCAATCAGAGTCACGCGGCTGGCCTCAACTTTGGCCGCATGGGCCAACAGCAAGCGGGCATCGCGCGCCGGGTCAGGCACGCCTGCAGCCCGCAGCCGCGCGGTGGCAGCCACCATGGCCTGCGCTGCTGTCAAAGCAGCGATCATAACGCCATCTCAGCCAGCAGCCGCGCCTGATCATCGGCAGTCAGCGCGTCGATCACCTCATCCAGATCGCCCTGCATCACCTGGTCCAGCTTATAAAGCGTCAGGTTTATGCGGTGATCGGTCATGCGGCCCTGCGGGAAGTTATAGGTCCGGATCCGCTCGGACCGGTCACCCGAGCCCACCTGACTGGCCCGATCTGCCGAACGTTCGCTGTCAATCCGTTGGCGTTCCAGATCATAAAGCCGGGTTTTCAGCACCTGCATGGCAATCTCGCGGTTGCGGTGCTGAGATTTCTCAGAGCTGGTCACCACGATCCCACTGGGCAGGTGCGTGATCCGTACCGCCGAGTCGGTGGTGTTGACATGCTGCCCTCCCGCGCCCGAACTGCGCATCGTGTCGATGCGGATGTCATTGGCGTCAATCTGGATGTCCACATCCTCGGCCTCGGGCAGAACGGCCACGGTGGCTGCAGAGGTATGGATGCGCCCACCACTTTCGGTTTCTGGTACACGTTGCACCCGGTGCACGCCGGATTCGTATTTCATCCGGGCAAAGACATTGTCCCCCTTGATATGGGCGACCACCTCTTTGATGCCCCCCAGATCCGAGGCCTGTTCTTCGATGATCTCGAACTGCCAGCCCCGCGCCTCAGCATAGCGCTGATACATGCGCAGCAGATCACCGGCAAACAAGGCGGCCTCGTCCCCACCGGTGCCGGGGCGAATCTCAAGCATCGCGGGGCGCGCGTCAGCTTCATCGCGGGGCAACAGGGCCAGTTGCAACGCATGCTCGGCCTCTGGGATCTGGGCCTGCAGCTGAGGGATCTCTTCCTCGGCCAGTTCCTTCATATCCGGATCGGCCAGCATCGCCTGCGCCTCAGTCAGATCCGACACCAGCTGACGCCATTGGCTGATCTGGTCAACCACCGGCTTGAGGTCGGAATATTCCTTGGCCAAAACCGCAATATCTGCGCCCGAGGCCCCATCGGCCATGGCCGCCTCGAGGTATTGAAACCGCTGTGTGATCTGTTCAAGTCGTTCTTCGGGGATCATCACGGGGGTGTGTCCCATCCGGGGGCTTTGGTCAAGGGCCACATCATGCTAAGCTTGCTGCTATGAAACGAATAATCCTTGCGCTTCTTCTGAGTTCCAGCCCGGCCTTGGCCGACTATATCGGCCCGGATGGCAAGACCCGCGACTGCTATTGCACCGACACATCAGGCACCCGCATCGAATTGGGGGAATTGATCTGCCTGCAGGTCGATGGCCGCATGTTCACCGCCCAATGTCAGATGTCCCTGAACGTGCCCATGTGGCGCGAGGTGCAAGAGGGGTGTTTGTCGTCAGGGCTGCAACAAAGCAAGCCAGCGCTCGACCCGGTCTCGGTTGACGCCGAAATCCCTGCGGCCAAATCGTAGGCGGGCATAGATCCGTAGCGTATCACCATCCTGCTGAACCGTGGTGTAATCGGGAAAGCCGAAGAGTTTGGTGCGGGTGATATAGGTCACCATCCCCTGCTCCACGCTGCCCGCCAAAACCGTTGTGCGTGGTGTGGCCTGCGCGATCCGGTCCAGTTGGGCCAGCCCCTCCGGGCCGGTTTCAGACACACGTAGAACGCCTTTGGGCAAGTCCCGATCGGCCTGGGCCTGCGGTGGAACATGCCAACGCGCGGGATCGGATGGGGCCAGCCGGACAAAGCCCAATACCACGATCACGGCAGCTATGAATATGGCAAGCAACATGGTCCTCATCTCGCGCAAACCCTTTTGGGGCACAGCCTAGTCGTATCGCGTCGCCGGGCAAGACAAGGCGCAGGCTATCGTGACGTCACGCCGGGCAGGATGCACAAAAGTTCAAACAAGAGATTGGCCGCCGTCAGCGCCGTATTGCCCAAGGGATCATAGGGCGGCGAAACCTCGACCAGATCACAGCCCACAAGGTTTATGCCCTTGAGCGCATGGATCAATTGCAATGCCTGCGGCGTGGTCAGGCCCGCAATCTCGGGCGTACCGGTGCCGGGGGCATATGCCGGGTCCAGACTGTCGATGTCATAGGTGACGTAAACCGGGTGATCACCCACGGTTTTGCGAATGCGCGCACCGATCTCGGTCAGGTTCTGTTGCCACAGCTCCCACGCAGGGAATTGCTGGAACCCCCAGCCCTGCGCCTCGGTAAAGTCGCTGGCGGCATAGCCAGAGCCGCGAATGCCGATCTGAAAGGTCTTGTCGGGCACGATCAGCCCTTCCTCATAGGCGCGGCGGAACACGGTGCCATGGGTTTCACGCTCGCCAAACATCTCATCGTTCACATCGGCATGAGCATCCACATGGACCAGAGCCACGGGTCCGTATTTCCCTGCAATCGCCCGCAGGATCGGCAGGGTGATCGAGTGATCGCCGCCCATTGCCACCGGGATCACATTCTGCGCCAGAATGCCGTCATAGCTGTTCTTGATGATCTTCAGACTGTCCGCCAGCGAGAAGGTATTGATCGCCAGATCGCCGATATCCGCGATTTGCAGGCTGTCGAAAGGGGCCGCGAAAGTTGCCATGTTATAGGGCCGGATCATCGCGCTTTCGGCGCGGATTTGCTTGGGCCCGAACCGTGTGCCCGACCGCCACGAGGTGCCGATATCCATCGGTATCCCCAGCACCGCCACATCCAACCCGTCCAAAGCCTGCGCCTGCGGCAAGCGCATGAAAGTATTCGGCCCCGAAAACCGCGCCAGCTCATTGCCGCTGAGAGGTTGATTAAACTCTGTCATATCCTGCGCCTCTTCCACCCGGGCCTGTTACTAAACAAATACTTATCAGAGCTATGGCTAACCAAAGGTTAAGGGCGCACAAGCTTGTCCCAGCCCAACAGGCAGATAATCTGCGTCGCCACATGTGCCCCTGCAATCGCTGTTGCGCCCGATGTGTCGTAGGGTGGCGAAACCTCAACCACGTCGCCGCCTTTGATATTGATCCCGGCAATGTCGCGCAGGATGATTTGCGCCTGGATCGAACTGAGCCCACCCCAAACCGGTGTGCCGGTGCCGGGGGCAAAGGCCGGGTCCAGCCCGTCGATGTCAAAGCTCAGATAAACCGGGCTATCGCCCAGGATGCCTTTGATCTTTTGCGCCACCACCGCCGGGCCGGATTCGTAAACCTTGCGCGCATCGATAATGTTGACGCCCAGCGTGTCTTCGTTGGTGGTGCGAATCCCCACCTGAACCGAGCGCTTCGGGTCCACGATCCCCGACTTCACCGCCTTGTAGAACATCGTCCCGTGATCCACGCGGCTCATATCGTCATCGGCCCAGGTATCGGTATGGGCGTCAAACTGCAGCAGCGACATCGGCCCGTATTTCTCGGCATAGGCTTTCAGGATCGGAAAGCTGATATAGTGATCCCCACCAAGCGCGACAGACGCCACATCGGCGGCCAGGATGGCGCGGATATGGTCGGTCAACGTGTCTGGAAAGGCCGGGATATTGGCGTAATCATAGGCCACATCGCCATAGTCCACGATGGCAAGCTCGCTGAGCGCGTCAAACGGCCAACCATAGGGCGCATCGGGGGATTGCAGGGCGCTGGCCTCTCGGATCGCACGTGGCCCCAGCCGGGTACCGGGTCGGTTCGTGACCGCCTGATCAAAGGGCACGCCGGTTACGGCAATATCTACGCCGTTCAAATTTTTGGTATAAAGACGCCGCAGGAACGAGGTCGCGCCGCCAAAGGTGTTTTCATACGACAGACCTTTGAGGTCGGGATTGGTGAAGGCTTCGTCCACCTGGTTCTTTGCGTCTTCCAATGCCATGCCCGATCCCCTCAGCTCAGTGGCTGCGCGCGCTCAACAATGCGCGCAAAGAACGAGGCCCCCACCGGTGCGACCTCATCATTGAAATTGTACTTTGGGTGGTGCAGCCCGGCGCCATCACCCTGCCCCAAAAACAGATACGCACCGGGGCGCTCTTGCAGCATGTAGGAGAAATCCTCGGCCCCCATTTCACGGCCAGTATTGCCGGTGACGCGGTCCTTGCCTGAAATCTCGCGGGCGACCTCGGCTGCGAAGTCGGCTTTCTCGGCGTCGTTGATCGTGGCCGGGTAGTTGACGTCATAATCCAGACGCGCTTCCACCCCGTAAGCTTTGGCCTGGCCTTCGACGATCTCGGCCATGCGCCGCATGACCATCTTTTGCACCGATGGGTCAAAGCTGCGCACGGTGCCGTTGATATAGGCGGTATCCGGGATCACATTGTTGACCGTGCCGGTGTGGATCTGTGTCACCGAGACCACCAGATCATCCAGCGCGTAATGGTTGCGGCTGACAATGGTCTGGATCGCCTGTGCAATGCCGCAAGCCGCCATCACCGGATCGCAGGTCTCGTGCGGCATGGCACCGTGACCGCCCTTGCCCTGAATATGAATGTCAAACGTATCCACCGCCGCCATGATCGGTCCGGGCGTTGTATAGAATGACCCTTCGACAAAGCCCGGCGCATTGTGCAGCGCATAGACCTGAGAAATATCGCACCGGTCCATGATGCCTTCTTCGACCATGACACCGGCTCCGCCGCCGTCTTCCTCGGCAGGTTGAAAGATCAGGGCCACCCGACCCCGGAAATTCCGGGTCTCGGCCAAATAGCGTGCGGCCCCCAGCAACATCGTGGTATGCCCGTCGTGACCACAGGCGTGCATCTTACCGGGATTGGTCGAGGCGTAGTCGACGCCGGTTTCCTCGGTGATCGGCAGCGCATCCATATCGGCGCGCAGCCCAATGGTTGGCCCCTTGCCCTGCCCGTTGATGATTGCGACCAGACCCGTCTGAGCAATACCCTCGTGCAGCTCATCCACGCCGAATTCGCGCAACCTTTCGGCCACAAAAGCCGCAGTCTGATGGCAATCAAAGGCCAGCTCGGGAACCGTATGCAAATGCCGCCGCCATGCGGTCATATCGGCTGAGAAATCGGCAATTCGGTTGACGACGGGCATCTGGGGTGGACTCCTGATCCAAGCTGCGGAATGGATGCATCTGACACGGGAATGAAAGGCGGCGCAATGGCGGAAAACTCTCTGATCCACGACAGCGATGCAGGTATCGAACGTCTGCTGGAAATCATGCGCCGCCTGCGCGATCCACAGACCGGATGCCCCTGGGATATCGAACAGGATTTCGCCAGTATCGCGCCCTATACGATTGAAGAGGCCTACGAGGTCGCCGATGCCATCGAACGCGAGGCCTATGATGAGCTGAAGGGCGAATTGGGCGATCTGCTGTTCCAATCGGTCTTTCACGCTCAGATGGCCGAAGAGGCCGGGCATTTCACCTTTCAGGATGTGGTGCGCACCATGTCAGACAAGATGGTGGCCCGGCACCCGCATGTCTTCGGCGAGGAATCCCGCGATAAATCCGCCGAACAACAGGTACAGGATTGGGAAACGATCAAGGCCGCCGAACGCGCAGGCAAGGCACAGAAAGGCGCTTTGGACGGGGTTGCCGCCAACCTGCCCGCCCTTCTGCGGGCGCATAAGCTGCAAAAACGTGCAGCCCGCGTGGGGTTTGACTGGCCCGATGCCAGCCATGTGCTGGCCAAGATCACCGAAGAAGCCGCCGAGTTGGAAGAGGCACGCGACCAGATGGATGCGGACGCGTTGGAGGATGAGTTCGGTGATCTTCTGTTCGTCATCGTCAATCTGGGCCGTCATCTGGGCATCGAACCCGAAGCTGCACTACGCCGCACCAACGCCAAATTCGCCCGCCGGTTTGGACAGGTCGAGGCCCGGCTGGCCGAACGGGGCCGAACCCCATCTGAAAGCACACTTGAAGAAATGGACGCACTGTGGGACGCGGTCAAAACCGAAGAACACCGGGCCAATGGCAAACTCTCGCCTGCAACGCCCACTCCTGCGCGCAGCGAGGCGTAAAACAACTGGACAAGATCGGCGGCACTTGCGAGTGTCCGCGCTCTGACAGCCCGGAGGCAAGCCATGGCAGCGCGCAAGATCATCATCGACACCGACCCCGGACAGGACGACGCGGTGGCCATTCTGCTGGCGTTGGCAAGCCCCGATGAGATCGAGGTGCTGGGGCTGACCGCTGTCGCAGGCAATGTCCCTTTGGAGCTGACCGCCAAGAACGCCCGCATCGTCTGCGAGCTGGCCGGTCGCCCCGATATCCCGGTCTATGCTGGCTGCGACCGCCCGATGAACCGCGAACTGGTCACGGCAGAACACGTGCACGGCAAAACCGGGCTGGATGGCCCTGTGCTGCCTGACCCTGAAATGCCACTGACAGATGGGCACGGGGTGGATTTCATCATCGACACCCTGCGCGCGCAGCCGCCCGGCACGGTTACGCTTTGCCCGCTGGGACCGCTGACCAACATCGCCACCGCGTTTGAAAAAGCCCCCGACATTGTCGAGCGCGTACAGCAGATCGTGCTGATGGGTGGCGCTTATTTTGAGGTTGGAAACATCACTCCGGCAGCGGAATTCAACATTTACGTTGATCCACAAGCGGCTGATATCGTGTTCAAATCGGGCGCAGACATTGTGGTGATGCCACTGGATGTGACCCATGACGCGCTGGTCACGCCACATCGCAACGATGCATTCCGCGCGCTGGATTCGAAGGTCGGTCATGCGGTGGCTGAAATGACCGATTTCTTCGAACGCTTCGATAAAGAGAAATACGGCTCGGACGGTGCACCGCTGCATGATCCTTGTGTCACCGCCTACCTGATCCAGCCCGAGTTGTTCTCGGGTCGTTTCGTCAATGTGCAGATCGAAACCACGTCTCCCCTCACTATGGGCATGACGGTGGCCGATTGGTGGGGCGTGACCGACCATGCACCCAATGCGCTGTTTATCAGTGATGTTGACGCCGATGGATTTTTCAAATTGCTCACCGAACGACTGGCCCGGTTATGAGCGCCGCCCTGCGGTTGGCCCGCCCCGAGGATCTTGATCGCCTGATGACCCTTGTGTCGGCCTTTCATGCCGAGGAAGGTATTGATCAGGACGCTGACACGCGCCGCGCGGCGCTGTCCCCTTTGCTGGACGGCATTCCGCATGGCTGCATCTATCTGATCGGTCCGTCGCGCGCGCCGTTGGGCTATCTCATCCTGACCTTTGGCTGGTCGGTCGAGTTTGGCGGCATGGACGGGTTCATCGACGAGATTTACATCCGCCCTGCTGTCCGCGGTCGCGGGATCGCGACCGAAGTTTTACTTGAATTGCCCAAGGCGCTGGCAGGTGCGGGTCTGACCGCCCTGCATCTTGAGGTCGATCGGACCAATGAAAGCGCCAACAAGCTGTATCTGCGGACCGGCTTCAAACCCCGGGATCGCTATATGCTGATGAGCAAGGCGCTTTAGTGTGTCGGGATGCCCATATTCACGCCGGGCATTTCCATATCCATCACCGGATCCGAGGCCGAAGCGGCGATCCCCGTGATCGGATAGGTGCTGGGCCCGGAACAGGCCGCGATAAGCATGACGGAAGAAACTGAGCAAATCAGAAGGAATTTGGATACAGACATCGTGATCTCCTTTCTGCACTGCAGTCAGGTTAGGTCACGTCGATTGATCGTGTTTAGGAACTAGTTCACACAAAACTGAAAAATTGTCGGAATTTTCGAACCAATTGGATTCGCCGGACATCCCGAACACTGTTAATTCGTTGAAAACTATACCTGTTCCGATCTCAAATACATCTCGATAAAAGTAGGGCGAGCTGACGAAAAATTGGAGTTGTCCGAATTTCTATCGCGCTTTTTGAAACCCAGAGGCAAATATTACCGCTCCGATGCAACCAGAGGTTATCCCGCATTCAAAAGGATTCGTTGGGACCCAACGGCTTTGCATTGACCGATCAGCACCAGCCGAAAATCGTGATGTACCCAACACAAACGCCGGACCGCTTCAAGCTGGTCCGGCGTTTAAGGTGTAATAGCTTTGATGGAACGCGATCCCCGAGCCAAGCTTGAGGATCACCGTATCAACTAAAGGCTCAGGTGCGCAGGATCGAACGTCCGGCGTATTCGGCAACCTCGCCCAGCGATTCCTCGATGCGGATCAGCTGGTTGTATTTCGCCAACCGGTCCGACCGCGCCAGCGAGCCGGTTTTGATCTGACCGCAATTGGTGGCGACCGCCAGATCGGCAATGGTCGCATCCTCGGTCTCGCCCGAGCGATGCGACATGACGTTGGTGTAACCCGCGCGGTGGGCCATATCGACGGCGCGCAGAGTTTCTGTCAGCGAACCGATCTGGTTCACTTTGACCAGCATCGAGTTGGCAGAGCCGCGCTTGATACCCTCGGCCAGACGTGCCGGGTTGGTCACAAAAAGATCGTCACCCACCAGCTGTACCTTATCGCCGATGGAGTCGGTCAGCGCTTTCCAGCCGTCCCAGTCATCCTCGGACATACCGTCTTCGATCGAGATGATCGGATAGTCGTTCACCAGCGCAGCCAGATAGGCGGCGTTTTCCTCGGAAGTCAGGGTTTTGCCTTCGCCCGACAGGACGTATTTGCCGTCCTTGTAATATTCGGTCGCAGCGCAATCCAGCGCCAGGTGGATTTCATCACCCGGCTTGTACCCGGCCTTTTCGATGGATTTCAGAATGAAATCCAATGCTTCACGGGTCGAGGCGATGTTGGGAGCAAACCCGCCTTCGTCGCCGACGCCGGTGGCCAGACCCGCTGCCGAAAGCTCTTTCTTCAGCGTGTGGAACACCTCGGATCCCATGCGCACCGCCTCGCGGATATTGCTGGCCGAGACGGGCATGATCATAAATTCCTGAATGTCGATCGGGTTGTCGGCGTGCTCGCCCCCGTTTATGATGTTCATCATCGGCACCGGCAGGATGCGCGCTGAGGTACCCCCGACATAGCGGTATAAGGGCTGCGTGGTGAAATCCGCCGCCGCTTTGGCCGTGGCCAGCGAGACCCCCAGAATGGCGTTCGCACCCAGACGGCCTTTGTTGTCGGTCCCGTCCAGATCGATCATCGCCTGGTCAATTGCCACCTGCTCGGTCGCGTCAAAGCCAACCAGTTCTTCGGCAATTTCACCGTTAACGGCGGCAACTGCTTCCAGAACGCCCTTGCCCATATACCGGGTCTTGTCACCGTCGCGCTTTTCAACCGCCTCATAGGCACCGGTTGAGGCGCCCGAGGGCACGGCCGCGCGGCCCATGGTGCCGTCTTCCAGAATGACGTCGACCTCGACGGTCGGGTTGCCCCGGCTGTCCAGAATTTCTCGTGCATGGATGTCGATAATGGTGCTCATCAGGTCTGTCCCTATGGCTGCAGTCGGTTGCACGCGTCATAGCAGCAACCGGCGGAAAGTAAACCGGTCACGTTATCGCTAACAGGCATATTTTCCTGCCTTTAGGGCTAACACCCGGGGAATTGCATCAAACGGGTCAGGCGATGGCCAGCTGTCTGGCCAAACGGCGTTCGCGGACAAAGGTGTAAAGACCTGAGGCGATAATCAGGCTGGCCCCTGCCAGGGTCAGCGCATCCGGGCGCTCGTTGAACATCAGCATCCCCGCGATCATCGAGAACACAAGCCGCGTATAGCGGAACGGCATCATTGCAGACGCCTCGCCCACCCGCATGGCCGCAACGATACCGTAATAGCCCAACATGCTGGATAGGAACGCAGCCAGATAGGGAAAGACATGCGCCGATTGCAGCGGCGCAACCGGTTGATCTGCCCAGACCATCAGCACCGCACCGGCCAGGGTCGCGCTCAGATAGGCCTGCATCGCCACGACGGTTGAGGGCACTCTTGTATCCAGCCGCCGTGTGATCAGATCCCGCGCTGCGATCAAGACAACGGAAAGGATCACCAGAAGCGTCTCGGGCTGGAATCCCTCCAACCCCGGGCGGATGATCATCAACACGCCGACGAAGCCAACACCGATTGCGCTCCAGCGCCGCCAGCCCACAGTTTCGCCCAGAAACAATGCAGCCCCCATGGTGATGACCAGAGGCAACGCCTGAAACACGGCTGCCACCGTCGACAGGTCAATCGAAGACAGAGCGGTCACAAAAGCAACCGCGGCAACGCCTTCGGTCGACGCTCTGATCAAAGGCACCGCCTTCCACGCCGCCGGTTCAAAGATTCGTTTGCGCGAGGCTGCGGTCAAAAGCGCGAAAGCCACCCCACACACGACGCCGAGCACAACCAGGATCTGCCCGGTCGGCACGCTGACCGACAGGTGTTTGATAAACATATCCTCGATTGCAAAAGCTGCCATCGATCCGACAAGCAGCAAGATGCCGTTTACATTGTTCATGAGCCGTTTCCGTGGCGCGCGGTCAAAGCCGCGTCAGACATCTAACCACAACCGCAATATGAGCGCGGTCGCAAGCTTTATCCCGCCGCGAAATATGAATTAACGTGGCGCTGCCAATCGCGTTTGGTGATCGTCAGTCCTGATCCAGTGGCACGCCGTAAAGCTCCAGCCTGTGGCCCTTGAGGCGATACCCCAGCTTGGCGGCGATTTTTTCCTGAAGCGCCTCGATCTCGGGGTCGACGAACTCGATGACCTGCCCCGATTGCATGTCGATCAGGTGGTCGTGGTGGTCCCGCTCGGCGTCTTCGTACCGGGCACGGCCATCGCCGAATTCCAGCCGTTCCAGAATGCCGGCCTCTTCAAACAGCTTCACCGTGCGATAGACCGTAGCTATGGAAATCCCCTCATCCACAGCCGAAGCGCGGGTATAAAGTTCCTCGACATCCGGGTGATCTGCGCTTTGTTCCAGCACGTGGGCGATGGTGCGGCGCTGACCCGTCATACGCAGACCTTTGGCTTCGCAGCGGGCGATGATCGTATCGGACATGGTGACTCTCGGAACTGTTCGGGTATCTGTCTTAATACGTCTGTGCGCACTGCGCCACAGCGGAAATGCGCCTTAAGCAGCGCGGTGAAGGTCGACCCAGACCGGCAGGTGGTCCGACGCGATATGCGCGGGCCGCGCAGTCTGAACACCATGCGCGGCAGCTTGCAGGCCCGAGCCCAGCGCAATCCGGTCCAACGCGCCCAGCGGCCGGGCCGCTGGGAAGCTGGGAACCGGAGGCAGGAAGCTCATATCGGGAGCCAGATGATCCAGAACCGGTTGGCGGGACCATTCGTTGAAATCTCCGGCCCAGACAGTTGGCATCTGAGACAGGCCTGCATCGCAATGGCGCAGATGGGTAATCTGCTGTCGGCGCGAGGCGGGCAACAAGCCCAAATGCATTCCCATCACACGCAGCGGTCCTATGGGCGTGTCAAACTCGACCCGTACAGCCCCGCGGGGTTCAAGCCCGGGCAAGTCGTGATGACCAGTCTGTCGTACGTTCATCCCGTCGCCCCGCCAGATCACCGCATTTCCGTGCCAGCCCAGACTGCCCGCGCCTCCCAGGTCGACGATCTGCCAGCCTGCCTCGTCCAGCATGAAATGCGGTAAGGCGGCGGGGCGCGGCGGCAGACGTTTGTCGGCCTCTTGCAGCACAACGATATCGGCCTTCATACTGTCGATCACCTGCAGCGTCCGCTGCGGTTGGCGGCGAAAATCCATGCCAAGGCATTTCTGGATATTGTAGCTGGCCAGCCTGACAGTCTTTTCGCGTTTCATCATGTCTCAGATCATCCAAACCCAGCCAAGCATGTCAGGCCCACGCACCATTACAACTCGATTTTTTGCCACAGGCGCGCTATGCAATCACGCAGAACCTGAAGTTTAATTTGAAACACGGATTTTCCTATCCTAGGACTGTAGTCCACGAAAACGCGACTGGTATGATCGTCGATACGGCTGACCCGACCCGAAGAGGACCCCGAAATTGGACGTAGATTCCAAATTCGCAACCATGATCATCGCAGATATCGCTGGCAGCACTCCATTGTACAATGCGGTAGGTGATGATGAGGCGCAGCGCCTGATCCAGCTTAAGATCGACCATCTGCGGCGCGTGCTGCTGTCTTTCGGAGGTGTGCCCGTTGGCCAGAAAGGCGACGATGTCCTAAGCTTTTTCGACGACCCAAACGCCGCGCTCAAAGCCGCCCTAAAACTGGTTGAGCCGGATGAGGAAACGGTTCTGCAAGTGCATGTAGGGATGCATTCAGGCCCCATCGTCATCGGCGAGCGCGGCATCTATGGCGAGGCGGTCAACGTCACCGCGCGCTTTGCCACGGCGGCCAACCCCGGCGAGGCTTGTGTCAGCGAGGCCGCCGCCAAGCTTTTGCACCCGGAACACCGGTCCATGCTCAAGCCCCTTGGGCGGCTCAGCCTGAAAGGCGTGGCCGAGCCCCTGCCCGCATTCTCGCTTGTCGACCCCACTTCGGACATGATTTTCCAGACCCGTCTGCCCACAAATTTTGGACGGTCCGAGACCAACTGGAAGCCCCATGCGGGTCTGACCCTGCATCTGCGCTATAAAGACAGTGTCTGGTGGTGTGGTGACAATGGTGAGCTGACCATCGGCCGCGCGCCCGATTGCGATGTCGTGCTGCAGCAACCCTGGGTGTCACGGATGCATGCGGTGCTGAGCATGAAGGCGGGCAAACTGATCCTGACCGACCGCAGCACCTCGGGCACCTATGTAAAATCCGAAGCGGGCCGCGAAATCAGGCTGAAACGTGAATCTGTCATGCTGGCTGATAGCGGCGTGATTTCCCCGACCATGCCGATAGACGAGTCTGAGGCCTGCCTGAGCTTTGAGATCCGCGGCCGGTCTCAGGTGCCGCAGAACGTGGCCTGAACCACCTCAGTCGCGCTGGGTGGACGGTGCAGATCCTCGTTTTCCGGCTGGTCCAGATAAGGTTGCGCCAAAACCGTATTCAGCCGGTCAAATAGCGTATAATCCCCCTGCACCGCCGCCGAGATCATCTGTTCGATGCGGTGATTGCGCGGGATAAAGGCCGGGTTGGCCGCTGTCATCGTCGCAACGGGATCAGCCTCGCGCGTCAGACGCGCCTGCCAGCCTTCGGCCCAGTTGTCAAAGGCTTCGGGATTGGTGAATTGATCGCGGGCCGCATCCCCAGCCAAAGCCCGGAAGGTGTTGGTGAAATCCGCCTGTTCCTCGGCCATGCGTTTCAGCAGGTCCGAGATAAGCGTCTGATCCCCTTCCTCGGATGTGGTCAACCCGATCTTGGCCCGAAACCGCGCAAGCCATTCCGCTTGCAACAGGTCGGGCATGGCGTGAACGATCTCGGTCGCTTCTTCTACGGCGGCTTCCTTGTCGTCATATTGCTGGATCAGCGCTGTGGCCAGCTGCGCCAGGTTCCACACGGCAATGTCGGGCTGGTTGGAATAGGCGTAGCGCCCAAACTGATCGATTGAGCTGAAAACTGTATTGGGGTGATACTGATCCATGAAGGCGCAAGGCCCATAGTCTATTGTCTCTCCCGCGATCGAGCTGTTGTCGGTGTTCATGACACCGTGAATGAAGCCCACGCTCATCCAGGCCGCGATCAGGCGCGCCTGTGCGTCGCGCACATGGCGCAGCAGGCCCATGGGGCCATCAGCCTGCGGATAGTGACGGTCGATAGCGTATTGGGTCAGTTTGCGCAGATCGTCCAACTGCCCGCGCGCGGCAAAAACCTGAAAGGTGCCCACGCGCAAATGGCTGCGCGCCACGCGAGTCAACACTGCACCGGGCATCGGTCCTTCACGCAGCACGACCTCTCCGGTTTCGACCGCTGCCAGCGCGCGCGTGGTCGGTACGCCCAGCGCATGCATCGCCTCGGACACCACATATTCGCGCAACACCGGCCCCAGCCATGCACGCCCGTCACCATTGCGGGAAAACGGCGTGCGGCCCGATCCTTTGAGCTGAATATCCCGCCGCTCTCCGTCAGTGCCCAAGGTTTCGCCCAGCAACACCGCACGACCATCGCCCAATTGTGGGTTGTAATGCCCAAACTGATGCCCGGAATAGAGCTGAGACAAAGGCTCGGCACCCTCGGGCATGGCGTTACCGGCAAAGGTCTCGGCCATGTCCTGCACGTCACCCGGCGTGATCCCCAACAGGCGTGCAAGATCTGCGTTGAACGCAACCAGGCGCGGGGCTCGCACGGGTTCGGGTTTTTGCCGAGCGTAAAAGCTGTTGGGCAGCTGTGCATAGCTGTTGTCGAAGGGGATCGTCAGTGTCATGAGCCAAACATATGGTCCGCTTTGCCGATTGCCATAGAAGATTGCGCAACCCTGTGCATAATCAGCAGCAAAGGGACGGAACCTATATGAACGCGCAAGAGATCATCGACCAGTTGAACCTGCAACGCCATCCCGAAGGTGGATGGTATGCCGAGACATGGCGCGCCGATAATGCAGGCCGCGCAACGGGCACTTGCATCTATTTCCTGTTGCAACAGGACGAGCGCAGCCATTGGCACCGGGTCGATGCCGACGAGATCTGGCTTTACCACGCAGGCGCGCCTCTGGTCCTGTCGATCAGTGCGACAGATCAAGGGCCTGCGACGGATCATGTGCTGACGCCGGACTTGTCTCAGGGACGCCCGCAAGTGGTTGTCCCGAAACATCACTGGCAAGCCGCACGCAGCACGGGCGCTTATACTTTGGTCAGTTGCACCGTGTCGCCGGGATTCGAGTTTCAGGGGTTTGAACTGGCGGCACCAGAGTTTGACATCCCGCGTGGCTGAACGACCGCTGCGCTCCGGACAAACCTGCCGTACATACAGGAGGGATCTTATGCCCAGCGCATTGTGCCAATTGTTGGATATCGAAAAACCGATCCTGTCGGCCCCGATGGGCGGCGCCGCCGGTCCTGACCTTGTGGCCTCGGTCTGCAATGCCGGTGGCTATGGCGTAATCCCATTATGGGGCAAGCCGGTGGATCAGGTGGTGGAGGGAATTGCCGCCGTCCGCGCGCTGACAGATCGGAACTTTGCAGTCAATCTGAACCTCTCGTTTCCCTATCAAGACCAGCTTGAGGCCTGCATCGACGCTAAGATCCACGCTGTATCCCTGTTCTGGGGGATGGAGCCGTCGGCCTTTGCGACAGCCAAAGCAGCCGGACTTGTGGTTCTGGCCAGCGTGGGCAGTGTCGCCGAAGCCAAGGCGGCTGAGGAGGCAGGCGCCGATGTGATCGTTGCCCAAGGCTGGGAGGCCGGTGGCCATGTCTGGGGGCAGGTTTCGACCCTTGCGCTGATCCCGGCAGTGGCCGATGCGGTCAAGCTACCAGTGGTCGCTGCCGGAGGGATCGCCGATGGTCGCGGGATGGCAGCCGCGCTTTTGCTGGGCGCTGAAGGCGTTTGGGTTGGTACGCGTTTTCTGGGCAGCACCGAGGCAACGATTCACGACACCTATCGCCAGAGCATCCTTGAGGCCTCTGAAACAGAGACGGAATGGTATTATGACCTTTATGACGTGGACTGGCCCGCCGCGCCGCATCGTGCGTTGAAGAACTCGACCTCGGAACATTGGCACACAACCGGGTCTGCAAGCCCGGGCAACCGTCCGGGTGAGCAACAGGTGATCGGACATCGCCCGGATGGCAGGCCGGTGGTGCGCTATCAAAGCTATACGCCTCTGCCAGGTACAGACGGAGATGTTGAGGCGATGTCGATGTGGTCCGGTCAGGGTGTCGCGCTTGTCCGGCAGATCATGCCTGCCGCTGAGATCGTTGAAGAGCTTTACCTGGATGCCAAGGACCATCTGCAAAACCGGCAAGCGATACTCTGAGCGCTAGATCTGGAACGGGGGAAATCCAAATGCTGAAGTTTGACGCGGAAACCACCAAAATTCTGGACATGGCCTATCAGGGCGCTGATGTGATCAAGCGCCGCCGGGCGTCTTTTGATGCGCTTGCGCCATGCCCGGGCGAGACCATCCTGGATATCGGCTGTGGCAACGGGCTGCTGACCGCAGAACTGGCCCGCGCGGTGGGGCCCGAGGGCAAGGTTCTGGGCGTCGATCAAAGCGCCGACATGTTGGCAGCGGCCAAGCAACGCTGCGCCGAGTTCCAGAATGTCGAGTTTCATGTCGGATTGGCCGACGCGTTGCCGCTGGCGGATGGCGTGGCCGACAAAGCCGTTTCCGTGCAGGTGTTCGAATATCTCGAGAACATGGAGCCCGCCCTGTCAGAGGCCTTGCGCTGCCTTAAGCCCAACGGCCGTCTGGTGATCAGCGATCTGCACTTCGACAGCCTTGTCTGGTTCAGCCAAAACGTCGAGCGTATGAACCGGATGCTGGCGTCTTGGGATGCCCATTTTGCGGCGGGTGACGTCCCTGCCCGACTGCCGGGATTGCTCAGAAAGCTGAGGCAAACGGTTGAGGGCGTCGAGACGGTTACGCTCACCGATCACGTGCTGAAACCGGATGGGCTGGCGGTGATGATGATGCATCTGATGCGACGCTTTGCGATCGACAATCAGCATATGCCCGTCGCCGAAGCGGACGCGTGGTTTGACGAGCAACACCAGTTGGCGCGGGAGGGTCGGTTCTTTTTCTCGATCACGCAATTTGTCACGATAGCGCGCAAATCTGGCTGATTTCAAAGCCGTGTGCGTTGCAATAGCGTGCCATAGCCCGGTACCGGATCAGCGATCCCCACCAATTGCAACGCCTGAAACACCATCGCCTGGTTCGAGGTGATGACAGGTTTGCCCACCGCCTGTTCCAGCCTGTCAATCACCTCGACACTGCGCATATCGGTACAGGACAGCACCAAGGCTTCGGCCTCGGGGCTGTCGGCGGCGCGACCCAGGTCAAACACCGCGTCCGGGCCCATCGCGCCCTGCCCGTAATTGTCGAGCGCCTCGCGCACTTCCGAGCGTGCCACGGTCTGAATGCCCGTCTGTTCCAGAAACCCGATGGCCATATCGTTAATTTGCGCCACATAGGGCGACGCAAACCCGATACGCTTCGCCCCCAGCGTCTGCACCGCATGCACCAAAGCCCCTGCCGCCGTCACGGTTGCCGCGCCGCTTTGGGCCTTGATCTGTTGGGCAAGGTTTCGATCGAACTCCGCCCCATGGGTCAGCGTGGCTGATGTGCAGCCATAAAGGATCACATCGGGGCGCACCCCTTGAAGCAGGTGCAGCGGTTCGTCCAGATCTGCCGCACCCAGCCCGTGCATCTGGTCGGCATCCGGGATTTCATCCTGATCATAGCCGCCCATGCGCGCAAAATGCAGAGACACGCCATCCGGGCGCAGCAGCAGCATGTCGGGTTCAAGATTGGTGTTGGTGAAGGGCACAAGAATGCCAAACCGGGCGCGCCCGCGCGATTGCGTCATGATCCCTGCTCCTGACTCAGATGTTCCAGAATAGCTGCGGCTTGATCAAGCTGCGCTTCAGCGGCGATGGTCGCACGCAGGCAGTGCCCCAGACCGACACCGCCTTGCGGACGAAGAAACACGCCTTCCTCGCGCAATGCGGCATCCGCGCGTTGCGCCGCGTCCTTGCTGGCAAACCGGATGAGCGTGAAATTGGTAAAGCTTTCAGGCACATCAAACCCGGACCTTTGCAACCGGGCGCGAAACCCGTCGCGCGCGCGTCTGGTCAAGGCGCAGGTTTCCATCATATAGCGCTGATCTCTTACAGCCGCAGCAGCACCAGCCTGACTTGCGGCAGGGATGTTGTTGGGATTCATGACTTTGCGCATCTGCGCGGCAATGGCAGGCGGGAACAGCCCCCAGCCCACGCGCATCGCCGCAAGCCCATAGGCTTTGGACAGGCTGCGCAGGATCACAGTGTCGCCGCGCGCAACAAGATCAAACATGGGCTCAGCCAGATGGTCTGCGAACTCGCCATAGGCCTCATCGATCACCAACAGCACCGACGCGGGGACCCCGTTGCGCAACCGGATCAAGTCGGATCGCGAAATATGCGTGCCCGTGGGATTGCCCGGGTTGGCCAGAAACAGCAGGCGTGTGTCGGGCCGGATGGCGTCGATCAGAGCATCCACGCAGACATGCCCGTCCCTCTCAGGCGCAGTGTCGAACCGCGCCCGCACCATCTGTGCAGCCGTCCGAAAAAACGGGTACGCATGGGCCGGAGCCAGAACCGCTGCCTGCGGACCGGCGAAACAGCGTGCCAGACAGGCAATCAGGTCCATCGACCCCGCCCCGCAAACGATGCCACCGGCCTCCAAACCATAGGTTTCAGCGAGCGCCACGCGCAGCTCGCCCCAATCGGGATCGGGGTAAAAGTGGCCTTGTCCAATAACCATTGCCACAGCCTTGATCGCCTCCGGGCTGGGCGGGCGCAGGCTTTCGTTTTGTGAAAGTGAAATCAGAGGCTTCCCCGCCGGTGCCTTGAGCTGCGCCAAGGTATAGGGTGACATATCGGCGATATGAGGCACGGGCTGGATCATGGTTCTACCCCATATGTCTTTTGCGCCGCCTCGGGGCTGATCAGATCCTCTTGCAGATCGCGCAGAACCTCGGCCCGATCGCGGATTTTGGGATCGCCAAACCCACCCCCGCCGGGCGTTTCAAAGACCAGAGTGTCTCCTGCGGGGATGCGAACCTCACCTTTGCCGGGCAAATCCTTGCCTTGCAGACGGATGCGCCCGGCGGCCCCGGGCTGGCCGCCAAAGCGGCCCTGCGCCGGGTTCTTTACGCGCTCGACCGACAGAAAAAGCATCAGTTCTTCTTGCTTGGCCGCGCGCAATTCGATCCGTTGCCCCAAGCCGCCGCGCCTCTGCCCCGGCCCGCCGCTGTCTGTCCGCAGCTCTCGCCGCGTGATCAATACAGGGGCAACCGCTTCGGTGGTTTCAACCTGACTGCCCCAGACGCCCGACGGAAACGCTGTGGCCGAAAGCCCGTCCAATCCGGGCCGCGCACCGGTTCCACCGCTGAACACCAGCTCTAACGCAAATTGCGTATCGCCGCGCGAGACAGCTTCGGGCGCGTGGCGCAAGGGCAGATCATACATGCAGGACGCGCCTTCGGCGGGCACCGCGCCCGGCAAAGCTTGGGACAGGCAGCCATACACCAGATCGGGTGTCATCTGCCCCAATGTATGACGCATGGCCACAGGCGCAGGCGGTTGCGCGTTCAAAATACAATCCTTTGGCCCAGAGACAACAAACGGCGCCAAAGATCCTGCGTTATTGGGAATATCCGGCCCGATGATGCAGCGCAGCGCAAAAACCGAATAGGCAGTTGCATAGTTCAGCGGCACGTTAATGCCCTTGTTCGACAGGCCCGATGTGCCGGTAAAGTCCAACGCGACCTGATCACCTGATATCGTCAACGCTGCGTGCAGGTCGATGGGCCGGTCGTATCCATCCACCACCAACTGGCTGCGCCAGGTGCCCTTTGGCAGTTCGGCAATGGCCGCCAAAGTGCCGCGATAGGAGGTGTCGATAATGAAATCGGCCAGCGTATCCAGGTGATCGATCCCAAATTCGGTCATCATATCCGCCAGACGGCGCGCGCCCGTTTCGCAGCAGGCGATCAGCGCATAGATGTCACCTTCATTGGCGATGGGTTCACGCGAATTGGCCTTAACGATCTCGATCAGCAACGTATTGAGCGTACCGCCCTCCACCAGCTTACACGGGGGGATCAGCAAACCTTCGTCATAGATATCCTGCCCTTCCGGCCCCATCCCCAGACCACCCAGATCCACCAGATGCGAGGTGCAGGCGGTGAAGCCTATGACGCGGGTTTTGTAAAACACCGGCATCATCAGCAAAAAGTCATTCAGATGCCCCGAAGCGATCCAGGGATCGTTGGTCAGGTAGATGTCGCCAGGATTCATCTCTTGCACCGAAAAGCGGTTGCGCAGCGCCTTAACTGCTTCTGCCATCGTGTTGATATGCCCCGGCGTTCCGGTGACGGCCTGCGCCAGCATTCGCCCCTGCACGTCAAAGATCCCGGCAGAAATATCCCCGCATTCGCGCACGATGGGGCTGAAGGCGGCGCGGATCAGCGCCTGACCCTGTTCTTCGACAACGGCCAAAAGACGGTTCCACATAACCTGAAGCGCTGTATTCGTCTGGGTCATTGCTCGTCCTTTCTGTCGCGGGTCAACCAGATGTTGCGGCCTCCATCGATCTGCGCCGTGAAATCTGTGCTGACAAAGGTGGTTGTCTGCGGCTCGACGATCAGAGCCGGACCTTCCAGCCAATCTCCGGGCCTCAGCGCGCTGCGGTCGTAAAGGTCGGCCTGACGCCATGAGCCACTGACCTCGCACAGAATGTGCCTGTGCCCGACAGGTAAGGCCCGCTGCGACGTCTCGGGCTTTACTTGCGGGCTCAACACCTCGGCTTTGGTAGACACATCCAGTGCCCAATTCAGGATCTCAATCTGCATCCCCGGCACCGCGCGGCTGAACTGACGGCTGTATTCCGCCTCAAACGCCTGACGCAAAGCGGAAATGTCATCCGACCGCAGCGCCCGATCCGGCAGAGGGATTTCGATCTCATGCCCCTGCCCGTGATAGCGCATAAAGGCCTGGCGTCGGCAAAGCAGGCGACCCTCCGGAGCCCCGGCGCGGACAACGGCTTGCGCCTCATCGATCATCGCGTCGAAGAATTGGTTCAAGTCGTCCAAATCCAAATGATCGAGCTTTGCATAGCGCGACCGGATGATCTGAAACGAGACCGGCGCCAGCAGGAACCCGACAGCCGAGCCCACGCCCGGATCATTGGGGATGACGATGCGATCGACCTGAGACCGGCGCGCCACGCGGGTTGCGTGCAGCGGCCCGTTGCCGCCAAAGGCGATCATGACGCGGCGGCCTAAATCCTTGCCGGACTCGACCGCATGCATACGCCCGGCGGCGGCCATGTTTTCATCCACTATGGTGCTGACCCCATGGGCTGCGTCAGCGGCAGACAGGCCCAAGGGCTTACCAACACCGAAAGTCAGCGCCTGTTCGGCGGCGTCTGTTTCGATGGTCAGGCGTCCTTCGGCAAAGCGATCAGGGTCGATCAAACCTTGCGCTATGTCGGCATCCGTCACCGTTGGCGCCGTACCGCCTTTGGCAAAAGCCGCAGGTCCGGGATCAGAGCCGGCGCTTTCGGGGCCAATCTGCAACCGCCCCAGCCGATCCACATGGGCGATGGATCCGCCACCCGCACCAATCTCGATCATTTCGATCACCGGAATGCGTACCGGCATGCCCGAACCTTTGATGAACCGCGCAGCCCGCGCGATCTCGAACTTGCGGGCGGTTTGGGGGCGAAACTCATCGATCAGGCACAGCTTGGCCGTGGTGCCGCCCATGTCAAAAGACAGAACCTCTGACGCCTCGATCTGGGCGGCAATGCGCGCGGCCAGAATGGCACCGCCCGCTGGGCCAGATTCCACCAACCGGATCGGCAACCGGGCGGCAGTTTCCATCGTCGTCATACCACCGCCAGCGGTCATCATTAGGATCGGGCAGCGCAATCCTTCTGCTTGAAATCGCGATTGGAAATCATGCAGATAACGCGCCATCTGCGGTTGGATATAGGCGTTTGCAACCGTTGTGCAGAGCCGGTCAAACTCACGCGCTTCGGGGCTGACCTCATGACTGAGCGAGATCACCATGTCTGGCAGAGCGGCGCGCAAGAGCTCTTTCAACTGCAATTCATGGTCGGGATTGGCGTAAGCATGCAGCAGGCAGATCGCAACGGCCTGCGCATCACAGGCCTGCAACGCCTGCACCAGCCGCCCCACATCCGCGTGGCCCAGCGGTTCAAGCTCCTGCCCCTGCGCATTCATCCGCCCGCCGATGGTGAAGGCCCGAGACCGTGGCACCAACAGGTTCGGCTTGACCAGATTGATGTCATATTGGCTGTACCGGCGCTCGTACCCGATCTCAAGGATATCGCGGAACCCAGCGGTCGTGATCGTAGCCACCCGCGCCCCGCGTCGTTCGATCAGCGCATTGGTGGCCAAAGTTGTCCCGTGAATGAACCCGGTGATCCCGGCCCAGTTTGCCCTGGCCTGCGTCATCACGCGACGCACGCCGTCCAATGCCCCCAGGCTTGGGTGGTCCGGTGTTGTTGGCGTTTTGGTGGCGCGGATTTTGCCGGTTCCGTCCACCAAAACCGTGTCGGTGAAGGTGCCGCCGATATCGACGGCCAGGCGCAATCCAGTCAGCTCGTGCATCATGTGAACTCGGTCAAGTGAAGATCGAAAAGCCACCGCACCCCAGCGGGCGCGGCCGGTCATCCCTGGAAGTATTCAGGTGACCAGGTCGCATCCGGTTGCCCGGCGTCCCAGATTTTCCGCAGATGCAAGCACGAGTCGCACACCATCTTTGATCATTGCGCTGGTAGGAATGCTGGCGAAGGAACAGGATTTCTGTCAATAGAAATCTCAACCTCACAAGATCAAAGATACCGTCACCTACTGCAAAACCTATTTTTTACAGGCAACTGACTGGCATAATTAAAGTCGGGCCACTGCTATACAAACGGTGTTCTCTTGACCCGGATCGCCACATATCTAACCTGCGGCCATGGATCACCGTGCGCTCATCGCTTCGCTTTCCGCCCAGACCAAAGCCGCGCTGCAACAACGCTCGAACGCTGCTGGGCTGAAACAGCTTGCGCTGCACTTTGCGCTGATCGCTGCATGTGCAGCCGCAATCGCCGCAAAAACTCCACTTTGGCCGCTTCTGATCCTGCCCCAGGGCGTTCTCTTGGTCTTTCTGTTCACGCTCAGCCATGAGTGTACGCACAAAACCCCGTTTCGCAGCGGCTGGTTGAACGAGGGCGTCGGCCATCTGGTCTCAATCCCCATCGCACTGCCTTTCACTTGGTTTCGGTACTACCACCTGGCCCATCACAGATGGACCAATGACCCCGAAAAAGACCCCGAACTTGGTGGCAAGCCCCGGCCCGACAACTGGCCAAGTTTTTTGATCTATCTGAGCGGTTGGCCCTACTGGAGCGGCATGGCAAAGACGTTGGTTTTGAACGCCTTAGGTCGGATCGACGCGCCCTACCTGCCGCCCCGCCAACACCGCGCCATGCGCATGGAGGCGCGCCTACTTTTGGTGCTTTACGCGGCAGCGGGCCTCAGCCTGTTTTTCTCGCCCCTGCTGTTCTGGATCTGGATCCTGCCGGTTCTGGTCGGGCAACCTGCGCTCAGGCTCTACTTGTTGGCTGAGCACGGCCTCTGCCCGCCTGTCGCCAATATGCTCGAGAACTCACGCACAACCTTTACCAACCGGATCATCCGGTTCCTGGCCTGGAACATGCCCTACCACGCCGAGCACCATGCCTTTCCAAACGTCCCTTTTCATCACCTTCCGGCCTTGCACCGACAGGCCGGACCGCATCTGAAATCTACCTCAGAGGGATACTCGGCGTTTACGGCAGAGTATCTTCGAACAATGGAACCGTGAAAAAGCCTGTAAAAGCCGGGCAACCACCTGAAACTGCTTGGCCGAGTGTAATTCGTTTCACTGAACCACACACTGAAACAGCCCTATGACCCCAAAGCATACACCCAATTGCATTTGAAGGACGTGAAAATGAAAACCGAAGAAGCTGAAAAAATCGTAAAAGGGCTCAGAAACAAAAAGGCAAAAACGAAGGCAATCAAAGATGAAATCGTCGGAACCAAGGCGACGAAATTGGACAAAAAGCTGACAGAGAGCCTGGGAGGCGTATTAGGCGCGGATTTGTCGGGGGTGCGGATTCACACGGGTGGCAATGCTGCTGATCTGTGTAAGTCTCTGAGCGCAAAAGCCTTTACAAATGGAAAAGACATCTATTTTGCAAAAAGTTCGGACGCCAAGAACAATAAGCTGATTGCGCATGAGCTGACCCATGTGGTTCAGCAGGCGAATGGTCGAATGCCGAAGCCGATGAAGGGAAAGGTACTGGTGTCCAAGTGATCGGCAGAGCTGTGGGTCAGGTTCATTCTTCGACGACCAGACAGCGCAGATCACGCTAGCCGAGTGCTGCTTACGACACCTCCGCCCACCAACGCGCTCACCCCCGTTGTTCCGGGGCATGAGGTTGGCAAGCCCCGCGCCACTCGGACCGCGAGATAGGCGAAGGCTTGGGCTTCGAGCATGTCTCCGTTCAGGCCCACGGTTTCGACCGGCTCGACCGGGCAGTCCAGTGAGACGCGCAGCATTTCCATCAGCACCGGGTTGTGACGTCCGCCGCCGGTGACCAACACGCGGGTTGGGGGTTTGGGGCAATGTGCCATGCCTTGTGCCACGCCCGCCGCACACATCGCGGTCAGAGTGGCCACCGCGTCAGCATCGGACAGTTCGCTCACCAACCCGACCATGCGGGCAAAGTCGTTTCGGTCCAGTGATTTGGGTGGCATGCGGGCAAAGAAGGGCTCAGCCAGAAACCGTTCGAGCGCACCAGTTTCCACCGCCCCACCTCGCGCGATTTTGCCGTCGCGATCCATGGGTTGCCCCAATCGGGCCTGCACCAGATCATCAATGGGCGCGTTTGCGGGGCCGGTATCAAAGGCCAGAAGCGCACCGAGGGCTTCGGGGCCGTCAAAGCTTGGGTCGATATAGGTCAGGTTCCCGACGCCGCCCAGATTGAGGAAACACAAAGGCCGGGTCGCGCCGATCCACTTGGCACAGGCAAAGTGAAAGAACGGCGCCAGCGGTGCGCCCTCGCCCCCCATCGCCACGTCGTCGCTGCGGAAATCCCAGACAATCGGCACACCCAGCGCCTGGGCCAGCCCGTCGCCATCGCCCACTTGCAACGTCCCGCGCCCGCGCGGCTCATGCGCCAGGGTCTGGCCGTGAAAGCCGATCAGATCGATCTGATCGAACTCGGACAAGGCCTCGGCATGGGCAAAGGTCACCAACTCGGCGGCGGCGTCCACATCGGGACCGTGCCATTGACCCAGAGCTTTACGCAATACGGCGCGTTCGGCGTCGGAATAGGGCCTGTAGCCTGTGTCGCCAAAACCATGGATCTGGTGCCCATCGGTTTGCAGGACAGCCGCATCCACACCATCCAAAGACGTTCCCGACATCGCCCCCAAGGCCGCGACCACACCTGTTTTGCTGATGACCCGGCTCACGCTGCCCTCGCTCTTGCTGCCCCGTTATCCGGGTGTCTTGCACAATGTTTCGCGTCAAGCGACATCCAAGGCAAGCAACATCGCATGCGCGCTGTGTTTTTCTTGCCGAAACTGCCTTTTCCTTGCACCGTCCGCCCCCTATACAGTGCCGCGCAACATATACCCAAAGGGCACGACATGACCTACCACCCCAAATCGGATTTCATCGCCACGATGATCGAGCGCGGCTTTCTGGCCGATTGCACCGATTATCAGGGCCTTGACGACGCGCTGATCTCGGGGGTGCAAACGGCTTATATCGGCTATGACGCCACGGCGCAGTCCCTGCATGTGGGGCACCTGATGAACATCATGGTGCTGCGCTGGTTGCAAAAGACCGGGCACAAGCCGATCACCCTGATGGGTGGCGGCACGACCAAGGTGGGTGATCCGTCGTTTCGCTCGGATGAACGCCCGTTGCTGGGCCCCGAACAGATCGACGCCAATATCGCGGGCATGAAGCAGGTGTTTTCGAAGTACCTGTCCTATGACGACAGCGATACCGGCGCGCTGATGCTGAACAACGCCGAATGGCTGGACAGTCTGAACTATCTCGACTTCCTGCGCGATATCGGGCGGCATTTCTCGGTCAACCGGATGTTATCGTTCGAGTCGGTGAAATCGCGGCTGGATCGGGAACAATCGCTGAGCTTTCTTGAGTTCAACTACATGATCCTGCAGGCCTATGACTTCCTGGAACTGAACCGCCGCTATGGCTGCGTGTTGCAGATGGGTGGCTCGGACCAGTGGGGCAATATCGTCAACGGGATCGACCTGACGCGCCGGGTGCTGGATCATGAGATCTATGGCCTGACCACCCCGCTGCTGACCACCAGCGATGGCCGCAAGATGGGCAAATCGCAGGGCGGTGCGGTCTGGCTGAATGGCGATATGCTAAGCCCCTACGAGTTTTGGCAGTTCTGGCGCAACACCACTGACGCGGATGTGGGCCGGTTCCTGAAGATCTTCACGGAACTGCCGGTCGACGAATGCGACCGGCTTGCCGCCCTGCAAGGGTCCGAGATCAACGAGGCCAAGATCCGTCTGGCCAATGAGGTGACAACGCTGCTGCACGGGGCTGAGGCCGCGTCCACCGCCGAGGCGACTGCACGTGAGGTGTTCGAAAAAGGCGGTGTCGGGGATGATCTGCCGACACTGACACTGACCGAAGCCGATACTCCGATCTCCATCGTGCAGCTGATCGTCAAATCGGGCCTCGCGAAATCGGGCAAAGAGGCCAAGCGCCTGATCGCCGAAAACGGAGCCAAGCTGGACGACGCACCGCTGACCGATGCCGGGCTGATGATCGATGCGGGCGCCCTGTCCTCTCCGATCAAACTGAGCGCAGGCAAGAAGCGGCACGCGCTGGTTCAGATGGGTTAAGGCTCCTTGCGGCTCGGGCGCATCACATCGCGCCCGGGCGTCCTTCGCCGAAAAATTCTGGCCGGGTTCACTTCTGTGCTAAGCTGTCTTTCAGTTTAGCACTTTGAAGTATCGACCATGGCTATTCCCAACAAATTCACCTCATCCCGCCGCAGCGATGTTGTCTTCGAAGGCGAGAAATTCTCGACCGGTGCCGATGAGGTTACCTGTATCCTGACAACCGACAGTCTGAAGCTGAAAGGCAGTTCCCCTGCATCGGGCCATTGCGCAATTGTCGAGCGGTTCAACGCGCGCTGGGACGTGAAGGATCTGATTGATCTGGGGGCGGTGCAAAAGGCACTGTCCAACAAAAGCACATTGCAGAAACTGGCCAGAGCCAATTCGGTGGAAAAGATACTGGAGCTGCTTGCCCTTTCGGAAATCCACATGATGGCCGACTATTCCGAGTTGCAGGCACAAACCTATATCAAAGGCCACATCCTCAGCGAAAAATTGGGCGGTCCGGGGACGAATGCAAACCTGACGCCGATGTCGGCCAGTTCGAATTCGACCTACTACAGTGGTTTTGAATCCAAGCTGATCAAAAAGCTGCAGGAAATCCGAAAGGAAGAAAAAGCATCCGGCTATCGCGCGCGGGTCAGGTTTCACGCCAAGTGCAAAGGGTCCATGAAACCCTGGTGGGGTGGCGCGTCGAAAGAGACTGTGCGAATGCTGAGCAAGCTGCCAAGGACCCTTGAGGCCAGTTGGCGGCTGGACAGTTTCTTTCCTGACGGCAAGCCCAATGAGCGGTTGGCCAAATCCAAGCTTCCGGCAGACGCGTCAAAGAAGATGCCAAAGACCTTGGCCACCAAGGCCGAAAGCTACACGTTGGCTTTGTAACGCCCTGCTGGGGGCTAGCCCACGGTTTCGGCCAAAGACAAATCCGCGCTGCAACGGGTCAAACGGCCACCAGAGCAGGTGGCCGTAAGATATTGAAGGTTATGCGTTTAGGGGGTCAGGTCCGGCCTTTGCCACCGCCCTTACCGCCACCGTTTCCTTCGCCGCCGCCGCCGTTGCCAGCGCCGCCACCTTGGCCGTTATTGCCTCCGCCATTGCCGGTTCCAGGCCCGGATCCGCCGGTGTTTCCGCCGCCATTGCCCGGGTTGCCGTTGTTCCCGTTGCCATTACCGGGGCCTTCACCGGTGCCGCCTTTGCCACCGCCCTTGCCAGGCTTATCGCCGCCTTTGCCGCCACCTTTGCCGGGTTTGTCTCCGCCCTTGCCGGGCTTATCGCCCCCTTTACCGGGCTTGCCGTCGCCACCACCGGGCTTACCCCCGCCGTTGCCGGGTTTACCACCTCCGTCACCGGGGTTTTCGCCGCCATCACCGGGACCACCGCCGTCGCCTGGGTTATCACCGCCACCACCGGGGTTTTCGCCACCATCGCCGGGACTACCGCCATCACCAGGATTGCCGCCACCATTACCTGGTGTTTCACCACCGCTGCCGCCGGAGTTGCCGGTGCCACCACCAGCACCGCCTCCTGCACCACCTGGGGTGTCACCTGCATCCGCAAACGCCTCGCCCCCGCTTAACGGGTCAGAGTTTCGGTCCTCGCCAAACAGATTGCCCAAGACACTTGCGGTCGGCAGGTCAGTCAGCAAAGAGGCCAACCCGGGGCACTGCGCAGATGTCACGCTCAGCGTCGTTTCAAAATCCGCTCGGCGTTGCAGGCGCTCAAGAAAGCTAGGTGTGACCTGAGCGCAGTCACACAGCGCAGCATAGTCACCAGCGTTGGCCAGATCCCGTGCGGTGCGCCAGTTGCACGCCTCGGTTGACGCAGCCGCGTCGCTTACGATGAAAACTCCGACAAATGGTGCCGCGACCAGTGCACCAAGGAGTTTCTGTTTACCTTTTACCATGTTCGGTACCTCCTGACAGCTAAACACGCGTTTGCTGTGATTTCTTCGAACACGACTTGGCGACTGGCCGTGAATTCCGGGTGAAGCCCGCCTGAAGATCTCTTTAGAAACCCAAACCGTTTCGGTCGGCCGCAAATGTGTAGACAAACCAGGGTGGCACCGGTTATTGAACAATTGTTCATATCACAGGGAGGAGACCGACATGCAGCTGTCCACAACCAAAGCTTTGGTGACCGGCGGAGCGTCGGGGCTGGGCGAAGCCACAGCGCGTTTTTTCGCCTCTCAAGGCGCGCAGGTCACCATTCTGGACCGGGACGCCGAGCGTGGCCCAACGGTCGCCAGCGATATCGGAGGGCATTTTGCACAGACGGATGTCACCGATGAAAACTCGGTCAGCTCTGCCATTGCCCAAGCGGTCGACGCCATGGGCGGTGTGAACGTTGCGGTGAACTGCGCCGGGATTGCCTATGGTATCAAAACTGTGGGCCGCGATGGCCCACACCCGCTGGACGCGTTCCAGCGTACCATAGACATCAATCTGGTCGGCACGTTCAACGTCGCGCGTCTGGCCGCAGCCGAGATCGCCAAGGCCGATCCCGAGGCAGATGGCGCGCGCGGCGTGATCATCAACACCGCCTCAATCGCCGCTTTTGACGGCCAGAAAGGCCAAGCGGCTTATGCGGCCTCAAAAGGCGGAGTCGTTGGCATGACCCTGCCCATGGCCCGCGATCTGGCCTCGACCGGTATCCGCGTCATGACAATCGCACCCGGCATCTTCATGACCCCGATGTTGGCAGGCCTGCCTGAAGAGGTACAGCAACAACTGGCCGCCGATGTGCCCAACCCTGCCCGACTGGGTGATCCAAAGGAATACGCCCGCCTGGCCGGTTTTATCGTCGAAATGGGTTACCTTAACGGAGAGGTCATCCGCATCGACGGCGCCCTGCGGATGCGGTAACGCTTGCCCATGACCGAGCGTGAGAAAATGGAAGCGGGCGATTGGTATTGTTGCCTTGATCCCGAGCTGAACGCACTGCGCGAAAACGCGCGGCGGGCTTTGCATGCGCATAATACGAGCCACCCGGACAGTCGCGGTGCCATGTCATCCGAGCTTCGAAACTTGTTGGGCGATGCAGGTCAGGATCACCGGATTGAGGTTCCGTTTCACTGCGTTTACGGCTTCAACATACATCTTGGGAACCGGGTGTATTTCAACACCGGCTGCGTCATCCTGGATACGGCGCGCGTTCAGATCGGTGATGACTGTATGTTTGGCCCCCAAGTGCAGATCTATTGCGCGCAACATGCCAAAGACCCGGCAGAGCGCGCACGTGGTCTGGAATATGCCCGCCCGGTTCGTATCGGAAAAAACGTCTGGGTTGGCGGCGGGGCGATCATCCTTCCCGGCGTTACTATTGGTGATAACGCCATTATTGGTGCAGGCGCCGTGGTCACAAAGCCGGTGGCAGCGAACGAAACTGTTGTCGGGAACCCTGCCCGTCCGATTGCGCAAGGGATTTAGATCAGACCCCTTCGGCCTTTTCTTCCAACAGCAGCCATTCTTCCTCGGCGGCTGAGAGCTTTTGCTGACGCTCCACCAACGCCTCGGTTGCCTTTTGAAACTTGACCGGTTCGCGGGTGAAAAGCTCGGGGTCGGCCATCAGCTCTTCCAGCTTGGCTATCTCGGCCTCAAGCCGGGCGATCTCGGCGGGCAGTTTGTCCAAGCGATGTTTTTCCGAAAAAGACAGGCCCGGTTTCGGCTTGGCCTCGGCCTTAGGCTTTGGTTTGGCGGCTTTGGGCTTGTCTTCCTTCTTGGGGGCAAGCTCGCCGCGTTGGGCCAGATAATCCGACCATCCGCCCGCATAGGCGGTGGCGCGTCCGTCGCCTTCCATCGCAACAGTGGTGGTGGCGACCCGGTCCAGAAAATCACGGTCGTGGCTGACCAGTAGCACCGTGCCGTCATAGTCATCCAGAAGCTCTTGCAGCAGGTCGAGCGTTTCCACATCCAGATCGTTGGTCGGTTCGTCCAACACCAGAAGATTCGAGCTTTTGGCCATCAGCTTGGCCAGAAGCAACCGCGCCTTTTCTCCGCCGGACAGGGATTTGACCGCCGCGCGGGCCTGCCGTTCGTCGAACAAAAACTCCTTGAGGTAGCCCACCACATGTTTGGGCTGGCCGCCCACCATCACTTGATCGGCCTTGCCTGAAACCCGCATTTCGGGGTCGCCTGTCAGGCTGTCCCAGAGGCTCATCTCGGGGTCCAGCTGCGCGCGGGTCTGGTCGAACATGGCGACCTCTAGGTTGGTGCCCAGCGTCACCGTACCTTCATCCGGCTGTTCCTGCCCCAGCAACATCTTCAGCAGCGTTGTCTTGCCCACACCGTTGGGGCCAACAAAGGCCACGCGGTCGCCGCGCTGCACCAGCAGATCGAAATTGCGCAGGATAGCTGTGTCGCCAAAGCTTTTGGTCAGCCCTTTCGCCTCAATCACCTTACGGCCGGATTTCGGCCCAGCCTCCAGCGTCATGGCGGCCGAGCCCTGGCGTTTGATCTGCGCGGCCTTTTCGGCCCGCAAGGCCTGCAAGGCGCGCACCCGGCCCTGATTGCGTTTGCGTCGGGCGCTGATGCCTTCCACAGCCCATTTCGCCTCGGACTTGATCAGCCGGTTCAGCTTGTGGCGCTGCTGGTCTTCTTCCTCCCAGATCTTGTCGCGCCAGGCCTCGAACGCATCAAACCCCTGCTCTTGCCGTCGCACCATGCCGCGATCGATCCACAGCGTCGCGCGGGTCAAAGCGCGCAGAAAGGCACGGTCATGCGAGATCAAGACAAAGGCCGCGCGGGCTGCCCCCAACTCACGCTCAAGCCAGGCAATCGCCTCGATATCCAAGTGGTTGGTCGGCTCGTCCAGCAACATCAGATCGGGCGCTTCGGCCATCAGCTTGGCCAGCGCCGCGCGCCGCCGTTCACCGCCCGAGGCCGTCTCAACCGCGCGCGAGGGATCGAACTTGAGCCCCTCGCCCGCGCGTTCAACCTTGTAGAGTTCACCCGGCTCCAACCCGCTTGCCGCATAATCCCCCAGCGTGGCAAACCCCGCCATGGTGGGATCTTGCTCCATATAGCCCACAGATTTCCCCGGAGGCACAGTAATGTCGCCCTGATCCGCCTCGACCAGGCCTGCCATCACTTTCATCAGGGTGGATTTGCCCGACCCGTTCCGTCCCACAAGCGCGACACGATCACCAGGCTGAACCACCAGATCAAGCTCGGAAAACACCGGATCACCCCCAAAGGTCAGGGAAATGCCGGACATCTGCAACAAAGGAATTCTCGCCATGCCCGCCAGCTAAACCGGTGGGCAGAAGGCGTCAACGCCCCTGTTTCACCTTTTCAGAAATACTCAAATTAACCGACCACCATCCGCAGCAAACGTTTGCGAGTTGCGGGGATCGCGCCGATTTCCAACCCGGTGAAGACGTGCAGCGTGTTCAAGTGCCGATCCACCACCGCATGATCGCTGACCCATCCGCCCATCATCAGATAGGTGCGCAGCAAGGGCGGCATCCGCTGCATCGCCTTTTTGGCATCGGGCTTGCGCCGCAGACGGGTCGCAAAGCGGAACACATCGGGCGCCTTGATCCGGGGCAGCCAGCGCTTTGGCGCCAGGTGTCGGTGTTTCAGCATCGCAAAGGCATCCAGATACTGCGCGGTTTCCGTCCCGGCAAAAGAGGAACAGCCAAACAGCATCTCGATCCCGTTTTGATCCACATAGTCGGTCATTGCCCCCCAGGCGACCCGCAGAATATCCGGGTCAGTTTTGCCGGGATGCACGCAAAAGCGACCCATCTCGACCATGCGCCCCTCAAAGCTGTGCAAGGCCGATAGATCATAGAACTGTGCTGAATAGCTGGCGCCGATCTCGGCCCCGTTTTGCATGGTCAACAGGCGGAAACAGCACACCAGTTGATCCTCGGCACGGCGATCTTCGATCAGGACATGTGCGCAAAGATCGTCAAACCGGTCTTGATCAAGCTGCGCCGTATCAAAGGCACGGGTTCTAAGCCTGCAGGCCGCATCCAGATCCGCGGTCGTCTCTGCCAGACGCGCTCGGTACCGTCCTTTGTTCAGCAACACTGCTCTGGCCATGGCGGCACGTTCCACATTTATCGACTAAGACTTCATCTGCTCCGTAGCACAGAGCATATGACTTTCCGGTGACGGAAACAGCAGATTTGAACTCTTATTGGTTAATGCCCGGGATATTGGCCGGGTTGAAGTTACCGATATTGCCCAGCAATTGACGCAGGAAGCCTTTGTCCTCCACGTTCGAATCCGTCACGCGACGCTCAAGCACGATGACATAGCCATCCTCAAGCCCGAACCGCTCGATATTGCTGACCACACCGCGCTGATCAAAACTGACGGCAACCAACTCGCGCGAGACGACTTTGGGCCGACGCGCGCCCGACTTGCGAACACGGGAGGCCACGTAATAGAACCCGGAATCCCGCAAAACGCCCGAGGAACTAGGCGCGCCGACGGTCTCCAATACGGTTTCGCGGGTGTCGACCCCGACTTTGATTTGCGCCAAATCTTCGGGGGGTGGCACATAGCCGTGATTCTTGAAGACGGGGGAACATGCAACAACGGCCAAGAGCGCGCCGAATGCCAGCGATTTGAACGCCAGGTTCTTGTTGTTCGACACGTTGATCATCTTCACCCTCTTGCCTTGGCACCGTGCGGCTTCTATCCGATTACAGAAACCGGTGCTTTGGTTCAACACAGGAAAGGGTCACGAATGGCCGATCATACAGCTCTGCGCGTCGCGGACCTGCCGCAAAACGTGCCGACGGCGTTCGAACTGCGCCCCAGCGGCGATGCGTTGGACGTTCTCAAAGACGATCTTGGGCTGCTGGGTTTGCGCAAGGTTTCCTTCATCGGCCAAATCGAATCCCAGGGCAAACGCGACTGGAAGCTGACCGGCAAGCTAGGCGCCACTGTCATTCAGCCCTGCGTCGTCACGCTTGACCCCGTGACAACGCGGATCGAAACCTCGGTACGTCGGATTTATTTGGCCGAATGGTCCGATCCGGACGAGCCGGAATTCGAAATGCCCGAAGATGACGAGACCGAAGCTCTTGCGGCCGAGATCGACCCCGCATTGGTGCTGGCCGAGGCCTTGTCGCTGGCCTTACCGCAATATCCGCGCAAACCCGACGCGCAGTTGCAACACAGCAATTACACCGAGCCGGGCAAAGAAGCGATGACAGATGATGATGCCAAACCCTTTGCCGGGTTGGCGGAACTGCGCGATGCGCTGAAAAAAGACGAGTGACAGGGCCATGTTTTCCTGTCATAGCAAGCCGTCAGAAAAATCGCTTGAACATGTCGAGAATCGCAGTATTTTCGCGCGCTCATCCGAATTTGGGTTGGACATTGCGAGGCTTGCGGCCTAAACGCGCGTCACACCACGAGAAAACGAAGAATGTAACCCGGGTCAGCAGCGAATCTGCGGCCCCCAGTCAGACAAAGGTTGAGACCATGGCCGTCCAACAGAACAAAGTTTCCAAGTCGCGTCGCAACAACCGCCGCGCACACGACGCTCTGGTTGCTGCAAACCCGAACGAATGCCCGAACTGTGGCGAGCTGAAACGCCCCCACCACGTTTGCGCATCTTGCGGCCATTATGACGATCGTGAAGTTGTCGCACAGGCCGACGAAATCGATCTGGATGAAGACGCGGCATAAACCTGATCGAACGCAGGCGAACGCATGACGGATCAGCCCACGCCAAGCGACCGGATCATCATCTCGGTTGACGCCATGGGCGGAGATTCAGGCCCCGCCGTAGTGGTTGCGGGTATTGCCAAGTCTGCGGACAAGAATCCCAAGATCGGGTTCATCCTGCACGGTCAGGAGTCCGAGTTGAGAAAACTGGTTGCCAAACGGCGCGTCCTTGAGGGGCGCGTCGTTTTTCGTGATTGCCCTGATGTGGTCACGATGGAGGACCGACCCAGCCAGGTGGTGCGCAACGGCAAGCAGACCTCGATGTGGTCCGCGCTGGAATCGGTGCGCGCAGGTGAAGCGCATGGTGCAGTGTCTTGCGGCAATACCGGCGCATTGATGGCATTGTCGATGATCCGGCTTCGCAAACTGCCGGGGGTGAACCGCCCCGCCATCGCGATTCTGTGGCCCTCGCGCAACCCTCAGGGGTTCAACGTGATGCTCGATGTGGGCGCCGATGTGCGCGCCGACGCAAAGGATCTGCTTCAATATGCTCTGATGGGCGCCTCTTACGCGCGCAATGGGATGGCGCTGAACCGCCCTCGGATCGGTCTGTTGAATGTCGGCACCGAAGAACACAAAGGCCGCGCCGAGCTGAAAGAAGCCCACGCGCTGATCGCCGATTTTGCGGAACAGGCAAACTTCGATTTTGTCGGTTTTGTCGAAGGCAGCGACATCCCCGGCGATACGGCGGATGTCATTGTCACCGATGGGTTTACCGGCAATGTGGCCATCAAAACAGGTGAGGGTACAGCCAGCTTGATTGGCGACCTTCTGCGTCAGGCGTTCAAGTTTTCTCCGCTGTCGCGACTGGCCTCGGTTCTGGCGATCACCTCGCTAAACCGACTGAAAAAGCGTATCGACCCACGCCGCGTGAATGGGGGCGTGTTTCTGGGGCTGAACGGCACGGTCATCAAATCCCACGGCGGTGCCGACGCCACCGGTGTGTCCGCTGCGGTAAAGCTGGCCTTTACCCTGGCCGAATCAGGCTTTTCGGAAAAGTTGGCGGCACGGGTTGCATCTACAGCCGCCCTTGCACAAGATGCCGCGCAAGCTGCGCCGCAGCAATCGCAATAAGAATAAAAGGGCAGTACCCAAAGCATGGCAAGCCGTTCAGTTGTTGTAGGTGTCGGGCATTATCTACCCAAACGCGTCGTCCCAAATGCAGAGTTCGAAAAGACGCTGGATACGACGGATGAATGGATCCGGACCCGCTCGGGTATTGAACGCCGCCATTTTGCTGCCGAAGACGAAACGACCTCTGATCTGGCCACCAACGCCGCCGAAGCGGCTCTGGCAGATGCCAATCTGACCGCAGACGAGATCGACGCGATCATTCTCGCCACGTCAACCGCTGACCTGACGTTCCCCTCAGCTGCAACAATGGTTCAGGCACGGCTGGGCATGACCCGCGGGTTTGCCTTTGACGTGCAGGCGGTTTGCGCGGGATTCGTTTTTGCCTTGGCCAATGCCAATGCTCTGATCCTGTCTGGGCAGGCCAAACGCGTGCTGGTGATCGGGGCCGAGACGTTTTCGCGGATTATGGACTGGTCGGACCGGTCGACCTGCGTTTTGTTCGGCGATGGTGCTGGCGCCCTGATACTGGAACAGCAGGAAGGCACCGGAACCTCGGACGATCGCGGCATTCTGTCAACCGACCTGAACTCGGACGGGCGCTACCGCGAACTGCTTTACGTCGACGGCGGCGTATCGACCAATACAACCGGTCATTTGCGGATGCAGGGCAACCAAGTCTTCCGCCATGCCGTTGAAAAACTTGCGAAAACTGCGGAAACTGCGTTAGAGCGCGCTGGTTTGAACAACGCGGATGTCGATTGGGTTGTGCCCCATCAAGCCAATATTCGCATCATCCAGGGCACCGCCCGCAAGCTGGATCTGCCGATGGATCGAGTGGTCGTCACCGTGCAGGATCACGGCAATACCTCGGCCGCATCGATCCCATTGGCGATGTCAGTGGGCAAGCAGCGCGGTCAGATCAAACCCGGTGATCTGATCGTGACCGAAGCTATTGGCGGTGGTCTGGCCTGGGGCGCTGTTGCGCTGCGGTGGTAACCGGCACAATCCAGCTTACACAGACAGCCGCAATTCATTGATATTGACAGCGAAATTGCCGCCGCCCTATGCTCGGTCATCAACAGGGGATTAGGCATGAGCGACAAAACACTCACTCGTATGGATCTAAGCGAGGCTGTCTTTCGTGAGGTGGGCCTTTCACGCAATGAAAGCGCACAGCTTGTGGAAAGCGTCCTGAACCATATGTCAGATGCGCTGGTTCGTGGGGAACAGGTGAAGATCTCGTCCTTTGGCACGTTCAGCGTTCGGGACAAGACCGCTCGTATCGGCCGCAATCCCAAAACCGGTGAAGAGGTGCCAATCCAGCCCCGCCGCGTTCTGACCTTCCGCCCGTCGCATCTGATGAAAGATCGCGTCGCTGCCGGGAACCGCAAGTAAAACCCGAGGCATCCAAGCATGAGCAAGTCCCCCGACGCGTTCCGCACGATCAGCGAAGTTGCGGATTGGCTCGGGGTTCAGGCCCATGTTCTGCGCTTCTGGGAAAGCAAATTTACCCAGGTCAAACCGGTGAAACGTGCGGGTGGCAGACGATATTACCGCCCCAATGACATGCGCCTGCTGGGCGGTATCAAGAAACTGCTGCACGAGGACGGGATCACCATCAAGGGGGCTCAGCGTATACTGCGCGAACAGGGTGTGGCCCATGTTGCAGCTCTGTCGCCACCGCTTGATGATGGCTCTGAGGGACCAGCAGAGGAGATTGAGGCCAAGGTGGTTCCCATGCCCACGCCACAACCTGTTGCCCCCGTTGAACAATTTAAGATGGACCTGGCCCCCGACGCTGAGCCCGCCCCAGCCCCATTGGCAGAGCCTGCCGCGTCTTCAGAGCCACCGGTTCAATCCCAACAGCCTACATCGCCAGAACCGGCTAAGCCGTCTGTCGACCCCGATATCATGCCCAGCACCGAGATTGACGAAGCGCCCCTGATGGGCGGCATCGCGTCTCAGGCCTGGAATGTGCAAGAGTTTGACCCTCAGCTTTTGCGCAATATCGCCCCGATTGCCAAAGACCTGCGGGCCTGGCTCGACCGGGTCGAAACCCGAATTGCGGGATAAGCAAAAAGGCGATGATTTCCTCTTGCCCCTGTCGGGAAAGTCTTTATGAACACTCCAACGTCGGGCTATGGCGCAGCCTGGTAGCGCGTCCGTCTGGGGGACGGAAGGTCGCAGGTTCGAGTCCTGCTAGCCCGACCAAATCACACCGACGTATATGGCACATTCGCCAGATCCCGCTCTGGCACCAGGGGGGATCGAAATGACAGGTGTTTGCCCGAACCAGCAGATCGAAGCGATGATCGCGCGGGGCGAGATTTCAGCCAGCCCGGACGTACTGCCAGCCCAGGTGCAACCCGCCAGCCTGGATTTGCGCCTTGGAACAGTAGCTTACCGGGTGCGCGCGTCCTTTCTGGCTGGTGAAAACCGCACCGTCGCCGACCGCCTGCAAGAATTCGAGATGCACCAGATCGATATCACGGACGGTGCTGTTCTGGAAAAAGGCTGCGTTTATCTGGTGCCGTTGATGGAATCGCTGGCCCTGCCGCAAGACATGACCGCTGTGGCCAATGCCAAAAGCTCGACCGGGCGGCTGGACCTGCTGACGCGGACAATCACCGATGGCGGCACCGAATTTGACCGCGTTCCCGCAGGCTATACCGGCCCGCTTTATGCCGAGATCTGCCCCCGCTCCTTCTCGGTTCTGGTGCGCCCCGGCATGCGCCTGAACCAGATCCGATTCCGTCAGGGTCAGGCGGTTCTGAGTGACGCAGAGTTGACCGCCCTGCACAATGCCTCACCGCTGGTCGATGGCCCCGCCGTCATTCAAGACGGGCTGGGGTTCTCGGTTGATCTGCAATTGCCCGACACAGATCTGGTCGGCTATCGCGCCAAGCCCCATACCGGGGTGATCGATCTGGACCGGATCGGAGAATACGACCCGCAGGATTATTGGGAAGAGGTGCGCACCAAAGAGGGGCGAATCATCCTCGACCCCGGCGCATTCTACATACTGGTCAGCCGCGAAGCGGTTCATATCCCGCCGCTTTATGCCGCTGAAATGGCCCCTTATCTGGCCATGGTCGGCGAATTCCGCGTGCATTATGCCGGGTTCTTTGATCCCGGCTTTGGTCACGCAGCCGCCGGGGGCGCCGGATCGCGCGGCGTGCTGGAAGTGCGCTGCCATGAGGCACCCTTTGTGCTGGAGCACGGCCAGGTTGTCGGGCGGCTGGTCTATGAGAAAATGGCCGAGATGCCAACGCAGCTTTATGGTGCTGGCATCGCGTCTAATTATCAGGGACAGGGGTTGAAACTGTCCAAGCATTTCAAACCGGCAAACTAGAACTTCATGAACCGACGCATCTGTCGGCTCATGCGCTGCGCCTGTTTCATATTCTGTTTGGTCCGCTGGCTTTTCTGCTGCATCTCGCGTTCAACCTCGGGGCTGGCCGGCCTGTCCAGGCTGTCGGGTTTACGCGACATCCTGCTGGCCATGTCAAAGCCCTTATCCACCCCTTTGGACACAAGACGGCGCACCACCTGACGCACGATCATGTCAATGATCCGGTTGGCGTTCATTGTTCTACTCCATTGCCTCGCCGCCAATATAGCCGATTGCGACGTCAGAAAAAGAGCGCTGTGATCACTCTCCTTCGAACATCTCGCTCTGGTCGTCGTCTTCGATCTCTTCGCGCCCCTCGCCCAACGGCATTGCACCGGGGGGCGGACGGTTTTCCAGCAGCCCTGCGGCGCGCAACTCCTTGAGGCCCGGCAAGTCGCGGGCGTTTTCCAACCCGAAATGATCCAGAAACTGCGGCGTCACCACAAATGTGACCGGACGGCCCGGGGTCATGCGTCTGCGGCCCAGCCGGATCCACTCCATTTCAAGCAGTTGATCAATCGTCCCGCGTGAGACGGAAACGCCCCGGATCTCTTCGATCTCGGCCCGGGTACAGGGTTGATGATAGGCGACAATCGCCAGCGTTTCGATCGCGGCCCGGCTCAGCTTGCGGGTCTCGACCGTTTCCTTTTGCATCAGAAAGCCCAGATCGGGTGCAGTGCGGATCGCCCAGGCATCCCCCACCTGCACCACGCGCACCCCGCGCCCTTCGTAACGTTTTTGCAGCATTTCAACCGCTTGCGCGGCATTGCTGCCATGGGGCATCCGCGCTTCAAGATCGGCCAGAGTGACCGGCTCGGCGCTGGCGAACAGCACGGCCTCGACCATACGTTCCTGTTCAGCCATGGGAGGGGCTTCGAACAGGGTGCCGGTCTCTTCGGGGGCGTCAGTCACGTGTCTGTCCTCTTGCGCAATTGGATCGGAGCAAACGTATCGCTTTGCTTCATCTCCATATGTCCTTCTTTCACCAGCTCAAGTGAAGCGGCGAATGTGGCCGCCGTGGCCGATCTGCGGCGAACCGGATCGGCATCCCAGCCCTCGGGCAAATAGGTCTCCATATCCGTCCAGGTACCGGCAAAGCCAATCAAGGGGCGCATCCGTTCCAGGGCTTGTTCCATCGTGAACACGGCATCACGGTCCATGACAAAGGGACGGAACTCATCGCGGGTGCGGATACGGGCATAGCCCTGCATCAGGTCCAGCAACGTGGCGGAATAGGTCACGGTGCGGATGCGGGTGACATCTTCGCCCTGCCCGCGTTTGAAGAAATCACGGCCCAGTTGGTCGCGGGCCATCAGCCGCGCGGCAGCATCGCGCATGGCTTGCAACCGTTCCAACTGAAACGCCAGATGCGCGGCCAGTTCCTCACCCGAGGGCCCCTCGTCATCGGGATCAGGCGGCAGAAGCAAGCGCGATTTCAGAAACGCCAGCCAAGCGGCCATCACCAAATAATCAGCGGCCAATTCAATGCGCAGCGCCCGCGCCTTTTCGACAAAAGCCAGATATTGCTGCGCCAGCGCTAGAACCGAGATTTTGCGCAGGTCGACCTTTTGGGTGCGCGACAGGGTCAGCAGCACGTCCAACGGGCCTTCAAACCCGTCCACATCAACGATCAGCGCTTCGGCGGCCAGCCGATCGGCGACCGAGACCGGGTCTTCGCTGAAAAGGTTATCGTTCATATACCTGCCCGCCCATTAGGGCAGATAGTTCCGCCTCAGCGGCGTCGATGTCAAGTTCCTGCGGCGGTTTACGCATGGCCAGCGCCCGCTCGGCCCGGCTTTGGGCCGCTTGGGTCATTTCGCCTGCGGCCTGCAACACCTCAACACGTTCGTCAAAGCTGCCATTGCAGTGCAGAACGACGTCGCAACCAGCATCCAGGGATTGCCGCGACAGATCGGCTAAAGACCCCCTGAGCGCTTTCATCGAGATATCGTCGGTCATGATCAACCCGTCAAATCCAATCTCGTCACGGATCAGGCGAATCATGGCAGCTGAGATTGTGGCGGGTTGCGGATCGATGCGGTCATAAACCAGATGCGCGGTCATGCCCAATGGCAGGTCGTTCAGCGCGTGGAACGGTGCGAAATCCTGTGACTTGAGGTCCTCAAGACCCAAATCCACATGTGGTAGGTCATAATGGCTGTCGAGCGTGGCGCGCCCGTGGCCGGGGATGTGTTTCAGAACAGGCAGCACACCGCCGTCCAGATGGCCCTGCGCCACGGCTCGGCCAATCCGGGAAATCGATTTTGGGTCAGTGCCATAGCACCGGTTCTTCAGAAATTCGTGTGTCTCATCCCGCGCCACATCGACCATGGGCGCGCAGTTGCTGTCGATGCCAAGCTCAAACAGCTCGCGCGCGATCAGGCGATAGCGCAGATACATGGCGCGTTCGGCCTGATCCCCGGCTGCCCTGGCGTGGTCCAAAGGGGGTAGCCATTCGCGCGCCAGCGGCGCGCGCAGACGTTGAACGCGGCCCCCTTCCTGATCGATCGTGATGGGACAGTTGCGCCCTACGGCCTCGCGGAAATCATCGCACAAGGCCCGCACCTGATCGGAGCTTTCGATGTTGCGCGCAAACAGAATAAACCCGAACGGGTTCATATCTCGAAACAGGGCGGTCTCTTCGGAACTCAGTCGAAGCCCTTCGGCATCGGTGATCGCGGCGCCAAAGTTCACCGGACGCTGACCGGGATACAGTCAGCCCCTTGTGCAACCAACGCGGCGCAGAACTGGCGCGAGTCGCTTAGGTCATCAAACCCCATGACACGCAGGCGATAGAACGTCCGCCCACCACTTGAGGTTTTCTGGATAACTCGTTGTTTTCCATTCATGAATTCACTAAACCGACTGTTCAGGCGATCCCATTCAGCCTGCGCCACATCGACACTTTCATAAGCCCCAACCTGCGCCAGACGCGTGCCCTTGGCCAGAGTATTTGGATCCACATCCAGACCTACGGCCGCTTTGACCGCTGCGTTAATGGCGTCTTCAGTGGCGCTGCTGGTGGTGGCTCGGCGCGAGATTACACGTGCAGGTCGCGTCTGTGGGCGCAGCGACCGGCGCACGCCCGGCAGCGCGGCCAGTTCCGGGTCTGGCAATTGGGCGGCAAGATCCGCGGGATCGATGGCAGGTTCGTCTTCAGGTGTCGCCAGCGAGGCCAGTTGAAGGCCCGGAATCTCGACCGGTTCGGTGATGGTCAGGCCTTCGGCTTCGGCGACGGCACCGTCTACTGCGGCTTGCCGTATGTCATCCGCCAACCGCGCCTTGGCCTCTTCCAGTTCTTTTTCGGTTTCTGCGGCCTGCAGCTGCCCCATCGGCGCGTCTTCGTCGCTGAGCGACACTGGTTTGGGGGCAAGGATCAGGCGATCCGCAGGGGCTGCGGCTGACCCAACGGCCGCCACAGTGTTTACGGCCAGACCCTGATGATCTGCTGGCGTTCCGCCCGGATTTTCAGGCTGTATGCGCATCGGCCCTTCGGCGGCGCGCACCACAGGAACACCGCTGACATCGCGCACGATCAGTTGATAGCCCCAAACCACGACACCGGCGACCAGCGCCAGCGACGCGGTGGCGCCCAGGAAATTCACGATACGGCTGAACCCGCCACCCCGCGGTGCTGGATCGCGATAATCGTCTTCAGAATAACCGTAATCTTCTTCGGGATGCGCCTGGTTTTTGAAATGCGCCCGCTCGGGGACTTGATGCCCCGAGTAATCATAACTCGCCATATCCGCCTCACTGCCCTGCTGCACCCTTAAAAGGGCGCGCGGGTCATTTCTTGCCTACCTCGATCCGGCGGTTCGGGCGAAATTTGTTATCGCATCTCCTGCGCCGGGGTAACGCCAAGAATACCCAAGCCCGCCGAAATCACAACAGAAACGGCACGGGCCAAAGCAATTTTCGACTGGCTTGTGGCAACATCGCCATCTTGGATGAACCGCAGTTGGGTCTCGTCATTGCCCTTGTTCCAGAGCGCATGAAAATCCCCGGCAAGTTCATAGAGATAGAATGCCACCCGATGAGGTTCGTTGGTGCGCGCAGCTATCTCGACCAGACGCGGCCATTCGGCCAGCTTCTTGGCCACGGTCAGCTCTGACTCATGGTCGTTCCGGCTTAGATCAGCGGCAGCCAAAGTAGCATCATCCGCCGCGATCCCGGCCTCAGCCGCTTTGCGCAGCACGCTCATGACCCGGGCATGGGCATATTGCACGTAGAACACCGGGTTCTCGCGGCTCTGCTCCAGCACCTTGTCGAAATCGAAATCCAGAGGCGCGTCGTTCTTACGGGTCAGCATCACGAACCGGGTCACATCCGGGCCCACCTGATCGACCACATCGCGCAGAGTGACGAAATTCCCTGCCCGTTTCGACATCTTGAAGGGCTCGCCGTTTTTCCACAGCTTCACCAGCTGCGTCAGTTTGATGTCCAGCGGCACCTTGCCATCCGACAGCGCCGACACCGCCGCTTTCATCCGTTTGACATAGCCGCCGTGATCTGCACCCAGAACATCGATCAGCGCGTCAAAGCCCCGATTTATCTTGTCGTAGTGATAGGCGATATCGGGGGCAAAATAGGTCCAGCTGCCATCTGACTTCTTGATCGGGCGGTCGACATCGTCGCCATGCTCGGTCGACTTGAACAGTGTCTGCTCACGTGGCTCCCAATCTTCGGGCTTTTTGCCTTTCGGCGGTTCCAGAACGCCGTCATAGATCAGGCCTTTGTCAGTCAGAGATTGCAGCGCGGATTCAATCCGCCCCGTGCCATAGAGCGACTTTTCCGAGAAGAACACGTCCATCTCGACGCCCAGCGCCTTCAGGTCAGCGCGGATCAGGTCCATCATCGCGTCGGTCGCGAAATTGCGCAGCTCTTCCAGCCAGTCGCTTTCCGGCTTGTCGATCAGGCTGTCGCCATATTTCTCTTTCAGCGCCTCACCGATCGGGATCAGGTAGTCACCGGGATACAAGCCCTCGGCAATCTCGGGGCTCAGCCCGTTGGCTTCGCGGTAGCGCTCGTAAGCCGACCGCGCCAGCACATCCACCTGCGCACCACCGTCGTTGATATAATATTCTCGCGTCACCTCATGGCCGGAATAGGCCAGCAGGCTGGCCAGAGCGTCGCCGAACACAGCGCCGCGCGTATGCCCCACATGCAGCGGCCCGGTTGGGTTGGCCGAGACATATTCCACATTGACCTTCTGACCATGGCCCATGGCCGAGCGTCCAAAATCAGTGCCTTTCTCCAAGACTGCCGCGAATACACCCTGCCAAACAGAGGGCGCCAACCGCAGGTTCAGGAACCCCGGTCCCGCGACTTCTGCACTGGTGATCCGATCATCCGCCGCCAGCTTACCGGCCAGTGCTTCGGCGATGTCGCGTGGCTTCATCTTGGCAGGCTTGGCCAGCACCATCGCCGCATTGGTCGCCATGTCCCCATGCGCAGCGTCGCGCGGCGGCTCAACGGCCACGTTGTCAAAGCTCAACCCCTCGGGCAGCGCGCCCTCGGACTGCATCTGCGCCAGCGCATCCAACACCAGGCTGCGGATCTCGGAAAACAGGTTCATTTCGAATGTCCTTTTGCTTGTCGGGCGGTTTACCACGCAAAGCGCCAAGGTCAATGGACGCCTATCGTTGGTTTAGCGCTGGCGCGCCGTCGCCTCGGCCCTGCCCCAGACAATCGCCCCCCATGCGCTGCGCCATCGTCGCCGTGCAAGCAGCCGACGCCCCAATCTGGAACCGAGGCTGTGGCCCCGCGATGATTGCGAACCCACAGACGCAAATATGACCAATGAGCAGCCCAGCCAGCGGGTCCGGGCCATCGTTTATATCGCGATTGAATGATCCCCGGTCAGTCGGGCGTGATCCTGCAGGGCAAACCTGTCGGTCATGCCCGCGATATAGTCGGATACGATCCGGGCGAGTGCGGTTTCATCCACAGCGGCCTCGATATCGCCATGCCAGTGACCGGGCATCTGTTTGGGGTCGTTCAGATAGATCGGGAACAGCTCTTCGACCACTTTACTGACCTTGGCCCGTACCTCCATCACGCTGGGTGCGCGGTACATGCGGGAAAACAGAAAAGCGCGGATTTGTTTGAGCTGCGCCCATAGCTCATCCGAGAACTGGATGACGGGATAGCCCAGATGTCGGATCTCTTCGACCGATTGCGCACCCGAAGCGGCGATCAACGCGCCAGACGTATCGATCACATCCGAGACCATGACCCCAAAAACCCGCCGCAAAGCCTCATGTCGGCGTCGGTAGGCATCGAGCTGCGGGTATTTGGCATCCACCTCGGCAAAACAACGGTCGATGATTGGAAGCTGTTGGATGTCCTCATCGCTGAACAGACCAGCGCGCAACCCGTCAAACAGATCGTGGTTGTTATAGGCGATGTCATCCGACAACGCCGCCACCTGCGCTTCGGCGCTGGCATGGGTGTGCAGTTCCAGATCAAACTCCTGAGTGCACGCAGCCAAGGCCCAAGGCAATTCGCCCACCACAGGGCCGTTATGTTTGGCGATGCCCTCCAGACACTCCCATGTCAGGTTGCAGCCGTCAAAATCGGCATAGTGACGCTCAAGCTTGGTCACGATCCGGATGGCCTGCGCGTTGTGATCGAACCCGCCATAAGGCTGCATCAGGGCGTGCAACGCGTCTTCGCCAGTATGCCCAAACGGCGTGTGGCCCAAATCATGCGCCAGTGCCACGGCCTCGGTCAGTTCGGGGTTCAGCCCCAGCGCACCCGCGATGGTCCGTGCCACCTGCGCCACTTCAATCGAATGGGTCAGACGAGTGCGATAACTGTCACCCTCATGTTCAACAAAGACCTGCGTTTTGTGTTTCAGCCGCCGAAAGGCGCTGGCATGAATGATCCGATCACGATCACGCTGAAAGCATGACCGGAAACTGCTTTCTTCCTCCGGTACAAGCCGCCCCCTTGCGCGACCTGGATCCGAGGCAAAACCCGCTATTTTCAAAGGTCTTGTCCTTGTCGCCTGTCTGTGGGTTTCATATATTGTACCTCAACCGGGAAATAAACCTTTGGAGTTTGGCATGAATCTGCCCCCAACCGTCACAGAACGCGCCTTTGATCGCCTGGCCGAGATTGGCGCCGCAGATCAGGGACAAGCCTTGCGCGTCGCAGTGGAAGGCGGAGGATGTTCCGGGTTTCAATACGAAATTGCTTTGGATGAGCCCAAAGAGGATGACCTGGTCCTGGAGGGCAAAGGCCAAAAGGTGATCGTCGATGCGATCTCGCTGCCGTTTCTGGAAAACGCGGTGATCGATTTCACCCAAGAACTGATCGGCGCGCGCTTTGTGATCGACAACCCCAATGCCACCTCTTCCTGCGGCTGCGGCACGTCGTTCTCGATGTAATTTCGCACGCACCAAGTACAGACAGAGGCTTGGGCAACGACGCCGAATGAGATCATTTCTTGGAACAGACCCATCTGAGAGAGTGGCCTTTCTCAGCCATATGCGAACAGATTGATCGGTCCTCGCTACCCGAGCGACCAGAATACGCCAAAGGCCTTTAGACCTCAGGGGTCGTTTCCCGTTCCCGGTGCCTTGACCCGGCGTGCGCAGCCATAACGACTGTTCGGCAGTCTCGACAATCGACCAAACACGATGAAACGCCCTGCTATCCGACGATTTTTGGCTTTGTGGAAAGCGTTTTCTTGATCTGTGAACCGTATCTCAGCATGATCCAAAGATGTCGGTCGATATCTACAAGTGGCTAAACGATCTCGAACTGGGTCAATACGCAGATGTTTTTGCGGAAAACGACATTGATGCGCGTGTTTTGCCCTTATTGTCCGGCGAAGACCTGAAAGAGCTTGGAGTCAGCCTCGGTCACCGCAAAATCATACTCGCAGCAATCCAGAGCCTGCAGGATCATCAAAGCGCGGCGCCTTCTATCAAAACCGCCGATGAACCTGTGCGTGAAATGCCACCGACCTCAGCTGCGGCTACTGCGAATGACAGCAATCCTTTGTCCCGAACACACGCCGCGCATAGTACCGCCGAGAGACGTCATGTAACCGTCGTGTTCGCTGATCTTGTGGGCTCGACCGAACTTACCAACCGGTTTGATCCAGAGGACATGCGGGACTTGCTGCAGAGCTACCAGGATGCCGTAGCAGGAGCGGTAAGCCGGTATGGGGGCTATGTCGCAAAGTATCTGGGTGACGGTCTGCTGGTGTTTTTTGGCTGGCCCAGGGCCTACGAAGATCACGCCATTCGAGCGATTAAAGCGGGCCTAGATGCTGTCCGACGTGTCAGCGTGCTTAAAGCGCCAGATGGAGAATGCTTATCGGTCCGACTTGGCATCGCAAGCGGCGATGTGGTGGTCGGCGACACCGTGGGTGAAAACACCTATGAAGAAGGAGCGATGACCGGCCCGGTCGTCAATCTTGCGGCGCGAATTCAGGAACATGCCGAACCAAATTCGGTCGTGGTTTCAGTTGAAGAAACCGAAACGGCGTTGCATCGGATATTCGAGTTCGACTCGCTTGGACAAGTCGAACTCAAAGGCTTTGCCGAGCCGCATACTTTGTTGAAAGCGGTATCGGAACGCAGTGCGGAAAGCCGGTTTCGAGCTGTGCATCGAGAAGATGTCGACAGCGTAATGATCGGTCGCGACTACGAAAAAGGGATCCTGCTGCAATCATGGCAACGTGCTCAGAGCGGCCATGGAGAGGTCGTCCTTCTTGCCGGAGAAGCCGGGATCGGCAAATCGCGGCTGACTGAGGAATTCCTTGCCTCCGACGCCGTCGTCGAACACGCTGATGTCATCAGGTTGAACTGTTCCCCCTATCTCAGCAGCAGCCCTTTTCATCCGGTTACCCAGCGAATTTCACAAGATGCCGGTGTTGAGCCGGACTTTGATGATGACCGGATCCTGCGGCATGTCCGAAAAGTACTGGAAAGCCGATCCGGGCTGGATTGGGAACAAGTTCTGCCGGTCTTTGCGGCACTGGTCGCCCCCCGCAGCGCGCTCGCGCGTACCGTTCTCGAGATGTCGCCACAGGAACAGCGCGACAAAACCATTCAAACCTTGATCCACACAGTACAGGTCAGGTCGAACGTTCAACCGGTTATTCTTTGTTTCGAAGACGCGCATTGGATGGATCCGTCCACACACGCCTTGTTGGAGCGGTTTAAGTCTATTTGCACCGATCTTCCGCTCATGATCCTGATCACACATAGGCCCGGTTGGGACTTGGCGTGTGATGAAGGGGATACGCATGTTCAGACTCTTGTCCTGCGCAGGTTCGGAACGGCGCATGTCGCGAACCTGGTTGAAAGCATCACAGGCCAAAGCCCGGACGACGCTCTGATATCAACAATCATCGAAAAGACAGATGGTGTGCCTTTGTTCGTCGAAGAACTGACACGGGCAATTGTTGAGGCGGGTGAGCAAGGGCAAGTCCACATACCCTCTTCTTTGAAGGGCGCGTTGATGGCGCGGCTTGATGCCGTGTCGAATGAGGCCAAACAGATTGCACTTACGGGCTCTGTCGTTGGTCGCGAGTTTGAGCCGGGTATTCTGGCAGCGGCGATGAACCTTGACGCCGCCCATGTTAACAAATGCCTCGAAGAACTTGCGCGCACAGGTCTGATCTTTGAAAGCGGGAACAATCGCGGGCATTTTGTTTTCCGCCATGCGCTGATCCGCGATACGGCCTATCAGTCAATGCTGAGTGCGACACGCAGAAAACAACACTCAGTGGTCGCACGTGCCCTCATGCAGTTGAGGCCCGCAGAGATCGAACGCCGACCGGAACTGGTTGCCCGCCACCTTTCTGAAGCTGAAGAATGGAAAGAGGCATTCGAAAAATGGAAGATTGCGACAGAAATGGCATTGGCACGATCTGCCAGCCAAGAGGCGATGACACACGCCCGGGAAACCCTCCGAGCCGCCCAAGAGCTTGGGTCTGAGGCCAAGGCAGAAAGGGTCGTGGGCCAAATCCTTGTTGGTCGCAGCCATGACAGCCTGGGCGAATTGCCGGAAGGCATCGCGATTTTGCAAGAGGCGTCGACAGCGGCCCGGGCGATCGGAAATGTCGAACTTGCTGCGGACGCGGCCAACCATTTTGCTGACTCGAGCATGATGTCGAGCAAGCGGCATGGCGACGCGATCGAGCTTTGCAGAAATGCGCTGAAAGACCTGCCCCAGGATGACGAAACCCGCCGCTGCCGTTTGATGAGCCAACTCGCACGCGCGTATATGTTTGTCGGCAATTTGGCCGAGGGCGCAGAATTCGGACAGAAGTCGATGGAACTGGCGGCAAAACTGGGCGACCACAAATCGCAGTTCTCGGTGATGATGATGCATTTTGGGGCCCCGTTCATCGCGCGCAAAGGAAGAGATGCGCACCGCTGGCGAGAGCACCTGGATGCGATGCACGAAGTGGCCGAGCATCTTGGCAGCATCGATCAGGGGCGAGACCGAACTCTCAGTCTGTTCGTCGGGGCTGAAATGGCTGATCGCGAATTGATGGACCATTCCCTGGATCTGCTCACCGAGATTTCCGAGAAGGACAATCATCTGCAACTCTATTGGGTGCAGAAGCACGCACGCGCCATGGTTGCAATCATGGATGGTGATTTTGACCAAGCCGAAACACACGCGACCGAAGCGGTAAAGATTGGTCGCAAGACCCATGGCGAGCATGTCGAAGGCGTGTTCGGGGTTCAGATGTTTACCATCCGGCGCGAGCAAAACCGTCTTCACGAGGTGGCGCCGGTCATCAAAAAACTGATGTCAGAAAGTCCTGAAGATATCTCGTGGAAGCCCGGCTTTGGGCTGATCGCAGCCGAACTTGGGTATAAAGAACCTGCCGAGCGCATTTTGAACGAAATGGCTGAAAACAATTTCGATTTACCGCCCGACGCCATGTATTCGACCACATTGTCCTATTTGGCCGACATTTGTGTCGCTGTTGAACATCAGGATCATGCCAAGACCCTTCTCGAATTACTGGCACCTTACGAAGAGCTAACGATCACCGCAGGGGCAACAACTGTTTGTTCCGGCGCGGCAGCGCGGCGGTTGGGTAATCTGTGCACCGTTCTGAAAGATTGGGACACCGCAGAGCAGTTGTTGTGCAAGGCCATCGAAATCGACACGCGCATGAAGTGCCCGCCCTGGATAGCGCATAGCAAAGCAGCGTATGCCAAGGCTTTGAGACGCAGGGGCCGCCCAAACGATGTTGAACAGGCTTTTCAACTGGAAGGGGAAGCGTTGGAAATTTCGCAAAAATTGAGTATGGTTTCCCTTAGGTCAAGGCTCGAAGGAGTAGCGAGTTAACATACGAAAAACAATCTGGGGGACCGTATGCCAAGGTATATAATCGAAAGAAACTTTGCCGAACAATTGAAAATCACCGATGATGCCAAGATCCACATCAAAGAGATTAATGACGAGGTTGGTGTTGAGTGGATTTTCTCGTTTCTGAGCGCTGACAAACGTAAGACATACTGTTTGTATGAGGCCCCAGATGAAGAAAGCCTGAGAAAGGCGGCCGAGCGTCTGAATATCCCAGCCGATGTAATAACGCCAGTGGATCGGATTGATCCCGCGATTTTTGCCTGACCTTGGGTTTCGTCCAAGTTCCAAGACCCCTTTTCGTTCGATTCATCTGAGCGGAAAACAATCATAAGAGGCAGACCTGCAAGAAGCCCCACCTAACAATAGGGAGGCCAAAACATGTTTGACCTAATAACACTCGACGGAAACAAGACACGTGTGAGTCAAGAGGCTTTGGACGCGCTTGATTCATCCCTTCGTGGCGGTGTGTATCAACGAGGTTCGGCAGAATACGAAGACGCTCGAACAACGTGGAACAGCATGTTCGAACGCTACCCCGGCTTTGTCGTCCGCGCCTTGGGCGCAAGCGACGTACAGAAAGCCGTGAATTTTGTACGCGACGCTGGCCTCGTAATGTCGGTTCGCTCGGGTGGGCATCAGATAGCAGGACACGCAGTTGCAGACGATGCGGTGATGCTTGACCTGTCGCAGATGCGCTCGGTCCATGTTGATCCGGTGAACAAGACAGCGCGGGTGGCACCCGGAGCGCTGCTCGGCGATGTTGATCGCGAAACGCAAGCGCATGGGCTTCTTGTCCCGACCGGGATCAATTCGACCACGGGTATTGCCGGTTTGACGCTGGGTGGTGGGTTTGGATGGACCACACGTAAATTCGGCATGACAATCGACAACCTTATCTCTGCAGAAGTCGTGACTGCGGACGGCACAATTGTCACCGCATCAGCCACGAGCCATCCGGATCTGTTCTGGGCCATCCGGGGAGGTGGTGGAAACTTCGGAGTTGTCACATCTTTCGAGTTTCAGTTGCACGAGCTTGGACCCGACGTCTTGTCAGGCCTGATTGTGCATCCGATTGAAAAGGCGCCCGAACTGCTTGCGGAATATGCTGTAATTGCAGACACATCGCCTGACGAACTCACCGTGTGGAGCGTGATGCGCAAAGCGCCCCCTTTGCCTTTCCTGCCCGAGGAATGGCATGGGCGGGAAGTCCTGATCTTCGCCGCCTGCTATAGCGGACCAATGGAAGACGGCGAAAAAGCCATGGCTTCACTGCGCGCATTGGGAGATCCGATCGCCGATGTTATTTCTCCACATAGATTCGTCGATTGGCAGGGTGCTTTTGACCCTCTTCTGACACCAGGGGCTCGCAATTATTGGAAAAGCCATGACTTCGACGCCCTGCCGTCGGACGCCATCTCGGAGCTTCTGAAAGCCATTTCCAACCTGCCTGATTCCGCTTGCGAGGTCTTCATAGCGCATGTCGGCGGAGCAATGGCGCGCGTTGATACGGGTTCAACAGCCTACCCCCAAAGATCGGCGCACTTTATCATGAATGTTCACACGCGCTGGGAAGATCCCGGAAAAGATGCCGAATGTATCGACTGGGCGCGCGATCTTTATGATAATATGCAACCGCATTCCAGCGGCAGCGCCTATGTAAACTTCATGCCCGAAGATGAAGCGGACCCAACAACCGGTGCTTACGGCGACAATGTTGACAGGCTATCCAAGATCAAACGCAGCTACGACCCCGCCAACCTATTTCGTGTTAACCACAACATCTTGCCAACCTAGCTGGTTACAAACGAAGGCGCTGCAACGGGTCTGAAACACGCGCCTTCGACCATCATCAGAGATGAGCAGACATCTCGCCGGCTCCGGGTAAAGCAGGCGCACTGGTCGTTCGTCATACGCTTTGAAACTGCGGTGCCGTTTGTTATGTCGATTTGACAAACGGTATGGGTCACACAGACCTCATCACATTTGGTCCCCGGTCAATTTGGCAAATATCAAGCTCGGACGCGGCCCCATACTTGCCGTTGGTCCCGTTCTACGCGATAGGTTGCCTCAGCCCATCGGAGGACCGCAGATGAAAATCGCCACGTTCAATATCAACGGCATCAAGGCGCGGATTGAAGCACTGCCCAGATGGCTGGATGACGCGCAACCCGATGTGGTGCTGCTGCAAGAGATCAAATCGGTCGATGAAAACTTCCCGCGCGAGATCTTTGAAGAGCGGGGATACAACGTCGAAACCCATGGCCAGAAGAGTTTCAACGGCGTAGCGATCCTGTCGAAGCTGCCTCTGGAAGACGTCACACGCGGCCTGCCCGGCGATGACAGTGACGAACAGGCTCGTTGGATCGAGACGACTGTGATCGGCAAACAGGCGCTGCGGATTTGCGGTTTGTACCTGCCCAATGGCAACCCGGCGCCGGGTCCGAAATATGATTACAAGCTTGCGTGGATGGAACGGCTCTTTGCACGGGCGCAAGCGCTGATCGGCTCGGAAGAGCCTGCCTTGATGGCTGGCGACTATAACATCATCCCGCAAGCGGAAGACGCCAAGCGCCCTGAGGCCTGGCGCGAGGACGCGTTGTTCCGGCCGGAAAGCCGGGCAGCGTTTCGCAAGATTCTGAACCTTGGGTTCACCGAAGCGTTTCGGGCCGTTACGCGCGGGCCTGAGCACTATTCCTTTTGGGACTATCAGGCGGGTGCCTGGAACCGAAATGACGGTATCAGGATCGATCATTTCCTGCTGACCCCTCAAGCCGCTGATCTGATGCGTGACTGCAAGATCGATGCGGAAATTCGCGGCCACGAAAAGCCATCAGATCACGTGCCGGTTTGGGTTGATCTGGATCTGTAACGGCTTAGGCCGTCGGATCGTAGTCATAAATCCAGTCATAGCGCCGCCCGAGTTGAGGGCCCAAAACCATCAATCCCGCTTGCGCGACAAATCGGGCCGGGCCGCGCAGATGGAAATTGCGCGCGTTCGCGCCTGCCGCCGCAACGACTTTTGTCGCGCGCGGTTTTCGGGTGGTTTCATACGCAGACAGTGCCCGCGCGATGTCGGGCTGGTTTTGAAAGGTACGCGCCAAACACCAAGCGTCCTCAAGTGCCAGACAGGCGCCTTGGGCCATGAAGGGCAATGTCGGATGTGCCGCATCGCCCAGCAGAGCAAGCCGCCCGTTTTGCCATTGCTGCGCCACAGGGCGCAGGAACAACGCCCATAGGTTCGCCTGCTCGACCCGATCCAGGATTTCACTGACCGTGCCGCCAAAATCGGCAAAGCGGGCGCGCAGGTCTTTTGGATCGCCCTCCTGCCGCCAGCCCTCGGCGCGCCAATCCGAGCGTTCTTCGACTGCGACGATATTCATCAGGTTCTGATCTCGCAGAGGATAGGTGACCACATGTCGACCTGGCCCCATCGTCAGCACCGCGCGCGGGGTGTCGTCTCGACCTTTCCAGGGCATGGTGGCGCGCCAGGCGGTCTGCCGGGTAAATCGGGGCTCTTCAGGACCATTCAGAATGGGTCGGATGCGGCTGCGGCCCCCGTCGGCAGCGATGATGCAGTCGGCCTCTAGCTGTGTGCCGTTTTCAAGCTGGACAAGCGCCCCGTCCGGGGTTGTCAGAACCGTTTCGACACAGGCATCCAGACGAATATCGACCCCTGCCTGAACGGCGCCCGCGTGCAATAGATCCAACAAATCAGCGCGGTGGTAATAGTAGGTGGGCCCAGCCTTGGGGCTTGGGATCCGACTGACCAAACGCCCGTGACGATAGTCGCGCAGCTCGGTGCCAAAGGATCTCTGGCCGGCTTCGGGCGTCTCGGATGCGACCCTCAAAGCGCGCAGAACTGCCATTCCATTGGCAGAAATCTGAAGGCCCGCGCCAACCTCGGTCAAGGCAGGGGCCTGTTCAAGCACGGTTATATCCCCGCCTTGCTGGCGCAGAGCCAAAGCGGCGGCCAGACCACCGATCCCGCCCCCGATGACACAGAATTTCAAACCGTTGACACCCATGCCCCCGCTTTAACGCAAAAACGCCGGAGCAACAGGCCCCGGCGTTTGATTTTCTTATTCAAAAGATGCGGCGATCAATCGTCGCGATGAACCTTTTCGCGACGCTCGTGACGCTCTTGCGCTTCCAGCGTCATGGTGGCGATCGGACGCGCATCCAGACGTTTCAGCGAGATCGGATCGCCGGTCATTTCGCAATAGCCATACTCACCCTCGTCGATACGGCGCAGGGCCGACTCGATCTTGGCCACCAGCTTGCGCTGACGGTCCCGTGTGCGCAGTTCCAGCGCGCGGTCAGTTTCTTCACTGGCGCGGTCTGCAACGTCGGGAATGTTACGGGTATTGTCCTGCAAACCCTCGATTGTATCGCGGCTGCCTGCAAGAAGTTCGGTTTTCCAATCCGTCAGCTTGCGACGAAAATATTCAAGCTGTCGGTCGTTCATGAACGGCTCATCTTCAGCCGGGCGGTAATCTTCCGGCAGGAAAACTTCCTGTTTCATTTTTGCTCCCTCGGTACGGGCTGAACCGTCGGTCGCGGTCGTGTCACCAGACATTCGGCACTCCCCTTCTGCGGTGCGTTTAACTGACGGCGCGAAGATTGTCACTATGCAAACGTTGCCTGTAAGCGTCGCCATGCGGCCTTGTCTAACTATGAGACATGCAACAAAAAAGCTTGTTTTCTGTGGAAATTAACGGGCTTTTTCAAGGCGCGGCCCACAACCTTTTCTGGTTGCATCGTTTCGAATCATACCGCGCAGACCTCAAACAGCTTCACATCCGCGTGAAGCTGCAACGCAGCGACCCGTCTTGCATTGCAGAACGCCCGACGGTAACCCAGAGCGGTCTGACCCGATCAGGGCTGACTGAACGTTGTCAACGAGGATCACATGACCGCACGTTTCCAGGGCACAGCCGAATATGTCGCCACCGACGATCTGACCATTGCCGTGAACGCTGCGGTCACGCTGGAACGCCCTTTGCTGGTCAAGGGGGAACCTGGAACCGGCAAGACCGAGCTGGCCAAGCAGGTGGCCGGAGCCTTGGGTCTGACCATGATCGAATGGAACATCAAATCGACCACCCGCGCGCAGCAGGGCCTTTATGAATATGACGCGGTCAGTCGACTGCGCGACAGCCAATTGGGCGAGGAACGCGTGCACGATGTCGCGAACTATATTCGCAAAGGCAAGCTGTGGCAGGCGTTTGAAGCGGATGAAAAGGTCGTGTTGCTGATTGATGAGATCGACAAGGCCGATATCGAGTTTCCCAATGACCTGCTGCAAGAGCTCGATAAGATGGAGTTCCATGTCTATGAGACAGGTCAGACGATCAAGGCCAAGCACCGCCCGATCGTGATCATCACCTCGAACAACGAAAAAGAACTGCCCGACGCCTTTTTGCGCCGTTGTTTCTTTCACTATATCCGCTTCCCCGATGAGCCCACGATGCGCCGCATCGTCGAAGTTCACCACCCCGGCATCAAAGACGCGCTGCTGACGACGGCTCTGACCCAATTCTATGAGATCCGCGAAACCCAGGGGCTGAAGAAAAAGCCCTCAACCTCGGAAGTGCTGGATTGGCTCAAGCTTTTGCTGGCCGAAGATCTGACACCCGAAGATCTCAAGCGCGACGGGGCCAATGCGCTGCCCAAGCTGCATGGCGCCTTGCTCAAGAACGAACAGGACGTCCATCTGTTTGAACGGCTTGCCTTTATGGCGCGCTCGCAGCGCTGAATACCGCCGCATTGTTGACGATCCGGTGATGATCGCTTGCCAAGGGTCAGGTCGGATGTCAGCATGACGACAATTCAGGGGGCGGTCCTGTCTTCTGCAGGAAAGGATGGCGCATTTGCCGAATACTCCTCTCATTCGCCCCCTTCGTGCCGAGGATCGCGAGGCCTGGTCAAAGCTGTGGCGCGCCTATTTGGCGTTTTACGAAAGCACAGTGAGTGATGAGGTCTATGACAGCACCTTTGCCCGGCTCATGGGTGAGGATCCGCAAGACTTCTCATGCCTGGTGGCCGAATTGGACGGGCAGTTGGTCGGTCTGACGCATTTCCTGTTTCATCGGCACGCGTGGAAGGTGGAAAACGTCTGTTATCTGCAGGATCTGTTCACCGCACCACAAGCCCGTGGTGCAGGTGTCGGGCGCGCATTGATCGAAGCGGTCTATGCCGAAGCCGACCATCAGGGTGCACCTGCTGTCTATTGGCTGACGCAAGATTTCAATGAAACGGCCAGAAAACTCTATGATCGTGTCGGCAAGCTGACGCCCTTCATCAGGTATCAGCGGCCATGAGAACGGCTCTGGCTCTCATAGCGGCGGCAGCGCTTGCCGCCTGCACCACCACCCCAGCGGTGGAACAGCCGACGCGGGTGCAGGCCATCGAAGCCGCCCTGCCCCCGGCGAAATCCTTTGGCGCCACTCGTCCGCAACCGGCGGCACGATCAAACGCAAATATTGCCGCCGATTTCCTGGATCTGCATTTTGCGCTGGAAAGCGGAGCGGAGTTGCCGGTTTTCACCCGGTTCGAAACCCCGATTACGGTGCGTCTGACCGGGACGGTTCCTCCAACCATGCAATCGGACCTGACCCGACTTCTGTCGCGCTTGCGCCGCGAGGCGCGTCTGGACATCAAACAGATCTCGGACGGACCGGCCAGCATCACGATCGAAGGCGTCAGCCAAGAGCAGATCCAACGCACCCTTCCCCAAGCGGCCTGTTTCGTGGTGCCAAATTCAGCCAGTCTGGAAGAATACCGGCGCGACCGGCGCAAGCAGAAAAGCAACTGGACCGCGCTGCGCAGCCGCGAGAAGATCGGCATCTTCATTCCCTATGACGCCAGCCCGCAAGAAATTCGCGATTGCCTTCACGAGGAACTCGCCCAGTCGCTTGGACCTCTGAACGATCTCTATCATCTGCCGGATTCGGTGTTCAACGACGACAATTTCCACACCATCCTGACCGGGTTCGACATGCTGATCCTGCGCACGGCCTATGCACCTGAACTTCGCAGCGGCATGACGCGTGATCAGGTCGCGGCGGTTCTGCCCGGCATATTGCGCCGGTTGAACCCGCGCGGTGAAAACATACCTGCCCAACCGGTATCCGAGACCCCGCGCGAGTGGATCAAGGCCGTCCAGACCTCGCTGGGATCAACATCGGCATCTGCCCGGCGGGTGCGCGCCGCGGAACAGGCCGTTCGCATCGGCGAAGAACAAGGCTGGACCGATCACCGGCGCGCCTATCCGCACTATCTTCTGGGCCGCATGGCGCAGTTTGACGATGCCGAGCGGGCCCAATGGCACTATGCGGTGGCGCTAAAATACCTCAAGGCAACCCCCGGCACCGAAATACATCAGGCTCACGTGACGGCGCAAACCGCGTCTTACGCCTTGGCCCGAGGACGGGGCCCATCGGTGATCCCCGAATTGGACGACGCCATCGCCGTCATGCAACAAGCGGAAAATGCTGCGTTGCTGGCAACGTTGCTATTGTTAAAATCCGAAGCGCTGCGGCAATCCGGTCGCCCGGATCAGGCACGCACCGTCAGGCTGGACAGTATCGGATGGGCACGCTACGGGTTCGGTTCGGATCTTGTGGCCCGTTCCGTGTCGGATGGCATCGCTGAACAGGCCGCGCGCAACACGAACGGGTAAGGCGCATGTTGGTTGTTTTGGGAATGGCGATCTTGGGGGCCGCGCTTGGTGCAATGGCGGCACGCAAGCGCAATGGCAACAAGGCCGATATGGCGCAATATGCGGCAGGGTATGGCATCGCCTTCGCTCTGCTAGGTCTGATCCTGTCTCTGATATTGGTGAGGTTCATCACGTAACCCCATGTTTTTACCCTTTTTCGAGAACCTTCGCAAAGCTGGTATCCCCGTTTCACTACGGGAGTACCTGACCTTTCTGGAGGGGATGAAAAAGGGTCTGGCCACATATGATGTCGAGGCGTTCTACTATCTCGCCCGCGTGTCGATGGTGAAGGATGAGCGCAATATCGACAAGTTCGACCGCGCCTTTGCCACCAGCTTTGAAGGGCTGTCTGAGATCGGTTTCGATCAGGTGCTGGAGGCTGTGGACATCCCCTCCGACTGGCTTGAGAAGATGGCCGAAAAGCATCTGACAGCCGAAGAAAAGGCCGAGATCGAGGCCATGGGCGGCTTTGACAAGCTCATGGACACGCTGCGCGAGCGTCTGAAGGAACAACAAGGCCGTCATCAGGGCGGCAATAAATGGATCGGCACCGCTGGCACCTCTCCCTTTGGGGCCTACGGCTACAACCCCGAAGGGGTGCGCATTGGCCAGAAAGAAAGCCGCCATCAGCGTGCGGTCAAAGTGTGGGATAAGCGTGAATTCAAGAACTTGGACGACACAGTTGAACTGGGTACGCGCAACATCAAGGTTGCGCTGAAGCGTCTGCGTCGATGGGCCCGTGAAGGTGCGGCGGAAGAGCTGGATCTGGACGGCACCATCCGCGCCACGGCCGAGCATGGCTATTTGGACGTCAAAACCCGCCCAGAACGCCACAACGCGGTCAAGGTACTGCTGTTTCTGGATGTGGGCGGCTCGATGGATCCGCATATCAAGGTGGTGGAAGAGCTGTTTTCGGCCGCGCGCACCGAGTTCAAACACCTGGAATATTTCTACTTCCACAATTGCCTGTATGAAGGCGTCTGGCGCGACAACCGCCGCCGGTGGTCAGAACAGACCCCCACCCATGAGGTGCTGCGCACCTATGGGCCGGATTACAAATGTATCTTCGTCGGCGATGCCTCGATGAGCCCCTACGAAATCGCCTATCCCGGTGGCGCGAACGAGCACTGGAACAAAGAGGCAGGCCAGGTTTGGCTGCAACGCGCGCGCGACCAATGGGCGTCAAACCTCTGGATCAACCCGGTGCCCGAGAAATACTGGGGCTACACCCACTCGATCAGCATGATCCAAGAGATTTTCGAGAACCGCATGGTGCCGATGACACTGGCCGGTCTGGAACAGGGTATGCGAGAGCTGACGCGGTAGCCCTCGGTTCCAATTGAGGCCTGTGTGCTTTGACGCATTAACGGACACCGCTGTAAAGGCTTGGTGTTTTCAAGCAGTTCCTCTTGCGGGGCGGTTATTTTCGATATTGAACTTCATACCGTCCAGCAACTCGTCCAAGTCGGGACGCGCAGCAGGCCCATTCGAGATGTCGACCAACATCAAGGTACCGTCAGGCCGAATGCCAAATGCGCCAGGTTCTGCAAATCGTTGCGATGTTTCGGCCTCGGACAGTGGATCTGACACATAGAGACCCAGCCCACGCATCTGCGTCTCGGTCATTCCGTAGCCTAGATCAAACGTCCATCCGAACTCGTCTTTGTCAGCCAGAGCTTTTTCCTTCGTGTCCGCTGACACGACCACCACATCCAAGACACTGACCCATTCGGATAGCATCGCATTCAGCTTGTTCAAAAACCGCTTGCACCGTGGACAATGGCGCCCGCGATAGACAAAAAGCATGGTCCATCGATCTTTGGGCTGACCCACTTCAATCCGGTCGCCAGATACACTGTCGAAACTGAGATCTCCAATTGGAGCGTTCACCTTTGGTTTTTGCGACATGTCGTTTCCTTTTCATCTCATCCGGCGAACGCCTTGGTCATACCGCGCAGCAGCCTGAAGATAGATGCGCGGCAACCTTTTGGGAAACACCCGGTTACACTATTCGCAGAGAAATGTCAGTGAGGAGCTTCAAAACGGTTTTGTCATTTCTGTTTAGGTTCACCACATCAGGCATAAAACCCGTCTTGTCCGGCGTCCATTCCCGATCTTTCGTGCCACGCATGAAGGGTTGATATGTAACAAACCCTATCTAGCACATCCTCAAGAAATCGGATCCCAGTTCAGCCAAACTGGCCTATGCGATACCGAAGAGAATGATTGCCCAGAAACACGACACAAGAGGGCTGACGCGGGAGAGCAAAAACCGTTGTAACACCCAGAAATTTCGCTTGACCTGAAGTTAGGTTGAGATTGCACGGTGTCACCATTGTGGATCCTGACTGAAAGGCCTTCAATGCACGTCTTAGCCGTTCTTGATCATCCCGATCCAAATTCTTTCACTGCCGCTGCCGTCGCCAGTTTCACAAAAGGCGCATTGGCCGCAGGGCACAGCACAGAGATCGCGGATTTGCATGCCGAAGGCTTTAATCCGCTTTGGTCGATGGGCGACATCGCCAATGATACCGGTTCAACACCACCCAAAGACATAGTCGCCGAGCAGCAGCGCATTGCCCGTGCAGACGCTATTTGCCTTGCCTTTCCTTTGTTCTGGTGGGGCATGCCTTCGATGATGAAGGGATGGGTTGATCGGGTCTGGTCATGGGGTTGGGCCTATGACCAGTTGGATGACCCGGAACAATCCAAACAAAGGGCTCGAACAGGTTTGCTTCTGGTTCCAGCCGGTGCCCGTTCTGACGAGATGGAGGCAGCCGGATATGTTGAGGCTCTCGACACCATTTGGCGCAAAGGTACGTTTGGGTATTTTGGATTTTCGCCAAGAAGGGTCGAATTTCTGAACGGCTCGACTGGGTCACAGCCACGGCGGCAGGCACTTCTGGATCGTTGTTTCGAAGTCGGACACAGTTTACCATCACCATCGAAATGCTAACCCTACTGTCCTAAGGCAATGTTTTTATTTTGCATTTAGGATTCTATGCCAGGAGGGCGATCGTTTCTATTTGCCCTATCCTCAATTCAAACCCATATCTAACGCATGTTGCGCCTCACCCCGATCCTTCTTGCCGTTCTCTATGGGCTGGTCATGTACCGGATTTCTGTCTGGCGCACGCACAAGGATCTGGATGCCAAGTCGACCGAACTGGCAGATCCGGCGTTGAAGCGGATGACGGATCGTCTGGCCGCAGCGCTCGAGATCGAACGGGTGCCGGTGTATATCTATGAAATTGATCCGGTGAACGGGCTTGCTGCACCCGATGGACGTATCTTTATCACGCGGGGGTTTTACCGGAAATTCCGTTCGGGCGAGGTTTCCGCCGAGGAAATGGCCAGCGTGATTGCACATGAGTTGGGTCATGTGGCGCTGGGGCATGCGCGGCGGCGGATGATTGATTTTTCCGGCCAGAACGCGCTGCGCACGGCGCTGATGCTGGTGTTGAACCGATTTATTCCCTTCGTAGGTGCGATGATCGCCAACGCGCTGACCGCCCTGTTGGCCTCGCGCCTGTCGCGCGGGGATGAGTATGAGGCGGATGAATATGCGGCTGCGTTGCTGACCAAGGCCGGGATCGGCATCGGGCCGCAAAAGTCGCTGTTTCACAAGCTTGAGGATCTGACCCAGCAGCGCGCCGGTGTTGTCCCGGCCTGGCTGATGAGCCACCCCAAGACAGAAGAGCGAATTGCCGCTTTGGAGGCGCTTGAGCAGCGCTGGGGTGCGGGCGGTTAAGGTAGGGACGAGAGACCTGCCTCTTGCGCTCTCCGGGATGTCTTCTTAACCAGATTATCGGGTATCCGCTTTAGACCGCGAGGGCTTTACCCAGTTTGGGCAGGCGTGCCTTTTTCATCAGACTGCGCCGGGTCCATTGATCCCCCGACAGACGATTGGCCTCAGTCAGGACCTTGTCGGCGAGGCTTTCAAGGCCTTCGGGGTCCACCTCCCAAAGGCTGCGCAAAAGGCTGTCGGGATCGCGACGGTCGAGCCCCTCTTCAGCCAGGATGTTGCGGGGAAAATCTTTGGCGTTCACGGTGATGACCAGATCGGCCGAGGCGGTGATCGCTGTGGCCAGAACGTGAATATCTGCGCTGTCGGGCAGCCAGAGCCGTTGTTCTGCGCCCGGGTCATGGCGGTGTTCGGCCTGCGGCCACAGTGCCTGTGTCAGGGCGATTTCGGCGCGGGCCTGCGCCTCACCGTCGGGGCCCAGTTTGCGGGCGGCGCGTGCCCATTCTTCGAGGATGCGCGCCGACCAGATGGGAGTGAAATGGCCAAGCTTTGCGGCGCCCAGCAGCATCTGACGCATCACCGTGGGGTAGATAACACAGGTGTCGAGCACGGCCTTCATAGCCGATAGAACACCGCTTTGAGGTATCCGCTTTCTGCCAGTTGCGGCAATTGCGGGTGATCCGGCCCGGCAAAGCCTGTGTGGATCAGTTGCGCTTGTCGCCCGGCCCGGCCAATGCCACGAGATGAGGCGTCGCGGAAGCGCGACAGGTCAGCGGCGTGGGAACAAGAGCAGAGACCCAGATAGCCACCCGGTTTGACCAACGGCGCGGCCAGACGTGCGATGCGCTCGTAAGCGCGCAGCCCGGCATCAAGCGCTTGTTTTGAGGGCGCAAAGGCGGGCGGGTCGCAGATCACCACGTCAAATTGCGCGCCCTCTTCGCCCAATTGGGTCAGCACGTCGAACGCGTCGCCCTGACGGGTTTGCAAGTGGTTGGCCAGCCCCGAGGCCTCGGCCCCTTGGGTGACCAACTCGAGCGCAGCGGCAGAACCATCGACGCAAAGCGCCTTCCCGGCCCCACCGGCCAGCATGGCCAGGCCAAACCCGCCCACATGGCTGAACACATCAAGCACCTGCGCGCCGGGTTGCACCAGCCTGGCCGCAAACGCATGGTTGGGGCGCTGGTCATAGAACAGGCCGGTTTTCTGACCACCGGTGAGATCGGCCATATAGGTGGCCCCGTTCATCGGTACCGGCAGCGGGGCCTGGGGTGCTTCGCCGCGCAGGGTCTGGCTCACATCGTCCAAACCTTCCAGCCCGCGCGTGCGGCCCGAGGCGTTTTTCAGCACGACAGTCACGTCCGTGACCTTGACCAGCGCGTCGGTCAACAGATCCAGATGCGCCTCGGCCCAGGCGGCGTTGGGCTGGATCACGCAGGCCGCGCCAAAGCGGTCGATGATCACACCGGGAAAGCCATCCGCCTCGGCATGGACCAGCCGGTAATAGGGCGCATCGAACAGGCGTTCGCGCAGTTCAAGCGCACGAAGCAGGCGGGTTTCGAACCATGTGGCATCCAAATCAGCCGTGATGTCGCGATCCAGCACGCGGCACATGATCTTTGAGTTCGGGTTCACCGCCACCAGCGCAATGGGCGCACGTTTGTCGTCTTCGAGCACTGCCAGCGCGCCTGCGGGGATCTTGCGAGTGCGGCGGTCGGTGACGACGTCGTTGCCATAGACCCAGGGAAAGCCATGGCGCAATCCACGGGCGTTGGCTTTGGGTTTCAGGCGGATGCGGGGGCGGTCGGCGGGTTCTGTCATGACGCCCTCTTAGTCGCGATAGCGCAGAGGCGAAAGCCCCTGCTTCGCCCCTATCGCGCGCGGGACCGCCAGCCGCCGCGCCGCTTGGGGGTTTGGGCCGCTTGCAGCCCTTCGGCCAGCACTTGCGTCATTGGATGGTCTGCGTCCTGCGCCGCATAGAGCGCGTGCAGATCGGTCAGGGCTTGCCTCTGGTCGCGCTCGGCAGGCAGGCTGAGCGCCCAGTCCAGAAAGATGCTGCGACATTCCTTCAGGGTGATACCCTCGATGCGATAAGCCTCGCGGATCAGGCCCTTGTGGTCGTTAGGATCGTCACTGCGCGCCATCTGTGCCCTCTTCCACTACGCGTCCGATAATGTCGGCAGCGGTTTCATAGCTGTTTTGCAGCGCCTCCTGCAACTGCGCCACATCGTCGAAACCGGTGGCCCGGCACAGGAACGCGGTGCCGCCCTCGCCGATCTTGTCTGCTTCGATTGTCTTGCCCGACAGCAGGCGCGCGGCGCATTGCACGGACCAGCATAAATCATAGCAATCCTTGAGTGTTTGCGCCTCTGCGACCTGCAAAAGCCCGGCTGCGACCGCGCCGTCCAACCCGGCATGTACATCGCGTTGAACCGAACCGGACAAGAGCGCGCCGGTTTGCGCCAGCAATTCGATATCCATCAGGCGCCCAGGCCCGTTCTTGGCGTCCCAGAGCCCAGCGGGTGCTTTGGCCGCCGCCAGACGGTCGCGCATCTCGGACACCTCTTTCAAGACCTTGGCCGGGTCGCGCGGCTCGGCCAAAAGCTGCGCACGGAAATCGGTGATGTCTTTGGCCAACCCTGCATCGCCAGCGACCACGCGGGCGCGGGTCAGGGCCAGATGTTCCCAAACCCAGGCCTCGTTGCGCTGATAGTTGGTGAAACTGGCCCAACTGGTCGCCACCGGCCCCTGATTGCCTGAGGGGCGCAGGCGCATGTCGACCTCATAAAGCCGCCCCTGCGACATCGGAGCGGTCAGAGCGGTGATCAACGCCTGCGTGAAACGCGCGTAATAGGTTCGGGTGGCCAAGGGGCGCGAGCCGTCGGACATGTCCTGATCCAGCGGGTCGTAGATCACGATTACATCCAGATCAGATTGCGAGTTGATCCGGCCCGCCCCGAGCGACCCCATGCCCAATACGGCAGCGCCCCGCCCCGGAGCCGGGCCGTGTTTCTGCGCGAATTGAGCAGCGACAAACGGCAGGATGGCCGCGATCACCGCGCCCGCCAGATCAGCATATTGCTGCCCGGCCTGCGCGCTGTTGATCAGCCCGCGTAAGTGGTGGACGCCAACGCGGAAATGCCATTCCTTGCACCAGCGCCGTGCCAGATCCAACTGCGTTTCATAATCGCTTTCGGCGCTCAGCGCCTGCGCCAACTCCGCCTGCAAAGCGGCTTGTCCGGGCCAGTCATCAAAGAAGCTGCCACCGATCACCGCGTCAAAAACAGATGCATTGCGCGACAGGTGCATGGCCAGCGCGTGCGAGGTGCCGACGATGTCGATCAGCAGATCGATCAGTTGCGGGTTGGCCTCGAACAGGGAAAACAGCTGCACCCCGGCAGGCAGGCCCGAAAGAAACCCATCCAGTGCCACCAGAGCCTCACTTGGTTGCGCCGCGCGCGACAGGCGTGACAACAGCTCGGGACGCAGACGGTCAAAGATGCGCCGGGCCCGTTGCGAGCGCAGCGCCGGGTAGCTGGGCCAGCGCGCCAAGATTTTCTGATCAAAGGCGTGATCGGGCGCAGGTGCCACTGTTTGGCCTGGGGCAAAGAACCCTTCGGTCAGTTCATGCACTTCGCTCAGGCGGCGGGTCAGGTCAGAGGTCAGCTCGGCACTGTCGATGCCCATCAGACAGGCGACCCGCGCGATGCCATCCTCGGATTGCGGCACCTTGTGGGTCTGCGCGTCATGAACCATCTGAATACGGTGTTCGACTTCGCGATGGGCGCGGTAGTGATCCGTCAGCTTCTCGGCCACATCGGCTTGTACCCAGCCTTTCTCTGCCAGGGCCGCTAGCCCCGGCACCGTGCCGCGCAGGCGCAAATCCGGGTCGCGCCCCCCGGCGATCAGTTGACGGGTCTGGGTGAAGAACTCGATCTCGCGGATACCGCCCTGCCCCAGCTTCATATCGTGGCCGGGGATACTGAGGCCCCCGCCGGTGCCTTTATTCTCGCGGATGCGCAGGCGCATGTCATGGGCGTCTTGAATGGCCGCGAAATCCAGATGCCTGCGCCAGACGAAGGGGCGCAGCGCGTCCAGAAATCGCTGACCGGCGGCCAGATCACCTGCGCAGGGGCGCGCCTTGATATAAGCTGCGCGTTCCCATGTTCGGCCTAAACTCTCATAATACCGCTCGGCCGCCTCGGTCGCCATGCACACAGGCGTCACGGCTGGGTCTGGCCGCAAGCGCAGATCGGTGCGGAAGACATAGCCATCGGCAGTCTTGTCGCTGAGCGTTGCGCACATGTTGCGCGTCGCACGCACCATGCCGTGGCGCGCCTCGTAGAAATCACCGGGATCAAAGCGCGTCTCGTCGAACAAGACGATCAGATCGATATCCGAGCTGTAGTTCAGCTCATGCGCACCCATTTTGCCCATGGCCAGAATGATCAGCCCGCCCGCTGTGGCCGCATCCTCTTCGGTCAGACCCGGCAGTTTACCGCGCCGGATCAGCGCTGCGATCTCGGCCTTGGCGGCCATATCGGCGGCCAAAGCGGCAAAATCCGTCAGCGCTGATGTCACCTTTTCCAATGGCCAGGCACCGGCCAAGTCGGCCAGAGCGGTCAACACTGCCATGCGCCGCTTGGCCAGACGCAAACCCGGTTTCAGCTGCGCCGGTTCCAAATCGCGCACCGCAGCCATCACATCTGACAGTACCTGATCGGGCTGCTGCAACGCTTCGGCCAACCAAGGGGCCTCTTGCTCGATCAAACCTTTCAGATAAGGGCTGGACCCTGCTGTGCCGGCGATCAGTTCAGCCTGTTCTGACGTGACATCCGAAACTTTTTCACGCGTCTCAGCCCCCAATTCTGGGTCGAATGCGCGCGGCATCCGTCGGACTGTCAGTGCCACGGTCATGATTGCTCCAGCGGCGTGTCCTGACTAAAGCTGTTGAGCCATTTGTCGTTGCGCCTTTCCCACAGCGACGAGATCAGCATCGCCTCCCATTCTGACGCGCCCGGTCGTTGATAATCGGCCCGGTAAGACAGCAGAACGATATCTGGGGTCAGTACCCGAAGCTTTTCTTCGCTCAACTCGAACCGGGCCATGGTCGGCGCGTCGGCGAATTGGCCCACATGATCATCGCGATTGGCAAACCCGGTGGGATAGACGCCCAGAAAATCCGAGCTTAGCAAAGCGCGATCTGCCTGGGCATCCCCTTCGACCAAAGCGGACCAGACCCGCTTCTCCAAAGCCAATATGTCATTCAGGGACGGAGCGTTTGTGTTTTCAGTCTTTTGCATGACGGGAACCTGCGCCTGAACGGCCACCGCGTCAACGGGCAAGTTGGCCAATCCGGACAAATGTAAATCTTTTTCACATTTGCCCCTTGCAAGCCGGACCAGGCCCTCCCATCTGTTAGATGTGAACGCAATTTACATCAACCCCGGAGACCTCAATATGACCGCATTGTCCGACACCGCCGTCCCTTCCAATCCGGGATGGCTGCACCGCGCCGAGGCCTGGCTGGACAGCAAGGGCAAAGGTGCCTGGATCGCTGCCATGGTGCTTGGTTTTATCTTCTTCTGGCCCATCGGCCTGGCCTTTCTTGCCTATATGATCTGGAGCAAACGCATGTTCAGCAAATCCTGTAGCCGCCGTTCTTCCTGGAACAGCCACATGAGCGCTATGAAACCTTCGGGCAACAGCGCGTTTGACGCCTATAAGGCCGATACTCTGGCCCGGCTGGAACGTGAGCAGAAAGACTTTGAAGCGTTCCTGCGCCGACTGCGCGAAGCCAAGGACAAGGCCGAGTTCGACGAGTTCATGGATGAACGCGCCCGCGACAACCGTGATGAACCTGAAAACGGTGAACCGGCCTGATCACGGCTTGCCCTGTCCCCTCAATCGGGACAGGGTATTTGAAAACCTACGTGGACATCAGAAATGACCTATTTGCCTGATCCGGATACCCAGCCGGAATTCTATCAATCTGTTGCGACCAAGCGCTTTGTCGCCTGGCTGTTCGACATCGCCTTCATTTCGCTTTTGTGCACAGTGGCTATCTTGCTGACCTTTGGCCTGGGCTTTTTCGTGCTGGCGCTGATCTATGGCGTGGTCAGTTTCATCTATCGCGTGGTGACGATCTCGAACGGATCAGCCACCCTGGGCATGCGCTTTATGGGGATCGAGCTGCGCGACGCGTTTGGCGCACGTATGGATTTGGGCAAGGCCATCGCACATACGGCCGGTTACTTTGTCAGCATGACGTTTTTTGTCCTGCAGATCATTTCGGTCGTCATGATGCTCACCAGCGCGCGGGGCCAGGGTCTGACCGATGCTTTCCTTGGAACTGTGATGATCAACAGGCGCGCATAATCGCCCAGTTTTGCGAAACACTTGGCGGGCCCGGAAACGGTTGCTATCATCCCGCCAAGGAAACGCGGGACCCATATGCGACACACGCTGCCAATTGCGCCACAATTCTATGTGACGGCTCCTCAGCCCTGCCCTTATCTTGAAGGCCGGATGGAGCGTAAGCTGTTCACCGCGCTTCAGGGCGAAGGTGCCGACCGGTTGAACAATTCCCTGTCACAACAAGGGTTTCGCCGATCACAAAACGTGCTCTACCGCCCGTCCTGCACCGATTGCGCCGCGTGTTTGTCGGCGCGGATCGATGTGTCGAAATTCCGCCCAAGCAAAAGCCAGAAGCGCGCTGCCAAACGTAACGCGCATCTGCAACGCCGTGCCACCTCGCCCTGGGCTACGGATGATCAGTTTGACCTGTTCCGCCGCTATCTGGACGTGCGCCACGCCGATGGCGGCATGGCCGATATGGATGTTTTCGAATTTGCCGCGATGATCGAAGAGACACCGATCCGCAGCCGCGTGGTGGAATACAGCGACCCGGGCAGTCAGGATCTGATTGCCGTCAGCCTGACAGATGTGCTCGATGACGGGCTCAGCATGGTCTATTCCTTCTATGATCCCGATCAGCACCAAAACTCTCTGGGCACCTACATGATCCTCGACCATATCGAGATCGCGCGCGAGGCGGGTCTGCCATACATCTATCTGGGCTATTGGGTGCCCGGCAGCCCCAAGATGGGCTACAAGGCCAAGTTCACGGGGCTTGAGGTCTTCCTGAACGGGGCGTGGCAGTCGGTAGAAAATCCGCAGGCACTGGCCAATACGTCGCATCACCCCCTGTCCTCGGCCCCCATTGCCGAACAGGTGGCCAATATCCAACTGCCGGACCGTCACCCAACCAAAGGCTGACCTTTTATGAGACAGACCCTTCACGCCGTCACCCTGGTGGTGCCGGACTACGATACCGCTATTGCCTTTTACACCGATACGCTCGGTTTCACGCTGCTACAGGATATTGATCTGGGCGACGGCAAACGATGGGTGCGTGTCGCACCACCAGGATCCTCTAATGGCTCATTACTGCTGGCACGCGCCGAAGGACCTGAACAAAGCGCTGCAATCGGCAATCAGACCGGTGGGCGCGTGGGCTTTTTCCTCGAAACCGACGATTTCGCCCGCGATCACGCTGCCATGCGCGCCGCGGGTGTCACCTTCGAAGAACACCCCCGCACCGAGCCCTATGGTATCGTCGCCGTCTGGCAAGATCCGTTTGGCAATCGCTGGGATCTGATTCAGTTCACCTGATCGTTTCTTCATTTGGCCAGAAATGTCCCGGGGTTGAATTGGCCGCAGGCCAAGAAGGGGCTGGCCCCTTCCCCAAAGCATAAAGAAAAGGGGGCCCGGCGGCCCCCTTTCCATTCTAACAGCGATCTGCACGATCAGTTCGGGATCAGATCCGGGATGATGGTCACGATCGTCGGGAAGAACCACAGGATCGCAATCCCAACCACCTGAATGATCACAAACGGGATGATGCCGCGATAGATATGGCCTGTGGTGACCTCTTTTGGTGCCACGCCCCGCAGGTAGAACAGCGCAAAGCCGAACGGCGGGGTCAGGAACGAGGTCTGAAGGTTCACCGCCACCATGATCGTCACCCATTTCGGGTCAAACGACCCGCCATAGATCACCGGGCCCACGATGGGGATCACGATGTAGATGATCTCGAGGAAATCCAGCACAAATCCCAAGATGAACAACACCAGCATCACGATCAGGAAAACCGTGAACTCGTTGTCGAAACTCCGCAGGAACTGCTGGATGTAATGCTCGCCTCCGAACGAGATCACCACAAGGTTCAGCAATTGCGACCCGATCAGGATGGTAAAGACCATCGAGGTTACCTTGGCGGTCTCACGCACCACCGGTGTAAGCACGCCACTGGTATAGAGCACCCAGCAGCCAAACAGCAGGCCGAACACCGCGTAGAGATAAGTCGCATAGGCAAAGACGAAGGCGACCCAGCTTTCGAACGGCACGCTTTCCTGATTGACACGCAAATCAAAGTTCACACCCAGCAGCAGACAGATGATCACGGCAAAGGTTGCCCAGATGATCACCTTGGCCGAACGATCCTGATCCTTCAGCTTGCGATAGGCCGCCAACATGATGGCCCCGCCTGCGCCCAGAGCCGCAGCGGGCGTTGGGTTGGTCACACCACCCAGGATCGAGCCCAGCACCGCGATGATCAGAACCAGCGGGGGGAAGACCACGCGGATCAGATCATTTGTGGCACAGCGCATCGCTGCTTCTTTACAGCCATAGATCGCCAGACCAAAGGGGATCGCCAGCCTGACAAAGGTCCAGCCGGACGACGTGGTTGGTGAGATGAAGAGAATATCCACCAGCAGCATCAGCACCAAGCCAATCGCCCCGACGATCAAGGGCTGAGGCGACCGCGACGGTGCAATGCCACGACCCAGCGCCAGCGTCAGACCCAGCAGAACCACGATCACTGCAACACCGTTACCGATCGGTGCGGCATTGGCGATCTTGGCCTCGCGCGCTGCGGCCAGTTCCTCTTCGGTCAAGCGCTCGGACTGCTCCGCACCACCGGCGGCGTCGATCTCTTCCTGTTCGGCCACCGCCTGATCCCAGGCGGCCTGCCCGTGCAGGTCGATCATCGAAGTTTTACACTCTTCCGACACATTGGTCCGCAACGACGCGCCTTCTGTGATGTCCGAGAAGGCCGAGACCGAGATGTTCTGGCTGCCGACAACTCCGGCACTGCCCAAAAGAACCGTCCCGACGATCAGCGCGACAGGCACACCCAGCAGCCAGGTCAGGCCTTCCGAACGGGTGATCGGCTCGCCCGATCCGCCAGAAACGGCCACAGCCGGCGCTTTGTCAGGGTTCAGCAACGCATAACCAAAGGCATAAAGTGCATAGAGAAGCGCCAGCATGATCCCCGGCAGCAAGGCCGCTTGGAACAATGTGCCCACCGAAACCACAGCAGGCTCACCTAGATAGGTCAGCGCATCGGTACATCCGGCCTCTTGCGCGCGGGTTTCCTGTGCCGTAGAATAGAGATCCCCGGCCAATGTGCCCAGCAGAACGATCACAATCGACGGCGGAATAATCTGACCCAGCGTGCCCGAGGCGGCAATGACACCGGTGGCAAGCTCGGGCGAATAATTATTGCGCAGCATGGTCGGCAGGGCCAGCAGGCCCATGGTGACCACGGTTGCGCCCACAATCCCGGTCGAAGCGGCCAGAAACGCGCCCACAACCACGATCGACACGGCCAGACCACCGGGCAGTGGACCAAAGACGCGCGCCATCGTGGTCAGCAGATCGTTGGCGATCTTCGAACGTTCCAGCGTGATGCCCATCAGAACGAACATCAGAACCGCCAGCAGCGTCTCAATCGACTGACCAGCCAGAACACGCTCGTTCATGCGGTTCACAATGAAGGATACGTTGCGGTCCAGCGCGGTTTCCCAGCCCGAGGGGAACACCGGCTCACCAATGCGCGGTAACTCGGGGTATCGGAAAACCGATATGACATCGGGTTTGACCCCGGAATTCACCAGATCGCGATACGCGGTCGAGCTTGTGTCAATTGCCTGGTGGATCAACAGCCCGGCACTGTCCAGCGCAGCGATGATCCCGAACGAGATCACCCCGGCACCACCAATGGCGAAAGCCACCGGAAAGCCTGACAAGATGCCTCCGAAGAGGCAGAAGAATACAATAATGAGGCCTATTTCGACGCCATCAAGTCCGAATAGCATAGTCTGGGTCTCCGTCCCTAATGTGCGCCTTCGTAGGCTTCTTCACCTTCGCCAAGGCTGTCCTTGTCGAGGTATTTCCCGGTGCTTTCCTGTCCTTCGACATATTCCAGGTAGGATCGCCACAGGAAGGCTATGGCATGCAGGAACACCATGCCTGCAAACAACATCAGCAGGATCTTGAACAGGAAATACGCGTTGAACCCGTTCGGGCTGAACCCGATCGTTTCAACGTTCCAGCGCAGGGCGCGCGACTTGGCCACCAAACGATCCAGAGTGTCACTGGCCGACGGTTTCGGCACGATCAGGTGACGCCACATGAAGTACCAGCCATACATCCAGGTCAGAACCGCCATTGGCATCATGAACAGCAGCGCGCCGCACATATCGACCACGCGCTTGGCGCGGTGGCTGATCCCCGCATAGATCAGGTCAACACGCACATGCCCGCCCTGCACGAAGGTGTAGGTACAGCACATGCAGACTACCATAGCGTTATAAAGCTTAAGCTCTTCCGCGAACCAACTGATATCCTTCTGAAAAGGGATACCGAACCCAAAGGCCATATCAGCCCGGGTAAAGACGCGCTGCATGAAGACGATGATGATCTGTTGCACCACCATCAACAGCCCCGCCCAGGCAAAGAAGCGCCCCGTCACGTTGGCAAACCCTTCCAGCCCGCGCACCATGTTCCACATGACATTGCGGTACATGACACCAATCACGGTCAGCACCAGAAACAGGGTGAACACCACAAAGAAGAACTCGACGGAACCGCCGTAATAGACAAAGCGCATGATCGCCTCTTTGTCTGACCAGTCCAGCCACAGCTGCGGATGCGTGATGGCGTATCCGAAATTATAGAAGGCTTCGGCGATATTCTGAACGAACCAGATCAGTCCGTTCCACAGGGCGCCGAAGAACGAGATACCGTTTTCGTCCTGCATGTTGTCCCCAGGTCGTCTCGGTTGCACGTGTGTTTATGGCGGTGTCCGCACCGCTTATGTGCAACGGGAAGGGCTTCCCCGCGACCGCGGGGAAACCGATTGATCAAGCGCGTTGCGATTAGCCGCGAACGCGGTCGCGCTGTGCTGTATAGGCACCCGACGACAGGTTCTGCCAACCCGACGACGCTGCCATCGAAGTCATTGCACTGTCGTGGATTTTCTTGAACAGCTCGTCGCCCATGTTCTCGTCCAGAACTTCCTGGCTTGCGGCACCGAACGCATCCCAGACCGAATCCGGGAACTCCAGAACCTTCACGCCACCGGCTTGCAGACGCTGCAGCGCTGCACCGTTATTGGCCAGGAATTGCGCCAGGTTCCACTGGTGCGCTTCACCAGCTGCGATCTCGATGATCTTTTGCTGGGCCGGTGTCAGCTCTTCAAACACGTCGCGGTTTGTCGCCAGCGACAGACCTGCGCCCGGCTCATGGAAGCCCGCGGTGTAGTAGGTCTTGGTGATTTCCTGGAAGCCCGCTTTTTCGTCTGCCCAGGGACCAATCCACTCGGTTCCGTCAATCGCACCGGATGACAGCGCCTGATACACTTCCGAGCCCGGAATGTTCTGAACCGATGCGCCCAGTTTACCCAGCGCCTGACCACCCAGACCCGGCATACGGAACTTCAGACCCTGGAAGTCTTCGGGGCTGTTGATCTCTTTCGAGTACCAGCCACCCGCCTGAGCACCGGTGTTCCCTGCAATGAACGATTTCAGGCCAAAGATTTGGCCCAGCTCATCATGCAGTTCCATACCACCATCGTGATAGTACCAGTTTACCAGTTCTTGCGCGGTCATACCGAACGGAACGGCTGTAAAGAACGCATAACCCGGGTGCTGACCTACAAAGTAATAGTCAGCGGCGTGATACATGTCGGCCTGACCGGATGACACGGCGTCGAAAACCTCGAACGCGCCAACCAGTTCACCAGCAGCTTTGATTTCAACCGTCAGGCTGCCATCCGACATCGCGTTGATGCTGTCGGCGCAACGCTGAGCGCTGTCAAACACGCCTGCCAGACCACGACCCCACGAGGTCACCATGGTCAGTTTGCGATTGCCCTGCGCATAAGCCGGAGCTGCCAGCGTGGTGGCCGCAGCCGCCGAGCCGCCCAGTGCAGATGTTTTCAGAAATGAACGACGATCCATATGAGTGTTCCTCCCCTGCATATTCAAATACCCGGCAAATCACCGGGTCAGTCGAGTTCAGTGCCCGTCACCCTAATGCGGCAGAAATTTATGTGAATACCTACTACTGCGTAGGCGAGTGGCTTTTTTCAGCTCATTTGGGTCAATTCTGGGCAGATTTGATCTGCAACACAGGTCTCTCCCAAGCGCTGGCTGCAAAATACGCCCAATCTTTTTGCAATTTCAGCCCGTCTTGCGTATCGATTCGTCCATGGGCGGATTGCGAAACCTCATCACGTTGACCTACGCGCAGAAACTGTCGCTGGTGGCAGCGCTGCCATTGCTTTTGGCGGTTGCTGCGATTGCGCTTGTCGTGGCCTATGAGTCCCGCGCCACCGCGGAAAGCGAAATCCAAGCGCTCGAGGCACGCCTGATCGAAGCCAAGCAAGAGGAGTTACGCAATTACGTCACACAGGCCCGCAACGGCTTTGCCTATATCTACGGGCGCGCAGCACCTGATGATGATATTGCCAAAAACCTGGTAACCCAAATCCTGTCGGCCATGATCTATGGCAAGGACGGGTTCTTCTTTGTCTATGACTATGATGGCACCAATCTGGTCAGTCCACGCCAGACCGAGTATATCAACCGCAATTGGGAAGGCCTGACCGATGCGGATGGAACGCCGATTGTCGATGAATTCATCCGCCTCGCCCGCCAGGGGGCCGGTTGGCACAGCTTCATGTGGCAAAAGCCCTCGACCGGGGAAGAGGCGCAGATGATCGCCTATGTGGTTGGATTGCAGGATTGGCGGTGGGCCGTGGGCACCGGTGTTTTCATCGACGATATCGTGGCAACAGTTGCCAATGCGCGCGCCGAGGTCGAGGCGCGGGTACAGCGCACCTTCCGCTATATCGGCGCTATTGTTCTGGCCGCCGTGCTGATCGTGTTTGCCTCGGGGATGCTGCTCAATATCCGGGAAAGACGACTTGCAGATGCGCGGCTCAAGGAACTGACCCAGCGGGTTTTCGATGCGCAAGAAGAGGAACGCGGCCGGGTTGCCCGCGAATTGCATGACGGGATCAGCCAGATTCTGGTGGGTGTGCGCTATGCGCTCGACAACGCGCGCCGTCGGCTGACGCGGGGTGATGAGGCTGGTGCACAAGATCCGCTGGAAAAAGGTATCGACAATCTGGGCACCGCCATTTCCGAGGTGCGTCGCATCAGCCGCGACCTGCGCCCGGGCGTGCTTGACGATCTGGGCCTTGGCCCCGCGCTCAAGGCGTTGACCGATGATTTCCGCGAGCGCACGGGAATTGAAACCGAATTCTCGACCGTTGTGTTCCGTAACCGACTGGATCAGGACAGCAAAATCGCGCTCTACCGTATCGCGCAAGAGGCGCTGACCAATATCGAACGTCACTCGGGCGCCACCCGCGTGACCATTGATCTGCGCGGCCATACCAAGGGTGCTACCATGCGCATCACCGATAACGGGCGCGGTCTGCCCAGCGATCGCAGCAGCGTCGGCACCGGGATCGGGCTGCGCAACATGCAGGAACGGATCGAGCAGCTTGACGGGTCGTTGCGTATTCTGTCATCACGCGGCGCGCAAAGCGGTACGGTGATCGAAGCGAGCCTGCCACTGAGCCACCTGCTCTCGCCGCAGGATGACGCAACGCCCAAGCGAAAGGCCAGCCCCTGATGTCCGATCCCATCCGCGTGCTAATCGTCGATGACCACCCGATGGTGGCCGAAGGTATCCAGTCACTGCTGGAAAGCTATGACGAAATCGAAGTGGTCGGCACGCTCCATAATGGTCAAGAGGCCGTGGATCAGGTTCTGCGTCTGAACCCGCATGTAATCCTGATGGATCTGAACATGCCCGGCCTCGGCGGGCTCAGCGCCACCGAGATGATCCTCGAACGCCTGCCAGATACCCGCGTTCTGATCCTGTCCATGCATGACAGCCCCGAATATATCTCGACCGCGCTCAGCCACGGAGCACGGGGATATGTGCTCAAAGACGTGCCGACAGATGAAATCAAACAAGCGATCGACGCGGTCATGCAGGGCGAGCAATATCTCTGCACCGGGGCTCGTGGTTCGTTGCAACCCAAACAGGATGACACGCGCGAGGCGCTGACCGGGCGTGAACAGACCATCCTGCTGGAACTGGCCCAGGGCAAATCCAACAAAGAGGTGGCTCAAGCTTTGGAGATCTCGGTGCGCACTGTCGAAACCCACCGCAAGAACATAAAGCGCAAGCTTGGCATCTCCTCGACCGCAGGGCTGACCCGCTACGCGCTGGAACATGGCATGCTGCAGGGCACCGGTCACAATTTCTGACCGCAGCGCGGAACGCGCTGCCTGGCCCAACCAGAGAAGACGCGCCGCAGGCGTGTCGCCGATGGGCGGGAGACCTAGCTTTCCGCGCTCTGAATACCCTCGCCAAAAAACACCAAAGCTCCGTCCTCATCCAGAACATGAAACTCCCGCTGCATGTATGGCTGGTCAAACGGGGCACGCACGCGGGTTTCGGGCAGGTCTTCCAAGCCCGGACGCAGGCTTTCGTACAATTCATCGATGCCTTCGACGTCGATATAAAAGGAGTGTTCATCCCCCAGCGGTTTGCCATCAGCACGCGGCGGGCATTCCAGCAATCGGATCGCCACCGCGCCATGACGCAAGAACGCGTAATTGTCTTGCCGGAATGTGCAGGTGAACCCCAACCGATCACAGTAGAACCGGATCTGCCGCTCCAGCGATGCGCAAAGGACAAAAGGGGTGAGTTGCAAAAGCTGCGCCACAGAAAGCCTCCAAGCTGAATTCACCTACAAAATAGCATAACTCTGATCCGGCAGCTTGGCTTGATACCGAGCTGCATCGCAGCCCCAAAGGCCGGACTCCGGCGCGCTCGACACGACTCTCACAGCATCAGCTTCGCGGAAATTTCTCAACATGCGTCATTTTGCGCAACAAAATGTCAAAATTTTACACTCTTGGGTTAGAAAATTGGCGCAATTGCCTGTTGACGCCCCCATTCCCTGATCATAATGTCGCTGCCAACGCAAAAAGGAGCCTCTGGCGATGAGAACGCTAGTCGTAATCGTGGGAACCAAGCGCATGGGCCGGTAACGGTAAACCATAATCGAACCCATGCGCCTCCGAAATCATCGGGGGCTTTTTTTATGCGAAACGCAAGACACATGTCGCCAACGGAGCAAAGCAGATGACACGTGAGATGACCGGCGCAAAGATGGTGGTTCAGGCCCTCAAGGATCAGGGCGTGGACACGGTATTCGGATATCCCGGTGGCGCCGTGCTACCCATCTATGACGAGATCTTTCTGCAAAACGACATCCGGCACATTCTGGTGCGCCACGAACAGGGTGCTGTTCATGCCGCCGAGGGCTATGCCCGTGCGACGGGAAAGCCGGGTGTTGCCCTGGTGACCTCGGGGCCTGGCGCCACCAACGCTGTCACAGGACTGACTGACGCGCTGATGGATTCAATCCCGATTGTAGTTCTGACAGGACAGGTTCCCACTTTCATGATCGGCTCGGACGCGTTTCAGGAGGCCGATACCGTCGGCATCACCCGCCCCTGCACCAAGCATAACTGGCTGGTGAAGGACACGGATTCGCTGCCCGGAACGATGCACGAAGCGTTCCACGTCGCCACCTCGGGCCGCCCCGGCCCGGTGCTGATCGACATCCCCAAGGACGTGCAGTTTGCATCGGGCACCTATAGCGCACCCAAGCCTTCTACATCGCATTACCAGCCGGTTCTGAAAGGTGATCTGGAAGAGATCACTGAACTGGTCGCCGCGATGGAGACCGCCAAAAAACCCGTCTTCTATACGGGCGGTGGCGTTATCAACTCGGGCCCCGCCGCCAGCCATTTGCTGCGTGAACTGGTCGATGCCACGGGATTCCCGATCACCTCGACCCTGATGGGTCTGGGCGCATATCCGGCCTCGGGCAAGAACTGGCTGGGGATGCTGGGAATGCATGGTCTCTACGAGGCTAATCTGGCGATGCATGATTGCGACCTGATGATCAATATCGGCGCACGCTTTGATGACCGGATCACCGGTCGCGTGGATGCGTTCTCGCCCAATTCCAAGAAAGCGCATGTGGATATTGATCCCTCGTCGATCAACAAGGTGATCCGCGTCGATATCCCGATTGTCGGCGATGTCGCCCATGTGCTGGAAGACATCCTGAAAGTTTGGAAATCGCGCGGCCGCAAGACGGACGCGGCGGCTGTGAAAAGCTGGCAGGCGCAAATTTCCGAGTGGCGCAAGGTGAACTGTCTGGCCTTCACCGCCAGCGAAAAGACCATCAAGCCGCAACACGCGCTGCAACGGCTGGAAGAGCTGACCAAAAACCACGACCGGTATATCTGCACCGAAGTGGGCCAGCATCAGATGTGGGCGGCACAGTATCTGGGGTTCGAAGACCCCAACCGCTGGATGACTTCGGGCGGGCTGGGCACGATGGGCTATGGCTTCCCCGCTTCAATCGGCGTGCAAATGGCGCACCCCGATGCGCTGGTTATCAACGTGGCGGGTGAGGCCTCGTGGCTGATGAACATGCAAGAGATGGGCACCGCTGTGCAGTACCGCCTGCCGGTGAAACAGTTCATCCTCAACAATGAACGTCTGGGCATGGTCCGCCAGTGGCAGGAACTGCTGCATGGCGAGCGCTACTCGCATAGCTGGTCCGAGGCCCTGCCCGATTTCGTCAAACTCGCCGAGGCCTTTGGCGCCAAGGGCATCCTGTGTTCCGATCCAGCCGATCTGGACGACGCGATCATGGAGATGATCAAATACGACGGTCCGGTGATCTTCGACTGTCTTGTCGAAAAGCACGAAAACTGCTTCCCCATGATCCCGTCAGGCAAAGCCCATAACGAGATGCTGCTGGGTGAGGCCGAAACACAGGGTGTGATCGATTCCAAAGGATCGGTGTTGGTCTGAACTTGTTGCGAGATTTTGCCGGGCGTTGCGACACGCCCGGCGTCAAAAGGATGACGAAAGGGACTTAAATGTCTGCCCTACATATCAAAAAAGGCTCCACCCGCCATTCGGCCTATAATCTACGCCCCACCTTCTCGGACGTGCAGGAGCGCCATACGATCGCCGTTCTGGTTGAGAACGAACCCGGTGTGTTGGCCCGTGTGATCGGGCTGTTCTCGGGCCGCGGCTATAACATCGAAAGCCTGACCGTGGCCGAGGTGGACCATACCGGGCACCTCAGCCGGATCACCATCGTCACCACGGGCACGCCGCAGGTGATCGAACAGATCAAGGCGCAGTTGGGTCGGATTGTGACCGTGCATGACGTGCATGACCTGACCGTCGAAGGCCCCTCGGTCGAACGGGAACTGGCGATTATCAAGGTCGTGGGCGAAGGCGACAAACGGGTCGAGGCGCTGCGGCTGGCCGATATCTTCCGCGCCAATGTGGTCGACAGCACTCTGAACTCGTTCATTTTCGAAATCACCGGTGCACCCGACAAGATTGATGCTTTCGCCGATCTGATGCGCCCTCTGGGCCTGATCGAGGTTGCCCGAACTGGTGTTGCGGCACTGTTGCGTGGCGATTGATGAAAAAGTACACCCCCGGTGATCGCTCCGAGGGTTTTGCGCTAAACATCAGACAATACCTCAAAAAGACCATTGAACTTCAGGCTTATCCGATTAGCCTGAAGGCCGCTGCGTGGTTGATTTCTCTGCCCGCCGCTTTTGGTTGATGAGTGTGACTGCAGCACGTACCAGATTGGTACGGTTGTGTTTTTTCCTGCAATACGAACTTGGGACAAGCATGACCGACCTAAGCGTCAGCCGATCTGAAACACAGGGTGTTTTTGGGGCTAATCTACGCGTAACGGCGAGCCAATACCCGTCGGTCTCGGGGTTGTGTCGTCAACTGGGGATGAACCGCACACAGTTCAACCGTTATCTGTCAGGACAGAACTTTCCCCGGCCCGAGGTATTGGAGCGCATTTGCCGATTTTTCGGCGTGGACGCCCGAATTCTATTGCAGCCTTTGGATGAAATCACCCAGACGCACGCACATCCTGCCACCGAGATGCTCGACCGTTTTTTGGTACCCAAAGAAAAACCCACCCTCGCGAGCGGTTTTTACCAATTGCTTGCCGGTGCACCCGAGGCGCATGCCACAACGCATCATAGCCTGGTACATATTCGTCATGTTGGGCACACGACCCTGTTGCGCGGATATGAACCGCGCGGCGCGAATTCAGCGCACACACCTCAGGGACGCGAGGTTCAAGGCATGGTTGTTGCAACACAGAACAGCCTTTTGATCCTGATGTCGCGCCGCAATGCACAAGATCAGCGCATGATTGTGCTTTCCCGCGCGACAGAGGATGAGGAATGGTCCGGCACGCTGTCGAAGATGTCACACGGCTCTTCGCTCACGCCGCAACAGCTCAAACTGCGCTATCTTGGGCGCTTGGTGTCGACGGCACTGCCCATTGCACGCCTGTCACGCGGCTGAGGCGCCGTCACTATCAACAGTGATCAACCGGTAGAGGTGCCAGCTGGCATGACCCAGCAGCGGCAGCACCAGAAACAGACCCAGGAACCAGGGGATCATCGCCACGAAAGTAAAGACCGCGATCAGCAAACCCCAGATCAGCATCACTTTCAGATTGTCCCGGACATAGGAAAAACTTGCGATCATGGCCGAGACGAAATCCAGCTCGCGGTCCAGCAGCATCGGAATCGACAACACGGTGATCATATAGAGCACCAGGGCAAAAACCGCGCCCACCGCTGTTCCGACCACCAGCATGGTCAACCCGTTGGGCGTCAGGAACACTTGCAGCGACGAGGACACATTGGTCATGGTCGACAGCCCCATGAACAGCGCAAAGATCATGTGGCCAAGAAAGAACCAGAACAGGAACATCACCACGATGATGGCGCAGATCGACGGCAGCTGCCGACGGCTTTGCTGCAGGACAACCCCGAAGATTGCCTTGAACTCCAAAGGCTCACCCTGTTCCAATCGGTGCGATACCTCATAAAGCCCCACGGCGGCGAAAGGGCCCAGCAGTGGAAACCCGATGGCCGCCAGAACCAGCCAATAGGATGTGCCGGTTTCGAGCGTGACCCAGGCCATGAGCCAGCCCGTGATGACGTAAAAGCCCGCAAACAGCAGACCAAAAACCGGCGCGCGGCGCAGATCGGCCCAGGCCATATGCAGCGCCTGTTTCAGCATCCCCGTATTGGCCGGGCGCAGGTCTGGGACCCCAAAGGATTTATCCATCACCCTGTTCCTCCTCCCTTAGAATTCCGCGTCACAAGGCCGGTCTGGTTTGCGGCCATTGCGTCGCCGCATGGTAGGCGGCGCCCATCGACAAGATTCGCGCGTCCGATCCGCGTGGCCCGAAGAGCTGTACGCCCATGGGCAGCCCCGCTGCGCCAAAACCTGCAGGAACCGAGAGACAGGGTAAGCCGATCAGGCTGACGGGTACGACCACCTGCATCCAGCGATGATACGTATCCATCGCCTGCCCCGCGATCTGCGTTGGATAAGGCTGATCGATCTCAAAAGGCCAAACCTGTGCCGAGGGCAAAACCAGCGCGTCATAGCGCTCGAACAGTTGAACCGCCGCTTGGGCCCACTCGGACCTGATGACACTGGCGCGATGCACATCCATCGCCGACAGGGCCAGGCCCCGATCCAGCTCCCATTGCGCGGTGTCCTTGAGCGCCCCCCGCTGCGCAGCCAAGGGGACCAACCCCACCGCCACGCTCCACGAGCGCAAGGTGATCCAACTGTCCCACAGCCGTTCGGCCTCAAAAGGGGGTGCCACGGATTCAACAACTGCGCCCAGGTCGGAAAACACCTGCAGTGCCTCGGTGCTCAACTCCAGAATCCCCGGCTCAAATGGCAGCGCGCCATCCCAATCCCCCAACCAGCCAATCCGCACCCCCGTGAGGTCTGCAGCTTGCACCGGCGAAACGGGTGCCGTTTCAACCGACAAGGGCTGGCGCGGGTCTGCGCCCGAGATCACGTCCAGCAGCAAACCAATATCTTCGGGGCTGCGCGCCATCGGCCCAAGCGTCGAGAGCTGATGCAAGAACACATCTCCGACCGGCTCGGACGGCACCCTGCCCCAGCTGGGTCGAAAGCCGTAGACGTTGTTCCATGCCGCCGGATTGCGCAGGCTGCCCATCATGTCCGACCCGTCCGCGAGGCTTAGCATCCCCGTGGCCAACGCCACCGCCGCCCCACCCGAAGACCCGCCGCAAGACAGATCCAGATCATAGGGGTTGCGCGTAGCGCCGTAGACCGGGTTGAACGTGTGGGAGCCTAGGCCAAATTCAGGCGTATTGGTCTTGCCAATCAGGATCGCGCCTGCCGCCCGCAAACGCGCCGCCAGCAGATCATCGCGGTCGGGTACATGATCCCGAAACAATGGCGAACCCTGGGTCGAGGCAATGCCGGCCACATTCACCAGATCCTTCACCGCAATCGGCAGCCCGTGCAACGGGCCTTTCACCTCGCTTTTGTCAGCGGCCTGCGCCTCTGCCAGCAATTCCTGCGCATCCCGCAAAGCTACAACGGCATTTACCCGGGGATTCACCGCCTCGATCCGATCCAGCGTTGCGCGCATCAGTTCTTGCGCCGACAGGCGGCCCGCTGACAATTCGCTCAGCAGCTGGGTGGCAGAGGTTCGGCTTAGATTCATGAGGGCTCCACTTGGAAAAGACTGGTCCTTCAAACCAGCCTAGCCAAGCCCTTGCAGCAAGAAAACCCGTTGTTTGGATGTATGTTTTTGCCGGTCAGCCCGCTCAACCCCGATCCGCGACAACGGGCCGAAGAAACCTCGGTCGCTTAGCCCAGCAGAACTCCCAGCCGACCTCAGTCGCCCTGCGCCTCGGACCGGCTTTTACCCGCAACGTCTAGCGCGAGCGTTGCGGCCATGAATTCATCCAGATCCCCATCCAGCACCCCTTTGGTGTCCGAGGTCTCGTGATTGGTCCGCAGATCCTTGACCATCTGATAGGGCTGCAACACATAAGAGCGGATCTGGTTGCCCCAGCCCGCGTCACCTTTGGCCTCGTGCGCTGCGTTGATATCGGCGTTCCGGCGATCCAGTTCCTGCTGATAAAGCCGTGATTTCAGCGCCTTCATGGCGATATCCCGGTTCTGGTGCTGAGACTTTTCCGAGCTTGTCACAACAATCCCGGTGGGAATATGTGTGATCCGAACCGCCGAGTCGGTCGTGTTCACGTGCTGTCCGCCCGCGCCTGACGACCGGTAGGTGTCGATGCGAATGTCCGAAGGGTTCACTTCGATCTCGATATTGTCGTCCACCACCGGATAGACCCAGACAGAACTGAACGAGGTATGCCGCTTGGCTGCCGAGTCAAAAGGCGAAATCCGCACCAACCGGTGCACGCCGGATTCGGATTTCAACCAGCCATAGGCGTTGTGCCCCGAAATCTTGTAAGCTGCGGATTTAATCCCCGCCTCTTCGCCCGCTGTCTCGGATTGCAGCTCGACCGTATAGCCCTTTTTCTCGGCCCAGCGTACATACATCCGCGCCAGCATCGAGGCCCAGTCGCAGCTTTCCGTGCCGCCCGCGCCCGAGTTGATCTCGAGGAAGGTATCATTGCTGTCGGCCTCGCCATCCAGCAACGCCTCAAGCTCTTTCTTGGCGGCCTTGTCCTGCAGCGCTTTGATAGCGGCTTCGGCATCATCTACGACGTCCTGATCGTCTTCCATCTCACCCAATTCGATCAGTTCGATATTGTCGCTGAGATCGGTCTTGATCGACTCGTAGGTCTCGATCGCATCCACCAGCATCTGCCGTTCGCGCATCAGCTTTTGTGCGTTTTCGGGGTTGTCCCACAGGTTGGGATCTTCAACCCGCGCGTTGAATTCTTCAAGCCGGTGCGGTGCGGTTTCATAGTCCATGCGCTGCGCCAGCAGCTCCAGCGACTTTTCGATTTCCACCACAATATTCTGGGTTTCGGCGCGCATGGTCTTGTCCCAACTTGCTCAATCAGGCCTGCGTGATAGCAAGAGGCGTGAGGCACCACAAGACAGGCAGGACGCGAATGCAGGGCACAGCCCGAGAGTTTATGACCCAATGGCACCTGACCGAGATGTGCCACATCGCCGATACCGGGCACGCGCAGGTCTGGAAGGTCAGAACGCAGAGCGGCCAAGAGGCCGCGCTCAAGGTCTATCGGCGCGCAGATATGGGCAATGAAGGCCCCGGTCTGCACCTGTTGGAGCGCTGGCAGGATCGTGGTGCGGTGGAGATTTTGGCGCGGGCAGAGAGCGCTGTTCTGATGGAGTGGCTTGAGGGCCCCTCACTGGGCGATATCGCCCGCGATGGTGCGCCTGACCGCGCCGCAGAGATGCTGGCCGAGACGGCCCGGCGCCTGCATCAGGGCCCGCCCCCGTCTCAAACCGGGCTGGAGCCGTTGGAGACAACCTTTGCCGCAATGTTTGACTGCCAGTTTGCCTCCGACTGCCCCGCCGGATTGAAACAGGACATGACGCGAGGGATGGCGCTTGCGCGCGCCTTGTTGAACGGAACCGAAATCAAACAGCCGCTGCATGGCGATCTGCATCATGACAACGTGATCGTCACGGATGCTGGACTGCGGGTCATTGACGCCAAGGGCTACGTCGGCGATCCGGCCTTTGAGCTGGCCAATGCGCTGCGCAATCCCAAAGGGTTGGAAGATCTGATGCGTCAGCCCGCTCATATCGAGTGCTGCCTGACGCTCTACGCCGATGCCATGAACGCCCACCGCGGCCGCGTCGCGAAATGGGCGGCGGCCAAATGCACCCTGTCGATCTTCTGGCGTTCGGGTGGCACTCTGTCAGGCGACCGCGAGGCTGATCTGCTGAACCTGCTTTTGGCAGTTGCCGATCAATAAAGACCGCCGGTACTCAGATCCCCTTGCGAGGCATTGGGGGCAACGATCACAGTTTCCCCGGTCGAGGTCTGAACCTGAACGCCTGCGCGCTGAACCTCTTCGAACAGCGGCAGATCCGAGCCGATGGCAAAACCGCCATCATAGATCCGGTCGATAAATCCATCCACGCCATCGCGGAAATACTCGGCCACGACATAGTCGCCGGTTGCGTCCGGTGGCAGACGCGCACCGCTGAACCGGTCGATCTTGATGAAGTGGCCACCGGGCGGCACTTCGAACGGGCCACCGCCATATTTCTCGACCGCTTTCTCCATAAAGCTCTGGAAGACGGGGCCACACAATGTGCCGCCATAGGCCCCCCGCCCCATCGGACGCGGACGGTCATATCCGATATAGCAGCCTGCGACGATGTTCGACGTAAAGCCAATGAACCAGGCGTCTTTGGATTCGTTGGTTGTGCCGGTCTTGCCTGCGGTTGGCACCGGCAGATCGATTTGCGACGAGGCCGTACCGCGGTCGACCACACCGGTCATCATCGATGTCAGCTGATAAGCGGTGATCGGGTCCATCACCTGCCAGCGATCCGTAACAATGCGTGGCGACTGATCAGGCGCGATCCAGCCCGAGTTACAATCCACGCATTCACGATCATCATGGCGGTAGATCGTCTTCCCGAACCGGTCCTGAATGCGGTCCACCAGCGTGGGTTCGACCCTCTGACCACCATTGGCAAACATCGCATACGCGGCCACCATTTTGTAGAGCGTTGTCTCTTCAGAGCCCAGCGAGTTGGCAAGAAACGCGCCCATCCGGTCGTAGACCCCGAACCGTTCCGCATAGCCCGCCACAACCGGCATCGTGACCTCTTGCGCCAGACGGATGGTCATAAGATTGCGCGATTGTTCGATCCCGGTGCGCAGCGGCGTTGGGCCGTAAAACTTGTTCGATGAGTTCTTGGGCCGCCAGAGGCCCTGCGGTGTGTTCACCTCAATCGGTGCGTCCACAACGATGGTGGCGGGGCTGTATCCGCTGTCAAGCGCGGCGGCATAGACAAAGGGCTTGAACGATGATCCGGGCTGACGCTGCGCCTGGGTGGCGCGGTTGAAAACGGTGTCCTGATAAGAGAACCCACCTTGCATCGCCAGAACACGGCCCGAATTCACATCCATCGCGACAAAGCCGCCCTGAACCTCGGGCACCTGGCGGGCGGACCACTGGCCCTCTTCCCCGGCCATGACAAGGATCACGTCGCCGCGTTTGAAATTGTCAAAGAAGTTGCCTTGCATCCACTGGATGTCCGAGCGCGGAATGACGCCATCGGCGGGGCCATCCTCGATCCCGACGGTCAGGCTTTGATCCGCCACCTTTAGCACCACCGCCGGATACCATTGCGTTGGCAGTTCAACATCGCGCGGAATCTTCACAAGCGACAGAGCTTCGCGCCACTGCGCCTCATCTGCCAGTTGCTCTTCGGCAATCACCTCGCCAGTGCCGCGCCAGCGGCCGCGTGACCGGTCGTATTTCTGCAATGCGGTGCGCAGCGCCTTGGCGGCTTCGACCTGCATTTCTTCATCGACCGAGGCGCGCACGGTGAAGCCTCCGGTAAAGAACTCGCCTTCACCAAAGTCTTCGCTCAGCTGACGGCGGATTTCGTCGGTGAAATAATCGCGTGGCGGCAGGGCCGTACGGAAGCTTTCGAAATCACCGTTCTGGACCGAGCGCAATGGCATCTCGACCTCGGTCTCATACGTAGCCTGGTCGATATAACCGTTCTGCTGCATCTCGCGCAGAACATAGTTGCGGCGATCCAACAGCCGCTCTTTCCGGCGCACCGGATGAAAATCCGACGGAGCTTTGGGCATCGCAGCAAGGGTCGCGGCCTCATGCGGTTCCAGCTCTTGCAGGGTCTTGTTGAAATAGGTCTGCGCCGCGGCGGTCACACCATAGGAGTTCTGCCCCAGAAAGATCTCGTTCATATAAAGTTCGAGGATCTGTTCCTTGTCCAACGTGTCTTCAAGCCGCGTAGCCAGAATGATCTCTTTGATCTTGCGCTCGGCCTGACGGTCACCGGACAAAAGGAAGTTTTTCATCACCTGCTGAGTGATGGTCGACGCACCGCGCACGGTACCGCCTTTGGTGCGCACAGCTTCGACACCGGCGGCCACGATACCGCGCGGGTCATAGCCGTGATGGGAATAGAAATTTTTGTCTTCGGCAGAAATAAAGGCCTGCTTCACCAGATCCGGGATTTCCTCGGCGGGTGTAAACAGGCGGCGTTCCTGAGCAAACTCGTCAATCAGCTTGCCTTCACCCGAATAGATCCGGCTGATCGTTGGCGGTTTATACTGCGCCAACGACTCGTGGCTGGGCAGATCGCGCCCATACATCCAGAACACACCGCCCACGGTCAGGGCGGTCATGAAGATACCCAGGGTGATGAAGCTGAACAGCCCACCGAAAATCGAAAGAATGAACCGGATCACGTTACTGCCTTTTCTTCGCGGTGCCGTCTATATAAGGGCGCCCCGTGTCAGGGTCAAAACACGAAACGCTGCAAGGCTGAATTACGCCGCCCCGTCATTGCACTGTCATTGCCCGATCAACGCCCGCCGGACCTGATCTTCGTGACGCCATTGGATAAGCCCCTGTGTCAACCCTGTGGCCATGCGCGCACGCCACTGGGCGTCGCGGATATTCGTCAGATCGCGTGGGCTGGACAGAAAGCCAAGCTCGACCAGTACCGACGGGATATCAGCCGCCTTGAGCACCGAAAAAGACGCGGCCCGGATCGGTCGGTTGTTCATTGGCCCGCCCTGTTGCGCCATACCATCGGCCAGCGCCTGTGCCAAAGCGTCGGTGCGCGGCTTGGTCTCGCGCCGGGCCATGTCCAGCAAAACATCGGTCACCTGGTCGTCCGTCCCGCTCAGGTCAATGCCCGAGATCAAATCACCGCGATCATGACGTTCGGCCAGTTTCACGCTGGCCACATCCGACGCCTCATCTGACAAGGTATAGACCGCAGCCCCATGCGCGCGCCCTTCGGACAGGATATCCGCGTGAAGCGAGATGAACACATCCGCACCCGCCCGATGCGCCAGCGCGATGCGGCGTTCAAGCGAGACAAAATGATCGTCGCCCCGAGTCAGCGACACCTCGAACCCACCCGCGCGCAACAGAGCCTCGCGCAGCTCGCGAGCGAAGGTCAACATCAGCGTCTTTTCATCCGACCCGTCGACCTCGGCCCCCGGATCAATGCCCCCATGCCCGGGGTCGAGCATCACATGCACCGGGCGTCCACCTTCCATCAAAGGCAACGCGGGGGCCACCGACGGCTCGGGCAGGTCCCAGCCCGGTTGACGCGGCGCACCTGCGCCCGCGACGAAACTGTCGAAGTCCGTGCCAGTCAGATGCAGGGCCAACACAGCTTGCCCGCTGGCCTCGTCGACCCGCATATCCGAAGACGAGACCATCAATGGGGCTCCAAGTTCCAGCACCATACGCGACCAACCCTGAACATAAGCGCCATATTGCACATCACTGATCCGGTCGGATTGCAGAAATCCATCGCGCTTCAGCCCTGTCCAGTCGACCTCTTGGAAGTCCAGTACCAAGCGATAGGGATCTTTGAGCGTGAATACACGATAGGGAACGCCTTGGCTAAGACCCAATTGCACCCTAACGCCGGATCGGCCTTCGTTGACGATACGGCTCTGTTCGGGCAAAACCCGCGCCAGCGCGTTGAAATCATGCGCGAACGCAGCAGAGGTCAACGCCCAGATCAGGGCGAATGCGTAGAAAATCCTGCTCATGGCCTCAAGTTTTCCCGAGATCGTTTGAACCCGAGCCTACCGCATTTCGCGCGCCTTGTGAACGCCCTAAGCTTGTTCGGCAATCGCGCCGCGTTCGGCCATGAAGTGCCGCAGCCGGGCCAAACCTTCTTCGATATCCGCCGTGGCGCGCGCGTAGGAAAAGCGCAAAGTGCCATGCCCGCGCACCGGGTCGAAATCCAGCCCCGGCGTCACCGCAACCCCGGCCTTGTCCAGAATCTCGGCCGCAAAGGCGCGGCTGTCCTCTGTCAGATCGGACACATCCGCATAGACATAAAACGCGCCATCCGGCGGGGCGATATTGGTGAACCCGGCCTTGGGCAAGCCCTCGAGCATCAGCGCGCGATTGCGGCGATAGACATCCAGATTGGCCTGCAACTCATCTTCGCAATCCATCGCCGCAAGTGCCGCCACCTGACTGGCATGGGGCGCGCAGATGAACATGTTCTGCGCGATCCGCTCGACGACGCGCACCTGATCTTCGGGCACCACCATCCAGCCGACGCGCCAGCCGGTCATCGAAAAATACTTCGAAAACGAGTTGATCACGTAACACTCATCGGTCAGTTCCAGCGCCGTGACCGCTTTGGCCTCATATTCCAGCCCATGATAGATCTCATCACTGATGAAAGACGCCCCCTGCCCCTGCGCAGCCTCGATCAGCGCTTTCATCGCCGCGTGATCCAGCATGGTGCCAGTGGGATTGGCCGGAGAGGCCACCATCAGCCCTTGCAGGTTCAACCCCGCGAAATCCCCTGGCACCGGTTGTAAGCGGTTTTCCGGCGCGGTCGGCAGATCGACCGGCACCAGCCCCAGGGCCGACAAGATTTGCCGGTAAGACGGATAGCCGGGCGCGCCGATGCCCACCCGGTCACCGCTGTCGAACAGAGCGGTAAAGGCCAGCAGAAATCCGCCGGACGATCCGGGCGTGATCACCACCCTGTTGGGATCAAGATCGACATTGTACCACTCACCATAAAGTCGTGCGATCCGCTGGCGCAGTGCGGGCAGCCCTAGCGCCACGGTATACCCCAGCATATCCTGCTGCATCGCCTTGGCCAAAGCCTCAACCGCCTTTTTGGGTGCGCCGGTCCCGGGCTGGCCGACCTCCATATGGATCACGCTGCGCCCGGCCTCTTCGGCGCGGCGTGCGGCTTCCATGACATCCATCACGATGAACGGATCGACCTTGGACCGGGTTGAGTTTCTCATGCCCATCTCTCATGTTGTTGCCATGGCTTTTGACCGCGTATCCCGGCCCGCGTCAATCCCGGCGCTGCTGCTGGCCATTCTTCTGTGGATGGCCTCGGTTGTGGGAAGCGTTGCGCAAAGCCTGATCCGCGATCCCGATATCGAACACGGGCTGCGCGAACTGGCCTTTCCCATCCTGCGCGCTGCCGGGCTGAACACAAACCGCGTGCAGGTCATCGTGGTCAATGATGACACGTTCAACGCCTTTGTCATCGACTACAACACCATCTATGTGCACTACGGGCTGATCCTGTCAGTCGAAACCCCAGAGATGCTGCAAGCGGTGATCGCCCATGAGGCCGCGCATATCGCCAACGGTCATCTGGCGCGCCGGGCCGAAAACCTGCGTGCTGCTCAGCGCAATGCATCACTTGGCCTTGCGGTGGCCATCGCAGCCGCTGCCGCAGGTGGAGGTGAGGCCGCTGCCGGCATCGCTGCTGGTACGCAATCCTCGGCCCTGCGCAGCTTTCTCAGCCATACACGGGCTGAAGAAGCCGCCGCCGACCGCAGTGCTGCCAGTTATTTGCGCTGGGCCGGGATATCCCCCATGGGCATGGTCGCCTTGCACCGCAAATTCGCAGGGCAGGAATTGCTGAGCGAGGCGCGGCGCGATCCTTACATGCGCTCGCACCCCACGGATCGCGACCGCCTGCGCGCGGCCGAAGCGTTTTTGGACGAGTTTGGAGATCGCGCAGAACCCAATGCCAATGCCGATTACTGGTTCGCGCGAGTGAAAGGGAAACTTTCAGCCTTCCTGCGGTCCCCCAGTTGGACCTTGCGCCGTGCTGCCGAAGAGAGCAACCGCGATATTCGACTGATGCGCGAAGCAGCGGCCCACCACCAGAACCGGGATCTGAGCCGTGCGCGAGCTGCCATCGACGCAGCATTGGAAATGCGCCCCGATGACCCATATTACTATGATCTGAAAGGGCAGATCCTGCTGGAGAACCGTCAAGTGAGCGAAGCCATTACAGCCTATGGCGATGCCGTAAAAATGGCACCGACCAACGCTTTGATCCTGGCGGGGTATGGCCGGGCTCTGCTGGCGGGTGGCGACACCAAAGCGGCCCTGCCCGTGTTGGAAAAGGCCCGCGCCCGAGATGATCGCAATCAGCGGTTGCTGCGCGATCTGGGAACGGCCTATTCGCAGCTGGGAAATAACGGCATGGCCTCTGCCGTGACCGCAGAACGATATGCGCTGCAGGGCCGGTTGGCCGATGCGGGCATCCATGCCAAACGCGCTGTCCGGCTGCTGCCCGAAGGATCTCCGGGTTGGCAACGGGCCCAGGATGTGTTGATTGCATCAGAGCGCGCCGAGAAACGGAAAAGGAAACGGAAATGATCCTCAAACACGCAGCCCCGGCCCTGGTGGGTCTTTCCTTGTTGTCAGCCCCTGCCCAGGCGCTGGACCTGAACGCCATGAGCGACGCCGAAAAAGCCGAGTTTGGCGCGCAGGTCCGCGAATACCTGCTGGAAAACCCGGAAGTGATCATCGAGGCGATCAATATTCTGGAACAGCGCAACGCTGCAGCCGAAGCGCAAGCCGACAAGCTGCTGGTGGCCGAAAACGCCGAGGCTTTGTTCAATGACGGCTATAGCTGGGTGGGTGGCAATCCCGATGGTGACATCACCCTGGTCGAGTTCATGGATTACCGCTGCGGTTTTTGTCGCAGGGCCGTGCCCGAAATCGCCACGCTCTTGGCCGAAGACGGCAATATCAGGCTGGTGATCAAAGAACTGCCCATTCTGGGCGAGGCTTCGGTGGCCTCTGCCCGCTTTGCCGTGGCCACCAAACAGGTTGCCGGTGACGACGCCTATAAACAGGTCCATGACGCTCTGTTGGAGTTCACCGGCGAGCCCAACGAAGTGTCCCTGCGCCGTATTTCAGAGGGTTTGGGCCTGGACAGCGACGCGATCATCGCCGCGATGAACAGCGACGAGGTCACCGCAGAAATCGCCGAAACCCGCGAGTTGGCACAACGGATGCAGATTTCGGGCACGCCGTCTTTTGTTCTGGGCACCGAGATGCTGCGCGGCTTCCTGCCCGCTGATCAAATGCTGGAGATCGCCAACGGCGTCCGCGCTGAACAGGGATAAGAGGATCAAGGCGGATATGCTTGCGCCGGGCGTGTCAATCGCATAAGCGCTGTCTGTCTGCACCTTAAGCTCAGGAAAAATTCGTTTTGACCACAAACGTCCTTATTGCAGGTATTCCGCGTTCCGGCAGCACCTGGCTCTATAACGCTGCGCGGCTGGCCATCCTTGAGGCGGGCAGGTCGGTAAACGCAGCGTGGTTCGAAGATTATCAAGCTGAGAAAGAGGCCGATTTTCAGCTGGTCAAAGTGCATGGCCCCGATACCGTACCGCTTGAACCCGATATCACCCTGACCAGTCAACGCGCAACGGAAGATTGTGTGTCCTCTCTCATTCGCATGGGATGGGTCTCGGAAGACCCGGATGCTATTCGCAAGGCATGGGCGGATCACCAGAAACTCAGGGACTTCTGGAAGCAGAAATCCGATCTGGAAGTCACCTTCGAAGACATCGTCAGCGCACCAGAAGAAGCAGTGACCGCCATCGCCGAAAAAATCGGCCTGTCGCTGTCAGAGGCACAATGCACCCGGGTCGTGGAACAATTATCGCAACTATCACCACCCGCAGAAGGCAGCACATTCGACCCCGTGACGCTGTTGCATCCAAAACACAAACGTTCAGCCTCGGAACATGTTCCGAGCGCAGAATATGTGCGCGAGATTTGCCAGTCTTAGTACGCTGACATAGGACTCATCCGAACACATATTCTGTGCAGTTTGCGTGAGCGCTCGTTTGAAGTTTTCTTGATATTTCAGACGCCCAACAATGACTCAAAATCTGGCGCGTTGCCGGTCAGCCGGTCAGCATCAGCGCTGCAAGAACGGTTATCTCACTCTGTGACAGCAGGTTGTGCTCTGGAAACGGCATCATAAGGCGGCCGATTGCGGCCCAGTACAACAAGCGCGCGCGCGGCGTGGCTTGGGCTTTGGCAATCCCGCTTTTGACAAGCAAGTTTTCGGCTACCTTAATTCGGGCGTTGTCGACCTTCTCAACCTCTTGTGCGACCAAGGGCTGAACGGTCGCCCAGGACCGGACAGCGCGTTCCAACTGCTCGCCGGAACGCAATGTCTTTTGCAGTAAATCATCCAGCGCGGCTTTCGGGTCATCTGCCTCTTGGGCCGCGCGGATTACGGCGTCACTTGTGTTTCTTGACCAATGGGCAATCAGCGCTTTGTGAAACTCATCCAGACTTGGAAAATGATGATAAAAGCTGCCGCGCGTCACGTTCAGCTTTCTTGACAGGGGTAACGCCTTCAAAGCGGTATACCCCTCTTGCCTCAGTTCGTTCAGGGCAAGATCCAGCCAATCTTCGGTTGTGAGTGCTTTGGGTTGCATTGGCCTAACATACAGTTATGTATGTAGGGTGCAACATACACATATGTATGCCGATTGTCCAAACCTCAGGAGACTCTGATGAACCGCGCTTTTACCAATATCCTAACCGGCAATGTCGAACAGACGGCAGAGTTCTACGAAGACCTTCTCGGGCTGAAAAGAACCGGTGATTTCGGTTGGTTTGTCCTTTTGTCGAACGAGGATAAGCCCGGTTTCGAACTGGGCATACTGAACAAGCATCATGACACCATACCGGAAGGCGTCGCCAAGACGCACGGAGGTTGCATCTTCACCTTTGTGGTCTCGGATCTGGAAGTCGTCGTTGCAAATGCGCAAGCAATGCAGGCTGAAATCATTCAAGAGCCGACGGACCTGCCCTATGGGCAAAGACGCCTGATGCTACGCGATCCAAACGGTGCAGCCGTCGATATCAGCGCGCCAATCCGATAGCCTTGAACGGCGGCTACTCTGCTGCCTCAGCCGCGGCATCCAACTCGGCCGCCTTCTGTTCGATTTGCTCGACAATGTGGTCGATCATCTGATCGTTCGACATTTTGTGGCTAGCCTTGCCCGCCAGATAGACCATCCCCGACCCTGCGCCGCCGCCGGTAAAGCCAACATCGGTCATCAGAGCCTCACCCGGTCCGTTTACGACGCAGCCGATGATCGACAGGCTCATGGGCGTCTTGATGTGCTCCAGCCGGTGCTCCAGCGCCTCGACCGTTTTGATCACGTCAAATCCCTGCCGTGCGCAGGACGGGCACGAGATGATATTGACGCCGCGATGGCGCAGGCCCAGAGATTTGAGGATTTCGAAGCCGACCTTGACCTCTTCCACCGGATCCGCCGACAGGCTGACGCGGATCGTATCGCCGATGCCCATCCACAGAAGGTTGCCCAGCCCGATGGCGGATTTGATTGTACCGCTGACCAGCCCGCCAGCCTCGGTGATGCCCAGATGGATCGGCGCGTCGGTGGCCTCGGCAATCCCCTGATAGGCCGCAGCCGACAGGAACACATCGCTGGCCTTCACACTGATTTTGAACTCGTGAAAGTCGTTGTCCTGCAGAATGCGGATATGTTCGAGCCCGCTTTCGACCATCGCCTCGGGGCATGGCTCGCCATATTTCTCAAGCAGATGCTTTTCCAAAGAGCCCGCGTTCACGCCGATGCGGATCGAGCAATTGTGGTCGCGCGCGGCCTGGATAACCTCTTTCACCCGCGATTCATCGCCGATATTGCCGGGGTTGATGCGCAGACAGGCGGCGCCGGCTTCGGCGGCCTCAATGCCGCGGCGATAGTGGAAATGGATATCCGCGACGATCGGAACCGGGCTTTCGCGCACGATCTCTTTCAGTGCTTTTGACGAGGCTTCATCCGGAACAGACACGCGCACGATATCCGCGCCCGCCTCGGCTGCGGCCTGAACCTGCGCCACCGTTGCCGCCACATCTGTGGTCAGCGTGTTGGTCATGGTCTGCACTGCAATCGGCGCATCACCCCCGACAGGGACATTGCCCACCATGATCTGGCGAGACTTGCGACGATAGATGTCACGCCACGGGCGCACATGATTGAGAGACATGGGGCTGATCCAACTCTGCCAAACTTGACTGTTAGATAGTCCGGCAACCGCTGCGCTGCAATGGTCAGATTACTCTGCCGGTGCCTCGGCTGCCTGTGTCTGTAACTCGGCCACCAGCTGCTTGAGCGCGCTGTTCTGGTCCGCCTCGAGATCCGCCACCTGATAACGTTCGCTGACCGCCTCTTTCGACAGCACGACGCCCTTGGTCACAGTGCCAGGTGCGCCAACTGGTCCGAAATGTTCGCCGTTCATCGAGAAATAGACCTGACCCGAGGCCCCTGCCCGCAATTGCGGCGGTTCTTCGGTCAGCGGCACTTCGAAGGTATTGCCCTGTTCGACCGTGCCAAGCGTGCCTTCGAACAGAATACTGCCATCCGCAGCACTGACCCGCATCCAGGCGGGGCCAACAGCCACGATCTTGAGCGTTGTGTCGATCTGTTCGACCACTTGTGGCAAAACGGTCGGACGTTCGACAGTGTGCACCTCGGCCACTTCGATCTTGGGCGGCTCTGGTGGGCGGAACGTGCCAACGGTGCGGGGATCCAGTGTCGAGATCGGCGCATCGCGGGCAACCAGAACCGGCACGTCCAGCGCTTGGGGGCGATAGAGGCGATCCAGAGCCTCGGCGCTTGGCGCTTCGACAGTTTCAACTTCGGTTTGGTTGGATGTGCTGCGAACCGCATCCAGCGGATCAAGATCGGTCAAGATCACGGGGGCCTGTTCCACGGGGCTGACCTGAACCTGTTGAATCCGGTTCAGCACCGACCAACCGCCATAGCCGATCCCGCCGATCACCGCCAACAATACCAGCGAAGACCCGATAGCCCGTGGCTCGATCTGGCTGACGAATGACTCCTTGCCCGGAACAAACGGCGTGTTCGGAGACATGAACGGGTCTTGCCCCATCGGGCCACGGTTCGGAAGGCCGCCCGAAGGCTTGCGCACGACGGAAGCCTCGGCAGACATGCCGTGTGCAACCTCAAACCCGCTTTCCTTGCAGAAATTGGCAAAGGTCTCATCCGGGTCCATGCCCAGATAACGCGCGTAAGACCGAACATAGCCCGCGATGAACCCTGGCGTGTCGAACGCGTCGGGGTCTGCATTCTCGATGGCTGCAATATAGTTGGCTTTGATCCGCAACTCGCGCTGAACATCCAGCAGCGATTTGCCCATGGTGGCACGTTCACCGCGCATCACGTCGCCCAGACTCACCTCATAATCGTCAAACCCTTTCAGCTTGACGTCTTCGGCGTCTTCTTCGGACTCGCGCTGCGACTTGCGCCCTATCATTCTTGCTGCCCCATTACTGCCTTGTGCGTGTTACACGCTCGGAGCGAATCATTCCCACATGATTCGTCCGCCAATCTTGTTAGCGTAAGCTTAACACGCGCAAAACGCGTTGCACACTTTGCTCTGAGGCTATCCAGCAAGTTCGGCGCGATTTAGCGCACAATGTGACCAAAGTTCGTCCATTGCCTGGACCAATTTGTTCATCTCATTCGGGCCATGCACAGGCGACGGGGTAAAGCGCAAACGCTCGGTCCCGCGCGGTACAGTCGGGAAGTTGATCGGCTGCACATAGATCCCGTGATCCTGAAGCAGGCGATCACTGAGGATTTTGGTGTGCACCGGGTCGCCCACGATCACCGGCACGATATGACTTCCATGGTCGATCAGCGGCAAGCCCAGTCCCTTCAAGCGAAGCTTGAGGATCTTGGCCTGGGTCTGATGGCGCTCCCGCAATTCAGGGGCATTCTTCAAATAGGCAACCGAGGCTGCCGCACCAGCCGCGACTGCGGGCGGCAGCGATGTGGTAAAGATGAAGCCCGGCGCGTAAGAGCGTACAGCGTCACACATTTTCGCGCTTGCCGCAATGTAGCCCCCCATCACGCCATAGGCCTTTGCCAGAGTGCCGTTGATGATATCGATCCGATGCGCAAGATTGTCACGTTCGGTCACGCCACCACCGCGCGGGCCATACATGCCTACTGCATGTACTTCGTCGATATAGGTCAAAGCGCCAAATTCATCGGCCAGGTCACAGATCTCCTCGATGGGACCAAAATCGCCATCCATCGAATAGACCGACTCAAATGCGATCAGCTTGGGCGCGGCTGGGTCGTCGGCTTCCAGCAATTCCCGCAGATGGGCCACATCATTATGGCGGAAGATGCGTTTCGCACCACCGTTGCGGCGCACACCTTCGATCATCGAGGCGTGATTCAACGCGTCGGAATAGATGATCAGGCCGGGGAACAGCTTAGGCAAAGTCGAGAGGGTTGCGTCATTGGCAATATAGGCGCTGGTGAACAGCAGAGCAGCCTCTTTGCCATGCAGATCGGCCAGTTCGGCCTCAAGCCGCTTGTGATAGACCGTTGTGCCCGAGATGTTACGCGTTCCGCCCGAGCCAGCGCCAGCGGCGTCCACGGCCTCGTGCATGGCCTCGAGAACAACCGGATGCTGGCCCATCCCCAGATAGTCATTGCCACACCACACGGTGATGTCGCGCTGTGACCCGTCGGGGCATGTCCAAACGGCATGAGGGAATTGTCCGTTCTTGCGTTCGATGTCGATGAAAGTGCGGTATCGACCTTCTTCGTGCAGCCTGGCAATCGCAGTATCGAGCTGGGCAGTATAGTCCAACGGACCCTCCTAACGTTCCCTGTCACTGCGAACAGCAACCGGGCCTTCCTATTCCGCCGCCAGCATTCAGATCACTCTGCCCTGGCGATTGTGGTTCTCTGGGTATCCGGTCTATGGGCCAGAGCAAAACCTATCATTGATCTGCATCAAATATCCCCTTGGAACCGATCCGGCAAGAGATCTTCCTGCGCCAAGACGCGAGGAAACGCCGCAGTCTTCGACACCGGTTCCCTCCGCAGTTCGGGCTGGACGGTGCGGCTGACGCTGCTAGGGTCGCGCCAGAATCCAGATACTCAGGAGTTTCCCATGTCGCTAGACGCCGTGCTCAGCCGCATCGATGACGATCTATCCACCTCGATCGATCGCCTGATGGACCTGTTGCGGATCCCATCAATCTCAACCGATCCAGCCTATAAGGACCAGGTCGACAAGGCAGCGGATTGGTTGGTTTCCGACCTGCAAAGCATTGGCGTTGCAGCAGAAAAACGGGAAACACCGGGCCATCCGATGGTTGTTGGGCATGTGGGCGAAGATGGTGACGCACCGCATCTTCTGTTCTACGGGCACTACGATGTCCAACCGGTTGACCCACTGGACCTGTGGCATCGCGACCCGTTCGACCCGGCGCTGGAAGACAGCGAGCACGGCCAGGTCATCCGCGGGCGCGGCGCCTCGGATGACAAGGGGCAACTGATGACCTTCATCGAAGCCTGCCGCGCCTGGAAAGCTGTTCACGGTAAATTGCCCTGCCGCATCACATTTTTCTTTGAAGGCGAAGAAGAATCGGGCTCGCCGTCGCTGGTCCCGTTCCTGCAAGAGAACGCAGCCGAACTGAAGGCGGATATCGCGCTGGTCTGCGACACATCCATGGTCTCACGCGGGGTGCCGTCGATTGCCGCGCAGCTGCGCGGAATGCTCAAGGATGAGTTCACCATTCAAGGCCCCCGGATCGATCTGCACTCGGGCCACTATGGCGGCCCTGGCCTGAACCCGCTGCGGGAATTGTCGCGCATCGTTGCATCTTTCTACGATGAGGAAACCGGTCGCGTGGCGGTCGACGGGTTTTACGAAGGCGTGCACGAGGTCCCCGCCGATCAGCTGCGGCAATGGGAGAATTGCGGGTTTGACGAAGCGGACTATTTGAATTCGGTCGGCTATACCCAGCCGCATGGCGAAAAGGCCTATTCCACGCTGGAACAGCAATGGGCCCGACCGACACTTGAAGTGAATGGGCTTTGGGGGGGCTATAACGGAGCCGGATCAAAAACGGTGATCCCATCCCTGGCCCATTGCAAAATCACATGCCGTCTGGTGGGCGATATGGACCCGGTCGCGCTGCGCGGGAAAATCCGCAAACATGTCGAGGATCGCCTGTCACCAGATGCAAGCGTCGAGTGGGACACCGACCTCGACGGCTCGCCCGCCTCGGTGATGAACCTGAACCGTCCCGAATTCGAAGCCGCGCGCGGCGCGCTGTCTGCCGAATGGGATCGCGAAGCCGTCTTTACCGGCATGGGCGGATCGATCCCGGTCGTCGGTTATTTCGACACGGTTTTAGGGCTGGACTCGATGCTGGTGGGTTATGCGAATGACGACGACGCCATCCATTCTCCAAACGAGAAATATGATGTGAAGAGCTTCCACAAGGGAATACGCTCCTGGGCTCGAATTCTGGACGCTTTGACAACGTAAAGAAATCTTAGCGAGGCTCTGCCTCGCGCTCCGAGGTATTTAAGAACAGAAGAAGTCAGGACGCTTCGCCAGCTTCTTCTGTTTGAAAAATACCTCGGGGGAGTCGCGGCTCGCCGCGGCGGGGGCAGAGCCCCCTTCTGCTACATATGGATCACGCGCCCATAGGCGTCCAACACGCTTTCATGCATCATCTCTGACAGCGTGGGGTGCGGGAAGACGGTGTTCATCAGGTCTTCTTCGGTGGTCTCCAACTGGCGGCCCACCACGTACCCCTGAATAAGCTCGGTCACTTCCGCGCCGATCATGTGTGCGCCCAGCAGTTCGCCCGTTTTGGCGTCGAAGATCGTCTTGATCAGACCTTCGGGTTCACCCAAGGCAATGGCCTTACCATTGCCGATGAAGGGGAAGCGGCCGACTTTGATGTCATATCCCAGCTCTTTGGCCTTCGCTTCGGAATACCCCACCGATGCAACCTGCGGCTGGCAGTATGTACAGCCCGCGATGCTTTCAGGTTTCACAGGGTGGGCATGTTTGCCTGCGATCAACTCGGCGACCATGACACCTTCGTGGCTGGCCTTGTGCGCAAGCCAGGGCGCGCCTGCGATGTCGCCGATTGCGTACAGTCCATCGACGCCGGTGCGACAGAACTCGTCTGTGACCACATGGGTGCGGTCGATCTTCACGCCCAGCGCCTCGAGTCCAAGGTTTTCGACATTGCCGACAATTCCAACGGCCGAGATAACGGTATCGAAATCGTGTTTCTCGACCTTGCCCTTCACCTCGATATGCGCGGTGACTTTGCCTTTGGCACGGTCCAGTTGCTTGACCATCGCCTTTTCCATGATGGTCATGCCCTGTTTGGTGAAGGCTTTCTTGGCGAATGCGCTGATCTCGGCATCTTCCACCGGCAGGACGCGATCCATCACCTCGACCACGGTCGTGTCTGCGCCCAGCGTGTTGTAGAAGCTGGCAAATTCGATCCCGATCGCGCCCGAGCCGATCACCAGCAGCTTCTTGGGCATCCGGGGCGGTTGCAGCGCGTGCTTATAGGTCCAGACCAGATCGCCATCAGCCTCAAGCCCCGGCAATTCCCGCGCGCGCGCGCCCGTGGCCAATACGATGTTCTTGGCGGTCAGTTCTTCGGTGCCCTTGTCGGTCTTGACGCTGACCTTGCCCTTGGCTGGCAGTGTTGCCTCGCCCATGAACACAGTGACTTTGTTTTTCTTCAGCAGGTGACCGATACCACCCGACAGTTGCGCCGCCACCCCGCGCGAGCGTTTGACCACCGCATCGAGATCATATCCGACCTTGTCTGCTTTCAGGCCAAAATCCTTGGCGCGCTCCATCAGGTGGAACACTTCGGACGAGCGCAGCAATGCCTTGGTGGGAATACAACCCCAGTTCAGGCAAATGCCACCAAGATGCTCGCGCTCTATCACGGCTGTTTTCAGGCCCAGCTGAGCCGCGCGGATCGCAGCAACATACCCGCCAGGACCGGCGCCGATTACGATCAGATCAAAGGATTGTGCAGCCATGTTAACCTCGCGGCGCAGATCAGTTTCAAAACTAGTTTACCATTAAACTATTTTTCTCCACGCATCAACATGACCGCCCGCGACATATGTGACGCAGGGGCAATCGACGACGTGGCACCAATTTTGAGCCTATACCCGCATGTCCTCAATGGCTAGAAGAGAGAACAAATCCAAAGGGTACTGATTTCTTAACTCATTGAAAAACAGGAGGCATAGATGGCCAAAACAATAAAGGATCTTCTTCTGGCTCTGCTGAACGCAACGTTGATCCTGGTGGCTTTGTGCTTGTTCCTTGGGTGGAAACTCGCCCAATCGGTGGAAAACATCCGAACCGGCTTCGCCGAAAACCTTCAACAAGTGGCTCCGCTTCGGGATCAGGCGCAAGCCATTCGCGGAGAGTTGGCAGGCCTTCGCAGCGATTTGGCTGATCTGCGCGTACAAGGCGGAAACCTGGATCAGACCACACGCACGAATTTAAACGATGCGCTAAAGCGTTTGAACGACGTCGAAGAAAAACTGTCAGCAACCCAAGCGCGCCTAAATGGCTTGGTGGACAATCCCGAAGACCTCATAAACCATGCGATAACCACCGCATCCGAGGCGGTTACCGATCAACTGCATGACCTGCGCGGCTGTACGCCTGCGAGTTAACCTGCCGTTTGCAAGGCGCGCACGGTAGACCCGTAGCCGCCATTGCTGACATAGGCCGCTTCGTGCTGCGTCGTTGACCGCTCGAGCGCTTCGTTGCGATAGGGGAACCGGCCAAACTGGCGGATCACCTCGCGATGCGCCCGGGCGTGCAGCAGGTTGCTGGCCCCGTCGTTGGGCATCCGTTCGTGCATCAGGCGCACGCAACGTTCCTGATCACAAAGGTTTTCTGAATGCATCATCGGCAAATAGAAAAACTGTCGAGCAGGTTCGTCGATCTTGAGGTCCCAGCCCCTGTCAACGGCCGCTTTGGCCGCTGCCAGCGCTGCCTTATCCGTAGAAAACGCCTTGGCGCTTCCCCGGAACATGTTGCGCGGGAACTGATCCATCAGGATGATGTAAGCCAGCGTACCGCTGGGATATGTCAGCCAAAGGGAAAAGCGACCTTCACACGCGGCCTGCCAAGTGGCCAAAAATCGTTCGCGGATCTGCGCGTCCAGCGCATCATCCTGAACGTACCAACCGTCGGGGCCAATTTCATCTAACCAAAAACTCAGTACATCTTCAGGACCAGTCATGTCCTAAACTCCACATCTATTCCCACCCCAGGGATATGGATCAAGTATGGCAGTTTTACAGATTTGTAACAGTAACATATTGCAACATTGACGACATATTTCCGGCGCTTAGCCCTGTTCTTGTGAGCTTGATTCGTCTTGCGCCGCCTCGATGGCAACTTCTTGCGCAACTTCCATGGCCACCGGAGAGGCGGTGGGATAGATCGGAGCGATAGCGCCGGTTTCGTCCACAGGGACATAAGCGCGCTGGGTCATGCGATAGGCGGCATAAAGCGCCATGGCAAACATCAAGGTCGCGATGAACAGGAAAAAGCCTGATGGCCCCAGCAACCCGAGCCCCATCAACCAACCCGTTATGACCGGTCCGGCGATGGCGCCAAGGCCGTTGATGAACACCAGCCCACCGGATGCGGCGGACATGTCGTCATATTCCAGATAGTCATTGGTATAGGCGATCAACAGTGAATAGAGGGGGCTGGTCATGCCCCCAATAATGAATGCGGCCAGCAAAAGGATCGGAAAGGCCCCCGCGCCAAAGAACATCCCAAAGACCGCTCCGGCACCGCCCACCGCAGACACCAGAAGGATCAAAATCCGCCGGTCCATCCGGTCCGATACCCAACCCAGCGGATATTGCAGCAGCACCGCCCCGATATAGAAGGCAGCCACGAAGGTGGAAATCTCAACCAGGGTCAGCCCGGCCTGCGCGCCATAGACAGCGCTCATCCCGAACTGGGCCGAAAAGACACCGCCCAAAAGGAACATGCCGACACAGCCCAGCGGTGACGTGTCCATCAACTTGCGCAGCGTCATCGGTTTGGTGGTGTCAAAGGCCGGTGTTGGCGAGATCGACAGCAGGATAGGCGCAAAAGAGATCGAAACCAAAATCGACGCGATCACAAAGGTCTCGTACCCTGCGGGATCACCTACCAGCAGCAAGGCCTGCGCGCTGACCACCCCGATCATCTGAACGATCATATAGAGTGACAGCGCCTGCCCCCTGTTTTCGTTGCTGGCCGCGTTGTTGAGCCAGCTTTCCGCGGTCACGTAAACGCCCGAGAAACAGAACCCGATCACCACCCGGCCCAGCGACCACGCAATCGGGTCTGCAAGCATCGGATACATGATCATCACAGCCGAGATAAACGAGGCCAGCGCCGCAAAGACGCGCACATGTCCAACACGGCGGATCATCTCGGGTGCAAGGCGCGATCCGCCCAGAAAGCCAACGAAATAGGCCGACATGACAAAGGACATCTCGAAGGTTGAAAACCCTTCGATATCGCCCCGCACGCCCAGCAGGGTGCCCTGCAGGCCATTGCCGACCATCAGCAAACCCATGCCGAGGAGAAGCGCCCAAGCGCTGGAAAGGACTTGTAACATGGCTGCTCCCTCGTCGTGGCTGCGGGTATCACCCGTGGTGAAAGATAGAATCGTCAGTGTCGCGCTTGTCTACGACATCTTGAGGCAATCCGCGCCCCGGCGACGGTTACGGGATCAGCAATGATGCGTCCCCATAGGAAAAGAAACGGTATTTCTGATCAACGGCATGGCGATAGACTGCCTTGACCCGGTCCTGACCGATCAGGGCCGAGACCAGCATCAGCAATGTGGATTTGGGCAGATGGAAATTGGTCATCAGCGCATCGGTGACGTGAAAGTCGAAGCCGGGATAGATGAAAATATCCGTCTCGCCCTCCCAGGGTGCAATCCGACCGCCGCGCGCCGCGCTTTCGATCAGCCGCAGGGCGGTGGTGCCTACGGGGATCACCCGCCCACCCGTGTCCTTGGTGGCTTGGATCTCGGCAGCAGCATCCGCACTAACGCGACCCCATTCGGCATGCATCTTGTGCGTGGTCACATCCTCGACTTTGACCGGTAGAAAGGTGCCCGCGCCCACATGCAATGTGACATGGGTAAAGGCCACGCCGCGATCAGATAAAGCCCGCAATAATGCATCGTCGAAATGCAATGAGGCGGTTGGCGCCGCAACCGCACCTGAATGGCGCGCCCAAACGGTCTGATAATCGCTTTTGTCGCGCTCATCGGCAGGGCGTTTGGCGGCGATGTAGGGAGGCAGCGGCATCGCACCTGCCTGTTCGAGCGCGGCGTCAAAATCGTCGCCTGAAAGATTGAACCGCAGAAACGCCTGACCGTCGGCAACTCGATCCAGTTGCGCGCTGAGGTCATCGGAAAAGACGATCTCTTCACCCGGCTTGACCTTTTTCAGAGGTTTGATCAGCGCCGACCATGTGCCGTCGGCTTGCGGGTCCAGCAAAGTCGCTTCGATCGCAGCCGAGACCGGACCCTGCGCGCTGTTGCGGTGGCGGCGTCCATTCAGGCGCGCCGGGATAACACGGGTGTCGTTCAGAACCAGCCGATCCCCGGGGCGGAGCCATTTGGGCAGGTCCAACACCCTCTGGTCGTGGATTGCAGTGCCCTCCGAGACCAGCAGGCGCGCAGAGGATCTCGGGCTAGCGGGCCGCGTGGCAATCAGGTCTTCAGGCAGGTCAAAATCAAAATCGGTAAGTTTCATGCAGGCGCACTACATTGCGCGGATAGATTCGGCCACTCTGATTGGGCTATCGATCCTCACCTCTCGGCGTTTTCGGTGGTGGGGGTCTTTCGGGCTTGGCATTTGGCCCGTCTGAGACCGTGGGCGGCGGGGCCCGCATGAGGTTGCGCAAGAACAGCGGTGCAAGACCAGATAGCGGATTGACTGCCACCTTCGGATCGCTGAGCGGGCCGGTCAGCGTGTAGTTGAACGCAAACACCCCCTCCCCTTTGCGGGTCAACACGCTGCCAACCGCATTCAGCAGATAGATCGGAGAGATCGCCCCGCGCAGGTTCATCATCCCTGTCACCATGTCGATGGTGCCATCAAAGGACAGCCCCATAGAAGGACCAACAGCGCTGCCGCTAAGCACTTTGACCTCGGTTGGCGTGATGCGCATTTTGCTATCGATGGCCGAGAAAAAGATCCCTTGCCCGGCCATTTCGTCCAACAGCCCGACCAGGCTGATCGCGTTCAGCAACGCGGCCATGGCGGGGGCGTTTTGGATGCGTGTATTCTCGATACGCATGTCAACGTCATAGTTGCCGGGGTCGCCGATTGGGTTCAGATTCAGATCCAACGAACCTGAACGCGCCTGCGTCAACAGCCCAGCAGAAAGCAAGACCGCGCCTGCATCTTCTGAAGTAAGACTGACCGCACTGCGACTTGAAACGGGTGTCACCTGCCCATTTACCGCAGCACCACCATTTACCTGCGCCGAGAAGCCCCCTTTTAGGCCACCTGTGGTTTCAAATGTCCCATTCAGACCGGTCAGCGCCACCGACTCGGTGATTTGCAATCGATCCAGGGACACATCCAGTCGCGGTCCGGCGCCACCGTCCGCGCCACCGCCGCTTCCACCTTCGCCAATGGTTGATTTGGCCAGGTTCAGAACGCCGCCAAGAACACGGATATCCGGTACCGCGTTTCCTCGCGCAATCAACTCGGCCGGGACCGCAAGCCAGTCGCCCAGCTCGAATGAACTGAAGCGCACCCGCTCGAACCCACCATTCGCAAACGAGATCGACGCACGGCTGCGCAACCCGGCAGCGTCGATCTGCAGGTCATTGACCGCAAGCGCACTACCCAATGTCGCCTGCGCATTCAAACTACCGCCGCGCGACGCGGGTTTGCGCCACCCCAGCTCAGGGATGGCCAACACAACACCCACCAGATCCGATTGCGCCTGCAATTCTGGAGCCTCACCGCCGCCGATACCCAAGCTGAAATCGGCAATGCCAAGGCCCGTCAGCATCCCTTGTGGCAAACCCGCATTGATCTCGTCCATCAAGCGCGGCGACAGCTCGATCTGCCCTGTCAATTGACTGCGCTGCGCCTCGGGGCCCCCGATCGGTTGCAGCCATTGGGCGGTCACGGGGACCGCACCAAAAAGACCATTCCCGTCGATTTCGATCTCGCTTTGGTCGCCTCGTATTCCCAGCCGATCAGCGCTGATTTCGAAACCTGGCACCAAACGGCTGCTGTTCAGGTTGGCCAGATCCCCTTCGAAATGAAATTCGGCATCAGAAAAACGCAGTTTTTTCTTTAGTGGCAGCGCCAGGGTACCTTCAAGCGCCACGCCCCCTGCCCCGAGATCAACCGGCAATCCAGCTTTTGTGAGCAATTGAAGCGGAGGGCGGTCCAGCAAAGACAGCGCCGCAGTCACGCTGCTGTTGGCTTTGATCCTGACGACACTGGGGGTAATTCCTTTGCTTTCGGTGTCCGGGATGATGAACGACGTGCCAGCAGCGTCTACTTCGCCCCCCTCATCCGCCACCACAATCCCTTGCTGTGCCGTGACTGTAAATCGACCGTTCAATAGGCTGGCCTGGCCTTGTGCGCGCTGGATCGGCGGCAAGGTTTTGGCAAACGTCAACTCTGTGTCGTCAAAGTCAAAATCCAGATAGATATTCGGCTTTTGATTGGGACTTAGACGCAAGGCAAAATCCATGTCAGAGAGATTGCCCTTGTGGATGTTCTTCGTCACCCACTCACGCGGTTTGGAGGCGAGACGTTCCGGCCAATAGGGCAACAATTGCTCCGAGCTCAGTTCAGCAAGTTGAGCGTCGATACGTGCCGACCAACCCTCTGGCTCGGCGGCAAGATCGCCTGTCAGATGCAAACGGTGCTCATCATCAGCAATTGTCGCCTGCCCAAGCCGCATCCGAAACGGGGCAAGCTTGATCTGGAAATCAAGATCGGCGCGCGTCAGTTCAAGATCTTGCGGAAACAAATCCGCCGGATTTACGCGGATGCCGCTGAAGCGGAACTGACCATCCATGCTTTGCAGGCTACCGCTGTCGACCCCATGCAGATAAGCCGTTCCATCCGCCTGTACGGTACCCCAGGCCGAGTCTATCAATACCTCGTTGAAGTCCAAAACTTCAGCTTTTGGATCATAGGTGAAATAGGTCCGAGCAGATTCGAATTTGACGGGACGCGTCGCGGTCGTGGGCTGCACAGCGCCTGCGCCCAGGTTCAATGTTGCAAATACTGGCCCCAGATCCGCGTTCTCATTAACCGATCCGCGCAAGGCACCCGATATTGGCGCCCGCAGAACCTGCATCCAAGCCAGCGCCGGTGAGTGTCCTGCTACATCCTCTGTCGGCAAGTCCGTGATGTTGACTCCGAACTCGGCCGCCGCACTGTCCAACGAGCTGGTGTAGTTCGCTTCGATGGTGCTGACAAAATCACGCCCCGACAAAACCGAAAACCCGGTGCCCAGACGCAATTGGCGCGCGTCTCGCGTCAACAGGATGTGACCACCATCCAGAACCCAGGAACGTCCTTGTCGCAGATCCTGATAATCCAGCGTGATCGCATCCAGCCGAACAGATACCAACGCAGACAAATTGGGCGATTTGAAGAGCTCATCGGTTTCTTCAATCAGTTGCGCCAAGTTGGGAGCTTCGCCGACCGGGGCACTGCTAGACCCCACGGTCAAGGACAGCGCACCATCCAACCCGCGGGTGAGCGCCACTTGCGCGCCCTGCAAGTCTATTCGCTTTGGTTGGACCTGCCCGCGCAACAAGGGCCGCATCGCAAGGCTGGCCGACATATGCGAGACTTCGGCAACCTGTTGCCCCTCGGCGTCGCTGACGCGCACATCGCTAAGCTGCAACCGAGGCCGCCAACCTTGATGAACCGTGAGGCTGACATCGCCAAAGGTCACCTTGATCCCACCAAGCGCGCGATCAAGCCGCGCCTCAACGCGATCCCGCACCCATTGCGGTGCGTGCATTTGCTGGCCCAACGTCATGAAACCGGTGAACAGTGCCAGCGCGATCAGGATGAAAACACCACGCAAAGCCCAGAACAAAGTCGACAGGCTGCGCGAACGCCGACGCGGCTTTCGCGCCGGTTTCACACCGTCTTTCGGTTCTGGTTGCACCACTTTGCTTTCCACGTCTTTCAACCTGCCCGCAGCGCCCTATTATACCCCGTAACCGTTTACAAATTCAGCCGGAGTATAAAATGCCCGACGTCTCAGATCTTGCCCCTGACTTCACTTTGCCGCGCGATGGTGGCGGCGACGTAACCCTGTCCGCGCTACGCGGCAAGGCCGTCGTTTTATTTTTCTACCCTCGCGATGATACGCCGGGCTGCACCAAGGAATCCATTGGTTTTTCAGAGCAGTTAGAAGCGTTTGAGCAAGCCGGGGCTCACGTTTTCGGCATCTCGAAAGATACGGTGGCGAAACATGACAAGTTCGTCGCCAAGCACAGTTTGACCACACCGCTGCTGTCAGATGACGGATCAACTGTCTGCGAAGACTATGGTGTCTGGGTCGAAAAGAACATGTATGGGCGCAAATCCATGGGGATTGAAAGGTCAACTTTTCTGATCGACAAGGATGGAAAAATCGCACGTATGTGGCGAAAGGTCAAAGTGCCCGGCCATGTGGATGAGGTGCTGCAAGCCGTTCAAGAAATGTGATCTGACCGGCCGAAAACCCGACACAGCCCCGCGGCACAGAAGGTTGCGGCGGGGCGCAAATCGATACTCAGAGTTTCAACTATCGCCGCCACGATCTGCGTGATCGAGATCGTGAGTTTACCCGTCGTCAATCGGCCGCAGAGCCTTCAAATACCGGATTTTCGGCGATTTCCCGCCGATCTCAAGCACGATTCTTCCGCTTATGCTGACTCTTTGGTCAAGAAACTTGCTCAAAACACGACACCCCATTATGCACTCTGCCCAAGGGCAGGCCACTCACTCACAACCAGCCCGAATATGGGGACAATGGGGTAGGACGCGTGCGAACACGCCTAGCTATTAAACTACACGCACTGCTTGAGCGGATTTTTCCTGAACGCAGGGTGTTTCTGAAATCCGACAGTGATACACGGTATATCCGGCTGAGTTCCGAAACACAGGTTATTGCGGTAACTGGCGTTGCCGTGATGGTCGGCTGGACCGCAGTGGCAACTTCAATCTTGCTGATGGACAGTATCGGGTCGGGCAACTTTCGAGATCAGGCAAAACGCGATCAGGCCGTCTATCAAGAGCGGTTGAATGTTCTGTCTGCAGAACGCGATGCGCGCGCAGCCGAAGCTCTGGCTGCGCATGATCGGTTCAACGCAGCGCTGGAACAGGTTTCGGCGATGCAGTCAGAACTGCTGGCGTCAGAAAACCGCCGCCGCGAGCTGGAAACCGGGATTGAGGTGATCCAGACAACCTTGCGGGCGACCATGAAACAGCGCGAAGAGGCGCGCGCTGAGCTGGCCAGAATGCAGCAACTGACCGAAGCGGACGCGCCTTACATGATGGCCGCCGCAAACCCAGAGCAGATGGCGTTCATGACCGACGCGCTTGCGCGCACCGCACTTGAGCGTGACGCGATTGCAGCCGATGCACAGGGCGCGTTGGAACAGCGCGCTGAGCTGGAGCTGGAGATCCGTCTGATGCAGGAACGCAGCGACGAGATATTCCGCCAGCTGGAAGAGGCAATGGTGATTTCGGTCGAGCCGCTGGACAAGATGTTCCGCCAGGCCGGGATGCCGACAGATCGTATCATCGAAGAGGTCCGGCGCGGATATAGCGGTATGGGCGGTCCGCTGACCCCTTTATCCTTCAGCACGCGCGGTGAGTCGGAACTGACCCCCGACCAGATCCGCGCGAATACTCTGCTGCAGCAGATGGATCAGTTGAACCTTTATCGCATCGCCGCCGAGAAAGCCCCTTTCGCCAGCCCCGTGAACGCAGCTGTGCGCTATACCAGTGGGTTTGGCACACGGCGCGACCCAAAAACGGGCGGCCGCCGTATGCATAATGGGGCGGATTTCGCAGGATCACCCGGAACGGACATCTTCGCTACGGCCGATGGCGTGGTCACACATGCGGGTTGGCAATCGGGCTTTGGCCGTCTGGTCAGAATTCGCCATGCCTTTGGAATTGAGACACTTTACGCTCATAACACAAGTATCCGGGTCAAGGTGGGTCAAAGGGTCTCGCGCGGGGATCATATAGCTGATATGGGTAGCACTGGACGGTCAACCGGAACACATCTGCACTATGAGGTGCGCGTGAACGGAAAGCCCGTAAACCCAATGACTTACATCAAGGCTGCGAGAAATGTTTTCTAAGAGCAAAATCAACGAGCCCGGAACCAAGGCCGCCGAGTCGGAAAAAGCAGCAGCACCGGCTGCTCCGGCCCCTGCACCAGCCGAGCCAAAGGCAAGCACGGCGCCCAAGCCGAAACCCCCTGCCTCGGTGCTGTCCTCGGATCTGCACATCACCGGTAACCTCAAGACATCGGGTGATATTCAGGTTGAAGGCACTGTCGAAGGCGACATCCGCGCGCATTTGCTGACCATTGGCGAAACCGCCACCATCAAGGGCGAAGTGACCGCCGATGACGTTGTGGTCAATGGCCGCATCGTGGGTCGCGTGCGCGGCCTGAAGGTTCGCCTGACCTCGACCGCGCGGGTCGAAGGTGACATCATCCACAAAACAATCGCGATCGAAAGCGGTGCGCATTTCGAAGGATCTGTGCAGCGCCAGGACGACCCGCTGAACCCCGGTCGCGGTGGCAAAGCCGCCGCCAACGCAGCGGCAGACGTAAAACAGTAGGACCCCCTCTCTTACTGAAGATCGACGCCGTGGACCTAGGTCTGCGGCGTTTTTCGTTGCAGCACAACCGCGCAAATTCGCGACTTGACGCCCAAGCGGACACACGCGACACAAGTCCAAGACATTGTATTTGGAACATAAAGTGTTTTGGTCGCGTCAATTGATCTCTGATGACTTACGGTCTTGGGTTGAAGACTGCTTTGACTGGTTCGATGAACATTTCGAACCGCCACGTAAGGTCATCCTGCCAACCAAAGAATTCTTCTCGGCTCCCGGCGGCGAAGATCATGAGACAGCCGAGCGCATTTTGGACGACGTCAAACGCCTGTTGCACCTTACGAAGCCGGTCATCCTGTTACCGCTGGATGTGTTGCCCGAGGAATACCGACACACGTATGAATCCGCTACATCGATTGCTGGGACACATCAGTCCATCGATTGTGCAGCGGTGATCCGATATGATCCCGCGCTGCTGAAACGGCCCTTACAATTCATCAACCTTCTGGCGCATGAGCTTATGCACGACCGGCTGGACGGCCATGAGGACGCTGTGCCTGGCGGATATGAAGCCCATGAGCTTGCCACGGATCTGGGATGTATCATCGCCGGTTTCGGCGTGTTCCAGTTGCAAGGCGCTGATGACGCCGGCTGGTCGGGGTACATGACCCAACCCACGCGTGCTTTTGCCCTGGCGCTATTTCTGAACCGACGTGGTCTGGGCACCGAGGAAGTGTCTCCTTTTCTGTCAGGTCGATGCAACCGACCGCTGCTTAAGGCGATCAAGGCGGTTTGATCCGTGGTGCCGCAAATCGGGCGGTCTTATCGTGGGGTTCTGACGCCGGAGCGGTAAAGATTCCCCGCTCACAAAACGTAAAAAAACATGTTATTCGAATGAGTATAAGACGTTTGTTTTTCGGAGGGATTTTGATGTCATCTAAACTAATGGCCGAGTTCTTCGGCACGTTCTGGCTGGTTCTGGGGGGCTGCGGGAGTGCGGTGCTGGCGGCGGGTGTGGCCGATGTGGGCATCGGCTGGCTGGGCGTTTCCTTTGCCTTCGGCCTGACTGTCCTAACCATGGCCTATACGGTTGGCCATATCTCGGGCGGGCATTTCAATCCTGCCGTGAGTCTGGGTCTGATGGTCGGTGGGCGCTTTCCGGCCAAAGATCTGCTTCCGTACTGGGCTGCGCAGGTCGCGGGTGCCGTTGTTGCAGCGCTTGTACTCTATATCATCGTCAGCGGTGCGCCCGGTTTCGAAGGCGTTGGAGGGTTTGCCTCGAACGGGTATGGCGCGGCCTCGCCCGAAGGGTATTCGTTGATGTCGGCCTTGGTGATCGAGATAGTGCTGACCGCATTCTTTATCCTGATCATCCTTGGCGCCACGTCCAAGGGCGCCCCAGCTGGCTTTGCCCCCATCGCTATTGGTCTGGCATTGACGCTGATCCACCTGATTTCGATCCCAGTAACCAACACTTCGGTCAACCCGGCGCGGTCGACCGGCGTTGCGCTCTTTGCGGATGGTCCCGCATTGGCACAGCTGTGGCTGTTTTGGGTCGCCCCGCTGATCGGCGGAGCCGTAGGTGCGCTGATTTGGAAGGTGATGTCGTCTGAAGACTGACTTGCAAAAGTGCGGGGTTCAGACGCCGCCGCGCAAAGCCTCAAAAAACCCGGCGCTGTCATGAGCGCCGGGTTTGGTCTTTCTACTCGGTCACCGTGACCGTTTTCATCGCGTCCGGCTGGCCTATGACAGCGCCATTCGGTCCATCGCCGCGCTTGATTGCGTCAACCACGTCCATGCCGTCGGTGACCTGCCCGATAACGGTGTATTGACCATTCAGGAACGGCCCCGGCTCGAACATGATGAAGAACTGCGAGTTGGCGCTGTTGGGATCCTGCGCCCTTGCCATGCCCACAACGCCTCGGTCAAAGTTGAAATCCGAGAACTCGGCGGGCAGGTCAGGACGGTCTGACCCACCTGTACCTGCGCGGCGCAGATCACTGCCCAGACGGCCATGTTCCACATCGCCGGTCTGAGCCATGAAACCTTCGATCACCCGGTGAAACACCACATTGTCATACTGGCCGGCGGCGGCCAGTGCGGTGATCTGTTCCACATGTTGGGGGGCGAGATCTTCGAACAGGTCGACGGTGACGGTGCCATTGGCCCCCTCACCTTCGATTTCGATCTGCAAACCGGTCGCAAGCGCAGGACCGGCCAGCAGGGCAAATGCAGCCGCCAGCTTATACATCGGCAGCCACTTTCACGCTGATCATGCGATCGGGGCTTTGCGGCGGCTCTCCGCGTACAATCGCGTCCACATGCTCCATCCCGTCAATCACACGGCCATAGACCGTGTACTGGCCGTTCAGGAAATGGTTGTCCTTGAAGTTGATGAAGAACTGCGAGTTGGCTGAATCGGGGTTCTGCGACCGGGCCGCACCCAAGGTGCCGCGATCATGCGGCAGCGACGAAAATTCGGCGGGAACGTTTGGCAGCGACGAACCGCCGGTGCCCGCCATACGCAGGTTAAAGCCGTCTTCCATATCGCCGTGTTGCACATCGCCGGTTTGCGCCATGAACCCGTCAATCACACGGTGAAAGGCCACGTTGTCATACTCGCCCCCCCGGGCCAGTTCCTTCATCCGCGCGCTGTGCTGCGGCGCGACATCGGGCAGAAGCTCAATGGTCACGTTGCCATCCTTCAGCTCGATGATGATCGTGTTTTCGGGGTCTTTGATCTCGGCCATGAGGCCCTCCTGTCATTTATTCTTGGCAAATAGTTATGACGCGCGCGCCTGAAAGCCAAGTGACGCATTGACCTGAGGGCAAATAGCAGGAAAAGAACCGCCTAAACGGATTGCAAACAGCGAGGATCGCAGGATGGGCTGGAAGACACTGGATGACATGGACCTGAACGGCAAGCGCGTTTTGGTGCGTGTCGACATCAATGTACCGGTTTCAGACGGTGTTGTGACCGACGACACCCGCATTCAGCGCATTGTGCCGACGGTTCAAGATATTCTGGCCGCTGGCGGTATGCCGATCCTTCTGGCTCATTTCGGGCGCCCCAAGGGCGAACGCGTGCCCAAGATGTCGCTTAAACAGCTGGTGCCCGCGCTTGAGACGGCCTTTGGCACGCCCGTTGTCTTTGCCGAGGATTGCGTAGGGCCCGCAGCAGAACAGGCGGCAGAGGTGCTGCAACCCGGTCAGGTCCTGTTGCTGGAAAACACGCGCTATCACGCGGCAGAAACCAAAAACGACGCCGATCTGGCCGCGGGTATAGCCAAGCTGGGCGATGTCTATTGCAATGACGCCTTTTCCGCCGCCCACCGCGCCCATAGCTCGACCGAGGCCATTGCCCGCCTGCTGCCCGCCTGTGCGGGCCGTCTGATGCAGGCCGAGTTGCAAGCGCTTGAAGGTGCATTGGGCGCTCCCAAACGCCCCGTGACGGCGGTTGTGGGTGGCGCCAAGGTTTCAACTAAGCTGGAGCTGTTGGGCAATCTGATCGAGAAGGTCGATTATCTGGTCATCGGCGGTGGGATGGCCAACACCTTTCTGGTGGCGCAAGGCATCAGTGTTGGGAAATCTCTTGCCGAAACCGCGATGAAGGACACAGCGGCCGAGATCCTTGCCAAAGCGCAAAGCGCGGGTTGTCAGATCGTTCTGCCCAGCGACGTGGTGGTCGCCACTGCATTCGAGGCCAACGCCCCGCATCAGGTCCTGCCCGCCGATCAATGCCCCGAAGACAGCATGATCCTGGATGCAGGGCCCGACAGCGTAGCCACCATCACTGAGGTGTTTGCAAAAAGCCAGACCCTGATCTGGAACGGCCCCCTGGGCGCGTTCGAGTTGACGCCGTTTGATGCCGCCACCAATGCGGCCGCGTTGAAAGCGGCTGAACTGAGCCGTTCGGGTCAATTGATCTCGGTCGCGGGCGGTGGTGACACTGTCGCAGCGCTGAACGCCTCGGGCGCGGCTGCGGATTTCACCTATATCTCAACCGCTGGCGGTGCCTTCCTGGAGTGGATGGAAGGCAAAACCCTGCCCGGCGTCGCGGTGTTGGACCAGTAAAACAGAGCTTGCACAAAGCGCCCGTCAGCGGCGCTTTGCCAATCTCGTTTTTGGCCCCTGTTTTTGTAGCACAGGGGATTCACAAGCCGAATCACCTGTGACATAGTGTTTCCAGATGTCCGCTAAGGGCACATGTTCGAGGCAGTTTCTATTCGGTGGTTTCCCTAGTGACCCGTTCTCATCGCCCCGGTTTGGGTGCAGTCCTGTTCTTCTCGGTCGCCTTCATGTTGGGCGCCTATTTCACCTTTGCCGCCGTGCAAGGTGACTATGGTCTGTTCCGCCGTGTCGAGATCGCTGCCGAACGGGACGCGCTGTCGCGGGATCTTACGCAGTTGAACGCCGAAATCGCGAAGATGGAAAACCTGACCCTACGCCTGTCAGATACCTACCTGGATCTGGATCTGCTGGATCAGCAGGCGCGGTCCATTCTGGGCCTGATCCGCGCGGATGAGATCGTTATTCAATAGTTCCATCCACCTTGTAAGACCTCATGGCATAGCGCGTCAGAGCGCATTAATTTCGCGTAAATGACCATGCGTCACATTTACCCTCGCCAGCACGCGCCAAATGCTTTATGAAATAGTTTAACGCTAAACTATCTTGCCGAGAGGGGGAGATCGCCACTATGGCTGCGCGAAAAACCACAAAGAAACCAAATGTTTCTGCGGAAGAACTCACGACATATTACCGCGAGATGCTGCTGATCCGGCGATTCGAGGAAAAGGCGGGCCAGCTTTATGGCATGGGCCTGATCGGCGGTTTCTGTCACCTGTATATCGGTCAGGAAGCAGTTGTTGTCGGGCTTGAAGCCGCGGCCAAAGAAGGTGACAAGCGGATCACATCCTATCGCGACCACGGCCATATGCTGGCCTGCGGCATGGATCCGGGTGGCGTGATGGCCGAACTGACCGGGCGCGAGGGCGGCTTGTCCAAAGGCAAGGGCGGCTCGATGCACATGTTCTCGAAAGAGAAGCACTTCTATGGTGGTCATGGCATCGTTGGCGCGCAGGTACCGTTGGGGGCCGGTCTGGCCTTTGCCGACAAGTACAAGGAAAACGGCGGTGTGACCTTCACCTATTTCGGGGATGGTGCCGCCAACCAGGGACAGGTCTATGAGACCTTCAACATGGCCGCGATCTGGGATCTGCCGGTGGTGTTCGTGATCGAGAACAACCAATACGCCATGGGCACATCGCAGGCACGCTCGACCTCGACGAAAGACATTTACCTGCGCGGTGAAGCATTCGGCATCCCCGGCGAGATTGTCGATGGTATGGATGTGCTGGCGGTCAAGGCTGCGGGCGAAAAGGCCGTTGCTCACTGCCGCGCGGGCAAGGGCCCCTATATCCTTGAGGTCAAGACCTACCGTTATCGCGGCCACTCGATGTCGGACCCGGCCAAGTACCGCACCCGCGAAGAGGTTCAGAAGGTCCGCGAACAAAGTGACCCGATCGAACATGTGCGCGAGATGCTTCTAACTGGCAAACACGCGACCGAAGAGGATCTGAAGGCGATCGACAAAGAGATCAAAGAGATCGTCAATCAGGCCGCCGAATTCTCAAAAGAAAGCCCCGAGCCTTCGGTCGAAGAGCTCTGGACAGACATTTACGCCTGAGAGGACGATTAAGACATGGCAACCGAAATTCTCATGCCCGCCCTTTCGCCCACGATGGAAGAGGGCACGCTGGCCAAGTGGCTGGTCAAGGAAGGCGACACTGTATCCTCGGGCGACATCATGGCCGAGATCGAAACCGACAAGGCGACGATGGAGTTCGAAGCCGTTGATGAAGGCATCATCGGCAAGATCCTGATCGCGGAAGGCAGCGAAGGGGTCAAGGTCAACACCCCCATCGCGATCCTGGTCGAGGAAGGCGAAGACGCCTCCGCCCTGCCCGCGGCAGCCCCCGCCGCCGCAGCAGAGACCGAAGCCGCCTCAGCGGCGGTTGAGGCCCCTGCTCCCGCCGCTGCTGCCCCCGCCGCACCGGTTGTGGACTTGTCGCCCGATTGGCCCGCTGATGCCGAGATGAAAGCCGAAACCGTCCGCGAAGCCCTGCGCGACGCGATGGCCGAGGAAATGCGCAGCGACGAAGACGTCTATCTGATGGGCGAAGAGGTCGCCGAATATCAAGGCGCCTACAAGATCAGCCAGGGCCTGCTGGATGAATTCGGCCCCAAGCGCGTGATTGACACGCCGATTACTGAACATGGTTTTGCGGGTATCGCTGTGGGCTCTGCCTTTGGTGGCCTGAAACCGATTGTCGAGTTCATGACCTTCAACTTCGCTATGCAGGCGATTGACCAGATCATCAATTCTGCCGCCAAGACGCTCTATATGTCTGGCGGTCAGATGGGCTGCCCCATCGTGTTCCGGGGCCCCAACGGCGCCGCCGCCCGCGTGGCAGCACAGCACAGCCAGGACTATGCCGCTTGGTATATGCAGATCCCCGGCCTGAAAGTTGTCATGCCCTATTCGGCAGCCGACGCCAAAGGCTTGCTGAAATCCGCAATTCGTGATCCGAACCCGGTGGTTTTCCTGGAGAACGAAATCCTCTACGGCCGGTCCTTCGACATGCCGCAAGTGGATGATCTGACCATCCCGCTGGGAAAGGCCCGCATTTGGCGCGAAGGCTCGGATGTGACGATCGTCAGCTTTGGCATCGGCATGCAATACGCGCTTGAGGCCGCCGACAAGCTGGCCGAAGACGGCATCAGCGCCGAAGTGATCGACCTGCGCACCATCCGCCCGATGGATACCGGCGCGATCATCAATTCGGTGATGAAAACCAACCGCCTGGTGACCGTCGAAGAAGGCTGGCCGCAAGGCTCAGTCGGCAGCTATATCAGCTCGGTGGTGATGCAAGAGGCGTTCGACTATCTCGACGCCCCGGTCATCAACTGCACCGGCAAGGACGTTCCGATGCCTTACGCCGCAAACCTCGAAAAACTGGCCCTGATCACCACCGACGAAGTGATTGCAGCCGTGAAACAAGTGACCTACCGGTAAGGAGCGAGACAGATGCCCACTGAAATTCTGATGCCCGCCCTTTCGCCGACGATGGAAGAAGGCACGCTTGCCAAATGGCTGGTCAAGGAAGGCGATACCGTCTCGTCCGGTGACCTGCTGGCCGAGATCGAAACCGACAAGGCGACGATGGAATTCGAAGCCGTGGATGAAGGCACCATAGGCAAGATCCTGATCCCCGAAGGCTCGGAAGGCGTCAAGGTCAACACGGCCATCGCGGTTCTGTTGGAAGACGGCGAAAGCGCTGATGACATCGCAGCCGCACCAGCCGCAGCGCCAGCGGCTGCCCCCGCAGCCGCCGCGGGTAACGAGGCCGCCCCTGTGGCGTCCGAGGCCCCCGCCGCACCGGCAGCCCCAGCCCCGGCGGCGCCGGTCAAAGCCGACGGTGGCCGTATCTTTGCCTCGCCCCTGGCGCGTCGGATCGCGGCGCAAAAAGGTCTCGACCTGGCGCAGATCACCGGCTCAGGCCCGCATGGCCGCATTGTCAAAGCCGATGTGGAAAGCGCCACAGCGGCGCCAGCCGCTGCTGCGCCCGCACCAGCCGCTGCGGCCCCGGCCCCCGCTGCTGCGCCCACAGGCCCCTCAGCCGATATGGTTGCGCGCATGTACGAGGGTCGCGAATACGAGGAAATCCAGCTGGACGGCATGCGCAAAACCATTGCCGCACGTCTGGGCGAGGCCAAGCAGACCATCCCGCATTTCTATCTGCGCCGTGACATCAAACTGGACGCGCTGCTCAAGTTCCGCAGCCAGTTGAACAAGCAGCTGGAAGGCCGCGGCGTCAAGCTGAGCGTCAACGATTTCATCATCAAAGCCGTTGCCAACGCTTTGCAACAGGTTCCGGCCTGTAATGCGGTTTGGGCAGGCGACCGGGTGCTGCAACTGAAACCCTCGGACGTGGCCGTGGCCGTCGCCATCGAAGGCGGGCTTTTCACGCCGGTGTTGCAGGATGCCGATATGAAATCACTCTCGGCGCTATCGACCGAGATGAAAGACCTCGCAGCCCGCGCCCGCGAACGCAAACTGGCTCCGCACGAATATCAGGGCGGCACCTTTGCAATCTCGAACCTGGGCATGTTCGGCATCGATAATTTCGACGCCATCGTGAACCCACCCCATGCCGGTATTCTCGCCGTGGGTACCGGGGTCAAGAAACCGGTGGTCGGCGATGATGGAGAGCTGACCGTGGCCACCGTCATGTCGGTCACGATGTCGGTCGATCACCGCGTCATCGACGGCGCGCTGGGGGCCGAGTTGCTCAAGGCCATTGTCGAGAACCTGGAAAACCCGATGGTGATGTTGGCGTAATCCCAGTAAACCACTTAAAAAAAGGCCGCCTCAACCCACGAGGCGGCCTTTTTACGTTTCTCAAGTCCGACTTATTGATCTTTGCCCAACATATGATCCATCGAAATTGACGGCTGATCACAGCCGGCTTCTCCGACGATCTTTGCAGGGATCCCCGCCACTGTTTTGCACGGCGGCACTTCTTGCAGAACAACAGACCCGGCGGCGATACGGCTGCAATGGCCAACTTCGATATTGCCCAGCACCTTGGCGCCGGCCCCGATCAATACGCCATCGCCGATCTTGGGATGGCGTTGTTCTTCTTCTTTTCCGGTTCCGCCCAAGGTCACGGAATGCAGCATCGAGACATTGTCACCCACCACCGCGGTCTCACCGATGACAATGGAGTGGGCGTGATCGATCATGATACCTTTGCCAATTTTTGCAGCGGGGTGAATGTCGATCCCAAAGATCTCAGACGAACGCATCTGGAAGAAATAGGCCAGATCATGACGGCCCTTGCGCCACAGCCAATGAGCCACGCGATAGGCCTGCATGGCCTGGTAGCCTTTGAAATAAAGAACTGGCTGCAACAGGCGATGACAGGCCGGGTCGCGTTCGTAGACGGCCATAAGGTCGGCCCGCGCAGCTTCGACCAGCGCCGGTTCGTCCGCATAGGCTTCATCCACGATTTCGCGCAGAACCATCATCGACATCTCGTTCGAGCTCAGTTTGGCTGAGACACGATACGACAGCGCGCGTTCAAGGCTGCGGTGGTGAAGGATACAGGCATGCACCAAGCCGCCCATGAGCGGCTCTTTATCGACCGCAGCCTGAGCTTCTTCAGTGATTCTGGTCCAGACCGGGTCAACAGTGGTGACGTGATTGCGCTTTTCCAACATGGCTTATGTCCTTTTGCTGCGCCTAGAATGCCATTTAGTGGTAAAATTACCAAACGCAAACCCGTGATCGACAGGGCAACAAAAATGAATGATGCCGATATTCAGCATTTCAAAGGCCGAATTCGGACCCTGTTGGCAGAAATCCGGGCCCAGACAGAAGGCACAAACGACGCTCGGTCGGTTGTGGAGCTGGATCAACAGGCTGTTGGGCGTCTCAGTCGGATGGATGCGCTGCAAAACCAGGCGATGGCGCAGGCACAGCAAAGCCGCCGCGATCTGGAAACCCTCAGACTACAGGCCGCGCTTGCGCGAATTGCAGAAGGAGAGTTTGGATATTGCGAAGATTGCGGTGAAGACATCGCGCGTGGGCGGTTGGATCTGGACCCCGCCGCCAGCAAATGCATCAGCTGCGCCGCAGGTTAGTGTGAAACCCAATGAGATGCCGCAAGACCATCTCGAAGCAGGCGCAGTAACTAAGATTGTCAAATCCCGGCTCGTCCGCAAGGTGGCGACCACGTGCCGCCGCCATCAATGAGCCGTTTCCAAAGACTGGATGCAGGCGCCCCGTTTGGGCCACGTGCTGGTCCGCAGCTTCGGCTTCGGCGATCATACGCCCGCACAGTCGCTCTCGATCTGCGGCGGGCACGGCCAAAAGGGCGCGTGCCGCCACGCTGACATCTCCGTGAAGAACGGGGCGCATGATCGGACCTACCCGACCACCAGGGCCGCAAAGGGACCCGGCCCATAAGTGGCAGACACCTGCGCCACACGGAATTCAAAGGGTCCGACGACGCCGTCAGCCGCTTTCATCGCCGGGGTATAGCTCCAGTGCGGTGTTTGAGAGACCTCTTCGCGTATGACAATGCCACTGACAACAACTCGGATCAGATAGCTCTCGGTCTCTTCTGCCAAAGGCACATCCAACCCATCCCAGTCGTCCCCGTCGATACGGGTCCGGCGTATCCAGGTGAAGCTGTCCTCGCCCCCTGAACCTGTGCGTTTCAGATGCACAGGCCGATATGGGCGCAAGCCATTGCCTTCGAAGGTTTCGATCAGATGCAAATAAGACGGGTCATCATTGCCGCGCGTGGCCGGGCCGATCCGGTAGTGCTTGGTCAGCCGTCGCTCACCGCGTGTCAGCCCGGTTTGATAGACACGGCTGTCCAGCAACACGAAATATGAACGCGCTGGCCAGACATCCGGCATCAGCGCATCGGTGCCCAACTGCCCACGCAACCGGGTCGACAGGTTGTATACGCCGACATCTTGCAGGTCAGCCTCGGCAAATTGGAACACTTCCCAATTGCCAGGTGTGCCATCTCCGATTGCGGCCAGATTGGCCCCGTTCAACAGGCTCGACCTCGGTTGTGTGTCCAGAACTCCGTCGATCAGGTTGACCCGCAAAGGCGCGGCCTGATCCCAGACCCCGGGGCTTGCGCGCCATAATGGCGTTTCGGTAAAGCCGATCACTGCCTGACCCGCGATGATCTCGCTCAGGGCATAGTTCTCGTCCTGCGCCGCTGAATAGACCGCGACATTGCCGGGCCATGGATTGGCCGACACCGCCAGATACGGCGCGTGTGGCGCTTCACCGCCGGTGATCAGCGGCAGATCCAAAAACACCGGCAAGACCGGAACCGGCGCGGTAAAGGGCCGTTCGGCCACCACATCATCGGCGATCTCGGCGGGCGAATAATTGCCGGGTTCGATCCGCACCAGATCGGCCAATTGCATCTCGGCCTGCTCCAGCCTGTCGATCCGGTACAGCATGCCATCTTGACGATCCGGCAGTTTGACCACATCGCCCGCCCCCAGATGCAGCATCGATGGCGGCAGCGCGAACCGCGCCGTCTCGCGCGAGACACGGGATTCGCTCAGCCAGCGCTCGACCGTCTGCCGCCCTTCTCCTCGGGTCAGGGACAGAGGCATCTCGTTCACCGAAACCGCATGGGTTGCGTCGTCAGGCAACACAGCCTCTTCAGCGACCACATCATGGTTGGCATCCGATTGCACAAATCTCAGCCGCACCCGGCCGCTCATCTCGGCCTCAGCCTCGCGGCGGTGTTCGATTGTGCCGTCAATATCGGACGAGATGGCCAGAAGATCAGGATCCAAACCAACCGGAGACAATACGTTGCGCATGCGGAACACCAAAAGGCCGTCGCGTTCGATCGCGTCGAACCCATAGCTCAGCATCAGCGGTTGCAAGGCCTGCCGCGCGTTCATCACATCATGCATCGCATACCCGCGCACCACGCCATAAAGACCCGATACATCGATATGGGTCACACCGGCACTGTGACAGATCTCGGTCACCACCGAGGCCAGCGTGCGTGCACCCGACCGCCCGTTCAGCCAATGGCCGCGTGCATAGTTCGCCCCATCCGACCAAAGCGAACGGTGGTTTGGAAAGCTGGGAAAGGGCCGCGCGTCCCACGCCCAGACATAGGCGTTGGACATATCAATCATGGGCGCGCCATAGCGCGATGAAACCGGGTTGTTGGCCGGATCCCCCCAATACCCCAGCACCGCCTCAAGGTAACGTGTCTGGATGAAATCGTCCCTCAAGCCATTGGAATACTTGGGCAGTTTTGATTCCGATGATTTAGGGTCCAAAAATTTGTTCGGCTGGTTGGTGCCTTTGTCAATTGCCGCGCAGCCAAGCTCTGCAAACCAGATTGGCTTGGACTCCGGCACCCAACTTGTCGCATTCGCCTGCCGCATAGCTGACCGAGTTGCCTGGCTGAACCAGCAAGATCTGCATCCTCCCCGGCTCCGATTTGCCTGCGCAGTTCTTCCGCTGCCTGGCGCAAACCGCGAATGGACGCCTCAAGCGACTGCAACAAGTCTGCCGTCTGAGAAATCCGCTCTTCCGGGGTAATCAAAGTCATGTTTTGCTTGTGACCTCATGCGTGAGTTTTTCCGCACGAGAGAAACGAGAAACGGCCACCGGGTTTCCCCGGGGCCGTTGCCCACTTCTTCTAGCATGACATAAGGGATACCAAATTAAGTTCGCAATGTCAATGTGTTACGCAACACCCCTGCAACACTCAGCGCGCGCCGTGTTTACGATTGGCCCCTCAACTGCGAACCACCTCCAACAGGGCTGCGCTCACGATCAAAGTGGCTCCGATCAACTCGCGCAATCCAAACGGCTCACCCGAGAACAAAGCAGCCGAAATCAAGCCAACAACCACCTCGCTCATCAGCAGCAGCCCAACGCGTGCTGGTGTCAGTAAGGTCGCAGGCCAGATGGTCAGAAAGATCATCGGCAAGGTATAAAGCGCCGAAAGCAATGCCACAGGTCCGACCTGAAGCACCGCTTCACCAATCGCTCTTTCAAGCCCAGCCCCAAATGGCAGGCTGCACAGCGACAAAATCAAGGCACCCAGAATAAAGGCAAAGACCTGTCCCCGTACCGAAATGCCCGAAGCACGGTACAGTCCAAGCGTTCCAAAGGCCCATGTCATGCCCGAGTTCAGCGCCAGCCAATCTCCGGTATTCCGAGGCCAGGGCAGCCCCTGTTCACCTCCCAAGATGATGAACATTCCGCCCAGACCGCAGACAAGCCCCAAAAGCCGCAAAGGCCCCGGTCGCTCGCCTAGCACCACCATGCCCAGGATCGTTCCCCAGACCGGAGTGAGATAAAACAGCAGGATGGCGCGGACGACATCCGTATAAACCAGACTGATGGTGAACAGGCTGAAGGCGGCGCCTGTAAACATGCCGCTAAAGATCAGACTGCGCCAAGCGCGCTGCAACGACCTGCGTTCCCGCCACAAAAACGGCAACAGAACCAAAATGGCCGAGCTATACATGACGATGCCCGGCCATGCGCCGCTCAGCCCTTGACTCACGAAGTATCGGACCGGGATCCAATAGAGTCCCCACATCATTCCCCCGATGACAAGGGCAATGCTGGCGGTTCTCAAATCCGCCCTGTCAAAAGCTCTGAGCATACACAGCCATCCCGCGAATCCTTCTGTCCGGTATCTGGCAAAGGCCCGCCCTTCGCAAGCGTCGCGCTTATTGAGTGCTTGACTTTCAACCCTTCAGGGCGCATGTGCCACCAAACAGCGCTGCAGCGTGAGCACACAGGCCGAAAAGCCAGCCAGCGCCCGATCAACCCCATAGTTCCCCATCACGCAGGGTTCTTGACGCGACGACCAGGCTAAGCAGGAACCGCCTGCTTGTCCCAAGGTCTCGTACACCCCTGTCGGTCGCGGACGCGGCCCATCACGATTTGCCCGTGGCCTGATGCCTTGGGCAGCAGAAGGATAGTTTTTTGTTCGATTTCGATATGCTGGGCCTTGCGCCCGCACTGAATGACGCGCTCAAACGCGCAAACCTTACACAACCGACACCGATCCAGAACCAGGCGATCCCGCTGGCTCTGAATGGGCATGATATTCTTGGGCTGGCGCAGACCGGCACTGGCAAAACTCTGGCCTTTGGCCTGCCCCTGATCGACCATTTGCTGGCGCAGCCCGGCAAACCGGCACCAAAGACAGCCAAGGCACTGATCCTTGCGCCCACGCGCGAGTTGGTGAACCAGATCGCCGACAGCCTGCGCGGGCTGACGCAAAAGACCAAACTGCGCGTGGCCACTGTTGTGGGTGGGCAGTCGATCAACAAACAAGTGATGTTTCTGTCGCGTGGCACGGACATTCTGGTCGCCACACCGGGCCGTCTGATCGACCTGATGGAGCGCGGGGCCGTTGATCTTGGCTCCGTTCGGCATCTGGTGTTGGATGAGGCGGATCAGATGCTCGACATGGGCTTTATCCATGCGCTCCGTCGCATTGCGCCCGCCCTAGGCACACCCCGCCAAACCATGTTGTTCTCGGCGACCATGCCGAAGCAGATGGAAGAGCTCAGCCGTGCCTATCTGGATAACCCGCAGCGGGTGCAAGTGTCACCTCCGGGCAAAGCAGCCGACAAGATCACGCAATCGATCCATTTCGTTTCCAAGCCCGAGAAACCCGGCAAGCTGCGCGAGATCCTGTCTCAGGACCCCGACGCACTGACGCTAGTGTTCTCGCGGACCAAGCATGGGGCCGAAAAGCTAATGAAAGGCCTTGTCGCTGACGGGTTCAACGCTGCCTCGATTCACGGCAACAAAAGCCAGGGGCAGCGGGATCGCGCCATCAAAGCTTTCCGCGCCGGAGAAGTTACCATTCTGGTGGCAACAGACGTCGCCGCCCGCGGAATCGACATCCCTGGTGTAGCCTATGTGATCAACTATGACTTGCCGGAAGTGCCCGACAACTATGTGCACCGCATTGGGCGTACCGCACGCGCAGGTCGCGAGGGTGAGGCGATAGCGTTTTGTGCCGGTGATGAGATCGACAAGCTGATCCAGATCCAAAAGCTGATGAAGATCGAAATTCCTGTGGCCAGCGGAACCATGCCCGAGCGTGAGGAACCAGCGAAACCCGGTCGTCGTCCGGGCAACCGCCGCCGCGGCCCCAAGCAACAGAACAAATCAGGTGCTGCACCATCACAAAGTCAAAGACGCCGCCGCCCCCGGCGCCGTTCAGCAGCATAAACAAAAAAAGGCGGGCCGCAGCCCGCCTTTTTTTCTTCTAAACGTTCAGGGCTAAACCCAAACCGCTTTAGTTCCCCGAATTACGTTCGGCTTCGATCTCGCGCCATTTTGCAACGTTGCGGTTATGCTCCTGCAACGTCTCGGCAAACGCGTGACCGCCTGTGCCATCCGCCACGAAGAACACGAAATCCGTGTCATCAGGGGCCACAGCGGCTTCAAGGCTCGCCAGACCCGGATTGGCAATCGGGGTCGGCGGCAACCCGTCGATCTGATAGGTATTCCAAGGGGTTGGACGGTTAAGTTCACTACGCCGCAACCCGCGACCCAGTGTTCCCTGACCTTTGGTGACACCATAGATCACAGTAGGGTCTGTCTGCAGACGCATCCCTTGGTTCAGACGGTTCACAAACACGCTCGCGACCTGCCCGCGTTCTTCCGGCACGCCGGTTTCCTTTTCGATGATCGAGGCCAGGATCAACATCTCTTCAGGGCTCGAGATCGGCAGCCCTTCTTGACGGGCCTCCCAGACCGCGTTGATCCGCCGCTGCTGCTCTTCCATCATGTCCCGCAAAACGTCTGCGCGCGCCGCGCCTGGCGTCACGTCATAGCTGTCGGGGGCCAGCATCCCCTCGGGTGGGATTTCGGCAATATCGCCACTCAGCGCCCCAAAGCTCTTGAGCGCTTCCACAACCTGCCACGACGTCACACCTTCGGCCAGCGATACACGGTACCGCGTATCCGCATTGTCTCGCTTCTCAGTATAGGCATCAGGGATCTGTTCATCACTTGCGTCAAACGCAGCAATCTCGACGAAATCCAACGTGGCCGGGTCAAGCTCGCGCACGCGGGTCTGAATACGTGTTACACCGATCCGGTACTCGATCTCTGAGCCGCAAGTACTGGCACCCGAGCTGGTGATCTCGTCAATGATCTGCTCCATCGACGCGCCTTCGCGCACCAGAAAACTGCCCGCTTTCAACTGCTGGGACTTGTCGCTGTAATCGGCGGCCATGCGGAAGATCGTGCCACTGCTGATCGCGCCCTGATCTTCCAGATCACGGCTGACACGCGTCATGTTCGAGCCCGGCTGCACCTGCAGGCAAATCGCGGTTTCCAAAGGGCCTTCAGCCCGGTATTGCGATTGCCCCCACAGGACCACACCGCCCATGATGAACAGGCCAACCACAAGGATGGTCAACATGTTCGATGCAAGGGCCCGCCACATTCAGCTGACCTTTCCGAAGATCACGCTGGCATTGGTCCCGCCAAAGCCGAACGAGTTTGAAAGGGCCACGTCGATCTTGCGCTCACGCTTGGTGTTGGGTGCCAGATCGATAGGCGTTTCCACGGCAGGGTTTTCCAAGTTGATTGTCGGCGGCGCAACCTGATCGCGGATCGCGAGGATCGAGAATATGGCCTCAATCGCACCTGCAGCCCCCAGCAAGTGACCTGTTGCTGACTTTGTCGAGGTCATGGTCGCCTCACTGGCGTGATCGCCTAGCAAACGCTCGACCGCACCCAGTTCGATGGTATCGGCCATGGTCGACGTGCCATGCGCGTTGATATAGTCCAGATCCTTCGGCTCCAACCCGGCGCTGCGCAGCGCGGCGCGCATCGAACGTTCGGCGCCGTCACCGTCCTCGGATGGGGCAGTAATGTGATATGCGTCCCCAGACATGCCATAGCCCAGAACTTCGGCGTAAATCTTGGCACCGCGCGCCTTGGCATGCTCATAGTCTTCCAGCACCACGATACCGGCGCCCTCACCCATGACAAAGCCGTCCCGGTCAACGTCATAAGGGCGGCTCGCTTTCTTGGGATCATCGGCATATTTCGTCGAAAGCGCCTTACAGGCGTTGAAACCCGCGATACCGATTTCGCAGATACAACCCTCGCCGCCACCGGCGATCATGACGTCGGCATCACCCGCCCGGATGATACGGCTTGCGTCCCCAATCGCATGTGCACCCGTCGAACAGGCTGTCACAACCGAGTGGTTCGGCCCCTTGAAGCCGTGGCGGATCGATACCTGTCCCGAAGCCAGGTTGATCAGCGCGCCGGGAATAAAGAAGGGCGACACACGTCGCGGGCCTTTGTCGCGGATCAGGTTCGCAGTGTTTGCGATAGATCCCAGACCACCAATTCCGGAACCGATCAAGACACCGGTGCGCAGCCGCGCCTCTTCATCTTCGGGCAACCAATTCGCATCCTGACACGCCATATCGGCTGCAGCGATGGAATAGAGGATAAAATCTTCGATCTTGCGCTGTTCTTTTGGTGGCATCCAATCGTCAGGATTGAACGTGCCATCGGTGCCATCGCCGCGCGGGACTTCACAGGCGTAGGTCGTGGTGACGCCGCTTTCAACCGCGTCGAAATGAGTGATCGGACCCGCACCGGATTCACCATCCAGCAGCCGCGACCAGGATTCCTCGACCCCGCTGGCCAAAGGAGTGACCAATCCAAGGCCGGTAACAACGACTCTGCGCATAGATATGCCTCTTGCCTGCTTACTGTTATTAGAACCGCTCATACCCCGGCACGGGGTCCGGGGGCAAGACCATCAGCGTATTCGCATATGCGGTCGCCACGGCAACTTGCCCGGGCGACCGCACTGAAACGCAAGCTGGGCTCGTCGTAACGCTTGGCGCTGACATGCTCAGGTCAGACCGCGCGCCTCGGCGAACACCGCAGTCTTACTGGAACTGAGCCACCGGCTCATGAGCGCCCCGGGCGACGCGCAACGCGTCCTCCAATGACAATTTTTTGCGGAACAATGCGCGCCCCACAATTGCCCCGGAAATGTTCGGAATATAAGCCAGGCGCGAAATGTCATCCGCGCTGCGCACCACACCGCTGGCAATCACCGGTGTGCGAGACTGCGCCGCCAAACCCGATATCAACCCCAACTGCGCCTCGACATCTTCCATGTCGCTGTCGATATCTGTCACAAGGATCGCCGCAAAAGGCGTATCCGCAAATGCGTCGATAAAGGCTTCGGCCGTAAACGCGCTCTGGCTGCGCCAGCCTTCGGTCATCACACGACCTTTCCAGACATCCACCGCCAGAACAATCTGGTCTGGATACAGCTTGGCCAATTCCTTCACCAGATTCGGCTCCCATGCCGCCATGGTGCCGATCACGATCCGGCCTGCACCTTTATCTAGCCAATGCTCAACATGTTCGCGGGTGCGCATTCCTCCGGCCAATTGCACAGGGATCTCGGCCGAGCGAATGATCTCCTCCACCAAAGCGGCGTTGGTATCGCGACCCTCGATTGCGTCAAAATCGGTCAGTTGCATCCACTCGGCACCCGCAGCCGCCCAGCCGCGCACCGTTTCCACCGGATCCACATGCCAGATCAACGCATCTTCCAACCGCCCCTTGTCCAGGGTCACGCACCGACCGTTCTGCAACTCCATCGTGGGGTAGATCATCATGACTCATTTCCTCCGCTGAATCACTCTGGATTTCCACGGTAGCATAGAGTCTCAAAATGGGTTCCGGTTTCACAAGATCGGCAAACCCGGACTGTTTTGCGGCATCGATCAATGTCGCGTCGGTGGACGATCCCGCTTGAGCAAGTGAACATCGGTTCCGCGATACTTGGCCTCGCGCATCAATGTATAGCCGAGTTTCTGCGCCAGTTTCAGCGACGCTTCGTTCTTGCTGCCTATCAAGGACACCAACGGGCCGGGAATCACGCGATCAAACCAGTCATGCGCGGCCTGCGCCGCCTCAAACCCAAAGCCCTGCCCCTGACCTTCTTGGGCCAAAACCCAGCCAGCCTCTGGGAAAGTATCGAAATCTTCACCCAAGTCTCGGTTCCCATAAAAGAAACCCGCTTGGCCAATCAGCGTCCGGTTGGCTTGCAGCACAACAGCCCATTGTCCAAACCCTGCCATTTGCCAATGCCCGGCATTGCGCACGAACGATTCCCAGGCTTCGCCACGGGTTTTGGGTTTGCCGCCGATATGGCACACGACCTTGGGGTCGCGCCATATCTCTGCGAACCGGTTAAAGTCCTCAGGTCGCATCGCGCACAGCGTCAACCGTGCGGTGTTGATCATCGGGGTGGATCTTATCATGCCCTTGCCCGCTTATGTTTTCTGCCTCAGACAATACGTTGCGAAGGGTAAACATCTCATGCAAGAGAGAAATTTGTCTGGCCACAAAAAAACGGCGCCTCCGTTGCCCGGAAGCGCCGCTTTTTTCAGAACCGAAGCTCTTAGGAAGCTTCGCTGATGAATTTGACGGCGTCGCCAAAGGTCTGGATGGTTTCAGCCGCGTCATCAGGGATCTCGATGCCGAATTCTTCTTCGAAGGCCATAACCAGCTCAACAGTGTCCAAGCTGTCTGCGCCCAGATCGTCGATGAAGGATGCGTTTTCCGCAACTTTGTCTTCTTCAACACCCAGGTGCTCAACAACGATCTTCTTTACGCGATCTGCGACGTCGCTCATGTCTATTCCTCATTCTATTTCAGGGCTGTTTGCCCGGTTCTGCCCTTGCCCGCGCGGGGTGGCCTTGGTTTGCCCATTCCGGGCGGTTTGGGTCCCGGGTCCCCGGGAAAACAAAGAACCGATCGGAACCGGTCCCTTTTAAGATGCGCCGCCTATAGCATACACAACGCACAAGGCAAACGCTTTCGCGCCTGCCAATTGCAGCGCCTACAACATGGCCATGCCGCCGTTCACATGCAAGGTTGTCCCGGTGACATAACCCGCCTCGGGGCTTGCAAGATACAGAACAGCCGCGGCAATTTCGCCCGGATCGCCCATGCGACCGGCAGGAACTTGCCCCAGAATACCAGCTTTCTGGTCATCGGTCAGCTTGTCGGTCATGGCGGTGGTGATGAAACCGGGCGCCACCGCATTTGCAGTGATTCCTCGGCTGGCAACCTCATAGGCCAGCGATTTGGTCATGCCCACCATACCCGCCTTGGACGCGGCATAGTTTGCCTGTCCCGGGTTCCCGGTCGCGCCAACCACGGATGAGATGTTGATGATCCGCCCCCAACGGGCCTTCATCATGCCGCGCATCACGCCTTTGCACAGCTTCATGGTCGAGGTCAGGTTCACGTTGATCACGCTTTGCCAGTCTTCATCCGACATGCGCATGAACAGGTTGTCCCGCGTGATCCCGGCATTGTTGACCAGAATATCGACCGACCCCATTGCCTCGATCGCCTGTTTCGGCAGCGCCTCAACAGCCTCGGCATCGCTCAGGTTGCACGGCAGCACATGAGCGCGTTCGCCCAACTCGTCAGCCAGCGCCTGCAACGGCTCAACACGTGTACCGGACAGACCCACGGTTGCGCCCGCGCCGTGCAAAGCACGCGCGATGTCACCACCGATACCGCCTGACGCGCCGGTGACCAGAGCATTCTTTCCTGTCAAATCAAACATGTAAAACTTCCTCGTTGCGCACCCTGTCGGGTGTCATCCCTGTTATTGACCCGCGCCCAGCGCCGCTTGAACATCATCCGGCGATCCCACGGCCTGACATGCAACCGCCCGGTCGATCTTGCGGATCATCCCCGACAAAGCCTTGCCCGCTCCGATCTCCCAGACGCTATCGACCCCTTGGGCCACCATGTACTGCACACTTTCGCGCCAGCGGACCGAGCCGGTGACTTGCTCAACCAGCAGCGACCGGATCTGATCCGGGTCGGTGACTGCTTCGGCCCGTACATTTGCCACCAGCGGCACCGCAGGTGTTTTGATTTCAACACCGGCCAAAGCTTCGGCCATCACATCAGCGGCGGGCTGCATCAGCGCGCAATGGAACGGCGCGCTGACGGGCAGCATCACCGCCCGCTTGGCACCTTTTTCCTTGGCGATCACCGCAGCGCGTTCCACAGCGGCCTTCGCACCGGACACAACAACCTGAGTGGGATCGTTGTCATTTGCGGCTTGGCACGCCTCGCCTTGTGCGGCCTCTTCGGCCACTGCGCGCACCGCGTCCAGATCAAGGCCCAGAACGGCGGCCATCGCGCCCTCACCCACCGGCACGGCAGATTGCATCGCCTGCCCCCGCGTGCGCAGCAGGCGCGCGGTATCCGCGACAGACAATGCGCCCGCAGCAGCCAGCGCGGAATATTCGCCCAGAGAATGCCCCGCCACAAACGCCGCATCCGTAATCGACGCGCCTTCGGCCTCCAATGCGCGCATCGCCGCGATCGAGGTCGCCATCAGCGCCGGTTGTGCGTTCTGGGTCAGCGTCAGATCAGCAATGTCACCCTCCCAGATCAAGGCGCTCAGCTTTTCGCCCAGGGCCTCATCAACCTCATTGAACACGGCTTGGGCCGCCGGATAAGCCTCGGCCAGAGCCTTCCCCATGCCAATGGTCTGGGCGCCCTGCCCCGGAAATACGAACGCGCGTGTCATAGATGCCTCTTGGATGACGTCAGGTTGCCGCGCGGTGTAAACCGACAGGCCGCGCGGCACAAGCATTGCCTGCGCTCTGCATCTGGGCACCGGTTCTGTGCGTTTCTCGCACTTGTGTCCCATGGGCAGCGATTTAGGGTGTAGCGAACTGAATGTCCCGGAGATTTCCCCGATGTCCCTGAGCAATACTTACTCAAGCTACGGCAGTGTCACCAAGGCCTTTCACTGGATGACCGCCTTGCTGATCTTAACGGCTTTACCGCTGGGCTGGATCGCCAACGACCTGGCTCATGTCTTGTTTGATCCAACGGTCACACCGACCGAAGCGCAGATTGCCCGCGCGGCCAATCTGTTTTCGCTGCACAAGACTGTAGGGGTAACGGTTTTCTTTGTCGCCCTGGCCCGCATCCTCTGGGCAGTCACGCAAACCAAACCAGGCCTTCTGAATGCGGATAACAAACCCGAAGCCTTTGCTGCCGAAACGGTTCACTGGCTGCTCTATGGCTCTTTGGTTCTGGTCCCTCTGACCGGATGGATCCACCACGCGGCAAGCGAGGGTTTTGCGCCGATTCTCTGGCCCTTTGGACAGAACCTGCCTTTCGTCCCGAAATCTCTCGGCCTGGCCGAGCTGACAGGTACATTGCACGAGCTTTTGATGTGGGTTCTGGTCGCGTCACTGGGCCTGCATATTGCCGGTGGGCTCAAGCACCATATTGTCGACAAGGACAGCACTCTGCGTCGCATGTTGCCGGGTCGCTCAGACTCACCGCAACCACCGCAACAACATCACAGCCCGGTCCCGGCTGTCGCGGCGCTTGCCGTTTGGGTGGCCGTCCTCACTGGTGGCTGGGCGATGGGAGAGTTCTCGCACGGTCGTCACGATAATGTGGATCACGATCACGGAGACGCGCAGCTGGCCGAAGTTCAATCCGATTGGCAGGTTCAGGACGGTACTCTGTCGATTACGATTTCGCAATTGGGCAGCCCGGTCACAGGAGCGTTCTCAGATTGGACGGCTGCGATCACCTTTGACGAGCCTGATGCACCCGGACCCGCCGGGTCGGTCGATGTCACCGTCGCCATCGCTTCACTTAGTCTGGGCACTGTGACGGATCAGGCCATGGGGGCAGATTTCTTCGATGCGACCCAGTTTCCAACCGCACAGTTCAAGGCGGATCTGTTCAAGACGGAAACAGGTTACGAAGCCCGCGGTCCGCTGACCATACGTGACAAAACCATGGAAATCGTCCTGCCCTTCTCGCTGGACCTTCAGGACAACACAGCAGCCATGAGTGGCGCATTGGAGTTGAACCGGTTGGAGTTTGACGTCGGGACCTCACAGCCCACCGAAGACTCTTTGGGTTTTGTTGTCACCGTTGGGGTCGAGTTGACGGCCACGCGGACTCAATAAGAAAAAACCGCCAGAGCGTTTGGCTCTGGCGGCTGAATTTCATCCGGTAGAGGCTGGCTTATTCGGCCTTTTGCGCCTCGACCGAGATTTGAACCGTCACTTCGTCACCAACGAACGGCGCAAACTGGCCCAAATCAAACTCGCTGCGCGTCAGTGTGGTTGTCGCGTTGAAACCTGCCCATGGCTTGTTGGCCATCGGGTGGTTGTCGACCTTGTTCAGCGAGGCATCCAAAACAACAGATTTGGTGACACCGTTCATCGTCAGGTCACCCGTGATATTTGCGGTGTCGTCACCGGTCACTTCAATGCCGGTCGAGGTGAAAGTGATCAGGTCACCCTCTTTCGCACCAAAAAAGTCCTCGGACATGAAATGACCTTCACGTGCTTCCCAGCCGGTGAACATGGACATGACAGGCATGGAAACACTCACGCTTGAAGCAGCCGGGTTTTCTTGATCGAACATGATCTCACCTTCAAAACCCGAGAACATCCCGTAGGTGGTCGAAAAACCCAGGTGGTCATAGGAAAACAAAACCTGACTATGGCTGGGATCCAAAACGTATTTTTCGGCGCCGGCAAACGCTGTTGTCGCCGATACGGCCAGTGCTGCAGCAATAATGGTGGATTTCATGGTTATCTCCGCGGTGTTAAGTTCGCAAACCTCAAGGCTCGCTCATAACACATTTGTGCCGCCCAAGGGCGGCACTCAAGTTTTTTTGATCAACAGGTTCTGTTCTTTTTTGAACAGAATAAAACTCAGCCGAGGATTGTTACGTTCTGGCTCAGTTGTCCTTTCAGCGCGCGGCTGACATCCGCCGATTGCAGGGGAAGCTTCATCAGCAAGCTGCCATCAACGTCAAACAGTTCGACCTGATCATCCGAGAAACGGGCACCACCCAAAGATTCATAGCTGCGGCGCAGAACGGTTTGCGGACGACCATTCTCGTTCTTTTGCAGGATACGAACCTCACGGCGGATCGGGTCAAAATAGGCGTCAGGACGGGTATCCAGCAATTCTACGGTCAGCAGGCTGACACCGCCAATCAGAAACGCCAGCGATGCGATCAACTTGAACGGCCATACCTCGGCACCCATCACCGAACCTGGCATCAACCACATCGAGAAGGCGATCATGATCAACAGTGCTCCGGCGATCCGAGCGAGTACAAGTCGTGCCTTCCAATTCGGTGCGAAATTGATCAGCAGAGGTACGGATTTTTCATAGACTGCGCTCTGCGCTGTCTTTTCGAAAGTGTTCGTATTCACTACGGCCATTGGTTTGCCCTGTCTTTATCTGTTGCGATGTTCCGGGTGTCCCCGTCTTAATGAACAACCTCGAGGAGAAAAGCGTCAGGAATTGGGCACCCTGGTGGAAATAGCACGGCGTCTCAAAGGCATGTAAGGCAGGGCTTGTTCCCACCGCCCAAACGTGTATATGGGGCCATCCTTCGCACAGATGTGAATCGCGCAGCCTCTCGTGGCAGGGTCGCGAAGGACAAAATGGCCCCGCCTTTGAAATGCGCCTTGATATAAACAGGAGTGAACATGCCACTGTATGAGCATGTAATGATCGCGCGTCAGGATCTGTCCAACGCGCAGGCCGAAGGCCTGATCGAACACTTTGGCACCGTACTGTCCGACAATGGCGGCAAACTCGTCGATAGCGAGTATTGGGGTGTCAAGACGATGGCCTACAAGATCAACAAGAACCGCAAGGGTCACTATTCCTTCCTGAAGACCGATGCCCCCTCGGGCGCGGTGCAGGAAATGGAACGCCTGATGCGCCTGCATGACGACGTCATGCGTGTTCTGACCATCAAAGTTGACGAGCACGCCGAAGGCCCGTCGGTTCAGATGCAAAAGCGTGACGAACGTGGCGACCGCCGCGAGCGCCGTTGATCAACGCCTGACGAAAGGACATAAACCATGGCCGCAAAACCGTTTTTCCGCCGTCGCAAAGTTTGCCCGTTCTCGGGTGAAAACGCGCCGAAGATCGACTATAAAGACACTCGTCTGCTGCAGCGCTACATTTCTGAGCGCGGCAAGATCGTTCCCTCGCGTATCACTGCCGTTTCGGCGAAGAAGCAGCGTGAACTGGCCCGTGCCATCAAGCGCGCCCGCTTCCTCGCCCTGCTGCCCTACGCCGTTAAGTAAGGAGAGACTGACATGCAAGTTATCCTTCTGGAACGTGTTGCGAAACTGGGTCAGATGGGCGACGTCGTTGACGTCAAGCCCGGCTACGCCCGCAACTTCCTGCTGCCCCAAGGCAAAGCCCTGAGCGCGTCCGAGTCGAACATCGCCTCGTTCGAAGCCCAAAAGGCTCAGCTTGAAGCACGCAACCTGGAAACCAAGAAAGAAGCTGAAGCGCTGGCTGAAAAGCTGGACGATCAGCAGTTCATCGTGATTCGCTCGGCCTCGGATGCCGGTGCGCTCTATGGCTCTGTCACTCCACGTGACGCCGCAGACGCCGCCACCGAAGCAGGTTTCACCGTCGACAAGAAACAGATCGCCCTGATCGCTCCGATCAAAGAGTTGGGTCTGCACACCGTCGCCGTTCACCTGCACCCCGAAGTTGAAGTTTCGATCAAGCTGAACGTCGCGCGCTCGGAAGAAGAGGCCGAATTGCAAGCTTCGGGCAAATCGATCCAGGAACTGGCCGCAGAAGAAGAAGCTGCAGCCGAGTTCGAGATCGCCGAACTGTTTGATGATATCGGTTCTGCGGCATCGGAAGACGACGAACTGGTCGCCGATGCAGCTCCTGCCGAAGAGGCTGCCGAAGACGAAACCCAAGCCTAACAAGGTATTTGGACGAGCCACTTGAAAGGCCGTGCTGACAACAGCGCGGCCTTTTCCATTTTCAGCTTATACGGGCAAAATTTCGCCAGATTAAATGCCTAGGCTTGCGAGGTAACGGCCGTTCCTTATGATCCGCAAGCAATGACAAAGAGGTTCCAAATGCTCTCGTTCAAACGTCGCGACTTTCTGGCTTTGACTGCAATTCTTCCGCTCGCAGCCTGCGGCGGAGCTGACAACGCTGTATCGCGTGGGGATACGTTTGATCCACCGCTTTATCCTAACGAAACCCCCGAACTTCGCGCATCAATCAACAGATGGGCCGACCATTATGAACTCCCGCGCGAGCTGGTACACAAGCTCGCCATCCGCGAAAGCACCCACCGTCCCTGGGCTGTAAACCGTCCCTACTATGGCTTGCTTCAAATTCTACCGGCAACGGCTCGCTCAATGGGATACAGCGGAAACGCCAAGGGGTTGTTGGATGCGGACACCAATCTGGAATTCGCGGGCAAGTATCTGCGTGGGGCCTGGCTGCTTTCAGACGGCAATCAGGATCGAGCTATTTTTCTATACGCCAAAGGGTTTTACCCCGAGGCCAAAGCGCGCGGAATGCTTGTCGAAACCGGGCTGCGCTCGAACTAAGCGTGGCTTTTTTCTCAGGTTTTGACGGAATGGCAGCAACACCGGGGCCAAACCGTTCTTGACCCGACAAAAAATGCGCCTTTCTGTCAAATGAAATTCGAATTAAGATTACAGTATGTGCACCCCTCACTTGCATCCGTATCAGAAGCTGCCCTAACGTAAACATTGGACACCCCTGAATTGGCAAAGTGTCAAAAGATGCATCGCTCTAAAGGTTTGAACGGTGAAACTCATAGACCTGGCTGCGCTCGACCAAGATGAAAAGTCGACCGCAGATATCATAAACGCTGTTTGCCACGAGCTGGGCTTTGACTATGCGTCTTATGCCACGATGAACACCGCCGGAGGCGATGTACAGGGATATGCCAACTATCCCGATGAGTGGAAGATTCACTACGGTAGCCACGGCTACCACAAATTCGACCCCACCATTTATACCTCCATGCTCAGTATTGCACCGGTGGATTGGGGGCGTTTCCAGAAAGATGAAAAGTTTAATGCGGTTTTCCGGGACGCGCATGATTTCGGCATAACATCGCGCGGTCTGACGGTTCCAGTGCGCGGTCCCTACGGCGAATGTGGCTTGCTGAACGTCACGCGGGATTGTTCCGATGCCGAATGGGACAAGTACAAACGGTACGTGATGGGCGACCTTCAAATGGCAGCCGTCAATGCACATGATACAGTCATGCAATCGGGTGTCCTGTCCCGCGCGCTTTATCTTCCTTCCCTGTCCACCCGTGAAAAAGAAATCCTGCAATGGGTTGCTGAAGGCAAGTCACAACAAGATATCGGTGACATCCTTTCGATCTCGCACCGGACTGTCGAGGTTCACATGCGTTCGGGTCGGGAAAAACTTGGCGCTTTGACCACGCCGCAGGCTATTGGCCGGGCAATAGGTCTAGGCTTAATCACGCCAGGTTAACAAAAAAAATACAAAAATACGGGAAACCCCCAATAGTCTCATTTCAAATGTTCGTTAATCCTGCTCCTACGGTAACCAATCTGTAGGGGGATGGAAATGATCATCGTTATCGATGGTATCAACCAACACTTATTCACTGACATCTTGGACGAGATGTACCAACTCCGCGCGCGCGTTTTCGGGGATCGCCTGGGCTGGGAAGTCAATATCGAAAACGGGCGCGAGCGCGATGCGTTCGACGACCTGCATCCGGCACATGTCGTAAGCATCAACGACGATGGGGACGTCGTTGGGTGCATGCGCCTGTTGCAGACAACCGGGCCACATATGATGGCCGACGTCTTTAACGCGATCCTGGATGGCGAACCGCCGATCCGAAGCGCCCAGGTTTGGGAGGCAACGCGCTTTTGCGTGGACACGAAAAAACTGGGGCGCGGCCGCGGGAAGAACTCGATTTCCTATGTGACCAGCGAGGTCATGATCGGGTCGTTTGAATATGCGATGCAGGCCGGAGTGCTGGATTCGATTGCGGTGATCGATCCGGTCATGAACCGGGTGCTGCAACGATCGGGCAACGCTCCATACGACTATCTTGGCACGGCTAAACCAATGGGCAAAGTCGTGGCCATGGCTGCAATGATGGACTGTTCGGAAGAACGGATCGCTGACATCCGCGCGTATGCGGGTATTGAACATGACGTCTTCTTGTCCGAAGACGAAGCGCTGGCGCTGTTTGCGCGGTCAAAATCGCCTCTGCCTGCGAACCAAGACCACAAGCCACTCACCGATCTTGAAAGGTATTTTGTGGAGCAGATAAGCGCCTCGACCACCGAAGACGAACGGATGGCCACGCTGAAGCTGATCGAAACTCTAACAGATACATTCTCGCCAGAGCAAAAAGTTGCTCTGCTTGGACCCCCCCGTGCTTTTGCTCATGAGGTCTGACCCCCTCGCCTCATAGAACCAAAAGCCACCCATGCGGAGCCGTCTTCGAGATAAGTCGGCTCCGCATTTTTTGTCACCCTGGATCGCCCCGGGAGGAAGAGGTTTATTCCTCTTCCAGTGCCTCAACCGCTTTTTGCAGGTCGTCTTTGCTGACTTCCTTGTCGGCGACCTGGGCCAGTTCAAATACGTAGTCAACGACCTTGTCTTCAAAGATCGGCGCCCGCAACTGCTGCTGCATCTGGGCGTTCTGCTGCACGAACTCAAAGAACTGGCGTTCCTGACCAGGATATTGACGCGCCTGGTTCATGATCGCCTGAGTCATTTCGGCATCGGTAACTTCAACTTCGGCCTTTTGCCCAAGTTCAGCCAGCAACAGCCCCAGACGCACGCGGCGCTCGGCCAGCTTGGTGTGCTCTTCTGTCGGCTCGATCTCACCATGATCGTGGCCTTCCACATCGGGGTTTTCCTCGTGGAACAACTGATGTGCAATCTGCTTGGCTTCGGCTTCAACCAGCGACGGCGGCAGGTCGAAGGAAACCTTCTCGTCCAGAACATCCAAGAGACCACGCTTCATTACGGCGCGGGACGCACCGGCATATTCTGCCTCAAGACGTTCCGAGATCTGCTCTTTCAAACCAGCCAGATCCTCGGCGCCAAATTTCTTGGCCAGCTCATCATTGACCTCTGCCGCGACAGGCTCTTTCACCTCTTTGATGGTGCAGGTAAAGACCGCATCTTTGCCCGCCAGATGCTCGGCACCGTATTCTTCCGGGAAAGTGACGTTGACGTCTTTTTCTTCCTCGGCCTTCACACCGACCAGTTGCTCTTCAAAGCCGGGGATGAAGCTGTTCGAGCCCAGAACCAGCGGATAGTCTTCGGCCGATCCACCTTCAAACTCTTCGCCGTCAACCTTGCCGACAAAGTCAAACACGATCTGATCGCCGTCCTTGGCCTTTGAGCCCTTGCGGCGCGCTTTGAAATCCTGCGCGGTTTCGGCCAGGTTGTTCAGCGCTTCTTCAATGGCTGCATCGTCTGCTTTGACAACCAGCTTCTCCAGCTCAACCGTGCTCAAGTCAACTTCGGGGATCTCGGGCAGCGCTTCATAGGACATGGCGACCTCGACATCGTCGCCTTCTTTCCAGTCCTCGTTGGTCATCTTGACCTCAGGCTGCAACGCAGGACGCTCGCCGCTGTCCTCGAAATGCTTGTTCATCGCGCCGTCGATGCTTTCCTGCATCGCTTCACCCAGCAGACGCTGGCCGAACTGCTTTTTCAGCAGGGCCATAGGCACCTTGCCTTTGCGGAAACCTTTCATTTCGATTTCCGGCTGTGCCTCGGTCAGTTTCTCGTTAACCTTGTCGTCCAGCTCGGATGCGGTCACAACGATGTTGTAGCCGCGTTTCAGACCTTCGTTCAGCGTCTCGGTAACCTGCATTATGGTAGTCCCCATAGGATTCGGGGCGCGCAACACGGGCGCGCCAGGCAAATTTGACGCCTTCTATTTGCCCAGCCGCGCGCGTGCAAGAGGCAAAGGCGCCATCAGCCCCGGATTTGACCGCCTTGAACCGAAAAATCGCCCCGGATCGACCGGGGCGATAAGGTGTGTCGTTAAACCGGCTCAGAACCGCCAGCGCGCACCCAGAACCCAAGTGTCATTGCTGTCGAACGATGTTCCGTCATCAAAATCGTGATTCCGGTATTTCAGGTATGCATCAGTGTTGATGCTTTGGATTTTCTGAACAACCGCGAAACCCCATGACTCGGTACTGGATCCGCTGCTGTTGAAATCCGAACCATCGTAATAGTCGATCCCGATCCCCGTCTTCCCCCACGAGACCCAATTGCCTTCATATGAGACCTTGCCATAGAAATAGTCCGGATCGCTCGCACCTGCCCTTTTGTCGTCGCGCGTGCCTGCCGCAACCGTAAAACCAAGCCCGTTGCGCAGCAGAACCGAAGCAGACCCGAAAAAGTCTTCCTGGTCCCCGGAATTATCGTCCCGATCGCGAACCGCATAGGCAAGCGCCGCTCCGAACTCCACCCCGTCCCCGAACGTGTTGGAATACGAGACGCGAACGTCGTAATAGGTATCATCATCACTGCTGGACAATATGTTCTGGCCATAGGCAAATCCCGCCGAAAAACCATTGAACTCCGGGGTGTCATAACGCACACGCCCGCGCCGAGCGCCATCAAAGTTACTGCTGGAGTCGCCTATGGTTATTCCGCTCAGAACCCCATTTGTACCACGGTAGAAGAAGGCCGAGTTTTCATCATTGGTAAAGGAATACAGCGCAGTCCCAACGTAGGACAAATCCACTTCGGCAGCGCCATCGGCAGCCATGCTGCCCTGGCCGGCAGAAAACTTGCCATAGCTTCCTTCCAACGCGAAATCCACGTGACGGATGTCAGTGCGGGTCCAACCGCTGAAACTTGTGCCCAACTGGTTCCACTCTGTTGAATTGGGCAGACCCAAGGCCGTTTCGAGCAGAAAAGTAAATTCGTTGCTGCCATAAGGTTGCATCAGGCGCAGCCCGACCCTGCTGTTCGAGAGGTCGTTGTCCAAAAGGCGCGTTTCAGTTTGCTGCCCGTCATCGACCGAGATCAGCGCCGGGTGCAACTGGCCGTAAAGCAATACATACCCGCCGCTGTTGTTTTCATATTTCAATTCGGCAGCTGCAGGCGATACCAACCCTGCGACCAACGCGGCCCCAGAAACAGAAATTCGGAAATTGCGTGACATCTTTCATACCTCAAATAAGGGTCCGACCGGTTCGAGTCTGGATACTCACTGGGTAACGAAGCGCTGCGACATACCAGCAAGCCTCTGATCAGAAGTTCTTTTCACTCCGAAAGCAGGAAAGGAGTGAGTCTCATCGTGATATCATAATATGTGTCTATTTGATACCGAAACCTCGGCTCAGCACGCAGAAAATCGCCCGCGCCACGCGGTCATGACGACCTTTGGACCCGCGTCAGTTTTTTTGATCACTCAGTAGGTTACGCAGAACCGCAGGCAATTGCTCAGGTAGGTCTTCAGCAATCAAACCCGGCCCGAACTGTCTTGCGCATTCCACATGCAACCAAGCTGCGGTTTCTGCCGCGCTTTGGGGCGCAATCCCGCGTGCCAGAAGCCCCGTGATAAACCCCGCCAAAACGTCACCCGATCCAGCGGTGGCTAACCAGGGGGCCGCGCGCTCATACATCGCCGCGTTGATCGTACATCTTCCATCAGGGTCAGCAATGACAGTATCGGGCCCTTTGAACAGAACAACACACCCCGCCCGTCTCGCCGCTTCACGCGTGGCATCCACCTTGGAATAGGCCGGCCCCACCGTCGGAGCTGATGTCAGCTTTTCGGCAATATCCGGAAACAGGCGCGCAAACTCGCCCCCATGCGGCGTCAGAACACAATTCGGATGCAAGAGTTCGAAAAGCTTGTCCGGATCCTCGCCAAACGCAGTCAAAGCATCTGCGTCCAATACTGTCGCCCGTTGCGCGGCTAAAGCCACCGGCACCAACGCCCGCGCACGCTCCAACCCCAAGCCGGGCCCAAGGCAAAGCGCGCTCAGCCGCGGGTCTTGCAAGAGTTCATCCAAACCCTCTGCGCCTTCAACCCGGCGCATCATCAAGGCTGTAATCTGACACGCCACTTCCATCTGCGCCGCAGGCGGCACGCCAAGCGTCACCAACCCCGCTCCGATCCGCAACGCCCCCCGCGCCGCCAACCGCGCCGCCCCGGTCTGGCCGGAACCACCTGACAGGATCAGCGCGTGGCCGTGGGTGTATTTGTGGGCATCATTATCCTTGCGGTCGGCGTGACGCATTCCGAACGACACCGGCCCGTCGATCAATCGCACCAAAGACCGCGCCTCAGCCTTTTGACGTTCATGGTATTCCTTCAACTGGGCGCCGGTCATTTTCTCGCGCGCCGGGTCATTTACATAAGCGACTAATTCATCAGTACTGCGAAATTTCGGGGCCGGCAGACCAATATCCGCGACCCGCACATTACCACAACGCGCAGGGCCCTCCGCGAGAAAGTGACCGCATTTGGCCTTGTGAAACGTGACCGTCAAATCCGCCTTGCCCGCCACCCCGATCGGGCGCCCGCTATCAGCACATAACCCGGATGGCAGGTCCACAGAGACCGCAACAAAAGGGGGATGACGCTTATGCAGATACGAGAGTGAATATGAAATGCTCTCGGGCACCGGCCGCGTCAGGCCCGTCCCAAACAACGCATCCACGTGCAAATCGCACTGCGGCAGCCAGACACCCTCCGGCAAAGGCGCGACAGTACCGATCTCGAGCCAGCGCTCATAGTTCACCCGCGCGTCCGGCGGCAGCTTGTCTGGGTCCCCATACAGAAAAACCTCCAGCTGCCAACCAAGCTGAAACAAAAGCCGCGCCACGACAAAGCCGTCGCCACCATTGTTCCCAGGGCCGCACAGCACAACTGCTCGAAAGGCATCCCCTTTATCTGGCTCCGAACTTTCCGGGGAAGTTGAGAGGCTGACCCTCGGATCGTTGAACGCGGGCCATTCCTCTAAGATCGCGTCCACCACGCCCTGCCCAGCACGCTCCATCAGCTCCAGCCCGGTGACCTCACCCGAGTCGATTGCGGCCTGCTCAACCGCGCGCATCTGAGCTGCTGTCAACACTTCCGTCATCTCAACACCGCTCGATTCAAAAACGATTACTTTTTAGGCAAGCCGATAAAACTTTAATCGACAGCTTGATTTCGATGGGCCCTGACCGGGCAGAATCCGCATTCACATTGCTGCCTGATCTTAGACGTGATCACTGCCATCCAGACAACCATTCAAGGTGAGCTGTGATGAAAAAGATTGAGGCGATCATCAAGCCGTTCAAACTGGACGAGGTGAAAGAGGCGCTGCAAGACGTTGGTGTGCAGGGGCTCAGCGTGATCGAGGTCAAAGGATTTGGCCGTCAGAAAGGTCATACAGAACTCTATCGCGGCGCCGAATACGTAGTGGATTTCCTGCCCAAGGTTAAAATCGAAGTTGTGTTGGACGATGATCAGGTTGATGCCGCCATCGATGCCATCGTATCGGCCGCTAAAACAGACAAGATCGGCGACGGCAAGATTTTTGTCTCACCCGTAGAACAAGCCATCCGCATTCGTACCGGTGAAACCGGCTCGGACGCGTTGTAATCGACTAATCTCCAATCAGAGGAATAGAGAGAATGAGCAAGGACGCAGTTCTTCAGCTGATCCGTGAAGAAGACGCAGAATATGTCGACATCCGCTTCACCGACCCGCGCGGTAAGCTTCAGCACGTAACCATCATGTCTGACCAGGTTGACGAGGACTTCCTGGAAGAAGGCTTTATGTTTGACGGCTCGTCCATTGCCGGCTGGAAGTCGATTGAAGCATCCGACATGAAACTGATGCCCGACACCGAAAGCGCCTATGTCGATCCGTTCTATGCGGAAAAGACCATCTGCCTGCACTGCTCGGTTGTCGAGCCCGACACTGGCGAAGCTTATGAGCGTGACCCGCGCGGCACCGCCGAAAAGGCCGAAGCCTACCTGAAATCCTCGGGCATCGGCGACGTAGCCTATTTCGGACCCGAAGCTGAGTTCTTCCTGTTCGACGATGTGCGTTTCTCGAACAGTATCAACAAAGTATCCTACGAAGTTGATGCAACCGACGCGTCCTGGAACACCGACACCGAATATGAGATGGGCAACATGGGACACCGCCCTGGTGTCAAAGGCGGCTATTTCCCGGTCAACCCTGTAGACGAAGCGCAAGATCTGCGTTCCGAGATGCTGTCGACCATGAAGCGTCTGGGCATGAAGGTCGACAAGCACCACCACGAGGTCGCCTCGTGTCAGCACGAGCTGGGTCTGATCTTTGACAGCCTGACCAAGCAGGCCGACGAGCTGCAGAAATACAAATACGTGATCCACAACGTGGCGCACGCTTATGGCAAGTCGGCAACCTTCATGCCGAAGCCGATCGCAGGTGACAACGGCACCGGCATGCACTGCAACATGTCGATCTGGAAAGACGGCAAGCCTTTGTTTGCAGGCGACAAATACGCCGACCTGTCCGACGAGGCGCTGTATTTCATCGGTGGTGTCCTGAAGCACGCCAAGACACTGAACGCCTTCACCAACCCGTCGACCAACAGCTACAAGCGCCTGATCCCGGGCTTTGAAGCTCCTGTTCTGCGCGCCTACTCGGCCCGTAACCGTTCGGGTTGTGTCCGTATCCCATGGACCGAAAGCCCCAAAGCCAAGCGCGTCGAAGCTCGCTTCCCCGATCCGGCCGCAAACCCATACCTGGCCTTTGCTGCTCTTCTGATGGCCGGTCTGGACGGCATCAAGAACAAGATCGATCCGGGCGAAGCCATGGACAAGAACCTGTACGATCTGCCTGCCGAAGAACTGGCCGACATCCCGACCGTTTGTGGCAGCCTGCGCGAAGCTCTGGAAGCTCTGGCCTCGGACCACGACTTCCTGCTGCAGGGCGACGTGTTCACCAAAGACCAGATCGACGGTTACATCGAACTGAAGATGGAAGAGGTCGAAACCTACGAGCATACGCCGCACCCTGTTGAGTACGGCATGTACTACAGCTGCTAATCCTTTTTTGGATTTGAAATGCAAGGGCGTCCCAATGGGGCGCCCTTATTCGTTCGCCCCCGGTTTGACCACATCATGCTGATCCCTCACTATCGTCTGGCATAATCAGATCGGAGCCCGCAAATGCCCCCTGAGCCTTCGCCCTTCGCCCCCTATTCCGATTTCATCACATCCGCCGATGAGCTCGAAGCACTGGCCGGTCATCCGCTGCCGCAGATCGTCGCCAAAGAGATCCCAGCGCTGGACCAGATGTGCCGCGACTTCATTGCAGCTTCGGGGTTTTGTCTGATCGCAACCACCAACCCGGATGGCTATATCGATATTTCGCCCCGCGGCGACCCGCCCGGATTTGTGCATGTTATTTCGGACCAACTGATCGCGATCCCGGATCGGCCCGGCAACAAACGGATGGACACGTTCCACAACATCCTGCGCGATCCGCGTGCCGGGGTGATTTTTTTGGTTCCGGGCAAATTGGAAACGCTGCGCCTGCGCGGCACTGCCCGTCTGTGCAAAGACCCAGACCTGCTGAACCAAATGCAGGTAAATGGCAAAGCGCCAAAGCTCGCCTTGCTGATCCATGTTCGATCTGTCTTTGCCCATTGTCCAAAATGCGTCATCCGCGCGAATCTCTGGCAGCCTGAAAACTGGCCCGACACGTCCAGCCTGGCGGATATGAATGCCATGATGGTCAAGCACGCGCGGATTCAGTCCACCCCGGATGAGTGGTTCGAAAAGCTCAAAGAAGCAGGAGAGCTTGATCTGTATTGAAGACTGCTTGCGTTTGAACCCGTCCGGCCTAGGCTGACCTTGATGGCCTAGCCTGAAAGGTAAAGACATGCTTCGATTGACCGCCGCGTTCGTTTTGGGGCTCGCCCTGACTTCCGCTGCTGCAGCTGCCCCCTGCGGTAACACCAGCGCGGGTTTCGAGGCTTGGAAAGCAGACTTCGCCAAGACCGCGAAACGCGCTGGTGTCAAACGCAAGGGGCTGCAGGCCCTGGCACAGACCCAATACGCAACCCGCACCATCGCAGCCGACCGAAACCAGAAAAGTTTTAAATACTCGCTGGACAAGTTCATGCAGGTGCGCGGCGCAGACGCTATCGTGGCCCAAGGCCGCAAACGCAAGGCACGCAACCCCGAATTCTACGCTGCCCTGGAGCGCCAATTTGGCGTCCCTTCAGGTGTGCTGATCGCCATTCACGGAATGGAAACAGGCTTTGGTAATTTCATGGGTGACAGCCCCGTCGTGTCATCAATCACGACGCTGGCCTATGATTGTCGCCGATCCGAGTTTTTTATTCCCCATGCCATTGGGGCCCTGAAACTGGTGGACCAAGGTAGCATCACCATGGCCACAAAAGGGGCAAAACATGGCGAGTTGGGACACACACAGTTCCTGCCTGGCAACGCCCTGACCTATGGTATCGACGCCACCGGAGACCGCGAAGTTGACTTCTACAACATGACCGATGCGCTGGCCTCAACGGCTAATTTCCTTCGCAAGAAAGGCTGGAAACCCGGTCGAGGCTATCAGCAAGGAGAGCCCAATTTTGCGGTGATCAAACAGTGGAATGCAGCGTCTGTCTATCAGCAGTCAATTGCGATTATTGCGTGGCGAATCGATAACTAACACCCACATCCCGAACCGGGTGGACAAGCCCCATCTTGCCATCTTTTGGACACAACAATTTAATGAAATCCAATGTTTCTTGGTTTCCAATGCGTAACCAATCCCTGATATTTCTCGATTTTTTCTTAAAGCGCCAAATTTTGCCCAAGTTCGCTCCTTATGATTGCTGGTGAAAACGACCACTGCGGCGGAAAGAGGAAAAGTCTTTGACCTCAAAACACGACTATCACGGCGGCGTTCAATTTGACGGTGAAGCTAAGGATGCGCTGACACATTTCAGTGACATCGTTGCCGCAACGCTTGAGGACTATGGCTACCAGGTGGAACGCAAGGCGCAGCTGAGCGAGACCGAAGCCAGCATCGTGTCCAGCCAATACCTTGTACGGCTGACGCTTGACTCGCTCCCGCAACATGCTGACCCCCGCTACCAACGCATGGACAATGCAGCCGGGTTGAAGACGCTTGAGCGTCAAAAGAGTAAACAGCCCGAGAACCGGCTCGCGCTGACTGTTACTCCGGTTTCGGCGATTTTGGACGACACTGAAGTCTCGGAACTGATGTTGGTCGTGATGCTCTACCGGATGATCGATATCTGTTCGACCCGTCGTATCGAATGGTTGTCGGAAAAGACCGTCTTAACAGCCGAGCAGTTCCTCAGCGCATTCGACTCATTCGCACCACGCAGGCTGCGTGACAAGAAGCAGATTTTTGATGTGATCAGCGGCCCGTTTGCGGGTTTGAACATGGCAAACCATGAAGCCGATGTGGTGGCTTTTGCCGAACCAACTGCGCGCCCGATCCAGCTGACAGATGACCAATTGCTCAGCATCGCCTTTCGCACTGAACCCGTCGATGGCGAGGGATCCGAGCAAGTCTTGGTAACCTGTGCACCCGAGGAGCAACCCAGCGATATTCTGCGCCTGTCCAGCTGGGGCATGACCGGTGCGATTGCAAGCGTCTCGGCCCCGATTGCATTGTCGCTGGCAGCGGTCAATCTGATCCGTGGTGAGGATTTCCGTCTGAACACGCAAGTCGTCGCTCTTACAGTGGCTCTTTTCGGGCTGAACACCAGTGGCGCCATTGCCGGAGTGACTTCTGCTATCGGCTTTTGAACAAGACAACCCTAAGACCCTCCTAGGAAGGCCCCGTCATTTGGCGGGGTTTTCCATTTTGGGCAGGGTTTGAGCGTCCAGGACATAGGTGTGGATCGAAAAAACCACAGCGCGGGTTCTTGGCAAACGGAGTAGAACCTGCCGCTCGCTGCGCAGAAACCGAGCAGAGCCCCGATCCCTGATCTCGCGTGGATCGTTCACGCTGCGTGGCTGATACAACTCAGCGTCGTGATACCAGAGGGCATTGAAGCGCCATAAAGGGCGGCCGGGCTGTATACCATCGAACAGCCGTTGGACTCGGCGGGCGATATTGGCGTCATAGGGATCAACTCGATCATGAATGCCGATCAAAGGGCGCATGAACTTCTCGGACAAGCACCAACTGGCCGGAAAGCACAGAATGGCTCCGGTCAGAACGTGTTCGTCACCCTGTTTCTGCAAGATACACAGATCTTCCTGCACCAGATGGCACAGCGTCTCTAGAGGCTTGGCGCGATCAATCTTGACCCGAACACCATCCGGGCGCAGCGCATGATCCCCTGCATCAGGGTAATGTAGCGCCAGAGCCATTTCCAAAAGCTCTTGCGCGGGTTCAAATGCCTGCGCGTCCATCGCCAGAACATCCTTGCGATGATCTCGCAAAACCTCGGCCCTACGGCGCATTTGCGCATCAAAGGCATCATCCCGACGCAGCCAATCATCTGCGTCAGCAGCGCCGATACCGGGGAGTGCGGTTTCAGTCAGCGGGTCATAGGGAATGGAGCTCTGTAAGATCGTAGTCATGCGCCCGCACTAGCAGCCTCACCCAGAAATGTCGGTAAAAAAGCGACGTCCGAACGGTCGCAAACAACTGCGACCCGAAAAATGGCACCTTGCACAGTCATCTGGCAAGGATGGAGGCCCTAAGTGAACGTTCCATATCGCGACACGCGCAAGATTGACCCGACCAAAGGGGCAGCTCTGGGCGACGGCACACCAAATGACAATGACCGGATCGAGATCGGACCGACGCAGCTGGCGTTTTCTGAATGGGCCGCAGCCGGGCTTGAGCTGCCAAACCTGGAGACCATGCGCAACTATCGCTGGCAGCGCCTGACACAGGCCGTTGTCGACCGAGGCTATGGTGGATTGCTGATCTTTGATCCGCTCAATATCCGCTATGCCACCGACAGCACCAATATGCAGCTGTGGAACACGCATAATCCGTTTCGCGCCGTTCTGCTTTGTGCTGATGGGTATATGGTGATCTGGGACTATAAGAATTCGCCGTTTCTGTCCAAGTTCAACCTGCTTGTGCGCGAGCAGCGCTCGGGCGCGGACTTGTTCTATTTTGACCGTGGCGACAAGGTCGATGTTGCGGCTGATGTGTTCTCGAACGAGGTGCGCGTGCTGATCGACGAACATGGCGGCGGCAATAAACGCCTGGCGGTCGACAAGATCATGCTGCACGGCCTGCGCGCACTTGAGGCGCAGGGCTTTGAGATCATGGAAGGTGAGGAGCTAACGGAAAAAACTCGCGCCGTCAAAGGCCCGGACGAGATTCTGGCAATGCGATGCGCCAACCATGCCTGCGAAACCGCCGTGGCCGAAATGGAAAGATTCGCCCGTGCGAATGCGGGGGATGGCAAAACCTCGGAAGATGACATCTGGGCCGTTCTTCACGCCGAGAATATCAAGCGCGGAGGCGAATGGATCGAGACCCGCCTGCTGGCCTCGGGGCAACGTACCAACCCGTGGTTTCAGGAATGCGGCCCCCGGATCACGCAGCAAAACGAGATCATTGCCTTTGATACCGACCTCATTGGATCATACGGCATATGCGTTGATATCTCACGCACCTGGTGGATCGGCGACCAAAAGCCTCGCGCCGACATGATCTATGCGATGCAGCACGCGCATGAGCACATCATGACCAACATGGAAATGCTGAAACCCGGTGTGATGATCCCCGAACTGACTGCGAACAGCCATCGTTTGGACGACAAGTTTCAAGCGCAGAAATACGGCTGCCTGATGCACGGCGTTGGCCTGTGTGACGAATGGCCCCTGGTCGCCTACCCTGACAAGGCGGTAGCCGGATCATATGACCATCCGCTTGAACCCGGTATGGTATTGTGCGTCGAAGCAGCAGTGGGTGAGGTTGGCGGCGACTTCTCGATCAAGCTGGAAGATCAGGTCCTGATCACCGAAGACGGTTATGAGAACCTGACCAAATACCCGTTCGATGCGCAACTGATGGGCACCGCTTAAAAACTATTCGCTCTGCCCCCAACCTGACCTTCTGACATTGCCATGCCAGTCCTCTTGCCTGGCGGCGTTCTGGTCGGCCATATCAAGCGGCCAGTTCTGCCCTAAGGCAAATCCAGCTGCTCCGGTCAGAAAAACCGCAAAGATAAGGCTTGGCTGAATGATGGGTTTGTGCGGGACACAAGGTGCATGTGCCATTTTGGCCTCCGTTCGTGACTTATCTGTAAGCCCAATGTGGTTGCCGCCGAGAAATAATGAAAATGAATGTTTAATCGGTATTGAATCACAAAATGTGATATATTGATCCAATGCTCCGCTGAACGGTTGGATCATTCGAGACAAAGTTTCAGTCCCTCACCTTACCGTTACGGTTCTGACATAGGGGTTGAGCCGCTCCCCGTCAGCACCCAGTATGGTTCCGCCTCCAAACACCAAGGATTCCCTATGCCAACGGAACGCGTAACTTTTGCCGGACATGACGGCAGCCGACTTGCGGCCCGGTTAGACCTGCCGGATGGGCCTGTCTTGGCCACTGCCCTGTTTGCCCATTGTTTCACATGCTCAAAGGATATCCCGGCAGCGCGGCGCATTTCGGCACGTCTTGCAGCCATGGGAATTGCCGTCTTGCGGTTCGACTTCACCGGGCTGGGGCATTCTGAAGGGGAGTTTGCGAATACGACCTTCACATCGAACGTCCAGGACCTGACTGCAGCAGCTCAGTATCTGGCGGGGCGGGATATGGCACCTGCGCTGTTGATTGGTCATTCGCTTGGTGGGGCTGCGGTTTTACGGGCCCGTGCATCAATCGCGTCGGTCAAGGCCGTTGTGACATTGGGCGCCCCGGCGGATCCCGGCCATGTCTCGCACCATTTCGAGGCCGCCCTCCCGGAAATCGAAAAGGATGGCAGTGCCGAAGTATCGCTCGGTGGTCGACCTTTCCGTATAGGCAAGGCCTTTGTCGACGATATCTCGGAAACCGCGCTGACGCCTGCGATTGCCAATCTGAACGCAGCGCTTCTGATCCTGCATGCGCCGTTGGATTCCACGGTCAGCATCGACAATGCCAGCAGTATCTTCATGGCTGCTAAACATCCCAAAAGCTTTGTGACGCTGGATGACGCAGACCATTTGATCACGCGCATCGAAGACGCGAATTACGCAGCAGATGTGATCACCGCCTGGGTGTCACGCTATGTTAAGCTAAGCCCTCCCGCCCCGCCGATCGGCGCGCCTGAGGGTGTTGTGCGCGTGACCGAAGCCGATCCCAGCGGATTTCTGCAGGACATCCAGTCCGGTCCCCACCATCACGCCATAGCTGACGAGCCGGTGTCCTACGGAGGCACGGACCGAGGCATGTCGCCCTATGGCTTTGTATCCTCGGGCTTAGGCGCCTGCACGTCGATGACCATCCGCATGTATGCACGGCGTAAGCGCTGGCCGCTGACCAGTGTCAGTGTGGATGTGTGTCACAACAAGGTACACGCACAGGACGCCGGTCTCGCCATCAACGAAGGCAAAGTGGACGTCTTTCGCCGCAAGATCCGATTGCAAGGTCCGCTGGACGATGCACAACGGGCCAAATTGATGGAGATCGCGGACAGATGTCCGGTACATCGCACCCTGGAAGGGACAGTTCAGATCACGACCGAACTATTGCCCACTGAATAGGTCTGCGCCACGGGCCCACCCCGCAGCGCAGTCAGAACTATCTGCGCGGGCCAGGCCGGTGGATTGGCGGTCGCGCTGTGGGTGGGCGCGCAACTGGCGGGCGTGGTCGGGCCGGAGGCTTAGCGACAGGCGGTTTGGGACGCGCGGGCGGTTTCCCGGCAGGTGGGTTTGGTCTGGACGGTGGTTTGCCCGCAGGCGGATTGGGCCTGACTGGTCGATCAACGTCGATATCCACATCGACATCGCGACGGTAATAGTCGTTCCAAAGCATCGAATCGTAGAACGGATCATATCCGTAACCGACGCCAAACCCGACAGCGACACCATCGCAACCAGACAGAGCAAACGCCGAACCTCCCAGTCCCAGAGCCAGCACCGTTCGCTTAAGGATCGAATACGCCATTTGCTACCCTCCTATCGCAGTGACCGGAAGGATTCGAACACGGCGTTCAAATCCTCAACATAGCCCGCATCGGCGCTGTCACGAAGGATGGCAACGCCAACAGCCACACGGTCGCGCGGAAGGTCGATCACGGTCGCGGTAAAGTTCACACCTCGCCCATCGCGCCGCCCGGTGCCGCGGATGACTTGAGCTGGCAATCCGCCAATGCGCTGACGCGTGTTGCTGCTCACCTGCGGGTCCTTGACCAGGAACTTGTCGATATCTCGCAGGTATTGGATCCCCCCATCGATCGTCGAAACACCTTCGGGCGAAATGAACCCGATCCAAGCCGCATCATCGGTTACAGGCCGCATGCCCATGACCCGGGACACGCTGCGCGGGTCATTGCCGCTGGTGTCTTCAATCTCGCGTGGGCCACCGACCCGAAGCGCCCAGAAGTCAGGGACAATGAACTGGAACAACGGCGCGCCACCATCTGTATAGGTGACGGGAGTATCTGCACTGGCAGGCACAGCGCTGCCCAGTAAAAGCGCAGTAAAAGCCCCAAGGGCGGAATTCTTAAGAAAGCGCATATCTTAATAACCTGATGATTTCTCTGCCATCAGATTGGACGCGTATGCCCCTGTTTGTCCAGCCTGCAAACACGGGGCACAAAAAACCCGCGACCGGAGATACCGGCCGCGGGCTCTTGTCGAAATCCAGGGAAATCAGGTACGCGCGTTGCCGACCAGTTTCCAGACCGCCGGGATCAGCAGCGCCGCCAGAGCCAGCTTGATCGCATCACCCAGCAGGAACGGTGTCAGACCCCATTCCAAGATCGGTTTGTCCCAGCCGAACAATTGACCCAGCCACAGCAGGCCCGGCACATAGATGAGCACGTTGGCCAAAACCAGCGCCAGCGCCAGTTTGCCGACCGAGCGGTCCCAGCCGCGCGCGGCCAAGGCACCCAGCGCCAGTGTCGCCAGCACATAGCCGACCAGATAGCCGCCGGTGCCGCCCATCATGTAGGTCAGGCCGTTTTTCTCGGCTGTCGAGCCTGCGAACACGTCAAAGCCCAGCGCGCCAACCAGCAGATAGCCCAGCATGGTAACCAGCCCAAGACGTGCGCCATAAGCGGTGCCGATGGTCAATACCGCAAAGGTCCCCATTGTGATCGGAACCGGCCACATCGGAACTTTGATCTTGGCGGCAACGGCCAGAGCAACAATGCCCAAGGCAACCAGTACAACCTGTTTGACGCGCAGCGCTGTCCCCTCGCGCGGGCCAATTGCGTTGGCCAATACGTTCGCATTCATTTTGTTTTCTCCACTTGCGGATCTCTTTGCACATGCAGCAATGCCCGTTCCGGCCCCCTGCTGCAAGATGATTACGCTATCGTCGCGTAAATTCGGTCTCCATTTCATAGGATTTTCGCGGGCCCGACACGGTCCAGCGGACGCTCCAGCGCGGCCATCCTGTGAAATCGTATTCTGCATCATAGCTGTCAGGGGGGCAATCGTGATGATCCTTCTCGTGGGGTCGGCCCAATGTCAGAGCGTGGAAATAGCGATCATCGTCGAAATAGATGGCAATCCCGCCCTCAGCTGCGCGCCAAAAATAGCGCCGCGTTCCGGTCATTTCAGGTTGTCCGGGAATGCGCAGCGTGACCGTCTCATTATAGATCAACCCGCCTGATCCGGGGCGCAACTCAGCCTCACCATCGGCCTGCACCACCTGCCCGGCCCGCTCATCGCGGATCAGTCGCGTCAGTGCCCAACGCCCTTCGAAATCGGTCAATCCTGTGGGCAGGTTCACTCGGAATACATCCCGTCTGTAATGCCGCCCGCATCATCCACAAATCGGATTACGTCGCCTTTTTGCTGTACGTCATAGCACGCCCACAGGTCCGACGGTGGCCAGACCGAGCAATACTGATCCCCCCGCACAGCCCAGCGCCCGGTGCTTGGGCCGCCTGAGAAATAGTTTGTCACCATCGACGGCTCAAACACCTGCCAGACCCCCTGCCCGTAGTCGAGCTTTTGGCCCGACAAGGCGGTCAGAATTTCATCGCCCGACAAGGTTTTGAACGTATCAGCCGCCGCAATACCCGGCCAGATCAACAAAATCAGGGCAAACCGTCTCATCCCGCCACTCGTGCCTTGTTCCCTTGGACCAGCACGGCTAAACCCCGCGCCAACGCCTCATCCCAATCACAAAAAGGGTCTGCCGCCAATGATTCCCCGCTATTCCCGTCCTGACATGGTCGCTATCTGGTCGCCCGAAACCAAGTTCCGCATCTGGTACGAGATCGAAGCCCATGCCTGCGATGCCATGGCTGATCTGGGTGTGATCCCTCGCGAAAACGCGCAAGCCGTATGGAAAGCCAAGGACGTCGAATTTGACGTGGCGCGGATAGATGAGATCGAGGCGGTCACCAAACATGACGTCATCGCCTTCCTGACCCATCTGGCTGAGCATGTTGGCAGTGAAGAGGCGCGCTTTGTTCACCAGGGCATGACCTCATCCGACGTGCTGGACACTTGCCTGAACGTGCAGCTGACCCGCGCCGCGGATCTGTTGATTGCCGATCTCGAAGGTCTGCTGGCCGCGCTCAAGCGTCGTGCGATGGAGCATAAGAACACCGTTCGCATCGGTCGCAGCCACGGCATCCACGCGGAACCCACCACCATGGGCCTGACCTTTGCGCGGTTCTATGCCGAGATGGACCGCAACCTGTCACGGATGCGCGATGCGCGCGCCGAGATTGCGACGGGTGCGATCAGCGGTGCGGTTGGCACATTCGCCAATATCGACCCCCGCGTCGAAGAACATGTGTGCGATCAACTGGGCCTGGTGCCCGAGCCGATCAGCACGCAGGTTATCCCGCGCGACCGCCACGCCGCTTTCTTTGCCACGCTTGGAGTAATCGCCAGCAGCATCGAAAACATCGCTATTGAGATCCGCCACATGCAGCGCACTGAAGTGTTGGAAGGGGCCGAGTTCTTTTCGATGGGCCAGAAAGGCTCATCCGCGATGCCGCATAAGAAAAACCCGGTTCTGACAGAAAACCTGACCGGCCTGGCCCGCATGGTGCGTGCGGCGGTGATCCCGGCAATGGAAAATGTGGCGCTGTGGCACGAGCGCGATATCTCGCATTCTTCGGTCGAACGCATGATCGGGCCCGACGCCACGATCACTCTGGATTTCGCGCTGGCCCGTCTGACCGGCGTGATCGACAAGATGTTGATCTTCCCCGAGAACATGATCGAAAACATGAACAAGTTCCCCGGCCTGGTCATGAGCCAGCGAGTGCTGCTGGCGCTGACCCAGGCCGGTGTCAGCCGCGAGGATGCCTATGCCATGGTACAGCGCAACGCGCTGAAGGTTTGGGAACACCGCACTGATTTTAAAGAGGAGCTTCTGGCCGACCCGGACGTCACCGCAGCACTCAGCCCGGATGAGATCGAAGAGAAATTCGACCTCGGGTATCACACCAAACATGTCGATACGATTTTCGCCCGCGTGTTTGGCGAAGATTAATTTCTGGCCAGTTTTTGCCGAAGGCCCGGGTTGCACGGCGCAATCCGGGCCTTCTTTTTGGAAGGCTGGCGAATTTGTGATAGGATCACTGCGTAGTCTTTGGAAAGGACACCACCATGATCCGGACAACCATCTGCGCTGTGGCGCTTCTTTTTGCAGCAACTGCAAGCTTCGCCTGTAATGGGCACTCAAAGCAGACACAGTCTTGCGCTGAGGGTACCGTTTGGGATTCAGACAGCCATAGCTGCACCAAAATCTCTGCTTGAGAATTTTCTTCTCCAATTTGTGAATAAAATTGGCACCAGCGTTGTTCGCTTTTTACAAGGCAACGCTATGCTTTTTTTGATCACTTTGAGAATGGAGTAAGAATATGCGTCTGGTACTCGCTTCGGCCATCGCCCTTCAGGCATTTGCCTTTGCACCGATGGTTCATGCAGCAGGCGGAGGCGACAGCAGCCCGCCCAAGCCGACGAACACAACCAAGAAATGCCTGTTTGGCCGCGTCTATGACGAAGCTGCTGGCAAATGTGTAAAACCCAACAAGACAAATTTTTCCCAAGACCAATTATATGATGCCGTGCGCGAACTGGCCTATGACGGGCAGCTTGAACATGCGCAGGACATCTTGCGGGTTATGGATCAGGACGATGACCGGGTGAAAACCTATTGGGGCTTCACCTATCGCAAGATGGGCGAGATTGAACTGGCCAACCTGTTCTATCAGCAGGCCATTGACGCAAATCCCGACAACCTTCTGGCACGCAGCTACATGGGTCAGGGTTTTGTCGCCGAAGGCCGCACAGACCTGGCGATCGAACAATGGCGGGAAATCAAGGCGCGTGGCGGCGAAGGCACATGGGCCGAAGCCTCTCTGCGCGACGCGATCAGCACCGGGCTGACTTATAGCTACTGAGTTTCAGGGTTTCTTTACCCCGACCTCGCTAATCTGCCCGTGAATCACACTATGACTTCACGGGCAGATGCAAGACACAAACGCATTGGTACAGATGACGCCGGGCCGTCAACAACCTGTTGTCGACGCGGATGACGCGGCTACAAAGGTTGTACCGCGCAGACTGAACAGCCGGGAAAAGGCCGCCATTGTTGTGCGCCTGCTGCTGAACGAGGGCGCGGATATCCCGCTTGAGGAATTGCCCGATAGCTTGCAAGAAAAACTCACACATCAACTGGGCCAGATGGGCTTGGTGGATCGTGTGACCCTGGCCGCCGTGGCACAAGAGTTTGCCAATGCGCTGGACAGTGTCGGGCTGGCCTTTCCGCACGGGCTGGCTGGTGCTTTGGACGCGGTCAACGACAAGATAGCGCCTTCTACTGCCGCTCGGCTGCGCAAAGTGGCCGGTGTCCGTCAGATTGGGGACCCGTGGCAGCGGTTGCGCGAGGTGCCGATTGAAGATCTGGCCAAGATCGCGCAGGCCGAAAGCACCGAAGTTGCAGCGGTCATGCTGTCCAAGCTCGAAACCGCCAACGCAGCGCAATTGCTGGGCCATCTGCCCGGCCCTGTGGCACGCCGGATCACCTATGCGGTGTCGAAAACGGCCAATGTCACCCCAGACGCTGTAGAGCGGATCGGCTGGTCCCTGGCGGCCCAGTTGGATCAGCGCCCGACCCCGGCTTTCAAAGACGAACCCGGCGCACGGGTTGGAGCCATTCTCAACCAGTCGACAGCAACGACACGGGATGGGTTGCTGACCGCACTGGACGAAGAAGATGCCGATTTCGCAAACTCCGTCCGGCAATCGATCTTTATCTTTGCCCATATCCCCACACGCATCCTGCCCCGCGACATCCCCGCCGTTCTGCGCGGGGTGGATCAGCCCGTTCTGGTCTCCGCCCTCGCCGGTGCCGCAACCGAAGGCGACCAGGCCGCAGCCGAGTTCATGTTGTCCAACATGTCCACTCGGATGGCAGAAAACCTGCGCGAGGAAATGGCCGAACGAGGCAAGGTGAAATTGAGTGAGGCAGAAGACGCGATGTCTCAGATCGTCACGGCGATCCGGTCTTTGCTGGACGACGGAACCATCACCCTGGTTGAAACCGATGAGGACGACGAAGACTGACACAGCATCGCGCCCCCGCTTGCGCGGCTTGTGGTTGGCGAATTGTGGCGATATGTCTGGTGCCGAAAATCACAGCACTTGGTGAGTCCCCCGAATGCCCGTCGAAAAGTCGGACCGCAGCCGTCTCGAGCTTGCAGGCTACTATGCCATCAACTTGGCCCTAAAGGGTATTATCGGCGGAATGCGCTTGTTGCCTTACGAGCGCCGGATCGGTGCGATGGGCGCGATCATGCGCACACTGGCACCTCTGGTGGGATTTCGCACGCGCGTGCGGCGCAACCTGAAACTCACCTGCCCCGAGCTTTCAGAAGACGAAATCCGTCGCATCAGCCGCGCAGTACCCGACAATGCCGGCCGCGCGATCATGGAGCATTTCTCACCCGAAGGCTTCATCGAACGCCAAAGCAATGCCAAGGTTTCAGGCTCGGGTGTCGCCGCCTTTGACGAAGCAGTCGCCGAAGGGCGCCCGGTGATGATGATCACCGCCCATTTCGGCCATTACCTGGCCGCGCGGATTGCTTTGCAGGCACGCAGCGGCAAACCAATCGGCTGCCTCTATCGTCGGATGGCAAACCCCTATTTCAACGACATGTATGTGCAGGCATTCTACAAAACCGGTGCGCCCATGTTCGAACAGGGGCGCAAGGGCATGGTCGAGATGGTACGCTCGCTTAAGAAGGGCGGCATCATCGCCATCGTTTCCGATCTGCATGCCCATGGAGGTGAAGAACTGACCTTTTTCGGCAAGCCCGCCGTCACTTCGGTGCTCAACGCCGAACTGGCGATCAAATACAACGCTGTTCTGATCCCCTGCTATGCGGTCCGAGAGCCCAATGGCATCGACTTCGAGATCGTCCTGCACGATCCGGTTGCGCATACCGACCCTAAAACCATGACTCAGTACACCAATGACGACCTTGAAGGCATGGTGCGACAGCATATGGGCCAGTGGTTCTGGATCCACCGTCGCTGGAAGGCTTGGAACGGCTTGGGCGTTCAACCGCAAGACATGCCCTGATCACTTGACCTTGGTTGCCGCTACAATCGGGCCATGACCGACGCGTTGCACCAAGACCACGGCTGGCAGTGCCTCGGACAGAGATGCGCTGAATTTCTGTGGCGCGACCCCGTCCCAATGTCCGGCAATCTGCGTTTTCTCGACAACATTGGCATAGCTCAGGTCACGTCCTGCAAGCTCACCGCGTTTGATCGAGGCGTGTCGCATCGGTGAATACTGCACCACGCGAATTTCATAGGTCTGCCCTTGCGGCAATTCCACAGGGGTCACTTCAACCGTAACATCCTCACCCACGCGCGCAGCCTGCACATAGGCTTTTGGCGCTTCGGTCAGATACGAGTTGATTACCTCGGCCAACTCGGCAGCCTTTGCACCCACGACATCCTGCTGGCCGTTGATCACCATCTGAGGGGTATAGATCATCGTCCGGTCGCCCTCGCGCGCGTAGGCGCGTTGACGAAACGTATGATCCGGATGGGCATACTCGTCCTTCCATCCGATATAGTCCCAATAGTCCACATGCAGTGCCAGACCGATAATGTCATCCCGTTTGACCAGCTCTTCCAGGATACGATCGGCAGGCGGGCAGGATGAGCATCCCTGAGACGTGAACAGCTCGACCACAACCGGGTTTTGCTGGGCGTGGGCTGTGGGCGCAAGCAATAGAGATGCCAGCGCAAGGGCTGCGGCTCTGAACATTTGACTACTCGATCTGGTAAGCATTTCGGGCACAATACTTGCTTAACGGTTTCGCCTCCAATCAAGGTTTCGAGAGAGATACTGCAGTGTGACGCACAAAAATGTGTGCAATGGTATACAAAAATTGACGCAGATGGTCTGTAAGCTCTTGAACCGAAGGCCAACGTCATGCAGATACGCCTCAGCGAATCCCAAAATCCACGTCATTTGAGAGGGAGGCCATTAGATGCCCATCAAAGTCGGACAGGATACCGCCAAGACACGCCGCAGCCTGAGCGTGAATGGCAAGTCCATTTCCTATTACTCAATCCCCGCCGCGCAAGAGGCCGGTCTGGGCGATTTCTCGAAACTGCCTGCCGCGCTCAAAGTGGTGTTGGAAAACATGCTGCGGTTCGAGGATGACGGTTTCTCGGTCTCGGTCGACGACATCAAGGCCTTTGCCGAATGGGGTGCGAATGGCGGCAACAACCCGCGTGAAATCGCCTATCGCCCGGCCCGCGTATTGATGCAGGACTTCACCGGCGTTCCCGCCGTTGTGGACCTGGCCGCGATGCGCGACGGGATCAAAGGTCTGGGTGGCGACGCACAGAAGATCAACCCGCTGAACCCGGTGGATCTGGTCATCGACCACTCGGTCATGATCGACGAGTTCGGCAACCCGCGCGCCTTCCAGATGAATGTGGATCGCGAATATGAGCGCAACATGGAGCGCTACCAGTTCCTGAAATGGGGCCAGAACGCGTTCAACAACTTCCGCGTTGTTCCCCCCGGAACCGGTATCTGCCACCAGGTGAACCTGGAATATCTGGCCCAGACCGTCTGGACAGATACCGATCAGAACGGCGACGAGGTTGCGTACCCTGATACTCTGGTTGGCACCGACAGCCACACCACCATGGTCAACGGCATGGCCGTTCTGGGCTGGGGCGTTGGCGGGATCGAGGCCGAAGCCGCGATGCTGGGTCAGCCGATTTCGATGCTGATCCCCGAAGTGATTGGCTTTGAACTGACCGGCGCCATGGTCGAAGGCACCACCGGCACTGACCTGGTTCTGAAAGTTGTGGAAATGCTGCGCGAAAAAGGCGTGGTGGGCAAATTCGTCGAATTCTATGGCGAAGGTCTGGACCGTCTGCCGCTGGCCGACCGGGCGACGATTGCGAACATGGCGCCCGAATACGGCGCGACCTGTGGTTTCTTCCCGATCGACGGTGAAACTCTGCGCTACCTGCGGAACACAGGCCGTGACGAAGATCGGATCGCTCTGGTCGAAGCCTATGCGAAGGAAAACGGATTCTGGCGCGATGCAGATTACGCGCCGATCTATACCGACACCCTGTCGCTGGACATGGGCACCATCGTTCCCGCCATCTCGGGCCCGAAACGCCCGCAGGACTATGTGGCGCTGACCGATGCCAAAGCCGCATTCACTAAAGAAATGGCCGAGACCTTCAAGCGCCCCATGGGCAAGGAGGTCGCGGTCAAAGGTGAAGACTACACCATGGAATCGGGCAAGGTTGTGATCGCCTCGATCACCTCTTGCACCAACACCTCGAACCCGTATGTGATGATCGGCGCGGGCCTGGTGGCACGCAAAGCCGCGGCCTTGGGCCTGAACCGCAAACCGTGGGTCAAAACCTCGTTGGCACCGGGATCGCAGGTTGTTTCGGCTTATCTTGAGGCCGCCGGTCTGCAAGAGGATCTGGACAAGGTTGGCTTCAACCTTGTGGGCTATGGCTGCACCACTTGTATCGGTAACTCGGGACCCATCCAGCAAGAGATCTCGGAAGCCATTGCCGAGGGCGACCTGGTCGCAACCTCGGTCCTGTCGGGCAACCGCAACTTCGAAGGTCGGATCTCGCCTGATGTGCGCGCCAACTATCTGGCCTCGCCCCCGCTGGTCGTGGTTTACGCGCTGGCCGGAACGCTGGACATTGACCTCACGTCCGAGCCGATCGGCCAGGACAAAGATGGCAACGACGTCTTTATGAAAGACATCTGGCCTAGCCAAAGCGAGATTGCCGAACTGGTTGAGGCAACCGTGACCCGCGAGGCCTTCCAGTCGAAATACGCCGATGTGTTCAAGGGTGACGAGAAATGGCAGGAAGTCGAGGTTCCGCAGCAGGAAACCTATGACTGGCCACCAACCTCGACCTATATCCAGAACCCCCCCTATTTCCAGGGCATGGGGGCCGAGCCGGGCACCATCTCAAATATCGACGGCGCCAAGGTTCTGCTGATCCTGGGGGACATGATCACAACCGACCACATCTCGCCTGCTGGGTCCTTTGCAACAACCACACCTGCGGGCAAGTATCTGACAGAACGTCAAGTGGCACCGCGCGAGTTCAACTCGTACGGGTCGCGCCGTGGCAACCACGAGATCATGATGCGCGGCACCTTCGCCAATATCCGCGTCAAGAACGAGATGCTGGATGGTGTTGAAGGGGGCTATACCAAAGGCCCCGATGGTGCACAGACCTCGGTCTACGAGGCGTCCATGGCCTATCAGGAACAGGGCACGCCGCTGGTCGTCTTCGGTGGCGAGCAATATGGTGCGGGGTCTTCGCGCGACTGGGCGGCCAAAGGCACCGCGCTTTTGGGTGTGAAGGCTGTGATCGCCGAAAGCTTTGAGCGTATCCACCGCTCGAACCTGGTTGGAATGGGCGTCATCCCGTTCGAATTCACCGGTGGTGACACTCGCAAGACCCTGGGTCTGAAGGGTGATGAGACAGTTTCGATCCATGGTCTGGATACGATCCAACCGCTTCAGGAAGTGCCTTGTTCGATCGTCTACGGGGATGGTACCGAGAAGACGATCACCCTGAAATGCCGCATCGATACCGCGCCCGAGATTGAATACATCGAAAACGGCGGTGTTCTGCACTATGTTCTGCGCAACCTGGCCAAAGCGGGCTGAGCGCGAATAGCGGGTAGCATCTGAAAGGACGCCTTCGGGCGTCCTTTTTTCTTGCGAGGCTCTGCCTCGCGCTCCGAGGTATTTTTGAACAGAAGAAGTTGATTTTTCGCGATTTTGTCGATGTGATGAGCGCATGGACAAAGTTGCATTGATCACAGGCGGCGCGCGCGGCATTGGGCGTGCGATTGTCGAAGAGCTGAGGCGCGATCATCAGGTTGCGTTTACATATCTGAACTCAGAGCCGTCGGAGGAGCTGCTGCAAGGCAACGCTTTGGCGATGCGATCCGATCTGACTGAGGAAGGTCAGGCCGAGGCGGTTGTAGCGCAGGTGATTGCGCGGTTCGGGCAGTTGGATGTGATTGTGAACAATGCCGGTGCTGTACTCATGTCGCCGAAAGAAGCGTTTAACTGGCAGGACCAGCAGGCCATTTTGGATTTGAACCTGTCAGTTCCCGCGGCCTTGCTTTCTGCCGCGCTGCCGCATTTGAAAGCAGGCGCGGCGATCGTCAATATCTCATCAATCAACGCCGTGCTGCCCCCGCGCGGGGCCGCGACCTACGGGGCAAGCAAGGCGGGGCTGAACCTGTGGACCCGCGCCATGGCAAAGGAGCTGGGCCCGGAGGGGATCCGCGTGAATGCTGTTGCACCGGGTGCGATCAACATTCCCGAAGCCCCCCGGCCAGAGGAATTAACCGCGCTCTTTGTCAAGGACACAGCGCTGGGCCGAATTGGCAGGCCCGAGGATATCGCAAAGGCAGTACGGTTTTTGGCCTCGGATGCGGCCGATTTCATTACTGGCGAAATTCTGGGCGTTGGCGGAGGGTATCGCCTTTAGCGTAACGTTCAGTTTTGCGCGGCCTTTTCAAGCGCCGGGCGGATTGTGCTGGCGATCACCCGCTGGGTGATGGGGCCGGCAAAGCGCAGGACGATAGTGCCGTCACCGTCGATCACATAGGTTTCGGGCACGCCGTAAAGGCCCCAATCCAGCGCCATGCGTCCCTGCGCATCAGTACCGATGCCCGCATAGGGATCGCCCAGTTCATTCAGGAAGGCCTGCGCATTATCGGGCTGATCCTTGTAGTTCACGCCATAGACCGGAATGCCCTCATCCGACAGGGCTTGCAGGTTTGGATGCTCGGCCCGGCACGGCGCGCACCAACTGGCCCAATAATTGACCAGCTTGACCTCTCCGTCGCGCAGCGTGGCGTCATCAAAGCCCGTCTTGTCGGCAAAAGGTGTAAGTACCACAGGTGGTGCGGGTTGCCCTTCGCGCGCAGAGGGCAACGCGTCGGGGTCATCGCGGAACATGCCGATCCCGGCCAGAACGGCAAAAGCGCCAAAGATCAGCGGCGGCGCGATCATCAGGGGTGAGATCCTAGCCATTTCGGGTGACCCTCTGCTCGACCTGCTCCATCTGGGTGCGCACCTTGCGACCGCGGAGAAGGCTGAAGACCACCAACCCGATCAACAGCAGGATCGAGACCGCATAGGCTGACAGCACCGTGTCAGCGTATTTTCCAAGATCGGGGATCATCCACCTACCCTTTCACGTGCCAACAGTGCCCGCATGCGTCGGGCGCGAATTTCGGTGCCGGTGCGATAGAGCACAAGCGCGATGAACAGCAGGACAAAGCCAATGATGCAGAGCAGTAAGGGATAGAAGAAGACGTTGGAGACTTTTTCCTCTGTGTCGGTGCCCGTGATTGCACTGGCCCGCATCACCGACGCACCCTGATGCAACCCCTGATTCCAGAAGTTCACTGCATAGCGGCTGAGGATGGCAAAGACCGAGCCGACAAGGCAAAGGATAGAAGTCAAATCGGCGGCGGTGTCCGGGTCATCAATCGCCTGCCACAAGGCCACATAGCCCAGATAGAACAGGAACAGGATCAGGAACGAGGTCAGACGCGGATCCCAAGCCCACCATGTCCCCCACATCGGCTGCCCCCAGATTGCTCCGGTCGCCAGAGCGATCAAGGTCATCACGATGCCAACCGGTGCTGCGGCGCGTGCGGCCAGAGCGCTGACATGGTGGCGGCGGATCAGCCAGATCAATGAGGTTGCCAGCATCATCAGCCAGCAATTGATTGCCATCAGCGCAGAGGGCACATGCAAGTAGATGATCTTGACGGTCGAGCCCTGCTTGTAGTCATCGGGGGTGAAAAAGAACCCCCAGATCAGCCCGATCCCCACGCACAGCGCAGAGGTAACCCAGAAGAACGGCAAGACGCGTTCACTGGTCGCCAGGAATTTCTTGGGGTTGGCGTATTCCCAAACAGAGTTGGCTTTGGCTGCAATTGTCATGTGCTGTATCTAGTCTGACTCGGCCCGGTTCTCAATTGACATCAATCAATCGCGCCCACTTGTCACCGAAGATTGACACGTAAAACCGCCGCGCTGGCAAAAGGCAGCAGCGCCACAGTGGCTGCGGTTATGCCAGCCAGCATCAGCAAGGGGGTTTCAACCTCCATGCCGATGGCGCCGCGTCGGGCGACCTCGGCCCCGTAGATCAGTGTGGGGACGTAAAGCGGCAGAACCAGAAGCGACAGCAGCAAGCCACCGCGCTTCAGCCCCACGGTCAGGGCTGCTCCGAAGGTTCCGATCACGCTGAGCGCCGGGGTGCCCAGCAAGAGTGAGATCACCAGCCAGACATAGCCCTGTCCGGGCAGGCTGAGCAGCACACCCAGAACCGGCGCGGCCAGAACCAGGGGCAGCCCGGTGGTGATCCAATGCGCCAGCGCCTTGATCGAAACAACGCCTTCCAGCGGCAGCGGGGCAGTGGCCAGCAGATCAAGCGAGCCGTCCTCCCAATCCAGCGCCAGCAGTCGGTCGAGGGATAGAAGACAGGCCAGGAGCGCGCCAAGCCACAGGACGCCCGGTGCAATTGTGGCGAGCAGCGCCGATTGCGGCCCAACCGAAAAGGGAACCAGGATAGTCACGATCAGGAAAAAGGCCAGCCCCAGGCCGAACCCGCCTCCAGCCCGGATGGCGAGTTTGAGGTCGCGCAGCAGTAGGGCGATCACAGGAACCCTCCATCCGTGTCGTCGATCGGTTTTGGTTTGGCTTTGAAGGGCGCCAGTTCCAAAACCTTGGCGTCGAGACCAAGGTCGATATGGGTTGCGATCAGGGCCGAACCGCCCTGCCCCAAATGCGCGCGGATGGCGGTGGCGAACAAAGCCACGGCGTTCTGGTCCAGCGAGACTGTGGGTTCATCCAGGATCCAGATCGGACGGCCCGTGACCAGCATGCGCGCCAGACCCAAGCGCCGCTTTTGCCCGGCCGAGAGCTGCCCGGCGGGGCGGTCCACCAGGTCGCTCAGAGCAAAGGCTTGCAGCGCCGGGTTGATATCTGCGGTGCCGAAGACCGAGGCCCAGAATCTAAGATTCTCGGTCACGGTCAGGGTTGGCTTAATTCCGTCCGCGTGTGAGGCATAGGCTATCTGGTCCTCTGCCCCAGCGATCTGCCCTGACAAGGCGGGCTGCAACCCGGCCAGGGTGCGCAAGAGCGTGGTTTTTCCGATCCCGTTGGGCCCGCGTAGGATCAGCACCGCGCTCGGGTGCAGCGTAAAGCTGAGCCCTTCGAGCACAGGGATGCCACCACGGGCGATGGCCAGATCGGAAACCTTTAGCGTCATGAAACCCGCTTAACTGATTGTCGGGCCGCGCAAAAGGTGGGATTTGCCGCAGGAATACCCCCGGCTGTGGTTGGTGCGGGACGGCGTGAGCGGCCAGTCCGTCATACACCATCGGGTGATTTCAGCCAGATGAAGGCGGATCCCGTCAAACAGGAAGCAGTGCCAATGCAATGCGGCGACCTTCGGAAAGCAGCACATTATAGGTCCGGCAGGCGGCGGGAGAATTCATGATTTCGACGCCCAGGCCCGCGGATTCCAACTGGCTGCGCAGGTCTGACGGGATATGCGCCATCTCGGACCCGGTTCCGATCAGGATGACATCCACGTGGGTGGCCAGATCAAGCAGCGGGTCCGCGTCGCTGAGGCCGCCCCAGGCAGAAGTACCGGTGGGGCCAGTAAGGACCGCGCCGTCGTGGACCTGTCCGCCGATGCGGAAGAATCCGGGGCCGTATCCGTCGACGGGCTTTGCATCGCTATAGGTGATTTCGTTCAGTCGCATAGGTCTTTCTAGCTCCAAATTGGCAGGCCAGACAAGGCGGCGGCGGCGATGACCACATAGGCTGCACCGCGATAGAGATGTTCCTTTTCGGGGCGGAAGACCCAGCCGCCCAGCAGGTTACCCACCACATTCGGGATTGCCAGCACTAGGCCCAGCGATGCGGTTGTCCAACTGAGTTCTCCCATCCCGGTCAGATAACCCAGCATCAGGACGTCGAAGCCCAAGAGGAAGAGCAGGATCGTGGCGCGGATCACCGCAACCGGCAGCGGGCGCGACATGTAGAACAGGATCACCGCAGGGCCTGGCAGCCCCGCGATACCTCCCAGGAACCCGGCAGCGGCACCCGTGCCAAAGACCATCGGGCCGGTTACAGTCCCGCGATAGCGCAGGCCAAAGATCAAGATAACCAGCATCGTCAGCGACAACCCACTGACCACATAGCGAAAGACCTCGGGCTCGGTTCGACCGAGCAGCCAGAGACCCACTGGTAGAATCAGGCCGCAAGCCAGCAGCAGGCGGGCGAGATCGGGTTTGTTCACATCCGCCCAGGCGCGGCGCAGATTTGGCAGGGGGCCAAAGACATCCATGATCACCAAGGCGATAATGGCACCGAATGGGCCCAGGAACGGGCTTGCGATGGGTAGGAAGACCAATGCAGTGCCAAAGCCGGAGAAGCCGCGGACGATGCCGCCCAGCAACGCTCCGACTATGATTATGGCCAGCCCCTGTGGGGACTGGCCGAAAAGCTCAGGCATCGATATTTGCGAATTGGTTGCCCGCCGTGTTTGACGGTTTCGACCAGTCGCGCTTGACCCCCAGCCACAGCAGAATGGTCGAGGCCACAAAGACCGACGAATAAGTGCCCACGATCACGCCCCAGATCATCGCAAAGACAAAGCCCCGGATCACGTCACCGCCCAGCACATAGAGCGAGATCAGCGCCAGCAATGTGGTCACCGAGGTCATCACCGTCCGGCTGAGGGTTTCGTTGATCGAGATGTTCAGTACCTCTTTGAGGTCTTTCTTTTTGTATTTCCGCAGGTTTTCGCGCACGCGATCAAAGACCACCACGGTGTCATTCAACGAGTAACCCACGATGGTCAGAAGGGCCGCGATGATGGCCAGGTCAAAGCGGATTTGCAGTTCCGAGAAGATGCCGATGGTCAGGATCACATCGTGCACCAATGCGGCCACCGCGCCCAGTGCGAACTGCCATTCAAAGCGCAGCCAGATATAGACCAAGACCGCGCCAATCGCGAGAACCACCGCGATAACGGCGGTCTGGATCAACTCGCCCGAGACTTTGGGGCCGACGGATTCGACGGATTCAAAAGGCAGTTTCAACCCCGCATCGGCAGCGGCAAGAACTTCACCGACCTGCGTGATCATATCGGCGCTTACCGCTTCGGCCCCTTCCTGGGCCTGTATGCGGATCATTGCGACATGCTCATCGGGGCCAAAGGTTGGGTCAAAGATCTCGGTGATCGAGACATCTCCTAATTCCAACGGAGCAATGGCATCACGGTATGCCCCGACATCAATCGGCTGCGTACTTTCGGTGCGGATCGTGGTCCCACCTCGGAAATCAATGCCGAAATTCAGCCCTTGCAGCATGAAGGACGCAAAGGCGATGACCATCATAAGGCCCGAAATGCCCAGCCAGATTTTCCAGCGGCTGAAGAAATCGAACGAGGTTTGTTGGGGGACGAGTTTCAGTCTCATGATCAAACCTCGATCGTTTTGGGGCGGCGGCGTTCGAACCACATCACGATCATCAGACGGGTCACGAAGATCGCAGTGAAGACCGAGGTGAGAATACCCAAGCCCAATGTGATGGCAAAGCCGCGCACGGGGCCGCTGCCCATGGCAAACAGGATCACGGCGGTGATGAATGTGGTGACGTTGGCGTCCAGAATGGCCGACAACGCCTTTTCATAGCCCAGCTCAATGGCGCGGGCCGGGCCTTTGGCCGATTTCAACTCTTCCCGGATGCGCTCAAAGATCAGCACGTTGGCATCCACCGCCATGCCGACGGTCAGCACGATCCCTGCGATACCCGGCAAGGTCAGCGTGGCCCCGATCAGCGACAGCAGGCCAAAGAGAAGCCCAACGTTGATGATCAGCGCGATATTGGCGAAGACGCCGAATAGGCCGTAGCTGAGGCCCATGAAGGCCAGAACCGCCACAAAGGCCACGATGGTGGCGACTTTACCGGCGTCGATACTGTCTTGCCCCAGTTCCGGGCCGATGGTGCGTTCTTCGAGAAACTCCAGTTCCGCAGGCAAGGCCCCTGCCCGCAGCAACACGGCCAGGTTGGTGCTTTCCTCGACGGTGAAATTGCCGGTGATGATGCCCGATCCGCCCGGGATATGGCTTTGAATCACCGGGGCCGAGATCACCTCGTCATCCAGAACGATGGCGAAGGGCGCACCGATATTCTCTAGCGTATAGTCGCCGAATTTACGCGCGCCAGATGTGTTGAACCGAAAGCTGACCGCCGGGCGACCATTCTGGTCAAAAGCGGGCTGCGCATCGACCAGTTCTTCGCCAGTGACGACCGGCGATGAATCCAAAGTGTAGTAGACGTCAGGCTCGTCCAATGACGGCGCAAGCTTCTCACCTATTCCAACCGAGGCGTTCTCATCCGTTCCGCGCCCCAAAACCGGGTTGAACGTCAGCTGTGCCGTGGTTCCGATGATCTCTTTCAGCTCACCCGCGCTGCCGATCCCGGGGACCTGAATCAGGATACGATCCGCGCCCTGACGTTGGATCGTCGGTTCGCGCGTGCCAACCTCGTCGATCCTGCGGCGGACGATCTCAAGCGATTGCCGCACGGTCCGATCATCAGTGGCCAGCTTCTCGGCTTCGGACAGCTGCACGATGATTGTGTCACCCTGCGCCCGCGCTTCAATATCGGTGGCCCCGACACCGCTGAGCGTTTGCACCTGACGGGCCAGACCGCGCACCACTTCAAGCGCGCGGGGCATACCCTCGGGCTGGCTGATGCGCAGACGGATCTCGTCTGGGGGCGATTCCTGCCGACGGATAGTGCCAACCGTCGCACGCTCATCCCGCAACGCGTCGCGGATTTCCGGCCACATCGCCTCCATCCGGGATTCGTAGACATCCTCGACCTTTACTTCGGCCAGCAGATGCGCACCGCCGCGCAGGTCGAGGCCCAGATTGACAAGCGATGAGGGCAACCAATTGGGCCATTCCGCCGCTTCGGCCTGATTTTCCGGCGTGTCCACACCAAGCTCAATCGCGGCCTTGGCGTCGTTCGACGTTTCGACGCGTGTGTAAAACGCATTCGGCAGAGCCATAAAAAGGCCGATCACGCAGACCGACCAGATCAGAACCCGCTTCCAGGTATCAATTTGCAGCATTACCCTGCCTTTTCAACGGAGTATCGCGCGAAGTTACTTCGCTGGTTCGGTTTTGTTCAGGACCTGAGCAATGGTGGCCTGCACCACACGAACCTTGACGCCATCGGCAATTTCGACCTCAAGCTCTCCGTCATCCTTGACCTTGGCAACTTTGCCGATCAGCCCGCCTTGGGTCACAACCTGATCCCCGCGCCGCAGAGCATCCACCATGGCCTTGTGCTCTTTCATCTTTTTCTGCTGCGGACGGATCAGCAGGAAATACATGATCCCGAAAATCAGGATCAGCGGGAGAAACTGGGCGATTGCGCCACCTTCCATGGGATATTCCTTTGTTCTGTGGATGCGGAGCTGTCCGCAAATTTGGCCGGAACCTATGCGTTGATCCGTGGCTTTGCAAGGTAAGGCGGCACTCTGGCGCGGCAACTCTTTTCGCGGTCTTCGCTTTGAAGAACGAACAAGCTCAGAAAACTGCTAGGAAAATATGCGGGTTTCGATATACTTTCCGCTCAGGAGATGCAATGAGAAGCACTTATAACCCCTTCCGATTGCTTAGGCTTTTGATTTCGACCGTGGTTCTTTCAATCATGGTTTCGACATCAATCTACGCGCAAGAGGTGCCGCCGGAACTGCCGGAACCTGCGGACAGCGAAAGCGACAGTTTCAAGGCCCCGGTGATCATTGATGGGGATATGCTGTTTTTCTTGCGCGGCTCCAGCGCGCTGCCCGCGCCAGAACGGGCAGAGACGGTGCAGAACGCGATAATCCAAGTCGCCGAGGCGTCCGACGACACGGACGTCGAAATCACCTTTGAAGACACAGAATTGGGCACGCGCATCCTGGCCGATGGTGTCATTGTCTCGATTGTTACAGTCGCGGATGCCGAACTGGATCAGATGGAATTGGATGTCCTGAGCTTTTTGCATGGGCAGGCCATCGAAGAAGCGATCACCACCTACCGCGCCAACCGGACCGACGAAGCCTTGGTTTCGGGCGCGATTGAAGCCGGTGTTTGGACCATCGGCTTTGCTGTCTTTGTGGTGGTCATCCTTTGGCTGCATAGACGCATCAGACGCCGCACGCTGAAAGTGGTGAAGCGCTATCTCAAGGATGTCGAGACCGCTACGGCCAAGAGCGTTCAGGCCGAAGCGATTGCTGCCCTGATCCGCTATGCTTTGAACTTTTTGCTGCTCATCATCTTCTTCCTGGGTTTTTACTATTACCTGACCTTTGTCCTTATGGCCTTTGCCGAGACAAGGTACCTTGCCCAGCTGCTGCTGACCTATTTGACCGAACCTGTTCTGCTGATCTTCAAGGGCATTCTCAGCTACATTCCCAACCTGATCATGCTGGGGATTATCTCGTGGATTACACTATACATTATCAAAGGCTTGCGAGTGTTTTTTGATGCGGTCGAAGCCGGCACGTTCGACCTGGGAGACTTCGAAAAACACTGGGTCAACCCGACCTTCAATATCGCACGCGTCGTCATCGTTTTGATCGCATTGGTCTTTGCGGTGCCCTATATACCCGGCTCGGATTCGGCAGCGTTCCAAGGACTGACCATTCTGGTTGGCGCGATGCTGTCGCTAGGTGCGAACTCGGTCGTGTCAAATATGTTGGCGGGCCTGTTTGTGATCTATCGCCGTTCAACCTCGATCGGTGACCGGATTCAGATCGGTGAACATATTGGGGATGTGGTCGAAATCAAACTGATGGAGACACATCTGAAATCCATCAAGAATGAGCTGATCTCGATCCCGAACGGGCAGCTGATGAATTCGGATGTGGTGAACTTTTCGAAAAAGACCGACGGTAGCGGGTTGTTGCTGCATACCACGGTTGGGATCGGCTACGAAGAACCGCCCGAGAAGGTCGAGGCGATGCTGGTCGAAGCCGCCAATCGCACCAAGGGTCTCAAGGCCAAGCCCGAACCCTTTGTACTGTGGACCGCGCTGGCGGATTACGCGATCAACTATCAGATCAACGGCTATACCACGCGGGGCAGTATTATTCCCAAGATCCGATCAGATCTGCATCGTAACATCGTGGCCGTGTTCAATGAGAACAACGTTCAGATCATGACGCCCTCTTACATGGCGGACCCGCCCGAACCCAAGATACCGGCCGAAGAATGGGACGGTCATCTGGCACATCAGCAAGGGGTGCCAGACAGTTAGCGCAATTTGGGCAACCAGTGCTACACCCTTGCAGCCATATGGTGCATAAGCAGCTTCAGTGATTCACCTATCAAGGATCTGAGATATGCACGACATCCGCGCCATTCGCGAAAACCCTGCCGCCTTCGACGCCGCCCTTGCGCGCCGTGGGGACGCGCCGGTGTCGTCAGATCTGTTGCGACTGGACGAGAGCCGCCGGGCCAAGATCCTGGCAGCTGAAACCGCACAGGCTGAACAGAACAAGGCCAGCAAAGAGGTCGGCGCAGCCAAGGGTCGCGGAGATGAGGCCGAGTTTGAGCGGCTGCGCGCCTTGGTCGCAGAAAAGAAGGCCGAGATCGCTCGAATGCAGACCGAGGCCAAGGACCTTGATGCTCTGCTGACCGATCAACTTGCGCGCATTCCCAACCTGCCTGCCGATGACGTCCCGCAAGGGGCTGACGAAGACGACAATGTCGAAGTCAGCCGCTGGGGCACACCACGCGCGTTCGATTTCGAGCCAAAAGAGCACTATGAAATCCCTGCCGTCGCTGCGGGCATGGATTTCGAAACGGCGGCCAAGACCAGCGGCAGCCGCTTTGTGAACCTGTCCAAAGGCGTCGCGCGCATTCACCGCGCGCTGTCTCAGTTCATGCTGGACACCCATATCGACAAGAACGGATTGACCGAAATGCAAGTTCCGGTTCTGGTCCGGGACGAGGCGATGTACGGCACCGACAAACTGCCGAAATTCGGCGAAGAGAGCTATCAAACCACCAATGGCTGGTGGTTGATCCCCACGTCCGAGGTTACCCTGACCTATTCGGTGGCGGGTGACATTCTGGACGAAGCCGCCCTGCCCATTCGCATGACCGCCCATACCGCCTGTTTCCGGTCCGAGGCTGGCAGCGCTGGTAAGGATACCGCCGGGATGCTGCGCCAGCACCAGTTCGAAAAGGTCGAGATGGTCTCGATCACACATCCGGACAAGTCCGATGAGGAGCAGAAACGCATGCTGCGCTGCGCTGAGGATTTGTTGGAGCAGTTGGGCATCCCCTATCGCACCGTTGTCCTGTGCACCGGGGATATGGGCTTTGGCGCGCGTCGGACCTTCGATATCGAAGCCTGGTTGCCCGGTCAGGACGCGTATCGCGAGATCAGCTCGGTCTCGACCACCGGCGCCTTTCAGGCCCGCCGCATGAACGCGCGTTTCCGCCCCGAAAGTGGTGGCAAGCCGGAATATGTTCACACGCTGAACGGCTCGGGCCTGGCCGTCGGCCGTTGCCTGATTGCGGTCTTGGAAAACGGTCAGAATGCAGACGGCACTGTCACCCTGCCCGAAGTGCTGGCGCCCTATCTGGGTGGCAAACGTACTCTGACAGCGGACGGAACGCTGACATAAGAAAACCGGCGCGTCGGCAGACGAACCGGTTCCGATACAACGGGCGAGGAAGGTTTACTTCTTCGCCTTTTTCTTATCCTTTTTCTTATCCGATTTTTTCTTGTCCTTCGATTTGGACTTTTTGTCCTTCTTGGACTTTTCCTTCACCTTCTCTTTGGCTTTCTTGAAGGCGGTTTCGATCTCGGATTTCTTTTTGGCGGCTTTTTCGGCCTTGGCTTTGGCCTTGGCCTTTTTCTTGGCCTTCGCCTCGGCAGCGGCCTTTTCTGCTGCAGCTTTTTCTGCGGCGGCCTTTTCTTCCGCTGCTTTCTGCTCGGCCGCTTTCTTTTCCGCCGCCGCCTTTTTGGCAGCAGCAGTGGCGCGGGCTGGCGCAGTGGACCGGCGCGCCGCCGATCTGGTCGCAGGTTTGCGTGCAGCGGGCTTGCGCGTGGCCGGTGCCTTGGCCGCCGGTCTCGTCTGACCCGCCTCTTTCGCAGCCGCGATCAGAGCAACCGCACGCGCGGAACCGATACGTGGAACCTTCAGCAGATCTTCAGGTGTGGCCTTGGCCAGGTCTTCGGCCGTCTTGAAACCGGCACCACTCAAAGCCTGAGCCAATGCTGACCCCACTCCGCGCACCTCGGTAACTGCTGTCATTGTTGGTCCTCTCACTAACGTCTCAGGCAACGGTATATACACAGCATATACACTTACGCAAGCCTATGCCTTGAATAGAAGTTTCGCTGCTAACTGCTCTGCGCCAACCTGATGTCTGAGTCGGGCTTTGGAAATGGCACCAGGCGTTTGGCATCCTCATCCCAAAGTTTCAGGTTCAAAGCCGCCACCGCCTCGGGGAATTTGATCCGCCGCGGGGTGTACTCTTCGGGCAGGTTATAGTGGCAGGCCCGCAACCGGTAGGATGGGATGCGCGCGTTGAAATGGTGGATGTCATGCAGCGTGATACACGCCACCGCATTGTCGAACCACCACCCGAAATCCAGCGCGGACGAGCCTTGAAGCGCTGCAATTTTCGGATCCAATTCGGGTCTACGGTCCCAATAGGTGTCTTCGAAATTGTGTTGCAGATACACCAGAAAGACGCCCAGCATCCCGCCCACAAAGGAAAAGACCAGCCAGACCAGCACACCGGTTGCTCCGGCGATCAGATAGAGCAGCCCAAGGAAAACCACGATGGACAGGTTGTGCAGAAAAACTCCGGTCACACCAAAGCGCAGCGTATTCTTGGGCCAGCGATAGCGAATGAAATAGGTGAACAGAGCGCCTACCGGTACAAGGATGAACGGATTGCGATAAAGCCTGTAAAACAGGCGCGTTTTCCAGTCGGCTGCGTTCCATTCCCGCAAGGTCATGGTGTGGATTTCACCGGTTTCGCGATGCTCCAGGTTGCCGATGCCCGAATGATGCAGGTTATGGTTCTGCTTCATCACCTCAAAGGGGGCAAAGGTGAAGGGCGACAAACCATGCCCGGCCCATTCATTTTGCGCGCGTGTTTCGAACAGGGAATGATGGCCGCAATCATGCTGAAGCACATAGAGACGCACAGCGGAAAAGGCAAAGACGATGCCTGCGGGCAGCATGATGTACCACTGTTCAACATAGGCAATCGCCAACGCCAGCGACGCGAAATACACCGCAAAGGTTCCAAAATAGCTCAACGCAGCCAGTCGATTGTCCTGCACTGCGTATTGTCTTGTGTATTCTCTCAGATCCATCAAGTCCTGTCCCCACAGTGGCCCGGCCAATTCACCTTTCAAACTAGATGCGGTTGACCCGCAGACAAGCAGCTTGCACGCAAAACGGGAGGCGCGCGGGTTAAGGGTATCGCGATGACACTAGCCTGTCACGCCCTGAGAACAAAAATGCTGAAAATTGGCGCGGTTACGCCCGTCCTTTCAGATGCTTGGCCAGTGCGCCGGCATTTTTCTTGCGCCGGCCCTTATAGGGGTTCTTGTCGCCCTGTCCGCGCAGCGTCAGGCGGATCGGAGTTCCGGGCATATCGAAATCTTCACGAAGCCCGTTGACCAGATAGCGGCTATAGCTTTCGGGCATCTTGTCCGGGTGCGAGCACATGACAACAAAACCCGGCGGCCGTGTCTTGGCCTGGGTCATATAGCGCAGTTTGATACGGCGGCCCTGAGGGGCCGGTGGCGGGTGTTGCTCCAGCATCGCCGTCAGCCAGCGGTTCAGCGCAGCGGTTGGCACACGACGGTTCCAGACGTCATGGGCGCGCAGGATCGCGGCGCGCAGACGCTCTAGCCCGCGACCCGTCTTGGCTGATACGGTGATCAGCGGCGCGCCGCGCAGCTGCGGCAACAGACGTTCGAAGGATTCTTTCAGATCACGCAGTTTCTCCTGCTTGTTGTCCTCAACGTCCCATTTGTTCACGGCCACCACAACGGCACGGCCCTCGCGCTCGGCCAGATCAGCAATGCGCAAGTCCTGCTGTTCGAACGGAATGGCCGCGTCCAGCAGAACCACCACAACTTCGGCAAATTTCACCGCGCGCAGCCCGTCCGAGACTGAGAGCTTCTCAAGTTTCTCCTGCACCTTGGCCTTTTTGCGCATTCCGGCGGTGTCGAAAATCCGCATTGGCGTGCTGCTGCCATCCGGGTCAGCCCAGTCGACGCGCAAGCTGATCGCGTCGCGGGTAATCCCGGCCTCGGGGCCCGTCAGCAGGCGATCTTCGCCGATGATCTTGTTGATCAGCGTCGATTTGCCTGCGTTCGGGCGGCCCACCACGGCCACTTGCAATGGCTTGGCGTCCGAGATCAGCGGCGCATCGCCCTCACCATCTTCGTCCAGCTCGATATCGGTTTCCGGTGTGTCGTCCTGCGCCGTCTCGGCCGCTGCATCGGCCAAAGGCATCAGCTGCGCATAGAGGTCGGTCATCCCTTCGCCATGTTCGCCCGACAGGCGCACAGGTTCTCCAAGCCCAAGGTTATAGGCCTCAAGCACACCGGCATCTGCCGCCGACCCTTCGGCCTTGTTGGCCGCCAGGATCACATGCTTGGCGCGTTTGCGCAGGATTTCGGCGAACATCTCGTCGGTTGGGGTCAGACCGGTGCGCGCATCGATCATGAACAGGCAGACATCAGCCATATCAACCGCACGTTCGGTCAGGCGGCGCATCCGGCCTTGCAAGCTGTCATCGGTTGCATCCTCAAGTCCGGCGGTATCAATCACGGTAAACCGCAGATCGCCCAGACGGCCTTCGCCTTCGCGCAGGTCGCGCGTCACGCCAGGCTGGTCGTCGACCAAGGCCAGACGTTTGCCCACAAGGCGGTTGAACAAGGTGGATTTGCCCACATTCGGGCGCCCCACGATGGCGAGGGTCAGCGACATGATACTCAACTTTCAAGACTCAAGAAGCGCCCTTTAGCGCATCTTGCGGTCAACGGAAAGCGTGTAGATCACCCTTGGTCGACACGACATAGAGCGTCTGCCCCGCCACAACCGGCGCGGTGGTTGCCCCACCCGGCACCTCGACCTGATGCACAAGCGCTCCGTCAACCGGGTTGAAGAACCGCAAAAAACCATCGTTTGAGGCAATCACGATGCGGCCACCGGCCAGGATCGGGCCATAATGGGCCACAATCGGACCACGCCGACCGGGCTTGTCCTTGATAAAACCCGGCAAGTCCTGTGCCCACACGATCGAACCGTCTGCCGCGTCAAGACGCACCAGCTGGCTGCGGTCACTGATCAGGAATATGCTGTTGCCCGCAGGCCAGACGGTATCAACAGCCCCTTCCAGCGCGGTCCAGTTCCGCTCACCCGTGGCGCCGTCTAACGCGACAGTCCGGCCAGAATGGTTACCGATATAGACAGTGTTGCCAACAACCATCGGCCCACCGGTTACATCGACGATCAGCGCCGCAGCGCGTCCGCGCCGCCCGCCTGCAACCGATGCGTTCCAGCGGCGAATACCACCCCGGCGGAACGCGGCCGCGATGTCGCCCGAGCCAAAGGCAAAGACAGCCAGATCAGAGGCGAGCACCGGAGCAGGCGCGCCCAGCACATTGCCGACGCTGGGCGTACCCTGAATCTGCCAGGCGATGCGCCCGTCTTTGGTATCGACAACCCAAGCGGTTTCATCGCCTGCAACAACATAAAGCAACCCATCGCTGACCAGCGGCGCTCCGCTGCCGGTCGCATTCAGGCGTTTCTGCCAGCGGATCGCACCGGATTGCGCATCAATTGCCGTGAGACGACCAAACCCGGACGAGACATAGAGCACACCATTTGCATAGGCCATGCCGCCGCCCGTGGCGTCGCCCTCTTTCTCGCTGGCCGGGATCAGACCGGTCTGCCAGGCAACCTGCCCTTGCGCATTCACCGCCGAGACGGTCGCGCCCGAATCCAGCGTATAGATCAGCCCCCCAGCAACAACCGGGTCCGCTGTGATCCGCTCTTTTCGGCTATCCCCTTTGCCAATCGAGGCTGACCAGATCCGTTGAGGCGCGGAACTGAGCGCGGCATGGGTGGTGCGGAATGCCTGAGTGCCCGGGCTTTGTGCCCAACTCGCATTGCTGGTCTGAGCCGGAAGGCTGATCGGGCTGGCCCCGGAAATGGCTATCGTTTCGTTGTCGATGACGGGCCGAATATCCTCACGCGGGCCGGGCAGAATGATTTCGGGTTCTTCACAGGCGCTCAGCACCGTCAGGGCCAGCGCCGCAGTCGCGAGGCCGAAGCGTGGGAAAAGTCGTGTTACCATGTGTCTTTGAACCCGCCTGTCATTTCTTCCTCTGATCGCCGGTTAGCCCTGCGGGGCCACAACCGGCTCGGGCTCGCCCCCCAAGGCGACAATCATTTGCGCCGCGCGCTGTTGCAAGCTGGTGCTGGCTTCGGCGTCCTGACGCAGGGTTTGCAAACGATCCAGAGCAGCTTGGGTATTTCCCTCGGTCACATCTATCAAAGCTATCTGTTCTTCGGCCAACAGCCGCAACGGCGCACCTGGCGCGGTCAATGCTTCGAATTGTTGCCGGCGATCCGCCGCAGGCAGGCTTTCCGATTGAAGCAACAGCGCTTTGAAAGTGGCCATTGCGCGGTATATTTCCGGCAGGTCGCCCTGAACGGCGACCGCGTTCAGGTTGGCGACCGCTGCGTCAAGATTGCCGTTTTGAACCTGCGACTCGGCCAGAAGCATCTTTAAGATTGCGTCTTCTCCGGGTGTCTCTGTGACCACAGCTTGAAGACTGTTGGCGCGCTCGGCCGAGTTGTTTTGCTGCAGCGCGGCCAATATGGAGTCGCCCAGCGCCTCAGCTTGCGCCGCTTTGCTGGCTTTGCGGTATTCGTTGAAGGCGGCCCCACCAACGATGGCCACAACGGCGACCACGCCGACCCAGCCCCATCTCCGAAGCAGCAGATACATGCGGTCGCGGCGCACCTCTTCGGTGACCTCATCAATGAAACTGTCGACGTCGCTCATCCCCGCCCCCAGGCTGTATTTCTCAATTTCCTAGCGCCATGTCATACCCCGGTGCTTTGAGCAAGCCAAGGGTCGGTTTCCTCACATTTCCCCCTACAGCCGCAGGGCTTGCTAAAAAAACTAAACCGAACTATTCAGTTCAGTATGGACAAATTGGGATTCTGACCCCACTTCATGGCATACTGAGTCTTTGTTTTTCCGACTGTAGATGTTTGAGAGGCTTCACATGCGTTTGATTTCATTCGTAAACGCCGCGTTGGTCATCACCGTGCTCTATTTCGTAGTGTTCGAGCGTGATGCATTGTTTGCCTTTGCCGGACGCGAAGACTCAGAAACCGAGATACCCGCATCTGCTGAAGCTGACGTCACGGCGTCGTCTGAAAACGCTATTGGAGTCGTTGTATTGCGCTCCACAGCCCAGGAAATCGGCAGTGCCGTTCAGTTGCGCGGGCAGACCAAGGCGAACCGTCAGGTCGAAGTTCTGGCAGAAACGACATCGACAGTTGTATCCGAGCCAAAACGCAAAGGCGCCTTTGTTGAGGCTGGCGATTTGTTGTGCGAACTCGACGTTGGCACGCGTCAGGCCAGCCTTGCCGAGGCATTGGCCGCTCAACTTGAGGCCGAAAGCCGTGTACCCGAGGCCGAAGCCCGCCTTGAAGAAGCTCACGCGCTTGTGGCCGAGGCGGACATCAATCTGAAGGCTGCCCGCAAACTCTCTGAGACTGGATTTGGATCGGAAACGCGCCGTATTTCAAGTGAAGCTGCGATGAGTTCTGCCCTTGCCGGTGTGAAATCTGCCGAGGCCGGACTTGAGGCAACGCAAGCAGGTATCGAAGCCGCAAGTGCCGAGGTCGCCGCCGCGCAGCGCGAAATGGCTCGTCTTGCCATCAAAGCTCCTTTCCGTGGTCTGTTGGAAAGCGACACCGCCGAGCTGGGTAGCCTGATGCAGCCCGGATCGCTTTGCGCCACCGTGATCCAGCTGAACCCGATCAAACTTGTGGGTTTTGTCCCGGAAACCGAGGTAAACCGCATCCTTGTCGGCTCGATGGCGCAGGCGCAGCTGGTAACAGGTCTGCAAGTCGAAGGTCGTGTCACCTTCCTGAGCCGTTCCGCCGATGAAACGACCCGCACGTTCGAAGTGGAAATCACCGTTCCAAACCCCGAGCTTCTGATCCGGGATGGCCAGACCGCAGACATTCAGATCGCGGCGGAAGGCGTGAAAGCCCACAAGCTGCCACAATCGGCTCTTACCCTGAACAACGATGGCACATTGGGTGTCAGAACCGTGGGCGCTGGCAACGTGGTGGACTTCATGCCCATCCGTCTGCTGCGCGACACGTCCGAAGGCGTCTGGGTCGGAGGGCTGGCCGAAACGGCTGATGTTATTGTTGTCGGCCAGGAATTTGTCACGCGCGGCGTCCAGGTCGCGCCCACCTATCGGGAAGCGTCGCAATGACCGGTGTTGTCAGTTGGGCTGCAGATCGTGCCAGGATGGTCCTGGCCTTTATTGCGATTTCGCTGATCATCGGCGGATTTGCCTATGTCAGTCTGCCCAAAGAAGGTGAGCCGGATATCGAAATCCCGGCTCTCTTTGTATCGGTGCAATTCCCCGGTATTTCGGCAGAAGATTCAGAAAGCCTGCTTGTCAAACCGATGGAGACCGAGCTGGCCGATCTGGACGGTCTGAAGGAAATGACCGCCACCGCTGCCGAAGGCTATGCCGGTGTCGCGCTCGAGTTCGACTTTGGTTGGGACAAAACGGCCATTACCGCCGACGTACGCGATGCCATGAACAGCGCGCAGGCGGATTTCCCCGCCGGGGCCGAACAATACACGCTGACCGAGATCAATTTCTCGGAATTCCCCATTGTCATCGTCAATCTGACCGGTGCCGTACCCGAGCGGACTATGGCCCGCGTAGCCAAAGATTTGCAGGACGAGCTTGAAGCGCTTGACGCGGTGCTTGAGGCCGGTATTGCGGGCAACCGCGATGAGATGCTTGAGGTCGTGATCGACCCGCTTCGACTGGAATCTTACAACGTCACCGCAGCAGAGCTGATCAATGTTGTGCAGAACAACAACCAATTGATCGCGGCGGGTGAGGTGGAAACAGCGCAAGGGACATTCTCGGTCAAGATCCCCTCGTCGTTCAAGACCGCGCAGGATGTCTATGGTCTGCCCATCAAGGTCAATGGTGACCGGGTGGTTACCTTGGGCGAGCTGGCGCAGATCAATTACACATTCGAAGATCGCGAAGGTACGGCCCGTTTTGATGGCGAAGCAACTGTAGCTTTGCAGGTGGTCAAGCGTAAGGGCTTCAACCTGATCGACACAGTCGCACTGGTGAAAGAGACCATCGCCGAGGCGCAGACGAAATGGCCCCCCGAGCTACAGGCTGCCGTCACCCTGGGCACCTCGAATGACCAAAGCCGTATCGTTGCGTCAATGGTCGGACAGCTTGAAGGCTCGGTTCTGACGGCGATTGCACTGGTGATGATCGTGGTGCTGGCGTCACTGGGCACACGGGCGGCGCTGCTGGTGGGCTTTGCGATCCCCACCTCGTTCCTGCTGTGTTTTGCTTTCCTCGCGGTGATGGGCGTCACGATCTCGAACATCGTGATGTTCGGTCTGATCCTGGCCGTCGGAATGCTGGTCGATGGTGCTATCGTCGTCGTGGAATACGCCGACAAGCGCATCAAAGAGGGCGTGGGCCCAATGCACGCCTATGTCGAGGCTGCGCAGCGCATGTTCTGGCCCATTGTTTCATCCACCGCCACAACCCTCTGCGCCTTCTTGCCCATGTTGTTCTGGCCCGGTGTGCCGGGTGAGTTCATGGGCATGTTGCCCGTTACGCTGATCTTTGTTCTCTCGGCCTCTCTGATCGTGGCTCTGATCTATCTGCCTGTGATGGGCGGGGTATCGGGCCGCTTGAGCCGCGTATTTGATCGTATTTCGAACTGGCTGCGGGCACGCACACCGTGGTGGGTCCGGGCGCTGCTGGTGCCCCCGGCGCTTTACATGATCTTCCTGGGCGCGATGCAGATGCTGAACCCTGACTATCTGGTGCCCGGCGGCGGTGTCGTCTTGGGGGCGCTCCTGTTCCTGTTCGGCGCTTTTGCAGGTTCGGTAACGCTGAGCGCGGCAAAGATCGAACGCAACCGTGAAGAGCGTATCCAGACCACCAAGGAACACACGCCGTTCGGCTATCTGATGAAATTCCTCGTTGGCAACCCGGTGATGCCGCTGGTGTCGTTGGCGGCTGTATTCGGGGTGGTTTTCTACGTCACCTTCGTCTGGTTCCCGCAGGAATCCCGCGGTGTGGAGTTCTTTGTCGAAAGCGAACCAGAGCAGGCCACCGCCTATGTCCGCGCACGCGGCAACGTATCGCTGGCTGAAAAAGACCAACTGGTTCTGGCCGCTGAAGAGGTCATCGCGGCCCACCCTGCGGTGATCAACGTCTTTGCCTTCGCTGGCGAAGGCGGACTGAACCAGAACAATGGTGGAGCCCAACCGCCTGCCGATACAATCGGCCAGGTTCAGTTCGAGATCATCCCGTGGGAAGACCGCCCGAACGTCTCGGAATCCGTGTTCTGGGGTCTGTTTGACCGGCATTTCGTCGCGCCCGAATTTGATGGCGACTTTGTGATTGATGAGCTGAACGCGCAGCTGGCGCAACTGCCCGGTTTTGTCGTCGAAATCCTGCCGCTGGAACAAGGCCCGGCCTCGGCCAAGCCCGTTCATCTGCGCATCAAGGGCGAAGGCTGGGAGGATCTAACCTCGGCCACGCTGGCGGCGCGCGAGGCGTTCGACAACACACCGGGCCTGATCAAGATCGAAGACACACTGCCCCTGCCCGGCATCGACTGGCAGATCGACGTGGATGTGGCCAAGGCCGGTCGCTTTGGCGCGGACGTGGCCACGGTGGGTGCCATGGTGCAACTGGTCACGCGCGGCATCCTGCTGGGTGAGATGCGCCCCGACAGCACCGACGAGGAGATCGAGATCCGCGTCCGTCTACCCGATCAGGATCGCGTCTTGTCTACGCTCGATACGCTCAAAGTACGCACACCGGACGGGTTGGTTCCGCTGTCGAACTTTGTGACCCGCAAGCCGGTCGCAAAGCTGGCGCAGATCAACCGTGTGGATCAGCAGCGGTACTATGACGTGAAGGCGGATGTTGAACCTGGCATCAGCAAAGTGGCCACCACTGGCGCGGACGGGTCCGAGCAACGTCAGGCTCTGGTTCGCGAAGTGGCCGACGGGGCCGAGCCTGCGGGCACCGTGATCACCAGCGCAGACGGTAAAACCTATGAACTGGTGCAACTGACCGGAGCGGACAGCGTGGACGCCTTGCGCGCAATGATCGATGATGGCGACGCGCGGTTTTCCCTGGTCAACCCGAACGAACGGATCGCGGTTCTGACCGAATGGCTTAACACGTCGCCCTTCGCCAGCTCAGTGTCTTGGGAATGGACCGGTGACCAGGAAGATCAGGCCGAAAGCCAAGCCTTCCTGTCCAGCGCGTTCCTGGCCGCTTTGGGCCTGATGTTCGTGATCCTGCTGGCGCAGTTCAACTCGTTCTACAACTCGGTTCTGGTCCTGCTGGCCGTGGTCCTGTCGACCACCGGTGTTCTGATCGGCATGATCGTGATGGAACAGCCTTTCTCGATCATCATGACCGGTACAGGCATCGTGGCGCTGGCGGGGATCGTGGTGAACAACAATATCGTTCTGATCGACACATATCAGGAATACAGCCGTTATATGCCCCGGATCGACGCCATCGTGCGCACGGCCGAGGCGCGGATTCGCCCGGTTCTGTTGACCACGCTGACCACGATGGCGGGCCTGACACCGATGATGTTCGGCCTGTCGCTGGACTTTATCGGCGGCGGCTATTCGATCGACAGCCCCACCGCGCTGTGGTGGAAACAACTGGCCACCGCCGTGGTCTTTGGCCTGGGCACCGCCACGGTGCTGACGCTGATTGTGACGCCCTCGCTGCTGGCGCTGCGGGTCTGGGTGACCACCTATATCGTCTGGATCGCCAAGTCGCTTGCGCGGGTCACCGCTGGCCGGTCCAGCCAGATCGCACGCGACATGGCCATCGGACGCACCGCCCGCAACATGCAATCAACAGAGATTGTATGGACCGAGGGCGAGGCCCCGCCCCCAAGCAAACCGCGCGATCCTGAGCTGGACCTGCCCCCCGGCCCCCCGCTTCGCGCGGCTGAATGACCCCTCAACATTGGTCACAGGGCTTGCCAATGGCAGGCCCTGTTTTCGTTTTGAACCTTGTCTTGGGGGCTGATCTTGGGCACTCTTCCTTAAGGCCTTGCTCGGGCCTCCGCCCTCCATCCGGGAAGCATCTGTCATACGGAGTTGATCCAATCTGGACACGACTCATTCGAGCGCACGCATAAGGAGGGATTGCATCGACTGCTCGGAAGAGGAGGACCACCTATGCTTTTATCCGCCCCCATCTATGTGTTGAAACGACAGGCCAAACAGCTTGCCCGTCAGCGCGCAATCCCATTGCACGAAGCGCTGGACCGAATTGCACAACAAGAAGGATTCCAAAGCTGGAGCCATCTCGCATCGTCCAGCGACACAGCCGCAACGAAGATCCTGTCACGGCTGGAGCCAGGACAGTTGATCTTGCTTGGGGCCAGACCCGGCCAGGGCAAAACGCTGCTGGGGCTGGAACTGGCCTCAAAGGCCAAAACGCTGGGACGAGACGGATACTTCTTTACCCTAGACTATCACCAACGCGACATCGCGGATCGCCTGCAAGCGTTGGGGCTGTCAGAAGCGCAAAAGGCGCTCTGTGTTGATACCTCGGATGACGTATCCGCGAGCTATGTCATCAGCCGCGTAGAACAGGCGCAGCGCCCTGCCCTGATCGTGGTGGATTATTTGCAACTGCTGGACCAAAAGCGAAGCAATCCTAGCCTGAACGATCAGGCCCGTGCCCTGCGCGACTATGCCAAGGCCACCGGCGCGATCTGCGTCCTGATCTCACAAATCGACCGATCCTTTGATCTGAGCGGCAAGCCCATGCCCGACCGGTCAGACATACGCCTGCCCAATCCGTTGGACCTGTCGCTGTTCGACCGGATCCTCTTTTTGCATCAGGGCAAGCTCCAGATTGATCTCGCAGCCTGAGGTCAGGCGGCCTGCACATCCGATTGCTGACGGTTCCAGAGCTGGGCATAGCGCCCCTCGCGTGCCAGAAGGTCGTCATGGGTGCCCTGCTCGATTATCTCGCCACGTTCCAGCACCACGATGAGGTCAGCCTCGGCGATGGTGCTGAGACGGTGAGCGATGGTGATGACGGTGCGCCCCTCTCCGGCACGGGCCAGGGCATCCTTGATCTCCTGCTCCGTGTCGGTGTCCAGCGCCGAGGTCGCTTCATCCAGCAGCAGGATGGGCGGGTTTTTCAGGAGCGTCCGGGCGATGCCGACCCGCTGTTTCTCACCGCCTGACAGTTTCAGCCCGCGCTCACCCACCTTGGTGTCATAGCCTTGCGGCAGCGTTTCGATGAAGTCGTGGATCTGCGCGGCCTTGGCGGCCTCTTCCACATCAGCTTGTGTGGCATTGTCGCGGCCATAGGCGATGTTGTATCGGATTGTGTCGTTGAACAGCACCGTGTCCTGGGGAACAACCCCAATCGCGGCATGCAGGCTGGACTGTGTGACATCGCGCACATCCTGATCATCGATCTTCAGCGCACCGCCGGTGACGTCATAGAAGCGAAACAGCAACCGCCCGATGGTGGATTTGCCCGAGCCGGTCGCGCCCACAATCGCCACAGTCTTGCCTGCGGGAACGGTCAATGACACGCCCTTGAGGATCTCTCGGTCGGGATCATAGCCGAAGTGCACATCCTCCAGCGTCACCGCACCGCCCTGCACGCGCAGGTTCGGAGCGCAGGCCTTGTCGACCACTTCGGCAGGTTGTTCAAGCAGGTCGAACATCTGCCCCATATCCACCAGCGATTGGCGAATCTCGCGATACACCGTTCCCAGGAAATTCAGCGGCACGGTGATCTGGATCATGTAGGCGTTGACCATGACAAAATCGCCGACGGTCAGCGAACCGTTCTGCACCCCAAACGCGGCCAGAACCATCACACCGATCAGGCCCCCGGTGATCAGCATCGACTGACCGAAATTCAGAAACGCCAGCGAATAGGCTGTCTTGAGTGCCGCGCCTGCATAAGCTTTCATCGACACATCATAGCGTTCAGCTTCGCGCTGCTCGGCATTGAAATACTTAACAGTTTCGAAATTCAGAAGGCTGTCGATCGCACGTTGGTTGGCCTCGGTGTCCTGATCGTTCATCTCACGCCGCAGCTTTACCCGCCATTCGGTCACGGCAAAAGTGAACCAGATATAGAGTGCGATCGTGGCGGCCACGACAACCAGATACCACACATCAAACAGCCACATCAGAACGATTGCGACCAACAACAGTTCAAGGATCAACGGGCCGATCGAGAACAGAAGGAACCGCAGCAGAAACTCGACCCCTTTGACACCGCGTTCAATGATACGGCTCAGCCCACCAGTTCGGCGTGCCACGTGATAGCGCATCGAAAGCTGATGGATATGTTGGAACGTCTCAAGCGCCAGCGCCCGCAGAGCCCTCTGCCCGACAGGGGCAAAAAGAGCATCGCGCAACTGTTGGAACCCAACGGTCATCATGCGCGCCACACCATAGGCAACGGTCAAGCCAACGGCCCCCAAAGCCAACGGCGGAACGCCTTCACCGGCCAGACTGTCCACTGCGCCCTTATAAAGGATCGGTGTGTAAACCGCGATCAGCTTGGCCAGAACCAGCATGGACAACGCCAGAACAACGCGACGTTTCACCCAAGGCTGATCATCGGGCCACAGGTAAGGCGCCACCTTGCGGATCGTGCGCAAACCCGAGCGACGTTCGTCAGCGTCAGGCATATCTTCGGATTGGGTCGCGCCCTTACGTCTCATGGCGTGCCTTGGTTTTGTTCAGAAAGTGGCCCGGGCCCAGAACGGGCCAGAGGCGAGTATCATTCCGGGACGGTAAAGATTTGACCGGGATAGATCAAATCAGGATCGCGGATCGAATCCCGGTTTGCTTCGAACAGTTTGACGTAAAGGATTCCATCGCCGAACCGTTCTCGCGATATCGCCCACAACGTGTCGCCGCGTTGAACTGTGACAGACCGAATTGTCGGCACCTCTGCCCCTGGTTCAGGTGTCGCTGCTGCCTCAGCCGCCTGCAATACTTCAACCGGTTCGCGTTTGAAGGGTGTCTCCAACCGGCTGACCACGGTGCCTGCGTCATCAACCTCGTCCACGCGCAGCGTATAGACGCCGGGGTCGATGCCTTCAACTTCGCCGCGCCAGTCACCGTCATCCGATGGATTGAGATCGGCGACCAACTCGTTGTTTAAATACAGGCGTACGGAAGATTCCGCTTGAACACGGCCTGTCAGCTCAACTTCACCCGTGTCCGAATAGCCGATCGTATCCAGTTCAATCTGTTTGGGCGGCGCTTCGTTCACGGTGGGCGGCGTCAATAGCTCCACCCCTTCCTCCCCGGAACGCAGGATCGCCACCTGCTGTTGCGGCGCTTCTGTCTCGGTTGTCGTGTCTTCGGCAGTCTGAGCTGGCGCTTCCGAGTTTGGCTCGGGTGTTGCCGTAGCGACCTCAACCGTCTCTTGACCTGTCGCGTTCCCGTCCGCTTCGCTGGCGACCTCATCGTCAGGCTGATTGCTGACAGTTGGCGAGGCCTCTGCCTGATCTTCCACTGTTGCGTCCAAGGCTGCAGTTTCAGTGTTGACGCTTTCAGGCTGCGGTGCGTCCGTCGCGGGCGCGGGTTCAGGTTCCGGCAAAGCCGCGATTACATAGTCGTCGGACCGACGCAGCTCATCACCATCTCCGGTTTCCAAAACCAGTCCGCGGGCATTGTTTGCAAATGGGATCGAAACGAACTCCGCAAACTGGCCGCTGCTATCAACCATGAAGTCATGCAGCGTCTCACCGTCCAGCTTGACGCTGACCTTTGTGCCAGGCTGTCCGCTGCCTGACAGCAGGGCCGAGCCATCGCGTTCGACAAAAATCTGGTCCAGAGTTGGCGTGGCGATCTCGGGTTGCGGCTTTGGTTCTTCTGCGGCGGGGTCCTCGGCAGCGGGCTGCCCGGTCGCCTCTGCGGTCTTGGCTGGCTCTGCTACATCCTCGTCGGCCGAAACAGCCGGGACGCTGGCTGTATCCGGCGCGGGATCTGTCTCTGGTGTCGGCGCGGAAGACGTTTGAGGGGCCGAGGCTTCAACAGGCTCAACCTCTGCCTCTTGCGGCGCAGTGCCGAAATACCCCGACAAATACAACCCGCCTGCAGCAATCACTGCGGCGATACCGGCGATCGTTCCCCAGACAAACGATCCGCTACCATTGCTTCCCGACTTGTCGTCCATCCCTATCCTTCCATTCCGCCGCAGAAACGCCTTGTCTCGCAAGCTTTCTGCCCGGCGGTTGAGACAATCTATCAATCCCGCTATCAGGGGTCAAAACCTCAGACACAAGCCCGGAGAAACGCAAATATGCCCCAGAAGTCCGTCTGTGTGTATTGCGGGTCACGCAATGGTGTAAATTTGTCCTATACGCAGGCCGCACAGCAATTCGGTAGCTTGCTGGCGAAGGAAGGCTGGCGGCTGGTCTACGGGGCCGGAGATGTGGGCCTGATGGGCGAAGTGGCCCGATCCGCACAAGCCGCCGGGGGCGAGACCTTTGGCGTGATCCCCGTGCATCTGGTGCAACGCGAAGTCGGCAAGACCGACCTGACCCATTTCGTGATCACCGAAACAATGCACGAGCGCAAGAAGGTGATGATCATGAATGCCGACGCCGTGGTCGTCTTGCCGGGCGGTCCGGGATCACTGGATGAATTGTTCGAGGCCCTGACATGGCGACAGCTGGGCCTGCATGAAAAGCCCATTTTGGTGATGAATGTGGATGGCTATTGGGATGCGTTGAAAGCCCTGCTGGATCAGGTGATCGATCAGGGCTTTGCCGATGCCTCACTGGCTGAATTTGTTACCTGGGTCGAGGATGCGGAAACAGCTATGGCGGCCCTGCGCACCCATCTGACCTGAGGCGCCGGGCGGCCTGTACCGCCCGAGCCTGCGACCCGGATCAGGCAGGCTTTGCCAGCCGATCCGTCAACAGCCTTTCGACCTTGTACAGCGGGTGATTGGTGAGGGTCTTGTCGACCTCGGCCACCACTTTCTTCAGCACCTTGCTGTGCAACCTGCGGCGCAACAGGCCCAGAACATGGGGGCTTGCGACCAGAACCAACCGGTCAAACCGCCCCTTGAGGCCTTTTCGGTTCAGCAAATTGGCAACGTCTTGAACAAACAGGGATCGGGCCTGAGATCGCCACCCGCTATCGTCCACCGCCGACTTCTGTCTGGGTCCGTTATCATACCGTCGTCCGGCACGATCCCGGGGGGTGGTTGGGGTTTTGGCGGGTTCTTCAACCGACACAACAACCAGATTTGGGTCCTGTGCATCCGTGACATTCTCCATCACCAATGCCTTTTCTCCATCGGCGATGACAACCCATGTTCCCTGTTCAAGTGTTCCCATAGTGATCTCCTGCAAGGTTAAACTTGCTGCCCCCTGCGGTGCAGACACATCTTATCCGTACTGCGCCAAGTCGTTTCAGCGCAGGTCAATCGGTGTCTTTGCTTGTTTGGCGGATTTCTCCCTCCCGCCTACTATAGCTAGGTATTGCGGGGGGCCGTACAATAGGCGTCAGCTCGAAAGTTGGCGCCTCGGCAGGTTTTCTCCTGTGGTGAAGCGATAAGATCGCCTCGGCGTACACGCGGTTTTCAAGGTCTGCTAAGCGGACAAAACTGCTGTTTCGATGGTGCTGTTTTTGGCTCGGACGAGATTACTTTTTACCATTTCCTTTGCCATTGCCGTTGCCATTTCCTTTGCCGTTGCCGTTGCCGTTGCCATTTCCTTTGCCGTTACCGTTGCGGTTGCCATTGCCTTTGCCATTGCTGGCGCCGCTTTCACTCTCATTTTCGTCCCGTTCTATTTCGTCCGAATCCTTTGAGTTCGTTTCTGCGCTGTTGGTTCCATTGTCGGCTGTCGCTCGTGTAGCGCGATTGTTTGCATTTTCTAGAGTGGGCCCCTGCTGATCAGTTCTTGAACCATTCGAGCCAGGTCTGACAGGTGGGGAGCATTCCTCGCGTGAATTCCTCACAAAATCGCGCAATTCCCTTGATAACTCGTCGTCGCGGTAAAGAGCACGTGGTCGCAAGACCACATATCGATGTACTCCACAACGATCATCCGCCTGCAAATAATTATCTATATTTTGCAAGTATTCTGTTTCCGAAAAGCCCCGGGATGCTTCACCGCATCCAGCCAAACAAAGAACAAAAACTAACAGAAATTGGCGCATATCACGCCCCCCCCGGCGTTCATCTAATGACGGGCTTGCTACTCACAAGACGTCAACAAAATTACAAGAAGCTTCGAGGGGGCAGCGTCTTGCAACTGCAAAAATGATATAAAGCGCAATGCCTGTCAAATCGCTCTCAGGTAGTCCGATCCTTCCGGTCCACATATATGACTGCGCTCGATGCTGATCGCGTGTTCTCCCGCTATGAACATAAACAGAGCCTTACCTGCAATCAGGTCGAATTGTTCGGGGTGGCAACTTACGGATCGCTAGCCACCAATTTGGGCTCCGCTACGACTTTCAGAAGAAGCAAAAGCGATCCGGGCAAATACACTCCAAACAAAAAGCCCGCCAGCATCTCTGCCGACGGGCCATCAAACGGGTATTCGTCAGATCACATGCGCGAGGCAACGTTTTCCCAGTTCACCAGATTGTCGAGGAAGTTCGACAGGTAGGCCGGGCGTTTGTTGCGGAAATCGATGTAGTAGGAATGCTCCCACACATCGCAGCCCAGCAGCGCGGTCTGGCCAAAGCAGAGCGGGTTCACGCCGTTCTCGGTCTTGGTGACGGCCAGCGAGCCGTCTGCGTTCTTGACCAACCAGGCCCAGCCCGAGCCGAACTGACCGGCACCGGCAGCGCTGAATTGCGATTTGAATTCATCAACCGAACCGAAGCTTTCGGTCAGAGCCTTTTCCAACTCACCAGGCATGGCGTTGCCGCCGGGGCCCATCATCTCCCAGAATTGGTTGTGGTTCCACAACTGACTGATATTATTGAAGATACCGTTCTGCGCGACCGCGGACTTGTCGTAGGTGCCAACGATGATCTCTTCCAGCGACTTGCCGTCCCACTCGGTGCCTGCAATCAGCTTGTTGCCATTGTCGACATAGGCCTTGTGGTGCAGGTCGTGGTGATATTCCAGCGTCTCGGCCGACATGCCTTTGGCTGCCAGCGCGTCATGTGCATAAGGAAGATCAGGAAGTTCAAAAGCCATCTCGGCCCCCTGTTGAAATGAATGTTGCAGTTTCCAAGGGTTAAATGCTTTGGCAAGGGCCGCAGGTCAAGGGCAGAGACAAGAAAAGCCGCACCAGCGTCAAACGTTGTGGGTCGCGCGGCCATCTTGATCAGCGCGCGACCTTTTGATCACTTTGCGTATTCAGAAAAGGCTTGTTTCGATCAACTTGCAAGGCCCCTCACCACTGGGCCTGTTCGAAAGGCCGTCCATTGGGAATGTCGCCCGCAGGCCCAGCTGGTTGGTTTGTGGATCCAGTGTCGCAATATAGTTCACGCGGTACCGGCGGCTGCTATTGGACGACAATCTGACCTTCCATGTCAGACGATACTCGCCCTTCGAGGTTGTCTTAAGCTTGGCTTTAGCTGGTGTGAATTCTTCCAAGCCTGCCAGATTGTTGGACTCGCGAATATGGCCGTCGAAGGCGCGTGCTTGTTTGCCGTCTGTATCAACGCTCAGGATCACGCGCTGCGGAATCCAACCCTGCGCCTCGATACTGTGCAATTGGCAATCATAGTTCTGCACGGCGGCGTTTGCGCCGCAGGCCATCATAGCAAATGCTATCGTAAGCAGTTTCGTTTTCATTTCGTCCCCTATTAGCCGTTTGGATTTGAGATTTTCGTGCAGGAGCCATCGGCAAAACCATCTCGCGAGGCATAGGCCACCGAAGTTTTCGATTTCGCGATCGCTTTCATGTTTCGACGATCCAGTGTCAGCGAGAAATCGACATCCAGAAGATCAACGGCATCGTATCTAGACTCGTTGGACGCATATGACCGCCCACTGTCCGCGAAAACATATGTTTCACCGCTCCAAGCGATCGACAAAACGCGCAACGTGTCGCGTTTGACCCGCCCCGTACCGGGCCTTGTAGTGATCTTGGGCATCTCGACGTCGTGCAAAACAACAGATCGACCAAATTCATCCACTGAGAAGACAACTTTCGAAGGGGTTGGCCGGTTTGCAAGACCTTTTGCGAAACTACATTCAAATGTCTCTTTGTAGGACTGCGCTGCAACCGTTAACGGTAAAAGCGAAACACCAATTGCAAATGCAATAACCTTTGTTTTCAAAAACGTACCCTTTTGTTTGCTTTCAATTGTTGAGATCTACGGGAACGCACTTCCCCTTTGCGTTTCCGATCAGAGAAGCCCCGTCAGCGACCTTCGATCGCACGATGGCTTGGTTGTTTCCCCGATCAAGAAAAAGGGAAAACTCTGTTAATCTTAAATCGCGAATTCTGCTTCGATTATCGCCAGCATGCGTGGGCCGATTGGTTGCAGCAATCAGGTATGTGTCACCGGGCCAGGAAATCGAAATAAGGCGGAAGCTATCCCGATCGATGCTTGCTGCAAGCCTGCTGGTGACGATTCCGGGAATATCGACCTGGCGTAACAATGCAGAGCGCCGAGATTCATCGACCGAAAACACAACCCGTGTCGGGGTCGGTAGGTTCGCAAGTCCACGATCAAACGTACATTCGAAACTTTCGGAATATGACTCGGCGACTGTTTCCGAAGAAGACACAAAAAAATGCTGCAATACACAATGCAGACGCAATCTTTTTGCGCATAAACCCTTAAAAATCCGCACACTATTTCTTTATTACGGGTACGATAGCGGAGCGAAAAAATTCTCGCAATAGATTAAGGGAGCAAAATTCAATCTATCTATAGATGAATGATGTCGAGCGTTAAAACGCAAGGCAAACCGAAGCAATAAAAAAGGACAGCGCTGCCAATTCCCAACCGAGCGCATGCGGATGCGAGCAACAATTTTGCTATCTCATGGTGCCCCTGGGCGGGCCTAGCGGTTGTAGGCTCCGACCTCACTGCCGGGCTGCGCGGCAGTCTTCAAGAGTTTGAACACGTAGTCGGCTGCCGAACGGAAACAGACCACGCGGAAGGTGTCTGCGTCATCCATCCAGAATGCCCCGGCTACTTGTGCCAGGCGGGTTCTGCGGATTTGGCCAGGTTGAAACGCCTGAGGTGAGAAATCGACCGGGGCCAGTTTGCCCATTACATCGCGTGCATGGCTGCCCGAGACGCTGAACACGGCGCGCGCGTCCGAAACATTGACGGCCAACGCGTGCGCTCCGCCCAAGTCTGTGGTCATGGCCAACAGCTTTGCGCCCACTTCGGCGTAGGGAACAAGCACCAGCAACTCGTCGCTAGACATCCAGCAGACACCCGTGTCGCCTTTGACCAAAGCCTCGCGCTGACCTGGCACTTTCTGACCGGTAGCATCTTTTACGGCCTTGGCCAGAAGCTTGTCGGACAGGTCTCCACGCAGGGTGATCATGCCTTGCAGACCACATTCCTTGACGCTTGCGATCCCGTCATAACTGGCGTGGTTCAGTGCGCTGATGGGTTCAGACATTCTGCTTCTCCCCGTCTTTGTCATAGAAGATCGGGTCCACGATCTTGGCCTTGTAGATTTTGTCATCGGTGCCGGGGAACTCGACGATCTCGCCCATCCGGTCGGGACCGTGTTTGATCAAGCCCATGGCGATGCCCCGGCCCAGATTGGCCGAGTAATAGGTCGACGTCACACGCCCGATCATGTTGCGCTGGCCGTTGGCGTTGACGCCCTCGCCCACGGCATAAGCCCCATCGGGCAGAACCGATCCATCCACAGTCTCAAGCCCCACAAGTTTCCAACGATCTGGGTCGGTCATATGGCTGCGGTCATGGGCGCGTTTACCCAAGTAGTCCTCTTTCTTTTTGGACAGCGCCCAATGCAGCCCCAGATCCTGCGGGATCACGGTGCCGTCGGTCTCATCCCCGATCATGATAAAGCCCTTTTCGGCTCGCAGAATGTGCAGGCATTCGGTGCCATAGGGCATCACGCCGAACTCCTGACCCGCCTCCATCAGCGCGTCCCAGAACGCCTGACCCTGACTTGCGGGTACCGCGATCTCATAGGACAGCTCACCCGAGAAAGAGATTCGGTAAGCGCGGCAGTCGAAATCACCGATCTTGCCATCGCGCCATTCCATGAAGGGCAGCGCCTCTTTCGACACATCCATACCGCCCAGCTTTTCCAGAACTTTGCGGGCATTGGGGCCGACCACGGCGACCTGCGCATATTGCTCGGTCACATTGGCGACATAGACTTTCCAGTCCCACCACTCGGTCTGCAGCCATTCTTCCATATGGCCATGAATGCGCTCCGCTCCGCCTGTGGTTGTGTGGCAGAGCCAGGTATCCTCATCGATCCGAGCCACAACGCCATCGTCGATCAGGAAACCATTCTCGGAACACATCAGACCGTAGCGGCATTTGCCGACCTTCAGCGTGGACATCATGTTGGTGTACATCATGTCCAGGAAACGGCCCGCATCGGGGCCTTTGACGATCAGCTTGCCAAGGGTCGAGGCATCCAGCAGGCCAAGGTTTTCGCGCGTGTTTTTAACCTCGCGGTTCACCGCATCATGCACCGACTCGCCGGGTCGGACATAGGCGTATGTCCGGCGCCAATGGCCCACGGGCTCCCAATCAGCGCCATGCTTGTCGTGCCAGTCATGCATCGGGGTTTGGCGGATCGGCTGGAATACCTCGCCCCGCGCTTCGCCACCGATGGCCCCCATCGAAATCGGGGTATAGGGCGGGCGGAAGGTGGTTGTTCCGACCTGAGGAATCTCAGCATCAAGCGCATTAGCAAGGATCGCCAGACCGTTGATATTGCTTAGTTTACCCTGATCTGTCGCCATGCCCAGCGTGGTGTATCGCTTGGTATGTTCGACGCTTTCATAGCCTTCGCGCGCGGCCAGTTGTACGTCCGAGACTTTGACATCGTTCTGAAAATCCAGCCATGCCTTACCGCGCAGTTGGATGTCAGCATTGGCGGGCATCAGCCATACAGGCTCCATCGGAGCCTCGGAACTGGCCTCACCCACCGGAGCCTTCGCGCGCTTGGGCTTGTGCCCCGCCGCCTTGGCCGCCGCTTTGCCTGCCGCATCGGCATCGGCCAGAATGTCGCCCAGCGCCAGAGGCCCATTTGCGCTGCCAGCAGCAATGACAAAGCCTTCGCCATCTGCGCCCAGCGGAGGACGCGTCGGATCGGGGCGAAAATGCGCTTGCGCCTCGTCCCAAATCAGTTTGCCGCCGCAATGAGACCAAAGATGCACCACCGGGGACCAGCCGCCCGACATCGCAACCGCGTCGGCCTCGACCTCTTCGCGTGCGCCGCCGATACCCTCCTGATTGCACAATTGCACCGATTTGACCCGCTTACCGCCCTTGACCTTTGCAATCGCCTTGCCGGGATCAACGCGGATACCCAGTTGCCGCGCTTCTTCCGCCAGTGGACCGGCGGTGGCGCGGGCATCAACCACACGCAGAACATCCACACCTGCCTGTTTCAGCAGGATTGCGCTGCGATAGGCGTCATCATTGTTGGTGGCGATGATCACTCGTTCGCCCGGAACCACGCCCCAGTTCACAAGATAGTCGCGCATCGCCGACGCGAGCATCACACCGGGTACGTCGTTCCCCGCGAATGACAACGGGCGTTCGATAGCACCCGTGGCTGTTACGATCTGCTTGGCCCGGATGCGCCACAAGCGATGACGCGGGACTTGCATGCCGGGGTTATGGTCGGTCAGGCGCTCGTATCCCAGCGCATAGCCATGATCGTAAACGCCTGCCCCCATGCATCTGTTTCGCAGGGTGACGTTCTTCATTGTTTCCAATTCGGAAACTAATTGTTCCACGAACTTATCCACAGGTTGGCCGTCAACGCTTCCGCCGTCTACCGGAGCACGCCCGCCCCAATGGGCCGTTTGCTCGATCAGCATCACCTTGGCACCGGACTGAGCGGCCGCCTTGGCGGCTTGCAGACCGGCAACGCCCCCACCGATTACCAGAACATCCGTAAAGGCATAAAAATGCTCATAGGTGTCCGCATCCCGGCTGTCTTTGTCAGGCGCTTTGCCCAAGCCCGCAGACTGACGGATGAACGGCTCGTAGATATGTTTCCAGAACGGTTTTGGGTGGATGAACGTCTTGTAGTAGAAGCCCGCTGGCAAAAACCGCGCCAGCGCCGTGTTCACCGCACCGATGTCGAAATCCAGATTGGGCCAGTGGTTCTGCGACACCGATATCAGACCATTGAACAGCTCGGTCGTGGTGGCCCGTTGGTTCGGTTCAAACCGATTGCCCTGACCCAAACCGACCAGAGCATTGGGCTCTTCCGCGCCGCTGGCCACCACACCGCGCGGGCGGTGGTATTTGAACGACCGGCCCATCATCATCTGATCGTTCGCCAGAAGCGCCGAGGCCAGCGTATCCCCCGCATAGCCCTGCATCGTTGTGCCATTGAAGGTGAACGAGATCTTCTTTGACCGGTCGATAAGCCGGCCCTGTTTTGTCAGGCGGGTGCTCATGCTGCGGACCTTTCGCAGGTGGAGGCGTCAGGGCCTCCGGCGGGAGTATTTTGGAAAAGATGAAGCATCACGAGAACTCTCTCCAGGTCCAGCCTGGGCGTTTTGCGGTGATGGTGTCTTTGATCTCTTGCGGGGGTTCTGTCGTCTGGGCGGAATAGGTGCCGAACACTTCGAGCGTCCGGGTGCAGCGGGCGACATGAAACCACTTGCCGCAGCCATTGGCGTGGCGCCAGCGCTCGAAATGTACGCCCTTGGGGTTCTCGCGCATGAACAGATAGTCGTGGAAATCGTCATCGGACGATCCCGGCCCAAAACGCTTAAGATGCGCTTCGCCACCGGCGGCCAATTCGGTTTCTTCTGCGTCGACTCCGCAACAGGGGCATCTCAGGATCAGCATTGCGCCACTCCTTGCTTGATTTTCGCACTCCACACGCGCAAATTGAGCGGATGGATATTTTTACAATTTTCTTGACTGTTATTTGTACCCTTGCCGCAATCTCGTTGGTGGCCGCACTGATATTTCGATCCGAAGAACGCAAAACCGCTCGACAACGCAGCCGCAGGCCGAACCGTTCTGAATGGTTCGACGCAAGCGATAGCGGTGGAGATGGTGTCGACTGACATCAATGCGCCACCCCGGCGGCCACGCTTTCGTCAATAAAGCGACCCTCCTTGAAGCGATCCAGAGTAAAGGCTTCGGTAAGGGGTGAATGGCCCGTGGCCATCAGCTGTGCCATGCCCCAGCCCGAGCCCGGAATGGCCTTGAAGCCACCGGTGCCCCAGCCGCAGTTGATAAAGCAATTGCCCAGCGGCGTTTTCGACAGGATGGGCGAGCGGTCACCGGTCATGTCCACGATCCCGCCCCATTGCCGCAGCATCTTCAGGCGTGAGATCATCGGGAAGGTTTCAACCAATGCGCGGACGGTTTCTTCAATATGGTGGAAGCTGCCGCGCTGGGTGTAGTTGTTGAACCCGTCGGTACCGCCACCGATCACCATTTCGCCCTTGTCGGATTGCGACATATACCCGTGCACAGTGTTGGCCATGACCACCACATCCATGCAGGGCTTGATCGGCTCTGACACCAGCGCCTGTAGCGCCACGGCCTCAAGCGGCAGACGAAAGCCCGCCATCTCGGCCAACTGACCGGAATGGCCCGCAACCACGATGCCCAGCTTGTCACAATCGATGGCGCCTTTGGTGGTGTCGATCCCGACGACCCGGCCATTGTCCGAGCGCACGCCGGTCACTTCGCATTGCTGGATGATATCCATCCCCATGGCCGAACAGGCGCGCGCATAGCCCCAGGCCACCGCGTCATGGCGCGCGGTGCCGCCGCGTTCCTGCCAGAGCCCGCCCAGAACCGGATAGCGGGGACCATCGAGGTTGATGATCGGCACCAGTTCTTTCACGCGCTGGGGCCCGATCCATTCGGTCTTGACCCCTTGCAACGCATTGGCATGCGCAGTGCGCTGATAGCCGCGAATTTCATGCTGGGTCTGCGCCAACATGATCACCCCGCGCGGGCTGAACATGATGTTGTAATTCAGCTCCTGGCTCAGGTCCTCATAGAGGCTGCGCGCTTTTTCATAGAGCGCCGCAGACGGGTCTTGCAGATAGTTCGACCGGATGATCGTCGTGTTGCGCCCGGTATTGCCACCGCCCAGCCAGCCCTTTTCGATCACGGCCACATTCTGGATGCCGTAGTTCCGACCCAGATAATATGCCGTCGCCAAACCATGCCCGCCAGCGCCCACGATAATTGCGTCATAACGTTTCTTGGGCTGGGGCGAGCGCCAGGCGCGTTCCCACCCTGTGTGATAGCGCAACGCTTCTCGGGCAACAGCAAAAGCTGAGTAGTGTTTCATGAGCGAATCCATCCGGTTCGGTGATTGGCGCAGATATGCCGCGCGGCGACATTTTAGCCGTGCCATGCAGCGCCGCAATATCGCACTATTGCGACATGAGCGCGCTTCGCGGTCTTTTGCCTCTTTTTTCGCAGTCCTCAGAGGTCTAAATCGAAGCATTGGGTCAGGAGGGACGATGACGTTCTGGATTCTCATCTTTTTCATCGCGGCTGTGGTCAGCGGTTTTCTGGGATTCGTGTTGTTGCGTGGGCGCAGCCAGGGCGAGCCCGCAGCGGCCTATGACCTGCGCGTCTATCGCGAGCAATTGGCAAGCGTGGATCGTGATCTGGCCCGTGGAGTGATCGGTGACGAGGATGCCGAGCGTGTCCGGACCGAGATCTCGCGTCGGATTCTGGCCGCCGATGCTCAGATGCAAGGCGAGCATTCCGGCACCGGCCCGTCGCGCGCTGTTACCGTCATCACGCTGGTTAGTGTTGGCGCCTTCCTGATCGCAGGCGCGATGCTGATGTATCGCCAGATGGGCGCGGTAGGCTTTCCCGACATGCCCCTGGCCGAGCGGATTGCTCTGGCGACCGAGTTCCACGCGAACCGCCCAAGCCAGACAGCCGCCGAAGCAGCAGCGCCACCAGCACAGCCCAGCGCTTTGACGGAAGAGTACCAGACGCTTTTGACTCAGCTGCGCGATGCGGTCGGGCAAAGGCCGGATGATCTGCAGGGCCACATTTTGTTGGCCCAGCACGAAACCAATGTAGGCAATTTCAAAGCTGGCTATGAGGCTCAGACCCGTGTGATCGAACTCTCCGGCGACGCGGCGAGTGCCCAAAACTATGCGGATCTGGCCGAGATGATGATCCTTGCGGCCGGCGGTTATGTCTCACCCGAGGCTGAGCAGGCCCTGGCCCAAGCGCTGGAACGCAACCCGGACCTGGGGCCTGCGCGCTATTACATGGGGCAGATGCTGGCACAGACCGGGCGCCCTGATCTGGCCTACCGCCTGTGGGTGGACATTGTGCGTACATCCCCGGCAGACGCACCCTGGGTTCAGGCCATACGTGCCCAACTGGATGAACTTGCCTTCCGGGCCGGTGTCTTCAACGCGCCGAACCTAAGCCCGTCTGCGCCAGGCCCGACACAGGCAGATGTCGACGCTGCCGCCGAAATGACCCCCGAAGAGCGGCAAGAAATGATCCGAGGGATGGTCAACAATTTGTCCGACCGGCTGGCAACCGAAGGTGGATCGCCACAAGACTGGGCACGTCTGATCGCAGCTCTTGGCGTGTTGGGCGAAGCCGGGCGCGCTATCGCGATCCGGGACGAGGCCGAAACAGTCTTTGCCGATGACCCAGAAGCGTTGCGACTGATCGAAGAAGCCGCGCTGCGTGCAGGGATTGCCAAATGATCCATGACGTCTTCGAAGATTTCGTCGGATCTCTGGCCCCGATGACAGCCCTGATGGGGCTCGATCTGGGCGAAAAGACCATCGGGGTTTCGGTGTCCGACCGGATGCGCACGGTCGCCAGCCCACTGGAGACGGTGCGGCGCAAGAAATTCACGCTGGACTCGGCCCGCCTGCTTGAAATCATCGCCGATCGCGAGATCGGAGGCATAATTCTTGGTCTGCCGCGCAATATGGACGGATCCGAGGGCCCGCGCTGTCAATCGACCCGCGCTTTTGCACGAAACCTTTCACGTTTGACCGAAATACCAATCGGGTTCTGGGACGAACGGCTGAGCACGGTTGCGGCAGAAAAAGCACTGCTCGAGGCGGATACGACACGAAAACGTCGCGGAGAGGTTATTGATCACGTGGCGGCAGGCTATATTCTGCAAGGCGCGCTGGATCGGCTGCGCTTTCTTTGATGGATCGGAACACAGATATGACAAAAATGGTTTGGAAACGGAACGAGGTCGAAAGCCCTTGCATCCAGATCTGCGTCGTTCATCCGACCGAGCGTATTTGCACCGGCTGTTACCGCACCATCGATGAGATCACCCGCTGGTCCAAAATGGACAGTTCGGAACGGGCAAAAATCATGCAGGACCTGCCCGACCGCAAGCCGCGTCTGGCAAAACGCCGTGGCGGGCGTGCCGCTCGACTGACTCGCGACTAGTCTTCGTTCAGGCTGCACACCCGAATGCGCCACGTTCCATCGGCTTGACGGCCAAGGATATTGACCGAAACGCCCCGTTCGTCACTGTCACTTTCGGAGTATTGCGCAACACACCAGGCGGTGTTTCCAGATTGGTGCGCATCCAAAATCGACATCTCTTTGGTCTCGCCCCCTTCGGCAAGCCAGTCCGCATGCAAGGCTTGGATTGCACCCTGCCCCTTGGCATGACCGAACGGAGAAAAAAGCTGCCCGTCTGGTGTAAAACACGCTGCGCAGCCTTTGGCGTCCAACCGTCGGTAGGCCGCAACATAGGCTTCAAACACGGCTTTAAGCTCTTGGCGGATCGACATCTTTCCGACCCCTTATCCTGATGCCAGCCAAGACTTGGCATTCTCATACTCGTCCGATGAGAAATATTGCGTGCGCGTTCCCAAGACATGGCTTGCCATCCGCTGCGCCATTTTCTGCCAGGCTTTGTCCCCGACAATGGCAGCGCGATCCAGCATCCCGATGTGACCCGCAGCCAAGCGGAAATGCGATGCCATGGCCGTCAGCCCCTGCCAACCGTCAAATTCGCGCAGGTCGATCAACAGCCGGAACCCTTCGCGCTCGTGCAGCAGGGCATCCAGGTCCGTCTGCGCCTGCGCGTATTCGGCTGAGTCAACCTTCCCCATCAGGCTGACCTGAACGCAAGGCCCACCCAAATCCGTTACATGGATCGCACCAAGGGATTCGCGGATCCATCTGCGGGCCTCTTCCAGTTCTTCTAAACTAAAGATATGTACCGGGCATGGCAGGATTGGCGCCGCCAGGCGCACACTGGTCTGCACCCAACCCTGGTCGGCCACAACAGCCAGACGGTCAAACCCGCGCCAGTGACTGAGGCCAAGCTTTGTATCCGACCACGCGGCGCCCAGATCATACCCTTTGAATTCCGGCGTCACGATCACCAGCAGACGCACAGAATCGTTGTCTGCAAGCGCCGTCTCGATCGCTGGAACCAGTTTTGAGGAATAGTCCGCGCTGGTCACCTCTCCTGACAGCTCCGCTTCGATGATCGAGCCGTCGGAATTCACCTGAATAGAAATCATTTCAACAACCTCCCAAACCAACAATGGCAAGAGGTTACGGGGATTCGGTCCACTCGGCTACACCGCCCGCGCATTCGGGTCGGAAATAGGCGATCATTCTTCCATCGGGCCCGGCTGTCGCCGTCTCACCCCAGGGTGCAACCCCGTGAAGGCAATGGCGGTGCAAAATGTATGCCTCACCCGGCGCTGCAGGCAGTTTTATACGCGGGCAGCTGTCAAACACCTTGCGCCGTGCCGCCTGATAGATGTCAGTGATGTCCTCAAGATGCATCCTGTCACGCGGCTTGCCTTCCAGCGCCTGGGCAAAAGCTGCGCCCATGACTTTGTGACTGCCCTCCCACACCACCATGGGGGCGGCGTCAGCGCTGGCTTCGGTCAGCGGGATACCCAGTATCCAGGCATGCGGCTCTTCCACCCGGCGGCGACGATCCGGCCCCGTGGGGCGCAACCCATCCACATGGGCGGCGTCGCGGTTGCGACGATAACGTGCAGCCGCCGCGCTCTCACCCGCGCGGGGACGTGGATACCCCGGATAAATCACAGAAACCTGCCCTTTGTGCAACGGAAGCGTTCCGTATCTTTCGGCAACGAATGTCATCGCCTGCCCGGCCAGAGGCCCTGACTGTCCCACTCGGCCCTGCGGATCATTGTCCAGAACATCGACGCCAATAAACCACGTGCCTTCGCATTCCAGCCAGCGCGCATTGGTCGGGTCAGTGACTGCGGTGCGTGCGGCGGGCAAAGCGTGGCGGATCCAATCCAACAGAGCCGGGTCTTTTGGGAACCTGATCCAGCCCGTATCGTCAAAGCCGATCAAAAGCCCAGCGCTTTGCGCAGCATGTTCAGAGCCACAAGCGTCAGGAACACGGCAAACACGCGCTTGAGCGGCTTTGGATCCATCGCATGCGCCAGCTTGACCCCCCAAGGTGCCGTCACGGTGGTCATGGCTATGACGATGACAAACGCGACAAGGTTCACCGCTCCGATGGTCAGAGGCGGGCGGTGTTCCGGCGCAATCGGCACGAACAAAAAGCCCAGCACCGAAGGCACCGCGATGATTACGCCAAACCCGGCAGCGGTGGCCACGGCGCGGTGGATCGGTGTGTTGTAAAGGCTCATCAGCGGCACACCAAAGCTGCCACCTCCGATCCCCATGAGCACCGACAGAAACCCCATGACAGGCGACAGGATCGCGCGGCGCACCCCCTTGGGCATCGCATCACCCAAGCGCCATTCCGACCGACCCAGCCCCAGATAGAGGCCAATGACCACACCCAGAATACCGAACAGGGCCTGCAGCCATTCGGTCCGCAGCGCCGATGCCACCAGAACACCAACCATCGCGCCAATTGCGATGCCGGGCCCCCAACCGCGCAGGATCTCCCAATCTACCGCGCCTTTCTTGTTGTGGCTGAGGACCGAGCGCACCGAGGTCACAATGATGGTCGCCAGCGACGTGGCCAGGCACAGTTGCATCAACTGCGGGCCACCATATCCAAGCGTCTGAAAGGCATAAAAGAACGCAGGCACCAGCACGATACCGCCGCCCACGCCCAACAATCCTGCCAGCACTCCGGCCAATGCACCGATCACCAGCAAAAGGCCCAGCATCTGGGCCAGCAACATCGTTTCGGGCATCATTCCCCCATCCACGGCACCGGGGCCGTCTTACACCGCCTGTTTCACTTGCGTCTGCGTCACGCGGGCCAGCGCGTCAAGCATCACCTCGGGGCCAGCCTTGTCCTGCACCGCGCCCTCTGACAGCGCACGCCGCCATCCCCGCGCACCAGGACGTCCGGCAAACAGCCCCAGCATATGCCGGGTGATCTGGTGCAACCGTCCACCGCTGGCAAGGTGACGTTCGACATAAGGCACCATCTTATGGACAACCGCCACCGGATCGGCGACCTCGCCCGCACCAAAGATCTGCGGATCGGCGCTCGCCAGAATATCTGCAGGCTGGTGATAGGCCGCCCGTCCGATCATCACCCCGTCCAGCCCCGCCTCAAGATGGGTCTTGGCCTGCGCAATTGAAGTGATCCCGCCGTTGATCGAGATATGCAGGTCTGGAAACTCCGCTTTCATCCGGTGGACAAGATCATAGTCCAAAGGTGGGATATCCCGGTTTTCCTTGGGGCTGAGCCCCTGCAACCAAGCCTTGCGCGCATGGATCGTCACGCGCCGACACCCGGCCGCGCGGATCCGGTCCAGAAATTCAGGCAAGACGGTCTCGGGATCCTGATCATCCACCCCGATGCGACATTTGACGGTGACATCGACATCCACCGCCTCTCGCATCGCGGCCACGCACTCTGCCACCCGCGCGGGGTCTTTCATCAAAACAGCCCCGAACGTCCCCGACTGCACCCGATCCGACGGGCATCCGCAATTGAGGTTGATCTCATCATAGCCAGCCTGGGCCCCCAACACTGCCGCCTGCGCCAGTTCCTGCGGATCCGAGCCCCCCAATTGCAACGCCACGGGATGTTCTTCAGGACTATACGCCAACAAATGCACCGCCCTACCGCGCACCAACGCAGGTGCCGTGACCATCTCTGTATAGAGCAGCGTCCGAGCGCTCAGCAGGCGGTGGAAGTACCGGCAATGACGGTCGGTCCAATCCATCATCGGGGCAACGGATAGCATATATTTGTTTTTTTTCAACGTCATAGCTTGCTTTTCAACTCTACTGCCTGCCGAATTTCCTCAATTATTTTTTGTTGTTTTTCGCTATTTTACGTTGTTTTGTGTTCTCCAGTAGTCCCCATGGACTACGATTTTACTGTTTGGACTACTGAAAAAGGCATTCATGGGTAGCATTGTTGAGCGCAAGCGCGCAGACGGAACAACCAGCTTCAGAGCACAAATTCTCATAAAGCAAGACGGCAAGATCGTCTACCAAACAAGCAGAACATTTGATCGAAGGCCGACCGCCAAAGCTTGGATGGACCGCAAAGAAAAAGAGTTGAAGGCACCCGGCGGGCTGGATTCCGTGATTAAACCGAGCGTGACGCTGGGTGACGCGATTGATCGATATATTGATGAACAAGAGCGAGCGATTGGGGATACAAAAGCTCAGGTGCTGCGGACGATCAGAAACGAATACGAGATATCGAACAAGAAATGTGGCGACATAACCAGCGTAGACCTTGTGGAATTTGCGCGCCTCATTTTCGAGCGGCCCAATGTTGGATCACCCTCGACTGTCGGCAATTATATGTCACATTTGAGCGCGGTCTTTGACATCGCTATGCCCGCCTGGGGAATGCCGTTAGATCATCAGAAAATCAAAGACGCGGTGAAGGTTGGCAAATCGCTCGGGATCATATCTAAGTCGAAAAGTCGAGACCGGCGACCAACCCTCGACGAACTCGACACCCTCCTTACACACTTTGAAGAGAGATTCCTTCGCGGCCGGTCTCTGCCGATGCACAAAGTTGTTGTCTTCGCCATTTTCTCTACGCGACGAGAAAGCGAGATAACACGCATCACTTGGGACGATTACGAACCGCAGAATTCTCGGGTTCTTGTTCGGGATATGAAGCACCCAGGCGAAAAGATCGGCAACGATACTTGGTGCGAGTTGCCAGCTGAGGCTATGAAAGTGATAGATTCAATGCCGCGAAAGAACGACGAAAAGCGGATATTCCCTTACCACTCTGACACTGTTTCTGCCAGCTTCACACGGGCGTGCAGCCTATATGGGATTGATGACCTTCGGTTCCACGATTTGAGGCACGAAGGCGTGAGCCGCTTGTTTGAAATGGCGTATACGATCCCGCAGGCCGCAAGCGTTTCAGGCCATAGGAGCTGGCAGAGCCTGCAAAGATACAGCCACATCCGCGCAAGCGGCGATAGGTTCAAAAGTTGGCCCTGGCTCGATCGCGTCTGCGAAGGCTAGCTGCTAGTCATCCCCCAACATGACAGTCTTCCATGTCTGTATAACTCGTGCCGGTCTGCGGATCGGTAGTTTTCCTAAATGCTCCAAGCCTGGCGACCATACCTTCACATCAACACAATCGCGCCCATGCTTATGGCAACCGAATGGCACGTGATGCACCGGCCAGTCGGGCCCAACTATGCCGACTAAATCAGAAGCTAGGTAATTCATCCGCTTGAAGCAGATCAAACACCGCAGCGTCACAAGCTGATGATCGCGCGCGGCATCTTTCATCTTGCGAAATGGTTTCGACGGGTGCGGTCTGACAGGTGGAATCGACGCGGGCACAATGGGAACAATTAGCGAACGTCTATCACTTGGCCAAACCGTTTCTTAGCCGTAGTCTTCGCGACCATGTGCAACCTGTACGGGTGTAGGCGCCGAGGTCATAATACTCCATCGGGATTTCCCCCCACTAAATTCGCCGAGGTTATCACGGAACGCTTTGAGTCGATAGCGACGCCGCATTTTGACGAGAAATGGAGCACCTACTCATTCAACGCGGTCAACTGAGCACTATTATCGGATGTCCACAAAGCAACTGGAACCGGACGTTGGTTTTAATAGGACCTATGTCCGAGTTGCGGACAAAGCCGCCCGATGCTGGCGCAGCGAAAATCAAATCGATTGCTCGACAGTGTCACGGTATCACCCGCGACAGCGCAGCACGATTTCTCGATACCGGACGTTCAAATCATGCATATAGGCAAAAACTTAATCAGGCCGTTCGCTTCGCTCGGATATAGTGTCTCAAATGCGGAGCAAGCTGCATTATGCTGCTGCGGAGACAATTGGCTTATTGCGCCACCGTACCTTTGAACGACAAGCACCCGCCCAGCCAAATATTTTGAGCGAGCGCAGTTTCCGTCACGTTTTTTCAGTGTTACCTTCGCAGTACTGCCCATATTTGGAGGAGAGGGGCAAACCTTGGAACGCAGGCTTGCCGCCATATTCGCCGCAGACGTAGTCGGTTTCAGCCGTATGATGGCCGAGGATGAGGTGGGCACCTTCGAACGTTTGACCACGGTGCGCCAAGACATCCTCACCCGTTTGATAGATGAAAAGAACGGGCGGATCGTCAAGCTTATCGGCGACGGACTGCTGGCCGAATTTGCAAGCGTTGTTGATGCCGTGGAGGCTGCGATCCAGATACAGGAGGCGGTTAAGGACAAAAACGACACCATTGATCCCCACCAGCGTATCGAATTGCGGATCGGTATCAACCTGGGAGATCTGATCATCGATGGCGACGACATTTACGGAGACGGTGTTAACATTGCGGCGCGCCTGGAACCCCTAGCTACGCCCGGAGGCATCTGCATCTCGCGCGAGGTTTACGAACACACGCGCGGCAAAGTCAGTAAGCCATTTGAATCTGCGGGTGTCCACCGGGTCAAAAACATACCTGAGCCTCTCACGGTATTTCGGATGGCGGACCCGAATGGCTCGAGATACACTTCACTGTCTCGCTTCAAAGTTCGACGCGCTGTCACGGCGGTGGCCGTAATAGCGATTCTTTCAGGTGCCGCTTTTATATTGCGTGATGGCATAGTTGCCCTTTTCGGCGGCGCTGAAAGTGAAATTATCGCAGCAGAGGACGGGCTGCCTTCTCTCATTGTGTTGCCCTTTGAAAACCTCGGGCTGCCAGACGCGGAACGCTACATCGCAGATGGGCTCACGGACGATCTGATTACAGATTTCTCGAAAGTCGCCGGGCTGATGGTGATCGGCAGCAACACCGCGTTTTCCTATCGGGACCGGACAATCGACAGCAGGGCCATCGGTCGCGAGTTGGGGGTGGGCTATGTTCTCGAAGGCAGCGTGCGCAGAGCGGGAACTCGGCTTTTGGTCAACGCGCGGCTGACAGATGTGAGCAGCGGGCAGACAGTATGGGCCGAGCGGTTGGAGCGAGACGAAGCCGATATTTTCTCCATGGAAGCTGGCCTGATAAATGAGATCATTGATCAACTTGGTGTGGATGTGAGTGTGTCCGAAAAGGAGCGGATCGAACGCCTACCTACAACGGATCTGGAAGCATATGACTTCTTTCTCAGAGCCGAAGAAGCCGCTCGCAGCGGGTTTCGGCCCGGGCTGCGCGAAGCGTTGAGCCTCTATTCGGACGCAACCGCAATCGACCCGACTTTTGCCAGGGCATTCGCGGCACAGGCCCGCACCGAGGCATTGATCATGCGCCGTAACTATGACGATGTGCTGCCCTTTCCGGTCGCCCGGAAACGCGCCTACGAACATGCCGGTCGTGCCTTAGAAATTGATCCCGATGCGGCGATGCCTTTTGCCGTATTAAGCGAGTTGCAGACTGTGGATCGAAGGTATGAGGAAGCGATGCGCTCGGCGCAGCTTTCTGTCGAGAAGGCCCCCGGTGAAGCATCTGCTTATCTTGCGCTGAGCTTTGCGCAAACATTCTACGGCCGACATGAAGAGGCGATCGAGAATTTCGAAACGGCTCTGCGTCTCAACCCACTATTGCCGGGCTATGCACGTCAGATCGCAAGCTTGTCATATATTCTGACAGGGCGTCCCCAACGTGCCGTCGAAATCCTTGAGGAGATAAAAGGCAATTCTCAAGGTATTGAGGACTACTTTAACATCCTCGCGGCCGCCTATGGAGAGGCTGGCCAGACGCAAAAGGCGCAAGCAACTGCAGACGAGGTGGCCGAATTTGCTCCGCATACTTCGGCGCAACTCTACAAGGTCTTGTTTGCGCATTTTCGGAAGCAGGAAGAACTCGATCGGATCATTGATGCAATGTTGACTGCGGGCGTGCAGGAATGGCCCTTCGACTTTCAACCTGGCGCTCGCGAAAAGCTATCTGCCGACGCGGTTACCGCTCTGATAGACGGCAACGTATGGCAGGGAAACTTCGAAGGCCGCGGACCCGGCTTGATGCAGATTTCAGAGAACGGAAGTATGGCCTTGCGCGCATCCACATTGTTTGTCACTGGATCGGCATTTGTGAAAGACGACACATTGTGCTTACAACAACCCGGTCTTTCGCTTGGTCGCCCGGCTTGTGGCATGGTCTACAAAAATGCCGAAGAAGAGGTCGGGGCGAGCGAGCCTTACAGCTACATCAACCCGCATATTCTGTTTCACTTTAGCCCTGGCGGATGACCATCATCCGAGGTGCGCGTCAATTAGAGTAATCCTTGGCTGCCAGCGGCTTGGTCTTCTCCCAATTCGCATCCGCCTTGGCGATCACCGCTTCCCCTTCTGGGTGGTCCAGCATTTCTGCTCCGGTCGGGTCCGATATAAAGTAAAGCTTCCCATCGATGATCCGCCACGAATTTACTGGGTCGATGTTTTCGGACGCGTTGGCCCCAAGGCCGACACCTAATGTGCAATACCCGCCATATTGCGGAGCGTATTTGGTTGGGTCAGACTTAAACAGTTCGCGGTTCTCTGCGCTGTTGAAGTGCCATGGCGTGCCAAGCCAATCATATGCGAACTCACTTGATCCCTTTACCGCACGGCTTTCGGTGAAATAGGCAACAGTATCATAACCCTTGATTGCAACATCGCCGAAAGGCCCAGTGTTGATGGGCTCATCCGCCAGCGCACTCGTGGTCATGCTTGCAAAAAACAGCCCGCTCATCAGAAGTCGAAAGTTCATTTTTTGACCTTACCTTATGTGCCTGCCTCCAAACACAGGCGGTGAAATTCCGGGCCGAAGGCATCTGGCGGGGGGCAAGTGGCTCCGTTCTGCTTCAGCAGCCCAACGATATCATAGTGTTTACGGAACATCGTTCGGATTAGAACCGAAAAGCCATCGTTATCGAGTGTCACAATATCCGCACCGTTGTCGAGCAGTAGCTCGATCATCTCGATATGACCCTCATCGGCCGCCATGAAGATGGGTGACTTTTCGGCCCTGTTGATGCGTCCATTCACGTCTGCGCCTTTGGCGAGAAGCAGCTGCGCTGTCTCAATCTTACCGCCGAAGGCAGCCGCGTGAAGTGGAGTGAAACCGCTGTGGTTACGCGCCATCACGTCAGCCCCTGCTTCGATCAGAGCCGCAGCGGTTTCGGTGTTTCCAGCCAACGCAGCAGCAATCAAGGGCGTAGCCTTGTTGGGCCCCCGCTCATCAACCGAGGTACCGCTTTCCAACAGAGCCTTAACGGTCGCTGTATCACCCTGCTTTGCAGCATCGAATAACTGACCTGCTTGAGCGGGCCCAAGTATAAAGAATGCCGTTGTAAAGATGGCAATAATCCAACGCATGGATCTACCTCCCCTGTTTGAAGTCTACAATGAGCCGCTGTTGCGCGCAACGACGGCTTATTCGCTGCGGTGTTGAAGACGGTTTCGATCGAGTGGGTTTAGTCCATGCAGCGGCCCCAGAGACAACGAGTGTTTTGTCCGCGACGGAGCGTAGTGCCTCCGAATTTCGCCGCAGCCAGCATGAATGTCCGGTCTTTAATCTGCGCCGCGACGCTCCGGTTAACGAGAAGTAATGCTGCAGCGGCGAGATTTACTGGTCGAGAAGGTCTGCTTTGGGCTCGGAGCAGACGTTCGGCAGAATTCAGTGAATGTCTGCTACGCGGACATTTCTGCCATTCGCTAAAAAAACTTGGTGAATTTGCGGCTTGAACGA